>JACNKX010000112.1 GCA_014381825.1 Planctomycetota bacterium
CATCTTGCATGAGGCAACGACGCGGCTTCGGTCACAAAAACCGTCAGTCAATGCGATGCGAAGCGTTGGTTGACGTGTAATTGATGGCTTCGAGTGATGCAGCCTACAGCCCTTAGTATCGTAGTCTGCGTGGAAAACGTCCAAATCAGAAAGGTGTTGATCGTAAAGCGGCCACTAGAGTTTATCGATTCCATTTCACCGCCGTTGAGAAGCCAACGCCCTGGCTAAGTGTTAGTCGTTCAGGTCTTCTTTCCACTCGACGCCATACATATGGGAGTAAAGAGAGGACACACTTGGAAGATTGGTTTCGCACGTATGACGGGCTATGCGTGTACATTAAAACTGAAGGACGAGGTTATATGGTCGCGCGAGGCGGCACCGTGGCCACGTTTATTGGATTCGACGTTCATGACGTACGGGCCGTCTCCGGGATTTCAGGAAAGGTAGCGGTCACGTTCCGGTCGTTTTTTCCGGGCTCCTTCGGCCGGATATCGATGAAACGCCGTAAGTCTTCGTGCCGAACAACTCGTAACTGGATGCGTTTGCCGAGTATGCGGACGAAGTGCCCTGTCCATTCTCTGTTTTGCGAATCGCGCAACTCGAATTGCCACGGTGGTTTGGCGATTCAAAGTTGCTTTCGGTCGCTCGAAGCAGAAGCACCCCTTTCCGATCTGTTAACAGGGGTTGCGAGCAAAGACCTTACACAATGCATTCAATACTGAGAGCGATTTAACGCAACACTGACTCATGACAAAACGTCCTGAGTTACTAACGCAAACTGCCATGATGACCGAGGAGATCGCGTCCCGAGTCTCTTTCCGTGCTCGGAGCGTCCGGAAATGGGAGCGAATGATGAGCGGCCGTTACGACGCTGGAAAGTCGATATGCTAGCCTTATGTTCCCACCATTCGTTTGCCCTCGCTGCATGGAGACCTCGAATAATGTCAAGCCGCGCGACAAGAGAATACCGCTACGAGAAACTCACCTGGCCGGAAATCAACGAAGCGATCGAAGGGAACCAGGTCTGCATTGTGCCCTGCGGGGCCGTCGAACAACACGGCGATCATTTGCCGCTGGATGTCGACCTGGTCTGTCCAGGAGGAATTGCCCGGGGTACTGGCGAGCGGATGGCGGACAAGGTCCTCGTCCTGCCGACCGTGCCGTACGGGTACACCGGACACGTGATGGACTTTCCTGGTACTGTCAATACACACTACGAGACATTCATTCGGCAAGTGCTCGATATTACGAAGTCACTCGCCTATCACGGCTTCAAGAAGATCATTCTGCTCAACGGCCACGGTTCGAACATGCCGAATCTCGATCTTGCCGCGCGACGCACGAATTTGGAGACCGACGCCGAGTGCATGCTAATTGCCTGGTGGCATCTGCTGACGATCGACAAGGAGTTTCTTCCTGGCTGGCGCGAGAGCGAGTTTCCCGGTGGGTTTTCACACGCTTGTGAATTGGAAACCTCGTTGTACTTGTACCTCGCCGAGGACGACGTTCGCAAAGACAAGATCAAGAACCACATCAGCACATTGAACGATGGTAATCCGTACCTCTGGACCGACCTACTGGCGAAAGGACCCGCGTCATTGGTTTCGTGGACCAGTACGTATTCGCCGCGCGGAGTGATGGGCCAGCCCGAGTTGGCGACGCGCGAGAAAGGCGAACAAGTTTATCAAGAAGCGGTACGGCAGATGTCCGACATCGTCGACTTTTTTCGCGATCGCCCACGCGATACTCGCGCACATCATCAAGCATCGCGACCGAGCATGCCGATCCCCTGGGGCCAACAAGACCTGCCAGATTGAAGTGCCGGTGTCGAGCGGTCCGACTGAATTCAGCGGATCACGGTCGATGGACGCGAGCGCGTGTTTAACCGATAGTTGCGGCTGGCAGCACGTAATTGCTCGCTGCCAACAAGGGCATGTGTAGTTCGTTCGCCAGTCCATCGATCACTGGAACTTTGTTGCGTAACATGAATCGCAAGTCCAAGTTTGTGTTGTTCAGCGATCGCGAGGACCACTCCAATTTGAAATCGATCTTCTGGATAGATCGGAACGGACAGCGATTGCAAGGACCAACGATCAATGTGGAGCTGGTGCCATCCGTTTTCGTCACGCGTCGGTCGCAGATGCCGCTGCACGCTTTGCGGCAAGCGATCAACGGCGGACTCGTGGATCGCGACTTGAACGCGGCTGCTTCGTGGCGAATAGAGTTCCCAAGCTGGCCAGTGATCGCAGTAGCCGAGCGATTCACTGGCGGGAAAAACGATGACGATACCCAAAATGAAATAGCACAGACCCTCTGACAAGCGGCTTTGTGATTCGATTGCGATGGTCTCTTCGTCCAACTTTCTTTCGGTGAACAGCATCCACGCTTGCACGATAAAGAACAAGTTCCACACCAGCACGCCGGGCTGGTGCGCTAAACCCCACGGTCCAAGGATAAGCAGCAGCAGGACGTGCAAGCCGATCGCCGCGAAGACTGCAGCGCGTCTTGTTCGGGCAACTAACAAGCCGATGCCGACAAGCACCTCGCCAAGGGGAAACATCGTGGCGAGCCAGACTTGTATCTCTTTCGGCCAATTCGCCGATTCCACACCGATGTATCCGGCAAGCGTGAAAAGGAATTGCGGACCGAGCGAGTTCAGAAACTGATAGTCGAACTTACTAATGGCCGAATAAACGTAAATGCTGACGACAAGCCATCGCATCAAGTGCACGGCAGTCCTCCCTCGACAACTTGCCATGATCGCGGCGAAAAGAACGAATTGGTAGGCCCAAGGCTGGAAGCGATGTTGATTCAGCAGCAGCAACATCATCACTGCAAGTGCGAAAACGGTCATCGCTCGTCGCCAGATGAGTTCGTGCGAAGCGATAGCTGCGAGTAACAGCGATACGACGATGGCGGCAACACCGAGCCAGTCGACCCAACTCGGCACAATCGTCAGCAGGGCGAAGAAAGGGATTTGGGGAAATTCATTTTGCGGAATCCATAACCGCCAGGTCACAAGGAACAACAGCAGGCCAAACGTTGCAAGCACGTGGCGAAAACAGATCGGCTGCATTACTTGTCGACCGTGATCAGTCGATCCTCAGGATTTTCGGAGAGGATCAGCCCGCGAAATTGAACTTCTTGCGGAACTTTGTTGGAGTGAAGTTGCAAGCCAATCGGGCCTTCCGTGCATAGCTCTGGCTTCGGGTCCTCCCAATCAGCGACTTCTTTCCCGTTCACAGCAAAACGAATTCGATTTCCGATCGCGAGGATTTCCATGCGATTCCAGTCACCAACGCGGTCTTGCTTTTTTGCACGACCATCGTCTCGATAGATCGAATTGCGACGGTACAAGTCATAGAACCCCCAGTTACTCGGGAACATCACGAGATGGCCCTGGTACGAATTCGGCTCGTCGTTCTTCTCGAATTTCTTCCCCCAGATTGCGATCCCCGAATGCATTTTCGATTTAGCCAGCTTGCCTTCGTAGACCAAGCGAAAGTTGCGGTACTTCTTCTCGGTCAGCAGATAAGTACTAACTTTCGGAGCGTTTTCCGCGCTATTCTTTGCGATGATCGCCCCTTCTTTGATCGAGAAGTACTTGTCCGTATGGCCTTCCCAGCCCGCGAAGTCCTTTCCGTTAAACAACGCCGTTGGCTTTTCGCCAGCCGGAAATTTAATGCTCTTCGACCAATCAGCAACTTTCGGCGAAGGGCCGCCCTCGTTCTCGAAGCTGAATGGAGCTTTGCCTGTTCCGACATAACCGTCCGCAGGTTTGCCATCGGCACTGAGCTTGTTCACGGTCCACAAAACACCTCGCGAAACTGTATCGAGCCACTCGTCAGCGATCATCGTCTCGTTATGATGTCCGAGCGTCGTGCCGAAGATGCGAACGTTCTCGTAGTTGTTGATCCAGATACAGGGTTGATCGGCCTTGGTTTCTGGACTGTAAGCTGCAGCGAGCGGTGTGCAGTTGGGCCAGATGTTCTCGATCACATAGAGTTCGCCGTTGGGCGTTTTCCAAGTCTTGGGAAAGCCGGCCATGATCGGATTATCGGAAGCCAAATTGCGAACTTCAAGTGATCGCTTGCTGCGTTCATGACGTCGAGATGTAACGCCGATCAGCTTTCGCCATTCGTCAGTTTGTGCAGCACGATAAGAGTGCATCGAACAATGCACAAAGACCGCTGGCACACCGCTTCGCTTGTGTTCGTTCACGAGTCCTTCAACAAACGCGACGTCTTCGATCCCGCCAAAGCACTCGTTATGCACGATGACGTCATAGCCTTCGCTCCAATTCGGCTTGCCGTAAACCGAGACCTTATGCAGCTTGCCCTTGTCATCGCCTTCGTGCACGATGTCCCATTCGATACTGATCCGTTGGCTGAGTCCTTCACTGATGATCAGCTTCTGGCGCGGGTAGTCATGACAACAACCGCCCGCAACGATCAACCCTTTTAGCTTTGGCTTGGCATCTTCGGCGCTGACCACGTGAATGCAAGGCAAAGCGGCAAGAAGAATCGCAGCGCACACGCGGCGGAAGAATAGATTCATGATGTGCCTCAAGGTCCAGGTAAGATCCAAGCGGGAGGAAACAGTTCGCTATCTTAACCTGTCCCCGACCACATTCAAGCGAAGCGACATGCCTTAGTTCACCGCGCCGCGACGCCATTCGCGCCACACGATGCCTGGAAAAAACCATGCGTCGCCAGCGTAACGCTTCACGAGCCGTCGCGGATCGCTGAGCATGCGGTGCAGCCATTCGAGGCCGAGGCGTTGGAGCCAGCGCGGAGCGCGAGCCTTCTCGCCCGCCAGGAAATCGATCGTGGCGCCGACGCACAAAGCAACTTTGGCTTTCAGCCGCTTGTGATTTGCATGCACCCAGAGCTCTTGTTTCGGGGCACCAAGTCCGACGACGAGAATATCCGGCTCGGTTTGTTCGACCATGTACAGGATCTTGTTGTTCTCCTCTTCGTCCTTTTCGAAGCCCAGCGGGGGACTGTAAACTCCGACGATATCGACGCCTGGCCACTGACTGCGGATATTTCGAGCGGCTCGTTCGCCAACGCCCGATGCGGCACCGAGCAGAAAGACTCGAAGCGGTTTGGTTGGCGAAGCGGACTTCATTAACTCGGGTACCAGATCGGATCCCGGCACGCGTTCTGGTAGCGGTTTTCCGACGAGCCGCGAGGCGACAACGACTGGCCAACCATCGGCGAGAACTAACGAGGCCTCATGATACGCGTCGCGTAGATCTTGACGATGGTGCAACAGAACTGTGTGGTCGACGTTGGGAGTTACGACGTAACGGCATCGGGCCATTGGCGCTGCTGCCCAAGCTTGCACGATCTCCAGCGTCTCGCTCATCCGAAGTACATCGATCGTCGCGCCAAACAGGTCGACTTGTGGCCAATCACTTCTGGCCGTTCTGACTTCTGGTTCAAGAAGTGTTGCCATCATTAGCTCTCTTGTAACAATCTGCTACGTAGTAACTCCAACCACGCGATTCATGCGACGATCAACCGGATCCGTCGTTCGCCGAGGCTCCGCCGCACCGCAGATATGCGGCGTCAGCCCTTGGCATACACCGGCAATGAAAAACAAAAGCATGTTCACCATCGAGATGATGCCCACGTCGTGAAACATTCCGTTAAATGCGAACGCCGCGAGCAAAGCGAGGAACAGTAAGCCATGTTGCCGTGCCCAAAGCGGTGCTTGGCGACTATTCCAAAGCCGCCAAGCATTGCGTGTCCAGAGTCCGAGCATGATCATCCAAGCACCAAAGCCGAGCATGCCCGTTTGTGTCAGCACCGCTAGAAAGACGTTGTGTTGAACGTAAGGCGCCGCCTTTTCGAGGTCGAGGTCGCCTACAATTAGCTGCAGGTACTCGACGTCGTATTCTTTGTACTGACCGAACCCGCAACCGAAGAGCGGATAGTCGAGGAACATCCTCCAAGCAACCGTCGCCAAAACCGGTCGCAGCGAGGCCGACGTGGACATGTCTTTAACGCTGACGTGTTTGTCGCGTTTGAAGTTGTTGAGCTTATCGCGTTTTGCAACGAGCACAGCCGAACCGGCAATGACTACGGCGATTAACATCGGAAATCGCCATGACTTCGGAATCGATAGTCCGATAATCATCAGCAACCCGAGCCCGGCTCCGATCCAAACACTGCGTGTCAACGTGCAATAGATACCCAGCAAGATCGCGCACGTGGCCACTACAACAACGCTGCGGCCGACTAACCGAAATCGTGGCCACCATTGCACTGCACCAAACAACCCGGCGCTCATGTACAACCCGCAACCGACCGGATTGAGAAACGGTCCGCGACCGCGACCGAAGAATTCAGCATAGCTTGGCGACGAAATGTAGCGAGGGAAGACGACCGACCACATCTGCCTCGTCTCGGCGAACGCGGTCAGCCCCAAGTAAACGGCAAAGATCGCCAGGACACCGAAGACGGATAACAGCGACCGCTCGGTAAGCTTTGCTTGACGCCCAATCCAATACATTGCGACTGGCAAGCAAAAGAAGAAGATCAGTGTCGCGAGCGGCTGGGCGCCACCCAGCTTCCAGTTGCTGGTCATGGTACTCGAGAAGAGTACGCCGATGAAGAGAAAGACCGCGAGATCGGCCTTTTCCATCGGTTTAGGGTCGGCCAAATCAAGTCGGCGGTAGACGATATACGCACCAATCAAGCCACCGAGCAGCATTCGATCGGCGGTGATGACGGAGAGATGAAAGAACTCGTAGCCGAACACGCTACCAACCAGAAGCACGGCCAAACAACCGGCGACGAGATCGCCGTATCGAAACAGAACGACCGCCCAGACCAACCCAGCGATACCGGCGATGGCGATGATGGGAGTCATATCTACGCTCGATGTGCAGTCGCGAGGTGTCAAAACAATCCGGTGGGGTTACCCCCGCCGATACGCCTTCGCCGTTCCGATCGAGTCTGTGGTGTCACATCCCCGATTCAAGCAGGAAGCTGTGGATCTTCGCCTTCATGTCTATGGAAAAGATAGGTTACGGTTCGGATCGTAGTCGCCTTTCGCGCCGCGAAAAGACGTTCGTTCGCGGAATGAACAATGGCGACGCAAGATGCCTCAACGCAACCTTGTTGCCGTTTCGCAACAGCAGCCAGAGATTCTCTGCCCGTTGATCAAAGTCCGTTTGCTTCTCATGGTTTGTGACCGAGAGTTCAGCATCGATCTGCACCCATTTTGCGCACTTTGCGAGCCCTTTCGATGCAAGTCACGAGAATCGCTACAACCGACCAGTTGCAACGCTGTTCCGCATCGTGGAACTGCTTGACGCGCGGCGTTCCATTTCGCAGTTGGGAGTGGTTGTCAACGTGGTGGGAACACTATGGCATCGGACGCGAATTGTTCGTCCTGACGGTACATGACGACTTTGGAAATCTGATTGGCCTCTTGCCGCTGTTTCGAGAACGAAGTACTGCGCGAGGACGCGTCTTGCAACTGCTTGGATCGGGCGAAGTTTGTACGGACTATGTGACCGTGCTCTCGACGAACGAGCACGAAGATCTTGTCATCGAAGCACTGGCGATTTGGTTGATCAGCGCTTGCAGTGGCGAAATGAATGCCTCCGATCAGTGGGATTTGTTGGAACTTGACGGTGTCCCGACAAACGATGCGGCGATGGCGAAACTCGTTGGGACGTTGTCTGAAGCCGGATGCGGCGTCCGTCGTCAGCCTGCGCTCAACTGTTGGAAGCTGCCTCTGCCTTCGTCTTGGGAAGAACTTCATGCGGGCCTCTCGAAGAACCGACGCAAAGCGTTTCGGCGACTGCAACGTGATGTGATCGATCGCGACAGGCTTGAGTTCAAAATGGCATGCTCGGATGACGAGTTCCACTGGGCGATGAAGTTGTTCATCGATCTTCATCAAAAACGACGAATCAGCCTCGGCGAGCCCGGATGCTTCGCGTCGAAGCCGTTCTCTGCCTTTATCGATAGCGTGTCACAGCGATTGTGGGACGCCGGAATGCTCGAGCTGACGTGGATCGAGTTAGACGGTCACCCGGCCGCGATCGATTACAGCTTGGTTGCTGCCAACGCGGCATATGGATATCAAAGTGGTCTCGATCCGGAGGCGACACGTGATTCGCCCGGCCATCTCATGACAATCGCTGTCGTTCGTCATGCGATCGCCTCTTCGCGAACAACCTACGACTTCTTGCGAGGCGACGAGCCCTACAAGGCAGATTGGAGAGCTCAACCGCAATCCACGGTCAACCTTCGCATTTCTGCCAATCAAACGTCCTCACATCTCCGCGAAGGTGTCTGGCTTGCGGGTACGACCATGAAGAATTGGATCAGGGGTGGTCTCACGTTGACCGGGATGCAATGAGCGGCAAGGCAATACGATGACAACCGTCCTATCACCTTGGAAGAGCAGCCTGCTTGGCGCGTACTACTACGCGACCTTGCCAGGGCGACTTTGGTCGAACGAGCAAGCGGCGCGTGCTGGCAGCGCGCCGGTCATGGTCATTTACTATCACCGCGTCGCAGATCACACGCCAAACGCTTGGACGATTTCTAACGCCCAGTTCAGACGCGAGATCAATTGGCTTCAAGCGAACTTCGATATGGTTTCACTCGACGAAGCACAGCGCCGCGTCCGTGAAGGGAATGACAAAGCCGCCGTTAGCATCACGTTCGACGACGGATATGCTGAGAATTGCGAATGGGCGTTGCCGCTGTTGGTCAGCAGGCGAATTCCTTGTACATACTTCGTGACCAGCCACTACGTGCTAACCGGCCAATCGTTTCCGCACGATGCTGCGGATGGCACGCCGCTTGCGCCAAACACGATCGAGCAGCTTGCGTCACTCGCCGCGGCGGGCATCGAAATCGGAGGGCACACGCGCACTCACGCCGATCTCGGAAAGTTAACAAGCGATTCGCAGCTGCGGGACGAAATCGTTGGCGGCCGCGAAGATCTCGAGCAGACGCTCGGTATCGCCATCCGTCATTTCGCGTTTCCGTACGGGTTGCACGACAATCTCAGCGCGGCGGCATTCCACATCGCGGCGGATGCTGGATTCACCGGTGTCTGCTCAGCTTACGGTGGCTATAACCTTCCGGGCGATGATCCATTTCACTTGCAACGCATCCACGCCGATCCCGAGATCGTGCGATTGAAAAATTGGCTGACTGTTGATCCTCGCAAGGTTCGACGCACAGAGAGATTCCAGTATCAGCGGCGTAGTGACCACACGCTTAGGGAGGACATGGCACCGTAAGGTGTCGAATCCAAAAGCTTGTATCAGGGCCGGGGCGGAGGCGTGTATTGCACCTTTGATTCCACTTCGGAAGCCTTCGCTTCGGCTTGTCGTTAAACGAGATGAAGCACCCGATTCGATGGCAACTCCTAGTCAACAATCACAAGAACCCGACATGATGTCGTCGCTGCATCGAGGCGATTCGTTGCGCACTAGCATGATCGTTTTGATCGTGTTGGCGGGTGCACAACGCATGGTCGGGCTCGTTCGCAACGTCGTGTTCTGCGACATGCTGGAATCCGAACAGCTCGGTCGCTGGTCGCTTTCATTCAACTTTCTGCTGCTCGCTGCTCCACTGGTCGTGTTTGGAATTCCCGGATCGTTTGGTCGCTACGTCGAAAAATATCGGCAGCAGGGCCAGCTCAGGGCGTTCATGCGGCGAACAGTCACTGTTTCCGGAGCGCTCACTTTGATCACGGCAATCGCACTGATCGCATTCCCGCAGCCAATTGCGTGGCTATTGTTTGGCGATCCACAGCAGTGGCATTTGGTTTGGTGGCTAGCCGGAACGCTGTCCGCAGTCCTGATGTTTAACGTCGTTGTCGAGTTGCTAACAGCGATGCGACTCATTCGAATCGTCTCGCTGCTTCAGATGGTCAGCAGTTTCGGATTTGCGATCATCGGCGTGGCGATGCTGTACTTCACGGCGATGGGCGAGCAGGCAGTCATTATTTCGTATGGTGTTGGTTCGCTGATAGCAGCAATCGTCGGAGCCTTGGTGCTGGCTCGTTTTTGGCGGGGGTTGCCGAAGCACGAACGGCAACTCGGACAGCGCGATCTGTGGGCTCAATTGATGCCCTTTGCCACTTGGATGTGGATCTCGAACTTTATCGGCAACATGTTCGAGGCGGCGGATCAGTTCATGCTGAAGCATTTCTCTAACGTCGATCCTGTCACGGCAGACTCGATGGTTGGTCAATACTATTCAAGCCGCGTGGTACCACTGTTGCTAGTATCGCTCGCCTTCATGTTGGGTGGCAGCTTGCTGCCTCATCTAATCAAGGATTGGGAGGCAGGACGTCGCGAACTGGTCCACCAGCGACTGAACCAAGCCGTCAAACTTCTCTCGGTGACGTTTACGTTCGGAGCGGCGATGGTGTTGTTGGCCGCGCCGCTCGTGTTCACTTGGGCGCTCCGAGGCAAGTACGACGCTGGGCTGGCGGTTCTTCCCGGCACGCTCGTGTATTGCTTGTGGTACAGCATGGGGGCCATCGCCAACAAGTACTTGCTGTGTGCGGAGAACACTCGAATCGGGAGCGTTGCGTTTGGAGCCGGGCTTGTTTCAAACGTCGCGCTCAATTTTCTGCTCGCTCCCATCCTCGGCTTGGTGGGCGTCGTGATCGCAACCGCGGTCGCCAATGCGATCATGCTGCTACTGATTTACTACCTTGGCTGGATCAATGGGATGCGGTGGGATCGCGGATTGATATTTACTAGCCTGCTGCCGCTCGCCTTGTGCCTTGGCGGCTGGCAAGCGCTTGCCGTCGCAATCCTCGCGTGCTTCGTTGCCTATCGCGAAGGCTGGCTCCTCGACAACTCAGAACAGACGCAACTGACAGATGGCATTCAATCAATGATTCAGCGCGGCCGAACGGCACTCGGCATGAGCCTTCCAGCCTCGACATAAGGAATTACTACGATGTTCAACAAAACTCGAACACTTATCCCACGTCTCGATCGCGGCCCGCTGCGGACGATGTTCGTCATTACGAGCATGCCAGTCGGTGGTGCGGAAACGCTGCTGGTAAACCTGATGAAGCGACTAGACCGACATCAAGTGTCGCCAGAATTGTGTTGTTTGAAAGAGATGGGTCCCCTCGGCGAAGTCGCGGCGAACGAAGTGACGGTTCACAGCGGATTGATTCGCTCGAAATACGATCATCGCATTCTGTCACGGATGAGAAAGCTGATCGACCAGCAGCGATTGGACGCGGTCGTAACCGTCGGTGCTGGCGATAAGATGTTTTGGGGAAGGCTTGCCGCTTGGATGGAAGGAGTTCCCGTCATTCTCTCCGCGCTCCATTCAACAGGCTGGCCCGATACGATCGGTCGATTGAATCGAACGCTGACGCCAATGACGGACGGTTTCATCGCCGTAGCCGACAATCACGGTCGTCACTTGATCGAGCGCGAGCGGTTTCCCGAAGAGAAAGTAAACGTGATCCCGAACGGAGTCGACACCTACCGTTTTAGGGCGCTACCGGACAGCGGCCTTGCGGTGCGAGCCAAGTTGGGAATTCCATCGACGGCTCCGGTATGCGGAATTGTCGCCGCGCTTCGCCCGGAGAAAAATCACACGCTGTTTCTTCGCGCTGCAGCGTTAACCGCGAAGCAACGCCCCGATACTCACTTTGTGATCGTTGGAGACGGTGCTGAGAAGTCAAAGCTGGAGCGAGTTGCGATTGAAGCAGGTGTTGCGAGTACGGTCCACTTTGTCGGCTCACGCTCGGACATTCCACAAGTTCTCTCGGCGTTCGACGTATTCTCGCTGACGTCTCATAACGAAGCGAATCCGGTCTCGATTCTTGAAGCCATGGCTTGTGAGATTCCCGTCGTATCGACCAACGTCGGCTCAGTCGCTGAGTCGGTGGCGGAGGGAAAGACTGGCTTCCTCGTCAAAACGGGCGACGCCGAAGCGCTGGCTGATCGTTGGTTAAAGCTGCTTTCAGATCGGACGCTCGCCAATTCGCTGGGTTCTGCGGGGAGGATGGCAGTCGAAGCGAACTGGTCGCTGGACCGCATGGTCGAAGGATACGAGCGTTTAATCTGCGATACCTATGACCAAAAATGCCCATCCGTTTCGTTTGGCGATGCCCGTGCCGAGGAACGAGCGTGCCGAGCGGCACGCGAGTAATTAGAAAGCCGCAGGTTTGAACTATGCGGCGTCGAGACTCCAAACCACCGCCTTGCCGTGACCAGCAGCATAGATCGTGCCGCCGTTCTCGTTTAGCACGAAATCGTGGACGTGCATCGGAGCTTTGTCTTGCTTGATCAGCTTACTGGCGGAGAGGTCAAAGAACTTGATAAAGCCTGCGTTGTCACCGCCTGCCGCGAGTAGCCACTGGTCCTTGGGAGCGAACGCCAATCGCTCGACAAGTCCGTTGTACTCATCGCCAGCAAACTCATGTGTTCGTTCTGCCTTCTGCCAGTTGAACACTTCGACGCGAGCAAGACCACCGAGATGATCGATGTTGCCCACTTGGCCCATGCCGCCGACTGCCAGCAAACTTGAGTCAGACGAAAACGCGAGCGAGCGAACGCCGCCGATGGAATGAATTCGAGCTTTCGGATCCCAGGTGTACATGATCGGAGTTTCGAGCGTTGCGAGCCGTCTTCCGTTCGCCAAATCCCAGACGATATTCTTTCCAACTCGGTCGCCCGTGGCGATGTAGCGACCATCCGGAGAGATCGCGCAGGCATAAAGCATCGACGGGAAATGATTCGGAGTGCGCGAATCGTGGCCGAGTAGATCGCGAACTAGTTTTCCACTCGCGACATCCCAGATCCGACAGACCATGTCGTCTGCGACGCTAACGACGTGCTTGCCGTTCGGCGTCGCGGCAAGGTCACGAATCCAGCGTGAATGCGCAAGGATAGATCGCACTTGTTGTTTTGTTTCGGTATCCCACCAAATCAACCGACCGTCGTATCCGCCGGAGATCATATACTTACCGGCCAACACAACACCGGTGACGTAGCTCTCGTGCCCAGCGTACTCGACAGGCTCCGGCTTCTCGGCCATGACATCAAAATCATGTACTTTGAAGTCAGATGCCCCAAAGAAGAGGCGGCTGGAAGCTGGTTGTTGTGCGACCGCGAGCAAGACGCCGGGCCGGCCAACTTCTTTGACGACTTTCAATTTGTTCGGATCGAGTGCATTCATACTTATGCGATGACCTCTTTCAGAGGTTCAGTTCCAGGATCGGTGAGCGGCACGGGTCGGACACCTACGTAGTATTCCTTCTCGTGGTCGATGCCGAGTGCGTGAAAGATTGTCGCAAATACTTGGGCAGCGCCAATTTCGCCATCGGCGACCGTCTGCCCATCTTCGTCCGACTTGCCGTACACAGAACCGCCTTTGATACCACAACCGGTAAGGGACACACTCCACGCCGACGCGAAGTGGTCCCGACCCAAGCTTGCGTTGATATTTGGCGTACGTCCAAACTCCGACATGGTGATGACAAGCGTGTTGTCGAGCAGGCCACGTTGCTCAAGATCGTCGAGCAAACCAGACATGACGTGATCAAGTTCCGTGACCAGTTCGAGATGCGTTTCAAAGTTCTGACCGTGACTGTCCCACCAAGCTCGTGACACCTTTACAAAAGGCGTTCCTGCTTCGATCAAGCGTCGGGCGACGAGCGTCTGTTCGCCGAAGAGCGTTGGGCCGTACTGGTCGCGGATCGATTGTGGCTCGCCCGAAATATCAAACAATTGCTCGCTCGACATCAAACCTCTAACGCGCGCATAGGCTTCGTTGTGGCTGCCAAGTGAACTTGACTTTCTGCCTTCGGAGAAGCGATTGCTCAGCAATTGTCGCAAGTCAGCGCGAGTTTGGTGATCGATCTCTCCGATACCCGGCGGTAGAGAGAGGTCGGCTGGCTTCGATTCGGTAGTCAGGAACATCGGAGCGTATCGAGCGCCCAGGAAACCCGATTGTCCGGTACCGCCACCACGCCCTTCCGTCGCGGTATAGAAGGCAACATAGTCCGGTACCGCACTGTCGATCTGTCCCATCTCTCTCGCGATCATCGCTCCAAGATCGGGAAGCTTGAGCGCCGATTCGTCGCGACGGCCAAGATGCATCAATGTGGCACCGCCTCCGTGGTCGCCGATCTTTGTGTTCAACGAGCGGATGATGGAGGTATGTTGCAACCGCTGCGACATCTTTGGCATTAGCTCGGAGATCTGAATGCCGGGCACGTTCGTTTGAATGGCTCGATAAGGCCCACCCGTCGGACGCCCTGGTTTCGGATCCCACGTCTCGAGTTGGCTCGCGCCACCTGCTAACCAAAACACGATAACTCGTTTGTCCTTCCGCTTTAATTCTTCTGCCATGGCTGGACTTTGCAGAGCATCCAGCACGGTCATATCAGCCGCGGTCAAGACGGCCGTTGTGGCCAGCGTGCTACCAAGAAATGATCGGCGGCTTATGGCTTGATCCGACAAACCACCAGACGAGTTGCGACGCGTCATGATTTCATCCTCTACTCACCGAAAAAGCGAACTCTCGCCTACTTAGTAATTAAATCGGACTTCATTCGTTGTCATCAATGCCCAAACCAGTTGTTGTGCGGCGATTAAGCGATTTTCTTTGTACTGGGATAGGTACTCGACGAGTACCCGAGCTTCGTCATCGCTCGCGGGTCGAGCAAAGACATTCCTTACGGCGATGTCAACAACTTGCTTTGGGTCTTCGATTGTCTTGAGTTTACCGACTAGCGAGTCGCCAGCGTCTCGTAAGAACTCGCTGGTAATTCGCTGGTTGTTATTGAACAAGAGAGCTTCTGTCACGCTGACTTGAAAGTCTTCGCTCGGCTGCTCGATCATCCTGGCAAAGCCTCGCGCACTGTTCTCGACTTGCTCGATTCGCTTCTCAAACTCCTCGCCGGTCAATTCTTCGGGAAACCAGCTAGGGTTCATGCTGGCGATTCGCAGCGACGTTGCGTACTGAGCAGGAGTAAGCGGACGCACCATGGCAACCGCAAACAACTCTGGCGACGGACTGTCATCGCCATCCCAACGACTGGACCGGGAATACGCGTTGCTCAGAACTAAGCCGCGAATCAGACGCTGGAGGTCGTAGTCGTGTTCGACCAGATCTCGCGCCAACCACGCTAACAATTCCGGATGACTGGCCGGATTCTCTGGATGCATTTGGTCGACGGGTGCAACCAGCCCACGTCCAAACAATCGATACCAGATCCGATTCACGATCGAACGTGAAAAGTAGATATTCTCGTCCTCTTCGAGCGCGACGCTCGCGAGTTGTTCACGCCGACTGAAGGAAGGCGCGGGTGGCGGTTGCTTGTTCTTCTTAAGCTCTTCAAGCTGCTTCTTCTCTTCCTTCTTTTGCTCGTCGGTTGGCTCGGAAGACTCTGGTTCTTCGAGGACCGTTCCGGTCAGGAACATTAGTGGAGCAACCTGCTCTTCGCCTTCGGTTGTTTGAAACTTGACGAGTCCGTAGTCGCGTTCACCCAGAAAATCACCGTTCTCGAACGTGCGGCTGAAGAAAGACTTCATGCCAAAGAAATGCGATTGAGTCCATTCGGTGACTAACGGATGATCGTGACATTGGGCACAACTAACATTGACTCCAAAGAAGATGACACTCGTGTCGTTCGCCAACCGGTCGAGATCTTTGACACGGGACTTTAGAAACTGGTCGGCACCGGATTCGGGATCGGCGGCGAGCAAGTCACGAAACATTTTGTTCCAAGGACGATTCTCTGCGGTAGCTGGTCCCAGATACTTCAACAGGTCGCCGCTACCACCTTGCATGAGCATCGTGTTCAGTTCGTTGGCCTGATGTCGAGCAAAGCTGGACGACGCGATCAGACGGTCGACAGTGAATTCTCGCTTACCCGTTTCGTCTGACGCCATGAACGCAGTCGCTTCGGCCGACGTTGGAGCTCGTCCGACAAGATCAAGCATCGTCCGTCGCAACAGATTCGCGTCGTCGGCTTGTAGTGCGGGCGTGATCGCGGCGGCTTTGAGTTGCTCGTCAACATAGCGGTCAACGACTTCGTGGATCTCGACATTCGCCGGCGCGGGAGCGTCTTCGTCCTCTGCCTCAGCCACGCTGACCGCAGACAGACAGAAGAGAACGGACGCGCTAATGGGCAAAAGCAGTCGCATAAGAATCGGGATGTTCGAAGCGGGGCGGGAGCTAGTGCTTTGGCCGATTTTTCGGCACACTGCTAACAAATTGACGTCGTTAGATATGTTAGTCGATTCGCGATCAGCAAGCCAGCGCAAAGGTTCTTCCTGGCAAGGGCGTCCGAAGGCCTTGGCCGAAGCGCGGTAAAATCGCGTTCCCGCCGCGTTGGTTTATAGCGCATCACGCAATTAAACGTCGCCTTTCCGAATCTAATTCACTGAATTGGGGACGTTGACTGACACCAGCCGGTCATGTCTAAAGGAGGGTCGCGAGTTATTCTTCTCTCTGTCAGTCGCTGCCATCTGCGCGTCGCATGCCGAAACCATTCGAATCACGAACCGATGTCGAACCAAGTGACCATGTCGTCGTCTATCCGACGATCGGGAACATGATCGATGGGGGTGCGTCATGGCGGATCGACATTTATGGCACGGTGTATCAAGCGGGCAGCGAGAGCCGTCAGAAGAGGATGTTACTGCGACTGCTACAACGGGCTGCAAAAATTCAGCCAACCGAGGCGCAACACGAGCTGTTCGAGTCGCGCATTCGCGAGTTCATCGCACCGACGGAGCGGGGCAAGCGGGTCGCCTTGCGAGTCGGGGATCGCGTTCACTACTTGCAGCACGTGACGAAGCGAAACGGCCGATTTGCCGGTACCGTCAAGTTGTCGGCTCGCGAGCTGGCCGAGTTGCGAGCGAATGGCGATCTGAGCGGCGGCATTCTGAAGTTACACGTGCTGTTGTGCGATGGATCAGAATCCAACTTCTTTGTTCATGCGCATTTGCTGCATGACGAAGGCGTTTCCGTGGTGTCGGATATCGACGACACAATTAAAGTCACGAACGTGCACTCGCGACCGGCGCTACTTGAAAGCACATTCCTTCGCGACTTCGAATCCGTTGAAGGAATGGCAGCGCTCTATCGTGAATGGGCGGATCAGGGGTCTGCGTTTCACTACGTTTCGTCAAGCCCGTGGCAACTGTATACACCTCTTGCCGAGATGTGTGATGCTGGCGGATTTCCCTGGGGCTCGTTCCATCTTCGATCGTTTCGGCTCCGCGACCATATGCTGCGTCGCTTGTTGTTGATTCGGCGTAAGGGAAAAGCCAAAGTCATCTACAACTTGATGAAGAAGTTTCCTCGGCGACGTTTCGTGTTAGTTGGCGACTCTGGCGAGGTTGATGCAGAAATGTACGGCCGGCTGGCTCGCAAGTGTCAAGGCCAAGTTGCCGCGATCTATATTCGCTTGCTCGGCGAAAGACCCTTGGACGACGAGCGAGCTGAAAAGGCATTTCACGGCTTACCGGAAACCAGCGTCCAGACGTTCCGCTGTCCCAGCGAACTGCCGACCGATCTTGCTGATATCGCGGCCTCCGAACTGCTGCTTGTCGGCGGCTAGCATCCTCGCCACGCTATTGAAAGGCTTTGCCCGATGCGGCGTTTGGTACTGTCGGTCATTGCCATTACGATGCTCGTGAGTATCAGCGGGTGCGGTGACGAGACGACACCTTCCGGCCGACTAGATAAAGTTTGGGGACGTCGTGGAATCTCCGAAGGGCGATTTCAGACACCGCGCGCCATCGCGATCGATAAAGATGACCTCTTGTACATCGTCGACAAGCTCGGTCGCATTCAAGTCTTTACGCCAGACGGTGAATTCCTGCGCGGATGGACGACGCCCGCGATCGAGAATGGCAAGCCTTGTGGCATGACGTTCGATGACGCAGGCAATCTAGTCGTCGCGGATACGCATTACTTTCAGGTACTCTTCTACAAGCCGGACGGAACATGGCTGCAGGAAAAGACGATTGGCGGCGTGAACGGTCAAGGTGAGGGCGAATTTCACTTTCTGACCGATGTTGTTCAGGATTCCAAAGGGAATTACTACGTTGGTGAGTATGGCGAGCATGATCGGATTCAGAAGTTTTCGCGCGACGGGAAGTTCCTACTGCAATGGGGAGGGCATGGCCGCGAGCCCGGCAAGTTCGTTCGACCGCAGGGGATCACGATCGACAAACAAGATCGAATCTGGGTTGCGGACGCGTGTAATCATCGCATTCAGATTTTCAACGACACGGGCAAGCTACTGAGCGTGTGGGGCGAGCACGGAAAGGAAGTGGGGCAACTCAGTTATCCCTACGGAATCGAACTCGATGGCAAAGGCCATGCGTACATTTGCGAGTTCGGAAACAATCGAGTGCAGAAGTTCACGACCGACGGCGAATCGCTCGGCTATTGGGGCACGAGTGGGCGACGTGAAGGCGAATTGCACCAGCCTTGGGGACTTGCAATCGATTCCGAAGGCCTCGTCCATGTTCTGGATACTTACAATCATCGGGTGCAACGAATTCGGTTATAAATCTCGCCCGCTCTCGTCTGGCCCGACCGGTCTTCAACGGAATGTGTCAAGTTCCCGTTGGCTTGGTCGCCGGATTGTCTCGATCGACTCATTCACTCATGCTCGCACGTCCATCGCGTCTCAGGTAGAATCAGTCACACGCTCGTCTTTGCCCCCTCGGGGAGGAAACCATGTTTGGTCTAGAGATCGGATTCGATAAGCCTTGGTATCTGGCTGTGCTTGCGCTGCTGCCTGTGCTTTGGATGATGAGCTTTAGGAGCCTGGCCGGGCTTGGCAACGTGCGGCGGTTATTCGCTTTGAGTTTTCGAACGATTGTCCTTGTCCTGATTGTGATGTGCCTCGCGGAAGTTCAGCTTCGCAAGACGAGCGAGAAGCTGACCGTAATCTACTTGCTGGACCAATCAGAAAGCATCCCGCTCGAAAAGCGACAAGAGATGCTGCAGTATGTGATCGACGACGTCGCGGAACATCGCCGAGCAGATCGCGCAGACCGGGCAGGAGCCATCGTTTTTGGCCGAAACGCTAACATCGAAATTCCGCCTTTCGACGATGACATCGCGATTCTGGGAGGCATCGACAGTTACATCAATCTCAACACCGACGCCACCAATCTGGAATCGGCGTTGAAGCTGGCGCAAGCTTCGTTCACTGAAGACTCGGCGAAACGAATTGTCATTGTCACCGATGGCAACGAGAACATTGGCGACGCGCGGACGATGGCTGCGATGCTGGCCGATGATGGAATTGGGATTGATGTGGTTCCGATCAAACTGACCGCTCGTGCCGAAGTTGCCGTCGAGAAGGTCACGCTTCCGCCGAACATCCGCAAAGGCCAGCCCGTTGAAACTCGCGTGATCGTGAATAACTACGCCGACCGCACGATTCCCGGCACACTGCGAGTGACACGCCGCGTTGGTGCACAAGAAGAATTCCTCGGCGAGATCGACGTTGAATTGGAACCGGGCAAGACGCCTTACTCCTTTGCTCACGAGATCGAACAACCGGCGGTCTATACCTATCAAGCAGACTTCACGCCGACACATCCGCAAGATGACCTAATGGTACAGAACAACCGCGCAACTGCGTTCACACACGTGCGCGGTAAGGGACGCGTTTTGGTGATCGAGAACTTCGAGAATCTCGGCGACTTCGACTTCTTGATCGAACGGTTGCGAAACAACAATATCGAAGTTGACACGATCGCCAGCAACGAGTTGTTCAGTTCATTCGCCGAACTGCAGACGTACGACTCCATCGTGCTGGCGAACGTACCAAGAGGCGGCGGCGACGACGCGGATTCCGTCTCAAGCTTCAGCGATGCGCAGATTGAGATGCTTGTTCGCAATACCGAGCAAATGGGTTGCGGGCTGATCATGCTGGGCGGTCCCGATTCATTCGGTGCTGGGGGTTGGTCAAATACCGAGATTGAAAAGGCGATGCCGATCGATTTTCAGATCAAGAACTCGAAGATCCGAGCGGTCGGTGCGCTCGCACTGATGATGCATGCTTCCGAGTTGGCGGAGGGCAACTTCTGGCAAAAGGAAGTTGCCACGGTCGCCATCAAGGCGCTTGGGCCGATGGATTATTGCGGCTTGCTGCACTGGGACATCAGCGGCGATCGTTGGCTGTGGGGCGAACCGCAAGGGCTGATTCAAGTTGGCAGTCGTCGTAATATGATGCTCGCTCGTCTGGGAAGGATGCAGCCCGGCGATATGCCCGAGTTCGAGCCCGCGATGAAGAAGGCGTTGACTTCGTTTAATCGAGTCAACGCATCCGTCAAACACATGATCGTTATCAGCGATGGCGATCCGTCACCACCGGGGTTCGCGACCACGGCGAACTTCAAGAAGGCGAACATTCAAGTCTCGACCGTTGCCGTCGGAACACACGGACCTGCTGGCTCGAAGACTCTGCAAGATCTCGCCCAAGCCACCGGCGGTCGCTACTACGTGGTTAAGAATCCGAAAGCGTTGCCTAAGATCTACCAAAGTGAAGTGCGAAAAGTTGCGAGGCCTTTGGTCTTCGAGCCAGACTCGCCGGTGGTGCCCCAGATCGTTGATCGTTCGCACGAAATCGTCCAAGGAATCGACAGCCTTCCGCCGATCACAGGCTTCGTTTTGACGACCGCCAAAGACAATCCATTGGTCGAGACACTTATCCTATCTCCGCAGCCACAAGACGAGCGAAATGCCACGATTATGGCGGCATGGACGTATCACTTAGGACGAACGGCCGTTCTCACCACCGATGCTGGGAAGCGATGGGCGACCAGTTGGACTGACTGGGAGAACTATGAAAAGCTGTTTACGCAGCTAGTTCGTTGGTCGATGCGCCCGGTGAACGATGACGGTAAGTTCACCGTCGCGACGGACGTTCGGGATGGTAAAGTCAGCGTCATCGTGACAGCGCTCGACAAGGACGACGAGTTCCTTAACTTACTGAACATGTCCAGTTCGGCACTTAATCCGGAGTTGGACGCCGAAGACGTCAAGATCACACAAGTCGCGCCAGGCAGATATGTCGGCGTGTTCGATGCTCCGAAGGACGGGAACTACTTCATTACCATCAGCCCTGGCCCAGGACACGCGCCGCTGCTGTCCGGTGTTAATGTGCCGTACTCGTCCGAGTTCCGCGAGCGAGAGACGAACATGGCGTTGTTGAAGGCACTAGCTGCGGTCGAGCCGCGAGGCGGCGAGCGAGGCGTATTGATCGAAGAGAAGCAAACGGCAGACGCGACCGAGGGAATGCTGGCCGTCGACACGTTTCGATCTGGGCTGCCGCCTTCGATCAGCAGCCAGGACGTTTGGCCGCTGTTCCTTGTCCTTGCAGCGGGCATCTTCTTCGCCGATGTATTTGTCCGGCGCGTGACCGTCAACTTGGAGTGGGTCGGCCCGGCGCTCGCGTCGGTCCGTGTGAAAATGTTTGGCCAAGAACTGGCGGTGCAACACGAAGAACGTCTCGATCGACTGCGAAGTCGAAAGGCGGCCATCGCCGGCGAGATCGATGAGCGGCGAGCGGCGACACGATTTGAACCGACGATGCCAGAGGACGGTGACACAAAGATCACGCTCGATCAAGTATTGGAAGATGCCGCTGGTGGCGCGGCCCCGACCGAACGTCCTAAGCGATCGACGTCACAGCTTTCGCCGGAAGACACCGAGGAAGAGTCATACACAAGTCGCCTGTTGAAAGCGAAACAGAAGGCTTGGAAGGAAAACAAGGACAAAGAGTAAACAAAAGGAATTTACATGAGCAGCGCCGAGCGTATGCAACAACAGGCAGATGAATTTCGCAAGCGTTACACTGCCGTTCGCGAAGAGATTGGGAAAGTTATCGTCGGTCATGACGACATCGTGCATGGCGTCCTCACGTGCTTGTTCGTCGGCGGACATTGCCTTTTGGAAGGCGTGCCTGGACTGGGGAAGACGCTATTGGTTCGCACACTGTCCGAGGCATTGCACCTAGACTTCAGTCGAATCCAATTCACGCCCGACCTCATGCCCGCTGATATCCTTGGTACGAATATGGTGATGGAGTCGCCGGATGGTCGCAAAGTCTTTGAGTTTCAAAAGGGACCGATTTTCACCCAGATCTGCTTGGCGGACGAAATCAATCGCGCAACTCCAAAGACGCAATCCGCGATGCTCGAAACGATGCAGGAAGGAACGGTGACCGTCGCTGGCCAGCGATTCCAACTGAAGAAACCCTTCTTTGTCATGGCGACGCAAAACCCGATCGAACAGGAAGGAACGTATCCGCTCCCCGAGGCACAGCTCGATCGCTTCTTCTTCAAGCTGGTCGTCGGATACTCATCTCGCGAAGAGCTTTCAACGATCGTCGACCGGACGACTCGCGGAATCTCCGTGACTCCGGAAAACGTCATGGACGGCACCGAGATCGTTCGTTGGCAACAGTTAATCCGCGAAGTCATTCTTGCTCAACATGTTCAGGATTATATCGTCCGTTTAACACTGGCCACGCACCCCGATGGTCCACACGCCTTGCCAATCACGAACAAGTATTTGCGATGGGGAAGCAGTCCGCGTGGCGCGCAAACACTGGCTCTTGCCGCGAAGGTCCGAGCATTGCTTGAAGGAAGATTTAACGTCAGCTTCGAAGATATTCGCCGAGTTTACTTGCCGGCGATGCGTCATCGTGTGATCTTGAACTTCGAAGCCCAAGCCGAAGGAATGGAGCCTGACCACGTGTTGCTTGAGATTCTCGAGCAGCTTCCAGAAAAGGCCGACCAAGCCCCAGTCGCTGCGATCGTCGCTGATTAGCTGCTCACGAAGGATGGACGTCCTCGTCCGTCCTGCTGCCTCGGACGGACGACGGCGTCCATCCTACAAGTTGCTGTCACCATGAGTTCTACGCAATCCTCAACGCCGCTGCTCAGCCCGCAACTGCTTGCACAACTCGAACGACTCGAGCTGGTCAGCCGCAAGATATTCCGCGGTCGCCTCAAAGGTGAACGCCGTAGCAAACGCAAAGGCCAGAGCGTCGAGTTTGCCGACTTCAGGAACTATGTGCCGGGTGACGACATTCGGTTCATCGATTGGAATCTTTACGCCAGACTGGACAAGCTGTTTTTAAAGTTGTTCCTCGAAGAGGAAGATCTGCATTTCTATGCCTTGATCGATACAAGCACATCGATGGATTTCGGTGATCCGACGAAGCTGCAGTACGCGAAACAACTTGCCGCGGCATTGGGCTTTATTGGATTGTGCCGCGCTGACCGCGTGAAGATCGAAGCGCTTGGTGCATCCCGCAAGAATCCCGCCCCGGCCTTACGCGGTCGCTCAAGTATGTGGCGCATGCTCGATTACTTGAACTCTATTGAGCCGGGCGACAACATCCCGCTTGCTCAGGGTGTGAAAGACTTCTGCCTCCGCAATTCCGGGCAAGGAATCTTGGTGCTGATCACCGACTTGATGGATAAGAACGGCTACGAGCCTGCGTTGCGTTTTCTTCTTGCGCAGAACATTGACGTCTACGTGATTCATGTTCTGTCGCAAGCAGAACTCGAACCAGATGTTACCGGTGACTTGCGGCTGATTGATTGCGAAGACACCGACGTCGCAGAGATCACCGTCAGCCGACCGCTATTGAATCGTTACAAGCAAACGCTCGCGACGTTCATCGATGGAGCCAAAGAGTTCTGCACCCGGCGTGGCATGTCGTATCTGATGACGAGTACTGAGACTCCCGTCGAGCAACTGGTCAGCAACTATCTCCGGCAACGGGGACTCGTTCGATGAATTTCATCTCTGCACTAACTCCTCTTCAGTGGATACTTCTGGGCAGCGTTCCTCCCGCGATCATCTCGCTGTACTTCCTGAAACTGAAGCGACACCCCGTCGAAGTGCCCAGCACTTACCTGTGGACGCGGACGATCGAAGACCTGCACGTCAACTCGATCTGGCAACGTCTGCGTCAGAGTTTATTGTTGTTTCTTCAGCTATTGGTCTTGCTCCTTGCGATCATTGCCTGCTTCCGACCGGGGTGGCGTGGAACGACTCTGATCGGGGACCGCTTCATCTTCATGATCGATACATCGGCGAGCATGAGCGCGACCGATGTCGGGCCATCCCGCCTCGAAGCAGCCAAGAAGCATGCACTTGGCCTCGTCGAGCAAATGGAATCCAGTGACGTCGCGATGGTCATTAGTTTTTCCGACGTGCCACGCATCGAGCAGGCATTCACGAACAATCGCAGCTCGCTGCGACAAGCGATTAACAAAATCAGCCAAACGAATCGCAGGACGGACATTGGCGAGGCGCTGCGCCACGCTTCGGGGCTCGCTAATCCTGGCCGAACTAGCGAAGCCGGGACAAGCGATGTGCAGGTTGCCGACGCGTTGCCGGCCACGATGTATATCATCAGCGACGGAGGCGTCCCGGCGGTACCAGAATTCGCGCCGGGGAATCTCACGGCCCACTATACAAAGATCGGAACGGCGACGCCAAAGAACGTGGGGATCGTCGCATTCAGCACACTAAGAAATCCGGAGAAGCCGGGTCAGTTGCAAGCTTTCGCGCGCCTTGAGAACTCAGGCGAGGAAGATGTAGAGGTCGATGTCGAACTGTATTTGGACGGGGGCCTCGTTGATGCGAGCAGCGAGACGGTACCCACCGATGGGGCCCACGGAGTAAGTTTCGTACTGAATGACGTCGATAGCGCGATCCTCAAGCTAAAAGTTCAATACAAAGATCACATGTCGCTCGATAACGAGGCCTTCGCGACAATCAACACGCCTCGGCGTGCTCGCGTTCTCGTCGTGACTCCCGGCAACGATGCGTTAAGATTTGCAATCACGACCGAAGCGGCGGCACGAGTCGCTGACGTCGCATTCGCCGAACCAGCCACGCTCGAAACGCAAGAGCACGAGACCCTCGCGTTGGCCGGTGCATACGATCTTATCGTTTACGATCGTTGTACACCGAAAGAGATGCCGGAAGCCAACACTCTATTCATCGGTCGCCTTCCGCCCGCGGAAGGGTGGTCGGCCGAAGCGCCCAAGCTGTCGCCGTTAATCATCGACATTGACCGACTTCATCCGATGATGCATCTTGTCGAACTGGGTTCGATCTTGATCTACGAGTCTCTTCCGTTGAAGGGACCCGAAGGAGCGTCGTCGTTAGTCGACGCGGATAGCGGCTCGCTGTTGATGATCGCGCCGCGCAAAGGTTTCGAAGATGTGACGATGGCCTTCGAGCTGGTCGGCGAGTACCCGGACGGTGACATCAACGCGAAAACGAATTGGCCGCGTCGCAAGAGCTTTCCGGTCTTCGTCATGAACGCCGTGCGATATCTTGGCGGAGCCCGAGCGAGCTTGAATGTCGTCGGATCACGGCCTGGCCGCCCCGTAGAATTGCGCACAGAAGCCCCGACTGAGCAGATCACTGTCGAATCGCCGACCGGTGTCCGAACGAAGGTTCAGCGTGAGAGCCAAAACTCGTTCATCTTCAGCCGAGCCAATGAATTGGGCGTTTATACGGTTCGTGAAGGATCGGAACGCGAAGCCGGTCAGCACTTCTCCATCAATCTGTTCGATGGCCGAGAGAGCGATCTCGTTCCAAGGGAAATGATCGATATCCCTTACTTCGACGAAACGACGGAACGGGTGGGAGTTCACGCGTCCGCTGCGGAGCCTAGCCGCAAGGAAATGTGGAAATTGTTGCTGATACTCGGCTTGCTAGTGCTTGTTTTTGAGTGGTACGTCTACAATCGCCGAGTCTATTTATAGTCGATGGAAAGTACGGCGAATCCATCCAGAGGAACGACAACTCCGCGATGGAACGAATTTATGAGCGTTTTGGACTCAACAGCGGAAGTCATTTCCCCCGAAACCA
Source organism: Planctomycetota bacterium (assembly GCA_014381825.1). Classification (GTDB taxonomy): domain Bacteria; phylum Planctomycetota; class Planctomycetia; order Pirellulales; family Pirellulaceae. The sequence continues at coordinate 25,908 of JACNKX010000112.1, forward strand.
CCGACGGGATCAAGGGTTATATGTTGACCCCGTTGAACTAGGATCGCTCGAAATCAGCGTAGATGCTGGTCACTTCATCGATAATAATGAAAGTGAACGTAACGTCCAAAGTGGAGCCCAACAGATGTCGCGACTGACAAACCGACTGTTTCTTGTAGGTGCCTTCTCGGTACTGGCTTTAGCCGTGACTGTATCTTTCGCCCAAGAAGATCGCGGCGGACGTGACGGAAATCGGGGTGGAGATCGAGGTGGACGTGGTGGCGGAGGATTTCGCGGCGGCCCTGAAGGTGGTGGACCCGGTGGCGGCTTCCCCGGAGGAGGAGGTGGTTTTCGTGGCGGGCCTCCTGGTGGCGGTGGCCCAGGAAGAGGAGGTTTTCGTGGGGGAGGACCTGGAGGAAGTGGCTTCTCACCCGCCGACATGCTTCGCCGGTTCGATGCGAACGGCAACGGCATGCTCGATCCAGCCGAATCACAAGGTCCAGCTAGTTTCTTTTTGCAACGAATCGCCGGAGCCGTGCCGGGAATCGATTTGGCGAAACCGATCCCGATTGAAAAACTCTCTCAAGCGATCGATCGGATGCGACAGCAGCGTGAGTCAGGCGGCGGAGATAACAATTCGGGCCGAGGTACTTCGGGAAGTGCCCGTACCGCCGTTGAACCGTTAGTGCCAGGATTCGGCATCGAAGATCTCCTTCCGCCTGCAACGGGATTTGGAGCAGAAGCGGAACTGCTCACTGTGAAGGCAACAGACGCTGACATGCGAGAAGCGGAAGAACGCTTCCGACGCTACGATTCAAATCGTGATGGCATTTTGGACAAAGCCGAGCTGGCGCGTGGTCGCTGGTCGGACGACCCGTTCGTTTACGATCGCAATCACGATGGGAAGCTGACTCTTCCCGAGATGGCAGTCCGATACGCTCGCCGCCGAGAGGCTGACGCGGCCAATCGGTCGACGCAAACGGCAGGTAACTCGAACGATCCAAGGTCCGGTCGCGGTGGTGATCGAGGCGGATTTGGGCGAGGTGGTTTTGGCGGCGGCGGTGAAGAAGGCCGTAGCTTCTTTTCTCGACGCGACTCCGGAGGCGGAGGGGGCGGTCAGCAACCAACGGCCGCATCCTCGAGTTCGACAGCGGACTCGAGGAAATCTTATCGAGTGAAGACGGTAACGGAGCGTCTGCCGAAGGGGTTGCCGGATTGGTTTGCTCGCGACGACGCTAATGCCGATGGCCAAGTAGCTATGTATGAATACGCCAAATCGTGGTCAGATTCTGTATTGAAGGAATTCGGTCAGTTCGATTTGAATCACGACAGCGTCATTACTCCAAGCGAGGCGCTGGCTGCAGTAAACAACGGATCGGTAAGAGGTTCGGCGGGCGCTTCACCGTCATCGACAGCAACGACGGCAAGTTCAACCACGACGTCGCAGACGACCCCCGCAGCCACTAACGCTGGTCCGCCACCGAAGATTGATCCCCGATATTTGAGTTACTACCAGAAGCTCCTGGCCAAATACGATACGAACAGCGATGGTGCTCTCGTGGCCAATGAGTGGAAGAATATGTCGAAGGACCCGACGTCAGCGGATTCCAATGGCGATGGTCGGATCGTCGTTAATGAACTCGCCGTTTGGTCGATGAAACGCTAGCCGGCTCTAGGCCAATATTCCGGTGTGAACGTGACCGGCAATATCGGTCAGGCGGAAGTCCCGACCTGCGTATTGGTGCGTTAGCCGCTTGTGATCCATTCCCATCAAGTGCAGCAACGTGGCGTGTAGATCGTGAACATGCATCTTGTTTTCGACGGCATAGTAGCCGTATTCGTCAGTCGCTCCGTATTTGAAGCCGGTCTTCACGCCAGCACCGGCCATCCACATTGTGAATCCTTCCGGGTTGTGATCTCGACCGTCTTTGCCTTGAGCCACGGGGGTTCGGCCAAACTCGCCGCCCCACATAACGAGTGTATCTTCCAGTAAGCCTCGTTGTTTGAGATCCTTCAGCAATCCTGCGATTGGTCGGTCGACTTCGAGCGAGTTTTTTGAATGGCCTTCTCGGAGATTGCCATGTTGATCCCACTGCACATTGGTGTCGCTGTGTGTTACTTGAATGAATCGCACGCCACGTTCAGCGAACCGGCGTGCAAGAAGACACTGGCGGCCAAAGTCTTCAGTAACTTCCTCGTCGAGACCGTAGAGTCGCCGCGTCGCTTCCGTCTCGTCGGCGATGTTTTGTATTTTAGGCACTTCGGATTGCATTCGAAATGCTAGTTCAAACGAGTTGATACGAGCTTCGAGCGCGGAGTTCGGGCCGGTGGCTTCGAGGTGGTCACGGTTCACCTTCGCAAGCATGTCGAGTTGCATGCGCTGTAATTCACGTGGCCACTTCGGGCTGCGGATGTATTTGACCTGTGCCTCCGACGACGGCTTGCTCGCGACGCCCAACGGCACGCCTTGGCAATAGGCTGGCAAGAACGCGGAACCCCAGTTCTTTACACCACCGTGCGCGAGTGTGGGACAGATCGTGATGAAACCAGGAAGGTTGTCGTTCTCGGTTCCCAAGCCGTAAGTAACCCACGCTCCCATACTCGGTCGGACGAATGTGTCGCTGCCCGTATGCAGTTTGAGGAGCGCTCCGCCGTGCGCGGCATTGGTCCCGTGAACTGAATTCAAAATGCATAGATCATCAACGCACTCAGCAACATGTGGAAATAGATCGCTGACTTCAATGCCGCTTTGGCCGCGCTTTCGGAATCGCCACGGCGAACCGAGCAGGTTGCCAGTCGCGGCGAACTGAACCCGTGGCTTGTCGAACGGAAGCTCCTTGCCATCATCTTTTTGAAGTTGCGGCTTGTAATCGAAAGTATCGAGATGCGATGGACCGCCCTTCATAAACAGAAAGATGACTCTCTTCGCGCGGGGTGCGAAGTGGGTTGAATGCGGCGCAAGTGGATTGTCTGCCGCTGCTTCGTCACCTAGCATCGACGCCAACGCGAGGTTTCCGAATCCAATCGCACTTGTGCGAAGGAGTTGGCGACGCGAGATGCCCGCGCCAATTTGAGAAGTATTCAGATCGTGATTCATAGCGGCTCAAGTCTATTGCAGGTGCAAGAACTCGCTCGATACGAGCATAACATGACACAACGCCTCCCAGCCTCCGGGCGTGACTGCCTTCTCGCCCGAGTCCGCCGTTGCGTCTTGGCTTCCTACAGCCGCCACGAACGCGATTGCTTGCTCCGTTTCAGTGTCGGAAGGCGGTCGTCCGAAAGCCAATGCATAGAGTCTGCTGACTCGTTCGTGATGATCTGACGGAACTTCGCTCGCCAGTCGGTCGGAAAATGCTTGCGCACTTCGAGCGAGAAAATCACTGTTCATTAGAAACAACGCTTGCGGGGCGATCGTTGATGTGGTGCGATCACCAGTCGGCACGCTCGCATCGGAGTAGTCGAACAGCGAGAAGACGTCGAACAGATGATTGCGGATCACCGGCAGATAGATCGACCGTCGAGTCGTATCATAAGTTGTCTCGTCTTTGGAGGTGTGATTGAAGACGAACTCGCGATTTCCGACGTGCAACATCGAACCGCCCATTTCGGTATCAAGCAAGCCGCTGACGGAAAGCAGCGAATCCCGAATGGCCTCCGCTTCTATTCGTCGCATGTTGGCTCGCCACTGCCAGTGGTTCTCTGGATCAGCAGCGGACGCAATGTCGTTGTTCGAAACGCTCATTTGATAAGTGCTGGATAAGACGATTTCGCGATGCAACTCCTTCAACGACCAACCGCTATCAACCAGCCGCGCTGCCAAGTAATCAAGCAACGGCTGATTGACTGGAGGATCTCCGAGTCTTCCAAAGTTGTCGGTCGAGCCGACCAAGCCTCGACCGAAATGCCAACGCCACATCCGATTCACGATCACGCGACTGGTCAGAGGGTGTTCAGGTCGAACTAACCAGTGAGCGAGCTGTAAACGGCCGCTCTGTTTTTCGCCGATCGCTGGCTGACCATCGAACGCGAGTACTTCGGGCACGCCTCGTTTGATCTCTTTGCCGAGCGAAAGATGGCTACCGCGAATGTGAACCTGTGTGTTAGCCACTGCCGCATCAATGACGCCCATCGCGGTTGGAAGTTCTGGCAGGGAGGCTTCGAGCGCAGTTAACTCGGCGCGCAATTGCTTCAGCTTGTCTTTTGATTCTTGCGAGTAGCGAGATTCGGCATCTTTGGGAAGCGCCGCTCCGTCGCTGAGTTGCTTCTTAAGTTCGGCATTGGCTATGTCAGTGGCTTGTTGGATCGCCGTCTTTTGAGCTGCGATCTTGCTTTCAAAGTCTTCCTTTTGCCTGCGTTGGTGCGCGGTTGCAATGGAGTTTTCGTTCCACTTCGCGATTCGTTTGAACGACTCCATTGTTTGAGTACTTTTGAAAATGCCGGCCAAAGCGTAGTAATCGTCGGTCCGAATCGGATCGAACTTATGGTCGTGGCAGCGGGCACAGCCCAGCGTCAATCCCATGAACGTGCGACCGATCGTATCGATCTGTTCATCAATGATATCGACTTCCATCTTCTGCTCGTCACCCTCGGCCAGCACCTTGGGGCCGAGCGAGAGAAATCCCGTCGCCACGAGTTGCTCGTTCCGCCGCGACTCTTCCTCCGTCGGCAATAAGTCGCCCGCGAGTTGCTCCACGACGAATTCGTCAAATGGCTTGTCCGCGTTGAGCGATCCAATGACATAGTCCCGATAGCGCCATGCGTTTCCGTGCGCAACATTCTCGTCCAAGCCGTTCGAGTCGGCATAGCGAGCGACGTCCAACCAATGTCGCCCCCATCGCTCGCCGTAATGTGTTGAATTGAGCATCCGATCCACAACGCGTACAACGGCCATCGGCGAACGGTCGGCAAGAAACGCATCGACCTCGGCGGGAGTCGGCGGCAGCCCGATCAAGTCAAACGTCATTCGCCGGAGCAGTGTGCGTTTGTCGGTCGCGGGTGCTGGAGTAAGCTGCTTCGACTCTAGGTGGGCCAGAACAAAGTGGTCGAGCGGGGCCTGCGGCCAGGCGACGCTTTGAACTTTTGGCAGGTCAGCCTTCTTGGGTGGTTGAAACGACCAGAATTCACGTGCCCGCTGCATATCGATCGCTCCACGGCGCGGCGTCACTTCTCCCGCGCTCTTAGGCAGCGCGGCACCATTCTCAATCCAACGTCGAATGTCCGCGATATCGTCATCATCGAGCTTGCCTGACGGCGGCATCTGGAGATCGTCGTCGACGTAGCTCAGAGCGACCAAGATCAAACTCTGGGCTGGTTCACCTTCAACGACCGCCGGCCCGGACGCTCCTCCTTCCAGAATTCCGTCTGTCGTATCCAACCGCAAATCCGACTCTTTCAACTCAGCCCCGTGACATTCGTAGCAATGTTCGACGAACAATGGCCGGATCTTCGTTTCGAAGAAGCGCAGTTGCTCCTTGTCTTCGTCTTCGGCAAAACCGACAAGTGGAACGAGCAAAACGAGAAGCGACACTAGAGGGCAGGCAAGGTCTCGTGGGAAGGCGGGCACCGTCGGGTCTCCGGAGGAGTGTGATTGACGGACTTCATTATAAGCGAGGCGGGCGATGATACCCAACCTCTGCGGTGGTATCACGGTTTTATGGTGTGGCTAACGCCAAACACCCTACGTTTCGGGGTATATTGCTCATCGTAGACGGTGCTACGCGACTCACCCTAGTCGCTTGCGGCAAGTGTAACTGGCACATCTAGCTCGCGATTGTCGCGAATGACTCGTACGATGACTCGGTCGCCCGGCTTTTTACTTTCGACGACATCTTGAAATTCATCGCCAGTGGCAACTGCTGCCCCGTCAACAAAGATGATTCGATCCGCATGCGATCGGTCGACGTAAGTTCGCTCGTACACAAAGGGTCCTCGCTGCTCCTTTTGTGTGACGACCTCGAAGCCACGTAAGCCAGCACGATCTGCCGGGCCACCAGGTGCGACGTCGATTATCATCAATCCGCGCTCCGTCTCGTAAACGCTGGCGATTCCGATCACTGGACGAATGACTCGGCCATGCTCGATCAACTGTGGGATGACGCGGCGGATTGTGTTGACTGGAATCGAGAAGCCAACACCCGTGTTCTCGCCACTCTGACTCGGGTTCGCGATCGCGGTGTTCATGCCGACAAGCTCGGCTCGCGAATTGAGCAACGGACCACCCGAGCTGCCGCTATTCAGCGCCGCGTCGATCTGAATAATTGACTTCATTTGACGCCCCGTCCTCGACGGAATGGACTGCTTCAAGTTCGAGACAATCCCAACAGTTAACGTTCGCTCCAGCCCAAACGGGTTGCCGATCGCAAGGATCTTTTGTCCGACACGCAGCCGACTCGAATCGCCAAGTTGCACCGGGTAGAGCGATTTCTGGGGCGCTTTAATCTTTAGTACCGCGATGTCATTCGGCGGGTCCTTGCCAACTAGGCCGGCGTCGTACGCCTCGCCATTAAACAACGTAACGCGAATCTCGCGAGCCCCTTCGATAACGTGAAAGTTCGTCAGAATATGTCCTTGCATGTCGAGTACCGAACCAGAGCCTTCTCCCGCGGAGGGCACTTCGGTCATAAAGAAGCCGCCCGGCCGACTTGTGCGCGTCGTGATGTGGACGACGCTTCGATTGGCCCGATCGTAAACCTCGATGTTGACTAACTCGTCTTGTGTGTACTCGCCCGCGCGAACTACGGTCCCGCCGGAAGCGGTCCTCGAACGGAGCGCAGGAGTCGTGTCGTCGATTAGATCCGTGCTGGGGCGTGGATTCAGTTCTCGAACTTCAGCGGAACGACGCGGAATCGCATCTTGCGCCAAAACGATGGACTGAGGCGAATCTTTCACTAGCCAGAACGCTAGCGTCGCTCCGGCAAGCGCCGAGCACGCACAAGCCAATAGATATTTTGTCATGTTCAGCTCCCAATATCAGCTCCGCAGAATCGTAAAAGCAGAGGCTCCACATCATTAAAAAACATAATCAATCTCTTCTTCGCGGGCGAGAGCAATGATCTTGGCAAAGCAAATAGCACCTCGCCACTCACGCGCGGTTGCCCTTCCCACAACCGCTGCATCGTGCGAGACTCCCAACCATCAGCGACAAAACCGCTGCTGTTTTGACCTACGCAAAGCAGCCAGTTTCGGTTCGCGAATGGTCTTCAACAGTTACGCGCCGCGTCATCACGAGAGCGGCAATCACTAAGAAAACGCCGAAGGAACGGCAGTGAGTTTCAAGTCGCTAACCGGTTGGCTGGGGTACGTTGCGGTTCGCATCCTGATTTGCATGATTCAAGCCGTGCGAATAGAAACTTGCGCGGCGATTGCGAGACAGTTGGCGGTCATAGCGAACGATGTTGTCCGGCTGCGGGGAACGGTGGTCGACGACAATCTCCGGAATGTATTCCCGGATCTGGCGGACGCCGAACGCCGGCACGTATCACGCCGAATGTGGGAGCATTTGTTGCTCATGGTATGCGAGATCGCCCACGCCCCGCGGAAGATCCATCGCGGCAATTGGCGCAGTCACGTCTCGTTCGGTGGACGACGCCAGATAGTTCAATTACTGCTGGATCCGCGGCCAACGGTCTTAGTCGCGGGTCACTTCGGGAACTTCGAACTCGGCGGATTTATCACGGGACTGTTGGGGTTCCCGAGCTTTACCGTCGCGCGAACGCTCGATAATCCGTACTTAGATCGATACATCAACAGCTTTCGCGGCGCCAATGGGCAGTTCATCTTGCCCAAGCAAGGAAGCTCGGCCCAGGTGCAAGCGGTCCTTGCTGGCGGCGGAGTCTTGTCGCTCTTAGGCGATCAACATGCGGGACCGAAAGGTTGTTGGGTCGAGTTCCTCGGTCGACCGGCGTCATGCCACAAGGCGATCGCGCTGTTCCCGATGACCAGCGGCGCGCCGATGTTGGCGGCAGCCACAACGCGTCCTGGTGGTCCCATGAAGTTCAGAATCGATCTCCTAGGTGTGCTCGATCCGGCGGAATCCCCGACAGAAGTGAGCAGTGTTCCAAGCGTCACTCAGTGGTACAACGATCGATTAGAGGAGGCGATTCGGTTAGCTCCAGAGCAATATTGGTGGGTGCATCGACGCTGGAAGGGAACACCACCAAAGCGAATGTTGGCTCGCCGGCAAGCGGCATAAGGCGGTGGGACCGTGGCCAATGCGAGCTGTCGCTCGGTTGGCGACAACGTGCTGCGATTGGTCGCTGGAGTCGAGTTACAAAACGGACTAAGTTATCTATCGTGTCGCAAGGCTGATCGTTCACCGCCTGTCAAAAACTCGCAAGTCGCTGTAAGCTGAAGAACAACGTGGCTGAAGAACAACGTGATCGTCACTTCATAAAACAGAACTCGACCTGACTTGGCAACATGTCGAATTGGATCCGGATCGCTTCTGTCGAACAGTGCCCGCCGGGCAACGCTTGCGAACTTGTAGCGGGTGATCGAATCATTGCGTTGTTCAACATCAACGGCGAGTTCCATGCATTGGATGGAATCTGCCCCCACCAAGGTGGTCCGCTCGGCAAAGGCAAGGTAACCGATTGCATCGTGACGTGCCCTTGGCACGGATGGCAATTCGACGTGAAGACAGGCCAGCACCAAACGAGCGCGTCGCTGCTGCAAACCAAGATCGCGGTTAAGGTTGAAGGAGATAGCGTTCTCGTGGACGTTGAGGCATGATCCACTATCGCCCCTTCCTGAACAGCGACCCGCCGGCCATCGCGGAGATCTGGCGAAGTCAGCCTCCCACGAATTCGTTCATCCAGCTGATGACACCAGCCGTCTTGGATGACCTTGTCTACTCCAAGCCGTTCTTCGACCGAGCTGGATTGATTTTGGCGGTCCAAGACGACAAGCCGGTTGGATTTGTTCATGCCGGCTTTGGGCCGAACGCTGAACTCACCGGCATCGATCACAACTCAGGCACGACCGCGTTATTGCTCGTCTCGCCCCATCGCGACCGAGAAACGATTGCGCGCGAGCTTCTGTCGAGAAGCGAGCAATATCTTCTCGGGCAGGGGGCTACGACCTTGTTCGGTGGTGCGACGAAATTGCTGGCACCGTTCTACCTGGGGCTCTACGGCGGCAGTCAGTTGTCAGGTATCTTGGCGTCGGACGTAAATAGCACGGCGTTGTATCGTGAAGCCGGATATTCTGAATCAGTTCACGCTCGTGTGTTTCGCTGCGACCTAAGAGGTTTTCGCGCGCCGGTTGACCGCGAGTTAATGCAAGTTCGCCGCCAGTTTCAACTTGTGAAACAAGCCGAATCGCTTCCCAGAACTTGGTGGGAAGCATGTGAATTCGCGGCAATCGAACGATTGGAGTTCGTTCTGCTTCCCAAGGCCAAAGGAGCCCCAGTTGCCGAAGCGACGTTTTGGGACATCGAGCCGTTGGCCAGTTCGTGGGGTGTTCATGCGATGGGATTGGCGTCGATAGAAATAGACGCTTCCCCGAACGCGTGTGCGGTAGCGACACATTTCATCGGCGAGATCTTTCGGCAACTGCAAGGCTTCGGAATAACCCTCGTGGAATTTCAGCTTAGGCCCAACGAATCATTGGCCGTTGAGGCTTGTCGAAAACTGGGGTTTGAAGAGATCAACACGGGCCTCTTGTTTCGGAAGCCTTCAAGTTCGTAAATCGATGTAGACACAATCTCGAATCTCGCGAAACTATAAAGTATTGGCATCGGGATGCATTGGCACCAGTGATTTTGCGTCGACAACGGGAGAGTCTAATGGACGGAGTTGTTACGGTCGTTTTGGCGGGAGGAAAAGGAACACGTCTCGAGCCGCTAACGCGCGATCGCGCCAAACCTGCCGTCCCGTTTGGCGGGGCTTACCGGATCATCGACTTCACCTTGTCGAATTGTCTGAACAGCGGTCTGAAAAAGATCCTCGTACTCACGCAATACAAAGCGATGAGTCTCGATCGGCACATTAATGTCGGGTGGCGAAAACTGTTCTGCTGGGAATTGGGCGACTTTATCGACGTGGTCCCGCCACAACAAAGGATTGACGAACATTGGTATCGCGGCACGGCGGATGCCGTCTACCAAAACATCTATGCCATCGAAAAGGAAGATCCCGAGTATGTTGTCGTGCTCGCCGGTGATCACGTCTACAAGATGGATTACAGCAAAATGGTCAATTTCCATAAAGAGAACAATGCGGACGTGACCGTCGCGGCCTTGCAAGTTCCTGTGGAGACGGCCGCCGGCCAGTTCGGCGTCATGGAAGCTGAAGCCGACTCAAGAATCGTCGGTTTTCAAGAGAAACCTCTGACTCCAAAATCGATGCCTGGCGACAGCTCGCAGTGTCTCGCTTCGATGGGGATCTACGTCTTTTCGGCGCGCTTCATGTACGAGCAACTGTGCCAGAACGCCGCAAGACTTAACGCTGGCCATGACTTCGGTCACAACATCATCCCTTCGATAATTGATTCGCACCGGGTCTTCGCGTTTCCGTTTCGCGACGAGAATCAGAAGGCAGAAGCTTACTGGCGAGATGTCGGCACGCTCGACGCATACTATGAAACGAACATGGACCTTGTGAATGTCGATCCACTGCTGAACGTATATGACGACACTTGGCCGATTTGGACGCATCGCCCCAACGTGCCTCCGCCAAAGTTCGTCTTCGCAGAAGAGGAGGAAGATGGTCGACGCGGGCAAGCGCTCGACAGTGTCGTATGTGCTGGCTCAATCCTATCGGGTGGCAGCGTTCAAGGCTCGATCATTGGATCAGAGTGTCGCATCAACAGCTATGCGCATGTCGACGATTCGATCCTGTTCGATTGCGTCAACGTTGGTCGTCATGCTCGAATCCGTCGAGCGATTATCGACAAGGGCGTAACCATTCCGCCGGGAACTGAGATCGGCTTCGACCACGACGCGGACCGCCGACGCGGTTTCACTGTGAGCGAGAGCGGGATCGTGGTAATCGGCAAGAGCGCCGGATCAGAGAATCTATTTGAAGCGGCGTAGTCTTCCGGAGCGGTTGAGCTAGTTCATCGCCTTTCTGCCAGTGCTAAATAGCCAGCCAGCGATTGCGGCCGTGGCGAGCGAGGCGGGGAGAATCCACTGGAAACTGATTGCTGAATACCCGGTGAGTTGCTCCCAGTAGGAAACGCCACCTGCGGTCACAAAGGCAACCAGTGCTGCGACGAGGGCCCCCCTTTCGTTTCCTCCTCGCACGAAAAGTCCAACCAGGAATAAGGCGAACAGCGGCGACACGAACAGGCCAAGCGTTCGCTGCGAAATTTCAAGGAAGTTGCCAGGGACATGCTGCAGGAAGGAGCTTGCTGTAACAACAAACAACCCAATCCCTAAAGCCATCAGTCGGGATAAACGCGTTCGCAATTTCTCACTCAGTTTCTTCGTTCGGAAGCGCTCGACAAAGTCGGTCATGACGACTGCCGTAATTGAGTTCACACCGGAGTCAACGCTTGACATGGCGGCCGCAAACATGCCAGATACGACGAGACCAGACAGACCGATGGGCAGATGGTGGGAGATGAACAATGGGAACAAAAGATCCGCATCGTCTGCGATCGTTGATCCCAGCAACCGGTCGGGATCGTCCTGGTAGTAGGCGAGCAACGAGAAACCAACCAGCGCGAGCAGCATCGTAACAGCGACACCCGCAAGCGAGTTAATAAGAAACGAACGCCGCGCGCCGCGAGTATCGCCAGTGGCCATGAAGCGTTGGATCGTTGTCTGGTCGCTACCGGCCGTGCAAACCCACCACGCAATGCCGTGAAGTAGCGAGGTAAAGACAGTGACCCGCTCGGTTGGCAGCCCAAACAGCGGCTGCGTATCCCAACTCGGATTCCAGTTGATCGTCATCAATGGAATCCCGATCCAACCGTGCTCGCCGGAACTCGAGGCCCAACGGACTGGGAACCATTCGAATCCGCCGAGACGATAGGAGACAACCGCGACAACGAGTGCTGCGCCACCAAAGAGCAGAATAAACTGAATCAGGTCGGTGATCACGACGGCTCGCAGCCCTCCCACCGACGAGTAGCAGATGGCGATGCCGCCCATGACAAAGGTCACGACGGGCAGCCAATCAGACTCGAGTCCTAACATCGTCATCATGGCTTTCGCAGCGAAGAAGATCAGAGTTGCCATCCATGTGATCCTCAGCAGCATGAACAACATTGCGCCCAGCACTCGCGCACGCACTCCGAGCCGAGCTTCGAGCAGCTCATACGCACTCGTTACTTGGTACCGCATGTACACCGGCACCATCAGATATCCCACGATGAAGTAGACAATCGGGATCGTCAGCGCGCTGGTCAGCGTGACCGGACCATGCCTAATAATCTCGCCTGGTGTCGACAAGAACGAGATCGTGCTGAATACCGTCACAAAGATCGACACGCCGATTAGCAGCGGGTTCATCGCCCGATCGCCAACGAAGTACTCATCGGAATTCTTCTGGCGATAGCTGTAATAAGCGCCCAGCGCCAGCATCCCGATCGCATAACATGCGACGACGACTCCATCAATCCAATGCAGACCATCCACGAGCGAACCTTTGGCGTTTCAAAACAACTTCGCGCATCTCGATGTTCTCTGCGTCGGTTTGTAACCGGTCCGCAGCGCAGTTACAAATGCGTACGGTAATTTGAGAAGTTATTTCATGACTCGGAGCGAGGGACAACCGCATGCCCGGTACGCGATTCTCTTACGTCACACTCGGCCTGATGGTTGGGGTACTCACTCTCGCGGCGAGCTCACACGCCGACGATGCGATGAAGATTGGGTCGCGACGGCAGTTGTTCGTTGACCGCGCGTTGATCGGGAGCCTTCGCAACGCAAGTCTCGTCCTCCACCACCCCATCAAACGCGAGATCGCGATCACGCCCGAACATCCGTGGGAAAGGAACGGCGTGTCGTACATGGTGACCTTCAAAGACGGCCCGACATATCGCGCGTGGTATCGGGTCGACGCGGCTGGCCTTACGGCCGATCGCAAATCGATGACCGCATACGCCGAAAGCGACGATGGCATCCATTGGCACAAGCCGAAGTTAGGGCTGATCGAGTTTGAGGGCTCGAAGGAGAATAACCTCGTCTGGAACGGGAACATCGTTAATCTCGCCGTGTTTCGCGACGACAATCCTAGCGCTAAACCGAACGAACGCTACAAGGCGATTGGACGCAACGGCGATCTGTTCAGTCTTGTTTCACCCGATGGATTGAGCTGGAAACCGGCCAGCGACAAACCAATCCACACGGCTCGACCGTTCGATTCACACAACATTGCTTTCTGGGATCCGATCGACGATCAGTACGTTGCCTACACGCGAGGTGTCCGCGTCGAAGGCTCGCTGGGATCGGGCATGGCAGCGACGTTCTTCAAAAGTGGCGTTCGGTGGGTCCGCCGCTCCACCTCGAAGGATTTCCTGACGTGGTCAGAACTCGAACCAATGCGAACCGGGGGTCATCCGCGCGAGGAGTTGTACACCAATGCGACGATTCGCTACGAACGGGCGCCCGACTACTTGTTCATGTTTCCATCTCGATTCGCATCGGCGCGCGAACCGCAGCCGGGCTGGAAGTACGGCAAGGGAGTTAACGACATTGTGTTGCTGACTAGCCGCGACGGACTGCGCTTCGAGCGGACTTTCATGGACGCGTTCATTCGCCCCGGCCTCGATCAAGACAATTGGCACGAACGGTCTCTATATATGGAACGCGGCGTATTGCAGACGTCGCCAACGGAGTTATCGATTTACTGCATGCAAAACTGGCGACTGCCAAGCGTACATATTCGGCGCTACACGCTACGACTCGATGGATTCGTCTCAGTACACGCTGGCTACGACGGCGGCGAGCTGATCAGTAAGCCGATCGTGTTCTCAGGTAAGCGGATGTTGTTGAACTACTCGACATCCGCGGTGGGATCTTTGCGAGTCGAATTGCAAGACAAGGAAGGCAATTCGATTCCCGGCTTCGCACTCGATGATTGTCCGGAGATTTTCGGAGATCGCATCGAAGATGCGGTTCGCTGGACATCGTCCACGGATGTTTCGGCGTTGGCCGGAAAGACGGTTCGAATCCGGGTCGTCCTTCGAGACGCGGACCTTTACGCGTTGCGATTCGGCGAGTAGCGACCGTCGTCACGTCAACTTTTGTGCCAATTCGTCGTCGATGCCCGCCTCGGCTGCCTCGAACACTTGGTCGACTTGCGACGTGTTTCGCGCGCCGATCAACACCGACGTCACATGCCGCTGCTTCAGTACCCAGGCCAGAGCGAGTTGTACGATCGAGCGACCACTCTGCTCGGCAGCTCGGTCGAGTCGGTCGAGCATCGCATAGCCCTGATCCGTGAAGTAGATCGGTTGATGTGCGGGAATCACATCGAATCTGGTACCGGGCGGAGCTTTCTGACCGCGACGGTACTTGCCTGTCAAAAAGCCGGCTGAAAGCGGACTGTAGCTTATCACTCCAGTCTCTTGGTCGGCGCAAAGTGGCAGCACATCCGCCTCGATCTCTCGTTGCACGAGATTGTACGGCGGTTGAATCGACTGTATACGTGCAAGGCCTCGCTGCGCTGACAGCACCAGTGCAGCTGCCAATTGCCAGGCCATATAATTGCTGCAGCCTATGTATCGTATTTTTCCTTGATCGACGAGCGAGTTCATCGCTTCCAGTGTTTCCTCCAGCGACGTGGACTCATCCCAGTTGTGAAGCTGAAACAAGTCGATGCGATCGGTTCTTAACCGTTCTAAGCTCCGGTCGACCGATGTGATGATGCGGTCTTTTGTCAAAGTTCCCGAGACCTTCGTCGCGAGTACGATGTCGTCTCGTACGTTTCGTCCCGCAATCCATTCCCCGAGGACCGTTTCGGATGCACCGGCCGCATATGCCTCGGCAGTATCGAAAAGCGTGATCCCTCGTTCGAATGCATGATTCATGATTTGAAAGGACGTATCACGGTCGATCTCTCGACCGAACGTGACACACCCCATGCCGATCGAACTGACGCAAAGGTCCGACTTTCCTAGTTGGCGATAATCCACGTCTCAATCCTCGCTTGTTCGTTCGAGCCAGTGGCGATACAGCGGTTGTACTTGGAGTGGCAGTCGCTCGTATACATCCGCGCGGATTGACGGCACGACATTGTCCGTTGCTCCGACTTCGTCGCACATTCGTTTTCGTTCGTCTGACTCAGGTCGCAGCACTTCTAAATTCAGCCACCACGGCGCGTAGCGAACCGCCAACGCAACACGCGGTTGATCCGTTCGATTCGGAGCCGTTGCGTGCCACAGGCGACTGTCCATGACGAGCACACTGCCAGCCGATCCGCAGACATTGATCTCCTTGCCGAGTTTTGCATCCGGATCTGGACCGCCACCAGCCGTTGGATTCGTTGGCTGGCGATGACTTCGCGGCAACACGAGCGTCCCGCCATTCTCAGCGTTAAAAGGCGACAGCATCCACAATGTCGTTAGGTGCATTACGGCGTCTGGATAGGGGGCGGGGATGTGGCCTGCATTTTTCTGATTGAAAGGCCAGTCCGCATGCCAACTACCACGTTCGTTGCCAGGTTCGTTAATGATCGCGGATGTAAACGAGATGCGAGCGTGTTCCCCGAGCAGTCTACCGACCAGCCGAAGCAACATCTCATCCGCGAGATATTCCACGAACGATTGATCGTGATTAATGACGCTAGGAGTAAAGCCGACATTTGACGGAGCATCCGGGTAGCTCTTTCGCTGTCGACCAACCGTTCCAACGATGCTCTCTCGGACTTTCGCGCAGTGCTCTGGCGGAATGACGCTCTCGAGGATACAACACCCGTCAGTTTTGATCTGCCGCAAGCAGTCGTCGAGCTGTGAGTTGCGCTTCATTGATGCTCTTCTGGGCAGGTTCAAAACGAAATCTTTGGACCCAAGGTCATCCGCAATCAGATGTTTCGCTGGCAGCGTATGATACTTGTTTCGCTCGATGCTTTCACCGACTGCCGTTTGGCGACGCGGCAATTCCGCCTGTAACGACGCTTCCCGTCCTGCGCGCCCCCCGGCAACGTATCAGAGCGATTAGATCGCTCCGCCCGTTGCTCTCTGATACAATCCGGCGAGCGGTCTCGAATAACGCCAATGAAAAGGAGACGGTAATGTCGAACGCGGCCCAACGTAGACGAAACAGATTCCTATTCACCCCGATCTTCTTTGCGTTGCTGGGGAGTTGCGTCTGGTCTACCGCCCAGGAACAGGACCTCGCTTCGTCGGCACTCAAGGTGGCGGGAGTCAATCGGGGCATCGCCGCTGTTATCGGAGTTGAGGAGTCGCTGGTCCAGAATCTTGTGGAAGGCAGTGAGTTACTCGTCTACGTGCGCGATCCGCGCGCCGACGCGATTGACAAGCTCCGAGCCAGCTTAGAGGAATCGGGTATCGGCATCGACCGCGTGGTCGTCGAGCGAGGGTCTATTGATGAGCTTCCGTTTGCCGACAACATGATCGATATCGTGATCGCACCGGAAACCACTAGAGAGTCGCTGTCCGCCCTTTCGCTTGCAGAAGTGAATCGTGTGCTGAGACCGGAAGGAACGGCGTTCCTCAATGGTCTTGAAGAGTTAACCAAGAACGCGGACATTGTTAATCCGAAGACGATGCCGCTTCCTCAAGGTGCGCTCGATGGTTGGGTCGCCTTCTCAAAACCGCCGCTTGATGGAGCCGACGACTGGTCGCATTGGGAGAAGAGCCCGGACAACAACCCGGTTTCGAGCGACAGCGTCATCAAAGCGCCGTACATGACGCAGTTCCTCGCGCACCCGATGTACATCGGAATGCCTTCGATCACGACTGCGGCGGGCGGACGCACCTTTCTCGCCATTGGCCACATTTCGCATCATCAGCGCGAATGGGACACACTGTATAAGCTGGTCGCTCGCAACGGCTACAACGGCACCGTCCTCTGGGAGCGGCGATTGCCTGACGGCTACCTCGTGCATCGCTCGGCGTTCATTGCCACCAGAGATACGTTTCACATGATCGACGGTGAGAGCTGCTTGCTGCTTGATGCGCAAACCGGCGAAGAGCAAGGACGAATCAAGCTGCCGGGCGTCGCAGGTCATTGGAAGTGGATGGCGATGAAAGATGGCGTGCTGTATGTCATGACCGGTAAGAAGGAACGCGGCACACAGATCGTGCGTGGCGACCGCGAGTTCGGCGGTTGGAGTTGGGCGGACCTGAGCCCCGGCTTCTACGGCGACTACCCCCACGGTTTTGGCGACACGATTGCCGCTTATGACTTGGGCGAGGAAGAATTGTTGTGGGTCCACAACGAAGACAGCCTTATCGATTCGAGATCGCTGGCGATTCGCGACGACGGGGTCTTCTTTATGTGTCCGGATAAACATTTGCGCGCATTGCAAGCGACGACCGGCGAAGTGCTCTGGACGAACGACGAGGAACAAGTCCGTAGCTTGATCGCCGAACCGGGAAAGGGCCTGACGTCGACTCCTGGTTTCAAGACGATGTGCCTCGTCATGGCCACACCTGATGCGCTGATCATCCAAGGCCAGACCAGAATGAACGTCGTTGCCGTATCGACCTCTTCGGGCAGCGTGCTGTGGACCAAACGCAAAGTCACAAACAATCCGAACGCGATCTATGTCGATGGTGACATCGTCCTAGGAGTCGGGAAGGGCGGCACGCACGTCGTGGTGGATCCGGTGTCAGGCGAAGAGAAAGCGGACCTCGGTTTCCGTAAGGTCGCTTGCACGCGGCTCACCGCTTGTTCCGATTCGTTTTTCGTTCGCGGTGAAGGAATGCTACGGTTCGATCGCGATTCAAAGAAAGTCGAAATCGACGGGACGGCCCGGCCTGCCTGCAACGATGGTGCTCTTCCGGCTAACGGGATGCTCTACATTGGTCCTTGGCAGTGCGATTGCAATCTATCGATCATCGGCAGTATGGCTCGTTGCTCGGCCGGCGACTTTAAGTTTGATCATGTCGCGACCAATGAAGAGCGATTGGAACAGTTCGTCGACGCGGACTACGAAGTCGCGGCGTTTGAATCGAGTGCTGCCGACTGGTCCACGTTCCGCGGAAACGTTCATCGTAGCAGCAGCTCACCCATCGAGATCGCTGGTCCCGCCAAGCCGCAGTGGGAGCTGACGTTAGATTCGGCAATGACACTGACACCGGCCGTCGCCTCCGCGGGACTGGTCTTTGTTGCTGGGAGCGACGGCAAGGTTCAGGCTCTTGAAGCGGCTAGTGGCTCGCACCGTTGGGAGTTTTCAACGCTGGCTCCGATCAAAGCTTCGCCAACGGTTTGGGAGGGCAGAGTGTATGTTGGTAGCGGCGATGGCTATGCCTATTGCTTGGAGGCGGCGACCGGCAAACTGCTGTGGAGATTCCGGGCCGCTCCGGTCGAACGTCACATCATGGTCTACGGTAACTTGTCATCGACGTGGCCGGTAAACACAGGCGTGACGATCCGAGACGGCGTGGCTTACTTCGGCGCGGGGATTGTCGATCACGATGGGACGCATGTCTATGCAGTCGACGCCAAGACCGGCAAGTTGAAGTGGCAAAACAATTCATCTGGCCATCTGGCGGCCGAGCTTCGCAAGGGTGTCGCCGCACAGGGCAACATGACGATGCTCGGCAATCAACTGCTGTTGGCGGGTGGCAATCAGGTTTCGCCCGCACCATTTGATGCGTCAACGGGCGAGTTGCGAGCCCACCCCTTTCAGAATGGTCATCCGAAAGCTAACAACGGCCAGTTCGTGGGCGTCTTCCAAGACAAGATGGCAATCGTTGGTGGTCGCATTTTGTACTCAGCTGCAGACAATGTCGCGACGAAGGGAAGCTTTGTCGCGTTCTCGGGCAAAGGTGCGATTCAGTTGAACTTTGGCGGCGTGCCGCCAGCATGGAACGACGATACGATGGCGTTGGTAAACTTCAAGTACGGGAAGATTACTTGCGTCGCTGCGGAAGATGTCTCTGCGCAACTGGCTCAGGGACGCAGTGACAAACCAAGCGACCGAAGAGGAAGGGGCAACCTAACGGACTCGTTACGAGACGCCGGAAAGGTGAAATGGGATACGAGTCTCGGCGACGGCAACAAGTTCGAGGCGGTCTCGCTGGCCGTCTGCCCGAACGCCATCCTCACGGTCAATAAGCAACAAGTTCGTTTTCGCGCTCAGCCTCAGTGGTACTTGACGGCTTTGGAAATCAACAGCGGCAAACCGATGTGGCAAACTGAACTTAGGGGGCAACCACTGCCTGGCGGCTTGCTCGTCGACGCCTCCGGCCGCATTGTCGTAACAATGCTTGGTGGTCAGATACAGTGCCTTGCAAACGGAGGTTAAAGATGCTGCGTTATGCGACAACAATCTGGATTTTTCCGAGCGAATCCTTGCCGGCTGAACGTCGCGCAAGTGGGATTCGTGGTCCCGGTCGACAAAGAGTCTATGCCGCGCGATGCCGAAGACCGCCGCATCCAATCACCCGATCCTAATCGCTCGGCATTAAGGGGTTGCTTTTCGTTCGCGTATGAGGCCAAATGGAGTGGTCGGGGGCTCCGATACCGAAAGACTGAGCGATGATGAAATCGCCTTGGCAGTTCGACCACAATCCGTGGTACGGATGGTCGATCTCGACGATCTTGCACCTCGGCCTCATCATCGCTGTTTCGCTCCTCCTCATGCCAAGCGGCGATGGCACGTCCGAGTTGCTGGAAGTCGAAGTGACTTTCCACGATATCGGAGCCGAACTCGTTGAGCTGGAGTCATTCACGGCAGAGCTCGATAGCTTCGAGGATGAGATTGCTGAAGATGACGACTCGGCATCGATCTTCGAGCAGACCGACCCGCTGAAAATATCTTCGCCTCTCGACGCGCTGGCAATGGGAAACGCGACGGGCAGCGGTGGCGACGGGTCATCGACCGCCAGCCGCAACGGGCATAGTGGCGGAGCGGGCCAGACTTCCTTCTTCGGAACGGTCGCGCGCGGCAACAGCTTTGTTTACGTACTCGACGTTTCGCCCAGCATGAATGCTCGCCATGGCAAACGATTGGAACGGGCCGTTTTAGAGTTACTTCAGTCGTTGGACCAATTGAACGAGAAACAACGTTTCTACGTGGTCGTCTTTGGTTGGGGGACGAGACGGATGTTCGACAGCGAACAACTTTACCCGAGTCCGATACCGGCGACGCTCGAAAACAAGCGGCGACTACGCGATTGGCTGGCACAAGTACAAACGATTTCCGGCACTGATCCGCGGAAGGCGCTGGAGATTAGCTTGGCGCTGAAACCAAGTGCCATCTTCTTTCTCTCGGATGGCGAGTTCAACAAACCGAATCGGAGCAAGTTCTTTAGCGATGCCGACGCCGAAGCAGAAGACGTCATTAAGGCGGGTGAACCAACGGCGATTCCGATCCATACCGTCGCCTTTGAAGACCGAAGTTGCCAGCCTCGCATGGACGGGATCGCTACATTGACCAACGGCCAGCATCGGTTCGTGCCTCCGCCGGACGGATCAGGGGGGACGTCGTCGCCGCGCGTAAGTAAAGAGCTCGCCAAGACAGTCAGTAATTTCGCGTTTAGCGATGATCCTGCGGGTTCATTGCGAGATGACTCTCGACCGGGGACGGTTGACGCCGCTCTCGAGGCTCGGGCACTGTATCGGCTTCAGCTGGCGAAGATGCTGCACGACACGGCGAAACCGACGATGGCACGACGGTACTACGAGCGGGTTGCTGAAGACTATCCGAACACACAAGCCGCAAAAGAAGCGCTGGTCTCGCTCCAGAAACTTAGCGACGCGAACGACAAGTAACTCGAATCAGTCACTCGCACCACGGCGAAACCCACCGTTGATCGGGACGACCTGCCCGGTGATAAAGTTCGCCGCAGGTGACGCGAGAAAACGGGCGCCACGAGCGACGTCCTCGGGCGTGCCCCAACGGCCGATCAGCGATTCGCGTCGCGCTCGCTCTTGCCAATACTCCGACGCGTCGTCGGCCCACGAAGTCTTGATCCAACCCGGAGCGAGACAATTGACTCGCACACTAGGGGCCAACGTTTGTGCAAGACTTTTGCTAAACGCCATGATCGCGCCTTTGATGGCGGCAAACATCTCGCCACTGTCTCCCGCCATTCCGCATTCGGCTTGATCCCAACCAACGTTCAAGATCACCGCATCATCAGTTTCGCGCGCTCGCTCCTTCATCCGATCTCCGACCATCCGCGAGAGTCGTATCGTGGCCGTAACGTCGACCTGCCAGAGCAGCGCCAATTTGCCATCGAACGACAAATCGGCACTCTCGCCCGTCAAAACATCGGCACCGGCGTTGTTAATCCAGATGTCCACCCCATCACGCCAGTTCCAAGCTTGCTCGACGAAACCTTCATGCGTTGCCGCGTCTCCAAGGTCGGCCATCAGGATGTGGCTGTCCCGATGCAGGCGTTGAATTTCGCGGCTGGTCGATTCAGCGCCCGCGTGATTGCTTCTTGCATGGACGATCACGTTTGCGCCCGCTCTAGCAAGTTCCAACGCGATTGCTCGACCGATGCCACTCGAAGAACCGGTGACAACAGCGACCTTGCCGTCCAGGTCGTTCGTAGCAGATGTATCAGTTTTGTCGCTTGGTGCAGGCATTTCAGACGAGATGATGTGAGGAGCGGAACAACCGTTGTCGCAACGTCGGTTTTACTTTGACTCGCACACGCCGACAAGCTCCGCCGATACTCAGACAGGAGAACATTCATGATGGATTAGGGGTTGGGCCTGAACAAGTCCGCAATTGCAGGAATTTCTATGGTGGCCATTGATGGAAACTAACGAGTTGAAGTCGAAGCTGGAGTCAACGGCGTTCGCATTTCGCGGCTACAACATAACGAATCTCGGCCGAAGTCCGGAGATGCTCGCGCACCAAGCGTACGGCCCCGTGGTTCGCGATTGTCTGGAATCGGCCTCGTTAGTCTGTGCCGACGTGACTGGTAAGTCGGTCGATCTCGTCGGTCGCGTCGAGCGATGTGAGGAGACTTCGCTCGACACTTATGCCGAAGCGATCGCCATGATCATGGCTATGCAACAAGCTCAGATTCGAATCCTCGCCGAACAATTTGAGATCGAGTTGAAAGAGGCAAAATTCGCGCTCGGTTACAGTTTGGGTGAGATCACGGCGCTCGCTTTGAGCGGCGTGTTGGAGTTGAACGATGCGATGCGCGTGCCGCTGACATTGGCAGAGGACTGCGCGGCGCTCGCTCACGACGTCTCGCTTGGCGTCTTGTTCTCGCGTGGAAAGTCGTTGCCGCTGGACACGATTCAAAAGTTGTGCATGGAGATCAATCAATCGGCGAATGGCGTGATCGGCGTCTCCTCGATCTTGTCGCCGAACTCGATTCTGTTGATGGGACAGGGTGATACGCTCGATCGATTCAAAGCTACGGCGCGACAGCTGCCCGATCGTATGACGCTCCGAAAGAATGACCACAAATTCCCACCGTTGCACACTCCAATTGTTTGGCAGCGCAATATTTGCGATCGAGCGGCAGTGTTAATGCAGACTCTGCGTGGTGGTTTGACCGCGCCGCAACCGAACGTTCTGTCGCTCGTCACGGGCAAGTGCAGCTACACGGACGTCAACGCGAGACAGACGCTGCAAGACTGGACCGATCATCCACAGCTGCTCTGGGATGCCGTCTACGAAGTTCTTCGGTCAGACGTCGATACCGTGATTCATGTCGGTCCCGAGCCGAATATCATGCCGGCCACGTTCACGCGGCTCAAGGACAACGTGGAAGCTGAAACAAAGGGAAAGATCGGCATGCGAGCGTTAACCGCAGTCGTCGATCACCCGTGGATCAAACGATTGTTGCCGGAGCGCACCGCGCTGCTACGTGCTCCGATGATCGAACAGATCATCTTGGAAGATTGGTTGCTCGCACAATAGCGGACTTGCCAACGTTCAATCGACTGTCGGCAATCGGTAGCAGGCGGCTTCTTCAGCATTGCGAACGAGTAACAGGTCTCCGTACAAACATGGAGTATTCCACGTCTTGCCTTCGATGGCGACGAACTTAGCGACTTCATGGAAACGATCGGGCGTCGCCTCCACCATAACCACTTCGCCAGATTCCGCTTGGATCACGAGCACATCGTCAACGAGCAGGACCTGACCATGCCCGTAACGGCCTTTCTTCCACTGTTTCTTGCCAGTGTCGATCGCGATGCATTCGGCGATTCCATCGGACAGTCCGTAGGCGAAGCCTTGGCGAATAACATGATTCGTGAGCTTCGTCTTCAACACGGTCCTTTTGTCCCAGACTTTAGTTGCCGAGATGTTGCCATTCGCCTCGGCGGACAATTGCCAGAGCGCCGCGCCCGTGGAGTATCCCTTGGAAAGCAACAATCGTCCATCGCTCAGCAAGGTCGCTTGCGACACATTCGCTTCCCCAACGCTACTACCCTTCCAAGCTATCTCCCACAGCACATCGCCGGTTTGCGGGGCGTGGCCGCTGACAGTGTCTTCGTTAACGCTCACGATCATTTGTTGATCACCAATCGCCGCGAGCGTGGGCGAGGCGAAGCTGACTTGTCGGTCGCCCGCTTCCCAGACAAGTTCACCTGTTACGCGGTTGAACGCAGCAAGCGACACGCGTGGCCCTGCTTCGGGACCACCGACGGGAACGACGACGAGGTCGTCAACGATCAACGGCGAGTTGCTGCGTCCCCATGCAACGGCCCTTCTATCTTCGCCCGGCGGAACGTGGTAGCGCTCCAATATGTTGTCGTGCCACAGCATTTTGCCAGTCGCTCCGTCAAGGCATAGAAAGCTGCCGGACGGCCCAAGTGTATAAACATACCCTTCATGAATCACTGGCGTGCTTCGCGGGCCCGTGCCACCGAGTATTGTGTGATGGCGGTTCGCTTCGCCGTGTCCCCATCGTAGTTTTCCTGTGGCAATCTCGTAACAGGTTACAAGCTCTTCCTCGCCTCGCTGCTCCATCGTGAGGGCAAAGCCATTGACCGCCACAAAGCCTGACCAACCTGCACCTATCGGTTGACGCCATAGTAGCTCCGGCGGATGGCGATCCCAGTCTCTTTCCAATTTGAGATCGGAAACCGTTCCATTACGATGCGTTCCCAACCACTGAGGAAAATCTTTCTCTGTGGTTGTTGCCAAATCGACACCATCTGCATTGCCCACTTCGGAAGCCGTTTCGAGCAACGCATCGATTGGAGGTGCCCACCGCGATCGGAATGTCGGAATCAACTCGCCCGAGACGTGCCCTATGCGAAACATAGTGAAGAACGCGGTAACACTAGCAACGACCGCAACGCAGCAGCCAACGCGAAACATTCCAGAATAACCACTGAAAAATAGAAACCAAAGAGCGAGCGTGCAATAAGCCAGAAAGCCGAGGATCAACGTCAAGATGTTTACAATAGCGTGGTCACCGCCCACGTCTCGCACTCGCATGACCATGATCATTGCGACAGTAAATGCCACAACAATCCATACCCACAGGGGCGGGACGAGCGGTTTTCGAGGGCTAGCCGCACTAAGATCCTTCGATCGGGACGGATCCTTCGATGGGGACGACACATCCGCCTCGTGGGACTCATACGGGTTTTGGGACGCAGTCTCGTCGTTCGGCTCGTCCGTCACGGTCAAGTTCCTCTTCGTACGACGGCCCTCCGAGGCCGTCGAATACTGGCATCTCTATGGAGAGACGGCTTCGGAGAGCCGTCTTACGAAACACTAGCCGCGCCCGACAAGCGGCATCTTTGTTGCCATGACCGTTATGAATTGTACGTTGGCGTCGAGCGGCAATCCGGCCATATAGAGAATGGCTTGCGCGACATTTTCAACGTCCATTGTCGGCTCGACGGCAATCGATCCATCCGCCTGTGGCACGCCGTCGGCCATCCGCGCGGTCATCTCGGTGGCTGCGTTCCCAATATCGATCTGACCGCAGGCGATGTCGAAATTGCGACCGTCCAGCGAAGTCGACTTGGTCAGGCCGGTGATCGCGTGCTTCGTAGCCGTGTACGGAGCCGAATTCGGTCGCGGCGCATCTGCCGAGATTGAACCGTTGTTGATGATGCGACCGCCCATCGGCGATTGCTTCTTCATCATTCGCACAGCCGCCTGCGTGCATAAAAACGCTCCTGTCAAATTGACATCGACGACCGAACGCCATTGCTCGAAGGTTAGCTCTTCGATTGGAACAGGCGGCGCGCCGGTTCCCGCATTGTTGAACAGCACGTCAAGCCGTCCAAAGGCCTGTTCGATCTCCGCGAACAGTTGGTTTACCGAAACTGCATTCGTAACATCCGTCGCAACCGGTAACGCCCGGACTGAGTCCGGTCCAGCGAGCTTCACGGTTTCCGCTAGAGCATCTGATCGTCGTCCAGCCAAGGCGACTGAGTAGCCTTCGCGTAACAATGCCAAGGCTGTGTGCCGCCCAATGCCGCTGCCCGCTCCCGTGACGAGCGCGGTCTTTCCGTTAGGGTCCATCAGTCGTAATCAACCTTCCGTGATCTACTCGGGTTGCGGCATCGCCGCTTGGAATCTTGTTAGCTGTTCTTTGTAGAACGACATGTCGGGCTGGAGTTCGATGCATTGTTTCGCACAGTCGATCGCCAAATTGATCTTACCTTGCTTGAAATAAACTTCGCCGAGTGTATCGATGTATTGGGCCTCGTCGGGAGTCAACTCAATCGCTCGATTGACGTGGATGAGTGCGTCGTCGAGGCGTCGATTGCACTTCGCGGCCAGCCATGCTGCATTATTGTGATGCAACGCACTGTTCGGGAAGATGCCGCAAGTCTCGTCAATCAGTTCGTAGGAGCGTTTGAACAGTTCATCGGCGGCCTCCGTCTGCCAAAGTTTATCGAGCTGCGGCACGAATACTTCGGGAATGTTTAGCTCAGCTGGCCAAATTCGCTGGCAAATCCTCAACTCGTCGATCGCCTCGCTGATTCTTTCCATCTTCAACAAGCCCTTTGCCCTCGTATGGTGGACTTCAAGCGGGATGCGGACGTAGCTTCCTTGATCCGTAAAGTGCCACAGTTCCTGAAGACAATTGAGCATTCGTTGTTCCG
This sequence comes from Planctomycetota bacterium, assembly GCA_014381825.1. Taxonomy (GTDB): domain Bacteria; phylum Planctomycetota; class Planctomycetia; order Pirellulales; family Pirellulaceae. Next base: position 52,015 of record JACNKX010000112.1, read on the forward strand.
AATAAGCTGCGGCCCGCAGCGGGTCTTCTGCGCTGACCGACTGGCTGAGCGATGCGATGGCGTTGAACATTTGCAACTCGGACCAGGTGGAACAGCGACGAAGCAGTTCGTACTCTCGCTGGGCCGCGTCCGTTAATCCTCTCTGTGCCAAATGGGAAGCGAGCTCGTCATAACGCGAGGCTCCCGCCAACGGAATTAGTCTGGCCAACTGTTTCGATTCATTCCCGGCTTTCTCGTCGCCCGACTTGCTTAACATCTCGCCATACAGATAAAGCGCGTAAGGCTGATGCTCCCGTTGCCACGCCATGTCGTACCATTTTGCAGCGTCAGTCCATTCTTCCTGCGCTGCCAGCATATCCGCCAATCGAATCGCCGCCGGACTATGAACTTCCGCGATCGCCGTGAAGCACTCGCGAGCCAGCTCCTTCTCTTTATGGAGCAAGTACGTCTCGCCGATCGAGTTCAGCCACTTGGTACGCGAGGCATGCTTTGCCTCCAGTGCCGCGACTCTTCTATGTACCGCGGAAATCTGCTCAACTACTTCGTCGTGACGCTTCCGCTGGTAAAACAAATTGCGGACGCGATCCAGTCGTAGTCTGGTCGTTTCGGTCGGTTCTAAAGCGCTGTAGACATCCCACCAGGTCTTGGAGGAGGTGCGATGGTTGGTGAACAATAAGGTTACGGAAGCCGCGTTGCGGTCCTTCTCGAAGGCTTGCGCAGCATGCTCGAAGGCTTCATCGAACATCTTTACTCGCAGTTCCGCTTCCGCGAGTTCCCGCATCTGAGTTCCGTCACGCTTGCTCTTGATAGAATTCGCAAGCCGCTCAAATGTTTCAACCGATTCATGCTTCTCGCCGGCGGTCGCCAGGATGCGGGCGAGTTGGACAGCAATTCGAAAATTGTTTTGCCAGTTTTTCGAACCATCCGGTTTCGCGAGAACCTTGCGGAGCCATGCATCGCGCGATTCACGAGTTCTGCCAATCCCAGCCACTTCGAATGCATCAGCATATTGATTCCGCATGATCTGCACGTTGAACGCGTCGGCGGCGTTCTCTCGTGCCAGCAATTTGATCGCTTCATTCGTGAAGCCGTTCAAAAACAACGCTTCGCGGCAATGCTCCACGCGATCGCCGCTAACTCGACTCTCGGCGTAACCACGGATCGCGGTGATGTGCCTATCAAACTCGACCGTATTGCCGGCAAGCCGATTATAGGCTGCGGCAAATCCCAAAACTTCGATGTCCTCGTAATCAGCGGCGAGAAGTTCACGTTGTCGCTCGGCGAGTTCACCCCATGCTCGTTGATCGAACAGCAAACCTTGCAGCAAGTCCCCGTCGCTCGCTGCCAATTCGCGTGCAACCTCCAAAGCTCCGTCCTCGTCCCCATTCACCCGCAGCATATGAACAAGCTTTGTTCGCGTGTCCGCTAATTTGGAAGAATCGGCAACGTCACTCGCGACTTGCCGTCGGAGTTCCTCGATCTTCGCGTCGAGTCCTCCCCGCAGAAACAGGAACGCAGCCCAATTTCGAATTCCACGCCCATCCGTCGCGGACTGTTCAAGCAGCGAATCGGACTTGTCGTACCGCTGCCTGGCCAAAAAATACGGCACTTGGCGGAGAACGAACTCGTCAAAACGCGTCCGATCCTTGTCGTCGCTGTAGTCCTCACGCCATCGCTCGGCCAGCGTCACGGCATCCTCGATCTGGCCTTCTCGTTCCAGTCGTTCTAAGACTTGTCGCCGACGCGTGGGAACCGTTTCCTTGTTCGTGATCGCGACGAGTGTCTCAACCGAGCCGACGCTAAGGATTCGCGCCCACAAGGCGTCCCGATTTTTACCCCGTGCGCGTCGGAATTGTCGTACCAGCGCGGCGACCTCGTCCGGCGTATCGGCGAAGACGCCAAATTGAAAGTCTTCGAGAATTGCCTTTGCTCGTAGCCGAATCTCGGGATCTTTGCCTTCGGCGGCTCGTTGCAACGCTCGTTCGCTAGCGCGCCCAGCCTGCCAGAGAAATGCCGATGCTCGCTGTCGCACATCAAAGTTGCTAGAACCGAGCTGCTGCACTGCGATTGCAATTGCCTTGGGAGCGACAGAGGATTTCTGAGCTGGATCAGCCTGCGCGATGGCTGTCGCGGCAACTAACAATAGTATTTGCAGTGATCCCACGCGGAGTTCCTCGTGACAAATGCTCCTGGCGTGCGCCGATGAATCCCGACTCCGACGCCCTAGATATTCTACCAGATCCTTCCAAGAGTGGGCGAAAAGAACACCGTTCCCCCTTCGATGATTCACATCTCCGCGCCGTGCCTTCCGATCCGGCAGAGTAATCCGCTTCATAAGGGGAGTTTGCCTCAGCGACAAAGCTTTCCTATTGCGGCACTCAATCAGCCGTCGCCGCTTCAATCACCTCCTCGTCGTCGCGGACAATCGGGATGGTGGCGTTAATTCCCAAAGCAACAATTCCAGATAAGAAGAAAGCGGCAGCACACGTCGCAAATACGTACTCCCAACGCTCCGGACTGCCAACGACCCACAACAGGAGCGGTGGTGTGACAGCTGCTCCAAAGTTCCCCCACATATTTCCCCAGCCCAGAACCGAACCGACAAATCTGCCACCGACATCTTGATTGAAAGCCCACATCGCGGGTGTGCCGATTCCCGTAAAGAATGCCACGCATGCGAACATCACAACCGCGATGGTCGGACTGGGATCGAACAGGCACACGATGTATGCCCCCATCGCAATAAACCGAGATACGGTAATCGGTAGCACTCGCCCCCATCGCAAACCGACAACGCGAACTAGGCGATCGGTAACAGTTCCACCGGAAAACATACCGAGTCCTCCGGCGATTGGTGGGATCGCCGACAGTAACCCTACGGTTTCGATTGACAGTTGATGTTCGTTTGTGAAGTAGCGCGGGGCCAATAGCATCAGAAATGCCCAGCCGATATTTGTGAACCACTGAGTCAGGCAACACAGCCACATACTTACACTTTTTATCAAAGGCAAAAGAGGTACACCGGAAACTTTTCCTTCCGTTTGAGGCAACGATTGCGAATCACCGGCAATTAACTCCGCTTCCGCCGAGTTGCACTTTGGGTGGCTTGCCGGTGATTTATGGCAAGTCCACCAAATGACGGCCGCCACGATCAATCCCAACGAACCGTACAGAAACATCAATGGTCGCCAGCCAGCGACGTAGAGCTTCTTGATGCTTTGCCGATGGAGCCCTTCGAGTACAAGCCTGTTCATTCGGTGAGTCTCTGTCTCCGTCAGCTCGGCGCCGCGCCGCGCCAGTCGTCTCGCTTCATTCTCTACTTTGATATCCTTAAGGTCATCTGGCTCGAAGAACGAACGTGCCTGAATGACACCGTTAATCTCTTCCAGCAGTGCGGGAACTTCACTTTGCGGAAAGGGCCTAACGTCTGGTGCGGCATCTTTCGTCGATTTTCCCGTAGCCGCAAGTCCTTCTTGCTTTGCTTCGAGTGCCCGCGCATAGTTGTCGGCGAATGCTTGAACTAGAGTTTGTCCGGAGGTCGTGAATTGTTCGAAGCAATTGTCCCTTAGTAGACTGATCGTCGGCGAGTCTGCCGGTCGTTCAATCGCGAGCTCGTAGCAAAGCCGCTCACCGTTCATGATCGAGTTTGAATCGAGAGTCGGAGGCGTGCTGGCAGGGGTAAACCAAACGAGCAAGTAGCCGGTCGCGAACATTGCGAGTACCGCACCCACTCGTCCGCCCATCGAGATGATGCCGCTCGCCGACCCTCGCGACTGAAACGGAACCCACTTACTGACGATACTGGCTGCCGTTGGATAAGCCCCGGCTTGTGCGAAGCCAAATCCGAATCGCAACAGGAGAACTGCCGCAAAGGCTGACGCCGCTCCTGTCAGCCCAGTAAAGAGCGACCACAGCAAGATGTACGATGTCAGCATAATCCGCGATCCGAATCGATCCGTCAGCCACCCAGCTGGAACTTGCCCCAGCGCATACGTCCAGAAGAACGCGCTCAGCATCATGCCGACTTGCTGATCCGTAAGGTTAAGATCTTCCTGAATGTAAGTCTGGGCGACCGAAATGCAAAAGCGGTGCAGATACAACAAGACTGACATCAAGAATGCAGCCGCGATGACGATGTGCCGGACGCTGGTTGGTCGTTCGAGTTGATTCATGTTGTGTCACTCTGCTAGAAAGTTCCGTCTCGGCTTTCAAAATGAGTCGCCTTACCCAGCGACGCGCCGCCTTGCATTACCCACTGGGCCGTCCACCGAATCATCTCTTCCGTGGACGTCGACGGTTCGCCAAGCAGCGTGAAGCTCCTGGTTGCATTATTTAACAACGCGTCCGGAGCTTCCTCGCCGGAGAAGGCAACGTCCTTGTTCATCAGCTTCGCGAGTTCCGTGCAAACGTCGCGAACTCGTAACGCATCGCTACCCGCAACGTTCAAGATGCGAGGCGGAATCGATGTGTGTGCCAGTGAATTGATCGCCATCGCGTTCGCATCTCGCTGCCAGATCACGTTGACATGCCCCATCGTGACGTCGATCGGTGTTCCTGCGAAGACTTGTTGCGCCAGATCGACCAGCACTCCGTACCGAAGCTCCGTTGCATAGTTCAGTCGCAGCAAGCTCATCGGAGTCCCCAGCGAGCGACTGAAGTGATCGAACATGCGTTCGCGACCTAATATCGTAATCGCGTACTCACCGATTGGATTCGGTGAATCAGTTTCGAGAGACCCACCGGAACTGACATTGACCGTGCCGTAGACATTACCGGACGAAAACGCCGCGATTCGGCTGTCGCGAAAGCGGCGACTGATCACCGCTGGCAAGTAGCAATTCATGGCCCAGGTCAACGAAGGGTTTGCCGCCGCGCCGAACTTGAATCCCGCCATGTAGACGACGTTCGCGGCATCGGGCAACTTCTGGACCGCACTTTCGTCAAGCAGATCACAAGCGATCGTCTCGATACCCCAGCGTTCCAGCCGTTGCTGCAAGTCGCCCGACGAAAAGCGGGATACTCCGATAACTCGTCGCGCCGTCCCAGCCTTGTCAGATGCGCGCTTCGCCATCCGCGCGAGCGTTGGTCCCATTTTGCCGCCGACGCCCAAAACGATGACATCGCCTTCAAGATCACGCATCGTTTGCACAACACGTTCATTGGGGGCGCTGAGCAATTCGTCTAGCTGCTCAATGGTTGCCGGGCATTGTGATTCGGTGTGATTCATCTCGACGCAAGTTGGTTGTGAGTTCAAAGGTCGCCGCGATTGTAGCACGTCAGTGATGGCCGGACATCGTGCTGTCGGTTAAAGTAGCCATCACGCTCCGAGTGATGAGCCCTTCGCCGACGAGCTGGTCAACGCGGTCACTTGCCGGCTCTGAGTCAAACGTCACTGGGCTCATCACTCGGAGCGTGATGGCTACAATGACTCAAGGAAATTCAAAATGCACAATCGCCGCGAAGCAATTCAGATTGCCGCCGTTGGAGCCGTCGCCGCTCTTGCCGCTCGATCTACAACCGTATCCGCCGCAGAAGAAAGATCCGCCGGGCAGCACAGCAACCGAATCGCGGTATCCACTTATTCGTTCTGGCAGTTCCGTCATCAAGAATTGCGAGACGTCGAAGGGTGCATCAATCGTTCGGCAGAGATGGGCTTCGATGGCGTTGAGATCTTGCATCGGCAAATGGAGACCGAAGAAAACTCCTATCTCCAAAAACTAAAGCGAGCTGCCTTTGTCAACGGCATCGATTTATGTGGTTTCTCGACGCATCAAGGTTTTCTCTCGCCCGACGAAGCCGTGCGGCAAAAGAACATTGATCACACGATTCGCTGTATCGAGCTGGCGTATAAGCTGGGTATCCCAACGATTCGCGTCAACACAGGAACGTGGGGAACGAGCAAGAACTTTGACGAGTTGATGAAGAATCGCGGCATCGAGAAACCTCGTGAAGGATTCACCGACGAAGACGGTTTCGGTTGGGTGATCGACAGCTTAGAGAAGTGCTTGCCTGCCGCCGAGCGATGTGGTGTGCTGTTGGGATTAGAGAATCATTGGGGACTTGGTCGAACTCCTGAAGGAGTGATGCGAGTCGTTAACGCCATCGATTCGTCGTGGTTGCAAGTGACGATGGACACTGGCAACTTCCTGGAAGATCCGTACGAACGACTTGAACAGCTCGCCAAGAAGACGGTCCTTGTGCAAGCCAAGACTTACCACGGTGGTGGATTGTGGTACCAGCTTGATCTCGACTACCCACGCATCGCAAAAATGTTGCAACGTTACAAATATCGCGGATACGTATCGCTCGAGTTCGAAGGGCGTGAAGATCCACTCGCTGGCATCCCGAAGAGTCTCGCCATGCTCCGCGAGACGTTCGCCGGGAACTCGTAATGGCCGAGCGATTTCGAGTGTTGGAGTTGTTCGCTGGTATCGGAGGCTGTGCGGCCGCGATCGGCGAGCTAGCCGACATCGTTACCGCAGTCGAGACCGATCAAGATGCACTCGCGATTTATCGCCATAACTTCTCGCACCCAACGTGTGATCAACCAGTAGAGTCCCTGTCGACGCGATGGTTTCGAGACCGCGCCGCGGATGTATGGTGGATGTCACCACCCGTGTTACCATACGTTCATGCTGGCCTGCGACGGGAGCTCGACGACGCGCGTTCCAATGGCATACTCCACGTTCTGGATCAAGTAATCGCTGTCAAGCCTCGCTATGTCGCATTAGAATGCGTACCGGATTTCGACAAGTCACTAGTTCGCCAAAAGTTGCTTGAGACGCTTGCCGACTGCGATTACCAATGGCAAGAAACGCAGCTCTGCCCGACGGAGTTAGGCGTCCCAAACGAAAGAAGGCGTTATTACTTGGTTGCCGGTCGTGACGAATTGCAGCCCTGGAAGCCGTTAAACCCGACGAGCCGGTTCCGATTAGGATCCACGCTTGACGAGTCTGCAGACGACGATCTAGTGATCGCCCCCGAGTTGCTTGCCATGCATCGCAACACGATGCATGTTGTTGATCCGAGTGAAGATTCTGCTGTTTCGTCTTGCTTCATGTCGGGCTACGGCAGATCGGTGAACAACACCGGTTCTTATCTTAGGCACGCTCTAGCCGTGCGATACTTTTCGCCAACCGAGATCCTTCGACAGTTAGCGTTTCCTGATTCGTTCACGCTACCCGATTCAACATCTCGCGCAACCGTGTGGCGAATGGTCGGCAATAGCCTGTCGCTTCCTGCAGCGCGATACATCCTCGAAGCGATTCCCGGGCTCATCTCACGAAGATCTCGCTTCGTTCGTGTCACAGAAGAGGAATAGCAGCGATGAAGACGCTGTTTACTGCCGGTCGGCATCGCAGAGCCAGACGATTTCCGCAGCCATCGAGTCGGTCTCCAGGATCACGATAGAGGGTTTTCCGTACGACCAGCCACTTGTCTCACCGGGATTGATCCATAGTCGATTGGCCTCGTCGCGGTGGATGCGGGGCTTGTGGGTGTGGGCATAGACGATGATGTCTAAGCCATCGACGGGTTCGCGGATCAGTTCGCGTTGGTGGGTGAGTAGCACTCGTTTGCCGTTTGCAAGTTGAATGCAGAATGGTGGTTCGCCAATCTCGCCGATGATTTGCATGCCGCCCCGGACGCCGACTTTATTGCCTTCGTTGTCGCCGAAGCTGGCGATCATTGGACAGTTCACCTTGCGAAGCGGTGGGATCGCAAAGGTCGATACAAGATCGCCGGCAAACAGCACAAGCTCACACTCGCGCCGATTAAACTCAGCAACCGCCAAGCGGATGTTGTCGAGGTGATCGTGAGTGTCTGCGAAGATTCCAACTAACATAGTGAGACGGCCTATTCAGCTCGTTTAACGGCAAGCCGAAGGCGTCGGTGTGTCATGGAATGCAGTCGCCTTCGGCTTGCCGTTAAACGAGGAAGTTGCATCACCGTTAGCTGCTCAACGTGCCTTTGGTGCTGGGCACGCCCGGCACTCTCGGATCTTGTTCGACGGCCATTCGCAAGGCGCGGGCCGCGCCTTTGAAGATCGCTTCGCTGATGTGGTGACTGTTGCGACCGTGATGCAAAACAACGTGCAGGTTCGCTAGTGCATTGGCTGCAGTCGCCTGCCAGAAGTCTTCGACCAACTCACTATCGAACTCACCAATCTTCTGAGAAGGAAAGTCGGCGCTAAAGACCATGAAGTATCTTCCGCTCAGATCGATCGCTGTCGTGACGAGTGTTTCTTCCATCGGCAGGGTAAAGTGTCCGTAACGGCGGATACCCATTTTGTCACCCAGTGCCTGCTTGATGGCTTGTCCGAAACAGATACCGACATCTTCGACGGTGTGGTGTTGATCGACGTGCAGATCACCCTTTGCCGCGACACTTAGATCGATCACCGCATGACGAGTCAGCAACTCGAGCATGTGATCGAGGAAGCCGACTCCCGTTTGAATTTGCGCCTTGCCGCTGCCATCGAGGTTCAGCTCAAGTGAGATCTCGGTTTCGTTCGTCTTGCGGTCGATCTTCGCAGTGCGCGACATGGTCCGTCTGCTTTCAGTTCTAGCGTTCGAGCATTGTCTTCAGCAACGCCAGGCAGGCGTCGACTTGTTCATCCGTACCAACGCTGATACGCAATCCTTCGCACCAGCCTGAATAGTTCATGTATCGGATCAGAACGCGGTTGTTTTTCAACTCTTCGTAAAGCGGTTGTACCGGTCGCGAGGGGTGCGTACACCAGACAAAGTTGGCTTGGGAGGGGATCACCGAAAATCCGAGTTGCTCCAGCGCGGACGTCATCCGCTGGCGGGTGGCGATCACCTTCGCGCGGTTCGCGGCGAACCATGCTTGGTCGTCGATCGCAGCGGTGGCACCGGCGATCGACAGCGCGTCGCAGTTGTACGAATCTTTGACTTTCATCAGCTCGGCGATGATCGGCGGTTGAGCGATTAAGAATCCAAAACGAAGCCCTGCCAATCCGTACGATTTGCTTAGCGTACGCGCCACCATGACATTCTCATCCTGTCGCACCAAATCGATGCACGTCTCTTCAGCAAAATCTCCGTACGCTTCGTCGACCAGCAGTGGACATGGAAGTTTCTCGGCGATCATTGCTATCTCGCTCCTAGCGATCACAGTCCCCGTAGGACTATTTGGGTTCGGCAAGAACACGAGTTTCAGCCGCTCGGTGGCCGCGCCGAAGGCATCCGGGAGCGTCCAGTCATCGTTAAAGCGAACCTCATCGCAGTTCGCTCCCTGAATTTCAGCCAACGTGCGATAGAGGACATAGCTCGGATACGGCAGGCGCAAAAGATCGCCTTCGCCCACGTAAGCTCGCGTCAAAATCGTGAGAATATCGTCACTACCGTTTCCACACAGGATCCAATCTGGTTCGACGCCCAATACTTCCGCAGCTCGTCGGCGGAATGAATTGCCGACAGGATCGGGATACTTCACGAGTCCTTGTTCAAGCGCTGCTTGTATCGCTTGAGTCACCTTCTGCGAAGGAGGATAAGGATTCTCGTTCGTGTTCAGCTTAATAAACTTGCCCGCCTGCGGTTGTTCACCGGGCGTGTAGCCTGACATGGCGGCGATGTTAGGACGAACGGGCATAGTATGGGAGAAGTCAGAGGTCTTTAATCTGAGGTCAGCTGAGGCGGATATCGACGCTGGCTCGGTGAGCCGTGAGGCCTTCTTTATCAGCCATGGTTTGGATCGCGGGAGCGATTTCTTTCAAAGCTTGTTCGCTATAGGAGATGATGCTGCCGGATCGGAGGAAGTCATTTGCGGTTAGACCAGCAGCCCAGCGAGCGGTGCCGCTTGTTGGCAACACGTGCGAGGGGCCAGCGGCGTAGTCGCCTAACGCGACCGGCGAGTAATTGCCTAAGAATGTCGCTCCGGCATTGCGGATCTTGTTGATCAGCGATTCGGCGTGGTCGGTCGCGATGTGGAGGTGTTCGGGCGCGATGGCATCGGTGATCTCGCAGGCTTCGTTCTCGTCGCGAACAAGAATGAGATAACCGAAAGACTCCAAACTCTGAATCGTCAATTCAGATCGAGAGAGCATTGCAACTTGTTTCGCAAGTTCGGCGGCTGTTGCTTCGAGAACCTCTTCGCTCCACGTCACCAGAATGCTTGCGCCTGGAGCGTGCTCGGCTTGAGCTAACATATCGGCGGCCGTGAAGTCAGGTCGCGTCGATTCGTCGGCGATAACCACGACCTCGCTCGGCCCTGCGATCGAATCGATGTCCACTTCGCCGTAAACATACTTCTTGGCCAGCGCGACAAACAAGTTGCCAGGTCCGACGATCTTGTCGACCTTCGGAAGCCCTTTGACTCCGTAAGCCATCGCGGCAACAGCTTGAGCACCACCGATTCGATAGACTTCACTCACGCCGATCTCGTGACAAGTCGCCAGCACATCTGGATTGTTTGCGCCGAACTCTGTTGGCGGAGCGACGACCACGACTTGCTCGACGCCGGCAGCTTTCGCAGGAACGGCCGTCATCAACACGGTCGACGGATAGGCCGCAGCGCCACCTGGCACACAAATTCCGATCCGCTCCAGTGGCAGATAACGCTGCCGCAGTGAGACACCGTTGGGGCGAGTCACTTCGACATCTTTGTGTAAAATCGCGGAGTGGAACTCGATGATGTTGCCGCGGATTCGGCGGATCGTTTCCAGAAACGCTGGGTCAGCCGCCGCGTGTGCCTTCGCGATTTCGTCAGGAGTCACTCGGATCGTGTCCGGTGTCAACTTCGCTCCGTCCAGCTTCTCGGTGTATCGAAGTAGCGCAGCGAGTCCCTCGTCACGTACTTCCTGCGTAATCCGCTCGACAACTTGTTGAGGCGAGAGCGGCTCGCCGAACGTGGCGATCGTCCGCTGGCGACCAGCTTCACTGACGATATTGCCTCGCGGGCTGAGCTTCTCGCGAAGTCCGCATAACGCCTCTTGCACGTCATCACGACGCGTGTCAATTCGTTGAATCTTGAGGCTTATGGCAGGTTCGGACATGGACTTCTCGGCGATTCACTCTCAAAGCGATATGCGGCAATTCGATCAGACGCTTGAACTCCCCATTTTGTTCGCCAAGCCGCAAGATGGAAAGGGCTGGTCAAAGAATGGCTGAGCGGAACACGCACATTTGCTCCGAGCCGCTCACGGAGATTCCGGCGTATCCGACTCGAATAGGATCAATCGAACGAACTCGCCTACGACTGTCGCCCGGTGACGGTACGCCGATCCAGCTGGAATCCAAATCGCGTCGCCTTCGCTGACAGATATGGATCGGTCCTCAAAGCGAACCTCAAGTCGCCCTTGCGTGACGTAACCGACATGCCCGCTTTCACACCAACCATCTTCCTCGAATCCCTGCCGAAACTCGACGAAGCGAATGACTTGCCCGCTACGATTAACTCGCTTCTCGCGCACGAATGGTTTGATATCGTCCCACGGTAGCGCCGAGAACTCGATCAAACATTCATTGAAGTCTGGTAGACTCCCTTTGGCATCAGCGTTGGCTGGATTCATGACAACTCTATCGAAGCGTTAGACGTGTTTTAAGATCAAGAGGGATAATAGTCGGATCGAGCGTTTGCTGGCTGTACCGAATCCATTATTGGTCGAGGCGATGAAGCGTTCAATTCTGACGAGACAACCATAGCCGAACACAAGTTCGCGAGCTGAGAATCATTCATGAATGACAAGCAAATCGGAACATTCTTTGATTCACTGAGCGAAGATTACACGGCAGTAATCGAACGTTGCTTTCCTCGCTATCGCGAGATGCTGTGGGCGTTGCTCGACTATCTACCCACCGACAAGCCGATTGGCTCGATCCTGGAACTCGGGTGTGGAACTGGCAACTTGTCGGTCTTGCTGGCGAACGCGTTTCCCGCTGCTTCGATACGCGTTGTGGACGTATCGCGCGAATCGCTTGAACTCTCCCGAGCCCGACTTGACGATAGTCGCTTTGCATTCGAAGAGCGAGACTTTCGCGATTTGAGCTGCGATTCGAACAGTTTAGATCTCGTCGTATCAAGCATCGCTGTCCATCACCTGACATCACTGGAAAAACGCCGGCTGTTTGCCCAGATCTACGACTGGTTAAAACCTGCTGGAACTTTCTGCTTCGCCGATCAATTCCGCGGCGCGACCGAAGACTTGTACCAACGGCATATACATCATTGGCACGAACAATCGATGGCGGCCGGGTCGAGTAGCGATGAGTGGGAAATGTGGATGGACCATCAGCTCGAACACGATTTCCATGATTCGCTGACCGACCAAGTCGATTGGCTGCGCGACGCGGGGTTTTCGATCATCGATTGCCCTTGGCGGTACTTGCTGTGGGCGATTGTACAAGCAAGGAAATCGTAATCGCGTAGCGACGTCGTCGCTGGCACGGAGTTATCGCCGCCATTTCAACACAGTCTTCATTAAAGACTTTACGGTCGGCGTGAGCCTTGTTCGATTGAACGCGTCGCCGACCTTACGAATTGCCTCGGCCTGTGTCGGGTACGGGTGAATCGCGCTGGCGACCTGTCCAAGGCGAATACCATGCGTCATCGCCAGACTAAGCTCGCCGATCATGTCGCCGGCGTGCGCGGCAACAACCGTGGCCCCAAGGATTCTCCCTTTTCGATCTGCATGGACGCGGACGAAGCCTTCGTCTTCGCCGTCCAAGATGGCGCGATCGATTTCTTTCATTGCCACGGTAAACGATTGAAACTCCTTGCCGTTTGCTTCCAACTCGCCCGTCGTCTGTCCGACGTGAGCCAATTCGGGTTCTGTGTAGGTACACCAAGGAATGGTCAGCGCACTTGCCCGCCCTCGTCCGAAGAACAACGCATTGCCGATCACGATTCTCGCGAGGAAGTCGGCAGAGTGGGTGAACTGATACTTCGACGCGACGTCGCCGGCGGCGAAAATGATTGGATTCGTTGTTTCCAAGCGATCGTTGACTGTGATTCCCTTCTTGTGGAAGTCAACGCCAGCCGCGTCGAGACCAAGATTCTCGACATTCGGTGCGCGTCCGACTGCGACCATCAATTGATCGACAGCAACGTCGTAGTGCTCGTCGCTGTGTTCCGAATTAGCGGCAAGGTGGATTCCATCCGACTCTTGTCGCAGCCGTAGGTTTCTGGCGCAGCAGCGCAAATCGACCCCATCTCGCAACAACGACTGCAAAGCGATATCAGCCGCCTCGCGGTCCTCGCGAGGAAGTATCCCATGTTCGGATTCGATCAGCACCACTTCGCTACCAAAGCGACGAAAGGCCTGGCTCAGTTCGCAGCCGATCGGGCCAGCGCCAATGAATCCGATGCGTCGCGGCAATTCGGTCAATGAAAAGATGGTCTCGTTAGTGAGGTAGGGGACCGAATCGAGACCCTCAATCGGAGGAGCGGCGGCACGTGCGCCGGTCGCCACGCAAGCTTTGGTAAAGCGGATCGTTTTGCCGTCGATCTCGAACGTTGTCCGGCCGCTAAACTCGCCGTCGCCGATGAAGACGTCGATACCAAGATCGCTGAATCTCGCAGCAGAATCGTGATGGCTGATGTCCGCTCGAACTCGGCGCAGCCTCTCCATGACGGCAGGAAAGTCGACCGATGCCCCTTCTGGAACGCGAACACCGAACTGATGGGCGTTGCGTACAGACGCCGCAGCCTTTCCGGAAGCGATAAGCGCCTTCGAAGGAACGCAACCAACATTGAGGCAATCACCTCCCATCAAATGTTTTTCGACCAAGGCGACTTTCGCACCAAGGCCCGCGGCACCGATTGCGGTCACGAGCCCTGCTGGTCCCGCTCCGATTACAAGTAGATTATATCGACCGTTCGGCTCTGGGTTCTTCCAGTCACGCGGATGGACGAAATCGGCCCAGCGTTGATTGTGTTCGTCCCACGGATTTGTTGCGGGAATATCTATCAAGGGCGATGGTTCGAAGGGGCCACGTTGATCAGTCATATTGACTCCGTTCGGTTAGACAACTCCGTACGCCAACATCGCATCTGCGACTTTCACGAAGCCTGCGATGTTCGCGCCTCGCACATAGTTCACATAGCCATCGCCATTCTCGCCATGCGAAATACATTTCTCGTGAATGTCTTGCATGATCGTGCGAAGACGTTGGTCGACTTCTTCGCGACTCCAGGACAGGCGCAACGCGTTTTGACTTTGCTCAAGCCCTGAGACCGCGACGCCACCCGCGTTTGCTGCTTTGGCCGGGCCGAATAGCACTTTGTTATTTAAGAACGCATGAACGGCACCGAGTTCCGTTGGCATATTCGCGCCCTCGCTGACCGCTTGAATCCCATTCGTCAATAACGCCTCAGCATCCTGTAAATTGATTTCGTTCTGCGTGGCGCAAGGGAACGCGATCTCGGCGGGAACGCTCCAAGGCCGTTGCCCTTCGAAGAAGCTTGCCCTCGGAAACTTCGTTGTGTACTCGGCGATCCTGCCACGGCGAACTTCCTTAAGTTCTTTGATGAATTCGAGCTTTTCTGCGTCGATGCCATCGGGGTCCTGGATGAAGCCTGATGAATCGGACATCGTGACAACCTTTGCACCCAATTGCGTTGCCTTCTCGACCGTGTAGATCGCCACATTTCCTGAACCCGATACGAGACACGTCCTATCTTGAAGGCTATCGCCACGGTGCTTCAGCATATTCTCGCAGAAGTAAACGCACCCGTAGCCGGTCGCCTCGGTGCGAACCAAGCTGCCGCCGAACGCGAGCCCTTTACCGGTGAGGATGCCAGTAAAGCGGTTCTCCAATCGCTTGTAGAAGCCGAACAAGTAGCTGATCTCTCGTGCTCCAACGCCGATGTCTCCGGCCGGAACATCCGTATCCTCGCCGATGTGTCGATGCAGTTCGACCATCAGCGACTGGCAGAAACGCATCACTTCACGATCGCTCTTTCCCTTTGGATTAAAGTTCGAACCGCCTTTCGCTCCTCCCATTGGCAAACCCGTCAGGCTGTTTTTGAAGACTTGCTCGAAGCCAAGGAACTTCAATACGCTTTGCGTTACCGAAGGATGAAATCGCAGCCCACCTTTGTAGGGCCCGATCGAGTTGTTGAACTGCACTCGCCACGCCCGATTCGCTCGAATGTTTCCATCGTCGTCTTCCCACGTCACGCGAAAGATGATGATCCGATCTGGTTCCGTCATGCGTTCGAGGATCTGCGCGTCTTTGTACTGGCGATGCTCGTTGACGTAGGGCATCAGCGTCTCGACGACTTCCCGAACCGCCTGATGAAACTCTGGTTCGCCCGGATTGCGTTTGACGAGCCCGCGCATAAAGAGATCGACTTCGTTTCGGATGTCGTCTGGCATGAGAATGTACTCCATGGGGAACGCTGATCGTCAGTCGACGGGCTCTTACGTTTTACCCGTTGGAGACAAGCGTTGCATCGCCTTTCGCACGACCAAAGGAAAGATTCCGAGCAAGACGAGCGCGACGACGATTTGTATGAGTTGGGTCGGCGACAGAACGGCTTCGATGCCTTCGTCAGCAAATGTTTGGAGATTTGGAAAGGACGATCCGGCGTAAACGAAAACAATCGTCGCGGGAAGCATCCCAAGCTGGCTGACCCACCAATACGTTCGAACGCGAAGCGGGGTGAGCCCCATCAACAGATTGATCAGCCAGAACGGTGCGGCTGGAATCAGTCGAAGTGTGAACAGATAGAGGGCACCTTCACGTGTCAATGCTTCGTTGAAACCAGCGAGTCGCTCGCCGAATCGGTTCTGGATTGTCTCGTGTGCGATGTATCGGCTCAGGAGAAACGCCATCGTTGCACCTGATGTGGACGCGAAGCTGACAAGCGGCACACCTTGCCAGAAACCAAAGTACCAGCCGTAGAGCAAGGTCATGCCAGCGGCACCGGGCAACGAAAGTCCCGTCACCAAGACGTACGCGACGAATGCGATGCCGTAGACCAGCAACGGATGCTCGGCTTGATACAGGCGGAGTTCGGATTCGCGATTCGCCAGAGTCGCTGGTGAGAGAGTATCGCCAAACTTGAGGTATGCGACTGCGATGATCAGGCCAACAGCGCCCAGCACCACGAGCTTTGACCAGGCAATGCGACGCTTAGGCTCGGCGTCGTCGCTTCGGTTTTCCGTCACTCAGTATCCTTGTTGGAGGCGTCGTGCTGCTAAATATTCAACGCGTCGGTATTGTTCCTAGGATAGCAGTGTCCAACTGTGAACTTGCTTACGTCCGTGCGATTTATCGCCAGCTCAATCTGGTTAACCGCGTGCCCATTCTACGCGTAAGTCGCAATAAACTCATCGGCCCCGGGGCATGGCTTGCTATGGTGTGGACGAAAACTTGCATCGGCGGCCCCAAGCGGCGATAGTGGGACATCTTGAACGCACAATAACGGCAACTCGATCGATACCGGAGATCCGAAAGATGACGCAACCATTGACTCACAACCTCGATTGTCAAATTCCAAAATTGGGCCGCCGCGCCTTCATTTCGGCCGCTGCTGCGGCCACTGCTTCGACTGTGCTGGGACGCGACTATGGCCCGAATGGCGCGCCCGTCCGATATCCCGAGCCGGATGTTGTCGCACTCGATGACCGATTTAAATCCTACAAACTTGGCAACAGCCCGATCCAACGGCTGTACCACAGCAAGCAGATGTTGTGGGCCGAGGGGCCCGCGTGGAATGGCGTCGGGCGGTATCTGTTGTGGAGTGACATTCCAAACAACGTCCAAATGCGATGGCTTGAGGAAGATGGACACGTCAGCGTTTTTCGCAATCCATCAGGTAACAGCAACGGCAACACGTTTGATTACCAAGGCCGTCAGGTATCGTGTCAGCACGGGCCGCGAAAGGTGGTGCGCTACGAACACAACGGATCGGTAACCGTTCTGGCCGATAGCTACGGCGGCAAATCATTAAACGCGCCAAACGACGCCGTCGTTCATCCCAACGGCGATATCTGGTTCACCGATCCTGGCTATGGCGGATTGATGAACTACGAAGGAACACGAGCCACGACCGGTTCGCTTCAGCCTTATCAAAAGGAAGCTATTTATCGAATCGATAGCAAATCTGGAAAGCTGCATCAGGTTGCCGACCAGATCTTCAAGCCGAACGGCCTGTGCTTCTCGCCAGATTACAAAAAGCTCTACGTTGCCGACACGGGTGCGTCGCACTACGGTGATAAAGCGAAGGAGAACATTAAGGTCTGGGACGTCGTCGAAGAAAAGACGTTAGCGAACGACCGCGAGTTCACTTCCATGGCATTGGAGCTGAACGGCGAAATGGTCGCTGGATTCGCCGACGGAATACGCTGTGACGCGGATGGCAACATCTGGGCAAGCGCTGGCTGGGTCGGCGATGGATACGACGGAGTCCATATCTTTGCTCCAGACGGAACTCGCATCGGCCAGATCTACTTGCCGGAAATCTGCAGCAACGTATGTTTTGGTGGGACCAAGCGTAATCGGCTGTTTATGACCGGCAGCCAGTCGCTTTATGCCGTATACGTCGAAACCACCGGTGCCCATATAACGTAACTCTGACCTGTCAGAGCAGCTTAATCTTAGCTATCTTGGTAGCTTCCAAAACTTACCACTTTTGTGTAATTGTCTAGGCGAGGGAAATCACACATGTCAGGACACGAAGGCGATCAGCAGGTCTGGACCGAAAGTTTCAGCGAAAAAGTCCGCACCGAGCAGCGCGAAGACGACACGGCGGCTTGGAACGCCGTGACTGGTTTGTTAATGACGATTATTAGCATCGGCTTGAGCTTGGCGCTGTTCACGGTTTGGGTTTGCATGTAGCACAGATTGGATTCGCGTGTCACACGATTTCAGCGACTACGGCCAAAATCTGCAACCGCAACCGACCGCGCCGAAGAAGTCTTCTAAGCAACCGATCATTCTCGCGGTTGTCGGTGGCATCGCGTTGATGTGTCTGCTCGTCTGTTGCGGCGCGGGCATTTGGGTCGTTCAATTCGGAATGAGTGTCGTCAGCGCGGACATCGAAAACCAATTGCGCGATCATCCAGAAATCGAAGAACATGTCGGAGCGATACAAAGTCTGGAAGTCGATTGGGCGAAGAGCATGGCCGAAGATGACTATGACATCTGGACGTACGACATCGAAGGGTCCAAGGCAAGCGGCGAGCTGATCGTCGAGTCGACCAGTGATGACGATGGCGAAGTGATTGTCGCCGCAACGCTTCGGTTATCAACCGGCGAAAAGATCGAGTTGACGATCGATTAGCGACAGGTCGCGATCACCTGACCGCAGATCTCGAGATGCGGCCAACGGCACCAAACGATCAGTCGCGATACACGCCAAATCGCGACCAACTCTCAGCGGGCCAGAAGATATAGTCGACGTAGCCGAGCATGTCACCAACGTGGATCGCACCGAAGTGCCGGCTATCTCTTGAGAGGTTTCGATTGTCACCCATTACAAACACGCTGCGCGGTGGCACGACGACCTCTCTGGATTCAGGTGTGTTTTCACCTGAGTTGCGGGCACCGTACATCACTTGGTAACGCGTTCCGGATTGTGATTCGTGATAGACGTCTCCGGCGATCTGGTAACGAACTGCATCAAGGCTCTCCGTGGGAACACGTTCGCGTTCCAGCTGCTTACCATTCACTTCGACGATGTCTCCGTTGATCAGTAAGCGATCTCCTGCCACGCCGATCACTCGCTTAATGAAAACTCTGCCGCCAGTGGGTTGGGGATTGCGGAATACGATCACATCACCTCGTTCGGGAAACTCCTTTCGTGATGCCAACTTGTTAACAAGGACACGGTCGCCGGGCAGAAAGCTAGGTGCCATGCTCTTCGCGGGCAAATAGAACGCCTCGAACACATATTCCCGCGCTCCAATCGTCAAGCCGACCGGGTACACGATCTCGACCAAAATCAGCAGCCAGTAAATCGCGGGGCGATTGTAATCCTTCAACCGGTAGCTCGGCTCCGATGCCTTGGCAATCGAGAAAGCATCACTTGCTGCGTAGAAGTAGAGAATCGTGACCACCACAGAGGGGACGAGTATCAATCCGATCAGCGTACCAAGAGACGCTTGGAACAATGCACCAATTGAAACCGCCAGTGGAATCACAAACCACGCGAAGTACAACAACAGTCCCTTAAAGATTCGGCCGCAGTAGATGTGTCCGACACCGGCGGATAGGAATGACAACGCCACTGCTACCCAGGGAATTCGCCTCGT
The DNA here is from genome assembly GCA_014381825.1 of Planctomycetota bacterium. GTDB lineage: Bacteria > Planctomycetota > Planctomycetia > Pirellulales > Pirellulaceae. Next base: position 71,234 of record JACNKX010000112.1, read on the forward strand.
CGTCTCCGAATTCGTCGTTTCGGGATTCATAGTATTTTGTTCCACGTTACCACCTAAAATACGATCAGTTGAGCGAAATACGCCAGGAATATAAACGGCGTGCTGCCGATCAGCAGCGCGGTCGAACAGGCTAAGTATCGAGTCACTCGCGAGCGTTCGACCCAGAGCGCTAGGCGGACGACCAACGAAATCTTGTGAGCCGTCTGAGATTGGCGAACCGAGGCCATAACGTGATTGGCGAAGCCGCTTGGCGGACCGATTGTGCGTCGGCGCTCCAACCACGCTTCATAATCTCGCTCGTCGGTCATTACATTTCTCCTTCGTTAACGCTTACCTGAATGCGCGCCAAGCAACTTACGTAGCTTCTGTTTCGCACGATGAATTCTTGACTTGACCGTCCCCAACGTCGTGTTTTCGATTGCGGCGATTTCTTCATAGGAGAGTTGCTCGATCTCGGCCAATACGAACGCCGTCTTTTGGTCCAACGGTAACGAGACAAGTGCTGCATCAAGCTCCTCCCAAAACTCACGGCGAATTGCGTCGGTTTCCGGGTATTGCGAGTTGACCGCCGCATCCGGCTCGAAAACGGTCGTCGGTCGCCGTTGCTTCCATCGATTAATACAACGGTTTCGAGTGATCGTCAGAAGCCACGTCAGCATCGAAGACCGCCGCGAATCGTAGGATCGCAAATTGTCAAATGCCGCAACAAATACTTCCTGGGTGAGGTCTTCTGAGTCGTGCAGATTCCCGATCATGTTGTAGGCAAATCGAAAGACGGATCGCTCGTACCGCTCGACAAGCCGCCGGTACTCACCGGTCTTGCCGTCCAATACCTGAGACACGAGATGAGTATCTTCCGTCGCCAAGGACATTCCTCAATAGATTCAACTACTCAATGTGAACACGCCAGTCCCATGTTCCCAGCTCTATCGTCTCCTTGAATCAACTCCTCAGGGTTATACAGCGATGCGGCCAGGAAGTTCCCCTAATTCGTTGGGGCACTGGCGATCTTCTGGTGGTCCGGCGATCAGCCCCGCAATTTGTTTGTTAGATCTGCGTCGGTCAGCTATCTTTTCCGTTGTCGATCTAACCGCCCGCCGTAGGAGTTCTCGCTATGAACCGTCTTCTAAGTACTCGCCGCAGATTTCTGGGATGCGTTGGGATGTCAGCGTTTTCCGCTGGCGTCGTTGGATCCGTTGTTGGCAGCGAACGTCCGACGGTCACCAATCCTCGCGCAACCGACGGCGACGAACGATTCGAACCAAAGTGGGACGAGCGACTGACGATCACGGTCGGTCACAAGGACGCGGATCTTGTTGGACGCGACGACCGCGTGTTGCAGGCCGCTGTCGACTATGTCGCTAGATTTGGCGGTGGCACTGTGCATGTCCTTCCCGGGACCTACACACTTCGCAGCGCGGTTGTGTTGCCGTCGAAGATTCGGCTTCAGGGAAGCGGAACTGAATCGATCATTACAAAGATTCCATCCGAACGAGTCGACCTGGCTGATGACTCCGATTGGTACGACCAAGAGATTACGCTTCGAGACGCCAAAGATTTCCGAGTTGGTGACAGCATCGTGTTGCAGTCGAAGAATCCGAACAGTGGCGCGCAAACTGTCATCAAACGAACGCTCGTTGCTCGTTCGGGAAAACGGTTTAAATTGAACGACGGCCTCCGAGAGAATCTCTGGCTTACTGGCAAGCCGAGTTGCTCGTCACTCTTTCCGTTGCTGACAAGCGAGTATACTTCCGACGTCATCATCGAGAACATAACGCTGGACGGAAACGGCGAGAACAACGAGAACTTCAACGGCAACTATGGTGGTTGCATCTTCTTGCAAGACTGCAACCGCTACACGATGCGCGGCGTGACGACCAGAAACTATGACGGTGACGGGATCAGTTTTCAAATCTGTCATGATGTCGTGGTCGAGAACTGCCACAGCCATGACAACTCGAATCTGGGCGTGCATCCCGGATCAGGTTCGCAGCGGCCACTGATCCGAAACAACAAACTGGAGCGAAACAATCTGGGATTATTCTGGTGCTGGGGAGTGAAGTACGGCTTGGCCGAAAACAACTTCATCGATGGCAACAAGAGCTACGGAATCTCGATTGGTCATTGTGACACCGACAACGTCATGCGCAACAACGAGATTCGCAACAGCGGCAAGATCGGCATTCTGTTCCGCGACGATTCGCGTGGTCAGGACTTTTGGGCCAATCGAAACATCGTCGAAGGCAACAAGATCTTCGACAGCGGCGGAGAGGATGGAGTCGCCATCGACATCACCGGAAAAACAAAAGACGTCCGCATCGTGAACAACGAGATTCGCGAGACTCGAAAGCCCATGCAGCGGACTGCTGTTCGGATTGGCAAGGACGCAGGCAAAGTCGAGCTGACCGACAACCGCATCGAAGGCTTTGCGTCGAACGTCGTTGACGCGAGAACTAGCTCTTCGTAATTGTCTCATCCAGATTGAGCAGGATGTTAGCCACGTAGAACCATGCGGCGACGTCCGTCGCGTCCGCTGCCGAGCGCGTTTGTTTGCCTGCGATTTCCGTGACATCGTCGGGGGATGATGCGAGGCGTTCGAGTTCCGCTCGATAAACTTCGCTAAGGTGCTGTACTTCGGCATCCGTTGCTGAGCGGGCGACACACAACTTGACGGCAAAGGCCACTCGATCTTCAATGCTTGCCGATTGGCCAGCCGTCGCGATTCGTGCTGCCAAAGCAAGCGCCATCTCGATGTACGCCGGATCGTTTAGCAGCGTCAGTGCCTGCAACGGCGTGTTTGTTCGTGGACGGTTGACCACGCAAGACGCTCGGTCCGGCGCGTCGAAATTGGTGAAGCTCGGATACGGCGCGCTGCGTCGCCAAATTACATAGATGCCGCGTCGGAAACGGTCGTTTCCTTGCGAGGTCTCGTACTTCGGAGCATTGCGCCCTACGTGGCGCCAAATGTTCGGCGGTTGAGGCGGAAAGATCGGCGGACCTGCCATGTTGCGCGACAGCAGACCGGCGATGGCCAACGCGTTGTCCCGAACCGTCTCGGCTGGCAAACGAAAACGGGGCGCGCGTGCGTAGAGATTGTTGCTCGGATCTTGTTGCAGCAATTCGGGCGTCAGTCTTGACGATTGCTGATAGGTCGATGACAGCACAAGTTGTCGATGAACATGCTTCATCGACCAGCCACTCTCCATCAACTCGACCGCGAGCCAATCGAGGAGCTTCGGGTGTGATGGCTTCTCGCCTTGTGTACCAAAGTCCTCAAGGGTCGAGACGATGCCGTGGCCAAATATTTCGGCCCACCAACGATTGACGGCAACACGAGCGGTCAGCGGATTGTCGCGACTGGTGATCCATCGAGCCAGCTCGCGGCGATCTTGCGAGTCGACGTCGGCGAGACCAGGCAACGACTCGGGCGTCTTCATCCCAACTGCTTCACCCTGATCCTGGAAGTTGCCTCGCTTGAAGACGGCTGTCATACGAGGCTTCTCGTCTTCGATCATGACAAGCGTTGTGATCGGCTTGATACTATCGATCTGTTTTTGCAGCTCGGTGATCTGACTACGACGCGATTTGATCATTGGATCGAGTTCGACGAAGTAATCTTCCAATTGCTTCTTTTGCTTGGCGGTTCGCTTGTTAACGGTTTGAGCGATGATCTTCGTGATTGCTTCTGGAAGAGCGGACGGTGGCGGTGTGCCGGTCATCGTTGACAAACGCAACCTTCCGATGGTGCGTCCAGCTCCATAGTGCTGGTCCAAGGTGAACACGAACGTCGATCCAGTTTCCGATTCAATCGACCGCTCCGCTAGGAAGGTGGCGTGATGCGGCTTGCCGAATTGAGGGTTGATCGCCCAGCCCGTCTTTGAGTCGCCGTCGATCGCACCAGCGACATCCCAGCCTTTCTGAGAGAAGTCAGCCGCTGCGCCGTGAAGTTTCACCGGCGTAGCGGTTTCGCTACCCGTTCCCTGTGGATTCACGGTCACACTGAATTCGTTGAGGATAAAGTTCGGTCGTTCGTAACGGCCCGGACCCATATCTGGCAAGGAAGCGTCAGTCAAAGTCTCGACTTTGAATCCAGTAATGCCTTTCAGGTTTGTACGCGCTACGACCGTATAAACATCATGGTCCGGCAGCGTACCGCCGACGAGAACTGACTTGTCTTCAAGCAACGAATGTGATGCACCTCCACTCGATTTGAACGATACGATATCGAGCGTATGCCACTGAACGGAGTCGGCTTTTGACGAAGCGACTCGCCGCTCCCAATCGACCAATCCCTTCAATCGTTCCTCAACAAGTGGTTCGATGTGAGTGGCAAGTTCTGCTTTCTCAGCTTCGAATTGTGCAAGTGCTTCGTGCTGTTCATCGGTAAGCGGCAAGTCCATTTTGGGGCCAGTGAACTCGTAGGTAACTCCGTTCCCTTCGACTTCCAGCGGCGTGTTATTGAAGTACGCGAACAGTTGGTAATAGTCGCGCTGAGTAAATGGATCGTACTTATGGTTGTGACATTGAGCACACTCGATGCTCGAACCGAGCCAAACAGTTCCGGTCGTGTTGACGCGATCAATGATCTGATTGACTCGATTCTCTTCCGGATTAACGCCAGCCTCGACGTTGCAGGTCGTGAGCCGGCTGAAACCGGTTGCAATCTTCTGATCGATCGTCGCCTTCGGAAGCAAATCCCCCGCGAGTTGTTCGAGCGTGAATTGATCGAACGGCATATCCGCGTTCATCGCGTTGATCACCCAATCGCGATATGGCCAAACGCTGCGATACTGATCCGCCTGATAGCCGTTACTGTCCGCATACCGAGCCGCATCCAACCACGGTCGCGCCCAACGGGCTCCATACTGCGGCGACGCCAACAATCTCTCGATAACTTGCTCGTACTTATCCGGACTCTGACTCACCAAAAATGCATCGACATCTTCCACCGAAGGTGGCAGTCCAATCAAATCGAGATAAACTCGCCGCAACAACTTTGCTTCGTCGGCTCGTGGGGAAGGAGTCAGGCGCGCATTGTCCAAGCCGTGAAGAACAAACGCGTCAAGTGGTGTCCTGATCCACTGCGGTTTGCTGACGGTTGGCGAAGGTGCGATTGCCGGCGGGATATAAGCCCAGTGAGCATCGAGCGTAATATTCGCCCCGACTCCATCCGGCCAAGCTGCTCCCTGGTCGATCCAGCGAACGATCGTCGCGATCTCTTCATCCGAAAGTGGATCGCCATCTAGCGGCATCCGCTCAACGTCACCGATTCCCGCGATGAACTTGTAGAGCAAGCTCTCCTTGCCTTTCCCGTCCTCAATCAACTTCCCCGAAACGCCACCCTTGAAGAAGACGGACTTCGCATCGAGCCGCAATTGCCCTTCTTGTTCGTCTGGGCCGTGGCAGGAATAGCACTTCTTCGCAAAGATCGGCTCAACGTCGCGAGTGAAGTCAACTCGGTCGGACTGCTGTTTCGAGTCCTCTGCGAGCGCGCATGCTCCCAATGCGAAGAACGCGAGCATCGCGGCAATTGGACGAAAAGCAGTTGAGAATTGCGACATAGATTGGCGGAAGCTTGTTCCGGCCTACTGTTACGCTTAACCTTGAAAAAACACCATTCATTAAACCACAAGGGCATGACGAGTGCCACAGCGAGATGTCTGAACGGCACGTGCCAGAACCCAAACAAAGAGGCCATCGGCGTATGACAGTCACACGAAGACAATTCGGACGAGCCGTAGCTGGTGGCGTTGCAATGGGACTATGCAGCCGCTCAGCGGACAAAACACTTCTTGCCGCATCACCCCGCGATCTGGCTGGCGAAGTTGGTATCACGAGCTCATCGCTCTCCGGCCATCTCGTCGCTAAGCCCAAGAGCGGCCAGTTCTCGATGCTCGATCTTCCACGTGTGATGCGAGACGAACTGGATATGCGAGTGATTGACTTGAACACCAGTTCGCTGGCTTCGATGGACAAGGCGTACTTGGACCAATGCCGCGAGGCAGCGGAGAAGGCTGGTTGCAAATTTACGAACTTGAAGATGAACCAACGCAACGTCGACATGAACAGCCCCGACGAAGCGACTCGTCGCAACGCGATCGATATTTACAAGGCATCGATCGACGTGGCATCGCGACTCGGTTGCCGCTGGGCGCGCCCGCTGCCGTTGCCAGAGCTTCCCGACATGAAGATCCACGTTACGAGTTATCAAGAGTTGGCCGACTATGGAGCCGAACGCAACGTCGATATGCTCGTCGAAAACTACGGCTGGATGCAAGGCGATTCGGACTCTGTCGTCAAGCTAGTCAAAGCCATTGGTCGCAGCGTGGCACCTTGTCCCGACACCGGCAATTGGAACGACAACGATATCCGCTACGAAGGACTTGCCAAGACATTCCCAACTGCCGTGACCTGCGACTACAAAGCGAAAGCCTTCGGGCCGAATGGCGAACACACGCAGTACGATCTTCAGCGTTGCTTCGACATCGGTTGGAGAGCCGGGTTCCGCGGACCGTGGTGTTTGGAACATGCCAATCGCGACCGGAAGACGTTGTTTCGCGAGTTGGCGAGGCTGCGAGATATGTTGCGCGGGTGGATGGTCTAAACTGGCCCGAGCCCCGCATTCTTGAAGTCCACGCAGCTCGCCCGTTATTAGGCGCTTTATCAAAGACTCAGAAGGGTGGCGATTAACGTGTACGCGACGAAAGTGATGCTCAGCCGGGCGAGACAAACACCAATGAAGCCACTGACGAGGCAACCGGCATCACGCGAAGTGCAAGCATCCCACACACAGAAAATCCCGAACAGGAATCCGGGTACGGAAATCCCAACAATGAATGCGGCCCAGATTCCGAGTTGCGCGAAAATCGCTAGGCCAATCGAACAGATCGTTGTAGCACCAATTAACGAGATAAGTCTGAACTGCTTTGACGAAGTCGACGTCGATTCTGTCAGCTCGGAGATATTCTTAGATTCCATTTCGTCAGTTCGCTACCCACGCCCTGAGCCAACCTTCGTTATTCTCAAGTTTCGCCGTCGGCTACTTAAGCAGAGTCTGAATCGCATAATCTCAACTCTTCGGTCTTTGAAGATACTCGAAAAAATGGACTTTTACGATGCCCAATTCACTATAGCGCAAACGTAACACACACATTCCATGTCGCGACCGTGCGTGCGACATGATAGTATGGGGCTACCCGCCGCTTTGTGACTTAGCTCCACGTAATCTACGCCTGCCGGAGCACTCTCGTATGCTTGCCCATAGTATTCCGTTGACAATGGTTTTTACCTGCATTGTGCCGCTGTTGGCCACTGCGAACGAGCCCGATCCGGCAGGTCTCGACTTCTTTGAAAAGAAGATTCGTCCCGTCTTGATCGACAGGTGTTATCAGTGTCATTCGGCAAAGGCGAAAGACGCGGGCAAGTTAAAGGGCGGGTTGTTGTTGGATAGTCGAGAGGGAGTGCATGTGGGCGGGGACACCGGCCCAGCGATCACACCAGGCAAGATCGATGAGAGCTTGCTTATCGACGCAATTCGCTTCGGCGAAGATGCGTACCAAATGCCGCCCGATGGCAAGCTCTCGGCGGAAGTGATTGCTGACTTTGAAAAGTGGGTTGCGATGGGCGCACCTGATCCTCGCGATACGGCTCCGAGTTCGAATCCGAAACGGTCCATCGACTGGGAGAAGGCGCGGCAGCATTGGTCGTTGCAAGCTCCGCTACGACATGAACCGCCAGTCGTTCAAGATGCGGCTTGGCCAAGCACGGCCATCGACTCGTTTATTTTGGCGAGAATTGAAGCCGCTAAGTTGAAACCGACCGCGAAGGTCGATCGACAGAGCCTACTACGCCGCGCCTACTTCGATCTGACTGGATTACCACCCACGATCGAACAGCAGCAACAGTTCCTCGCCGACGAATCTCCGGAGGCCTATCGCCAATTGATCGACCGCTTGCTCAAGTCAGCTCACCACGGCGAGCGGTGGGGGCGGCATTGGTTAGATGTGGCGAGGTATTCTGAAGACAACACAAACATGGGGCCGTTCAACGGGCCGTACCCACATGCTTGGCGTTATCGCGATTGGGTTGTTAAAGCGGTCAATGAAGACGTCCCGTATGACCAGTTCATTATCCGCCAACTTGCAACCGATTTCCTCCCGGAAACCGGACCAGAAGATCATACGGCGCTCGGTTTTCAAGGCCTTGCGCCTTCGTATCACAAAGAAGTTGCCTTAGCGCAGGTTGTCCTTGAGAACCGTTACGCAGACGAATGGGAAGATCGCGTCGATGGGATCGGCCGCGGCTTGCTTGGTCTCACCCTGGCCTGTGCCCGTTGCCACGACCACAAGTACGACGCAGTGACCGTTGAAGATTACTACGCGCTGGCCGGAGTCTTTGCGTCGTGTCGCCAAACAACTCGGCCCATCATCTCCGCGCCAGAAGTCGCCAAAACGCAGCCGGCTCGCGATCGCGTGACGGCTTTAGAGAAGGAGCTTGTGGAGCCTGAGAAGAAGGCAAAGGAGCTTACAAAGGAAGTTGCAGATCTGGAAAAGAAAGCAAAGACCGAGACAGCCGACTCGGCAAACGAGCGTCTCGCGACGGCGAAGCAAGAGCTTGAGGCGGTCAACAAACAGGTCGCCGCCGCCAAGACAGAGATCGAAGAGTTAAAAAAGATACCTGGATTCGAAGTGCCGGTTGCCGATTCGCTAACCGAAGAGCAAGTCCGAGTCGAAGAGATCACCACGGAGCGGATGAAGATTGTCTACTATCCCGATAAGCCGCGCGATCTGAACATCTTCGTGCGGGGCGATGCAGGTCGACTTGGTCCACTCGTGAAACGGAGGTTCTTGCAGATTCTGTCTGATGGCGAGCCGACGATCTTCTCCGAGGGTAGTGGTCGACTAGAGCTGGCTATGGCGATCGCCAACCGCCAGAATCCACTGACGGCTCGGGTCGCGGTCAATCGCGTTTGGATGCATCACTTCGGAATTGGCTTGGTCGACACGCCGAGCAATTTCGGCATGAATGGTTCGGTGCCGTCACATCCGGAGTTACTCGATGACTTGGCCGTTCGATTCATGGAGAACGGTTGGTCGATGAAGTGGCTGCATCGCGAGATCATGCTGTCATCGACGTACCAACAGTCGGCGACTTCTTCAGACGTTGCTTCGATCGATCCAGACAACCGTCTGCTGTCACGATTCAACCGACGACGTCTCAGTGCGGAAGCGTTTCGCGATTCGGTCTTGGCGGTCAGCGGGAATCTTGACGATTCGTTAGGTGGGCCGTCAGGCGACGCGGATGATGCAAAGTTCGCTCGCCGAACAATCTATGCTTCGGTTTCTCGCCACAAGTTAAGCGACACGCTTCAGACTTTCGACTTCCCGGATCCAGCCATCCACTGCGAGAAGCGAGCGGATACGACGACTCCTTTGCAACAGATGTTCGTCCTGAACTCGCCGTTCGTGCGTGAGCAAGCGATTGCACTCGCCGAACGAGTCCAACGCGACGGCGGCGAGACCCTTGAGCAACGGACGACACACGTTCATCGCCTTCTGTACGCACGCGATCCGCTCGAAGCCGAGTTGCAGATCGCTCGCGATTTCTTTTCCGAAGTTGACTCAGTCGATGAACAAGCGATATCGACGCATTGGCAGCGTTACGCACATGCATTATTGAGCAGTAATGAGTTTCTCTATGTGGACTGACCTCACACAAGAAAGTGCGGGAATCGTTTCTCGTCGCGACATGCTGCGCTATGTCGGTGGTGGCTTTGGGATGCTTGGTTTGACCGGTGCGTTATCGCCGAAGTCGGCTGCCGCAGCGTTGGCACCCCATATCGCTCCGCGCGCAAAGCGCGTGATCTTCCTGTTCATGAGTGGCGGTCCTTCGCAAGTTGATACGTTTGATCCGAAGCCGATGTTGGCGAAGCTTGCCGGCCAGAAGCCGAAGGGGGCTGACATTCGTACCGCTTCGCCGACCGCGGGATTGCTGCCGTCGACGGTTCGCTTTCGACGATTCGGCGATTCGGGCATTCCGGTGTCGGAACACTTGCATCAACTTGGCGGTCACGTTGACGAGATGGCGATCATTCGCTCGATGCATACTGACTTTCCAAACCACGCACCCGCGCTGTGCATGATGAATTTGGGAGTGCTGACGCCGACACGACCTAGCCTGGGGTCTTGGACTTCGTATGGGCTCGGAACGGAAAACGAAAACCTGCCAAGCTACATAGCGCTGTGTCCCGGCAAGCCAGTCGTTGGCCCAAAGCTTTGGGGAGCAGCGTTCCTACCCGGTCGACATCAAGCGACGCACATCAACAACTCGGATCTGACTCCCGAGAAGATGATCCCACACTTGAAGAACGACTTCCTGTCACGAGACGATCAGCGCAGCCAACTCGATCTCATTACGCGCATCAACCGTCAGCATGCGGCAGAACGACTTGGCGACGATGCTCTGGAGACTCGTATTCGTTCGATGGAATTGGCGTTTCGCATGCAGTACGAGGCGCTTGACACGTTTGATATTTCGCAGGAATCGAAAGGGACCGCGGAGGCTTATGGGGCGAGCGAGTTTTCCAAATCCTGCCTGCTCGCCCGTCGATTGAGCGAGCGAGGCGTTCGCTTTGTGCAAGTCTTCTACGGAAACCGGCAGCCCTGGGACACGCACAGCAACCACAACGCCGGGAACGAGCGACTGTGCAAGGATGTTGATCGACCGATCGCACAATTGCTGACTGATCTCAAACAGCGGGGCCTGCTCGACGAGACGTTGGTCATTTGGGGCGGCGAGTTCGGGCGAACTCCCACTTCACAAAGCGGTGACGGGCGTGATCACAATCCGTTTGGCTTTACGATGTGGCTGGCGGGCGGTGGCATCAAGGGCGGGACTGTTCATGGCGCGTCCGACGACTTTGGATTCACCGCTGTCGAGAATAAAGTTCACGTCCACGATCTACACGCAACAGTCTTACATTTGCTGGGGTTGGATCACGAGCGATTGACGTACGAGTACAGTGGTCGCAAGTTTCGGCTCACGGATGTCGAGGGCACGATCGTGCAGAATATCATCGCATGACCAGCGCGCGACTGCTGCTGCGCCTGATGGTTGTGACGTTATTCGGGAGCAGCATACTCTGCGGACGAAGCCAATGCCGTGCCGATGAATCAGCCGGCAGTTGGCCGTTCATTCGAGGGGACGATCTCGACGGGCAAACCTCGGAAACAGGTTTGCTGGATACATGGCCTGTCCCTGGGCCGCCAGTCCTGTGGACGCGAGAACTCGGACAAGGGTACTCGTCGTTCGTGGCGTGGGACGATCGTGTCGCGACGCAGTATCAAACACTGGCCGGACAGTTCGTGATCTGCCTCGATGCGGATACTGGAACGACCCTGTGGCAGCATCGCTACGACTGGCCTCATGAAACGGCTGGCGTCTATCCAGGCCCACGTTCGACTCCCACCTATGCCAACGGACGATTGTATTTCGCCTCGCCATCGGGCTACGTCGGATGCCTTGATGCAAGCGATGGCACGCCTCGCTGGTCTCGCAATCCAAAAGAGGAGTTCGATGGCGACGGCACCGACTTTGGCTATTCGTGTTCGCCGACGGTAATTGACGGCAAAGTGTTGCTACCTGTCGGTGGAAAGGGCGCGAGCATGATCGCGCTCGACGTGGACGACGGCTCGCTTGTATGGCAAGCCGGTGACGATGCGGCAAGCTATACGCCGGCATATCCAGTTACGTGGAACGGTCGACGGTGCGTTATTGGATATTTGAGGAATGTGCTGATCTGTCACGACCTTGAATCAGGCGAGTTGATCTGGCGACATTTTCTTTCGACGGGATACGACGAGCATTCGGCGTGGCCAATTTACTCGGAGCCGTACCTTTGGATATCGAGCCCGTTTCAGTCGGGATCGGAGTTGCTTGAGATCACCGGCGACCCTGAGCGCCCCGTCCGAACCATATGGAAGAGCCGTCGGATGTCAAACGATATCTTCTCCAGCGTGCTTGTCGACGGCTCGATCTACGGCTTCGATTTATACGAGGCTCAAGCAAAGGTTCATCGTCCATCGCGCGGCTCGTTTCTTTGTCAGGACTTGATGACTGGCGAGGAGCTGTGGTCGGTGGGCGATCCGCAGCGCCGATATGTTGAGCGAACAATTGACCATGATGCAGAACCGCGAGTCGGTCATGCGACGGTTATCGTTGCCGATGGCAAGTTAATCCTGATGAATGATACGGGCGAGCTGATTCTCGCGCGAGTCAATCCGAAACGGTACGAAGAACTCGCCAGAGTCAGCATCTTGGGCGGCGAGATCTGTTGGACTCAACCCACGATCCACCGAAAGCGATTATTCGTCAGGAGTCACAGTCGAGCGGTGTGCGTTTACTTGGGCGACCCGAGCGAACTGGAGGTATCAATTCGCGATCGCGCCATTACGGCCATCGACCTTCCACAGCGCAAATACGTTGACCTGGCGGCGATGATTCTTGGCATCGAGCCGGAGTACGCTTTCGATTTGCCTAGTATCGAGTGGTTGCGAACTTGGTTCATTGTCTCGGTGTGCGGCATCCTGCCCGGCAGCTTTGTCGTCACGATGATCGTCCGAGGAATCGTCGGCGCGAGAATGGGATACGACATTTGTCGCTGGATGTTTTGGCTGACGTCCTTTTCGGCGGGTGCGCTGGGGACGACGTTCATCAGTCGCTGGCAAGACGACTTTGTGTTTACATGGCCCGTGTGTATCTTCGTTGCCTTTCAAGCTGCCGTTGCCGAAACTCGATCTAGAAAGCAGCAGCCCGATGGCCGAAAGGTGCGTTTGCGCTCTGTGGCCGCAGCACTGCTACTCGTCGTCAGCTGTTTGACTTACTTTCTTCTATGCCGCCGACTGAGCCTTGTATTTGAGTGGGTGTTTCTATGCGGTTTTGCGGCTGCGTTGCCCTTCTCGATCGTCGCATCACTATGCAATCGCGACAGGAAATGGCGCGTGGCGTGGGAAGCTTTCTTCACCTTGTTGGCGTTCACTGGCTTTTACTGGGGAGCTGCCGCTATCTTGTTATTCAAATCGTGACTCGCAACAGGTAAATCGCAAGTTTCTGTAATTGCCATCATGTATACTGCGGCTGTTAAAGCTCGACTTTCTAACAAGAGGAACACTCGATGCTGTCTCCTATCTCTCAACGCATGTGCATACTCTTAATCGTGGCGAACGTCGCAATCGTATCGTCAGCTCATCTCGCGATGGCAGAAGCCCAAATCAAAATGAAAACCTACACCTACAAGAAGGTCGGCGAACTGGAGATCAAGCTCGACGTCTACCGCGCGAGCGACGAGACGATTCGCCCGTTGGTGGTGTGGATTCATGGCGGAGCTTTGATCAACGGGCATCGGGCAGGAGTTAGCGGACGCGTTAAGAAGTGGGCCCTCGACTCAGGTTATGTATTGGCTTCGATCGACTACCGGCTCGCTCCAGAAACACAATTGCCGGAGATCATTCAAGATGTTGAAGACGCGTTTACGTGGCTTCATAAGGAAGGGCCATCGTTGCTGAAAATCGATCCAGAGAGGATCGTTGTGAGCGGCGGATCGGCGGGAGGCTATTTGACGTTTGTCACTGGGCATCGCGTCAACCCGAGGCCCAAGGCGCTCGTTCCATTTTGGGGTTACGGTGACCTCGTCGGTGATTGGTACAGTCGACCGAGTCCGCATCCGCGTCATCATGGCACAAAGCTGACCCGCGCAGAGGCATTCAAGCAAGTCAGCGGACCACCGGTTTCCGATTCGCGAGATCGAGTTGGCAATGGAGGTGCCTTTTATCAGCATTGCCGCCAGAAGGGCATTTGGCCAAAGTCGGTTTCCGGGTGGGATCCACATACTCAGGCCGAGCGGTTTCATCCGTTCATGCCGCTCAAGAATGTGACGGCGGACTATCCGCCGACCCTTATGATTCACGGTACTGCGGACACCGACGTACCGTATGAACAGTCCGTTCTAATGGCCGCTGAATTCAAAAGGCATCAAGTGCCGCACGAACTGGTTTCTATTCCGGATGCTGAGCACGGATTGGGCGGCGGTGATGCGAAGCTGATCGACGAAGCCTATGCAAAGGCTTTTGCATTCCTGACGAACCACTTGGAGAAGTAAACTACTTCTGCTTGCGAGCGACGGATTTGGAGAAACGTACCGCCTCGACGACCGCACGCTTGTGCGTACCGCGCGCAATCAACTCTTGCTCATCATGTGCTTCCACCTGAAACGTGATGCTCCGCCCATCAATATGGATCACTTTGGCTCGACATCGAACCTTGTGACCCAATGGCGTCGCGGCCAAGTGCTGAACATCCAGATGCACTCCAACACACGCCTCACCGCTCTCAAACAATGGAAGCAACGCTTCACGCGCGGAATGTTCCAAGTACCAGACCAACGTCGGCGTGCTTAGCACTTCGGGCATGCCGAGATCATCGAAATCGATTGTATGCGAGGTATCAACAGTGAAGCTGAGTTCGCCAGCTTCCCCAATTTTTAGTGTGCGGATCATTAAATGTCTGTGGGCGTTATGTGGATGAGTGGATAAGACGTTCCCTAATAGTCCAGCGTACTCGAAATCTCGCCGGACAGAAGACTCACGCGAGGTCGCTGTGATTCCGATCCAGCTCACCGTACTGTACGATATGCTGCTAGATCGCATTTCAAAACTCAGTGGTTGGGGCATCCTGCCGCAGCTTCCGCGACAACTGCTGCGGCTGGAAGGCTCAACCACTGAGTTTTGAAATGCCTTCTAGGCTCCGCGCTTCTGTTCCTATCGTCCTGCGAATGCTATCTGAGTAGCCGAGAACGACTGAATGTCCGATCCGATATGGTATTACGCTCGCGGCGAGTCTGAGCAGGGTCCGATTTCGTCCGCACAAATCAAGGCACTAGCAGCGACAGGTGCACTGCGACGTGACGACCTGGTGTGGAAAGAGGGGATGGAGAACTGGCTCCCGGCAAGTGACGTCGACGAGCTGTTCCCCAATGGCAAGAAGAAGGGTAACGAGCCGGAAAAGAAGCCAGCTTCGAGTACGAAAGAGAACGGCAAGCCGAAACCGAAGCCTGCCGTCCGCCGCCCTCCCTTGTCGCCAGATGTGGACATGGCGCAAGTGATTCGTTCGGTGGGGCGAGGCTTGGTCGTCTTAGGTGTTCTGATCGTCCTGATGTCTCGTGGCTGTGATTCGTTGGGCGTCCGCAAGGTCGCAAGGTTACAAGCTGTTGCT
This sequence comes from Planctomycetota bacterium, assembly GCA_014381825.1. GTDB lineage: Bacteria > Planctomycetota > Planctomycetia > Pirellulales > Pirellulaceae. Next base: position 86,501 of record JACNKX010000112.1, read on the forward strand.
GAAGTCGCCGAGTCGGATTTCCAGCGAACTTGGGATCGGGCGAAGAGCCTGTTGGAAGACGAGCAACAGTCGCTGCAAGAACGAACCGATCGGAACAATGTCCAACAGCAGAGGCTAAATAGCTTACCGGAAGAGATCGCCAAGTTGGATCGTGAGAAGAAAGCCGAACAAAGGAATCTCCGTCGAGGCAAATGGGCTGGATACCAGATCGCCGCAGAGGACTCCGAATCGAACAACCGCATGTGGGGCTACTGGCGGCAGCTCGGGTTCCTGTTCGGCACGATGGTCCTCGCCGTCGGCCTACTGTTCGTCACGCCAACCACCGAAGGCCCCGAACGATGGATCTGTCTCGTGATGCTGACCGTGATCCTTTACAGCGTCTACGCCAGCGACAGCGTCTGGGGCGGATCGTTTTGAACGGACTGTTCGCGTCGAATTAAGTTGTTGTCACTTCGGACCGCCGGTCGTAACATAGAATCATGCCTACGGTATTTCGCAAAGGCCCGTATCGGTTCTTCTTCTACGCTGGCGATCAAGACGAACCTCCCCATATCCACGTCGAGCGAGATAACTGCGAAGCCAAGTTTTGGCTTGAGCCAGTTCGCTTGGCTCGTAGCCATGGTTTTGCGGCGAACGAGATTGTGAAGATCGAGAAGCTAACGACCGATAACCAACACCTCCTATTGGAGCGCTGGAATGAATTCTTCCACCGTTGAAGTACAGGTTCCCACCGCCACTAACGTTCAAGTGAACAACGGTCTGCTGACAGTTGATCTTTCCGATGGTCGGACGATCTCTGTTCCGGTTGCATGGTACCCGCGACTGTCTCACGCAACGGACGACGAGCGAACCCAGTGGCGTTTGATCGGAGATGGCCGGGGCATTCACTGGTCCGCCTTGGACGAAGACGTTAGCGTCGACAATCTTCTTTCCGGCAAGTCGTCAGGAGAAAGCCAAATGTCGTTCAAAAAATGGCTTGAGCAACGGCAGAGTTAATAGCCTCTTTGTCCAGATACACGAACTCTCAATCGAGCGGTCGTTCCTCAAAATCTGACTTATTCACCCAACCCGCGTTGATCTTCTCGCCATTCATGAAGCGTTCGTAGAAACTGCGAGTTCCATTATTGGCGTAGATGTACTGGTCGAATATTTTGCCGTTTCCGAGAACTCGCGGGTCCGCCTGTTGCTTTAGCTCGGTGAGTAACTGTGACCGAAGCTTTTCTTTCATCTCACCATAGCCGGATTCTGTCGCAAGATTATTCATACACTCGCGGTCACTCTTCACGTCGAACATCTCTTCGGCCACGCGTTTGCCGAACGAGAGTTTCCAGAACGTCTCGTTTGTACCGTCCCGCCGCATTTGAAGGATGGCGGTCTTTGTCGGACTGCCGTCACAGTTCAAGTAACCGGTTTCAGGGTTTCCGGCGGGCCAGCGCAATGTTTCGTAGTTCTGTAGATAAAGCATGTCACCTTTGACGATCCCGCGTACCGGATAACCCCAATCGTGCGGTCGTCCGATGTCGTGACGCTCCTTGCCGATCAGCACATGATCGCGTGCTGGATTCACTTGTCCGGCTTTGTCAGACGAGAAAATGTCGGACAAGCTACGACCGGGTGTCGGTTTCATGCCCGCTTCATCCCAAGAGAGTCCTGCTACCTCGAGGAAGGTCGGCGCAAAGTCGATGAAGCTTATGTAATCGTTGATCGTTCGACCGACGCGCTTGATTCCTTTGGGCCACATCACGGCAAGTGGCAGATGATTCGAAAGTTCGTATTCCTGTCCCTTGATCCGTGGGAATGGCATCCCGTTGTCTGCCGTGACGACAACCAGCGTATTATCAAGCTCCCCGCGAGATTCCAATTCCTCCAGCATCCGCACCAGATGGTCATCGAAGTGTTCGATCTCAAACGCATAGTCGAGCATGTCATTGCGGGTGACTTCGTTATCGGGCCAAAATGACGGCACCTTATCGATATCTGACAGATGCTTGCCGCCCTTACTCACTCCAACGCCGTACTCATACGCTCGATGCGGTTCTGTGCTCCCGTACCAGAAGCAAAACGGCTGGCCATTCGCCTTGGCATCAAGAAAGTCTTTGAAGTTCGCTGCGTAGTCGGAGCCGTTAATCGCCTTCGCTGGAGGCGTGGCTCGCCGTTTATCGAACGGTTGACCGGTCAGCTTGCGAGGCTTACCGCTTGCATCGTTCGCGACGCCAGGTGCCCATCCTTTCGCCGTCTTGCCGACGAAGTAACCGTGCTCGAACAGCGCCTCGGCGTAAGTCTTGAACTCAGGCGGAAAAAAGGGGATGTGATTGGCCGCCTGTTTGAGCTGCCATGAGTTGCGGCCTGTTAAGATGCACGCCCGCGAGGGAGCACATTTCGCATTAGGTGTGTATGCGTGAGTGAAGAGTAACCCTTCCTTTGCAACGCGGTCAAATCCGGGCGTCTTCACCCATTCGGTCCCATACGCGCCCATGTGCGGGTACGACGCATCATCTGCGATGCAGAATAGAATGTTCGGGCGCTCTTGCGCATTCGCATCACTCTGCAAACAAACTACGAACGCAAGTAGCAATCCCGTCGATGAGATAAAACGTCGTATTCTCATTGTCACTCTTTCCTATCGTCAGTTTTCTTGCTGTGATCCGTGGTCATTTACTGATTCTAGTCATGTTCAATCATCGAGCCACGGCGAGCTGCATACTCACAGTCTCAACACGTCGCGGGCGTAATCAAGGCTCGCACGAACATTGGCGTCTTCTTGAGCGAGTTGCTCCGCAGGGCCGAGTCGGCTGATGTATTGCAAGTTGTCGGTTGCGCCGTCGCGAACTGTCGTCAATGTTCTGGCAAGATCTTCCGCCGGAAGATCGTGTAATGTCCTCCAATATCTGCCTGTCAGAACAGGTACCTTGAGTGGATCGCGTGTGATTAGTTCAAGGCTGAAATGAACGTGTGGCTTCTCGGCCTTCAGAAGCTCGACGATCTTCGTCAGGTCAATAAAACCTTGTCCCAGCGGGATGTCGGCCAGTAAGAACCCGTCTTCGTAAGTTTGTACCGCCTGATCCTTGAGATGGACGGAGTGTGCCCACGGAGCTAGGGCTTTGGCCGTTTCCACGGGATCTTCGAGCAAAGCGAAACTGTTTCCTGTATCGACGCACGCGCCGACGAACTCGCTGCTAATCTGCTCGAACAGGGCAACACGTTGGTCGGTGCGATGATCCTTGTGGTTTTCGACGGCAAGCGGGACACGGTGACGTTCGGCGATTGGCGCTGCTCGCTCCAGCGAATTTTGACCGCGTGCTTCGAATTCGCGAAACATCTTGAGAGAATCGAAGTATTCGTAGCGGCGTCCCGGAATGATCGTCGTGCGAACCGCTTTCGCTCCGACCGCCGCTGCCGTCTTCATCTCCGCATCGAATCGCTCTAAGTTTGAATCGTCTTTGGGTACCGAAACAATCGCTTCAATGTATTTACCGTTCGCCTCGGCTTGATTTCGCAGGCCAATTGCTGCGTTGCCGTCCATCACTCCGAGTCGAATCTGCATCCCGCCAGCGCCCAAAGAAATGCAGTGTTCTAAAAACGTATTGGGTTCGAATAAACGGATCGATGGCGTTGCCTTGGCCAACATTTTGCGACGGAATTGACAGCAGTAGGTAACTAAGCCGAGAGCAGTTCGCTCGGAACGGTCACGACCGATGGCGGAAAGAGCGGGCGGCAGCATGACTGACGAACCGGCAGCAAGCAGCCGCAATGCTTCCCTTCGATTCATGGTCTACCTCAGTCTAGCTTTCATCAATTGCCACTTGGTGGGACGAAACGGTGCTTTCCCCGCCGAGCCGCCGTAAGCGACTCCATCGTATCTTGGGGCGCGCCTGGATCGCCCTGTGATCTCATCCAACGATCAAGCGCCTCGGCGAGACGCGACAGGATTGGTCGGCTCGTCGAATCAGTTGCGAGGTTCTTCATTTCGTAGGGATCCACAGCCGTGTGATAGAGCTGCTCCGATGGTCGCATCATGTACCGCTTGACCAGCGCGTACGTTTGTGGATCCGTTTGTGAGTTCCAAACCCACGTCGCCCAATACGGATTATTCAAGGCGCCGTCGCCTCGCGTTCCCATGAGATGTTTCTCGATATAGAGTTCGTCGGGACGCAAGTTGCGGATGTAACGATAAGTGCCATCGGTGACAGTGCGGATTGGATACGAAGGTCCTTCTGGAAGGTTGTTGTGCATTCCGTAAGCGAACTCGCGATGTGTCGTTCGTTCGCCAACTAATACCGGTAAGAAACTCGAACCATCCAGATCACTCAGTGTTTCAGTAGAGTCAATAACGTCAAGCAAGGTCGGCAAGATGTCCGCATACTGCACCAACGCGTCCGTTCGCTTGCCTGCCGCTATCTCTCCGGGCCATCGAGCGACTAGTGCCGTACGCAAGCCGGTATCCCAATTTGTCCACTTGCATCCCGGAAACTGTGATCCTTGCTCGGATGTGAATAACACGAGCGTCTCCTTTGATTTGCCTGTCGATTCCAGCGTTTCGAGGATCTCACCGACTTGCCCGTCCATGTAAGTAATCTCCGCCAAGTAGCGAGAGAAGTCGTCGCGAGTTCGGGGCGTATCAGCGATGTTTGGCGGCAACTTGAGCTTGGCCGGAGGATATCGCGTTGGGTCTCCCATGACCCACGGCACGTGCGGTTCGACCAACGCGATCACAAGACAAAACGGATCTTCTGCTGACATGAACGCCTTTGCGCTTGCAATGTCATGGGCCTTGGTTGGATTTCGCACGCAACTCGGATCGAACCCACCTACCTTTTCAAATGGGAACGCTTCTACTGGTCTGACATGCACCTTGCCCGCGATCCCGACGCGATATCCATGCGCACCCAATCGTTGCGGCATGCTCAGCGTGTCTCGACGGCTCGCCGAATGGTTCCAGGCGCAGCCGTTACGCATCGGGTACTGTCCGGTGAAGAGTTCCGCTCGACAAGGCTGGCACATCGCCGAAGCGAGGTACGCGCGATTAAACGTCATTCCTTGGCGGGCGAGTCGATCGATGTTCGGCGTTCGCGCGTTCGGTCCACCGTAAAGAGGCAGATCGTTGAACGTGCAATCATCGGCCATGATGATCAACACGTTTGGCATCTCGACCGCAGCGAGAGCGTGATTAAGGCCGAGCGAGCAAACGACAAGTCCGATCAGGGAAACGGTTCGCATAAAACTCGCTCTTTCATTCGCTGAATACTTGCTGCAGATGTTCCGCCAGTTCGGAAACGGCTTGTCGCCCCACATCAAACACTCCAGCGAAGTGTAAGAAGCCATGGATCATCCCGTCGTACGGGCGTATTGTCGTTGGAACGCCAGCCGCTTGCAAACGATCTGCGTAGGCTTCGCCTTCACTTAATAACACATCGTATTCGGCGGTGATCACGTGCGCGGGTGGGACCTTGCTTAAGTTGGTTGCGAGACTGGGTACGGCATACGGGTTCGCAGCGTCTGATTCACCGCCGAGGTATTGTTCCCAGAACCACATCATCGTCTTACGCGACAAACCAAATCCTTCGGCATGAGCCAAGTAAGATTCCGTCTCAAAATTCGGTTCGACAACGGGATAGATCAAAACCTGCGCCTGAATCCCGGGCGAACCAAGCTCCGCGGCGCGAATCGCAACCGCTGCGGCCAAGTTCCCGCCCGCGCTATCGCCGGCGACGACAATACGCGAAGGATCAATGTTGAATTCATCTGCGCACTCAGAAACGTAAGCAGTTGCAGCATAGCTGTCGTCGAAAGCGGCCGGAAACTTCGCGTCGGGAGCCAGTCGATAGTCAACGGCCACAACGACACAACCAGCCTCACGAGCAAGGCGTCGACAAAGCGTGTCATGAGTATCGAGATTGCCGAGTACCCAGCCACCCCCGTGAAAGTAGACCACCACCGGCAGGTTGTCTGCGTCAGACGGCCAATAGCTTCGCACCCGAACATGTTCGGCGATCGTACGATCCTCGACGCGATGCAACTCCGGCCCGTCACCAAAGACGGCGGTGAAGCTCGCGAACAATGCGCGACCTTCACTCGGAGGCATGGTCTCCCAACCGGGGCGATTTTGTGCGGCGACATCATCGAGAAAACTTCTCACTTGAGCGTGCAAGGTCCTGTCCTCTCTTACGTTGGAGTTCTGATTTCAGTATTTCGGATCGTGGATGATCAAGCGGCGGGACATTCTAATGTCTACAGAGCACGAACGTCGAGATGCTCGTGCGAACACGCTCTCGTTTCGTTATGCTCATTCGAACGAAGATTTCTGGAGACGCTTCTGTTATCCTAACAACTGCACGCTCTCCCGACGCCGATTGCGTTCCTGCCATAGAAATCATGCAACAACAAACGATTATTCTCACGATTTGCCTCTCCTCAATCCTGTTCGTGTCCGCTGCAGTGTTTGCCGATGAGAATGAGTTTTTCGAAAAGAAGATCCGACCCGTTTTGGTCGAGCGTTGTTTCAAATGTCATTCCGAACAAGCGGACAAGGTGAAGGGTGGCTTGTTGCTCGACTCGCGTGACGCAAGTCGTCGCGGTGGCGATTCTGGGGCTGCTGTGGTACCAGGCGATCTTGACGCGAGTTTGCTTTTGAGCGCGCTCCGTTATGAAAGTTTTGAGATGCCGCCGGATGGCAAGCTGCCGGATGCGGTCATTGCTGCTTTTGAAACGTGGATTAAACAGGGGGCTCACGATCCGCGAGATGCTCCTACCGGCGAGGCGGCTGCTGCGGAGATCAATTGGGAAGAGGCTCGACGTTTCTGGGCATTTCAATTGCCAACATTACATGCGTTGCCGATCGATGTATCCGTCGAAACGATTCGGCGACCGCTGGACGCGTTTGTCGTGTCACGCTTAAACGACTCGAAGCTGACTCCGAATCCAGAAGCTTCGCGAAATGTGCTGATTCGCCGCGTAACTTTTGATTTGATCGGCTTGCCCCCAACGCCCGAAGAAGTTAAGTCGTTCGTTGAGGACAAAGCACCGGATGCGTTCGAGCGGCTCGTCGAACGATTATTGGCTTCGCCGCAGTATGGCGAACGGTGGTCAAGGACGTGGCTGGACCTCGCTCGCTACGCCGAGGATCAGGCACACATCGTTGGCAACAACACGGCGCTCTGCTATCCGAATGCGTATCTCTATCGCGACTGGGTGATCAACGCCTTCAACAAAGATCTGCCGTACGACCAATTTGTGCGCCAGCAACTTGCGGCAGACTTAGTTAATCCTGACGACAAAGCCAGTCATATTGCGCTAGGCTTCATCGGCCTCGGCCCCAAATACTATCGTCGCAGCGACATCGAAGTGATGGCGGAGGAATGGGAAGACCGAGTCGACACAGTTGCGCGCGGCTTACTTGGACTGACGATCGCCTGTGCTCGGTGCCACGATCACAAGTACGACCCGATCCCCACGGAGGATTACTATTCGCTGGCCGGCATCTTTGCCAGTACCGAGATGTTCAACCGACCGTTGGATGCCCAGCGAGAACGAGAAAAGGACGGTCGGGCAAAGAAGGCCGAAGACGCGGTCCACATCGTCCGCGATACGAAGTTGCAGGACTTGAACGTCTTCATTCGCGGCGACGTGAAGAAGAAGGGTCAAGTCGCGAAGCGGCGGTTTCCGCGGATCTTGTGTTCGACTGAGTCATTGTCCTTGGCGTTTGAAAAGGGCAGCGGCCGATTGGAGTTGGCTGATTCGATCGCCACGCGAGACAACTCGTTAACCGCGCGCGTGATCGTGAATCGTGTGTGGGGACAATTGTTTGGAGAGCCTATCGTTGGCACGCCCAGCAACTTTGGTAGCCTCGGCGAACGACCGACGCATCCAGATCTGCTCGATGATCTATCGGTGCGATTTATGAATTCAGGATGGTCGCTCAAATGGTTACAACGCGAAATCGTTCTGTCGGCAACCTATCGTCAGAGCAGCGACATCGATTCCGCGAAACAGGACATTGACCCCGCAAATAGGTTGTTGTGGCGAATGAATCGTCGTCGGCTGAGCGTAGAAGCGTGGCGCGATGCTCTGTTGTCCGTTGGAGATCGGCTGGCGTTTCAACTCGGCGGACCTTCGATTGATCCGCAGGCCCCCGACGAGCGACGACGTACCGCGTACAGTCGAATCAGCCGCCTGGAGCTGGATGCGATGCTGGCGTTGTTTGATTTTCCTGATCCAAACGTACACAGCCCCAAGCGAAACGAGACGACAACACCATTACAAAAACTGTTCGTGTTGAACAGCCCGTTTATGGTTCGGCAAGCCGAGGCGTTCGCGCGGCGAGTGACCGAGGCAGAGGCCAGCGACACCGATCGCATCAGTTTGGCTTACAAGATCGCACTTGGCCGCAGTCCGAGTGCCGATGAACGAGAAATCGGCCTAACGTTTCTTGATGGTTGCGACGAAGCAGAGGAAGAGACGCGGTGGGTGCAGTATGCTCAGATCGTGCTTGCCTCGAACGAGATGTTTATGTTGGATTAGGATCTTGTCTAACGACCTGTTGCGGGTGACCGGCGAGTACCAGAGGAAGAGACTAATGCTCAATCGACGACAGATGCTTCAACAAGCTGGGGCCGGGTTCGGTATGGTGGGACTCGCGGGCGCACTAAACTACCTCCAAGCTGGCGAAGCCCTGCCCTCGATCCCCCATTTCACGCCGAAGGCCAAGCGAGTCATCTTCTTGTTCATGAACGGGGCACCGTCGCACGTTGACACGTTTGACCCGAAACCCGCGCTCGCCAAACACGAAGGAGCGCAGCCATCGGGCGAGTTGTATCGCAAGAACACCGGCAGCGGCTTCATGCCATCTCCGTTCAAGTTCCGCGCTCACGGAGAGAGCGGAGTTGTGATGAGCGAGTTGCTCCCGAATCTCGCGGCTCATGCCGATGACCTGTGTGTATTGCGGTCGATGCACACCAATGTGCCTAATCACGAGCCGGGTTTGCTCGTGATGAATTCTGGCAATCAGCAACCGGTTCGACCGAGTCTTGGCTCATGGTGTTCTTACGGGCTGGGAACGGAGAATGAAAACCTTCCAGGCTATGTTGTGCTGTGCCCGGGACTGCCAGTCGTCGGGCCGCAGCTTTGGTCGAGTTCTTTCTTGCCTGGCGAGCATCAAGGGATGTCGGTCGACACAAACGACATGCACGTCGACAAATTGGTTGCTAATTTGAAGCATCCGAATCTAACGCGTGCCCAGCAGCAACGGCAGTTGGAATTCCTCAGCAAGTTGAATCGCTTGCATCGGGACAAGCGGCAAGGTGAAGCGGAACTCGATGCTCAGATTCGTGCGATGGAACTGGCCTTTAACATGCAGCGTGAGGCTAGTGAAGCCTTCGACGTCCGTCGCGAGCCCGCTCATATCCACGACATGTATGGGCAGACGCCTTTTGGGCAAAGCTGCCTGCTGGCACGTCGACTGTGTGAGAACGGCGTCCGCTTTTTGCAAGTTTACTACGTGACCAAGACCGGGAAGCAACCTTGGGACACCCACAGCGAAAACAACAAGAAGCATCGCGAGTTGTGTGCCGATAGTGACCGAGCTACTGCCGCATTGCTCACTGATCTGAAGGCTCGCGGCATGTTAGAGGACACGCTCGTCATCTGGGGCGGCGAGTTTGGCCGGACACCATACGCTCAGAACAATAAGAACAAAGATTACTCCAAGGCCGGTCGCGATCATCATCACACCGGGTTCTCGATGTTCATGGCAGGAGGAGGAACGCGCGGCGGTCTGATGTACGGCAACACCGACGAATTCGGTATGAATGCCGTCGAGAATCGCGTCCACGTCCACGATCTGCACGCCACGATCTTGCATCTAATGGGGATCGACCACAAACGTCTCACCTATCGCTACTCCGGTCGCGACTTCCGCTTGACCGACGTGTACGGCGAGGTCGTTCGCGGGATCGTCTCGTAGCCATCACGCTCCGAGGGTGTGAATTATTGCTGGAGTCCAGGCTTTAGCCTGTCTGCGCGGGCTTTCGCCCGACTAACAGCACGCTAAAGCGTGGACTCCAACAAATCGCATCAATTGATTCGCAGCCTCTCCGAGTGATGAGCGCCCGTGACTCGGCAAGTTACGGCTACAGACCGCACGCTGAGGTGAAACTCTACGAAGTCACCCCATCCAGCCGACTGATATGCTCGCGCAAAAACTCAGGCAAGTCGCCTTGATGCAGATCTTCAACGGATCGGAAGGCAAGCTTCACAACGTCGCAATCGTCTTTGGATTCGTCGAGTTCACGTTCGTGACCAAGGTCGGCGAAACGTCCTAACGGTATGGCACCTTTGGGGCCGCTGAGCGCTAACAAGATGTGTTCGGGTTTCTTCGTTACGATTCCGGCCCACGGGGCACGGTGCCCGTTCAGATACATCCGGACAACGACTTGGTTGTTCCAGAGAAACTGAGAATCAGGCGCAACGTCTTCGAGCAATTCGCAGAGTTCCTCAAGCAGCTCGGGGGCCCACTTAACCTTTTTCCCCGGCGGAAAGCCTTTGCGCATGAAGTGCCACTTTTGACCGAGCTTCTTCCACGGCGTATGGTCGTCGAGCTTCAGCTCCTTGCGCTGTTCGACCTTCGAGAATCCTGCAACCGCTTCTTCAACGAACTGCCAAAACTCAGGTGTGTCGATCTCTTTCATGGTGAATGCACGGACTTCGACTTCCTGCCACGGTCCTTTCGCCGATTTGACCTTCACGCGTGGCTCGTTGCCATAACTGGCGATATCGTCCATCTGGTTAAGCGTTTTCAAATCGAGTCGTTGAACGAGATCCTTTCGATCGAATGTCCCTCGATACACGCGAAACTTCATTTTCAACAGCCAAGTCTCGGCCGTGATGGCATGAAAGAACCAACCGTCGCTCTTCTTCTGCGCAGAGATCTCGACGACGCTGCGGGTGTTCCAATCAGTCTCGCTGAACTCGCCCAGCCCCTGAATCCGATCGACCACACGCTCCAGTACCTCGCCTTCCCATTTGCAGGCGTTGCCTTTGCGATCGACACGATCACGGGTATGCCAACCACGACCGTCTTCTTCCCAAGGCATCTTCGCGCTCTTTCCGACATCTGTAATATCGAGCTCACCCTCTTTCTTCTTTTGATCCGCCATGGGGTCGTAGGGTGTGCGCGCGACGAGCGGGCCGGCAGCGAGGACGGGAACCAGGGCGACGCCGGTGTAGGAGGGGAGTGCGGGAGATGAAGAAGTTTCCTCGTTGTCTCTTCCGCTCGTCGCATAAGCAACCAAATCCTCTGGCGTCCCAGCGAACACAATTCGCCCGCCGCCCTCACCCGCTTCCGGTCCCATGTCGATGACCCAGTCGGCCTGCTTGATAACGTCGAGATTGTGTTCGATGACGACGACCGTGTTACCGAGATCCACGAGGCGTTGAAGGACTTCTAGCAGTTTAGCGAGGTCATCGAAGTGTAACCCAGTGGTCGGTTCGTCGAGTAAGTAAAGCGTCCGGCCTGTATCGGGCCGAGAAAGTTCGGAAGCAAGCTTGACGCGTTGTGACTCACCCCCCGAGAGCGTTGGCGCGGGCTGGCCGAGTGTGAGGTAGTCGAGTCCAACATCGCATAGCGTCTGCAGAATGCGACGGATCTTGGGGATGTTCTCGAACAGAACAACTGCCTCGCCGCAGGTCATATCGAGCACATCGCTGATGGAACGACCGTGGAACGTGACCGCCAATGTTTCGGGGTTGTAACGCTTACCGCGACACGTCTCGCATTGGACCCACACATCGGGCAAGAAGTGCATCTCGATACATTGCTGGCCATTGCCTTCACAATCGTCGCAGCGACCTCCCGGAGCGTTGAAGCTGAAACGTCGCGCTGTATAGCCACGAAGCTTTGCGTCCGGCAGTTGGGCGAACATCATTCGAATCAACTCGAAGACACCGGTATACGTGGCGGGATTCGATGTGGGCGAGTTGCCGATCGGTTGCTGGTCGACGCGAATCACTTTGTTGATGTGCTGGATGCCGCGTATCTCTTTGTGCGCACCCGGAATCGTCCCTGCACGATGCAGCGTCCTCGCCAGCGAACTGTACAACACATCTTCGATTAGCGAACTCTTGCCGCTTCCACTCGGACCGGTGATCGCGGTGAGCGTACCGAGGGGGATTTGGACATCGACATCGTGGAGGTTGTTGTGACGGGCCCCGAGAATATCGAGAGTCAAGTGTCGAGAGTCGAGAGCAGAGGAGGAGCGGAGAGCGGAGAGTCGAGAGTCGAGGGCCTGAGCTGATCCTCCGGCTTTTGGCGCTCTGCTCTTTGCTCTCTGCTCTGGACTTTTCACAATTCGCCGGGTCTTCGGAACGGGGATCGCCTTCTTGCCGCTCAAGTAGGGTCCGGTCACAGATGCTCGTCGCTTCATGAGTTGATCGACGCGTCCTTCCGCGACGATTTGCCCACCACCCTTTCCAGCAACCGGGCCGAAGTCGAAGATATGATCGCTGCCATCGATCACTTCTCGGTCATGCTCAACCACTAGCAGTGTATTGCCGAGATCGCGCAGTCGGTGCAACGCGGCAAGTAACCGCGTGTTATCGCGTGGGTGCAAGCCAATCGTCGGCTCGTCCAAGACGTATAGCACTCCGCACAAGCCGCTTCCGAGTTGGCTAGCGAGACGGATTCGTTGAGCTTCGCCATTCGACAGCGTTGCAGCTCCGCGCCCAATTGTCAGATACTCCAAGCCGACATCGTTGAGAAACGCTACGCGTCCAACGATCTCGCGGATCAGCTCGCCAGCAATCTTGCGGTCACGATCTGATAACTTCCAGTCGTTGACGACTCGTTGCAGTTCGCCAAGCGGAAGACGACAGTACTCATCGATTGTGTGTCCGTGGAATCGGACGGCCGAGGCATCGTCCCGAAGCCGACTGCCTGAGCATGTGGAACAATCGACGTCATCGACGAACTGTTCCAACTGCTTACGGAAGGAAGGAGAGATCTTCGACGCTTCGTCGAGTGCCGGATAAAGCCCCTTAAACTGAAATCGAAACAACACTCGCTCTTTCTCTGACTTCTGACTTTTGACCTCTGACTTCTCTCCGCCACTCCTCGCCTCAAACCAATCATCTCCAGTACCATGCAAGATGATGCGGCGATGGCGAGAGGAGAATTGCTCGAACGGAATGTCGAGCGGAACTCCCGTCTCGCGCGACAGGGCTTCGAGCATCAGGCGTGATGTGGGATTCGTCGGATCGGGCCAAAGGGCGATGGCACCCTCGGTCAACGATAGCTTGGGGTCGCGCAAGAGAGCCGTCGGATTGGCGCCGACTTCGACGCCCAACCCTTCACACGCCGAGCACCAACCGAGATAGCTGTTGAACGAGAAACTGTGCGGCGTAAGCGGTTCGAAACTACGACCGCAGCTGCCACAAGCCAAATGTTGACTATGCACGACGACTGGCCAACGGGGCTCGGGAATGTCGTCGTTAGGATAGGCGACTTGCAACACGCCTTTGCCGAACGCGAGGGCCTGCTCGATGCTCTCGGCGATCCGCGAGCGAGACTTCTGTTGCACAACAATTCGGTCGATAACGACGGAGACTTCGTGCTTGCGCCGGCGATCAATTGTCGGCGGCGAGTCGACAGAGTGCGTTTCTCCATTGACTCGAATTCTTGGATAGCCGGCGGCACGAATCTCTTCCCATCGCGTTTCGTACTTTTCACCAACAGGCAGATCCAGCGGAGACATCAAGTACAATCGAGTCCCATCCGGTTCCGACATGATCTTGTCGACAACCTGATCGCCGGTTTGAGTTCCGATCGCGATATCGCAATCGGGACAGTGGGGTTGCCCCGCGCGAGCCATCAGAATTCGGAAGTAATCGTAGATTTCCGTGACTGTGCCCACAGTGCTACGTGGTGTGTTTCCGAGATTCTTCTGTTCGATTGCGATCGCTGGTGAAAGCCCATCGATATGTTCGACTTGCGGCTTCTGCATTTGCGCCACGAACTGGCGAGCGTACGAACTGAGGCTTTCGACATAGCGTCGCTGCCCTTCGGCGTAGATCGTATTCATGGCAAGTGAACTCTTGCCCGAACCACTCGGCCCACAAAAGACGGTCATCTTGTCACGAGCCACGGCAACGTCGACGCCCTTGAGGTTGTGCTGGCTCGCGCCGGTAACGGTAATCTGCTTGGCGATTCTGGCGAGAGAATCTCGCGTCTCCTTTGATCGCGTGGCCTTTGCACGCGAGCTCTTTGCCGCGGACCCATTCAAATGGGCTGCCAATGCCTTGCCGGTGCGAGACGCTTTGACTTGCATCACGTCTTCGGGCGTTCCTGTCGCGACGACTTTCCCGCCGCCAGCACCACCTTCCGGACCGAGATCGATTACCCAATCGGCAGTCTTAATCACGTCGAGGTTGTGTTCGACAACCAGCACGGTGTTGCCGACTTCGACGAAGTCATGCAAGACCTTGAGCAACAGCTTGATATCGGCGAAGTGCAATCCGGTCGTCGGTTCGTCGAGCAGATAGAGCGTCTGGCCGGTACTCTTCTTGGCGAGTTCCCTGGCCAGCTTGATTCGTTGTGCTTCGCCGCCCGAGAGTGTTGGCGACGGTTGTCCGAGCTTGATGTAGTCGAGCCCAACGTCATGGAGCGTCTGCAGTTTGTGTCGTACTTTCGGAATGTTCTCGAACAGCTCCAGCAACTGCTGTACGTCCATCTCCAACACTTCGGCAATCGACTTGCCTTTGAACTTGACCTGCAAAGTCTCGCGGTTGTAGCGATGCCCTGCGCAGACGGGACATGTCACCCAGACATCGGCGAGAAAGTCCATCTCCAGCTTATTCGATCCGTTCCCTTCACATGCTTCGCACCGACCACCCTTCACGTTGAAACTGAACCGGCCGGGCTTGTAACCGCGCCGCTTCGCTTCCGATAACTGCGTGAACAGCTGACGAATTTCGTCAAACACTTTGATGTAAGTGCCTGGGTTGGATCGAGGTGTACGACCGATCGGTGATTGGTCAATCGCGATCAGCTTGTCGAGATGCTCTAGCCCCTCGATCGCTTCGTAGTCGCCGGGCGTTCCTTCGCCTCCGTTCAGATCGCGTCGAAGCGTTTCGACGAGAATGTCGTTAACGAGCGAACTCTTTCCGGAACCGGATACGCCGGTAATACAAACAAAGGCTCCGATCGGGATCTCGGCGACGATGTTCTTTAGATTGTTGTGCGTCGCGCCACGGATGCGAAGTTTGTTCTCGCTGATGGAGCGGCGCTGCGGCGGCACTTCAATCTTCTCCTTGCCGGCGAGATACTGCCCGGTCACACTCCGTGGCTCTTTCATTAGCTTGGCCGGTGAACCCTCGACGACGACTTCACCACCGCGAACACCTGGCCCCGGTCCGAAGTCGATGATGTGATCGGCGGCGCGCATCGTGTCTTCGTCGTGTTCAACAACGACAACCGTGTTGCCCATGTCTCGCAGGCGGCAGAGTGTGTCGAGCAAACGTGCGTTGTCACGGGCGTGCAGCCCGATCGAGGGCTCGTCCAAAATGTAAAGAACACCGACCAATCCCGATCCGATCTGGCCTGCCAGACGAATTCGCTGCGACTCGCCACCTGACAACGTTGGAGCCGTTCGATTGAGCGAGAGGTAGTCGAGTCCAACATTCATCAAGAATCCAAGGCGACCACGAATCTCTTTGAGTGCTTCCGTCGCGATCAGCGCTTGCGTTGGATCGAGCGAGAGCTTGTCGAAGAAGTCGATCGCATCGCTGATCGCGAGATCGCAAATTTGTGGTAACGATCGGACTGGAGCGTCGGCGAACTTCTTGTGCTCCGAAGTAATCCGAACAGAGCACGCTTGTTCGTTCAGTCGTTGTCCGTTGCAATCCGGACAAATCATCGTCCGCATAAAGCCTTCAAGCTGCCGGCGCTGTGGTATGCTGTTCGAGTTGCGATACTTGTTCAACAGATCGGGAATGACTCCCTCGAACTCGCCGCCGTATTTCATCGGCGACTTGCCGCCGCGCCACGTGTACGTGACGTGCAACTTGCCAGTCCCCCACAGCCACAGTTGCTGAAGCGTCGGATCGAGTTCTTCCCAAGCTGTCTCTAGCATCGTACCGGATTCGAGTTCATACACGCGCTCGATCGTCTCGGCCACACCGTTGTAGATGTGCCTTCGCCAGCGCCCTAAGTCCTTCCAGCGACCGACCAACTCGAAACATCCCTGCTGAAAATTCAATGCCGTATTTGGGATCAGCAACTCGGGATCAAACGAGTAGAGTTCGCCCAGTCCGTCGCACTCGTAGCACATTCCCTGCGGGCTGTTGAAGCTGAACAGTTGAGGCGTTGGCGGCTCGAAACTGAGACCGCAATCAGAGCAGGCATAATCAATCGAAAAGATCGTGTCGTTCGGACGCGTCTTCTTCTTGCGAGTGGGCTCGCCGCTCGAAGGCTCGTCCGTCTGGACCTCGACAAACATCGTCCCCTTGCCAATCGTCAACGCCAACTCAACGGCTTCGGCAAGTCGCGGTCGCACGTTGGCCTTAATCTCCAGCCGATCGATGACAACTTCGATGTCGTGCCGCATCTGACGATCGAGATGCAAGTCGTCGTTCAACGATACCGTTTCGCCATCGACTCTCGCCCGAACGAACCCCTGCTTGAGTAGATCCACGAACAGGTCTCGGTACTCACCTTTCTGCCGCCGAATCAACGGCGCCAGTACGGAGAATTTCGTATCCTTGGGCAGGTGCAATATGC
Source organism: Planctomycetota bacterium (assembly GCA_014381825.1). Taxonomy (GTDB): domain Bacteria; phylum Planctomycetota; class Planctomycetia; order Pirellulales; family Pirellulaceae. Next base: position 103,266 of record JACNKX010000112.1, read on the forward strand.
GAGTGATTATTTGCTCGCGAGTCTGGCTCTTAATCTCCTGACCGCACCCGGGGCAGAAGCCCTGCCCGATTCTTGCGAACAGGACACGCAAGTAGTCATAGATCTCGGTGATCGTGCCGACGGTCGAGCGTGGGTTGTTGCCGCTTGACTTTTGCGAGATGGAGATCGAGGGGCTCAAGCCGCCGAGGTAATCCACGTCGGGCTTCGGCATCTGGCCGAGGAACTGTCGCGCGAAGCTTGAAAGACTTTCAACGTAGCGGCGTTGGCCTTCGGCATAAACCGTATCAAAGGCCAGCGAGCTTTTACCGGAACCGCTAACTCCAGTCAGGCAAATCAATTTGTTTCGCGGCAGGATGAGGTCAACGTCGCGCAAGTTATGTTCGCGAGCGCCCTTGATCACTATGTCTGGAGATGCCATTTCTTGCGTTTGTCTTGCGAGTCCGTTCGGGAAAGCGAAGCCTGCCATTCTATGGCACAGACGCGAAATCGGATACCGTCTCGCGCCGACGACAAGCCCGCAAAGTGCTGAGTCGCGACGTCCCATTGCACCAAATCTTTGATTACAATGGGCTGACGCCTCGCAAGGAGCAATTCGCCTCGTTTGAGCACCTTTCGCACCACCCACCGGAAGCTTTGGTTGGAGATTCAGAAATGCCTCGCATCGTTGTTCTGTTGCTAACGCTGGGACTCAGCTTGCTGCTGACAAACGCTCGAATTATTTATGCCGAAAATTCGTCGGCAACACCCGTCGATCGAATCAGTGTTGCGGATGGGTTCAAAATCGAGTTGCTTCACACGGTCCCTGCGGACCAGGAAGGGAGCTGGGTGAATTTGACTCCCGATCCGCAGGGAAGATTGATCGTTTCAGACCAGTACGGCAGCCTCTTTCGCGTTTCGCCAGGCAGCGACGCCGCGTCGACGAAGGTCGAGAAGTTAAAGGTCGATATTGGTGAAGCCCATGGCTTACTATGTGCATTCGGCAGTCTGTACGTGATGGTGAACGGCAACGCTGCCGAGGGCAGTGGACTGTACCGAGTGCGCGACACGAATGGCGATGACCAGTACGACGAAGTTAAGCTGTTGCGCAAGATCCCCGGCGGTGGCGAGCATGGTCCGCATGCGATCGTTCTTAGCCCGGATGGCAAGTCGCTCTACGTGTGTGCTGGGAATCATACGGATCTGCCGGACGTGGAACAGTCGCGAGTTCCGCGACGTTGGCAAGAAGACCAGCTGCTGCCGCGCATGTGGGACGCCGGCGGTCATGCCGTCGGCAAGATGGCTCCCGGAGGATGGGTTTGCAAAACGGATCCAGAAGGCAAGACATTCGAATTGATCAGCAATGGCTTTCGCAACGAGTTTGATATCGCGTTTAACGCCGACGGCGAGTTGTTCACCTACGATGCGGACATGGAGTGGGATATCGGTTCGCCCTGGTATCGACCGACGCGAGTTTGTCATGTGACGAGCGGGAGTGAGTTTGGTTGGCGGTCAGGAACGGGCAAATGGCCGGCCTACTATCCAGACAGCTTACCGGCGGCGGTCGATACTGGACCCGGTTCACCAACCGGGATTGCTTTCGGAACAGGGGCCAAGTTTCCGGCGAAGTATCAGAAGGCTCTGTTCATTGGCGATTGGAGTTATGGTTTGCTTTATGCAGTCCATCTCGAACCTGAAGGCTCGTCGTATAAAGGAACTTTCGAACAGTTTGCGACGGCATCACCGTTGCCGCTGACCGATGTCGTTGTAAACCCAAAAGACGGCGCGATGTACTTCACGATCGGCGGTCGTCGCACGCAGTCTGGTTTATACCGAGTTACGTACGTAGGCGACGAATCTACCGCGCCCGACAACGGCGCTGACACATCACAAGTTGCACAACGCGAGTTGCGATCCAAGTTGGAATCGTTTCATGGCCCAGCGAGGGACGGCGCAGTCGATGTTGCTTGGCCGCAACTCTCGAATCCGGACCGCTTCATTCGTTATGCGGCACGCGTCGCAATCGAACACCAACTGATCAATTTGTGGCTAGGCAAAGCTGTGGCAGAAGAGGAACCAGCGACAGTGATCACGGCGATGGTCGCTTTGGCCCGTTGCGGCGAACCTGGCTCGCAATTCTGGATCGTCGAAGCTCTGGGGAAGCTGGACTGGAATGAGTTGTCCGAGCAACAACAGCTGTCCGTGCTGCGAGCGTACGGATTGACATTTGCGAGGATGGGGCGCCCCAAGGAAACGTTGCGTGACGTTGTACTCGGTCAGATCGATCATCAATTTCCCGCCAAGAGCCGCTCGCTCAACCGCGAACTGGCAGCTATCTTGATTTATCTCGAAGCTCCCGACGTTGCCGCGAGAACGCTCAAGCTGCTTCTCGCCGCCCAAACCCAGGAAGACCAAGTTCAATACGCGCTGGTTCTCCGGGCGCTGAAGTCGGGATGGACGTTGGATGAGCGGCGCGCGTATTTCAATTGGTTCAATGCTACTGGCAGCTTCCGGGGCGGTCATTCGTTTTCTGGTTTCGTTCAAAACATCCGCAACGAAGCGATTGAGTCGCTGGACGAGAAGGAGAAGTCGGCTTTGGGCGAGATCATCAACGCCAAGTTGGAAGCGGTGGACCCAAACGCCGATGTCGCCGCTCGCACGTTCGTGAAGAAGTGGGAGGTCGGTGATTTGTTATCTGTCACCGAAAGCAACGGCCGCAACTTCGATCGGGGCCGCGAGATGTTTGGCGCTGCGGCGTGTTTCAAGTGTCATCGCTTCAGCGGCGAGGGAGGTATCATCGGGCCGGATCTCACGGGTGTCGGCAAGCGGTTCAACAATCTGTATCTCCTGGAGTCGCTGATCGACCCAAGTAAAGTCGTGTCGGATCAGTATCAAGCCAGCATCTTCGTCAAGACGAATGGCCAGACGGTTGTCGGTAGGGTCGCGAATTTGAGTGGCGACAACTTAATGGTGATCACGAACATGCTCGAACCTGGCAAGTTCACCAACGTCGCGACTGGTGACATCGAAGAAGTGCAACGATCGCGAGTTTCAATGATGCCAAACGGATTGCTCGACACGCTGAGCGAAGAGGAGATTCTTGATTTGTTGGCGTATCTTAAATCGGGTGACGATCGGAAGCATCCGGCCTTTGACTGATTTGTTATCGGTGGCGCATCGAATCAGGTTGTTTCTCAGACTCGATTCCTCGATAATCCGGTGACTTAAGATCCGCAATCCACGAGTTTTCGAAATGTATCAAGAAGGGTTATTCAATCGCCGCGACTTATTGCGAATCGGATCGCTGAGCATTGCGGGTTCAACTCTTCCAACGACGGTTACCGAAGCGACACCAGCCGGTGTAAGAGGTCAGGCAAAGTCGGTGATTTATCTTTGGATGGGGGGCGGTGTTACTCACATCGACTCGTTCGATCCGAAGCCAGAAGCGCCGGAAGAAATTCGTGGGACGCTTGACACAATCGCCACGAACATGCCTGGCGTCCATTTTTCGGAAGTCATGCCGAATCTCGCAAAGATCGCCGATCAACTTGCGCTGTTGCGTAACTTCTCGCATGACAGCGACGATCATCTGCTCAGTCAGGTGTATACGCTTTCTGGTCGTAAGGTTGATCGGAACGGTTTGTTCAGCGAGCCGAACATTGGTTCGATCGTCTCGCATTTGCAAGGGCCTCGAAATGGTCTGCCGGGCTATATCGCCGTGCCTGGCATCACGCGTCCAGGTCCGCCACCACACGACCTGTTCGTCGCCGGGTGGCTCGGCAGTCAGTACAAGCCGTATTGTTTGGGCGGCTTGCCGAACCCTGCTGACTTTACGATTGAGCCTGAGCGTTGGGACGACCCGAATCCTCGAGCGGACGAAGACCTCCGGCCCCGGTCGCTTGTTCCGTCCTTGGACGTGCCGCTTGCGCGGTTAGAGAGAAGGACTCAGTTGCGAGACAGCTTTGACGGTGCGCTACGTCGGCTAGAGAAGCTCGACAACATCGCGGCGTCTGAAGGTCAGTATCGCAATGCATTGCGCCTGCTCGCCACGCCGCAGGTGCGAGATGCATTTGACTTGACGAAGGAGTCGGATTCGATTCGTGAAAGCTACGGCCATACGAAGATCGGCGGACGTTGTTTGATGGCGCGACGATTAGTCGAGTCAGGCGCTCGCTTTGTCATGGTCGACTATGGTTACGATCTGGACTACGGCAACTTGTGGGACAATCATGCGGTTCCGGTGCAGCGGCAGCCACACATCTCGGAGATTTGCAAACGCGGGTATCATCTGGCCGGGATGGATCAAGCGTTCGCCGCTTTGATCAACGATCTTCGCGAGCGTGGTCGATTGGATTCGACGCTGGTAGTTTTTCTAACTGAATTTGGACGGACACCGCGAATCAACAAGAACGGTGGTCGCGATCACTGGGGAGCGGCGGGCTCGCTCTTCTTCACGGGAGGCGGGACAAAGACTGGCCAAGTCATCGGCGCAACCGACGCTCATGCAGCGGTGCCCAAAACGCACGGCTATACTCCGGCGGATGTTGCTGCGACGATTTATGCCGCGTTAGGGATTCACCACCGCCAGACCGTTCGCGATCTGTTGGATCGACCGCTGCCTGTGCTTGACCACGGGGAGCCGATCGCGGAGATTCTATGATATGGGCAGTTATAAATTGCCCCCCGAAAGGTTGCGTTTCGCGGTGGAGACGATATCGTAGGTATAGTGTGACCGAGGAGTGCTGACGCCTCGATCACGTGTGCACGTCAAGGGTATTTCGCCATGGCTACTGTCCTCATTGTTGATGACTCACCGGTCGACCGTCGCGTCGTCGGTGGATTGTTGGGGAAGTCGCCAACGCTGGAAGTCGATTATGCGTCCGACGGCGAAGAAGCGTTGGTCCGCATGGCCGAACTACGACCTAATCTCGTCGTGACCGATTTGATCATGCCCAACATGGATGGACTCGAATTGGTCGCCGCGGTGGTGAAGGATTACCCGCTCGTTCCTGTGATATTGATGACGGGGAAGGGAAGCGAGAAGATCGCCGTTGACGCGTTGAAAGCGGGAGCTTCCAGCTACGTACCCAAGAGCGTACTTCAAGATTTGCTGCTCGATACCGTCGAGAACCTGTTGGCGATGGCTTACGAGGAACAAACGCAAGTCCGGATGATGGACTGTATGACGGGCTGTCGTTTTTCAATCGACAACGACGTGACAATGATCTCCGCTTTGATCAACTACTTGCGACGCTTTATCCGCCAAGCAAATCTGTGCGATGAAACCAGTGGCATTCGAACTTGCGTGGCACTTGAAGAGGCGCTTAACAACGCTCTTTATCACGGCAACCTGGAACTTGATTCACAGTTACGTGAAGGCGATCGGGCGGCGTATCGCTCGCTGGTCGAAGAACGTCGGCATGCGGAGCCGTACAAGAGTCGAAAGATTCACGTCGCGGTTCGAGTCGAGCCGGACCACGGGGCGTTTATTATTAGTGATGAAGGGCCCGGGTTTGATCCACGTGAACTTCCCGATCCGACCGATCCGACAAACCTGGAGAAACCGAGTGGCAGAGGCCTGTTGTTGATGCGAACCTTCATGGACGAGGTCGCCTACAACGAAGAGGGTAATCAAGTGACGCTGGTTAAGCGTCGTAATAACTCCTGACAACGGATGCCAAAGTGAGGTCGGTTAATGTCGAAGCCTAGGTATTTCACCGTCGAGCAAGCCGACGATACGGTGATTTTTTCAGCGATCGGATCGATCGGTGGATTGGTCGAAGACGCTGCTCGCACTGAGTGGGATGCGTTGCTGAACCAATTGGATGCCGCCAATGCAACACACGCGATCATTGATCTTGGAGCGCTCGATTATTTCGGTTCGATCATGCTGGAATTGTTGGTTGTGCTTTGGAAGCGAGTTAGCGCCAAGGGCGGCAAGCTGGCACTTTGCAACGTATCGCCCGTTGGGCTAGAGATTTTGCAGACCGCAAAATTCGACACGCTTTGGCCGATCGTCGCCCAGCGTGATGAAGCTCTGGAAGCTGTGAGGAACTAGCGCCCAATGCAACACCACGGGTGTTGCAAGTGCCGCAGTAAAGTGAGCGTCCAAACGTGAATCGCTTTCTTACTTGGTTCTTCTCCGCGGCTGGAGTGTTCGGCGTACCCTTGGGCAGTTGGTGGTGCCGAAGAATCGAACATTTGCAAACAGCCGAGCGGCACGAGCGCGGGCTGGTTTTGATTCTTCCAGGCGTCGAAGGCTACGGGTCAGTCAATCTTAGCATTGCTCGTGGCCTGGAAGACGGTCGATTTCCTGGTGCCGTCGAGATCGTTGATTGGACGACAGGATGGTTTGCACTGTCACTTTATCATTTGCGGTCCCGCGCGATCCATGATCGCGGTGCAGTCGCGATCGCGGAGAGGCTGCAAACGTATTGGGCTGAGTACCCTGACCGTCCGACGTTTTTGATCGGACATTCTGGTGGCGGTGCGGTCCTGTTGAAGGCGCTCGAAGCGTTACCAATAACTAGTCAGCTTACCTCCGCGATCTTGCTTCACGTCGCAGTGTCGCCGAAGTATAACTTCACGAACGCCTTAGCTCGTGTCGAGCGTAGCATGTGGAACTACCATTCAAGTTACGACTTATTTCAGTTGGGTATTGGAACGCTCATCTTCGGAACGGCTGATCGGCGGCATTGTCTGGCAGCTGGAAATCGTGGCTTCGACGTGGAGAAAACCGATACGGATGGAGAAGACAGGAAACTCATTCAGGTGCCATATCGCCGTTCTATGATCGCGAGCGGAAATCTTCCTGGCCACTGTGGTTGCACGAATCGTTTGTTTGTGTCCGAATGGATCGCTCCGCTCATTCGAGCATGCGATCGCGGATAAATGGGTTATGGAGTATTTACAGCGATGGCGTCCACTCGAACCGTCAAAGTCACGATTAACGGAACTGGCTTCGCCGCCGACTATACGGCGCGGACGTACGGGATGATTCCACACAAGAATGGCGTGAGCATCGAACTTGTGGGAGTTACTTCGGGTCGTTTGGAAAATGCCGAACGATTTGCAAGTGTGCATGGAATCGGACGCGCGTTCAGCGATCATGCGGCGATGGTAGATGATCTGCGGCCTGACATTGACAACATCGCTTGTGCGAATTTCGCTCATGGTCCCTATACGATCGAGGCGGCTGAGGCAGGAGTCGATGTCATTGTTCTGGAGAAGCCGCCTGTCATTTGGCCAGGGTACGCCGAGGGCCGCGAGGCCGACGCACGCACTCGCAAGATCGAATCGATGCAGTTTCTATCGGATGTACTGGATGCAGTTCGCCGCGGAGGCTCGAAACTCTTATACGCCGAAGATTTCGTTTATGTCGATGGTGTGAAGGGATTAGTCGAGTTGTTGATCGAAGCTCGAACGACCGGCAAAGGCAAGGTGCTGTATCAAAGAGGTGTCTGTGCGCACCAAGGTTCTCATGCGCTGGCGTACGACACGCCGTCGAAATCGGGTGGTGGCGCGCTGTTTAATAAGGCTTGCCATCCACTCGGTCCATGTTTGTTCCTCAAGCAAGTTGAAGGGTTGTTGCGTGCCGGCAAGCCAATTCGCCCGCGCAAAGTCTCCGCGGTCGCCCTGCAGATCCTAAAGCATCAAGACCAAGCGGCAGGAGAACATTTCCGTGTGATGCAGAACGTTGACGACTTTGGTCGAATTACCGTCGTGTTCGAAGACGAGACGGTCGCTGAAGTCCTCGGGTACGATCTCAGCATTGCCGGAATTCGCAACGAGATATCGGTGATCACGGACTTCGCACAATACGATATGCGCATCAATCCATGCGACGAGATCGAGCTGTTTCTGCCTACAGCGGATGCGGCTGGCGATCTACTTCTTCGTGAGAAACTGCCAACGCCACAAGGCACAAGCTTCCCTCGGCCCAATCAGTTCTATGCGCACGGTTATGTTAACGAAATGAACGACGCCGTCGATTGCGTGTTGGAGGAAGATCGTTTTCCGCAATCCGGGGCGATGATGGCTTGGGATACGATGGCCGTGTTGATGGCGGGGTACGAGTCAGCCGAAAGTGGCGGCGGGTTTGTCGATGTCAGCGAATATTGCTCGGATCGCGAATTCAACGAGCGCGAAATGCCGGACCCAAGAAAGTTCGGGGCTGTTTTTCAGAGGAGCTAAGCGGCGGGCGGTAGGGTGTTGGCGCAGCCGCACCAAGTTTCCTGCTTTGGCGTGATGGTGCAGCTGTGCCGATCACCCAACGAGTCATTTCTATTTTGCGAGTAACACTTGTTCAAGCGCCGTTCGCATCTTCGCTTCTGATCCCGGCGCTACCCACAGCCACGAATCTCCGAAGTTATCATCGAACGCGCTCTTCGTTGGAATATAGCCCGGCCAGCACTCGCCGTACCCAATGGAAAACACGAATGAATCGGGACGCATCTGTTGAGCCATCAGCTGATAGCCGACAAAGGCTTCGCCCGGAAACAGGACGATTTGAGCGGGACCAAAATCGACAACCGGCAAGTCAATTGGCTGACGAGCTGCTACGCGTTGTCGACTTGAAAGACTCATCGCCGCAAGAATGCGTTTTTCGACGGTTTGTTCCTCATCTTGAAGTGAGGCCGTCAGAGCTTCCGTCGTTAACCGCGGACTGGGATGATAATCCAGCTCGAACGTCGTGTTCCGAAAGTGGACCTGCTCCAATGGTACGCGTTTAGTGTTCTCCCAGGCCGCAACCATCGCCTTGTACATCCTGTCGACAAGGATGAGTCGAGTCTCGTGCGTACCGTTGTTGTACTTGCCTGCGGTCACATCGCCACTGCAACCGGAAACATAGATCTGTTTGACAGAGAAGTCATCGCGTTGTCGCCGCTCGCGTGCGAGCCCCACGAAATCGGATGTCACTTCTCCACGTCCGTAGTAACTCATTGGATGCGTCGCATAGCTGTGTAACGCTACCAAGGGCTTGTCGCCGTTCCACAAGCTGATCGTCTTTAGAAAGGGATCGATGAGTCCTTCGGCCGTGCCGGAATAGAATTCGTTACCGCCGCTACGACTGCCGCGTCCAAACGAAACGCGGCCGTCAGGGTAAACGACGCGTCGGTTCGAGGCGACGTCCTTCACACGGGCTTGTCCCGTGCCGAAATGCGTTACCGGTTGTGCATCCTCGAGGCTGTTTCTTAACGCCGTTGCAATCCGCTCGACGGCTTCGTCGTGAAAGGCTTCGTCATACAGTTCGCCCGTCAATCCGACTGAAGTGAGCAATTGGGCAGCGCCTGCGTCGGTGACGGGAGCATCGTGCTGGTGCAGCGACGACACGAGAACTCGTTCACGTGTTGTTCCTGCGGCTTGGGCGAGCGCGTCTCGCCACTGGTCGTACGCTCCGTTGCGGATTTCGCACCAATCCACAGCACATTGCACGATCGGTTTCTCTCCACCCAGTAGAACAAACCCGTGCGCATAGAGCGGATCGACGATTTTCTTGGACTTCGTTGGAAGCACTCCCATGCACCGGTGATTTAATGGAATCGTCACGTCGACCGAGAATGTTGCGAGCTGGAATCGCGGAGCGTCCGCAGCGTAGGCACCTGACGCCATGACGAAACTGGCGAGAAGCAACAACACCAGCGCGGACTCGAAAACGAGTAGACGGAGAGCTTTCATCTTAGAAATCTCAAAATGTTATGGCTCGAAAAGTATGTCGGGCGACGTGCCGTAACGAGCGGGAAGTGGAATGTTCGACCAAGCAGGATCGTCACCGAGACGGAACTGCCATTTGCCTTGCAAGGCGAACTCCTTCTTCCCGGAGATGACTCGTGGGGCACGACTCAGACTCTGGCCATTCTCCATTCGCAACACGATCAAATTCGCGTCGTTCGGCTCGATAAAATTCGCGCGGATGCCAAATCTGCGATCCCACACCTTCAGCTCGTGTCCATTGAACCAAGCTTGCACGCCTTTGCTTACTCCCGCGACCTGCAGCTTGAGACCGCCGTCGGCAAGCCAAACTTCTCCAGGTCGAAACGCACAGCGATACCACGCCGTTCCGCCGGGTTTGTTGTCGAGCGGAGTTTCGCTTGATGGCGGATCAGTCGGCACGCTTGTTAAGGACCAGCGTTGGGATAGTGCTTCCACGTTCGATGCCAGCGAAAACGATTCGGTCGGGACGCCGGCTGCCCAGTAGATGCCATTTTTTAACAGTCCCAAGAACTCTTTATTCTCGAAGTCATCGGGATGCCCAAGAGAAGTGTAGAACGAGCTACCTCCGTCTGCTCGTTCAAACGTCCAAGCGACTGGTTCGGCGGGCTTGCCATCGACGCTGCCTTTAAGTAGTTGAATCGCGCTGCTTGCGAGGGGCGAGGTCATATAGAGCGAGCCACCCTGGGCGAACGGAGTCTTCGTAAGGCCATGCAAGATCGGGTGATCAATGGCCTCCTGCAAGGTTCTGACAGTCGACTGCAGCTTATTGCCATGGTGATTTGTATAGTGCCCGCCGAGTACTTGCGCATCGAACTCCGGCCAATCAGCCAGGCCTTTTGCTGCAGGTTCGTTTCTCAATGAAAACGCATGACTCGCAGTACGAATGCCGATGACTGGTTTTCCAGCGGCCACAAAGTCTCTCACGATCTTCAACCGCGCCGGTTGCAGTGTCCGGCGACGGACGCTGATCAACGCGACATCAGCATCTCGAAGCACCTCAAGTCCGGGAATCCGATTGCGATCCGTTTCGTCTGCGTGAACGAACGAAATGCGAAAGTCCTTGCCAAGGTGCTCTGCGGCAAACTTTGGCAGAGTGCGTTCCGTTTCGTATTCCCTCTCAGCCATCACGATGGCCAGGTGAGGACGCGTATCATTCTTGAAGCGAAACGTTTCTCCGCCGATCAACTGGTCGCTCGTGACAGTCGGACAAACGAATCGTTCGATGTGCGAAACAATCAGGTCGTTGCCGGTGAAATGGCTGACATACGGCCAACGGGCCGGGTTGTACATCGTGTCGGTCATGTCGCGCATCAACACGACATGCTTGCCGTTGCGAGCCATTTGTCGCAAGCCAAACGGTCGTCCGAGGACACACATGTTGACATGAACGCCGGTAAGAATGACGTTTTTGATGCCACGTTGCTCAAGGATGCTCCAGACTTCGTCGCCTCGATCACTGATATAGTCTTTGTCCGAATCGATCGAGATCAGATCAGATTGTTTTTGCCAAGGCAAACCGGGATCGCGGCCAAGCTTTTTCAATCTGGCTGCCCAAACGGTGTGCTCTTCGGGATCGTCATCGCTTCCGCCATCTGATTGATCCAACGGGTAGACCGCTTGTTCCTCGGCAGGAATTCGCGAACACCATGACTTGATGTCATCCGGCAATGAACTGGCCTTCGGCGTGGCGATCGCGCGGGCTCGAGCCGGGTGGTCGCTGTAAGCATCCATACAGTCGCTGGGAGAATGGATGATAATAGCGCCCTGGCTGCGCGCTCTCTTTAACACCTCGTCCAAGCGCGGGGCGAACTCTTCCAAACGACGTACCGCGTTCAACGAGTGATGATAGTCCCAGACATCACAAACAATAACCGCAGTCTCGCTCGTGTTCCAAGTTTCCTCGCGCGTCACTCGGTGGTAACGCCCGCTGTCGGGAGCTGTTTCTGTTTGGTGGCGCAGTTCAAGTGTAAAGTCATTTGCCATCGAGAATGTTGTCATCATTATGGATACGGCGACAACCGAGAGCGAGGAGCGGAGGATCACGAGCGTTTCTCCTGGATCGGAAAGTTGCAATTCAGGGTCGGGTGGACGCAGTTCTAGAATAACTCGGCAATGGGCCGGCCCTCGTCAAGCAAGTTGTAGATTCGACCGTCCTTGTCTTCCGCTGTCAGGTCGTTGATGTCCATTGCGTGGTAGACGGTTTTGGTCACGTCGGCGGGGGTGACTCTTAAATCAGCCGGATACTCGCCAAGTCGGTCGCTCGTCCCGTAAGTTTGCCCCCCACGGATTCCACCACCTGCCAAGACATCCGTCAAACAGTGGGTCCAATGATCGCGACCCTGGCCAGAAACTCCGCCGCTTCGCGGATCACCAATCTTTGGTGTACGGCCCATCTCGCTGGTAATCATGACTAACGTTTCCTCGAGCAATCCTCGCTGTTGGAGATCTTCGATCAACGCCGAATAACAACGATCGAACTCGGGCAGCAGACGATCTTTCAGGCAATCGAAGTTACTGCCATGCGTATCCCAACTGCCCGCACTCTTACATTTCTTCGCAAGATCCGAACCGATCCCCGTGCCAAGCCAAAAGACCGTGATAAAAGGCACTTCGGCTTCTACCAAGCGACGTGCGAGTAACAGGCTCATCCCATTGACCGTCTCGCCGTAGCGCTCGCGCACGTGTTGCGGTTCATCGGCGACGTTGAATGCTTGCGTCGTCTGTGCTGACATCAGCAACGTCATCGCCCGCTCTTGTTGACGCGTCCACGTCGAAACATTGGCATAGCGATCAAACTCGCGGCGGCCTGCATCGACCGTTCGCAAAAGCTCGTGCCGCGAAGTCAGGCGACGCGCGCTGATATCTCCTTGCAGCTCCAACGATGGTGCGTGGAACTCCAGTGGCTTCTCGTAGCTGCCGTGAACGTAGAAAGGATCGTGTTCAACGCCAAGCCGCGCGGCGAACTGGCCAGGGCGCGTGTAAGGAGCACGGCTGGGCTTGTGTGGCAGCGTGATCGCGTTGGGCAGTTGCGGATGCCGCGCACGGTGTCGCGCGATCACCGAACCCATGTATGGCCAATCGTTCGGAAATGGCGTGCGATTATTCCCCAATGTTCGGAAGGTCACATCGGGAACATGGCCGGTCAAATTGTAGTAGTAACCCGCGTGATGATCGTTCGTGTTAACGCTGCCACCGACCGAATTGACGAGAGCCAAGTGGTGCGCCTGCTTGGCCAGCATCGGCAGGTGCTCAGTGAGCCGAACTCCGGGAGCGGAAGTTGCGATGGGCTGGAATGGGCCGCGATACTCGGCGGGAGCGTCGGGCTTCATGTCCCACGTATCAAGATGCGAAGCGCCTCCGCACAGAAAGAACAGAATCGTCGACTTCGCCTTCCCCGCTCGTGATGCAACTGGCTTCGAAGTCGCCGCCAGCGCAGGGGCTCCGAACTGCATACCGGCGAATCCAGCGCCCGAAGCAACAAGAAACGTGCGGCGATCGACGGCACGAACACATGCGCTTGCGTGGTGAGTCATCTGTTCCCTACCAATGAATTTCTATCTTTGGACTGATTCCAAAACACATCCGACAATGTTGATATGATAAGCGAACGGAGCCTGCTTTGCGAGAACGAAGCGAACGCCAGATTTGTCAGTCGCCGAACGGTAGTTCTCCCTGGCGGCGAGTGGGAAGGCCTTCCTTGAAGTGGCGGCGACAGACCGACATGTAAAGGTCGTTCCCACCGATTTTGATCTGGTTGCCGTCGCGAACGATATTACCTTCGCCATCCATTCGCAACACCATGGTCGCTTTGCGCCCGCAGTGACAAATCGTTTTGATTTCGACCAATGCATCCGACCAAGCCAGAAGGTACTGACTTCCCTCGAAGAGAGTTCCTTGAAAATCGGTCCGCAGGCCGTAGGCCATGACGGGAAGATCGAGCAGGTCCGCGACGTCGCCAAGTTGCTGGACCTGCTTGCGAGTGAGGAATTGCGCCTCGTCAACGAGGATGCAGTGTAGCGGCGTGTCTTCGTGTGATCCGCGAATGAGCTCGAAGAGATTCTCGACGTGAGAGAATGATTGCGCTTCGGCCGTCAACCCGATGCGAGAACTGACGGAGTGGCCGCCGGTCAAAATATCGATCTCAGGCGTCAGGATGAGCGTATTCATCCCACGCTCGCGATAGTTGTAGCTCGATTGGATGAGTGTCGACGATTTGCCGGCATTCATCGCGGAGTAGTAGAAGTAGAGCTTCGCCATGAGATTCGAAGGTGGTGGCGTGGTAAAACGAATAGCACAAGCGTGATGCAATCGCAGTGCAACGAAGGGTCGAGCCGTGTGAAGATGATTGACGCCCGCCGAACTCGGCTGGGCAATCAAAGCGGCGTGATCGCTTGGATTTGCCCGATGGCAGATAGATTGTTTTGCAACTTGCTGATCGTCTCTTCGAGCCGGAAGAACGTCTCGAGAAGATGTTCACGTTCTGACTCCAAGGCGGTACCTAGATCGAGGATTCGCTGAGTGTTCGAATCGATCGTGATTTGAATCGCCTGGGCGCGGGACACGAGGACCGAGTTGTTGATCCCGGAGAGACGTTCCAGTGTGTTGTACAACTTGTCGGCCGCTCCAGTATCATCCTGTGTAAAAAATCGTTCGATGTCGTCGGGATTCGAGGCATAGCGGTCGTCGAACTTTTCTTCGTCGAAGTTCAATTGCCCGCTCTGATCGATGCGAAGTCCTACCTCGGCCAACGACGCGATGGCGCCCGTGCTGAAGAAACGTCCCGTAATGGTGCTGGCGAGATCGTTCTGAATACGAAGGACTTCCGACGATCCAAAGAGGATGCCAGCCTTGTCCTCAATTTCGTCGTAGGACGCAAGCTCCGAGATCTTGTCTTGAAGGCCATTGTATTGGTCGGTGAAGAGGCGCAGCTGTGTTTTGACCGACTTCGCAGACCGTTCAACAGTGATGATCACTTCTTCTGTTGATGTGCCCTCGATATTCAAGATGAGACCCTCGACCAAGCTGTCAAACTCGTTTGTCGCGGAAGCCGCCAAAGCACCCGCGCTCGGCGAATCGGCCGAGCCAACTAGAACGAGGGCATCCTGAGCAGCAACGATCTCTTGGAATCCAATTCCTAAGTCGGATGCATCAACAAGCAATTCACCCGCTTGCCCCGTCACTTGGCTGACAATCGACAGGCGGAATGGCGTCGCTCCGGCTCCGCTGTTAAATACACTGGCAGAGAAGTCGGCATCGAGTGCATTGATTTTGGTGACGAGATCTTCGAGCGTGTCGTCTGCGTCGAGCGTCACTTTTAGCGCGGTACTGCCGTCAATTACTTTGGTCGGTGTGCCGTTGATATCTACCTCGACCGCCGTTCCTGCAATCTTTAAGTCGACGGCCGACGTGCTGCTACCGACGTCAGCAACTGTCAGATCGCCCGTGCCGCCGGCCGTGTCGAGTAGCAGGATGCCATCGCCCGTGTCGTTTATACGAGCCTCGACATCAATCGACAGAGCGTTAATGGCGTCGATCACGTCACCGACGTCATTGGCCTCGAGTACCGTGAGGTTGATGGCGTCGACTTGACCATTGGTGTCGGTGATCAAGAACGACCCACCGTCGGCGCCGCTGCCGCCGTTCAGTGATGACAATGCAGTATTCGCGTTAAACGTTTGCAGATCCAGAGATCCGCTGTTGACCGTCGATACAGCGTCGTCCGTCGTAATCCGCAAGCTGTCTGCTGTATTCGTGGCATCGCCGTTTGCAACAACGAAATTGGTCGAGCCGCCGCTGGTGTCGGTCAGTTGGATGCCGTTACGTGCATCGTTGACTCGCGCTTCGATACCAAGTCCGGCTTCGTTGATGCCGTCAATAACGTCTTGAAGCGTTTCTGCAGATGATAGATCAACGCTCGCCGCAGCACCCGAGCGATCGGTCAAATCCAGAGTACCGAGTGTCCCGAAGCCATAGCCGCCCGCGAGGCTATCGAGCAACACCGTGTTTAGCCCTCCGACTCGCCGCTCGCCTGTTATTACGCCCGCCGCCGCTGTCGTCGTTAGTCCTAAATCATCTGCCGCCGATCCGTCGAACAGACTTGTAATCGCGAAAGTTCCCGCTCCGCTAGTCAAATCGACCAGTTCGAAGCTGTCGCCCGAGGCACTGAGCTGTGCTTTCAACTTGCTCGGGTCGAGGGCGTTGATCGTGTCGAGAACGGCTCCGACGGTCGACTCGTTGTTGTATTCGATTGCGCCGCCGCTCGTAGTTGCCGTGTCCGAGACATCGACGAACTCGGTCCCGTCGCCGGCCGCCGACGTTGACGCCGTGAAATACTGGTTCGCCGTAGCGTCGTTGTTCAACGCTGCGATCAGATGTACGGCTCGCGAGTTTCCCGAGTCGATGTTGAACGTCAGCTTCTTCGAGACCGTATTGATTTCCACAGTCTCGTTACCGGCGGTGATATCATTATCGTTCACCAAGACAATGTCATAGCCATCGAGCGATTCGCCAGTACCGACAGATGTGATTGTGATCTCCGCGTCGTCTCCGTTCGCGGCTGTCGTGGTGGCACTCGATTGAGTTTCGCCCTTCGATTGAGCAAAGAACTCCACGTCTAGCGAGGTCCCATCCTGTAGGCTGACTTGGAGATCGGCAACGCCTTGTTTGAACCGTACGCCGTTACCATCGTTCAGCCGGTTCAATTCCAAGTTATCGTAGAGGTGGAGCACATCATTGCCAGTTGCGTCACTTGCCGCTGTATCGATGGTATCGATTCCCAGATCCGACGCGGTTGTCGATAGTCCATCATTTCGAACGCGAAGATTCGCCGTCACTTGCCCCGCGCTTGTACTGTCGGTCAGCTTCAGGCGATCGCCGTCGGTCGAGGCGGTGACATTGATGTCGTTGGTTGAATTGATGGCATTCACGACATCGTCGATCGTCTGAGCGAATCGCAAGTCGACCACTTCCGTTGTTCCGGTTCGGTCCGTGATCCGGATCTTGCCCCGCTCGATGCCAAGACCTCCGTTAAGTTGGTCCAGTGACACGCTGCGATCAACAGAGCCACCGAACCCTAGCGAAACTTCGCCGGCTCCCAGCGCGGTCGTCTTGCTTGTAAACCCTGAACTGAGTAGTTGATGAGCTTGGGCGCGGCGCACCGGGGTGAAGCGATACGTTCCAACGGCAGGCGTCCCGTTTGTGCTCGTCGAGACAAGCGACTCATTCGACGACGAGATGGATTTCGTGTCGAAAACGGAGTCGTTGCGAAGGTTCTGTATTGAAAGCTGCACCCCGATTAAGGATGCTGTCAGTTCCGTGATGCCGACCTGTTGAGCCTGTAGCGCGCCAGTCCGTTGGACCAGCAAATCACGAGGCTGTGCGGACAGCGCAATCAATTGGTCGACAGTATCCTGAATCGGAATACCGGTGATCAGGCCGACAGTTGATTGAATGCGCCCCATAGTCGTTATCGTCGCGTCGAGCGACGCGAGGTCGATGCTAGCAGGTCAGTTAATTATTGAGCGATTGGATCCTTCCATACTCTTCGGCAATAAGTTGGGAGACTAAGTAGCAAAAGCAAACCGCCGATCCCGCCTCGAAGGATCGAGGATGAATCGGCGGTTATTATCTTGGGCGTGTCGCACTGTCCTCTTATCGGAGCAGTGACAACACGTTTTGTGGGTTTTGGTTCGCAATCGCGAGAACCGAAGTACTCGATTGGACAAGGATCTGGGCTCGTGTAAGCGAGGCAGATTCTTTCGCAAAGTCAGCGTCCCGGATCGAACTCTCCGCTGCGGTGAGATTCACCAGCGTATCGGACAACGAAGCGATGTTCGATTGCAGAGTCGTCCGCTGGAAAGCACCAAGCCGGCCTCGAAGCTCCACGATGTTCGTGATAACTTCGTCGACGACCTCAGCTGCCGCGGTGGTGTCGTTGGCGAGTGACTTCGACTCGCCATTTCGCAGCTCATACAGTCGTCCAGATGCTCCACCGAGTCGTGCGGTGCTAACGCTGCCAATTCCCAGACGAGCCTGTTGGTTGGTAACAACCTGCGGCCCAAGTTGGAAGAGCGCTCCACCACCTGTAATCGTGAAGTTGGACGTGCCGGTAAAGCCAGCGTCAACATCCAAACCAAGGTCGAGGATGGAAGTGTTGAGGGTCAGCGAGTTCCCGTTACCAACGGCTTGGAGACCGTTAATCGCTGCGGCAACATCGGTGCCTGTGTCGCGAGACTGGCTGCCGACGGCCGCGGTGATCGTACCACCTGCCGCTTCCGAGACAACAGACACCTCGACGTAGGCGTTTGAACCGTACTCGCTGGAATTCAACTCTAAGGTTGTGCCATTGATTGTTGCTGTGGCACCAGTTGAATCGCTAAGTGCGTTGATGGCAGTCGCGACTTGGTTGATGGATGCGTTAGCTTGGAATGAGAAGACTTCTCGGCCGTTCTGGCCAGCCAACTCGAATACCACGTCTTGAGCCAATCCACCAGCCGCGTCCACGCCTGAACCGAGCGTAGCGACTCCAGGTGGCGTGTCCTGAGTATCGATATAGTTGGCGTCACCTGAAGTTGCCGTGACAGATGCGCTGTATCCAGTTAAACCATCAATCGCCGTCGCGATCGCGGCGTAGGAGACCGTGCCTCGAACGTCGACATCAATGTTACCGGTGGTACCGTTAATGGTCGCTACCGCACTGTTGTTCGCAATGAGTAAAGACTCGGCGATTGTTGCCGTAACACCGTTGGCTGCTGAGCCTGCCGTGTCAGATGTAACTCGGACGGTTGCACTCCCGGCATCACGACCGCCAGCGAACTGGCCCGCATAAGTGGTGTTGTCCGCGAGAACAAGTGGAGTCGCACCACCTGCCGTCGCAGTCGCCGTGAAGTTTACGCTTGCACCACCATGAGCTTGGATCGCAGCAGCAATAGCATCGCCATCAACCGTACCTGCACCAAGATCATAATTGACCGTAAGCACGCCTGCGAGAAAGCTCGTTGTCGTTGCACCGCCACCATTGTCTGCCACTACGAGGCTGACAGCGTTGCCGCTGGCGTCCTCGGCAACACCGCCGTTTACTGCATTGATTTGCAGGTCGATCGCTGTGGAGCCAAGGGTAATATTTGCGACGGCTTGGGATTCGGTATTTGTAAATGCGGTATTTGCGAAAGCATTAACTGCCGTTGTCGCGGCAGGAATGTTCGTGAGGTCGACTTGCGCTAGCGTGGCCGCTGTCTGAATCTCGACCGCGACGGCAACCTGGCCAGTTGTACCCAGGTTGCCTTGTCCAATCTGTAAGTTACTGATGCGGTCGAAGTCTGCGCCTTCGGTGACGTTGAAGTCAAGCGTACCGTCGAGCAGCTTCCGACCCTGGAAGGTCGTGACCTGAGAGATTCGATCGATGGCTTCGAGTGACGAGTCGACTTGCAACTGGTTCGCTGCGACTTGATCGTCGCTGAGTACGCCCGAGTTGGCTGCTTCCGTTACGAGGCCACGGATGTCGTTTAGCAACGAGCTGACCTGCCCAAGAGCACTGTCGGCAGTCGAGATCAGCTGACCAGCTCTTTCGCTATTCTGGATAGCGCGATTAGCGACTGTAATGTCGCGACGAAGGTTTTCGCTCGCGATCAAGCCGGCTGGATCGTCTGCACCCGAATTTATGCGCAAACCGGTACTCAATCGTCCCAGAGCTTGCTGTAAATCATTGTTGTTGCGGCCCAGAGTATTCTGAGCGACGAGCGAACTCACGTTAGTGTTGATCCGGGACATTCGACTTTACCCCTATTACAGGTTGAGGACTAGTTGCAAGCTATCCAGTTGCGGGGAGTACACGCTGGATAACTTCGCCACTGATGCTTGAAGCTTTTTCGTCTTCACAACATTCAGCAGCAGTGTGTTGTTGGGAGTTTCTTCTCTTCGTCTTGCCCACTTAGCTGCCAACTTAATGTTGCCCAGATAAGTGTGCGTTCGGGATTCCCCGTTCGTC
>JACNKX010000175.1 GCA_014381825.1 Planctomycetota bacterium
CTCACGCAACCCCCATTTCTCTCACACCAACCCGGCAATTGAACTAAACTGGTTCATCCCATCTAGGCAGATAACGCCTTTCGAATCCCCTTCAATTAGTCGCGTCCGCTAGTGAAGCCGACTTCCAAGGTCAGATTGCCCCAGTCGCACTTAAACGGGATGCAGATCGGACGTACGTCGGATTCAAACGTCACGACATGACTCCGCCCAACAATCACCGTGGGCAAAGCGAGGCTTAGCTCATACTGCGACATCTGCGCCTTCGCACCGCCGGCTACGATGTTGCTTAGCTCACCGGTGGCATCGACGACGTCAGCATCGATGGATGACGGTCTCTCGCCGAGTAACGCTTCCGTCGCAGAGATGGCGACTTCTCTCTCCAGGCTCAGAACAACCGTGCCGATTATTTCGCCGGACAGTCCGATGATGGCTGTCAGGTCGTGTTGCGGCTGGAAATTGTCACTTAGGAACATCTCTTGACGCTCAAGTCGACAATCAAGCATCGACGAAAACGCGGATACTGTGGATGCGATGAACGGATTGATGAAATTGACATCCATCTTGTCGACTCCGGAAGCTGCCAGGAAAGAGCGCTACGCCGAGGCGAACTGATTGCCAAAGTGCTTTTCGAGCTTCGCTCTCAAAGTGTCCGCCTCGAAGGGCTTTGCCAGGTAGTCCGTTACGCCTGCTTGGATGGCTTCCAAGACGCGTCTCTTTTCGGCTTCCGTCGTGATCATGATCAATGCTACGTCCGCATCGACTTCGCGGACGCCTTTGATGACGTCGAGCCCCGTCTTGCGTGGCATATTCCAGTCGGTCAACACCAACTGAAACTCACCTGGCACGAACTTGGCCAATGCTTCTTCACCGTCGGCTGCCTCGACGATGTCTTCGACACCGATCGATTTCAAAACCCTGATGATGATTTTTCGCATAACGCCGGAATCATCGGCGACTAAGACCTTTAGAGACATACCCCACTCCTCAAGTAACAAGAACTCGTTCGCGACAAAACTAGCTCACGAATGGCGAGTGGTCCAATGATCGCGTGGAAAACCCCGCGGAAGTTCGCGAATTTTTCATCCATTTTCAAATCTGAGACCTACGTGTTTCTACCAACACTCTACACAAGGGGCACTTTCTAATGTGGTTTGGAATTCATCTAGTTCGGCGCGGAGTGATCACAACGGACCAGTTATTTGCTGCCGTTGAAGAGCAGTCTTCCCGTCGACCACCGCTTGGTGAACTAGCCGTTCGCCGAGGCAAGCTTAAGATGTCGCAAGTCTTTCAAATCCTGGGGCGGCAAGCTGGAGAGCGTCGTTCATTCGGAACGATTGCCAGGGAAATGCGGCTCCTCACGAAACGACAACTTGCCGATCTGTTGTTGGCTCAGACCGAAAGTACCCCCTCACTTTCTGAGATTCTTGTTGAGTTGGAGTTCGTAACGCAAGCAACCGTCGATGTCGAACTTGTAAACGCGAGAGACGGTCGTGTCGATGCATGCCTGTCGATTTCGTCACCTACGAGGTCAACGACAAGCCGTTCCTTCTGAGGAGTCAGAATCCGACTTCCTGAGAACCTTAAACCCCTGCGTCCATCCGCTGGCAAACATCGAGCAAGAACCATGCAATTTGAAGACCCCGAATTAGTTGCTGAATTCGTCGTCGAAGCGAACGAGCATCTTCGTGACATCGAGAATCAGCTGCTTGAGATCGAAGCCAGTGGCGCAGACATCAACGTTGATTTGGTGAACACTGTTTTTCGCGGCGTTCATTCGATCAAGGGAGCAGCCGGCTTCCTCGGACTGGAATCTCTCAAACTTCTGGCTCACAGCCTGGAAGGCGTGTTGAACTTAATGCGAGAAGGGACGCTCGTCCCAACGTCGCCAATCGTGGACGTCATGTTACGCTCGGCGGATCAGCTGCGAGGAATGGTCGCAACGATTGAAACGTCAAACGAAGTGGATGTGTCCGAATTGGCTGCCGCGCTCGACGCGATCGCGGCTGGAAACGAAGCACCAGCGCCCGTACAGCAACGGGAGGAGTTCAGAGAGTCGGTCGCTGAAACGAATGTTGCATCAGAACAAACAACTCCAGCGGTCGACCCAATTGATGTGCCAAGCTCAGAACCTATCGTCGAATCCGTGCCAACTGCACCTGTCGCGAACACTCCAAACCCAGCGTCCGCCTCGAAAAAGGGCACTCCGTCCGCGTCACCATCGGTGTCCGCAGAAACGAACATTCGCGTGTCTGTCGACGTGCTGGATCAGTTAATGAATCTGGCTGGCGAACTTGTGTTAGGACGCAATCAGCTGCTTCAAGTCACGAGCACGCCCGAGCATCTCGGCCTGGACGGTGTTGCGTCGCATTTGGATCAAGTCACTAGCGAATTGCAAGATGCGATCATGCAGACTCGCATGCAGCCAATCGGTTCTGTGTTCGGTCGCTTCTCACGCGTTGTCCGCGACCTAAGCAGTCAGCTTTCGAAGAAGTGTGATCTCGTCTTAGAAGGCCAAGACGTCGAAGTCGACAAGACGATCAGCGAAGCCATTGGCGATCCCTTGACTCACTTGGTACGCAACTCGGTAGACCACGGCATCGAGCTCCCAGCCGATCGCGTCGCAGTGGGCAAGCCGGATGCCGGCACGTTGCGGCTTAGTGCTCGTCACCAGTCCGGCAAAGTACGAATCGAGATCTCCGACGACGGGGCCGGTATCGATGCCGAGACGTTGAAGGCGAAAGCCGTTTCGAAGGGGCTAATCACCCAAGAACAGGCTCTCAGCATGACGGAGCGCGAAGCAGTCCGTCTTATCTTTCATCCTGGATTCTCGATGGCCGCCGCCGTCACCGACGTGAGCGGACGGGGCGTCGGAATGGATGTTGTCCGCAGTAACATCGAACGGCTCGGCGGGGTTGTCGAGATCGAAACGACCATTGGCAAAGGCACAGCGATTCACATCACGCTTCCGTTAACGCTGGCGATCATCCCATCATTGATCGTCCGATGTTCCGACAACCGTTTTGCGATACCTCAAGTCAACATCGCCGAACTGGTAAGAATTCGTCCTGCAGAAATCGCCGCTCGGATTGGTCAAGTCAAGAACGCCGAAGTCCTTCGCTTACGTGGCACGCTGCTTCCGCTAGTCCGACTGAATGACTGTTTGGACATGGAACGACTAGATGATCGCCTCGAAGCACTTGTCGACGCCGAAGACGCGATCAACATAATTGTCGTCGAGACAGGGAAGCTTCGCTATGGTCTGGTTGTCGACGGACTGTTTGACTCCGAGGAGATCGTCGTCAAGCCGCTCGGCCAACATGTGAAGTCTTGTCCCTGCCTGTCAGGTGCCACGATTCTGGGAGATGGACGCGTCGCGTTGATCCTTGACGTACCTGGCATAGCCACCAAATCGAATCTTCGCCAACGCCAAGACGATCAGCAGCTCGCAGCGGACGGATCGAACAATGACTCGCATGATTCGACGGAGCAACAGCCCGTTCTCCTCTTCACCAGTCACCCCGAAGAACAGTTCGCCGTCCCGATGCCGATGGTCGCGCGAATCGAGCGAGTCCATCGTGATCAGCTTGACAGTGTCGGGGGGCAGGAGCTGCTACAGTATCGCGGCGCATCGCTGCCGTTGATGCGACTTGAAAACCTCATCACGGCCAAACCGCAACAGGAACGTGAGCGATTGTTTGTGATCGTGTTCGAGGCGGCGGGGCACGAAATCGGATTAATCGCGCCACAGCTGGTCGACATTCGCAACGTGTCGGCTGAATTCGATTCGATGACGTTCGGCGAAGAGGGGGTTTGCGGGGCGCAAGTGATCGATGATCGAACAACCCGCGCTCTCGACTTGTTGTCTTTAGCGCACAAATCTCGACCGGAGTGGTTCGCAAAAAACGAGCCGGTCATCTCGGCAACTGCTGCCCTTAACACACCTTCGCCGATAACTCCCGCTACCAAGACCATTCTGCTGGCAGAAGACTCGACGTTCTTCCGCCGCCAAGTGACATCCTTTTTAGAGGATGAGGGCTATCGCGTGGTTGGGTGTGAGGATGGGCGAGTCGCGTGGCACACGTTGAAGTCCGGTCATGAAGACATTGACCTGCTCCTCACGGACATCGAGATGCCGAACATGAACGGACTGGAATTGAGTCGTCACGTGAAGGACGACGAAAACCTGCAGCACATTCCTGTAATTGCACTGACATCACTCGCAGGCCAAGAGGACGAGCGGCGCGGGCGAGAGGCAGGAGTAGATGATTATCAAGTTAAATTAGACCGCGCAAATCTTCTTAAGGCAGTCCTTCGGTTTGCTCCGATAGGCGTTTGCCAATCAGTTGGGAGTACGGAATGACGACAGCCACCATCGACAAGTCCACTACGGGAAGTAGCACGCTGCAAATCGCGACGTTCCACGTCGACAACCTGCTGTTGGGCTTGCAAATCCACCAAGTGCAAGAGATCAACCGGCACCTTGAAGTCACTGCGGTGCCGCACTCGCCTCGCGTAGTCCGCGGCGTCATCAATCTGCGTGGCGAGGTCGTCACGGTCGTTGACATGCGGCAAGTTCTCGGTCTGCCAACCGCGGAACTGACCAAGACGAGTCGCAACGTCGTCATTCATTTTGGCGGTGAACTAGTGGGCCTGATGGTTGATCAAATCGCAGATATCCTCACCATCGACGCCAATGATATCGATCCACCTCCTGCCAACATCAGTGGCGTGGATGGTCGGTTTTTCAAAGGCGTTCACACAACGAAGGACGAGATCGTCGTGATCCTTGATGTCGACGAGGCGTTCTCCGTTAGCTGATCACAACTACTAAGTACAAAAGTTGAATACATCTATTCGCAAGGGAAACATACTTATGAAACTCCGCACCCGCTTAACAACCGCTTTTCTGTGCTGTGGACTCGTACCCCTGCTAGTCGCGACGGCTGTATCCTACCGCAACTCCAGCAGCGGAATGCGGGCAATTGAGGAGAATGCAACCGCCGACTTGGAAAAGAAGTCGAAGGATCAATTGGTAGCACTGCGCGACA
This sequence comes from Planctomycetota bacterium, assembly GCA_014381825.1. Taxonomy (GTDB): domain Bacteria; phylum Planctomycetota; class Planctomycetia; order Pirellulales; family Pirellulaceae. The sequence goes on from JACNKX010000175.1 coordinate 5,049, forward strand.
GTAAGAAGGAGCAGATCGAACGATACTTCTCGACGATCCGCGACCAGATGCTAACTTTCTCCGAAGATACGATGGTCGTTGCCGCGATGAAGAAACTGCCGGGGCTGTTTGACGCGTATCGCGAGGAAGCGAACGTCGATGCAGATCTGCTGGCTGAACAGCGCGGCAAGCTGTTGACTTACTACACCAACGAATTCAGTACGGAGTATCGGAACCAAAACGGCGGGACGTCACCCAACGCAGAACAGTACTTCCAACAACTCGACGACGACTCCGTTGCACTGCAGTACGCGTACATTCGTGGCAACATGCATCCACTCGGCTCGAAGCATATGCTCGACACGCCGAACGACGCAACAAACTACAGCAGATTTCACGAACAGACGCATCCGGTCATCCGCAGTTACCTGGAGAAATTTGGTTACTACGACATCTTCCTGGTCGATTCCAATTCGGGCGACATTGTCTATTCGGTCTTTAAGGAGCTGGATTACAGCACGTCGCTACAGGACGGTCCTTACGCCGATACGAACTTTGGCGAAGCGTTCCGTAAAGCCAACGCCGCGACCGACAAAGATGCTGTGTTTCTCGTAGATTTCAAACAATACACACCGTCCTATGAAGCGCCTGCAAGCTTCATCGCGTCACCAATTTTCGAAGGGGATACAAAGGTCGGCGTTGCAATCTTCCAGATGCCGATCGACCGAATCAACGGTGTAATGGCGTTTCGCAGTGGCATGGGCGATACCGGCGAGTCGTATCTTGTCGGCCCCGACAAGCTAATGCGTTGCGACACCTACCGCGACCCAGAACATCGCTCAATCATCGCTTCCTTCAAGGCTCCCGATCAAGGTAGTGTCGATACGGAAGCCGTCAGCTTTGCCCTGAAGGGTGAAGCTGGTGTCGAAGAAGTAACCAACTATCTGGGTGATACCGTCGTTTGTGCCTATACGCCGGTCGATATCTTAGGATTGCAATGGGCTTTGCTGGCCGAAATCACTACCGAAGAAGCGTACCAAGCGGCTCGGGGCATGCGAAAAACGGCGGACGGCGCAACCACGACGATGCTACTTTGGAATTCCATCGTTGCGATCATCGCAGTTCTCTCACTGGTCGCAGTCGCCGTGTTCACCTCTGCGAAGATCGTGCGCCCGATTAATCGCAGCGTCGCGATGTTGAAAGATATCGCCGAGGGAGAGGGAGACCTTACGAAGCGGTTGGACGCCAGTCGTCGCGACGAGTTCGGCGAACTTGCTGGATGGTTCAACACGTTCGTCGAAAAGTTACAGACGATCATCAGTGATCTCGCGCAGAATGCTCAAACGCTAAATGGTTCCTCAACGGAACTCTCCGAAGTCGCCACAACTCTCGCAACGGGAGCGACCGACGCGACGCAACAGTCCGGTACCGTTGCAGCCGCCGCCGAAGAAATGTCCGTGAATATGGGCAATATGGCTCGCTCGACCGAAGAGGTCTCAGGCAACGTGGGGCATGTCGCAACGGCGGTCGATGAAATGACTACATCGATTCGTGAAGTCGCCGAAAACGCCGAGAGGTCGGCTTCAGTCGCCGCCCAAGCGGCAACTTTAGTCGGGGTCAGTAACACCAAAATCGCTGACCTTGGATCCGCCGCGGACGAAATTGGCAAAGTGATTGAAGTAATTCAGGATATCGCCGAGCAGACCAACCTGCTCGCATTGAACGCGACGATCGAAGCGGCCAGAGCTGGCGAAGCTGGCAAAGGGTTCGCCGTCGTCGCAACGGAAGTCAAGGAGTTGGCGAAGCAAACCGCAACGGCAACCGACGACATACGTCGCCGCATCGAAGGTATTCAAGGTTCCACCGGTGAAGCCGTTGACGCGATCCAGGAGATCAGCACAGTGATCAACAACGTCAACGAAGTTTCGCGAACGATCGCTGCGGCGGTGGAAGAGCAAAGCATCACGACAAAACAGATCGCTCAAAATGTCTCACAAACGGCGTCAGCTGCGGAGTTGGTTGCCAAAGGTGTAAACGAATCGGCGACGGCCAGCCAAGAGATAACACAGAGCATCGCTCGTGTCGATCAAATCCTGCGGCAAACAGCAAGCGGTGCGAATCAGTCACAATCCGCCGGGAACGAGTTCTCCGAACTCGCCGAGCAAATGCAAGCATTGGTTAGTCAATTCAAGACCAGCACGTCAGCCACGTCAGCAAACGTAAGCCAAGACTTGGCCTGCTAGGAATTCGTCTGACGCAACCATTCACGAATCGCATAAACAAAGAAGGCACGATCATGACTATCGGAAGACAGATCACGGCGTTGGCAGTTGGATGCATTCTCTTTCTAGGAGTCTGTATTGCGGCGGTGTGGCTGCGTGCCGAAGGTAAGTTGCAAGAAAAGCAACAAGAGCTTGTTGTCAGTCAAGCATTGGCGATTGGCACAACGACGTCGCAGCAAGTTGCGGCGACGCGTGCCGAGTACGCCAAGCACATCGTTGGGCAATTGAAACCACATGGCGTCAAGTTCTCGCAGAATCCGCAAGCCGGCGAGGCTCCCTTGCCAGCCGTCTTTATGGGACATGTAAGCCAGCGTTTGCAAGACACGTCCGGCGATGACGGAGTCACGTTCGTTCTTCGAAGTGAATGGAACATTAACCCGAAACAAGGTCTGACGTCGGAGTTCGAGAAGAACGGCTGGGAACGGATGGCCAAACAAGTTGAAGCTCGTCGAATTGGTCGTGCCGAGGACAGCACTAGTGAATTGGAACCCTACTGGGAACGTGCCACGCTCGGCGACGGGCGCGAAGTCATTAAAGTTATGACCGCTGATTTCGCCAGTGCCAAGAGTTGCGTCAGTTGCCATAATAAGCTAGAGCAGTCCTCTGAGATCCTCGCGATGCGACGTGCCCGCTCCCCCAAGGTTTTCCAACTTGGCGACTTGATGGGAGCAGTAGTTACGACGGTCTCGATCGCGAAATCGCAAGCAATCGCAAGTGAATTGGCCGCGACACAGCGCGCTGCTGGCCGTCAGATTTGGGGCACGATTGGCATCGGCTTGGTCTTCGCCTGCGTTGCGAGTTTCTACATCGGTCGAAGAATCGGTCAACCGATCACCGAGGTCGCCGAGTTTGCGAAGTCGATCGCTGCGGGAAACCTGAAGGACTCGTGCAACATTCAGGCTCGAGCTGAGGTCGGCGTTCTGGTTGAAGCCATGAACCACATGCGAACCATGCTGAGTGGAGTCGTAGGGCGTATCACGGAAAGTTCGAAATCTCTGTCAACGGCATCTGAAACGCTGACGGAAACCGCCTCGGATCTGGCGACTGAAACTCGAGATGCCACGGGACAGTCGAGTACGGCTGCCGCCGCCGCTGAAGAGCTAGCAGTAAACATGCAAAACATTGCTCAATCCACGGAACAGGTGTCCGACAACGTACAAGGGGTCGCTACGGCGGTTGAAGAAATGACCGGCTCCATAAAACAAGTGGCTGAAAATGCGGACAAGGCGGCCGAAGTCGCAGGACAAGCCGCAGATCTTGCTCGACTGAGCAATGAAAAGGTTAGCGATCTAGGGTCGGCCGCGGATGAGATCGGAAAAGTGATTGAAGTGATTCAAGACATCGCCGAACAAACAAATCTGCTGGCATTGAATGCGACAATCGAAGCCGCGCGAGCCGGTGAAGCAGGCAAGGGATTTGCCGTCGTCGCGACGGAAGTCAAAGAACTAGCGAAGCAAACCGCCGCGGCGACCGATGACATTCGTGGACGCATCGAAGGCATTCAAAACTCGACCGGCGAGGCTGTCCAAGCAATCCACGAGATCAGCGACGTTATCAACAACGTCAATGAAGTGTCGCGAACCATCGCTGCCGCCGTGGAAGAGCAAAGTAGCACAACGAACCATATCGGACAGAATATCTCAAAGACCGCGTCTGCGGCTGCCACGGTCGCCAGCGGTGTCAATGAGTCAGCTTTGGCCAGTCAAGAAATTACACAGAGCATCGCACGCGTCGATCAAGTCCTTCGGCAAGCAGCAACTGGTGCGGCGCAGTCGCAAAATGCCGGAGATGAGTTCGCAAATCTGGCCGAGCAAATGCAAGTCCTCACCGGGCAGTTTCAGGTGGCCGGTGAAGCGGTCGAAGCGAAGGAGACGCAACTCGCCATATAAGCAGGCGACGGCAGCAGTCGCGGCATGATGCCGTGCGGCTCCGCCGTTCATTGCCGATAATACTTATCAACACTATCTGCCCATTTCCGGCTAGCTCGACCCTAATGACCTTCAACGAACCGCTTAAGATCCTCGTCGTCGACGATTCGCTCATCTACCGCAAGGCGGTGCGCGACGTTTTGGCAAGCATACCAAATGTTGAAGTCGTCGGAGTGGCCGCGAATGGCGTCCAAGCTTTAGAAAAGATCGAATCGCTCCGCCCCGACTTACTCACACTCGACGTTGAAATGCCGGAACTGGACGGGCTTAGTGTACTGAAGCTACTTGCCGTGGAGCATCCGCGTGTCGGTGCGATCATGTTAAGTGGAACGAATCAACGTGGAGCGGCGATTACGGCCAAAGCGTTACGTCTGGGCGCGTTCGACTTCGTTGTAAAGTGTGCGAGCGACTCGGCGACGGAGAGCGCAAGATTGCTCCGTCGAGAGCTCGAACCACGAATCGAGGCGTATGCCATGATGCGTGGGAAATCTAAGCCGGACGTCAGTCCCCAGAAGTCAAAAGTTTGTGTCGTTCGCACGGCGCTGCCGAAAACCGTTGAAGTTGTCGCAATTGGCATTTCGACTGGTGGACCGGCCGCGCTGGCAACTCTTCTGCCCACCTTGCCTGCCGATCTGCCCGCACCGGTTCTAATCGTGCAGCACATGCCTCCGGTCTTTACGAAGTCGTTGGCGGACGACCTGAATCGTACTTGCCGTCTCCATGTTCGTGAAGCGAGTAACGGTGAATGTGCATCGGCGGGAGACGTACTTATCGCTCCCGGCGGGATGCAAATGAAAGTGGCGAAGACTCACCAAGGTCTGATCATTCGCGTCACGGACGATCCTCCTGAGAACAATTGCCGCCCGTCGGTCGACTTTCTTTATCGGTCTCTTGCGGAACAGTGCGGCGAGAACACGCTGGCAGTGGTGATGACGGGAATGGGAAACGATGGTTCACTTGGATGTCGACTACTCAAACGTAAGGGTGCGCGGATCATCGCTCAAGATGAGACATCTTGCACGGTCTTCGGAATGCCGCGCAAGCCGATCGAGGAAGGCTTGGCGGACTGCGTCACTCCACTTAACGGATTGACTCAGCAGATCGTTCGCCTGGCGACGCGACGAGAAACCCTATGCAGCTAACCTCGCAAGATATCGATGCCGTCTGCGATCTTGTACTTGATCTCTGCGGCGTGTGCCTCGACGAGAGCAAAGCGTACCTCATCGAGTCACGACTCGATGAAGTTGTTAAACGCACGGATTGCGAGTCCTATGCAGCCCTGGTCCGAAAGGCCCGACGAACGTCGGACCTGCAGCTTAAGCAAGAGATCGTTGATGCCATCACGACCCAGGAAACTTTATTCTTCCGTGACAACTCGCCTTTCGAGGCTCTCCGAAATAAGGCGTTCCCCGAGCTATTCGATGCGAAGGAGAAGACACCGTTTCCTAAACGTATACGCATCTGGTCTGCCGCGTGTAGCACGGGGCAGGAACCGTATAGTATCGCGATGACGCTCTTCGATCTGATTCCCGACATCGACAGTTGGGACATCCAGATCCTGGCAACAGACATCTCTGATAGCGCCATCGCCAAAGCCAGTCGCGGTCGATACGCCGAACATGAAGTTGTGCGTGGGTTGCCGGCAAATCAGTTGAATCGATACTTCGTTCGAGAGGGAAGCGAATGGCAGGTTAGCGATCACATCCGCTCACTTGTCCATTTTCGGCGATTCAATCTGCACGATTCATTCCTGGCACTCGGACAGTTCGACGTCATCTTCTGTAGAAACGTCGCGATTTACTTCACTCCTGAGGCTCAAGAACAGCTCTTCCTCCGTATCGCCGACGCGATGACACCGCACAGCTATCTCTTCGTCGGCTCGTCCGAGTCGTTAAACAGGCTTGGTGACAACTTTCAACCACAACATCACTGCCGATCGGTTTTTTATCAGCCAAACAGCACTCGCCCAGCGAGCGTTTAACGTCAGCCAGACAATCGCCTCATCGTCACTGCCGCAGCTACAGCGAACCTCGTCGTATCGCCAAAGTGAATGCCCCCTATTGGGACTGTGTTCATCAGCCGTGGATTCTGCGATAGTGCTTGAATAAAGTTCACACCTCGTATCTTCCTGCCTCAAGCGGGTTATGTCGATTCGATTATTTGTTGCCGATGACCGCGACCTTGTTCGTGCGGGATTGCGCCGATTCGTTGCAGGAACTGATGTAGAGATCATCGGAGAATCAACGGTCAAAGACGCCGCAACTCTGATCACGAATCACCCCGCCGTCCAATTGCTTACTTTGGGAATCGAGCCGCCAGGAACAGAAGGACTAGCAGTGCTCGACAAGCTGAATGCGATACCTGCGAGACCACATTGTTTGATATATGTCGCGAGGACGAGCGCGGAAATGATCGCACAAGCGATCGCGAACGGAGCAAACGGACTCTTGCTTCACGACGCGAATCGCGAGACTTTTTTAGAAGGTGTTCAGCGTCTCCTCACGGGCGAATCGCTTTGGTCGCGCGAGGATCTGCGGCGCGCTGGGGCAGCGAGCCGGTTGACGGATGCTACTTCTGATGTTCAGCTGACGAAGCGGGAATCCGAAGTCATCGTCAAGATGGTCGACGGACTTACCAACAAGCAAATCGCCCAGTCCTTAGAGATCAGCTACGAAACGGTTAAGGAACACGTACAACACATCCTTCGAAAGATTGGCGTCACCGATCGCACTCAGGCTGCGGTCTGGGCGGTTCGAAACGGACTCGCGTGAGTCCTCACTATCTTTGGTACGAATTTAATTCGCCATCGTACGTCGCTTCGATGGCGTTTCTTACTTCTTGCGGAAAGTATTCATGAGCAAAGCAACTGATGTTACTCTCAAACAAGTTTCCTGGTCCCAAGAGAGGATCGACTATCGAACGCCCATCAAGTTCGGCGGTCGCGTTGTAAACGACGCGGTCTTGTTTAACGTTACGGTCGATGTTGAGACAACGGACGGTAGGCGAGGGAGAGGCCTTGGCTCGATGCCGATGGGAAATGTCTGGGCTTGGCCGAGTGCGACGCTTAGCGGTGAAGAGACGTTAGCAGCGATGCTCGCATTTTCCGAAACGGCGGTGGACGCTGCGAATACTTCAGCCGCTGCAGGGCATCCTCTCGAGATCACACACGAGCTATCCGCCGGCCATCCTGACATGACCGCCGCAATTCAGGAGAAGCTCGCGTTGAGCGATCAGATGCCACGCCTTGCACAGCTCGTCGCCGCCAGCCCTCTCGAAGCTGCGATCTACGACGCGTATGGCAAAGCGCTCGGCGAGAACGCGTACAATTTGCTCGGTAAAGAGTTTGTCAATTCCGATTTGGCTCGCTACTTGACCGATGAGTTTCGCGGCGAATATCTGGACAAATACACAAGTCGACAATGCAAACCACAAATGCCGTTGTATCACCTCGTGGGAGCGCTCGATCCGCTCACAGCGGGCGACATTGCATCGAGAATTGACGACGGACTCCCCGAAACTCTTGGTCAGTGGATCGCCGCCGACGGACTGACGCACCTGAAGATCAAGCTGAATGGTGACGATCTGAACTGGGATGTTGAACGTGTCGCCTCCGTCGAACGAATCGCTCAGGAGGCTCAAGCCGCGCGGGACTGCGATTCCTGGCACTACTCGCTCGACTTCAACGAGAAATGCGCGAATGTTCAATACGTTTTGGACTTCCTTGCAAGGGTCGAAGAAACCGCGCCGACCGCGCTACGCCGCGTCCACTACATCGAACAGCCAACGCACCGTGACCTGCGTGCTAATCCGGAAAACCGAATGCACGAAGCCGCAAAGATCAAACCGGTCGTCATTGACGAATCGCTCGTCGATCTGGACAGCTTGTTGCTCGCCCGTGAACAAGGCTACTCTGGCGTCGCGCTCAAGGCGTGCAAAGGCCACAGTGAAGCACTGCTAATGGGAGCCGCAGCTCAAAAGTATGGGTTGTTTCTGTGCGTACAAGACCTAACTTGCGTCGGCGCGTCACTACTACATTCGGCAAGCATTGCCGCGAGGATTCCGACGGTCGCCGCGATCGAAGGAAACGGCCGGCAGTACTGCCCGATAGGTAATCGAGGGTGGGACGAGCGATTTCCAGGGATGTTTAATATCACCGATGGCAGCGTTGCGACAAGCGAACTAGATGGGCCCGGGTTGGGATTCTAAGGCGCGCGGCAGCACAGAACCTGCAGTAGGCCCGACCTAGGATTTGCGCAGTTGCGGTCGACCTCAGTTACCGTCGCAAGCTCAACGGCTTACGTGGCGGAGTCGCACTGAACAGTTGATTCGCTCCCTCCATCACGGGCCCTGTCGTCACCACGGGCACGGTGGTGACGGGCGTCGTCTGCAGGTGGTCAGTTGAAACATGTTGGCCGGCTTCGCGGAGCGTGGCCCGATGGTTGACCTGCGTTGAAAGCTGGACAAACCGATCTCGCACTGGCTCGTCGACATTGTTCAATCGATCGGCGAGCTGCTTCAAACCTGTGGAACGAGTTTCAGCTGCTTGTGACACCTGACTCAGGAATCGGGTTGATTCGGAAAAGTTGTGATCCGCGGATTTTCCGACCAAAGGATGCAACGTCTTCGCTAGGATCTCGGCACCGACGTTATCCAACTTAACAAACATGTCGAGCCGGTTGGTTACGTAGACCTGTTGATCTTCGGTCTGACTGTAGTCGGATTTTAGAACGATTACACAGCTTCCACGGATCAGTTTCCGCAACAGCACTCCTTCATAACTGCCCTCGGCGTAGTACACGTGTGTGTTCTGGTCGCCGTACACCAACTGCACATCGCAAACAGTTCCGGCACCATCGGAGGCCTTGAACGAATAGTCGCCCGTCCGTCGCATCTGGACTTTCGTAACACCCATCAGCTGCCACATGTTTATGATGACTTCCGGGTAACGCACCAAAAAGACATGCATCTCCGGGTCCGAGTCGACAACCGTGACGGGCAACTGGCGATAGATGCTAGGGCTCGAGACAACGCCCCAAAGTTTCGCCTGCGTCTCTTCCGTTAGTTGGTCGAACGGAATCGCGTCGATTGCTTCGTTTTGTGACTCCCGAGCCAATGCGGCGCGCCCGCGCGGTGCCGCCTTTGCAGAACCGGTCACGATCAAAGCTACCAAGGCAGCAGCGAGGAACGCTGTCGCCGGGCCAACTCGTTGCGCGATACTTCGGTTGGTCGCCTGTCGCTTTGTGTAGCCACATCGCCAGACAGGCTGCACTTGCAGCGCTCGTTCGGACATATTCCCCCCGTGTTTTCGCGCGCAATGGTCGCGGCGCGTGAAACTGTACCAATCGTTTAGGTTATTCGGCCAAAGCGCGGCACGTTCTGCAATCATTCGGGTACGGGAACACAACACGATCACTCCCCTCCGCAAGACGGTAATCGGGAGGGCCGGTCGCATTGGTTGCTAGCACCTGGCTCTGCAGTGGCGTACGCCGGCAGGTCACTTCGATCGCTGCGACATCGTCGTTGATCCGTTACAATTCGCTCATGAGTGATGACTTGTGCCAAGTGATAGCGGCGTGGCTTGCGAAATCCGGGAATTCAGTGGCGTTTACCGGTGCGGGCATCAGTACGGAGAGCGGGATTCCGGATTTCCGATCACCCGGTGGAGTGTGGGCGACAAATGAACCCGTCTATTTTGACGACTTCATGAGCAGCGGCGACGCGCGTTACGAATACTGGCGGCAAAAGGCGATCGCTCACAAAGACTTTGCCGAAGCTCACCCCAACATCGGTCATCAAGTATTGGCTCGGTGGGAAGAAATTGGAAAGCTGCGGGCGGTCGTCACGCAGAACATCGACGGATTGCATTCGCTAGCGGGCAACCAACGCGTCCTCGAACTACATGGCACTGCTCGGTTTGTTGCCTGCTTGACCTGCACAGCACGATTCGAGGCAGGCACGATGGTGCAGCAATTCCTTGAACACGACCGTCCGCCTGATTGTCCTGAATGCGGTGGCATCATGAAGCACGCGACAATCTCCTTCGGCCAGTCGCTGCCAGCGGACATCCTGCAAGAGTCAACGGAGTTGGCAGAACAGTCGGACGTCTTCTTCGCGATGGGGTCTTCTTTGGTCGTTCAACCCGCCGCCAGCCTGCCCGCGCTCGCAAAGCAGTCCGGTGGACGATTGGTAATTATCAATCGAGACCCAACGCCTTACGACGACATGGCCGATGCAGTCATCAACGCTTCGATTGGCGAAACGCTGACCGCGATTGACGAATTCTTGAAAAGACTGGAATAGAACGATGCGCGCGACGACACCCACTTCGATCGTCAGTTTGCTCACAAAGCGTTTCGTCGATAGCGCGGATGAGGTCGCCCTTTGGACCAAGTCAAACGGATGGCAGTCACAAACTTGGGCTGATGTTGGTAGGAACGTAATGCGAATGGCGAGTTGGCTCGTCGGCCAAGGCATTAAACCGGGCCATCGTGTGGCGCAGTTTTCCGAGAATCGATCCGAGTGGCTCGTATCGGACCTGGCGATGCACGTTGCGGGGGCTGTTCACGTTCCGATCCACGCTCCGCTGACGGGAGAGCAGGCGGCGTTTCAGATAGCTGACAGCGGCGCTGATCTTGTATTGCTCTCTACGACGGAGCAAGTAGATAAGATAGCTGCACGCGAACACGAATTGCCTCCCGATTTGAAGTGCTATGTCTATGACGAATGCGACAGGTCGATTGGCAGGCGACGCTGTCACGTTCTCTCCGATGAACTGCCCGAGTACGACGAAGTGATGTCTGCCAGTTTGATCGACGCCGCCGTCACCCGAGCGACCGGCGAGATGCTGGCGACGATTCTGTATACTTCTGGAACAACGGGCGAGCCCAAGGGAGTAATGCTCAGCAACCAGAATCTTGTTTCGAATACTCTTGCGGCGATTGAGCCGTTTGCACAGGACTCGAACGACCTTCGGCTTTCGTTCCTGCCGCTCAGTCACATTTTTGCTCGAACGTGTGATTTGTATACGTGGGTGGCGTCCGGGTCACAGCTGGCACTCGCGGAGTCTCGCGACACAGCGATCGCCGACTGCGGAGCGGTCCGTCCAACATTGTTGAACGGTGTCCCTTACTTCTTCGAGAAACTCGCCTCCGCCCTGGCGGATGTTGACCCGACAACGGCTCCTGACGCCCTTCGCGACGTTTTCGGTGGACGCATTCGACTCTGCTGTTCCGGTGGCGCGGCTCTTCCAGATCACGTCTTCGACTTTTTCATGCAACGAAACGTTCCTTTGTTGCAAGGCTACGGTCTGACTGAAACGTCGCCGATCATTACGCTTTCCTCGGAAGAGCGTTTCAAGAGGGGTTCCGTTGGTCGCGCGATCCCGGACGTTGAGGTGCGGATCGCCGACGACGGCGAAATCCTGACACGTGGTCCGCACGTCATGTTGGGCTACTTCAAGAACCCAGCCGCGACCGACGAGGTAATCCGCGATAACTGGTTCCATACAGGCGATATTGGGCACCTCGACGACGAAGGATATCTATTCATCACTGGGCGCAAGAAAGAATTGATCGTGACGTCCGGTGGGAAGAACATCGCCCCCGTCTACCTCGAGTCGTTGTTAACTCAGGACCCGCTTATCGCTCAAGCCGTTGTCATTGGCGACGACAGGAAGTATCTGACTGCGTTGATCGTTCCTGAATATTCAGTGTTAGACGCAGAAATCCTTTCGGCTGGGCTGGTGATCGCAGATAGCAGGGACGTCTTAACCGACAGCATCGTCTTGAAGCTGATCGAAGAACACATCGCATCACGGCTGTCGGGTGTCTCGCACTACGAGCAGGTCCGAAAGTTTGTGTTGCTGAAACAGGGGTTCTCTGTTGAATCGGGCGAGATGACGCCGAAACTCAGTTTGCGCCGAGAAGTCATCCAATCGAATTACTGCGATTCGATCGAGGCGATGTATACCGGCGAGTGACGCTTCCGTTGTCGGCATAACCCTCCTATTCGACACGCGTTGCGTAGCCGCTTCGCCGGCCAATCGCTTTCATTGGCCACCGCCCCTCGCCGTGTGCGATATGATTCTAATGGCGGCTCGCTTTTCGTAACCACAGCGATTTCGCTGAGTTGACGTCATTCACTTGTTGGAGGATTGCAACATGTCCGGCGAAAACCAAAACGCAACTGGGAACGATCTCGACGCGACTCCAGATGAAGCATCCTTCGCCGAGACAGCATTGACGCTCGGCGGAAAAAGTAAGGAAGAGGCACAACGGACGGGCGCCATCGACAAGGCAGACGATCAAGTCGAATCGCTGTTCAGCCCACAGTATCAAACGGTCAATAGCCCGGCGCATCGAGCGATCTGGGATCGGGGCATTCCCGTCGACTTGTTCCAATCATCCGAGCCCGAAACACCCAGCGATGTCGCGAAAGTGATGGACGATTCCGTCGCTGTCGTGGATCGCCATCGGAACGCTGGCACGCTGATGAATGGAGATCGAAAGATCAGCGAAACCGTGCTGGGCGATTTGGCCGGGGCGGGTTATTGGGGGTTACTCGTAGGCAAGCAATACGGCGGAACGGGCGCTCCGTTTCGAAGTTTTGCGAGGTTTCTAACCCGTATGGCGATGTCGGATCCAACGGTTGCCGGCTTGGCATCAGTTCACGGTTGCATCGGTGCCGTAGATCCCGTGCGAACATTTGGCAGCGACGAACAGAAACAGAGGTTTTTACCTGGACTGGCAAATGGCGAGCGACTATCCGCATTTGCCTTAACCGAACCCGGCGCCGGATCAGATCTGACCGCACTCAAGACGACGGCGCGACTCGAAGGCAACGATTATATCGTCAATGGCGAAAAGCTGTTCATTACGAACGTCGTGCCGGGACGGACGATAGGTCTCGTATGTTTAATCGACAGCAAGCCCGCTGTTCTCATTTGCGACCTGCCGAAGGAAGAGAACGATCAATTTCAGTTGCAGAAGTATGGCCTGCATGCACTGAAACACACATACAACCGCGGCATCATCTTCAAAGACTTTCGCGTGCCCGGTAGCAATTTACTAAAGCCTGCGAAAGGCAGCGGTCTCACGATCGCTTACCATGGCCTGAATTTGGGACGTGTCGCCTTGTGCGCTAATGCAGCGGGAACGATGCGGCTGATGATGGCGAGCATGATTCCCTGGGCGAAATTTCGGAAGACCTACGGCGAGGCAATTTCGCAGCGAGAATTGGTACAACGACGACTTGGGAGAATGGCAGGGATGATCGTTGCTTGCGATGCTCTCGTGGCGTGGTGCTCGGAGTTGATCGACGAAGGCTACCGTGGCGAAATGGAATGCATCGTTGCAAAGATCTTTGGCAGCGAATTCCAAAAGGAGGCTGCCGTCGAACTGTTCATGAAGACGCACGGCGGACGTTCCTTCCTCGCAGGGCACATGTTCGGCGAGAATGTCCACGAGTATCTTGCGCCTTGCATCTACGAGGGCGAAGGCGAAATGCTGGGCATGGCGTTCTTCAAGTCTCTGGTCAAGCATCACGGGACGATGTTCTTTGAGCCGATCGGCAAGGCGCTCGCAGCAGCGGGAATCAAGAAGCCAAATCCGATGAATCCTACTCATGCTTGGGCATTAAAGGGCGTGCTCCCACCGTACGCAAAGTGGTTCGCCGGGCAATCGCTGTGGCCCAAGCCGCGGCCAAGTTTGCCGCCGATGCCGAGCCGCTTGCGAGAGCACGCTGAGTTTGCCGCCGCGGGCCTGCAGAACTCGCCAACCGAAATCAGCGGCACGATGCGAAAACATCAGCTGAAACTCGCCGATCGACAGTGCCGCATGTCCGAACTGTCGTTCCGCATTCAGAAGCTAGTTGTCATGCTCTGCACGTCGCTGTATGCCGCTCGACAAGAAGACGAAGTAGTTCGCGATGCCGCCGATTTGCTGTGCCAAGACCTGACGCGAGAACTGACTGGAAAACGCCCCTCGGATCGCTATTTCCGGAATGCAACTTCACTTGGGGCAGCGATCACCGAGGGCGGATTCACATCGATATCGGGCCTGGCGCCGGACGAAATCCTCATGTCGTACGACAATGACTGACAGGCCATCGTCGGAGTCGCGAAAAAGAGCCTAGCGGTCGTTCGGCGGCAACGTTACGGCTTCCAGTCCAATATCCGCACTGAGTCCATCTTCCGGTATTGGCACATCGAGCGACCACAGGACTGCGTGCGTCATCAATCGACGGTATTCGACACGTGCCCAGTTCTCGTGAAAGTGACCGCCGCTAAAGCCGAACGAGCGACCCCCGTCTCCGCGCTGCCAGGCCCAAGCAACTGTCTGTAACTCGCCATCGATTTCGGTCTGCAGGATTGGTTTCAGCTGGCTACTAGCTGATACCAACTTGAGTTCGTAATAGAACTCTTCACGAATCGAGAAATCTTTGATGCCGCGGGTGATCGGATGGTTCGCGGTCGCCACCGAGACGTCTGCATCAAGGACCTTATACTTTCGATCGGGTCCGCCATGGCAGCCACCGAACAGCTTCAAATAACCGTCGATATAGCGTGCTTCCTTCGTCCCCATTCCCCAATGCAACGTCACGAACCCACCGCCTCGCGAAGCAAGTTGAGCGAAAGCCTCGATACGACGCGGGTCTTCGTGAGTCCAACGCGCGCCCTCGGAAAGAAACATCACGACACAATCTGCATCGCGAATCAGCTCGGGGCCCTCCGGCCACGGGCCATCGGCGTTTGCATGTTTGACTTTGATGTTGGGAACTGACGTTAGACACTGTTCGACGATTCGCAATCCGGCCGCGTACTCGTGGGTCATCGGTGGATGACCGTCCGGACTCTGTGACAGTAGCAATACTGTTTTGGTCTGGGGATCGTCGGCAGCGCTCAACACATTCGTTGAGACGGTTAAACACGCACTCAACCATGCCAACGTCACGACGAACGCATTAACTTGCCGACCGATTCGCCGTGAAGTGTGACAGCGGGTCAACGTAGTGATCTCCACATTTTTAATGGAAGCATAAAGCGAAAGGGGCTCGGCACCTAACGATACCGAACCCCTTCTTAACTTTCTCTAACATGGATCGACTAGCGTGCCGCCAACTGGGGACCGATCAGGCCAGGGCCGTAGGTCGCAGCGATTTGCTGGACATACTCGGCATCGATCGAACTAAGTCGTCGCATCTCGACCGTACAAGTGCGACCGTTCTCCTTCAAGAGCCGCACTTTTCCGTCAAGGAGTTCGACCAGACGTCCATCGACCGCGAACAGCCCGGTGTTGTCGTTCCAGTGACGCATACCGAGCCGATGTGGCTGCGCGGCTGGCGTCGCTTGACCAAAAAGGTCGTCCGCAGCAGGAGCGGCTTCCTCTTCGGCAGCTGGTTCAGGCGTTCCAAACAAGTCATCTAACGCTTCATCGGCTGCTGGTGCAGCTGCTTCCGCGGCTGGCTCACCGAAGAGATCGTCCGCCGCTTCTTCTGCTTCTGGCGCTCCGAACAAATCGTCGGCGGCTTCTTCTGCAGGTGCCTCTTCGGCAGCTGGCGCGCCAAATAGATCGTCAGCGGGCATCTCCTTCTCTTCGGCAACTGGGGCACCGAACAGATCATCCGCTGCCGGTGCAGCTTCTGCTTCGGCGGCAGGTGCGCCAAACAGGTCGTCCGCATCCGGTGCAGGTTCCGCTTCGGCAGCTGGAGCGTCATCGGCAGCTGGTGCGCCGAACGGGTCATCGGTAGCCGCTTCCGCGGGCATCTCTTCTTCAGTGGCCGCAGGGGCATCGCCGAACAAATCTCCTAGCCCATCATCCGCTGCCGGTGCAGCTTCTGGTTCAGCAGGAGCCGGTTCAGCAGGAGCCGGTTCAGCAGGAGCCGGTTCAGCAGGAGCCTCTGCTGGTGCGTCGCCGAACAGATCACCTAACCCATCATCAGCTGGAGGTGCTTCTGGGGCTGGAGCTTCTGGTTCGGGAGTTGGCTCGGTGGCCGGTGCATCACCAAACAAATCGTCGACTGGATCAGCAGCTTTAGGTTCGGCGGGAACTGGTTCCGCCGGCGCAGGCTCCGGCTCAGCAGGTTCTGGAGCGGCAGGTTCTGGGGTGGGCTCCGGTTCTGGGGCGGCAGGAGCTTCTTCGACTGTTGGAGCCGGCGCGGGTTCCTCAGCGGGTGCTTCAGCTGGAGCTTCTGGTTCTGTGGGAGCTTCAGGCTCCGCCGGCGCAGCAGGTTCTTCGGCGGGAACTGCTGGAGCTTCTTCGGCGGGAGCGTCCGAAGGAGACTCGCCACCTCCAGCGCCGCCTGCACCATCACTTCCTTCACCGCTACCGATCATGTCCTCGCTCATTGGGGCAGGGGCTTGTTCGGCACCCTTTTGAGCTGCGTCGCCTTTTTGCGAAGCATCTCCCTTTTGAACAGGAGTCGACTTTTGCGCGACATCCATCGATTTGCCGTCCGGTGGTGCCGCACAACGTCTGGCGCGGGCCCAACGGCAAGCCAACGTTACGTCAACCGACATCGTTACGACAATGACCCACACTAACGACACATACGTTAGCTTCTTAATGATCTTCCGCATCGAACTTGTCTCCAGGTATATGCCAAGTCAGGAACTCCCGGCAAAACGCCGGCTTGTCGGACAACCGTTTTGGTCGGTAGCCTCTAGGCCATTATGCTACTCTGCCTGTTTTGCCATCGCAACCAATCAGGCATAATCCTCTGTAAAATGCCTCGAGCTGACTCGCAATCCTCAAAAGACGAGCCGATTCTGCGGCCCATGACTGTTTTGCAAGGACCAGCCTAGATTTTTTGCTGGCGGTCGCGGATTGCGGCGAGCACAGAAAGCTCGTTACCGAACGTCCGGCAGATCGGTGAGAGGCCAATCAGTTCCAAGGCAGAAATTCTCTTGGCCGCAAATCGCCGTTAGTGTTTGGTAATACATGAGTTATGTGCTGGCGCAGCCCTTCTTTGCTGCTAACATACTTGCGAAAGAAGGGCTAACCATCACCTTTGCGACGAGCTTCGTCGGCGCGACGCTCATGGCCCCGTCTCTCCAGCTCAAGGATGTCGCTGGTCTCTAGCACTTCGTCCTCACGGCGTTCACCCGCGCGGCGGTTGTCGCGTTCGCGTTTTTCAATTAAATACTGAAGGTCGGACGGCACATTCAGATAATCAGGCATTGCGAAGTCCTCGCACATCTGGCTACGGAGACGTCCAAAACGCAAACGCCTCTACCTTTAACGTAGCATGGTGCCGGACGAAGGAGCGGTAAATCCTCCGCCTCGTGGCTGCGTAACAGCGGTGGCTGGAAGTCGGCTAATGCGGGGTGCGCCGATTCTTCCGCTGACTACTGGCAGTCGGCTCGTGTAGACAGGTGGTGGTCCGATATCGCGAGGCAAGAGCGATTCCCGCGTTGATTCAAGTAGCACCGAGTCCAGCGGCTGGCGATGTGGTCGAAGCGGAATGCTGTCTTCGCGTTTGAACGGCATGTACCCTTGGACCGGAGGCAAACGCAACAAGTTCGGATTCTTAACGACGTGTGGCAGTTGATGTTCCCAGGGACGTGGGAACTCGTGCAACGCGCCGTGAAGCAGTGGCGTCGTGGCGCGCTCGGTCTCGATAAGCAGGCGATCGTTGGTTACCGGATCAAACGGCATGACACGGGGAAGCAAGGCGATGATGACCTCAGACCGCCGCTTGACGACTTCCCAACGCTGAAAGAGATGCCCGACGTACTTGAGATCACCAAGCCACGGCAACTTTTGTTGCACGTCCGTGTCGGTCTCTTGAATCAAGCCGCCGATGACATATGCCTGATTGTCACGGAACATCACATCGGTCTGCAGCTCTGTCGTTTCTTCTTCCGGCAAACCCGTCGTTGAATTCACTTGGCCACTTGATACTTCAGGACTGACTCGCATGATCACAGTGCCGTCGTTGCCAATGCGCGGCGTGACTTCTAGAACGACGCCAACATCGAGGAATTCGACACTTTCGGTGGTACTCGTTTCCGTCGTAGTTGTGACACGAAATCCCAATTGCTCTCCAACTTGAATTCGAGCGGTTTGTCCGTTAATGACGCGAATCTTCGGAGATGCCAATGTCTTCGCATCGGTGGTATTCTCGAGACACTCGACGACTGCTGCTAGATTTCCACCGCTTAGATTCACCACGAATCCTTGCGTCGCTGCAGGGTTGGCAAAGCCGCGAGATTCAATTTGAAATATGTTGTTCGACAAATTAAAGATATGGTCGAAATTGACGCCATGTCGCACATCGTCACTTAGCTCAACTTTCAAGATGTACGCCTCGATGAGAACTTGCCTCGGTGGCACATCATGCTTGCGGATATATCTACGAATGTTTTCTAGATAGCCGGGCAGATCCTGGACGACAAGAATCTCCTGAGTTCTGCGGTTATCCGTCTCGGAGCTTTCGACAACGTTAGCGCTGCCTGCGGAAGACAGCATTGTCGATACGACGGAGCTCACATCCGTCGCAGACACATAGTCCAGTTGAAACACTTCCACTTGTCGCCCCTGAGTCTCAGGTGGAAGGTTCTGTGCGTCGGAAACACTTGTGACTTGAATCACGTTGCGATTAATTACCCAGGTGTAACCGCTCGTCGAAAGAATTACATCTAACACGTCTTGAAACGGAACTCGATGCAATGTGGTGTTGAGTTGAGCACTCACCGTTTCTTGCGTGATTAAGTTCAATCCTTGGGTTTCGGCTAATGCCGTCAACACGTCCTGAAGCTCGGCGTTGCGAGCAACGAGTGATATTAAACCGTCTTCTGACTCCAGCACGATACCATCCGATGGCTGCCGAAGCGGGACGGTGTAATCTTCCAGTTCTTCTTGCTCGAGCGGCGTGATTTCTTCGCTCGTCGTCGATTCCGATGGTTGGGATCCTGGAACGAAGTGAGCCTCGGTGGTATGTGATTCCGAGTCGAGTGACTCGGACGGAGGGGGTGAACCAGGGCCGAATGATGGGGCTGGCGTAGGGGCCTGGGACCAAGCGAAATTGAGTGCGAGCGCAGCAGTGGCGAGCGCGCCCAACAAGGGGATCGCGAGTTGCCGTCCGGTAAGACGACCTCGGCTACGCATTCGCGGGCAAACCTCCGTGTTAATACTACCTACCAGTCCCCTGCGGCGACCGGCGCGAAGACAATTCCGTCCTGACCAATCTCTTCCACTCGCAAGCCTTCGAATACGTCGCCAATTCGAAGACTCACGTCGCCAACGCGCGCTACGCTCCCGCGAGATGACCTTAGAATCATATCGACCCCTTTAGACCTCAAGCTCGCCATGAATTCGGCTTGTCGGCGCCGCAATTCGCGAACCTCAGCCGACTCAACCGCCGCTACAGTCGCCTCAGATTCCCCTTCCTCTGGGCTTGGCGTTAAAGTCTCTGTATCCTCTCGTTTTGGACGCAGCACGTCCGGAAGCAGGAATGGATTGCTAGCAACGACTTCCGCGACTTCGAACACGGGCCAGGGGTTCTCGGATCGCTTGCTGCTAGCCACGGGAGGGGTCGGCGATTGTGAACCCTTCGACTCGTTCGCACTCTTTCGCGCGCGGGGTTTCACGGCAGATCGTTTCTTCTTTTCGCCGAACTGTGTAACGATGACAACGAGCAAGACAACGGAGAGAATGCCAATCGCAATACCTTTTCCAGGCGTCAATCCTCCGTTCACTGGTTTCGATGGCTTAGCCACGGTTTCCTTCCTGCGGTGCCCTGGCACCGAAATAGAGCGTCAAGGTCATGTCGAGCGGGTAGATCTCTGAGTTTGCGGGAATTTGCAGATTCAGATGGTTTACAGTTGCGACGCGAGAGAATGTCTTCATCTTTTCAAAGAAGCCACAAACGCTAGCGTAGTCGCCTGCGCCTTGTAGCCGAATTTGAAGTTGCGAGTGGGTCTCTAACACGGTCACTTCACCACGAGTAAAGTTCTGAATCGACAAACCCTTTTCGATGGCGGCCTCAGATATCTGTGCCAGAAAGTCTGATTCTTGCGGGGACTCTGGAATGCGTTGTCTGGCCGCTTCGGCGCTGGCTTCGAGACGTACGAGTTCCTCTTGAAGGCTCGCGAACTCACGTTCGGTGTGACGTTCCGTTTCAAGCAGCACTTCAAGTTCCGCGATCGCCGTTGCGTTCGCACTTTGCTGGTGAGTAAGGACTCCGGACACGATGAACTGGTAGACAAACGCACCAAGAACCAAGGTGGCCAAGCCGCCCAAGTGGAAGAGCCACCCTAGTACCATCAATTTCCGATCGTTCGCGATTGCAGCCATTCTTTGTTCTCAGAAAGTGCATTCCATTGTGTATGTCCGGCCTTCGATCTCACCGATCGTCGTCTTCCCAGTCGACTTTAGATCAACGCCTGCGAAAGCATTCGCTTCACGAAGCGCCCTAGTAAATCTGGCAACTGCGATATCGTCCACAGCAACTCCTGATAAGGTCATGACGCTCATTGCCGACCGGGTGCGTCCGCGGCGATCAAGAGTCAGCTGACCGATCGAAATTCGACCATCGCACGACTTGCGAGCTTGGCTTAGCACACCAACCAGCCCTAACATCGATCGTTCGTCGGCCAGAGAGAGGGCCAGCGATTCACGTCGTTGCAACGCGTCGATCGTCATCTGAATGCCCGTTATGTCGTGTTTCATTGCGTCAATTGGCTCATAGCGAATACGCAGTGAATCGAGCTTCGCCGCGCCGGCTTTGTACTGCGACCATTGCGTCCAACCCAACAACACGGTGCCGCAAGCCGCCAATAACCACAGGGCTGACCATTGCTTCAGGCGACAGCGAATCAATTGTCCGCGTCGGTATCTCATCGGCATTAGGTTTAAGTGGGTTTTCATCGTGGGTCCCACGCCAAGGAGGACAGAGCCATCGCAGGTCCAAACATCGCAATTGGCAGCCGGCGATCTTGCAGCGACTTCGATGCGACAGCATCGACGGACCACGTTTCAACGGACATCGCCAAGCGGTCTTCAAGATAGTTCGCCATGTTTTTGACGGCAGCACCGCCGCCGAGCAAGACAATTTTTGTGGGCGCAAGAACACGGCGCTGATGCGACAAAAACTCTGTTGTGCGACTTAACTCTTCGATAAAGCACTCAAGTGGCTCGCGCACGACCTCTTCAATAACCCCCTGCAGGTCGGTCACGACACCGCGAGTCCGGTTGGGCATGCCGTGATCCTGAAGCAGCTTCTGGGCTTCGTCTTCCGTAACCGCTAGTGCCTTGCATATAGCGCTCGTTACGGTCCGAAATCCGCAATCCCGCAAACAGCGAACGAAAAGCGGTCGCCCACTTTTAACTGAACAGAGCGTCGCGCGATGATGCCCCCAATCAACTGCCGCGATTGGATTCGTGGCGTTTGGCGCACCCATCGCGATGGCTCGCGCTGTGGCTAGCGGCAAGCCATCTAGAACATGGCCGATTAGCCCTGATTCACGCATATCTTTTGCAACTTGAGCCGCCCACGAAGATGTCACCGACAAGGCGATCGTATTATCGAACGCAGGCCCTTTGTCAGCAGGAAGATCAACCGACCAATGATCGAATTCCCGGGGCAACTGAGTTCCGGCGTAGGCTGTGTCAAGTTCTCTCTGAACAGCCGTCCGCTGTTCGGCGTCGGTGTTGCCTGCGACGTTACATGTTCTCACATCACACACAGCCATAGGGAGCGTGATGGCGGCATCACGACCTCGAAAACGCGTTCCTAGCGAGAGTGCCGCCTGGATTTCAATACTGGACGAGATTTCCGTCGTATCGTCGTCACCCTGCAGCCAGGGCTCTTGTCGAGGAATGCTTAACGCTTCCACCAACTCGACCCGCGAGCCGCGCCGCTCAACTTGGGCGAGCTTCACCATGCGCGTCCCGATATCGACGCCGATCCAGCCTTTGGTACGAGAGAAGATCATCCGCTAGCGAGCCTCCGTCGGCGACTGAGCCGAGTTGCTTACGAATTGCTTTGCAAGTTTCTCCATCCGTTCCAATCTCGCGTCCATTTTTCCAAGCGTTGCCGACATCTCACGAAGCAACCCCTCGGAACGTTGCGCGCCGCTTTGGAAGTGTTGCTGTTTAGGCTCGCTGCGCCGAGTATCGGCTTGTACGGTCGTGTCTCGCGAGGCAAAACCGACCACATAGCCAGCGCCGAGAAAGAGAGCGATTCCCGCTAGCCGCCTAGCGTTCACGATCGACGATTCTTGCTTTGACATTTGTCTAGCCCTTGGCAACAGATGACAGATCGAACAGCGGTAACATCACCGCCATGACAATGATGGCGACTAGCGCACCCATCACGACGGTGATCACTGGCTCCATGAACGCGACCACTTCTTTGAGCTTGGCTTCGCCTTCCTCTTCGTAATGTTGGCCGATCATCCCGGTTACCATTCCCAGCGTTCCCGTCTTCTCCGCTGTGACGACCATCTCGCCCGCTGACCCCGGCACGAAGTCGCTTGCGAGTAGAGCGCTCGCCAATCCGCGACCATTCATGACATCGTCTTCCAACTGGACGAACAGGTCGACGTAGAGCGAGTTCTTCACGGAAGAGCGAGCAAGTCGCAAGCCATCGAGCAGCGGTACGCCGCTGTCGATCATGATCCCCAACAGTCGGCAGACGCGACCGATCAGTAGCGAGCGAGTCACACCCGACAGAATCGGGGCGCTGAGCGAAAAGCGATCCCACATCAAGCGGCCGGTCACGCTGCGTTTGAAAAAGTAGGCACCGGTGAAGCCGCCTACAAGGAGTGGCACCCAAAACCAGAAACGCATTCGGAGTTCGGATGATACGCTGATCAGGAACTGGGTGACGACGGGTAACGGCGCGTCGAAATCAGCAAAGATCTCTGCGAACCTCGGCAACACGAACAAGATCAACGCCAACAGCACAGTACTCGAAACCACAGATAGGAGAATCGGGTAGGCAAGCATCGTCCGGACTGAGTTTCGTAGTCGCATATCGTTGCGGAGCAGTTCCGAGAGTTGACGCAATACTTCCGGAAGACGTCCCGAAGCTTCACCGGCAGAAACACTGGCTACGAACGTAGCATCAAAAACGTGCCCATACTTCGCCATGGATTCAGAGACGGAATTGCCGCTGAGAACGCTCTCGTGAACCTCCTCCAGGATCGGTCGCAGTGCGGGCGACGTACACTGACGAACAAGCGACTCGAGCGCGGACGCCATGTCGACGCCAGCTCGAGTCATAATCGCCATTTGGGACGTCATGTCGACCAACTCGGCTCGCTTCACCTTGGGACCAAACCACGAACTCCTTCCCGAAACAGCCTGTGCCGCGTTCGCTGCGTTCATCCCGATATTGTTCGCGCCAACTACCATATTATCACTCGACGAATGCGATTCGCATAACTTCGTCCAAACTTGTTAACTCTTGCTCTGCCATACGCAGCCCCTCTTCCAACAGTGAGTTGCCGCCATTTTTTCGGAACCAACTTCGAATCTCTTCGACGCCGGAGTTCGCGGAGATCATCTCTCGCAGTTCTTGCTCAATGACCAAGACTTCATAGATACCCAGCCGTCCTTGAAATCCGGTGTCGTAGCAGTCTTTGCATCCCTCGCCGCGCGCGAATGAACGCCGCTTGTCGCCCTCGTAATGGATGCTCTCTAGAAAGTCGGCGGGCGGATAGTAGGAAGTTCGACATTTCGGACAGATCGTTCGAATGAGCCGCTGGGCAATCACGCCGACGACGGCCGCCGAAATCTTAAAGGGCTCGACATCCATATCCTGTAACCGAGTGATCGCCCCTGCCGCGTCGTTCGTATGCAACGTGCTCAGTACAAGATGCCCCGTGAGGGCGGCTTGCACAGCGACTTGCGCCGTTTCGCCATCGCGAATTTCACCGACCATGATGATATCCGGGTCTTGGCGCAATATCGCACGCAAGGCTGTTGCGAAGGACAGCTGACGCGATTTTTCGGCCTGAACTTGGTTGATCAGCTCAAGTTGATACTCGACGGGATCTTCAACCGTAATGATGTTTCGATGGACCGATTTGATCAGCTCAAGTGCCGAGTAGAGTGTTGTCGTCTTTCCACTACCCGTTGGTCCCGTTACGAGCAGGAGGCCATACGGGCGCGCTAACAGATTCTTTACGTTAATTAACGACTCCGGCGGCATACCAAGTTTGTCGAGGTTAAAAGTCACCCGGCGGCGATCAAGAACACGTAACACGACCTTTTCGCCCAGCACCGTGGGAAGTGTGGAGATCCGCAAGTCGACTTCCTTGCCCTCGACCGCGACCTGACAGCGACCGTCCTGTGGGATTCGATGCTCCGCGATGTCCATTTTGCTCATGACTTTGATACGCGAAACAATCGCAGCATGAATGTCACGGCGTGGGCGGAGAACTTCTATCAATTGACCGTCGACACGAAATCGAACGATCGTGTGCTTGCGAGTTGGTTCAATGTGAATGTCGCTAGCGCCCTTGCGAAGCGACTGCAGAATCAGATAGTTGACCAGGTTGATGACGGGACTGCCGTCGACCATCGATTCGACCGACGACAAGTCGAGTTCAATGTCTTCGTTCTGCAACTCGACAGCCGCCTCGTCCATATCCGCGGTAACCGTGTCGACCGCGAAGTCCTCTTCGTACGCACGGGTCATCATCCGTTGGATATTACTGGCAAAGGCAAAGACCGGACGGACCTTCAAGCCGGTGATCCGTTCAAGCTCGTCCAACTGTTCGAGATTCTGTGGTTCGGTCATCGCGACCGACAAGACGCCGCGCACTTTGAACATGGCGAGCGAAGTCAGACGCTCTGCCGCTTCACGAGGAAGGATGCGCACGACCGCCGGGTCGATAACGCCTTCCCGCAACCTGATCGAAGGAATTCTCAGCTGCCTCTGAATGAAGGGCAACATCTGATCTTCGGTGATCACACCCAACTCCAGCAAAATTTCGCCGAGCTTCTGCCCCTTTGAAGCTTGCAGCTTGAGTGCGTCTTCCAACTCGTCTCGAGTCAGTAACTCGGCTTCCACCAATTGTTCGCCGAGTGGCATGGATTGTCGACGCGGCGAAAACGCTACTGCACGCGACTGGGCAGTACGAACTAGCGTTGTCGCTTGAGGTTGGTTGGCCTCTGGGATGTCGGTCGCTGTACTCATTCGATGAAACTCCCGACTGCCTGGCTGAGTTCGGGGAACACATCAAAGTACGAAGCGACGCCGGTCACGGAGAGAATGTCGTCACATAGCGGGTTGGCTCCGGCTAGTTTCAAGTCGCCCATTTTTTTCTGGAAGCGATCTCGAAGATCCAGCAGCCGTTCCAGTCCAGCGCTATCGATCAGTGGAACACTTCGCAAATCGAGAACCGCACGCGGCTGGCCTTCGCTGAGGCAACCGTCGAACGCACCTTCCAGTAACTCCAAAGCGTCGCCGCTCAGCGGAAGTGTTCCACTGATGACGTTGATGGCACCTTGTTTCGAGTGCTTAAACATTGATCTCGAGTCATTCCAAGGGCAGAGTTGCGATGAAAGTCGTTCCCTCGCCGAGTGCGCTTTGAACGGTTAGATCACCGTTATGAAGTTTGATTACTTCGTGAGCCATCGAAAGACCAAGCCCCGTCCCGGTGACCTGTTGAACCGATGGATTTGAACTGCGGAAGAATTTGTCGTAAATGCGAGGCAACTCTTCTTCCGATATACCAACACCCGAATCCTCGACCTCGATTCGAATTTCGCGATCTGTGATCTTGACCTCGAATCGGACTCGGCCCCCGTCGGGCGTATACTTGGCCGCATTGCCAAGAAGATTGACCAGCGCGACGTTGACTTTATCTTTATCAAGCTTTGTTTGTGGGTACTTGGCCGGGAAGATCGTTTCGAAGTCGAGCTGCTTTTTATCCATCTGCGACTTTATCTTCCCGACCACTTCCGAGAACATGCGGTCTAGATCGACTCCCTGCTTGTGCAGAGTAAGCGATCCCGCCTCCATGCTGCTAACGCTGAGCAGGTCGTCGATAAATCGCGCCAATCGCGTTGCTTCGACATTGATCGTATTGCAGAACTCTTTCTGCGACTCGACGTCTAGATCATCACCCATCGAGAGCGTTTCGGCGTATGCCTTGATGTTGGCAAGCGGCGTCCGCAGCTCATGCGTTGCATTGTCGAGGAATTGATCTCGCATCGCGTCTGCGAGTTTCTGTTGCGTGATATCTCGGACGGTCCACACTTGGCCCGCGCATGTGGCATTCTCCGATGTGCGAATCGGTGTTCGCGCGATCCTCAAGACTTGCTTCGCCTCGCCGTCGCCGCGTTCCAACTCTTCAGCAACCTGCCGCGCAAATCGATCTGGGTCGAACAGCGCGAGGCCACTCGCTTGTTCCGAGTTGAGGCCCAGGCCAACTTCGACGCTCTTCCCAAGCAGGCTATCCACCTGGGCGTCGGCGGCTAATAACGCTGCCATCGACTGATTTGCAAAAGTAATGATTCCGTCTTGATCGCTTACGGCGATGCCTTCAGGCAGGCTGTTCAAGATATCGTCTGATTTTCCTTGGCGGAGTGTTCGCACGGCGTCGCCCAGTCGTTGGTCGAGACTGTTCTGTGTGTTCTCTTCTTGGAATTCGCGAACGATTCGATTCCATCCCAACACATTTGGTCCTCGTGACTTGATTGGGGACAGCTCGACATCGGCGAGCGTTGGCGCGATCGCCGCCTGTCGGAGTTGCGAGTCGACGGATGCCATTGGGCTGACCAAGCGATGAAGTGTGAAACAACCTAAGACGACGAGCAGCAGCGGGCAGCACACGACAACGAACGCATGCCGCGTTACCATTCGCGTCATTTCGCCGGTGGATGGCTCCGCCTTGGCGATGATCAGCCTACCCGCGATGCCAGTCGGAGCGTGAATCGACGCGTTATACTCGCGAATCTTCAGCGAGCCGCTGGTATAGCGTACGGCTTCGATGTCGCCGTGACGTGTCGTAATGCCGTTCTCGGCGTCATGGGTCTTCCCGACCAGACGCTTTCGCGAGTGAGCCTCGTACGAGTTATCATTCGAGACAAACGCGCAGAATAGCAGTGAACGCTCGCGAGAAAATCGCTCTACAAGCGTTTGGAGCTGAGGGTCGTCCTGGGATGCTATCTCGAGAGCCGTTAACGTCGAGGCGTGTTGAAGATACGAGAGCAGCTCGTCTTCCATGTTGCGAACAACAATCGACTTGGTGACGAAAACTGCACTAACAGCGAGCCACAAGATTGCAACGAGTGAATAGAGGAGGTAGCAAACGACTACCCGCCTTGGCAACTCGACTTTGACGGATCTTGCTAACATTCGCTCGCCTCACCCTTCAGCCTCCGTCACGGCGAAACGGGTTCGCTGACCGCTTCTAAATGGTCTTCCACGGCCGTGACAATCTCTTTCGGACTGAATGGCTTCAGGAACGTAGCCGCAATTCCAAGCTCGGCTTTCAGTCGAGGAAGCTCAAGCTCCATGCCTTTGGCAGTCAACATGATCACGGGCTTGTCACGATACGCGTCGAGGGTGCGAAGTTTCTCGCAGAACTCACATCCTGTCATTTCAGGCATTTGTTGATCAGTCACGATCAGGTCGAAGTCATCTTCTTGAACGGCTTCCCATGCCAAGCGACCGTTGTACGCGACAGTGACTTGGAACCCAGCCCGCTCCAGGTTAAATCGAACAACACTTGCCAATGCCGCGTTGTCTTCGGCGACTAGGATGCGTCTTTCCGAGTTACTCATCGTCGCCCTCGTGGAAGTGTGCGGACCACTGTGCTGCCCCGCTGCAAAGAACGAACAGCGTAAGCGTCCGATTCGGATTAATTCATCGGGCCGATTCGACCCTCGGCTTCGTCATTCATGAAACTGTCGTTCTGACCCCGTTCTGACCTATGACCGTCAGAACCGGAACAGCTTGCCGATCTTGGCCAGTTCGATTACAGCTCGGAGTACTTGGTCACACCATCGTTAGTAAGGGCGTCCGAGTTGACGATGAAGTCACCGGTTGCGGGATCATAAACCCAGCCCTCAGTTCCACTTACGGTCAGTGCGGCGTCAATTTTGATCGCGGAACTGTTTTGACCACCGACCTTTGCCTTCGGGAACGTGGTTCCGCGAATGAATGGCTTAAGCTTTGTGTGAATGTCAGCGGAAGTTCCTTGTGGGTAACCGCCGGCAGTTATCTGCGTCTTGTAAAGTTCCAACGCATCGCGAACCGCAGCGAGCGTTTGAGCAACGCCTGAGTCTGCCGCCTCGTCAGCGTTGTTGATGATCTTGGGAGCGGCGATGGCGGCCAAGATCCCGAGAATCAGAACGACCACTACAAGTTCAACCAATGTAAACCCACTCTTGCGTGCCATGACCAGAATCTCCTATTGCGTTTTCATTGTCCCAAATCGCGGGAACATCCTTGCCTTACTTGTTTTAAGGAACTTCGGACCCAGCGGCGATTAACCGAGGTGCCGGTAAACGATAGGTCACGAAGTCGTGTTGCGACTCATTTCGCGTGTTTTTTATCCGTGCATGCGCTGACTGTCTCTCCCTTCGATTAATTAGCTCCACGCAATTGACTGTATTACTTCCTGACCTACGTTTTTTGAGACCTGCCTTAAGCGCAGTGACCGTCGCACGCGTTGCTGGGTAACGAACCGCAGCTGCATCCGACAATTTATTGCTCCCTTGCAGAAGCTAATTACCATGGCAGCTAATCCGACAAGCTTGATTCGGTTCGATCAACAGACGCTGGCTGACCTACAGTCTGCGCTTGTTGAAACGTTCGGTGTCAAGTTTCAATTCTGGCTTCATCCCGACCAATGGCATCGGCTGGCGGATGACGGCGATTCCGAATATATCCTGTCGGATGGCGTGGAAGACGTTCAAATCGACAAGCTGCTGACCGACTCCGTGAATTCGACAGTCCCAACGACGATGGAGATGGCCGGTGCAACGATACTGGCAATTCCGATTCCACGAGCGAGCCGCAAGGCACTCGTCGCGGTCGGAACGTTCGAAGGCGGTGATTCGGAGTGGCTGCTGAAATTGGCGAACTTCTTCCAACGCGATGTTCGGAGCCAATCAGAACTGACGTCGCTACGGCACGAGAACCAAGCATTTCTTCGGCAAGTCACTAACGACTTCGAGGAGCTTACGTTCCTTCGCAGCATGGCGGAACTGCTGGAAATTTCGGAGCTGTCGTTCGACTTTACTGCGATGGCGGAGACCGTTCTGCCAACGCTGAAACCGTTGTTAGAAGCAGATGGGCTCGTACTCGTTGCAGCTCAGACCGAATCGACCGGACAAGGGCCAGGTGTGAGTGTTGGTCTGCCGGAAGTCTGGGCAGGAAATCGATGCGTCGACCCACGCACCTGTCAGCGATTGGTCGAGCGCTATCGACTTCCGTGCGAGATCCAGCCCGTCGTTAAGAACAACTTTAGCGGTACGGCCGAGGCGGAGGAGTTTCTGGGCGTCGAGAGCTTCATTGTTGTTCCCATCGTCAACGGAACGGATTTCATCGGTTGGTTGCTTGCGCTGAACCGAAACAACGAACGGAATATGAACACCGAAGAGCTTCCCTGGGAAGTGAGTTACCTTGAGTTCGGTACCCACGAAGCCACTCTGATGAGTTCGTCGGCCGCGATTCTAGCGACGCACGCTCGCAACGTGGAACTGTTCCGCGAGCGAGAGGAATTACTCGTCAGCATGGTACGGGCGTTGGTGTCCGCGATCGAAGCGAAAGACGAATACACGCGAGGTCATAGCGAACGAGTTGCGTTGTACGGCAAGCGAGTGGCAGAAGAACTTGGCCTCGGCGAAGACTATTGCGAACGATTGTATCTGACCGGGCTTCTGCATGATGTCGGAAAAATCGGAGTTCGCGACGCAGTCCTGCGAAAACCGGGACCGCTCACAGATGAAGAATTCGAGGAGATCAAGCAACATCCCGACAAGGGTTGGGCGATCCTGCAAGACCTGGAACCGCTCACCTACGTCTTCCCAGGCGTCTTGCACCACCACGAAAATTACAACGGTCGCGGTTATCCTGACGGCCTAGCTGCCGACAATATTCCGCTCGATGGACGAATCTTGGCCGTCGCAGATGCCTTTGACGCCATGACTAGTGATCGGCCTTATCGATCTGGGATGCCGCAGGAAAAGGCGGAAGCAATCTTGAAGGATGGTGCGGGGAAGCAATGGGACCCAGAGATGATCGACGCTTTCTTCCGAGCGATGCCTGACATCCTTCAAATCAAGAAAACGTACCAGCCGCGACTGCAGCCGGTTCGGAAGACACCTCAGCTGACTTAGCGTGAGTCGCGTCTGCGACGACGATCTCGCGCCGCTTGGCCCCATCGTGTGACGCTGTCAATCGGCTGGTGATCACCAGATCTTGCCGCCGCCGTGGTAGGGAAAATACGTCTTCCGTGGCCCGCCAAAATGCACTTCGACGCCGACGCTCAACGATAAGTTATGCATCGTCTCTAACGCGCCGGAACCAATCGACAAGTTGTCCGTCACGCTAGTCCGCAATGCCAGCCAGGGGCGATAGTAGTGCTTGACGCCGACGCCTAACGGAATCGTCAGTAACTTGTCGTCGACCAAGACTTGATTGGCATCCTCGAAACGAAAGCTCGCAAATCCGATCCCGACACTCGCAAACGGACGCCACTCCGCATCACCCCATGGGTAATAGAGCAAGTTCAGATCCCAGAACTTGTCCGTTCCTGTCGGCAGCGACGTCAGACCCTGAACATCGATAAGCTCCGGCTTCGCAAAGGCAAACCGAAGTTCCGTGCCCCAATAGTGGTCAAAGTCCCAGCCAAGTCGATAGCCGCCGAACAAGTCGTCTTCCTGATCGATCGCCCCTTGGATCAAAGTGTCGCCAATCAGGCCTCCAAACATCCAACCGACGTGAAACGGACGATTGCGCCAGCTCGTTCCCTTCAGAGGGTTGCCGATGCCGGTACTGCGAGCCGAGTCATTCGGATCGCTATGAAGCCAATGCATCGGCTTCAGAATCTCGGGCAATTCTGGAATTCCAACTCGCGGCCCCATCGCCGGCTGGGGCATGGCGACTGGCAGTACTTCTTCTGCCAAGATCAACGACGTGCCGATCGCGCAATTACAGAACGCTAGCAAGGCAGTCGTCGCGTACCGAGTCGATCGCATGAAAGTATCGCCTGCAGAAGACACATTTGAAGAGGGCGGGATTATCTAAGGGGGCTTGGATAGTGTCAATGCGAACCTCGCCGGAGAAGAAGTGAATGTCTGGATCGCACAACCCGTGCGTTCGAACTTCCTGATGTGACGGATTGCGGAATCAAAGTCTTTCCGTTCGAACCGTTACGGCTCCCCTTGCCCGCACGTCCATTGCGAGCGATCCTTGTTATCGAACGCGCAGGCTTTCACCAGCTGGCGCGCGCGACGCAAGAGAGGGAAAGAATCCGAGTTGCCAACGCGATAATAGAGGCGTTCCTCCATTCCTGAGTGTAGTGTTGTGACATCAACTAGGTTTCACAACAAGGAAGCAAGGAACGCCCAGCGATGCTCATGCGACATCCGCACCCAGAATTACAGTTCACGCAATTTCTCCCCTACGGGGCGATGATCCATGACGGAGGAGTACAATTCAGCGTCTTCAGTCGATCTGCGACGGCGATGCGACTGCTGTTGTACAACCGAGTCGACGATCTAGAACCCTCCGAGGTCATCGAGTTCAACCGCGATACCGACCGCTGGGGCGATGTCTGGAGCATGTTCGTTCCAGGCATTAGTGATACGACGCTCTACCACTTTCAAGCTGATGGGCCTTACGACCCGGCACACGGTCATTGGTTCGATGGCAAAGCCCGACTGATCGACCCCTATTCGAAGGCCTTGGCTGGCGAGTATCAACCACCGACCGATGGAGTTCTGCGACCGCCCAAGTCGGTGGTGGTAGATGATTATTTCGATTGGGAGGGCGACCGGCACCTCCGTCGTGATCTTTCGGAAAGCATCATTTACGAGATGCACGTCGGTGGATTCACCCGCAGCAGTACGAGCGGTGTTGAACATCCAGGAACTTATCTTGGGGTGATCGAAAAGATCCCTTACCTCAAGTCATTAGGCGTGACAGCTGTCGAACTGATGCCGGTGCACGAGTTCCCCATTCGTGGAACGGACGGTCAAGTTCTAGAGCGACCGAACTACTGGGGCTACGACCCCATGGCTTTCTTCGCGCCCCACCGGGGCTACGCCGTCGGCTCAGAGCCGGGCGCTCAGGTCCGCGAATTCAAACAGATGGTCAAGGCGTTGCATCAAGCAGGCATCGAAGTGATCCTTGATGTCGTCTTCAATCACACATGTGAAGGAAACGAGTTAGGCCCGACGCTCAGCTTTAAGGGACTGGAGAATCGCGTCTATTATATGTTGGGAAATGGCGGCAGTACTTACTCGAACTACTCTGGTTGTGGCAACACGATCAACGGAAATCATCCGATTGTTCGCGAGATGATTTTCTATTGTCTGCGACACTGGGTGCATAACTTCCATGTCGACGGCTTTCGCTTTGACCTCGCCTCGATTCTGAACCGTGATCGAAGCGGGAACTTGATCCCGAACGCTCCTATTGTCGAAGCCATCGCTGAAGATCCCATGCTGTCTGATACGAAGATCATTGCCGAAGCGTGGGATGCCGCCGGAGCCTATCAAGTTGGATCGTTCGGCGATTCGCTGTGGCACGACACGCGGGAAGAGCGGCGGTGGGCCGAGTGGAATGGCCGCTATCGTGACGACATGCGGCAGTTCTGGCGCGGCGACTTTGGCACGCTCGGAGCCTTCGTCATGCGATTGTCGGGATCGAGCGATCTGTACCAGGGCGGTGGCCGAACGCCTTATAACAGCATCAATTTCATCACGTCTCA
Organism: Planctomycetota bacterium; assembly: GCA_014381825.1. Taxonomy (GTDB): domain Bacteria; phylum Planctomycetota; class Planctomycetia; order Pirellulales; family Pirellulaceae. The sequence goes on from JACNKX010000175.1 coordinate 38,135, forward strand.
CGATGGTTTTACGCTGAACGATCTGGTCAGCTATCGCGACAAGCACAACGAAGATAATGGCGAAGACAATCGAGACGGCGACAACAACAGCTGCAGCGCGAATTATGGTGTTGAAGGACCGACCGACGATCCGGAGATTTCCGCATTGCGAACGCGTCAGATTAAGAACATGCTGTCGACGTTGATGCTCAGTCAAGGCGTGCCGATGATTGTTGCGGGCAATGAGTGTCGACGCACTCAGCACGGCAACAACAACGCGTATTGCCAAGACAATGAAGTCTCTTGGTTCGACTGGAACCTCGTCGAGGAAAACGCAGAGTTCGTGCGATTCTTCCAAGGCCTGACTCAATTCCGAAGATCTCAACCAACGGTTCGCCGCAAACACTTCCTTTCTGGAAAACCAGTGGTCGAGGACGGATTGCCAGACGTCAGTTGGTACAACGCGCTGGGCGTGGCAGTCGACTGGAAGGGCAACGACGCTGCATTGATCTGCTTATTGATGCCGCCCCATGGGGATCACTGTGACGCGGACGGCAGCTGTGGCCGTGAAGTCATGCTCTTAGTAAACGCAACATCGAACCCCCGTGAGTTCATTTTGCCAGCGTTGGCGAAGGGGTTGCGATGGCGGCTGTTCGTCGACACGTCCGCGGAGTCGCCTCGCGACATCTATCCCGAACTGGACGGACCTGCTCCGGTCACGGGCGCTTTGGCTTTGCCCGATCGATCCTTGCGCTGCTACGTCGCCGACGGTTAGTCAGCCGTCCGAAGGTGAAATGATTGTGCTATAACTCAGCGCATGCCTGACCACATCCATTTCGTCACTGGCCGGCTCGCCGAACACGCTCTGCGAGACGTCCTCGAAAAACTGCGATCGCAGGTCGACTTCGATTACTCGGTCGATGTTCTGCCGATCACCGTTGCGGCTCTCATGACGCCAAGATGGATTGCGGATCGTATTCGGATGCCAAGCAAAGCAACGCGCGTAGTCGTGCCGGGCTACTGCGAGGGCGACCTTCAGGAAATTGAAGCAAGAGTCGACGCGCTCGTTTCGCGTGGCCCGAAAGATCTGCGGCGATTGCCGGAGTTCTTTGGAGGTCGGCAGCACTTGAAGGACGAGATCGGCGCGTATGACATCGAGATTCTTGCCGAAATCAATCACGCGCCCCGGATGAGTCTTGAGGCGATTCTTGCGGAAGCGAACCAGCTGCAAGACGCCGGAGCTGATTTGATCGACGTGGGCTGCGAACCAGGAGATCCCTGGCTAGGCGTCTCGGACTGCGTCAAAGCGTTGCGAGATGTGGGACACCGCGTTTCGATTGACAGCTTGAATCCAATCGAGATTGAGCCGGCAGTACGAGCCGGGGCTGAACTCGTTCTTTCCGTAAACAGCACGAATCGAGATGCAGCTTGCGATTGGGGGTGTGAAGTCGTTGTGATCCCCGACGACTTTGCGACATTAGGTGAACTCGATGCAACGATCGATCAACTTGCAACGGCTGGCGTACCGTTGCGGATCGATCCGATCCTGGAGCCGATTGGTTGTGGGTTTGCCGCAAGTTTAGGACGTTACCTGGAAGTGCGTCGCCGCTATCCCGATGCGGAAATGTTGATGGGGATCGGCAACGTAACCGAACTCACGGATGCCGACTCGGCCGCGATTAACCTGTTGCTCCTGGGGGTTTGTCAGGAGCTAGGCATTCGAAGCGTCCTTACGACTCAAGTGATTGACTGGGCGCGAACGAGCGTCCGCGAGTGTGACCTCGCGCGTCGCATGGTCTACTACGCCGTTCGCCAAGGCGTGCCGCCTAAACACGTTGGCGACGAACTAGTAATGCTCCGAGATGTAGGAACGCGGCCTTTCGGCAACGAACAACTCGCTCGCCTCGCGAGCGCCATCAAAGACAATAACTATCGTCTGTTTGCTGAAGATGGCGAAATGCACATCGTCAGTTCTAATCTGCATCTACGCAACGCAGACCCGTTTGAGCTATTCGAGAAACTACTGGGCGAAACGCCGAAGAACCTCGACGCTTCGCATGCGTTTTATCTCGGGTTCGAGCTTTCCAAGGCGCTGACGGCACTGACGCTTGACAAACAGTACGAGCAAGATCAGGCACTCGATTGGGGCTTTCTGACGAGGCCCGAGGCGCACCATCGCCTGAAGCGAGGGAAGAGCGCATCGTAAGTGGGGGCAATGCGGTAAAGCCTTTGTTTAGAATGAACACCCGCGCGTGATCGCTCTGTCAAGTTTTGGCAGGCCAATTGACAAGAATGAACCTGATCGACAAGCTGCAATGCCTGAGGCAGGTTCGCATGAATTGTTGTTTTGCAAGGGAAATCTATGAATCTGAAGCAGTCATTGGGATTTTCGCAGCATCAGGAAGCCGAAGAGAGAGATCGGCTGCTTCGATACATCAATCTCCAACTAGTGGCGAACGGATGGCCGAGCGTGTTGGAGGAGGGAGAAGCCGAGTTCGTACAGATTGCGCGCGGACTTCTTGATCGCCACCGCGAATTGATGCGACGACTTCAGAGTACACGCTGTCCGGTCGACGCTCGAATCGAGGCCTTTCTTCAGTCGCATTTCTCCGGGTTAGATTTGGATAGTGATCTGCGACTGCCCGGGCAAACATTTGTCTTAGATCGACATGGCATCGCTCGCGAGTTGTCGTTGCCGGTCGATGGAAACATGTTCCAGAACGACTTGCTGACTTCATATCGAGTGAAGAACGGCGTCTTACACAATCCAATTAATGATCGTCGCACGACGACTGGCACCTTTCATGTATGTGAGGGCGGCTTGCCGATTGCCGGGGATAAGTACTCGGTTCCGCAGCGCACCTTTGCTGAATTGTTCAAACGGTCCTTCTGCCCACCCGAGGAGATGCTGCTGCTGCCGTTTACTTCCAGCAAAGAAGAGCCCGCTCACGCATTTGTGTCGCTTCTGCTGCGTCCGCTCGTTTGCCCGGAAGTGCCTGGAGTCACAAGCCGCAAGACAATGGAGGTGCGGTTCTTTGTTCCGGGCAGTTTCGTCTCGAACCTCGATTTCGTCGAATCGATCTTTGGCAACGCAGGCGACCCGTTCTTGCCCGAGAACGACGCCGGACTTGATGTTGAACATTGGACCGGTCACACAGGCTGCGTCATTCTCGCGCCGCACTTGACCAAAGTAACGAAGAAAGAGGTTGGCTTGCCTCACTTTGACGAGGCAACACCGCGCCAGCGGCAGGATGGAATGTGCTGGCAGGACGAATCGGAGCGTTACAACAATGGCAGTCCGTTCAAGTTGACGTGCCGCACCGAGGACGGCGTCATTGTGACGATGATCGCTGACAACTACTTTGGGTACTGCAAGAAGGAAGTAAAAACACAGATCAGTTACGCTGCCAATTTGTTCGGCAATGTTGAAGAAGAGCACTCGGGAGGCGCGATTGCGTTTCCCAGCTTTAATCTCGGCGAAGAATTCCAAGTCGACAGCAAGCGATACAACAATCGCACATTTGCAGACGTCGCTCGTGATTACGGAGACAAGATCGATATACAACCTGAAGGTTACGCCATCGACAAGGAATTCTCGGAGCTGATCTACATTCCTGAGAACGCTCTCGCTAGTGTCCAACGCCAGCGGATCGAGTGGACGAGAGGCAAAACGAACGAGTCCATTCCGCTGTTGCCAGGACGAGTTTACATGGCGCCGTCCGGTTACAAATTGCAATTGCAAAAGCATCCAGCAGCGCCGTCTTGGCGACTGATTGGTACGGTCGGTGAAGGCGTTTTCTGCCACAAACCGTGTACGGTCTCGGGCGGCGGAAAGAGCGAAATCAGTAAGTCGCTCGTCGATTACATGTTGTACGGTCCGATCTTTGTCGCCAATTTGGAAAGTGATCTTGAATATGTCGAAGAGATCTTCGCGAAAGATTACGGCTCCCGGTGGAACGACAATTCCAGCGTCACCCCTGACTACGCGGCTCAGCCCAGTCGGTCGGTTCTCTCACTGGATCGGTCACTTGGAAGTGTCATCAAGTTGTTATCGCCCTCTCCGGACTATACCGACGAGTACAACGAATGGTTACATTCAATTCCCAATCACATTTACGCGATCGTCCTGATCATCAAGCGGTTTCAACGCGCCGAATGGAGCGGCGATTGGCGTCGTTACTTTAATGTCGACATCGTCAACGGCGATCCGGGGCACGAATTGAAGTTTGGTGAACGCGCCTTAGTCGGCACTTATCTGCGCGTTGGCTTGCAGGGCCCTCAGTCTTGGCGAACATTCAAGTTGCGGCAAGATTTTGCAGCCGCCGCCAAGATCCAGACTGAAGACGACATCAGCGCCTCGGTCGTCGTTCCCGCAAGACTGGTCAACGATCTGCCGAAAGGGGAGTTTGACGACGCGACTAGCGTGAAATTCGTGGAGAATTGCGAATATCGCTTGTTTCAACGCCCTGACGATGCAGTCCATCGCGGTCTCGACAAGCAGACCGAGGCAGATCTCACGCGCCCGGATAACTTCCTATCGAACTATGAGCCACTGACGCGTGGCGATGTCGAAGAGATGACCGAGTACGTGGTTGACTTCGATGCCTTCAGTCCCCCGATGCAGCAACTACTACGCTCCTTCGAGGAGTCCAGGGACGAGTTTGTCGTTTGTTCAGCAATCCCGCGCGAGATCGACGGTCGGTTCTCTAAGAATCCACGCTATCTACAGAACCGTCCGGATCTCGCACGCCCGTTCGATCGTTATGTCGCCCAGCGCGGAATCCAGTTGCGGCGAGGGATCGCCTCCAATCAACCACTACACACACCCGTCAATGCCGTCCTGTTCGGGCGCCGGAATAACCCGGCAGACCCGGCGCAATCCATTCGCGGTCTGGCTGTCTACAACCCGATTCATTACCAAGAGTTGCCCGAGTTGTTCATGGACTTTGTCTGCTCGCTCACTGGCAAGAGTCCCTCAACAACGGGTTTTGGGAGTGAAGGAGCGCTGACGAAGGGACCATTCAACGCACTCCGTTTCACCGCCGACCTGAACACTGCCTTAGTGAGCTTCATCGTTACCGGACTTGCTGGGTTTTCGTCAGCTGCGGGCCACATCGGGCCCAACATGCAGGTCGATCACGATATCAGTCTGTTGATTCCCGAGATCTGGTGCCGCCTGTCGGCGGAAGAACGCGATCCGAGTTATCTAATCAAGGAAGGACTGCTGGAGCGACTCGAAGACTTCGAGCACAACGGCGAGACGATCCTTGCGAGCCGGCTCGGGTACCGAATCAATCATCGCTTCGTGCGGAGGTTCTTCGGGCGCGTCTTTGACAATCCAACCAAAGTCTTCGACGAGTCGCTGCTCCGCCCGGAAACCCAAGATCCCGAGGCGTTTGCCGATGGTATCAAGTACGTGACGGAAGCTCATCAGCAAGTTGCTCACGGCTATATCGACGACGCTTCGATCGATGAAGCGTGTCCGCCACTTCATGCTCTGATTCATATCATGGCCCATGGCCAATTCGAAGGCATGACGATCACAGACGAAAGGCTGCGCAGCATGTTCACTCCAGAGTCTCTCTTTTCGAGTGATTGGTATCGCAAACGCATCACCACAAAACAGACACGTGACATCGCCCTTTGGCAGCGACATGCCGACTATCTCGAAGCTTACAGCCAGGACGCCGGGCATACGAAAATCGTCGAACGGCTGCGCCTTGAAGAGCGACAGCGCTATGCCAAGGAACAACTGATCGCCGCGCAGACGGTACAATACGTCGACTCGCTCGTCGGCACTTTAGGCGTCGAGCCATCAACGCTGCGGTCTGTCTAATCGGAGCGAGAGCCTGCTAGCAACGTGCGTCTCGCCACCGCAGTCATTCGTAGCGAATTCGGTAAACGGTCCGCTTGATTCTCGCTAGCACGCCTTGTCGTGGCAAAGTTTAACGATTGTATTGGTCTTGATGAACTAGATCGTCGTCCGAGTTGTCACGATCGACGGAATTGTACAGATCGTAAGTTCGATTGGACGAAGAGAACCTTACCGGCTTCCCCGTATAGCCAAGCCGCGCGACGATTCCCGCACTCTTCGAACGCACCTCATGCCTTATCCAATTGGACAACAGTTCCTCCGCTGCCTGCCGGCCATGCTCATACTGGCTGGGGCGTCGCTGGCAATTGGTGACGAAGGGAGGCTAGCTGCGATCGTCGAAGTGAAAAAGAGGGCGACGACGGAAGTCTCGCGAGCACCAAAAGAGCCTAGATCGTTGGTTGTAGCGGCCAAGCCGTTACCGTTGCTCGCAGACGCGACCAAAACGGCGACACCGATCGTCAAGCCAAGCGTTGGAGATACCGTCACGCCGATTCGTGCTCAGCGAGAACCTGCAGTGCGCTTCGTCGCACCCGTTGATCCGACGAGAAGTTCGGTCACACAACCAGAATCCGTGCCCGAGGACACCGGCCAGATTGCAGCGATATTGGCACCTGTGATTCGCGTCTATGAACCGATCCGCCAACCCGCGCCGCTTCCGATCCTCGAATCCGTCCTTTCCGCCGAGAGGATGCCACAACCGAAGCAAACAGTTCCAGCTCCAACCCCGATCATCGAACCAGTCGCGCGGTCGGTCTTCCTCGCGACGCGAACAGATCGGTTGGAACGAGTTGCGGCTCCAATATCAAAAACGCGTGGCGAACGCGATGTGTTCGCCTCGCGACTGGTTGCGACACTCGAACGCATCTCGCAACCAGCTTCGGCACAGTCCCTGCCAGGAATCGCTGCGACACGGTCGAGCGTTGTGACGCGACGAGCGAACGTAACGGCGCCACCGATTTCTGGCGTCATTCAGATTGCTAGGCGAGATCCAATTGCTGCCACGAGTAAAGTCGAAGCTGCGCCCCGAGAATTGGCAGTGGAATCGGCACCGCGAACGACTCCATTGGTGGTGGAAGCCGCGCGCCCGCCCTTTAACTTGCAACCAGAAGACTCCACGATCGAATTGGCCCTTGAACGAACACGTACTGAAGTAGTCGAAGCGTCTCCCGCTGATAAGTCACCCGCCAAGCCGGTCCGATCGCGACGCGTCGCGTCAGTTAAGAAGAAGCAGTCCTCGCCGGTCGTCGAACTCGCAACGAATCCAATCGTTCAAGAGCCGACCACCGCTTTGCCGTTACTCCAACAGGAATCTGTGGCCGACTCCGAGCCGTTGCTGAAACTCACCGATCAGCCCTTGCAAGAAACAACTGAAGCGAAAAGTTCTCTCTTGCTAGGCGCAGCCCCGACGGCGAGAAAGCGTCCGTTCATTCAGCTCGCCGAGCAAGCGCCTTTACTTGCCGTTCTCCAACCCTCGCCCTCGGTGTCCAGCCTTCCAGCGCCCACCGAAGAGCCAGCTCTGACTGAAGAACAGATCGCCGAAGCAGAAGAAATTGCCGCGATTGATGTCGATTTTAAGCCCATCAATGCGATGTCTGCTCTAACTGCTCCCGTAGCCGGCGAGTTGCCGAAGAACTACGCGGCAGCGAGGTTCGCGCGTGAAGGCGAAGTAACGCATCGGATGGGTTTCAGCAGAGCGAACCTGGAAACGACGATGATGTGGGAGGCACCCGCCAGCTCTCACCGACCCCTGTACTTTGAGGACATTAATCTCGAACGACATGGATACAAAGTTCCCGTATTCCAGCCTGCACTCTCCGCCGCTCACTTCTTCGGACATCTTCCGCTATTGCCCTACATGATGGTGAGCGACAAACATCGGGATCCGCAGTACACGCTAGGCCACTATCGACCGGGTGACTACGCGCCCTATTCGCTCTATGTGCGACGTTTTCGGATTGATGCAAGTGCCGCAGAGTTAGCCACGGCAGCGGCCTTCATATTCGCCTTCCCGTAGTTCGAAAGTAAATGTAGCGCAAAGGTAAATGCAGTGCGAAGGTAACCACGCACCGCAGATCACTTACCGATGCAAAAACGGCTGAAGATGCGTTCTAGAATGTCGTCGGTGTAGACCTCGCCAACAACGTTTCCCAACTCCTCGAGAACAACTCGAAGCTCGGCTGCGACAAGCTCTTCACCCAACGAATCGCAGGCCGCAATCCTAGCTTGTTCGAGGCTGGTTCTTGCCAGACGCAGACTCTCATGACAGCGAAGCGCCGTGCACGCCACGCCGTCGCGCGAGTCATCGGCAATGCTCTCGTAGATTGCTTGACGCAGCTCTGGTAGCCCGACGCCCGAGACGCTGCTGGTCTCGATAACGGCGCCGTTGACGTGGGGGTGGATGCCCGCATCTGTCTTTGTCCAGACGACCAGTCGCGACGGGCCGGAATCGCGACGCAGCTCGCTCACTTCCCAATCGTTCAGAGGACGCGTTGCATCGAGACAGAAGAGGAGGAGAGCGGCTTGCTGCTGTCTGGTGCGCGTCATTGCTTGGGCCTCGTTGGAAATCCCAACAGAACTGTCGGGGCTTTCAACACCGGCCGTGTCGACTAGCAGCACATCGCGATCGACGAGCGTCGTTCGTCGTGCCACGTAGTCACGAGTCGTTCCTGACACATCCGATACAATCGCAGCTGTGTTAGCGACCAAGGCATTGAGCAGGCTGCTCTTGCCGACATTTGGAGAACCGACAAGGACGACGCAAGGAGCTTCATCGACCTCCAAGCGACTGTGAAGTTGCTTTTGGACGGACTCGACCGCGGTCGCTGCTTCTTCGATCGCTTGGATCAACTCGTCTCGCTGAATGAACTCGATGTCTTCTTCAACGAAGTCCAGCCCAGCTTCGAGATGAGCCAGAATATCAATCAAGCATTCTCGTAACTCGTGTAGCGGAGCTGCCAAACCACCGGCCAACTGCGACAACGCGACATCCAGATCGTGTTGGCTTGTCGCATCAATAACGCCGAGTACGGCTTCCGCTTGAGTCAGGTCCAGCCTCCCAGCAAGGAACGCACGCATCGTGAATTCACCCGGCTGTGCCAAGCGAGCGTTGAACTTACAAAGAGTGTGAACGATCGCCTCAAGAATGGGAGGCGATCCAATCGTATGTATCTCGACCGTCGGCTGTCGCGTATAGCTTCTGTCGGTGGGCCAAAGGTAGACATCGCATGGGATGGAGCCCAACGCATCGTTAAGCGACAGAGTACCTGGCACTCGTTCAGCAGCCTTCACACGAGAGAGTTCAAGTCCGCTGCGTGCCCGGAAACACTTCGCGATGACAGCGAGGGTCTCTGGTCCCGAAACTCGCACAATTCCTCGTAGTGATCCACCTGGAGCTGAAGCAATGGCCGCGATTGTATCATCGACTTGATGCATGGAAGTGGAGTCGTACCGGTATCCTGAACCGCAGTCTCTCCGTTCGTTATCGCCGCTTGTTTAGCTTCTTGCGGGCCGCCTTCTTTTCGTCGAGTTCCTTCGAGTCACGTGCAGGCGGCTTCTTCTTCGGCGTCGATGGCGTGCCGCTCCCACCGCTGTCGTCCCCTCCAGAGAGTCGCACTTTGGGCTTTGGTATCAGTTTTCGCTCCGCGATACCCCAGAGACTTGATGCGACGAAGTACAAGCACAGGCCACTCGCAACCTTGAAGAACAAGAAACCCATAAAGAGCGTCATGTACTTCATCATCTTTAGCTGCATCGCAGACTGTTCGTCAGTCGCGGGCGGTGTGAAGAGCTTTTGATGAACGAGGAACAGGCCGACCGTGAATAACGGCAGTAAATTGAAATAGGGACCGAGCATGCTTGATTCCGAGCCAATTATGCTGGGCATAAAGCTCTTCCAATAGAACAGCTGATCGGGGCCCGCAAGATTCGAGCACCACTCGACTCCAGGAATCAATGCAGACTGTCTCAGTTCGATATCGACGGCGATGCAGCGGTACAACCCGAGGAAAATTGGTAGCTGCAGAAACATCAACCAACATCCGCCAAACGGATTGTAGTTATGCTTGCGGAACAAGTCCTGCTGCGCCTTGGAACGCTTCTCCATGTCGCCTTTGTACTTCTCCGTCAGCTTCCGCATCTCCGGAGCCAACTCTTGCATCATCGCAGCGTTTTTCGCCGCTTTGCGGCTGATCGGAAACATGCATCCGCGGACCACAACGGTTAATAAAACAATGGCGATTCCAAAATTTCCCACGAGCCCGTAGAAGAAGTGCAAGATGGATTTGAGTACCTTCGAGATGGCTCCAAACCATCCGTAGTAGATCACGTCGTCCAGTTTGTACGGCTTGAGGACTTGCGGATCTTTGGGGCCTAGAAAAATCCGATAGGAATGCCTTTCAACGGCATTTCCCTGTAACACGATTGGTGCGCTATCCAACTTAAAGGAAACGTCCGTGGTACGACTACGACCCTTCAGCTGCTTTGTGACATCGCCCAAAGCGAAAGCCTCGGCGCGATGGAAGACATTGTTGCTTGCGGCTTCGAGTCCCAAGGGCATCAACGCAGCCGTGAAATACTGCGTGTCAACGCCAAGGTAATGGAGTGTCCGATTCTCAACTTCCTCGTCGTCGGCGAACAGCGTAATTTCCCTTTCCTTCGGCGTCTTCTTTGCAAGCTTGTAGAGTTCGGGGCAACCGACCAACCGTCGCTCCGCTTCGCTCCGTATTAAGACGTCTCTGGCTCCAGCTCCGTAAAACATCTTGGGGTGGATTTTCGCCGAATACCACCATCCTTCCATCGGTAGCCCGGTCGGACCACCAAGCGAATACGCGAGTGTGCGCGGCTCATTCGAGCCGTTGTGCAACTCAAGATCCATATCGACGTGATATGCAATCGGTACCTCGGTCGTGCCAGCATCTTCATCCACTTCCAAGTCAGCTGACGTGCCTAATCGAAATCGCTTCACGAGTTCGAGTGGCTCACCCAAGTCGGCCTCTCGCTCGATCTTCAGGCGACACTCAACAACTCCGTCTTCGATTTGTTTGATGGCCCAGTTCTTCTCGCGAGGTGAACCTAGTTCGACGGAGGTCGCACCATTCTTCTCGGACAGTGATAGTAAATACGACAATGGATGTGGCATCACTTCGTCGCCTTGAAGCGGCTCGGGCCGGATCAATTCGAGTGGTCGCACATCCAGCGTCGCGGTGACTGAAATTTCGCTGGGCGCGGGCGAACCGGGACGCTCAATCTGAAACACAACTTGGTCGCCGGGCTTCCTCTCAGAAAGAACTTCTGGGAGCGTATTCAGATCGTTGAGCGGGGCACCGCCAACTGCAAGTAGGATGTCCTCTTGCTTGATACCCGCAAGAAATGCGGGGGTTCCAGCGCCAACGACATTGACGAAGCAGCCTCCTTCGGGACGGACAGTCAGCGCAAGAGGGCCAAGATAGCCGCTTTTGTCTACTAGATTTCGATACTTGAGCTGGCCCTTCGCATTGCGCGTCGTTAGCTCAACTCGCTCGATCGCAGCTCCCTTGCTGTTGATGACTACTAACATCGAGTGCCCGCTGCCAACGGCATAAGATCCGAAGGTCTCCCACCGTTGTTCGGATTCAAGCGACTGCGGGGCGACTGATTCCGCATCGGGCTGGTCGGGAGATGGTTGTTCGCTCGGCTGTTCGGAAGGAGCTGCAGGCTCCTCAGAGTTCGTTTCTTTCTTCTTCACGGCGGGTTCGGTCGGCTGTTCAGCATCGGCAACGTCTTCTTCCTGATTCGCAACCGGCGGCTGCGGAAAGAACACCCGCGCCAACATGCTGTAACCGACCAAGATGCCGAGGGACAGCCCAAGAAAGAGAACGAAACGCTTTTCCACAGTGGGGGAACCTTAAACGAAGCAGAGCCAGCACTTACCTGCCGTCATAACAAATGCGGCGTTCGGCGCGGCAACGGTCAGCGACCAGAGCGAGTCTATGAACAGTAATTCTCCCACCAGCGACATTTCTTGCAATGGGAGACCAACTCAACGCCCCTCGCCCAGTCTATCCCCGAGGAAGTTATCGAGATCTGGGGTGTCGTATATCTTTTGAGCGGTCGTCTCTCGGTCGTAAGGGACTCGCCGAAAGTGGACTTTCTCGTTGTCTTCCAAGACGACATAGCTGGCGTTGGGATTTCCGTCACGAGGCTGCCCGACGCTACCCACATTGATCATGGTCTTCTGACCGTTCAACGTATAACAGCCGCTAAGTTCGTGGGGCGACTGGAATCGGCAGTCCTCAGTGAATACCCCGGGGACGTGCGTATGCCCCTGAAAACAGGTTTCGGGAACCAAACTGAAGATCCGACTGAGCTTTCGTGGGTTATAAACGTCTTCGGGGAAGACATATTCATTCAGCGGATTTCGCGCCGAGCCGTGGACGAACAGGATGCTCTCCTCACGATGTTGCCGCGGCAGCTCGCACAAGAATGTCCAACGCAGACGGCGTTCCTCATCGGAATCGTCAGACGATTCGAGCTGGCGGCGAGTCCAAAAGATCGCCCGTTCGGCACCACTGCTGAAACCCTCCGGATCAAAAAGTGCGCCCTGATCATGGTTGCCAAGGACGCAGAGGTCGAAGTCCATCACCCGATCGACGCAGTCTCGAGGATTCGGTCCATAGCCGATAATGTCGCCCAGACAGTAGATCGATTCGATCTCCTGGCTCGCGATATCGGCTAGAACCGCTTCGAGCGCTTCTAGATTGCCATGAATATCACTAACGATTGCACGTTTCACTAACCGGCCTCTGCTGCTCGACTGCCCGCAACGTTATTGACCGCAAGTCTAACAATGGGCTCGTGATACGTAAAGTGTGGCTACCGTCCTGAGCGGAGCCGATCGCCCAACATGTTGTCTAAGTCGGGAATGTCGTAGATCTTCTGTGCGGTCTTGTCGACGTCGTAGTCGACGCGTCGATAGGTGAGTACCGAGTCTTCAATGATTACGTAGCAGCAACGAGGATCGTTATCGCGTGGTTGGCCGACCGAGCCAACATTGACCATCACAGGCTCGTCGCCAAGCCGATAGCTGTAGCTGATGTCTTCGGGTGTGAGGAACTCGCGGTCCACCGTAAAGATACCAGGAATGTGCGTATGGCCTTGGAAACAGTACTTTTCAACACGCGAAAACAACGCATCCATCTTCCGCTGGTTATAAACATCCTCAGGAAAGACATACTCGTTGGTTGGTTCACGTGGCGAACCGTGAACGAACAGATAGTCGCCTTCAGCATGAGTTCGCGGCAATTCCCCGAGAAAGTCCCAGCGTTGATTGATCTGCATCGGGCTGCCATTGGCCGATTCGAGTTGCTCCCGCGTCCAATAAACCGCCTGGAGAGCGACCGGGTTAAAGCCATCGGGATCGAACAAAGTCGCTTGGTCATGGTTACCGAGGATCGTCACTTGAGCCAGCTTGATGACCTGATCAAGACACTCACAGGGATTTGGTCCATAACCGACGATATCTCCAAGACAAAAGATATCGGTGATACCTTGGTCGCGGATGTCCGCCAAAACAGCGTTGAGCGCCTCGAGATTGGCATGCACATCGCTGATCAAAGCTCGCTTCACGCCAATCTACCTCCAACAACCGCATTTGATGGCGAAGACGATTTCTGTCAACGCAGTTTGCCTCGTCTGTCCAAATCACTTACTCGCGTCGTAACTCCAAACGCGACAGTCTACTAGGACGTTCCGCACCGTGCAATATCCCGGTAATTCGGCGGTCGGTGCCACGCAGCTCCTACATTCTATACACTAGCATCCCAATCGGCCCACCGGTGGTCGAATCTACTCTCCCTCTCCTCTTCGTACTTCCGCTTCGAGGCTTGTAACGATCGTGAGAACTCTCGCCTTTGAAACTTCCACCGCGATGGGATCGGTCGCTGTTTTGGAGGACGATCGCCTGCTCGCCTTGAGCGAATTGGGGCGAGTCCAGCGGACCGCTCAATCGTTGGCACCAGCCATTCGATCGATCCTGCAAGAAGCGAATTGGGAGCCAAGCGACGTCCAATTGATCGCCGTCACAAATGGCCCTGGCTCGTTCACCGGCCTGCGCGCGGGCGTCACAACCGCCAAGGTCTTCGCTTACGTGACCGGAGCTGACGTCCTCGCTTTGAATACGCTGCAAGTCATCGCCGCGCAAGCAAATGTGACTTCAGATCGACTATGGTGCGTGATGGATGCTCAGCGTCAGCAGGTTTTTGCCGCTCAATTCGAGATGACGGACGACATCGTCCCGATTCCGACTGTCGCGACGCAGATCATAGACAATGAGGCTTGGATGAAACTTCTGGAGAGCGGCGACAGCGTGACTGGTATGGGACTCAGCAAGTTGGCGGAACACCTATCGACCGATATCAACGTTGTTGCGGAAGAGGCTTGGGCACCCCAGGCCGACACGCTCGGTAGACTCGCTCTCGCAAAATATCAATCAGGTGAGCGAGCCCATTTCTGGCAGTTGGCTCCACAGTACTTCCGCAAGAGCGCGGCGGAAGAAAAGTTCGACCAGGGATTAATCAAGTGAGTGGACACGGGTGAGAGGTCGCGCGTTAGAGATCCAGCATCGCTGCTTTCGCTGCGTCAATGGTGTCGTTGATATCCACCTCCGAGTGAGCCGCTGATACAAACAACGCTTCGTATTGGCTGCAAGGCATATAGACGCCGCGCTCAATCAATCCCCAGAAGTAATTCCCAAACGTCTCGGTGTCGGATTTGCTGGCCACGTCCCAATTGGTCACGGTTTCGTCGTTGAAGAACAAGGTCATCATGCTGCCGACGCGTGTGAGCGAATGCGCAACTCCTGCTGATGCCGCTGCATCAAGAAGGCCTTTGGCGAGCCGATCACTCAGCGCTTCCAAACGGGGATAGGGGTTTTCCTCTCGAAGCGCCTTCAGTGTTGCAATTCCGGCGGCGGTTGCAATTGGGTTGCCGCTCAAAGTTCCCGCTTGAAAGACTTGTCCGGCGGGCAACACATGATCCATGATCTCGGCTTTGCCACCGTAAGCTCCGATCGGCATTCCGCCACCAACGATTTTTCCGAGCGTCGTAAGATCCGGTGTGATGCCATTTAGAGACTGAGCGCCGCCATAAGCGACCCGAAATCCCGTCATGACTTCATCGAAGATCAAGACCGAGCCATGGGCCTGGGTAAGCTGTCGCAACGTTTTCAAAAACTCAGGCGTTGCGGGAACAGTACCCATGTTCCCAACGATCGGCTCCAGAATGACGCTGGCAATTTGCGAACCATGTTCGGCGAACGCGGCTTCCAACCCCGGCAAATCGTTATACGCAAGTACGAGCGTGTCTTTCGTCGTTCCCGCTGTGACTCCCGGCGAATTCGGGACTCCCAGCGTCGCGGCCGAACTGCCTGCAGCGACGAGTAAGCTATCGACGTGACCGTGATAGTTCCCCGCGAATTTGACGACAACATCCCGTCCGGTGTAACCACGAGCCAACCGAATCGCGCTCATCGTCGCCTCGGTCCCCGAGTTTACAAGCCGCACCT
The DNA here is from genome assembly GCA_014381825.1 of Planctomycetota bacterium. GTDB lineage: Bacteria > Planctomycetota > Planctomycetia > Pirellulales > Pirellulaceae. Next base: position 53,527 of record JACNKX010000175.1, read on the forward strand.
TCTCGACCGAGGGCACGGCCTCGATGATCAGTTCAGCGAGCGCGTTCTCCGCTTCGGTCGGCGCACCGAAGCTGGTTCCGCGCTGCACTGCCGCCGTTATCGCTTCATGCACCGGCGGGTGAGAGTGACCTAGAATCATCGGTCCCCACGATCCGATGTAGTCGATGTATCTGTTGCCATCGACATCGAGCAAGTAGGCACCCTCACCGCGTTCGATAATTACTGGCTCGCCGCCAACCGCGCCGAAAGCTCGTGCGGGACTGTTAACGCCGCCAGGCATCAGTTGCTGTGCTCGTGCAAAAATCTCGTGACTCTTCTCGCGACCCATCAATGACTCCAAAGTACGACGGCCCTCCGAGGCCGTCGATTCTTGCATTTCTATTAATCAACGGCCTCGGAGGGCCATCGTACTTGTCAGCTTAACCAGCGAGCAACGTCTTTGGCCCAATAAGTGAGAACGATGCTTGCGCCAGCACGTGTGATCGAGGTGAGCGATTCTAACGCCACGGCTTGTTCGTCGATCCAACTTTTCTCGGCGGCGGCCTTCACCATGCTGAACTCGCCCGAGACGTTGTACGCCGCTAGCGGAACGCCCGGGAATCGCTCGCTAACGAGGCGGATAATATCGAGATAGGCGAGAGCCGGTTTGACCATAATGATGTCGGCTCCCTCGGCGAGATCGAGTTCCACTTCGCGAATCGCTTGCCCGGCAGCAGCGGCTGGGTCCATTTGGTAAGCGCGACGATCTCCGAACTGAGGAGTACTCTCCGCAGCCTCTCGAAACGGACCGTAATAGGCGCTGGAGTACTTTGCCGCGTAGCTCATGATGGGCAAGTGATTAAAGCCCTCGCCATCCAATGCGGTGCGGATCGCTCCGATCATGCCATCCATCATGCCACTTGGCGCGACCATGTCGGCACCTGCGTTGGCGTGGCTGATAACTTGTTTCTGTAGCAACTCTAGCGTCTCGTCGTTATCGACATCCGATCGCCCTGTTTTGTCGTTGACGATCCCGCAATGACCATGACTCGTATACTCACAGAAGCAGACATCCGTCACGACGAGCAAGTCCGGAGCGGCTTCCTTGGCGGCGCGAACTCCCTGCTGAATGATTCCGTCGGCGCAGTATGAACCGCTTCCGACTTGGTCTTTCTCGTCAGGAATCCCAAACAGGATGACGCCGCCAAGCCCAAGCTTCGCCACCTCTCGGACTTCTTCTTTTAACAGGTCTACTGAAAGCTGAGCATGACCGGGCATCGAGCTGATCGGTTGCCGAATGCCGCTTCCGGTGCGCACAAATAAAGGGAGGATTAACTTGCTCGGATCGAGACGAATATCACGCACAAGACGCCGAACGGCGGGATGATATCGCAGGCGTCGGAGCCGCGTAGATGGAAATCGAGAGTCGGCGTTCATTACTCCTTTATAGTCAACCAACCGGCTGTTCGGAACGCGGCAATCGAGAAGACAGGACTCGAATTGCAGTTTAACGCGAACTGCTCGTCCACCGTTTCGCAAACGAACGGCGTGCCATAGACTCGTCACTTCCGCAATGACATCCGTTGTTAACGATGCCAATACTATGTTTGGATTGCTCAACATCAACAAACCGCTTCGTGCGACATCGCGTGATGCGGTCAACCGCGTACAGCGACTGATCCGCCCGGTGAAAGTAGGCCATGCGGGGACTTTGGACCCGCTTGCGACCGGAGTGCTGGTGCTGTGCCTGGGGCCGGCAACGCGGCTCATCCAATATGTCCAGCGATTGCCAAAGCGGTATACGGGCACATTCTTGCTGGGGCGGCGAAGCGATTCTGACGATTTGGAGGGCAAAGTTGTCGAGCTTGAGGGGCCAATTGTCCCAACGGCCGGGGACATTAACGCAGCATTGCCCCAATTCACCGGAACGATTCAGCAGCGACCGCCGATCTTCTCTGCCATCAAAGTGAAGGGGCAGCGGGCTTACGATTTAGCTCGCGCTGGAATGGATGTGCGGCTTGAGGCCCGTCCCGTGACTATCCACGATTTGCGAGTCGTTCGATACGAGTATCCGGAGCTTGTGCTCGACATCGAGTGCGGCAGTGGCACCTATATTCGGTCGCTGGGTCGAGACCTCGCCGAATCGCTCGGCACAGCGGCCGTGATGTCGAGTCTGGAGCGAACGGCGATCGGCGACTTCACAATCGACTCCGCAATCGAACTCGTCGGGATTACCGAAGACTCGCTGACGCATGACTTGTTGCCAGCGGAGTCTGCAGTTCAACACTTGAATGCTGTCGAACTGACGCACGCCGAAATCGACAAAACAAACAATGGCCTCACAATCGAACGACCACAGCACGGCTTTCACGGAGATGTCGCGGCGTTCAATACGGATGGACAATTAGTTGCCATCGTTGCTCCTCGCAGTCCCGATCAGCTGCGTCCGATCAGCAACCTTGCCGTTGCGAACAAGCATGCTGCAGGCTGATCCCTTTGTACAAGTGATAGAATCGATACAGCTGGAATCGCAGGGATCGCTAGCAGCGGCCTTGCAGAGATTTCCTCCTACACCTCACGTCGCAACGAGCTAAACTTCCACCGGGGAGCATGTGAAGGAAACGGCTTCGCCGATTTTTCCTACCTCGACGATCATTCCTTACATTCCCTCTTGGCAAATGGCACGGCTGCCATCGCGAAAACTGATTCGCTCACGTCGCCAGTGCCGAAGCTGTAAAGAAGAAGCTTTGAACCATCAGGATATTGGTCTGGGCATGGACGCGCCCACGGATCACCAGCACCCGGTACAGTTGCTGGCACCGCTCGGCGTAAGGCCGCGTCCATGTTTGAAAACAGAAGCCTGAAGCTGGATCTATTCGCGCTCGCCCTTTGTGGGTTGGCCGTCTTCCTCGGAGCGTCGCTCGGGACCTACAATTCCGCCGATCCCGTTCCCGCGTTAACAGCGCCGCTGGACAAGTTCTACCAGGCGGATCAGCTCGTCTATCCGGCGACGGAAACCGTCACGAATGCGTGCGGAAAGTGGGGTGCGCTCGCTTCAGATCTCCTGCTGAACGGATTAGGTGTCGGTGCATACTATGTCGTCCTATCGTTGATCATTGTCGATGTGTTACTGCTGACGCGGCGACGCATCGATACGCCCGTGCTTCGCATGGTGGGTTGGGTTACATCGTTGGCCGGGCTGACAGCCATCATTTCGCTGCTTGCGCCCAATGCTTCACTCGGCCCGATGATCGGAGCGGGTGGATACCTTGGCGTTCTTGGCCGCACGCTGCTTGAAACACACTTTGCTTTGGCCGGTTCGTTGATTCTCGCTGCCAGTCTTTTGATCGGTGGCTTGATGCTCTGCACAGATTACGCGTTATTCCGGATGGCGTTTACCGCAAGCACGATGACCGCCGCGGCAGCAGCCAAGGGAAGGCAACGCGTCGCCGATCGCCGACAATCGCTGGCAGAGCGTAATCCAAAGAAGCGAGCCAAGGCTGAACTTGTGTCCGTCGAAAGTGACGTGGAAGACGCTGCCGAAGAGATCGAAGAACTCGCTGTAAAGGTTCGGGGCAAGTCGGTTCAAGATGACCTCGAAGAAGAAGGCTTGGAGGAAGAGGAGCTTCTCGAAGACGAACTGGACGAGGATATTGAGGACGAGGAAGAAGCCGAGGAGCCGGATTCCGAAGTCGTCGTTAAGAAGAGGGAACGCCCAAAGAAGCCAGCCGGCGTCGCATCGCGTCCGCACTTCAGCATGAAGAGTGGTTTCGACAAGGAAGCGCGAGAGCAGGTCATGACGACGCTCGACGCCGCCGCCAACCAAGAAGAGCCGGGCGAGTACGAGTTGCCAGACATCGATCTGCTGATCGAAGGCGATGACATGTGCCTCGACGAACAAGTGAAGGAAGTTCGTCGTAAAGCCAAGATTCTCGAGAAGACGTTCGGAAATTTTGGCTTCAACGTGAAGGTCGTTGAAATCGAAACTGGGCCCGTCATCGCCCAGTACGAAGTCGAACTCGAGGCTGGATTGCGACTTGCCAAGATCACCAATCTGGCAGACGACCTCGCGATCGCGTTGCGTGTGCCAAGCGTTCGTATCGTCGCTCCCATTCCTGGTAAGAACACGGTTGGAATTGAAGTACCCAATGAAGTTCGACAAGTCGTGCGGCTTCGCGAAGTGATCGAAGAGACGAACGGCAAGACGAAGAAGATGAAGATTCCATTGTTCCTGGGCAAAGACGTCTCTGGAAACCCGTTGACCGTCGACTTGGCAACGCTGCCTCATCTTTTGATCGCTGGTCGAACTGGCACAGGAAAGAGCGTTTGCTTGAATGCGATCATCTCGTCGATTCTGATGACAAAGCGTCCCGACGAAGTCCGCATGTTAATGATCGATCCTAAAATGGTCGAACTGAGTGGCTATGCCCGCTTGCCACACTTGATGCATCCCGTCGTGACCGACATGCGAAAGGCCGAAGCAATTTTGGCGTGGGCAGTCGACAAAATGGAAGAACGCTATGCCATGCTCGCCCGAGCCGGTGTGCGACACGTTTCAAGCTACAACCAGCTCACCGAAGAGGAACTGCGGCGACGCATGAAGCCTGAAGGTGAAGAGGAATGGGCCGCCATCCCAACTCACTTGCCGTTCATCGTCATCGTCGCCGACGAGATGGCGGACCTGATGATGACTTCCGGCAAAGAAGTCGAACAGCATATTATTCGTCTCGCGCAGAAGAGCCGTGCGGTCGGCATTCACTTGATCCTGGCGACACAAAAACCAACGGTCGATGTCATCACCGGCTTGATCAAATCGAACTTGCCGGCACGAATTTCGTTTCAAGTGGCGAGTCGCACCGACAGTCGCGTTGTGTTAGACGAGATGGGGGCCGACAAGCTGCTCGGTAACGGCGACATGCTGTTCCTGTGGCCCGGAACCAGCTCGTTGCTGCGCGGACAAGGAACTTATTTGACGGACGAAGAGATCGAAAGCGTCGTCGATTGCGTTAGTACCGGCGAACAACACTTCGTCAACGAATTGGTAAATCTCAAAGTCGACGAGGGCGATGGCGAAGCTCCAGGTCCACTCAAGAAGCGTGACGATTTGTACGAGGCGGCTGTCGATGTCGTCGTGCGTGAAGGCCGCGGCAGCGTCTCGCTGCTGCAACGAACGCTCGGCATCGGGTACGGCCGCGCAGCTCGCTTGATCGACTACATGGCCGAAGATGGAATCGTCGGTGCCTACGCCGGCTCGCAAGCACGAGAAGTAATCATTTCGCTCTCCGATTGGGAAGCGATGCAGAACGGCGGAGAAGTAACTTCGGAGCCGCCGCGTTCGCCAGGAAAGGCGATTGCCGAACCGAAACGACGGTCGAACAAGGTCAAACCCGAACCGGAAGGGGAAGACGAAGAACAGGAAGCGTCGTCACAAGTGGAATGGGATGACGGCTTTGAAGAGCAAGCCGATGAAGAAGATTGGGATGAACAGGAGCAAGAAGAGTACGAAGCGGAAAGCGCGTGAGCTAATCCCAAGCCAAGGATTATGCCTTGCTGTAACCTTCCGGCGGGAATACGCCCATGACTCGTTGTGTGTAGTCGATACACGAGCCCGTCAAGATTCCAGATTCGTCGCTCAGCAAGTAAGTACATAGTCGTGCGACGTCGTTCGGTTTCAACAAGCGGCCAAAGGGCGAGGCGGCTTCGCCGATTTGAAGCCAATTCTCTGGGCTACCTTGCTTGGCTTGCACATCGTGTTCGGCGGGGGTGTCGGTCCAGCCAAGGTTGATTCCGTTCACTCGGATGCGGTGAGAGCGTAAAGAATTGGCGGTGTTCTTTGTGAACGTGTGGAGCGCTCCCTTGGTGCTGCTGTACGGTGTGAGGTTTTCCATCCCGCAATAAGCAGCGACCGAGAGAATGTTCACGATCGACCCAGCTATGTTTTCCCTACGCATGACTCGAGTGGCCTCTTGGGTCAGCAAGAACGGAGCGCGGACGTTCACGGCGAATTGATAGTCCCAGAACTCGACCGTGGCCTCGTCGAGCGTGGCGCGATTCGTGTCGGCTGCAGCGTTCACCAGGCCATCGACTCGGCCGAATCGCTCGTCGCATTGTTGCACGATTTTGCGACAGTCTTCGACCACCGAAAGATCCGCCTGGACGAAGAGACCGACACTGCCAACCTGTTCAATCGCTCTCACGACCGCGGCACCCTTTTCTTCCTGCCGACCACAAATGACGACGCCGGCGGCTCCGTTCTCGGCTGCATGCAAGGCAACGGCCTCGCCGACACCTTGAGTACCGCCTGTTGCAATGATCACCCTTCCGTCAAGCCTCGCCATGTCAGTCTTCCTTGAGTCGTGGAGTAACACGCTGAATGTCAAGAGCGTAAGGCACACGAACACCGAGCGAAAGTACCGACAACCGCAGTCGCATTGTGAGTCGTGTCTGCTTAAAATCGAAACGTCTTCGACGTAGATTCAGAGATCACTCGGATCAGGTGCTGCCATGCGACTGTCAACACGGAGTTTTCGCTTCTGTCTTGCAGTGTTCTTAGCTGTGACGGTTTTCCAAGCGGTCGGCAGGGTCTCCGTGTTTGCAGACGAACACTTTCCGGGAAAGAAATCGGCGTGGCATGGATTCGATCGATTCGATTTTGATGTTGACTCACGGAAGTGCATCGTCGTGGCGCCCAAGAAAGCAGCCGAGTCCACGCCCTGGATTTGGCGAGCTCGCTTCTTTGGACATGAACCCCAAGCCGACATCGCATTGCTGGAACACGGCTTGCACGTCGTTTACTGTGATGTCGGCAATCTGTTTGGAAATCCCGTAGCCGTTGCGCATTGGGATGCGTTTTACGCCTACCTCACCGAAGAGCAAGGTTTCGCACCGAAGGCGGCGCTCGAAGGGATGAGTCGGGGCGGCTTGATCATTTACAATTGGGCAGCTGCAAATCCCGAGAAGGTTTCGTGTATCTACGGCGACGCACCGGTATGCGATTTCAAAAGTTGGCCCGGCGGGAAGGGGCAAGGAAAGGGGAGTGATGCCGCCTGGCGCGACTGCTTGAAGGCCTATGGTTTTGACGAAGAGCAATCGCTCGCCTTCAAGGGCAACCCCATCGACAAGCTCCAATCGCTCGCCAAAGCGAATATTCCTCTGCTGAATGTAGTCGGAGACGCCGATGTCGTGGTGCCGGTTGCGGAGAACACCTCTCTACTCGCGGCGCGTTATCGTAAACTTGGCGGTTCTATCAAGGTGATCAACAAACCTGGCATCGGACACCATCCGCATTCGCTCAAAGATCCGACAGTTATTGTCGAGTTCGTGCTGAAACACTCAAGATGACGGGGCTATTCACCCATCAGCGTTGCAACTTGCGATTCGATCGATTTGGCCCAGATCGTGTAGCCCTGCTCGCTCAAGTGCAGCAAATCGGGCATGATCTCTCGCGTCAGCGTGCCATCGTCCTGCAAGAAGCTCTTGCCGATATCTAAATAAAAGACGTTTTTGTCGTCCGCAAGTTTTGATGCAATCGCGTTGGTCTTCTCGTTGACTTGTCGTCGCGGATCGGTCGGCGATTCACCCCGCGGAAATACTGCGAGCAGAAGGATCTTGGTCTTGGGTGTCTTCTTCTTCAGTTGGTCAACGATGACGGTGATGCCTTCGGCGATCTGTTCCGGCGTGTTGCTTCCAGAATTATTCGTTCCGATCATGATCACGGCCAGCTTCGGGGAGATATTATACAGATTCCCGTTATCCAAACGCCAGATAACATGCTGAGTTCGATCACCGCCGATCCCAAGGTTGACGGCGTTACGCTCGCCGTAGAACTTCTGCCAAACGGCTTTTCCGCGACCTTCCCAACCCTGTGTGATGGAGTCGCCTATAAACACGAGATCGACGTTGCCATCCTTAACACGCAAATTCATACCTTCATGCCGTTTCATCCATCCCCCGGCGCGAGGCACAGGCTTAATGGCGTCGTGATCTTCGGCAAAGGCGAAAGAGGGAAGAAACATTGCGGCGAGAGATATAGTCGCGATTGTTCGTAGGGCGAGGCTCATCGTAAGTTCTCCAAGATGTAAAATCGTGGTAATTGAGTGCGTGGGCCGTGCTAAGGCTTCGTGCTGTTTAGATCGTGATGCCTACATCGTACCTGTAACGTTATTCGAAAACGAGCGTCCCCGCAGATTGTATCTCTTAAGTCAGATTCAACCGTTTGGCGACAGGCAAGCAACAGCAGGCCGCACCAGCTAGAATGACAGCTGGAATACTAGCGAGCGCCACTCGGCGTATGAGTTATTCGTCATGGATCATCCAGCTTGAGGCAAAGCATGAATTGGGCGAGTGTACTGGAGCAGACGGGCGCGGAGGAATTGGTCGATGGGCTGAACGTGGGCTGGTTGTTCGAAGGCGAGCAGTCACCCAGCGAGAAGGACCGAGCCGTCGCCTGGGAACTATATATCGAACTTCGCACGCGTATCAGCACCCAGCCGTTGCATTTTCTCGACGGTGACGAAGCGGCCGCGTTAGGCAGTCTCTATTCCCTCTTTCAACTCGCTCGTGATCTGCTAAAGAAACAGGGCCATGAATGTTGGCGAACAGCAGCGGTGACCGAAGCCGTGTTGAACAATGTGGTCCGACCGTTCACTGCTGAGTGGCACCAGCGGAACTTAGCTGGAGAATTCACGCGCGACGATGCTTGTCGTGAATTCCGTGCCAAACTACGTGGCGTCCAATTCAAACTAGGCCAGTTCGAGAAACTACTTTATGCGATTGCCTGCGATCAAATTGTTACGCCTGACTCACGCTCCCTCTCCGGTGGGCGACCGGTTGAATTTGGGACAAGGATCGCGTTTGATCGCCTACTCGGCTTAAAAGATCCGATGGCTGGCGCCTCGGCTGCAGACGAGATGGTCAATGCCGAGCGGCAAGAGATAGAGAATCGTCGGACAGCTGTAGATTTAGAAATAGGTAGCGATGACCTCGTCGGGATGTCAATTTCCGGAGGCGGCATTCGATCGGCGACGTTTGCATTGGGAGTCGTGCAAGGTCTCGTTACTCGCGGCATATTGCGGCACGTCGATGTCCTATCGACTGTGTCTGGTGGTGGATACTTGGGTTCGTTTCTCAGTTCGATGCTCAACACGGATTCGAACGAGTGCGGTCCCCAACGAGATCGTGCTCCGTTTAAACCCGACATCGCCGGGGACTCGTCTGCCATCCGATTCTTGCGCAATCACAGTCGCTACATTCTGCCCTCGAGTTTTCCGCGTTGGTTGAGAACCGCCGGACAAGCTGCGTACGGCATGCTCAGTAATCTTGTGATCCTCAGCACGATCGTACTCCTAAGTGTGTTGTTGACCGACGGATTCCTCAAGGAGTCACTTTCGAGACTCTACACCAACATTCGCGAAAACTCCGAGGCGCCGACTGACCTTTGGGCTGCTTCAGCACCAACGATCTGGATCTGGTTCTTCAGCGCGCTGTCGCTATTTCTACTGCCACTCGCGCAGAAACTTGGCCGACTTGGCGGCAAGTATTCCGGATTTGCTTCCTGCTGGGAATGGATGACGGTCTGGGCGTTTGCTGGCTCCGTGCTGGTGGCAATGATCGATTATCTCCCGTTGTTCCACTTTGGTTACTTGACCTTAATGCATGCCATTGGCGATCGGCTTCTCGGATCAACGAATGGCTGGTCGATGACCGCAACCGGTGTCACACTGGCCAATGTCGCTGGTCTACTCGCTGCTCGAAGCGAATGGTTGTCGAGCTTTGCCAAGTCGATGCCGCGGATCGGGAAGATTCTTTTCGGCCTGCTGTGGATGTCCGGCCCGGCGTTGTTGGTCTACATGTACTTCGAACTGTGTCGCATCTATGTAGCAACCGCAGCTCCCTCCGTTCCGCAGATCAGCTGGCTGCCCATTGAACTGACCGCGACGGGCCTGTTGTGGTCACTGCTGACGGGCAGCGTCGTATACTCGGCACTGACAAATGTGAACTTCACGTCGCTACACCGGTACTATCGCAACCGACTGAGCGAGACATACCTTCTTCAACAACGAAATCAAAACGTAATCGAACACATAGATCGCCAGCCGCTTTCAAAGCTGCGCGAGAGCGAACAGTCAACGGCGCCGTATCACTTGATCAACGCCGCATTGAATCTGCCGTCATCGGACGTCGCCGAACTGCGAGGCCGCGATTGTGATTTCTTTCTGTTCTCGAAACACCGTTGCGGCAGCCCCGTGCTGGGCTATCACTCTACGAGACAATGGGAAGCGGCAGACGCTAGTCTCGATCTTGCCACGGCCGTGGCGATCTCTGGCGCAGCGGCCGCTCCGCAGATGGGCATGGGGTCGATTAAGGGGGCTAGTTTTCTGTTGACGCTATTGAACGTGCGGCTTGGCTACTGGCTGCAACGTCCCTTGCCACTCGGTTCAGAAAAAACGTCGATTCGAGCTTTGTCAGCACCTGGCCCAAGCTATCTGCTTCGGGAAGCGTTCAATAAGATGGACCACCGATCACGGTACGTTAATGTGTCCGATGGCGGTCATATCGAAAATCTCGCGATGTACGAACTGCTTCGCAGGCGTTGCCGTTATGTCGTCGCAGTTGATGGTGAATGCGATCCGGAAATGGTGTTTCCAAGCTTGATGCGACTCCAACAGTTTGCCGCGGTCGACATGGACATCCACATCGAAATGGATCTCGGTCGATTGCGATGGAACGAACTAACATCAACTCCGGAACAGCAATCGCAGGAGAACGAAGACACGGAAAGCTCAGAGAATTCGCGATACAGTCGGGGCCACTATGCCGTTGGCCGCATCAATTATCCCGACGGCGTGACTGGTTGGCTCATCTACGTCAAACTATCGGTCACCGGAAATGAGCCTGAGTACGTCCTCGACTACCGTCGCCGGCACCCCGACTTTCCACACGAATCGACGGCGGACCAGATGTTCGAGGAGGACCAGTTCGAGGCATATCGTCGCCTTGGCCAACACATTACCGACGACCTATTTTCGGACGAACTACTTTCTGAAGAGGCCCGAACGCGAGCGAATAATTGCCAGCTGGACGTTCGTAATTGGTATCAGGAGATCGTGAACTGCTTCTTCAAACAAACCACTCCGCCACTATCAGCAACCGCATCGACCGACGACAAAGTGTCAATTGATCCAGCGAAGTAAGCGTGAAGATGAGTCACCGAGTGACTCGAACGGAAAGGTGTCGAAACATGAAACTGAAGGAATGGCTCGATCAATGGAGCCTCACCGGGCTCAGTATCAGTGCCGGATTTCTGGACGCCGAGTGGCAGCCGCAGGACCGAGACCGTGACGCTGCATGGGAGTTGTACGTCGAGCTGTTAACGCGCATTACCACACAGCACCTTGAGCCGGACCATGGCGATGAACAGACGGCGCTTCATAGTATTCACGTCTTGTTCGAGTTAACGCGAGAGACTCTGAAGAAGCATGGTCGGCATTGTGGCGAGTTCGCCAAGCTCGCAATCATTGTTCTCAATCAGATCGTCAGGCCGTTCACGGCCAAATGGCATAAGGCACGCCTAGCAGGTGCATTCGACGAACAGGCCCGCTGCCAGGAGTTCCGCGACGAATTGTCAGCGCTTCAACGGAAGCTTCGAGAGTATACGAAGATGCTTGCAGACATGGCTAATGTCGAAGACCTCACGGAGATAGATCCGGCGAGGGGCTAGCATCGAACATCGGACTCCCGGAGGCAGCTCAATCGTATAGCCGAATATGTCAGCTCGGTTGCTGCCAATAAAGCAGGCAATTCAGGGCAACATTTCCCTTTAGGCTGCCACTGACGGGTGTACGGCATTTAATGAATTTCCGCATTACAACGGATCGAAGTAGCAAGTAGGCAGGGATGCCGCAGGGACAGTGCACACCCCTTCGATCAATTCCGAGCTACCTGGCTGGAATCGATAAACCTACCTATCAGATGATCGTTGTGACGGTGGATAGCCGCATACGTTTAGCCTGCCCGCTCGATTTGACGGAATGAGTAAGGAGACTCGCAAGATGAGATGCAAATTCTTCGTGGCAACAATCGCGGCCTTCGTGGCAGCATACGGAATCGCGAGCGCCGTTCGGGCCGAGCCTGCACCAGTTGTTCAAGTTTCTGACGCGACTCTCGATGCAGAGCTGGTCGCACTCGAAGGTGCAATCACACTTTGCGGCTGCGACAAGGGCGTGTCGAAGGATGGAAAGTCGAAAGGTAGTTGTGACGGCAGCTGTAGCGCTAAAGGTGGCAAGGGAACTGCTGACGCATGTGCGCCCTGGACGCTGTTTCCAGAGTTGCCTTCAGGAATTACGGTCAGTGGTTGGCTCGAAATTGGTGGCGCGGCGGGAGCTGATCGAAGTCCTAGCCGCAACCTGCGTCCCGTCACGTTCGGCGACCGACAAGACGTCACCGTCAATCAGCTCTACACCGTCATCGAACGATCGCTCGACACCTCGTGTGGTTGGGACATCGGTGGCAGAGTCGACATATTGTTCGGCACCGACGCTCGGTTTACTGAAGTGCCCGGTCTTGAACTCGAACGTGATGGCTCGGCAAGCAAATGGAACAGCCATACGCACTATCGCATCTCGACACCTCAAGCCTATGCCGAAATCGGGAACGGTAACTGGTCTGCCAAGATTGGACATTGGTATACGTCGATCGGCTACGAAGTCGTCACCGCGCCGGACAACTTCTTCTACTCGCACGCCTACACGATGGCCTACGGCGAACCGTTCACTCACACGGGTGTGCTGGTCAATTATGACCTGAACGACCGCGTTTCGGCTCATGGGGCCATTCACAGCGGTTGGGACTCCTTCGATGGCAGTCGCGAACGAGCTGGCTTCCTCGGCGGAGTGAATTGGACCAGCGAGGACGAACGAACAGGATTGGCACTAGCATTCACCACGGGCGACCAAGTGAACAACGCGAATGCGTACTCCAATCGCAGCATGTACAGCATCGTCATAACGCGACAACTGAGTGACGACTTGACGTACGTGTTCCAGCATGACAATGCTTGGCAGAATGATGATCAAGGGCCGGGAGCGGACTCCGAATGGTACGGCATTAACCAGTATTTGCTCTACACGCTGAACGACTGCTGGTCGATGGGCGCTCGGTTGGAGTGGTTCCGCGACGATGATGGAGTTCGCGTGCCGAACTGGGCTGGCAACACCGGGTTATCCGGCAGCTACTGGGAAGCAACTTTCGGCATGAATTGGATGCCTGGCACGAACCTGACCCTCCGCCCGGAACTCCGCTGGGACTGGTTTGACGGTGCCGGGAATCCGTATGACGACGGTCAAAGCAACGACCAATTCACGGCTTCGTTTGATGCGATCTTGTTGTTCTAAGTCGAGCGAACGCACTTTCTTTCCGATCACTCGATGTTAATGAAGGACGCGACTCAGGGCGCCGCGTGAGTCTTTGTTACTCGCGCGGCGTTGTCTTCGATACGGACGAGCAATCCGCGACGAACGGACTGTCGCTCTAACCCGATTAACGCCACCTCATGCAGATACTCCGGACATGCCTCCTATGCGTACTCTTCACGCTGATCGGCCAGTGCCCGCCATGCACGGCCGACACGGTGTCGCGGGTCGATCTGCGCAGTGGATTGCCCGAGCCGATCGACTATTTCGTGGTGATCTGTGCCCGGGAATCCGAACCGTGGGGGACGGGCCATACCTTCGTCGTCTGGCTGCAACAAGATAAGCGAACTGGACTCGTTCACTCACAAGGATTTGGGTTCTATCCGGAGATCGAAAAGGTCGTCGTAAGACTGTTCACGGGGGACGGGGCTGTTCGGAACGAAGCCACAAAGTCCGCGTCTATTAAACCGTGGTTGCTCACTCACCGCTTGATCGTTCAAGTCGACAGAGACACATTCAGGGCGGGCCTGGGCGTCAAAGATCGATGGCTTGAATCAGGCGTCGATTATCATTTGCTTAATCGAAACTGCACTCACTTTGCGCACGATGTCATGAAGGCGATCGAACTCGGCGCCCCGGAACCAGAATTCGGCGAACGTCCTGCGACTTACCTCAGCCGACTCATGGCGCTCAATCTGGGGCGCAGCCGACCGGAGTTCCAGCGGTTGCCCGCTACGTTCGTCAACGGCCAACCTTAGACGACCGGACGAAAGCGACTCCCGAACGTTCGCCTTGCAATAGACGAGGCCAACGGCTATTCACCAAAAGAGCAATATGTGATTCTTTCCTGAGCTGCTCTAAATCAAGATGAAACCATCAATCGCTAGCACACGTCGAAGACTACTGGTGCATATCGTCGCGTCATATGTTCTCATTGCCACCGGGTGTGTCAGCGTTCCTAAAGACCTTCGGCAGGCGCACACAACGCCGACGTTCAACGACCCATTGGCCGTGGTCAATGAAATTGCTCCAGAAGAGCCGACACAGCTCGCCAGTTTTGCAGATGAGACTTTGCGGTCGATCGATGATTCGTTGCTGCGCCTCTTTCACGGAGAGCGAGTTGCCGCGTGGGACTCTTGGGCGACGGCCAACTTGCGAGATGGCGATATTGTCTTTCTTCAATCAACGAGTAACTGGGTGTGGGGCATCATCGAACTTTCTCAAGTCACGCAAGATGTAACCGCCAGTCCTTTCACTCACGTCGCTCTCGCGGCGATTGAGGATGGAGATGTCGTTCTATACGACATTGACATACCCGGTCCAGGAAGAACTCCTTTCGGTGCGATGATCGCCAACTCACAGACCGCCGCTGTCGCTGTGAAGCGATTGCGACATCAGTTTCAGCCCTATGTGCCGAAGGCGATTGAGTATTGTCGGGAAGTCCATCGCAGCGGACTGCCGTTTGACAGGCAGTTAAAGCTCGACAACGATCGGCTCTATTGCGCGGAATTGATCGAAGTAGCTTTCCGCTCCAGCGGGCTTGAGCTGTCGCAACCAACACGTTGGAACGAGTTGCCAGGACTCGATCAACATCCCATCGCCGTGAATACGATCGCTTGGGCGAACGATACTCTGCCCGACGAGTTTGTCGTCGTTCCTGGCAACGACCAAATTGGCATCTGGGCGAGTCCGGGGCTAGATCTCGTGTTGCCAATCACTGACGCAGAGAATCCGCCGGCGGCTGATATGTCACGCGAGCCGTAATCGCCCTAGTGCGAATTGCAATGCGTCGAACAATGCGTCGACGTCGGCAAGCGAACTGTAGACGCCAAAACTCGCTCGAACGGTGGCGCTTACACCGAGCAAGTCGTGAAGCGGCATCGTGCAGTGGTGACCGTGACGCACGAAGACCCCACGTCGATCAAGTAACTGAGCAAGATCTTCGGGATGGGCGCCGTCAATCGTGAAGCTGACGATCGCGCCTTTGTGTTCCAGGTGAGGGCCGTAAATGCGCATATCCGGGAGTTCGTTCAGTCTTTGGTGAGCATACTCCGCCAACCTCCGATCGTGTTCGTGCATCGCCTCGAAACCGATGTTGGAAACGTAATCGATCGCAGCGCCAAGTGCGATCGCTTGCGCGATTTGCCCCGTGCCCGCCTCGAACTTCGCAGGTGGAGCCGCCCACGTCGAATGATCGCGGTACACTCGATCGATCATGTGTCCGCCGAACAGGAGCGGATCAGTCGCGTCGAGTAACTCATGCTTGCCGTACAAGACTCCCACACCACTGGGACCGTAAAGCTTGTGCGCCGAAAACGCGAGAAAATCGATATCGTCCTCGACAACATCAGTCGTCATGTGTGGCACGCTTTGAGCCCCATCAACGACGATGATCGCACCGACTGCGTGTGCGCGTGCGGCAAGTTCTTTGACGGGGTTGATCGTGCCTAAGACGTTCGACATTCCCGTCACGGCCAGCAGCTTCGTCTTCGTTGTCAGAACTTCATCCAAACGACTCAAGTCCAATCGCCCATCATCCGTCAATGGAATGAAGCGGCAGACTGCGCCGGTTTGTTCAGCAGCTTGTTGCCACGGCACAAAGTTCGCGTGATGCTCCATTTCATTCAACAGGATCTCGTCACCGGGCTGCAAGTGGCGTCGCCCCCAACCGAACGCAACGACGTTCAGCGACATCGTCGAACCCGACGTGAAGATCACCTCGTCAGTCTGTTTCGCGCCGACTAACTGTCGAACTTTCTCACGTGTTCCTTCCAGTTGTTCGTCAACTAGCGCACCAAATCGATAAACGCCGCGATAAGCATTCGCGTAGTAGTTCTCGTAGACTTCGGCTTCTTTGTCGATCACACACTGCGGTTTCTGTGCGGACGAACCGCTATCGAGATACGTGACCGACAAGCCCTTGGGGAGCAGCTTTTGCAGAATCGGAAAGTCGCGACGAACGGCTTCGACGTCGAACGGGCTTTGCAGATGCGAATCGGACATGAAATCTCGGTTCCGTTCAAACGGGTGAAAAATCCGCAGCTTGGAGCGTACCGACGGTTAAGCGCCGGTGTTAGGTGCTAGGACGAGTTCGTCGCCGCTTCCACCGCCAGCTGTCGAACACGATCGACCATGCTGTACAAACCATTTCGTCGCTGTGGACTCAGATGACGCTCAAGCCCCAGACGCGCGAAGACTTCCTGAGGTTCGATCATGAGGATGCGTTCGGGCGTTTGATGCGAGAACAGCGCTGTCAAAACTGCGATCAATCCGTTTACTATGATCGCGTCGCTGTTGGCAATGAATTCGAGCGTCGGTGGCTCCGTCGGTTTCATTTCAGCAACCAGCCAAACGTTGCTTTGACAGCCATGAACCATATTGGGATCGATCTTTGCCTCGTCAGGAAGCTGTGGCAGATTGAATCCCAAATCGATTAAATAGTCGCAACGCTCGTCCCAATCGCCGAGATCTTCGAACTCCTCATACAACTCGTCAATCGTCAGATCATCTGCCACGGCTGTGCTTTCGGTGAGGAGCGCTTATCATTCGATCAACTGCATTCTAGGCAGCGGCGGCGGTCTCTCCAAGTCGTCAAAGACACTCGTTCGATGGACGACAAACGCAGGTTTCCTCTAGGTTTTGATTCGAGGCGCTTATGCTCTACCAAAAGTTTATTCGGATTTATCCGTAGACGATCGAGTCGTTTTCTCGTTTCCACTCAACAGAACAAAATCACATGCGATCGAGAGATCCGCGATTGGCTCGCTCACCACAAGAAACAATTCATTCAGGCAAAGGACTCATAGTATGAGCAAAGGATTTAGAACTTGGTTCGCTGTAACAGCGTTCGCCGGAATCACGATAGCGATGCTCGGTGCTGGCACAGCAATCGCGCAACCACCCGGACGTGGCCCCGGCGGTCCTGACGCGTCTGGGCGTGGTGGCCCCGAGCGTGGTAGGCCTGGACGAAGCGGACCTCCGAATCCTGCTGAGTTATTCTCGCGGATGGACAAGAACAATGATGGCAAGCTGACGAAGGACGAAGTGCCAGATGCGATCTGGAGCCGACTGTCACATGCCGACGCAAATGACGACGGAGCCGTGAGCAAGGACGAAGCTGTTAAAGCCCTGTCCTGGCGTCGTCCTGGTGGAGAGCGTCCAAGTGGTGACCGTCCAAGTGGTGACCGTCCCGACGGCCCTCCAAGCGACCGCTCGCGCAATAGTGACTCTGGTGGCCGAGGACCGCGTCCGCCGATGAGTCGGGAGCGAGGCGAGTCGGCAGGTCCCGAGCGGGGGCGTCCTGAACCAATGAGATCAGAGCGCTCTCGTCCTGAATCGCGTCCTGAATCTTCTCGTTCCGGCAACGAATCGGATCGCCAACAAAGTGGTCGACCGGACGGCGCTGACCGTGGTCGCCCGTCGTTCGGACCCGATGCCTTCTTTAATCGCTTGGACAAGAATGGGAACGGCTCGATAAGTCGCGGCGAGTTCAGGGCCGTTGCCGAGATGCACCGCAGCCGCGGACCATCACAAGGACCGCACGCATCCGGAGCTCGTCGTCCAAGCGGTCCCCCGTGGGCTCATCGTGGTCCCGACATGCGAGGCGGCGGCCCTCCGTGGGCTCGCGGTAATCAAGGCAACTCGCATGGGCCGCAACGCTTCCAAGGCGGCCCTCCTTGGGCACGCTCGAATCACGGTTCCCGTGGTAACAGCAAGCCTGCTGGTCCGCCGTGGGCGAAGGCAAATCACGGCTCACGCCAAGGAGGATCACACCGTGGACCACAACCTCCTCATGCCGGATCGCGCGGACCCAATTCGCGCAGTCACGACTCGAACGGACCGCGACCGCAACAGCGCGGAAATCGTCACGGCGATGCCAGCTCGCTCCAATCGGACACTGAGCTAACAACCGAGGAACAACCATCCGCATCACCAAGTGATTCGATCGCAGCTCCCTCACCGGTCGCGAAGGTCTCCAAGGCCGCGACGTTGCCGCTGTAAGCAAAGGAATTTCGTCTGCATCGGTCCACCGGTCGTTGGACAAGGCTAAACACCTTGTTCAACGACCGGTTCGTTTCTTGGCTGGCTTTGACTCGCTCGGTGTCGGTACTCGACTACTCTGGTACCTTCGAAAGTGTCTCTAGCATGCGAGTTTCGCGGCGTTGTAGCCAATCCCCTTGAACTTTGACAACCGCTCGATAGATCCAAAGCACTAACGCCGCTTCGATAATTGAGAATACTAAGTAAATCGGGAGTCCGCGGACGGTGTTTGTCTGTGTAAGCGCTGTTTCGGCACCAAGCACGACGATTGCGGGAAGGAGTGCAAGCGGCGCAAACAGCATAAAGAACATTTGAATTAGCATGGGCCAAAGGCTGGGCTGAGCGGGCTTGAGGGAACCGCTCGCGATCGCCATCGGTGCCAGAATTGATGCGGAGTTACCCGCGAGACAAAACAGTAGGTATGAAGGTACGAGCTGTACGAGGGTCGCTAGTAAGTGAGTGACCGGCATCGCAAAGACACACTGGAGCGCGATGATCAACACAATCGCGATGCTCGCAGCGATCGGAGCGACCGATAGGTTCTTGCCAATGAGCAACTCATGCCGCCGAACCGGCATCAAGACAAAGGCTCGAAACCCACCTCGGTCCATGCCGAAGATATTGATCGTCAGTTGGGCAAGCCCAAATAGCATGACGCCAATTATAGAAATCGCGATGAACGAGGAAGCCCAATCAACGGCACGATCACGCAACTCGCGACCAGGTCCAAATAGAAGCATCCCGCCAAAGATTGAAACCAAAATGATTGGAGTCATCAACGCCATCTTCGATTCCGGAGCGCGCAAGAGCGATCGAAAACTGGCTAAGGATACGGCAGTGATGTGCTCCGATAAAAATGGAAGGTTCCCATCGACGCCATTGGTCAACTTACGAGCTGACTGCAACTTCGACTTGTTGACTACTTTCTTCGGCGCGGGACGCGTTCCTGTGTAAAATCGCAACGTCGTCACATACGACCGCCACAGGCTCAGCGATCCTACGCCAAACATCACGATCGACGCGAGTACTGCTGGCAACGCGGTGCCCGTCGCAGCCGCACGGACGCCGTAAGGAAACCAACCGAACGGCACGACTTTGTTCCCGAGCAACACGTAGTCGACTAGGTCGTTGTAGAATTGAGCCTTCCCGTCCTGGCGACCTTGCTTCTGCTGCTCGTTCAGCACTTTCATTCGACGAGAGTTTTCTTCGGGAGTAATCTCGCCAGCGACCATCAGCCTTGTCAGTTCCTCGGTCCCTGTTCGATATGCTTGAGACTGCTCCGTATCTCGTCGGCTACGGCTGCCCATGAATGCCATATTGAGAATCTGCGGTGCTTGGACCAAGGCGATGAAGCACAGTGTTATCGCAACGATGATCGACTTGCGCCGTCGCTTATTCTCCATCAACGTTGCGAGCCACCCACGCAGTTGGTACGTGAGAGCGGTCACAAAGAACATAAACGATGCCAGCAGCGGCAAGATCACAAGCATTGGAAACCCGTAAGCGACGACGCAAGCGATCGCAAGTCCGGTCATCCCGGGAAGAAAAACAAGGACTGGAAAACTTAGCAGTGAAGTTGCGTAGTTCAAGAAGAACGCGCTCGCCAATGACAGGGGCAAGTGCAAGAGCCTGTCGAGCGATAATAACTCGGAGCGTTGAAGTTCAGTCACCAGCCCGATCGTCCAAACGAACAGGAACAGGAGAACAACCACATCCCACGTGAGCATCAGGACATCGGGCCCGGGCTTCTGGGTGATCAACACCACGCTTCCGCCAATCAACGCGGCGAAGAACAGGACGAACGACGCAATCAAGGCTCCCACGGCAATTACCATCGTAATAACCGCGTTTAGCTTGCCGAGTCGCCGCCACTGATTGGAACTCATCCGCCAGCGGAGCCAAAGAATGGCTTTCAGATGCTCCAGATTCACGAGACGGATTCTCCTGTCTCGCGATCAGTGTCCGATGCCTCGACCTTCGGCACCACGGCTGGCGTCCCTTCAAGCCAACTTAAGTTCGGCTGTTCCTCGTCCGTCGTTCCCACTTTTTCAAGGAATCGCTGTTCGAGCGAACTGCCTTGCCGAAGATCGTCCAAAGATGTTTGTTCAACAAGTTCGCCGTTGGCGATAATGCCGACGTGTGTACAGATCCGCTCGACGATCTCTAAGACATGCGACGTGACAAATACCGTCGATCCGCGGGCTACGAAGTTCGCCAGCAAGTCACGGATGACGCGCGAGGTAACAGCATCAACGCCTTCAAACGGCTCATCCAAAAACAGCAGATCAGGGTTCGGCAACAGCGCCGCAGCCAGCGCCAGCTTCTTCTTCATGCCGTGTGAATACTCCAGCGTGAGCTTCTTTTCGACGTCTTCCAATCTCAACAGCGAGAGCAGTTCTTCGGAGCGTTCTCGGATCGTGTCGCGCGGCATCAGGTACATTCGCCCGACGAACGTCAGGTACTCGCGAGCCGTCAAATTATCGAACAGCGCCAAGTCTTCCGGAACGACACCGATCTGCTTCTTGATCTCAATTGCTTCCTTTGGATTCCAGGGATTCAAGCCAAGGATCGAAATCTCACCCGAGGTTGGAGCCAATATCCCCGTCAGCATCTTGATCGTCGTCGACTTGCCCGCGCCATTGGGTCCCAAAAAACCATAGAGCGTCCCTCGTGCCACCTGAAGATCGACATCATCGACGGCACAAAACTGATCGAACAATCGGGTTAGCGACTTTGTTTCGATGGCAAGGCTCATACATGACTCGAGTGGAAAAGCACTTCTGCGAAGGGATGGACGAAGAGGATGATAGCTTCGATACGGTCTTCGTCCTACCATGCCTTTGCTTGGAACTAATGCCATCGGCGTCAGTACGCTGACCTCACATGCCGAACGCCAAACGGAAGCCGATCCTCAAGGAGGTCCTTACTCGTCTACATCACAATGCCGCCTTTATGACACATAACCTTTGCTTTACCGGACTTCATCGGATGACTATATTAGTTTTGACGAGAGATTGGCCGTCCCACGATCTACGTCCACCCCACCTTGCCGATCATCCTCGCGGCGATCGTGATGATCGCCGTCGATGCTGAATTCATTTCTTTCACCGCACGATTAGTGGAGACTTTTGCATGCGGTTCCTGCTGACATGTCTGCTGTTTGTTGTGTCGCTCGCGCATGCCGCGATGGCGGCTGAGGAAGATTTGAAGCCTCGGCCTGAATTCGACGCCTCTGCGATCGAATTCTTCGAGAAGGAGATACGACCGCTACTTTCACAACGATGCTACGAGTGCCACAGCGCGAAATCGAAGGAGCTAGGCGGTAACTTGCGTCTCGACTCGCGACAAGCGGCGGTCGCTGGCGGCGACACGGGCCCTGCCATCGTCCTGAACAAGCCAGACGAGAGTCTGTTGATCGACGCAATCAATTACGGCGAAGTTTACCAAATGCCGCCGAAGTCAAAGCTGCCTTCGAAAGAGATCGCGGCGCTGACGAAATGGGTTTCAATGGGAGCTCCCTGGCCCAAAGAGGACCTTGCGCCAGCAGGCCATCTCGAAGCATTCGATCTGAAAGGCCGCAAGCAGGCTCATTGGTGTTGGCAACCTCTCCGCGACCCAAGACTTCCTCTCGTTAAAGATCGAGACTGGGCCCAGCAGCCTCTCGATAGTTTTATTCTCGCACGACTTGAGGAAGCCGAATTATCACCAGCCGCGCCGGCCAGTAAGCGGACCCTCATTCGCCGAGCTTATTTCGACCTGATCGGACTTCCTCCTTCGCCAATCGAAGTGGATACGTTTCTGAGCGACCAATCGCCACAGGCATTCGAGAAGGTGATCGACCATCTGCTCGACTCGCCGCACTTTGGCGAACGATGGGCGCGACACTGGATGGACCTGATGCGTTATGCCGAGACGTATGGGCACGAGTTCGATTACACGATTCCCCATGCGTACAGGTATCGCGACTATTTGATTCGTGCGTTCAACGCAGATGTGCCCTACGATCGCTTTGTCACCGAACACATCGCCGGCGACTTACTTGAGCCACGTCGACATCCCACGGACGGATCCAACGAATCGGTTATCGGCACGAGCTCGTGGTGGTTGGGCGAAGCGACTCACGCTCCAGTTGACGTTCTCGGTGACGAGGCGGGACGTATAGATAATCAGATCGATGTGTTCAGCAAGACGTTCCTTGGCTTGACGATTGCTTGCGCGCGCTGTCACGACCACAAGTTCGATGCCATATCGACCAAGGATTACTACGCGATGGCAGGCTTCCTTCAGAGCTCGCGTCGGCATGAGTCAGTGCTTGATCCCGGTGGAAAGATCGCGGCGGCGACAAAGCAACTGACTTCCCTTAAACGCCAGGGCGACGCGATAGTTCAAAGTGCCTACGCTAACAAAGATGCATCTGGCGATATGTTTGCGAGATACTTGCTTGCTACGCGGGAGGTACTATTTGGCGAACCGAAGCAGGACGTGCCATCGGAAGACGCCGCCGAGATCGTCTTTGAAGACTTCGAGTCGGAACAGTACAGCGGGTGGACGGCCACTGGTACGGCCTTCGGCAGCGGCCCACAAAGCAAGGCAACGACACCCGGATATCAAGGTGACATCGGAGCCCAAGGGGAACGTTGGGTAAACTCGCACAATATGCGAGACAGCGATAACGTGGCCCGAGGTGATGGGCACGTTGGGACGCTGACCAGCAACGTATTTACCATCGAGCGTTCAACGATCAAGTTTCTTGTTGGTGGCGGCAATCATAAGGATAAAACGTGCATTGATCTGCTGGTAGACGGGAAAGTCGTTCGTTCGCAGACTGGCTTCAACCAAAATAAAATGCGACCTGCTCAGTTTGACGTCGCAGATCTCGTCGGTAAGCCCGCGAGGATCCGAGTCGTCGATCAACAAAAAGGCGGCTGGGGGAACATCGGGATCGATCACATCGTATTTAGTAACAGCGGTCAATCACATCGGCGCTCGATCAAAGAAGTCGCTGGAGAATTCGGCGTCGACGCGAAGCGACTCACTCGCTGGGTCACGGCGATTTCGAACGATGCGGTCAAGGTTCGATCGCATCCGCTGTACGCCTGGACTCGGGTGGCGGAATCGTTCAACGAGAAAGACTTTACATCACTCCGATCCGCCCTCGACAACGAAGCTGAATCCAGAACCAATTTTGAAAAGCGATACCCGCCTCTCACCGAGTTCGAAGACTTTGATGAATGGTTCGTCACGGGACACGCCTTTGGTACCGAACCAACGGAAAGCGGCGAATGGAACGCGAATGCTCCTGAGGCAGTGCGGCTGCTTCCCGCGGTTGCGAATAGCGGCCGGATCTCCAATCGGATGCATGGCACGTTACGCTCGCCAACGTTCACACTCGAGCATCCCAATATCTACTACCGAGTCAGGGGCGAAGGCGTAAAGATTCGGCTCGTCCTGGACGGTTACTTCATGGACACGAACAACGGCTTGCTCTTTAAGGGCTTCACCTTCGACGTCAACTCGCCGGATACCTTCACGTGGCACCACCAAGCACAAGACGTCGGACGTTACCTCGGGCATCGCGGCTACATCGAGATACTCGACTACGGCGATGGCTCAGTTGAAATCGATGAGATTCGCTTTTCCAATGAGGGCAAGCCACCGGAAACACTTAGCTCGGTGGCCGCAAGAGTACTTTCCTCCGACGCGAACTCGATTGAAGAGTTAGCAGACGCATTTGGATCGATCTGGCAAGGCGTAATCGCTTCTGGCACTACTGCGAGAGACCACACTTTCGGCACGAGCAAAGACTTGGTTGCACTGTGGAATTGGGTTGCCAGCAACGATCTACTACCAGTTGATGCTCCTGTTGCCGAGAAGCTCGCCGCTACACACGGCGCGATGCAGAACGTATCGCTCTCAGCGGGCGGGCGGGTCCTCAGCCTGACGGAAGGGACAGGAGAAGACCAACGAATCTATGTGCGAGGCAATCATCGAGCGCTTGGCAAAGTTGCCCCGCGACAATTCCTTGAAGCTTTGGTGCGCGAGCCTTCCAAACTGAATGAGGGCAGCGGTCGACTTCAGCTTGCACGTCAGATCACCGATCCTTCGAATCCGATGACAGCCCGTGTCATGGTCAATCGCGTTTGGCATCACCTTACCGGGCGAGGGATCGTTGCGTCGACGGACAACTTCGGTGTACTGGGGTACGAGCCCACGCACCCCGAACTTCTGGACCACTTGGCCTCTGGCTTCATTCGAGAAGGCTGGTCGATTAAGCGACTACTCAAGCAGATCACGCGTAGCAGCACCTATCAAATGGCAAGTACGCCGAACGAGCACGGCGATTCGGCAGATCCACAGAATCTGCTTCTTCATCGATCCCGGATTCGTCGGCTGCAAGGCGAGGCGATTCGCGATTCGATCCTAACCGTCTCGGGACGCCTCGACCGAACCGCGTTCGGGCCAAGCGTGCCCATTCATATCACTTCGTTCATGCAGGGACGAGGCCGTCCGAAGAACAGTGGCCCGCTCGATGGTAACGGGCGGAGAAGTTTGTACATCGAAGTCCGAAGAAACTTTCTCTCGCCGATGATGCTCGCGTTTGACTCGCCCATTCCATTCAATGCGGTCGGACGACGGAACGCCTCGAATGTGCCATCGCAAGCCCTGTTCATGATGAACGATCCATTCGTCGTCGAACAAGCGAAGTTGTGGGCGCAACGAGTTGTTTCGAAAGACGTGACAACACAGGCTCGGATCAACGCCGTTTACCTCGCAGCGTTCTCTCGCCCGCCAACTGATCAGGAAGTTGCCGAAGGGATCGCCTTCCTGAAACAACAAGCCGCATCGCTGGGCTTGACGGGAGAGCGAGCAATCTACGATGAACGAGTCTGGGCTGACTACTGCCATGTGCTAATGAACGTCAAAGAGTTTGTGTTTCTGAACTAGAAGCATTCCGTAGGATCTTACAAATGAAGAGTACGCATTGCGGGCGATTCAACGCTCTGCCTCTGACGAGACGCGACATGCTAAGTCGTACGGCGAGCGGATTTGGCGCGGTCGCGTTAACGGCATTGCTCGGTGACTCTGAATATGGCGACTTTGCTGACCAGGCTGAAGCGGCTGAATCACGCAGCCCGTTTGATCCTCGTCCGACCCATTTCCCGCCGCAGTGCAAGAGCGTCATCTATCTGTATATGGATGGTGGACCGTCGCAAGTCGACACATGGGACCCCAAGCCGTTGTTGACAGAGCAAAACGGTAAGCCCTTTGCGATGAAGATGGAGCCAACGCAGTTCAACAACAATGGCAACACGCTGGGTAGCCCGTGGAAGTTCTCGCAACATGGCGAGAGCGGCACACCAGTCAGCGAGTTGTTTCCTCACATCGCAAAACACGTCGACGATCTGGCGGTGATTCGCTCCATGACGTCGGCCTTCTCCGAACACACGAACGCCAACTATTTTTTGCACACTGGCAGCGGTTTGCAGGGCCGGCCAAGTATGGGTGCATGGTTTGGCTACGGACTCGGTTCTCGGTGCCAAGAGTTGCCGGGCTTCATCGTATTGAATGGGGGATTAATTCCGCCAGGGGGACTCGATTGTTTCAATAGTGGATTTCTGCCGGCAAGTTACCAGGGCTCAGTGTTTGACAGTAATGATCCGCCGGTCGCCAATATCCGCCGCTCCGAATCAAGCGATGAATTGCAGCGGAATAAACTCGCCTTCCTGAATAAACTTGACGCTGGCGTTCTGGACCGCATCGGGCACGTTGATCAACTCGAATCCGCCATCGCAAATTATGAACTTGCTTATCGCATGCAAGTCGCAGTTCCCGATTTGGCTGACCTCAGCCATGAAACAGAAGTAACTCGCGAGATGTATGGGATGAACGCGAAGACAAAGGGGACGTCAACATTCGGGCGTCAGTGTCTGCTCGCTCGCAGACTGGTCGAACGTGGCGTGCGTTTTATCGAGTTGACTTGCCCGTCGGTTGGACATGATCGGTGGGATCAACATGGCAATCTCAAGAACGGGCATGAGCAAAACGCCGTCGCCGTCGATCAACCCATTGCTGGCCTGCTGCAAGACTTGAAACAACGCGATTTGCTCAAGGATACACTTCTCGTTTGGAGTGGCGAGTTCGGTCGAACGCCTTTCGCTCAAGGGACCAATGGTCGCGATCACAATCCGTTCGGATTCAGTCTTTGGATGGCTGGTGGTGGCGTAAAGGGAGGCACGACTTACGGAGCGACTGATGAATATGGTTACAAGGCGATCGAGAACCGGCTCGAGATTCACGACCTGCACGCGACAATGCTACATCTTTGCGGCGTCGATCACGAGCGGCAAACATTTCGATTCAGCGGTCGCGACATGCGCCTGACGGACGTTCACGGACGTGTCATTCACGAAGTCCTCGCGTAACAATTGGACGTGGGCTCGAGACTAAAGAAGGCAAGTGAGACCCAATGCTTCGAGCCACGATCTCTCTCGCGCTATGCGTGGGCCTCCTCTCATCGCAAACGCACGCCGAAGAATCACCACCTAAACACCGCTGGATCTTCGATGCCGAACATGTCCAGGGGCAACGGTTGACGGCAGACCTTGGCAGCTTGAGTGGCGATTGGCTCGGGGGTGTCAAGTTTACCAGCGAGCCTTCTGCACTACAGTTGAATGGCGAATCCAATCACATTGCGTGGCCAACTGAAGGGGCGCACACACAACTTCCGAAGCAAGCATGCAGTTTCGCGGCATGGGTCACCGTTGACCGTGTTCAGGATTGGGGAAGTATCGTCGGGGCGATTCAAGACAACGGAGACTTCGAGCGTGGCTGGATGCTCGGCTTTCAACAGACCAAGTTCTTTCTGGCGATCGCAAGCACCAAGACCAAGCGGCTGACCTATTTGACCGCGAAAGACGACTTCGTGTTGGGTGTGTGGTATCACGTCGTCGGCACCTACGACGGAGCGACCATGCGGTTGTTCGTCGACGGGGAAATCGCGGCAAGTTCGGAACAGCAATCGGGGGATATTCTGTACCCGCCAAAGACTTGGTTGGATATCGGAGCATACCACGACGACAACGACTTCTATCCGATGGCAGGGAAGATTGCGGAAGTCAGCATTTACGGTCGTGCGGTATCCGGCTCCGACGTCCGGCGACAGTTCGACGCGACAATACATCGCTTTCCGTCAGCCGAAGCAATTGTCGAAGAAGTCGCTGCCTGGCCTACTTATATGCGCGATAATGCGAGATCCGGAGTCACGTCAGAGAAAGTAGGATTGCCGCTCTATAAGTCGTGGGAGTACCGTAGCCGAGTTGCTCCAGCACCGGCTTGGCCGCCCCCGGCGAACCAGGATTTCTGGCACGAAAAACATGGCCTCCCGGCACGCGTGACCTATGACCGCGCCATGCACGTCGTTTCCGATGGCAAACGAGTCTACTTTGGCTCTTCGTCGGAAGACCAAGTCTTTGCAATCGAATTGGCGACAGGTGAGCGACGCTGGTCGTTCTTCGCCGAGGGACCGGTACGTTTGGCACCGACGATCGCAGACGACAAGATCTATTTCGGTTCCGATGATGGTCGTGCTTATTGCCTTAACGCGAGTGATGGAAAACTCGTTTGGCGGTATCAAGTCAGTGCGAATGATCGACGAATTCCGGGCAATGGTCGAATCGTGTCTCTCTTACCAGTTCGAACCGGTATCATGATTGAATCCGGCCAAGTGCGATTCGCCGCGGGGTTGTTTCCTTTGCAAGGGACTTTCCAATATGCGTTAGATATGACATCAGGCGCTGAGTTGGCAAAGGGGAAGATCGCGTTCTCGCCGCAAGGCTATATGCAACGGCGCGGGAGTAGCGTGCTGGTCGCACAAGGTCGTGCGCCGAACTCGCGTTTGGCGACTTCATCGCAACGCGTCAAAATAAGAGTCGAATCCACAGGCGATCCTCTCGGTGCCTTCCCTCTCGCTCAGATTCGAGCCGGTAACATCCGTTTCGCGGGCGGCGAGGGCAAGG
Organism: Planctomycetota bacterium; assembly: GCA_014381825.1. Classification (GTDB taxonomy): domain Bacteria; phylum Planctomycetota; class Planctomycetia; order Pirellulales; family Pirellulaceae. The sequence goes on from JACNKX010000175.1 coordinate 81,971, forward strand.
TCGGTGCCTTTGACGATTCAGACCAATTGATCTGGAGTACCGAAGTCACGGGCGGAGCTTACTCGTTAGCCGTCGTCAGTAACTCACTTCTGGTGAGTACGGATCAAGGAGTCGTCTATCGGTTCACATCAACTTCACACGAGACGCCCAGACGCTGGGATCTACGACGCCGCCATCCCGTCGTAAGGGCCGAACCCGTTTCGCCAGCGGCTGCTGGCATCGCGCAATGGACCAGCATCGACCAGGGCTACTGCTTGCTGATCGGCAATCGCTGCGAAGACCTTGCAGTCGAGCTGGCGCATCGCACTCAATTGAAGATCCTCTGCGCTGTCGCCAATGACAACGATGCTGAAGCCGCTCGACGTCATCTGGATGCTGCCGGTGTTTACGGCCAAGTAACGGTGCAACTCGTTCCGCATGAACAGCTGCCTTACGCGTCGGGACTCTTTAACCTGATCGTCTGCGACCGTAAGACAACATCGACTCTCATCCCATCTGCCGACGAAGTCTATCGACTGTTGCGCCCAGGAAACGGAACCGGAATCGTTCTCGCCGTCTCTCCGCGAGTCACCTCCAACGATTTAGGTCGGTGGGCCAAATCGATCGATCCGAAAGAACTCGAATCGCCGGGCAATGGAACGATTCGCTTGGTGATTCGGCGCAAAGCACTTGAGAATGCCGGCGAGTGGACGCACATGTACGCGGGTGTTGGAAACACCTCGTGCAGCGAAGATGAACGCGTCGGTAGCGATCTCGCACTTCAGTGGTTCGGCGAACCCGGCCCGCAAAAGATGCTCGACCGTCATCATCGCACCGTGCCACCCTTATACATTGCTGGACGCCTCTTCGTTCCAGGCAATGACCGAGTCTATGGTGTCGATGCTTATAACGGAACCGTGCTGTGGAATGTCGAAGTCGCGAACTCGCGGCGAGTCGCTGTGATGCGAGACGCCGGCAGCATGGCCGCGTCGAAGGAGTACCTGTACGTCGCGGCAGGAGATCGTTGTTATGGATTGGCTTCACCAACAGGTGCCTTCGAGCTGAACATTCCCGTTCCACCGCTGACCGACGGTCAGCCGCGAGACTGGGGCTATGTGGCGTACGTCGGTGATCGATTGTTGGGAAGTGCGACGAAGCCCGAAGCTTCGCACGGCGACCACGGTCGCGAACAGATTGACGACGCTTACTACGACTTCGTGCCGCTTGTCACCAGCGACGCCATCTTCTCGAAGAACCGCCACACGGGCACCCATCACTGGCAGTACGAGACAACCGCCGGCGCAATCGTCAATGCGACGATTACGATCGGAGGCGGGCGCGTCTATTTCATTGAAAGCACGAATTCGGCGACGCGCGACGCGGCGAGCGGGAGATCGACACTCGATGAGTTATTGCAAGACAACGCCAATCTCGTCGCGTTGAATCTCGAAACGGGAAAGCAACTCTGGCGGGAAGCTTGCGATTTCAGTGAACTTCAACATCAGGTGTTCCTGTGCTACGCGGAGGACAAAGTCGTCGTCGTCGGAACAAAGAACAAACAGGAAGACTTGAAGCCGTTCCTTTGGTACGACTTGCACGGCTTTGATGCTACGAGCGGCGAACCTGTTTGGTCCGCGACTCAGAACCAACGATGGGAAGTAAACGGCAGTCATGGGGAACAAGACCACCATCCGACGATTGTCGGCGACACGGTGTACCAACAGCCCTACGCCTACGACTTGCATACCGGCGAGCGAAGGGATGATTGGCAATTCGCGCGAGGTGGACATGGTTGCGGCGCGTTGTCTGCATCGGCATCAACGGTCTTTTTTCGCGCCGCCAATCCGACGATGTGCGACTTGGCGACAGGAAAGAACAGCAAAGTAACGCAAGTCAGCCGCCCTGGTTGTTGGATTAATATGATCCCAGCAGGAGGTTTGCTAATGATCCCCGAGGCAAGTTCTGGCTGCACCTGCGATTTTCCAGTACAAGCCTCGATGGTCTTCGCGCCAGCGGTCGGCTTCTGATCGTTGTGAGTGATTACACTCGCTGTGGATGCATCGTCGCCCTTTCCAGGGCATGTCTCGCAACGTGGATTTGGGTTCAGTATTCGACGAAAGGGCACTCCTTGTCTGGTGATTCGCCGTATTCGAAGGAGTGCGATTTCGTCGCGAAAGGACTGGAAATGCGTATCGAATGCCTGCATAATCAGTCTTGTCGCTACATTTGTGTTGTCGTGTTTCCGGGTAGGGTAAACAAGCGGCACTTGCTATTGATCGGACCGATCGATCATGATCAAGTATGACGATAAGCGGTATGCAGAATGGATTCTTGGCCTCGACAGAACAGTTATTCACTGGCCAAGTGAGGACAAATCTGATGGCTTCGTCAGTCTTCGACGTCGACGGTGGGAACCGACAAGTTCGGTTTAGCCCCGAGATGCTTCAGTTGCTTTTCGCCCAGCGCGAATCGCGCGATGATCGCGAGGCGTTTCTATTGATCCGCGACGGTCGCCGCTGGGGTGACATGCATCGCTTACGGCCCGGGACGTCGATCCCTGTCGGTCGCGTAGCAACCGACGGAATCATTGTGCGAGACGACCGCTGCAGCCGAGTTCATTGCGAGTTCTATCTCCAGGACCAACAGTGGTACGTGCGAGACCTTGGCAGTCGGAATGGTACGAAACTGAACGGCGAGATAATTCAAGTTGCTGTACCCGTCAAGAACGGCGACATCATTCGTATTGGGCACACGAAATTGATGTTCACGCGAGATCTTGCCGAAGTCGTCAGCGCGGAAGACGACTGCGATGACTCGACCAACGACGAATGACAGCATCGAGCCTGACAACGTCGATCTCTTCGACGAACAGATCAGTGGCTGCGGCTTAACGTAAAGATTGGCAGCATCACGGACATGCCGATTCCGCCGACCACAACTCCCATGACGGTAATCATCATCGGTTCCAGTACACTCGTGGCTGTCTTTAACGCCGTTTCAACTTCCCCGTCATAGTAGCCGCTAACTTTCTTTAGCACATAGTCCAGTCGACCGGTGTCTTCTCCTGACCCGATCATTTGAATCAGTGTTTTCGGGAATAGTTGGTTGCCAGCAAGCGCCTCGCTGATCCGGCTTCCGTTAGTGACTTCTTCTAAAGTGTGCTGCCAAGCTTTCTCGTAGTAATAGTTTCCAGAGACCTCAGCGGAAAGCTGCAACGCGTCTAGAACCGAAACCCCGCTTTGCACCATGGCTCCGAGCGAGCGAATGCTGCGACTGATGCACACTTTGCGAAACATCGGGCCGAGGATTGGCATGTTCAGGCGCAGCCAGTCCAGTACCATGCGTCCCACGTCGGTGCGTCGAGCAAACACGAATCCAACTACCAAAAAAACGACGCCGGCCACCCACGCATACCAGTACTCGGTCATTGCTTCCGACAGATTCATCAGGAAGACGGTCGTGGAAGGAAGCTTGATCCCCTTGCGGCTAAATAGGGGGGTGAATTTCGGCATCACGAAGGTTAACAAGAACGTCGTCACGCTTATTGCGAGTACGAGCATCACGGCAGGATATGCCAACGCCGAGCGAACTTTGCTCCGACTTTCTAATTCCTTGCGCATGTACTCGGCAATATGATCGAGCATCTCGCCGAGCGTCCCTGTTTGTTCGCTGGCCTTAATGAGCGCAACGAATGTCTTATCGAAATAGCGTGGGTGCCGGGCGAGCGCCGTAGAAAAAGCTTCCCCGGCTTCCACGTCCTTCTTCAACGCCGTCAAGAGCTTATGAAGGGTCGGATTGTCCTCTTGTTCAAGCAGACCCTGTAGTGCCGATGCGAGATTAATCCCCGTATCCACCATGATCGCGAGTTGGGTCGTCGTGTAAATAATGTCGCTCTTTGTGAGACGACGTGGGAACAGATTCAATCCGTCGTCACCTTCAGAGATTTCCGTGACCTGAAATCCATCACGCTGCAGCGACTGGATCGCTTCGTCGCGAGTCGCCGCATCAATCGAACCATCATGTGTTTGGCCGAGCGGGTCGCGAGCGGTGTAGTCGAAGTTCATCGTTCATCCCCTGATGCATCGTGAGTCGTGGAACCGGTCGTTTCGGTCGATTCACCGGCAACATGCAAGATCTCTTCGACGGTCGTGATTCCTTCGCGAACCTTGCGGAAGCCGTCGACCTTCAGGGTGATCATGCCATTGTTGATCCCGATTTGTCGCAATTCGGAGATTGACGCATCCCGGACGATTGCATCTCGAAGTGCATCGTCGACGGAGAGAACTTCGTGTACTCCGATTCGCCCCGAGAAGCCCGTGTTGCGACAGCGACGGCAACCGAGTCCCTTATAAAACCGCTCAATATCGATTCCCATGCGTTCAATCGCTTTGCGAAGTGTGCGCGGCGGATCGAACTCTTCGCGGCATTTCGGACAGATTCGTCGCACGAGTCGTTGCGCCAAAACCATGTTCAATGCGGCGCTGATCAAGTAAGGCTCGACGCCCATGTTTACCAGACGCGTAATCGCGGAAGCAGCATCGTTTGTGTGGAGCGTGCTGAAGACCAAGTGGCCCGTTAAGGCGGCTTGTATCGCCGTGCGAGCTGTCTCGTCGTCGCGAATCTCACCGACCATGATCACATCAGGGTCTTGTCGTAGTAAAGTGCGCAGTGCCTTCGAGAAAGTCAGCCCCACACGGTCCGTCACCTGAAACTGGTTGATGAGCGGCAGGTGAAATTCAATTGGATCTTCAACGGTGCAGACATTATTCGCCATGGTCGCAATTTGGTTCAGCGCGCCATAAAGCGTCGTCGATTTACCACTTCCCGTTGGGCCCGTCACCAGGACGATTCCGTTCGGCGATCGAATATGGCCCTGGAAGGCCGTGAGTACCTCTTCGGTAAACCCCAGGTCCGCAAGGTTAAGCGAGACCGTACGTGTATCTAGCACGCGAATCACGGTCTTCTCACCGCGACTGCCGGGAAACGTGCTAATTCGAAGATCAATCTTCCGTCCGTCGAGCATCACGTGAACGCGGCCGTCTTGAGGAAGACGCCGCTCGCTGATGTCCAATCCCGCCATGATCTTGATGCGGCTAGCGACCGCTGGCAGCAAATGCAGCGGAACTTCCAGGGCTTTATAGAGCTTGCCGTCGATGCGATTGCGCACACGAAGACAGCGTTCAGCCGGTTCGATGTGGATATCGCTCGCGCCCTCTTTGACCGCCGTATAGATGACATAGTTTACTAGGCGAATCACCGGAGATTGACCAGCGACTTCCTCGACGTCACCGATGTCGTCAATCGCGTTTTCGATCAACGTGACTTCGGTTTGATCGGAATCTTCGATGATGTCATCAATCACGAAGACCTTTGAGTCCGGAAGATTCGTAATCATCCGGCGAATGTCTTTCGTCGATGCAGCGACGATCTGGATTTCTTTTTCGGTTTGGTTTCGCAGTTCATCGATCAGAAACAGATTCGACGGCTCACTGACGGCGACGGTAAGCACATTGCGAATGCAGAACAGTGGAAACACTAGATGCCGCTCGATGTATTCGCGAGTCAACAGATCTGTGATCTTTGGGTCGCAGAGCCTAGCTTCCAGCTTTGCGTAAGGAACTCCGTAGCCCGATGCGAGACACTCGACGACTTGATCTTCGGTACAGAACTCGAGATCAACAACGATCTCGCCAAGCAACTTACTTTTGCCGGACTGATGTTGTTGTGCAAGCGCAGCCTGGATCTGATCGACGGTCAAATAGCCGCGTTCAACCAGTATGTTTCCAAGCCGAATTGGTGCGTCGAGTACAGGCATGGTCGCGTTTGTGGGCCTCCAGCCGCTTATACAAAACTTTTCACGGCGTCGATCACACTGTCGAACACCTCCAAGCGTTGATTCAAACGTGTAATCTCCAAGATCTTGCGATTCACGTTATTGCTGCTGATGATTTTCAGTTCGCCGTTGCTTTCACAAAGATCGTTCTGAACGTCGAGCAAGCACTCCAAACCGTCGCTATCAAATGCTTCCGTTCCATCCAGGTCGACGACGACTTTCTGCTGATCGAGTGTCGTTACGAACGCTTTGAATTGTGTCGAAATGTCTTCGCCCAATTCCTCAGGCGCATGGACGATGACGACATCACCGAAAACTTCTGTTGGCATCTTCATCGCGTTTACACCTGCGTGGCCTCAAAGGCTGCTTGTCGACTCTCATGGTCCTCGATCGCCATTTGAACCAACTTGCACAATTCGCGAGGACTAAAGGGCTTGGACACCAATTGGAAGACTCCGAAGGTCTCGAACACCGCGTCGTGCGCCAATTCGAATCCTTTGGCAGTTAAGAGAAGCACCGGCAGATCGGCGGTCTTCTCGTTGGCACGAACACGTTCAATGAGTTCCAGCCCGTCCATCCGAGGCATCTGGAGGTCGGTGACCAACACATCCGGACGCTCCTCGAGGATCATCTCCCAAGCTTCCTGGCCGTCTTCGGCGCACGAAACGTCAAACTGTCGCTTCAGTTTAAATTCCGCAGCGCGTCGAATGTGCAGCTCATCATCAACCAAAAGAATCTTGTGAGTCATTTAGTATTCCTCATTTAGCCGCAGCGGCAGATGGTGTGTTTGCGTCGCTCGTTGGCCCGGTTCAACATTGAACTCGGGCGTGGCTCGGCAGTGATATTCGGAAGATGCTGCCTGTGCCCAATTGGCTCGACACGGTCAGCGACCCTCCATGAACGTCTTCGACAATATGTTTTGCCAATGGCAGCCCGAGCCCCGTTCCAGGTGCCATCTTCTGATCCTTTTTCACGCGATAGAACTTCTCGAACACCTTTGCACAGTCTTCGTCAGTCAAGCCGACGCCAGAGTCTTCGACTTCAAAGACGGCGGCGTTTTCTTCCATGCGGCTTCGTAGAGTTACCTTACCGCCGGGCTCGGTGTATTTGATCGCATTCGATAGCAAATTAATCGCCGACTGCATGATCATGTCGCGATCTGCAAGTACACCCATGTACATCGGGCTGAGGTCCGAAACCAGTGTGATCTCTTTCTGCTCACTCGACGGTTGAACGACACTGAATGCGTGTTCGAGCAGTTCATTCAACGATTGATTTTGCTTATCGACTTTCTCGACACCCGCCTCGATGCGAGCGAGATTGAGTAAGTTCTCGATCAGTCGTTGAAGGCGGTCCGCCTGCGTATCGATCACGGTTAGAAACTCTTCACGAGTTTCTTCGTCTTCCGCTTCGCCGTCGAGCAACAACTCGACATAGGCTCGAATGCCAGACAAAGGCGTCTTCATCTCATGGCTCGCCGCCGAAACAAACTCCGCGTGTCGCCTTTGAATCCCACGCTCGCTGCTAATATCGGTGAGTACAGCGACTGCTCCATTCAGCTCGGACGCACCGTCTTCAGCTTCGCCAAGCAAAGCTCGGCAACTGACGCGATACCAGCACGACCTACCTGCTCCTGATTCGATTTCCAACTCGCTCATACGATGCGCCGTCGATTGCCGTTTCAGCGTATCCCCAAGCAGATCAACCAATCCTGTACAGTTCATTTGCCGGGCTGCCGCGACCGGTACGCTCTCGTCAATCTCCAGCGTAAAGAGTTCTCGTGCCTCCCGGTTCGCCCAGACGATTTCGCCATACTGGTTCGTTGCCAGCGCTGCATCTGCCAATCCGTTCGCGAAGTCGTCGAGCCGCGCGTATTCGTTGCTGATCCGTCGCGACCGCACTTCGGAACTCGTCCAGTTGTGTTCAGCTTCATCTGCACGACTGCCATACTCGACGAGGCACTGACGGACTCGAGAGAAGATTGGCTGCCAATGATTGTCATTGGGCAGTGATGGAAGTGTTCCGTTAAGATCGGCGTCCGCCAGATCATGATGGTCGAGTCGGCATAGCAAGTCGATGTACCGCTGTGCGCTCTTCTCGCTTCCAGATTGACGAAGCGTATCGAGGCGGCAAATTGCGCCGGCAGCAGTAAGGCACCCGACGGCAAGCAGCATACGCCAGATCCAGCTCGTGCCCAGGAGCGTCGGCTCAAGCACCCACGCGACTGCGAGGCCAATCGTAACGGCAAGCAGAAGCTTGACTTCGTAGCGTTGAATTCTATTTCCGACGAGCATGACAGTGCTGGGCCAAGGCTAAGAACAGCGGCCTCGCGCATTACTTATCGCTAGACCACTTAAAACCATAGGTCAGGGCTAAGCGACCGTCCAAATTGAAGGTCGTGAGGACTCACTCTCATGACGAATCGCTAGCGTAGATTCGGATTCTCCGCTCTGTTGAGCGGGCCGCTTTGTGGCGATTGCGCCGGTTTTTCCAGTCAAATCGGAGTCACGAGCGGATAGACCCGCGTCGAGGCCGCGCCAAGTCTCATTGGCTCGAATCACGGTTTTCATAAACTCGGATCTGTTCCGGGCGGTCATGAGCGTCGTTGACTTGGATTCGAAGAGGAGTGATGTTAGCTTCGACGATTGGTTGCGACGGATAGCCCTCGCGTGAGTAGTCGCGGTGCGGATGTTGGCGAATTGGCAACCCGCGTTTCAGCTGTCGATCGACGCCAAGCTCCAGGTGAGGGGCGATTTCGATGATTTCGCTCCGGAGATTGGTCGCCGCTTGATTGAGTGGATCGAAGTGGATCGCCAGATTTGCATAACGAAGCGCGGTGTCGATGTCGCCTGCCGCATGGGCGGCATGCGCGAGGCGCATGTATCGCTCGGCGAATTGTCGCTTGCCAATTGGACTCATTTTGTCGCGGAAGGTTTGCAGACGGTCGTCGAACTGGCTTGCATAATTCTCGCCTTCCTCCCAGGTCTGCGGTTCGTCGACCACGCGCGGCGTCAGAAGAACGATAATCTCGCGTCGATCGATATCCTCGGTTCGCTGTCGGAATGCTGCGCCGACAAATGGCAGGTTTCCAAGGATGGGAATCTGTGTCGATGAAACGCTTAAATCTTCGCGAATCAAACCACCAATGACCATCGTCGCGCCACTACGACACATAATGTTCGTCGTTACTTGTGTGACGTCTTTGTCCGGCAGGGTGAATCCTTCCTGGACGCGAACCGATCCTGTCGATAGCTCCGGATGCACCTCCATGCGAACCATGCCGTCCGAGCTGACAAACGGTCGAATGCGAAGATGCGTACCGACTTCAAGGAACTCGACCGCTTGCGTTGCCGCAGTCTCGGTGACCGTCGTGCTAACATATCCCAACTCGGAACCAATCAGAATCTCGGCGCGCTGTTTGTTTAGACACATGACCCGCGGCGAAGCGACGACCGTCGTGTCGCCGATCGTTTCAAGTGCTTCGATGAACGCGAATAGATTGCTGTCGAGAAAGCCGACCTTGAGCCCGTCCTGGAACGACGCAGTCGCCAAATTCGAGAGCGGTGTCCCTGACGTAATCCGCAAATTGTCTTGTTGACGAAGGAGCTCGAAATCGACGCCGAGGACTTCCTTATCATCTAGCTTTACGCTTAGGATCGTCGCTTCGATCGCCACCTGAAGCGGCATGACGTCAACTTCGGCAACGACCCGATCGATCTCTTCAAGCACGGTGATATAGTCACGAACCATTACTACATCGCCACCCGAGAACGTATCACCTCCGGCGGTATCCGCATTGGAGGAAATACCGACTTCTGGCGGGCTCGAGACGGTAACCTGACCAACGTCGGCGCTGAGCATCGGAGTTATCAGATTCTGAAGCTCGGTGGCGCTCACGTAGTTGGGCCGATAAATTCGGGTGGCCACGGCCTCTGATACATGCGCCATTCCTTGAATATCTTGGGGGGTGCCGACGTAAATGATGTCCGCCTCGCGAAGGTAAACGTATCCAGTCGACTTGAGCAAGGCGGTCAACGCCGTCTCAATTGGAACGTTCTGCAGTGACGCCGAGACAGTGCCGCTGACATTGGGACTGGAAAGAATATTGAGCCCGCCCGCTTCGCTCAACAGTTTCAAGACGTACCGCACATCGGCATCTTGGGCATCGATATCCACAAGGTCACTCTCGGGTGTAATGACGACTTGGCAATTGTCCTTCAGTGCCAACTCTTCCTCTGGCTCCGGTAACTCCGAACCCCTCCCGGGGAGCTGTCTTTGGATGCGAGACACAGCGTCGGCCGTCTCGGCCTGACTTTCTTCAATGCGATCAATCGTTTGCCGAACGCCTTCCAGTTGGTTCGCGAATCGTGGTTCGTAATTTGCGATTAGCGGCGGGGCGACAACTGGTAGCGGGGATGCGATGGGGCCCGCCACTGGGGACGGCACAATCTGTTGCGGCGGGTGCGGGGGTGCTAGTGCAGGCGGTGGTTTCGAAGCGGGGGGTGGAGGCTGGGCCTCGTTCGGCAACGCGAGCCCGGGGAGGGGAGCATCAACGCCGCCGCTGCTGTGGGGCGCGGGGGGTAAGTTAGCGTCTGGAGTCCGTGTTTTCGCGGCTACGGAGATTGCGAGTGCTACTCCAGCAGTGGCGAACACTCCTAGAACTGTTAGGCGCAGGATGAATTGCATTGGTCTTCCGTGACCTGTTGAGTGTGAGAAGTAATTCGTACCAATCGAATGTACGCCGCGCGTTACTCGGGACGCGGTTTCACGACGATCGCATCCTTCGGTATTTCGTTTCGCAATCGCAACCGGTGCTGATGCACATCCATCTGCAATTCCACAAATCGCCGGTCAACATGTGTCAGATTTAGTTGCACCTTCGTGACCTTATCCGTCCCGACACCCGTCTCGATAAACACGGGGATCGTCTCGCCTTGTTCGTACGTTTTTCCGTTTATCGTCGCGAGCCGAGTTCTTCGCCCGATCATTGTCGCGTTCAGTTGCAGTCCTAACTCTCGAATCGGATTGGCGGCTACTCGCGGGCCGTCAATATTTTCCACGGCCTGCTCGATGTCCTCCTGTTCAACGCGTTCGTCGTCGTCGACGCCAACGAGTGACTCGTCTTTCTCTTCCCTACCGACACCAACAAAGGGGTTCCGCGCGTCTGCGGCCACTGTCGCTGGCAGTGCCAGTGAATCACGATCTAACCAACGTGATACCTCCAGCCAGCCGTTTCGCCCTCGACCTTTCGCTGGTGTCTTCTTGGCGGCGACTGGCAATACGAAATCAGCCTTCTTAGAACTCGTTGCGATGGTACTCGCCTTCGTTGAAGAAGAGGATTTCCCAAAGGCTCCTACTAACAAGGGAACACAAAAGTACAACGCGACAGGGAGTATCACTAACAAGAACCCCGTCTTGCCGGGACTCCGTTTGAACTCCTTAATCGCTACTCGCTTTAGTTTTCCGACGTTCACTAAATTGCTCGGTCACACGATGGACGCACCTATCGGGTTGGACCGACTCCTTAAATAGATCGGTTGGCAGCAGCCTCGCCCTAATCCGAATCACCCGGATTATCAGCAAAAACTGTGAAACTTAGCTCACATCTCACACTCGCCCCAGATTCGCCGCTAGCAGTCAGGTTCAAACGAGTGATCCAAATAGTCTCGGGTCGGCGCTCAAGCCGGTGCAGAAAGTTGGCGATCTGGATGAAATCTCCCTCAACGGAGACGTCCGCGGGATGCTGTGCTAGGACGGCCATGTTCACGGTGCTGCGCGGTGTTATGCGTTCCACGCGCGCTCCCGCTTGTTGGGCGAGTTGCGAGACGATACCTATGAAGGTTCCCGTCTCCTGTTCCGTAGGTGAGTTGGACTGCCATGCTCCGATCGTCTCTCGGACGACACCAACGCGGCGTTCCAGACCAACGATCTCGCTTTCTAGCGAACCAAGCTCTAGGACTTCGCTGCGTCGAACCGCTAATTCGGATCGGACGCTGGCAATCGACTTTTGCGTAGGCAGAAAGACGAAAAACGCATATACCATCGCGGCGGCAGAGATTCCCACTGTCAAAACCCAGCTCTTCGGCTTCTGAATCGATGCGCTCATGGTGAATCCCTCGTGATGAGGTGTTGCGCTAATTGGTCGTGTGCGGCGATCGGCCCCGTGGGCCCGCCGGGCTGTCCGTGACCCGGTCGGACAATCACGTTCAACTCGAAGCTTGAGCGAGGACTCTTATCTCGTGACGACTGTTCTTGCGGCGAACCCGTCGCTTGCAAAGAACTCAGCGAGACGCTTCGGAATAACGGTACTTCGCTAAGCTGCTGCACATACCCGTTCAACGCGGCTGTATCGTCGACGGTTCCGCGCACGCGGACGATGAGTTGTGTCGAGTCATGATCGCCACGAAGCACCGCTAGATCCGCAGCGGCCGGGCTCTCCGCACTTTGCCTGCCCTGGGTCTCGCTGTTGATAAGGAAAGAGCGTTGTGGTGCCTCGTCAAGTACCTCGACTCCTTCGAGCACAACAGAATCTGGAATCGATTCGGTAATGAGTACGATCAGCTGAGTTTTTGGCCATGGGTGGCGCAAATAAGTGTACAGGGCGGCAATTTCGTCCGTCTCGCCCAATTGCTGCTTGAGCAACTTTACTCGTTCCCGCTTTACGTTCGTGGCGATTCGTGACTCCTTCAACTCGCTCAGGCTCGTTTGCAGCGATCGCTTCATAGCGAATTGACCGATCGTGGCGGCCAGCAGAACTCCACCGAAGCCAAACAGCAGCGCGTACTGCCAGATCGCGGCCCTGCGTTTCAGATCGCGCTCGCGATATCTCTCTGGAAGGAAATCGATGTTCTTCATAGTTCGTTATGCAATCGAAGTCATTTCCCGCAACGCTAGGCCCGCAGCAATGTCCCAATGGCTCGTTCGCCCCGTCATACCGTTTCGTGCGTACATGCGAAATGGATCGCTCAGCTCGCCATCTAATCCAATCCGCTTTGTCAGTGATTCGAGCAAGGTCTCGGATGCCTCGCCACCTCCGAGTACGAACCGTTCGAGGGGTCGTCCGCGAAAGGTAACACTGTGATAGCGCACACACATCGACAGTTCGCTCGTCAGACGCTCGACGGCGGGTCGCATCGCGTCGGCGACACTTCGCGTAATCTCAGGGTCTTGCCGAGCGCTCCGTCGGTCACCGTTGTTACGTCGCAACGAAGCGGAGTCGGGCAGATCCATTTTCAGCTTGCGCGAAACGGCTTCGTCAAACTGTTTGCCGCCTAACTCGATGTACTTGACGAACAACAAGTCCTCGCCCTGGGCAATGACAACCAACGTCGACGCATATCCAACATGCACGTACATCGTGCGAATTTGTTGATCTTCGTCACGACGGAATTGCGACGCGTAGGTCCGCACCAGAGACGTCGGTTCGACGTCAACCGCAACCGGGCGATATCCAGCACGCTCAACGAGCTGCAACGATCGTTCCAGAACGGGACGATGGCATGCCATCAGAATAACTTCCCGCATCACAGCATCACCCTGACGGATGTCAGCCGCCTCGACGTACCGAATCTCCGCCTCAGCAACTGGGAAAGGGACTCGTCCGGCTGCTTCCTGTTGGACGGTTCGGTCTAGCGACGTTTGCGCCGTCTTTGAAACGCGAATGTTCTGCAGGAAGAGCTGGCGGTGATTCAGGCAGAGGGTGGCGTCCGTACCACGAAAGGCTCGGCCTTCACGAGCTTGAACGAGCGCTTCTACGATCAGGTCATCCGATGCAGCCTCGTCCAGATCCCCGTTGGCCTCGGGGGGCAGGTCCCAGCGACTCGCCTCGATTAGCCGTTTCCCATCCGCCGAAAACTGCGCAAGCTTGACCGAACGCGATCCAATGTCGATTCCGATTGGCCCAAAGCGGTTCTGATTGAAACGAGCAATCATATGGAGACGGAACACCTTATCTACGAATCAGAGGGCTGGTCCCAGGTCAGTCGAACGTCCATCAGTCGGATCTACGTCAATCGAACGTGCGTCAATCGGGTCTGAGTCAATCGGATCTGAGTCAATCGGATCTGAGTCAATCGGATCTGAGTCAATCGGGTCTGAGTCAATCGGGTCTGAGTCAATCGGGTCTGAGTCAATCGGATCTGAGTCAATCGGGTTGGCATCGTCAACGTCTTCGTAGTAGTACTCATCCATGAGCGACTCTGGCACGGTGGCCTGAACCGTGCCGATCGACGCAAGCCCCGTGATTGGGTCGATCTCGATGCCGATAAACCTGCGTGCTTTTCTCGTTCCGGCAGAAAGCCATATCGTCGTCCTCGAAGATCGTGTCGTTTCACCAAGTGGTCCAAATTCGATATCGACTACTTGTTCGGCGTAGCTGGCTATCATGGGGTCACTCTCCTCGACGATGGCGAGGTCAACGCTCCCCGTTCCCAGAGGCAAGGAACTTAGATCTGTTGCGTGTTCCGTGGTCGACCCGCTCGCCGAATGAAACGCTGAAGTAGGTAGCGTATCGAGCGCAGTATTTGTTCCGCTATGAGTGAGAACGTAGCGATTCTCGTCGGGAGCGAAGCTGATCTTGTACGAACTGTTGTTCGTGACGGCTAAGTTACGGGCGTGAGCAATATCAGAAGCAACGACCTGAGCCGTGCCTCGCAACTGGTCATGCGAGGCAGTGTCGAACTGGGTGATTACGACACCCGCGATGATCGCCACGATGGTGATGACGACCAATATCTCGATCAGGGAGAACGCGCTACGAACGTTTCGTCGGTTTCGGCCGCGCCTCACCGCGCAGCAACTGATTCTGCTCCTGGAGCAGCGTCTTGATGTGTTGCAGTTCGCGGACCATTTCATGACGTTGTTCGACGGCGTTGGCGAAGGGCGGTTGGCCGCTCGGGGGAGCGGCGTTTGAAGACTCATGAAAGCTTAGCACGCCCCATAGCAACAGGTTTGCACTCAACAAGGCGATCCACCGGAACAGTTTGTCAGTCACGTTACGAATCCTTTCGTAATGAAGTGGGGATGCAGCAGCTATGACGTTTGCAACGACTGGCAAGTCCATGGACCACCGCTGCGGCTACTGCGCGTCCTTCCAGTCGAGCAAGTCCCATCGAAGACCGCCATCATCGGGATGTGCCTCGTAAATCGGCTTTGACCAGTCGTGCCAGTGATAGCTGACTCCGGACGAATCGGGTTGTATGGTGATCTTCGGCTCGTCGTCAAGGCCATGATTGTCGGAAAGCCACTGAGGGAAATAGGTTGGCTCCATGCCAGCGTCAACTTCATCGAGAAAGCTGAGATATTGCGACTTCCACCAAGACGAGGAATGATCCCATTCGTTACGAGAGCCGATTTCCAGCTCACCAACGACAACTTGGCCCGTCACATTCAAGGTCGTTGCCTGCTGGCATTGAAATGATTGCAAATCATCCCACGCCATTACCAAACCGCTCAGCGAACTACTGCTGCCGGGATACACTTCGACATCATCGCGTGCGATCACGGACGGCAACTGATACACCGTGCCGTCTCCGTACAGCCCAGGCAGCGAAACCGGTGCGACCTTGATGCCCGTCCCTCTTAGTTCAACTCGCCCCGAACTGCCTGAGTCGTACAGCAGCACTGTTCCTTGAATTGTGACGTTGCTGTTGATGACAAGCTGAGATTGACGCTTGACCAACCCAAGTGGATTGGACAACGGATTTGGTGCGAGCGCCGCGTTCGAGAGCGAGCTATCGAGCTGCGTCGGGGAATAAGACTTTCCGCCGGGATACAGCTGATACGAAGCGACATCTCCTGGGTGAGTCACTGGCGACGTGCCGCTTCCAACGGCAACGTCATTCAGCGTGACGTTCGAGTCGGCTTCGAGTAACCGTCGCTCATGGCCCGAGGTCAGAGAAAGTGGAGCGTTGATCGGTCCGGAGAACGGACGGAAGTCGCCTTGTCCGACCTTTCTCATCGCTTCGTAATCACGAAGTAATCTGCCTCGTGGACTCCCGGGTGGATTGTTGCCGATCGCCACTCGAACCATCGGGTTGGTACTGATCGTTCCCGATTTGGAGCGCGTCCCGACAAGTTGTCCGTCCTTGTACAACTTCATCGTGGCCCCATCGTAGACAGCCGCCACAAACGTCCAGGTATTCGCCGTAATGTCGCCGGAACTTGAATAGAGGACGTCAGTGCCTTCTGAATCAGTTTTCAGACGAAATCGCAGGCGGTTGTGGCCTGAAACATTGATCGTACTCAGCATCCAGTAATGGTCGTCGTTGCTGGTGCTGGTCGCTTTCGAAATGATGCGCGCGTCCGAATGGTCGAAATCGTCGGCCTTGATCCAAGCCATGATCGTCAGTGCATCGCCACTGACATCGAACGCGCCGACGTCAACGTGATCGTCATATCCATCGAACCGTGCTGAACCCGATCCACCCTGCGATAAGGAAGCATCCCCGCCCGGGCCACTCCCTTCGTAGCGACCATCGTGGTATCCCATTTCGTCGATTGCAGTGGTGCTACCAGCGGCATCGTCGAACCGCCACCATGCGACCGTGTTTGACGCGGGAACGCTCGCCAATGTCGCAAGTGAAATCGCCCCCTGATTAATCGAATTGATAATCCCCGTGGGCACGGCATACTCCAGAATCATCAGCTCGTCGATCGAGCCATCAAACGGTTTGTCGTCGCCATCGTTCGGGTAATCTGCAAGGAATTTGATCCGATTCTGGAGATAAACTGAGCCCTGCGCGTGAAATGGCGCTTCGATGTCAACTTCGCGCCCGTTCCCCGTTCCCCACTGATATACCGTGTACGGCTGAATCGACGACCAATTGTTTGGCGGATCGACCAGCTTGCGGCGGACGAGCTGGACGACAGAACGAACTTGATGAGTCGACTGGACGACCGGGTTTACCGGGTCCACAACGCTGCCGGTCGAAGTAATCGTCACGCGGTAGGGATACTCGTCGTAGTCGGCGTCACCTACGGCGAGCGAAACGTCGCCTGTTTTAAAACTGATTGCGTAGGTTGAACCATCGCCTAAGTCCCCACTCATCGCGACATCAACTCCGCCCCACGAAGGATCGTTGATCGTCTGCAACGCAATGCTCATTCCGGTTTGAGCCGCCTGGCGCGCTGTCGCCCGGTGACTAGTGTTTCGCTCGGTTTGCTCAATCGTTGCCTGCGTCCGCAACATGGCGTACGATAACGCCAACGTCATCGAGACGAGCGCCAACACAAGAATGACGCTGACTCCGCGCTGTCGGCGATGTGGCGCTGAGCGATTCGTGGCTGGTCGGTAATTCGCGGACATGGCGGCCTATCGCTCTAGCTGGTAATAAATGGCACCGGAACCAAGAAACGGAATCGCAAGCTGCTTCTCATGCGAGTCGATATCACCCGGTCGTAATTGCAGTTCAATCCGACAGAGTGCTTGTCGCTGCCCAACCGTCGCCCCATAGATGCCTTGGGCCCAAGGAAGGCTGCCCCAGGACGTCGATCCCGCTTTGTAGGCTTGCCATTGGGCGTCGGAAGGCCGAAGTGCTTGCTCGAACCGTACGCATCCGCGTTTACCAGCAGGGCCGCCTACTTGACTTGTGGCTGCTGCGACTCGCAGCAAATCTGTGAGAACGGCAATGTTGGATTCTACGCCATACGACGCGGAATTCTTCAGCATGTCGATCAGGTATTGCCACTCCGCGTTGTTGCTGAGCGCAGGTACTTGGCTGTTATTGCTAGAGTCTCGGATCTCGACAAGACGCGTCGGGTCGTCGGATGCTGGCGTGAACACCACCAACTCATTGACTCGGGGCATGCCCGTTGGTGCCGTCGGCTCGCCGTCCGGTTTCCACACGACCAGTGTATCGGGATAAGTCGAACCGCCGACGGTTTCAGTAATGATGATGAATCCGGGAAACTGTTCATTGGCATGCGCATCTTGAATCGCGCGCTCCATGCGTTCGATGGCAACCTGGCCATGCTGGACGGCGAGCCCACGTCCGAATTGTTGCTGGTTCGCGACTTGAACGGTCGATGCCAGCGCCGCGAGCGTCGTGGCAAGAATTGCCATGACCGCCGAGACCATTAGCAGTTCGACCAGGGTCAGACCTCGTGGTCTTCGATGCTTCGAACGAACTGCGATCTCAGACTGTCTAGTTGATTGGAGGAACGTAGCCATAAACTCGCCTTACGGTTGTCAATTGTCGACGTGACCCGTTGTCATCGAACCTTCCAACGATCACTTCGACTGCACGGAAACCACTCGTATTCGTGCCGGTCAGGTCCTTCGAGAGATCGCTCGGATCGGCGTATCGCACGTTGACCGCCACGGTCCAATTGTCAAAGTAATTGTCTCGCAGCTGAAAATCTGGATGTCGCGAGCCACCTGCTCCGTCGCCCTGCCCAAGCTCAATTGCCCAAGGATCTCTCAGGGGTCGAGACGTGTACTTATTGAAGTCGTCGGTGTCGTCAAACACGATTCGTTGCTGTGGCGAGGTAATCTCGCCTGGTGCGGCCGTGAGAGGATACTGATACGGCGACGCGCCCGCCGCGCCATATCTGCGTCCCATCACTTCATCGATTATTTGATTCGCGATTCCGCGGGCCAGATTCTGTTCGAACGCGTATTCCGAGGAATCCAAGGATGTCTGCGTTGCGAGCAACAGCGCCGATCCCGCCAACGCAATCAGTGTGATGGCGACCATGGCTTCGACAAGCGTGAAGCCCGTGTTTCGCCGACGTTGATCTTGGCTGCCGATTAACGACCTGTCGGTTGAGCAACACATAGAAGATTCCGAACGAACAAAAAAATACGCGGCAGGCTCCCCTTAAGCTCCCAGCTCCCCACCGCGTTTCGCATCCCTTGGCCCTCCCCAGAGACAAGGGCACACCAAACAATACGTCGCGCGGGTGCCTCGTCAAATCAGCGTCCCGTCTTTGATCGCAAACGTTGTCGAAATGCAACATGTCTCCCACAAACAACACTGCTCCGAGGGACTCGACACTGGTCAAGCCTTCACGCACGCAGTTGAATGAGTTAGTGTAAGAGACCGCGCCGGATCAGAGAGAACTCTTCCCACGAAGGCACCTGGATATGCCCACAAGACGATTCGCCGTAATCCTCGTCTGTTTGATGTTTGTCGCTTGTTCGTCTCGCGCGCCAAGCAAGCCAACGAAGACCAACAACACGTTGATTTACGGTCGAGGCGAAGACTCGAAGACGCTTGACCCGATTAACGGCGAGACCGGCGAAACCGTCAAAGCATTGGTCAATTTGTACGACACACTCGTCGCTTTCACTGACGATTCAACGGAGATCGAGGCATCACTGGCAACTTCCTGGAGCACCTCAGAGGATGGTTTGACGTGGACCTTCCAACTGCGCGAAGGAGTTCGCTTTCATGACGGGACGCTGGTCGATGCCGCGGCGATTGTCTTCAGCCTGAATCGCCTGTGCCAAGACGACAATCCACATGTTTCCGATCCGGCCCGTCCCTATAAACCGAACTTCGCTGTTATCGAGGAGATTCGCGCGGTCGACCCGTTAACTGTGGAGTTTCAGTTGAGTGAACCCAGCGCTGTCTTCCTGAACAATCTCGCGATGTTCCCCGCCGGTATCGTCAGTCCAACGGCTGTGAAGAAGCACGGTAAAGGCTTTTCGACGAATCCAGTCGGCACGGGCCCGTTTCGCTTCGAACGTTGGATTCGTGATCAGCAACTAGTCTTGGCAGCAAACGAAGACCACTGGCGAGGCCGCCCAAACTTTGACCGCGTCGTCTTCGTTCCTGTTTCAGAGAGCGCGACACGCATCCAGCAATTGACGCGTGGCGAGATCCATATCGCCGACAACCTTCCGCCCGCCGAAGTCGACGATTTGGCGAGGAAGCCAGGACTGACGGTCGTGGAAGAGATTTCGATGAATGTCGCTTATCTGGCCCTGCAAATGGACAAGCCCCCGCTGGAAGACGTTCGTGTGCGACAAGCAATTGCAATGGCGTTGGACAAACAAGCGCTCATTCGAGTCGGCTACGCGGGCCACGCCGAGCCAGCGATCAATCTGTTGCCGAAAGCGATGTGGGGACATAACGACGGAATCGGAGATCGCCCTTTCGATCCTGACGCAAGCCGGGAGCTGCTGCAAGCTGCAGCAGCAGACAGAGGATTCGAATTGCCGCTCACGCTCAGCCTCGCCGTGATGTCCGAACCAAGACCGTATATGGAACAGCCCCTACAAGTCGCCGCCTTCGTCAAGGATTCGCTGGCGGCTGTCGGCATCAACGTGACGATTGAACCAAAGCCCGTCACGCCGCACTTCGCCAAGATGATGCGAGGCGACTATCAGATTGGGCTCGCCGGTTGGACCACGGACAACGGTGATCCCGATAACTTTCTCTACTCGCTGCTTGACTCCGACAACATCAGCGAAAGCGGCAACAACATGAGCCACTATCGCAACGACAAGGTCCATGAATTGCTCCTTGCCGCGCAGCGCGAACTCGATCAAGACAAGCGGCTAACTTTCTATCATCACGCGCAGGAGCTAATCTTCGCCGACGCGCCAATCGTTCCGCTGGTTAGCACTAAGCAGCGCGCTGTTCACACCACACGCATCAAGGACTATCGACTCCATCCCGCGATGCTGATTCGCTTGCGAAAGGCTCGTTTCGAGGACGTGCCGTGAGTGGTTGGGTCAAGCTAATGCAGTTACTGTGCTGGTTGACTCCGCCGGCCGTGGCTCGCTACCTGAGTGTGCGCCTATTCCACGCCGTGATCACGATGGTAGTGGCTGTTTCGCTCATCTTTATCGCCATGCGCATGCTGCCAGGCAATCCACTGCTGGCAAGATTCGGCCAGCACCCCGATGCCGAACAAATGCAACGCATTATTCATGAGCAGGGATGGGACCGGCCGATCCTCTCGCAACTCGGCCAGTTCCTGCATCAACTCGTAACAACTGGAGACTTCGGTGAATCGATTTCTAGGAGCAACGAGAATGTCAGCGACGAGTTAACTCGTCGCATTCCAGCGACGATCGAGCTGACAGTTGTTGCGATGTTGCTTGCCGTACCGATTGGCGTCGCGTTCGGGGTTGCGGCTGCCGTTTGGCGAAATCGTTGGCCTGATCGCCTTTGTATGGCCGGTGCGATGCTTGGCGTGAGTGTGCCGGTGTTCTTTCTGGGCATTTGCTTACGTGCGATTTTCACCGGAATGCCAATCGGCTTTCGATTGCCCGCCTTCGAAATCGACTTCGAGCCAATCACTGAGTTCTACTTGCTCGACACACTCTTACAGCAACGCTTCGATCTGTTCGCGACAGCATTCAAGCATATCTGCCTGCCCGCTTTGGCTCTCAGCTCGATTCCAATGTCGATCATTGCCCGCATCACGCGCAGCAGCATGCTCGAAGTTCTCGGCGAGGACTTCATTAGAACGGGACGAGCAAAAGGTGCCTCTTCCTGGGGAGTCGTATTACGACATGCGTTACCAAACGCAGCGGCACCGATCGTTAATATCGCGGGTTTCCAAATTGGTCTGTTACTCTCAGGCGCAGTCCTTACCGAGACGGTCTTCGATTGGCCAGGCATGGGGAAGTACGTCGTCGACGCTGTTCGCGAAAATGACTATGTCATCGTTCAAGCCGGAGCATTAGTGATCGCCGCAATCTTCGTCACAGCGAATCTCGTCGTCGACCTTTTGTACTTGTGGCTCGATCCACGAGTCCGTTTGTCATAGAGATCGCAGATGAACGCACCTGACACAATCGAATCACCGAAACAACGTGCTTGGGTACGCTTGCGGCGAAGCAGTTCCGCGAGGACAGGATCGACCGTAATTCTCTGCTTTCTATTGATCGCTGTCTTCTGTCAAATTCTTGCTCCCTATGCGCCCAACTCGCGCGACGCAACCGTAGACGCTCCGTCCGGTCCCACCGCAAAGCATTGGCTCGGCGTCGATGCGAACGAGAAAGATGTTCTTTCGCGGGTCATGTACGGCTCGCGTCTTTCACTGTTCGCTGGTCTAATCTCGATTACATTTGCCGTGTCGCTGGGCGCACCAGCGGGCGCGATTGCTGGCTACTTTGGTGGGTGGCCTGAAACGATCATCATGCGAAGCATCGACATCGCGCTCGCATTTCCAAGCATCCTGATCGCCTTGCTCGTGGCGACTGCGTACAAGCCTGGATGGTCCGCTGTGATTATCGCGGTGGGGCTAATCAATGTTCCGGTGTTCGCGCGCCAAGTGCGTGTGACGGTGTTGACTATTCGCGGCCTGGACTATGTGACAGCGAGTCGTGCTTTGGGTGCTTCTCCGCTCCATATTCTTGTTCGAGTTATCGTCCCGGGCATTGTGAATCCGGTCGTCGTGCTGGCGACGATGGGTCTTGGTGCAGCGATCCTGGAAGTTGCGGGCCTGTCGTTCTTGGGCGTCGGTGGAGATCCAACGGAGCCCGAATGGGGCAGTATGCTCGCTCAGGCAAAAGACCATCTAAGCTCAAGCATCTGGCCAGCGGTTGGCCCGGGCGTAGCGATCTCACTTGCGATACTTGGCTTCAATCTGCTCGGAGACGGTCTGCGCGACGCTCTCGACCCGAGGTTAGGAGAATCCTAGCGCGGAGGTTGACGCTCTATTACTCGCAGCTGGAATTGCAAAAATTCAGCCCGCGCGACGAAAGAACTGGATTTCTGCAAATCCAGCTGCCGCCGAGCGAAATCATTGGGCGACCTAACGACTTGCCTGGCTTGGGGTTGCCGCTACAATTCGGCGGGGACGGGCGATTCCTTGACATACACAGTTTGCCAGAGTTTACTATTGTGTTGTTCGGAAGCCCCACCTCATGCCCCACCTTAACACCGGTGGCGAACGGTCGCCGGGCTCGTCACAAGTTATTTGCTAACCATTTGAAGGAGTTACAGGATGAAGAAGGCTGGAATTTTAACCGTATGTGGCTTGGTAGCCGCGATGCTCGTCAGCTTTAGCGACACCGCGAGCGCCCGCCCACAATACAACAAAGCTCATGACGAAGTGCACAAGGAGGCCAAGAACGCCGAGGCGCTAAAGGCTGCGAAGTGCAACAAATGTCACTTCGGCAAGAAGAAGAAGGACCGAAATGACTACGGCAAGGCTCTGATCAAGCTTGGCTTGACCGGCGACAATTACAAGGCGAAGAAGGCCGACAAGGAAGCATTCGCCAAAGAGATCGCCGAAGTCCTGGAAAAGGTTCTGAAGGAGAAGTCGGCTGGCGGCGAGACCTTCGGCGACCGGATCAAGGCTGGTAAGCTCCCAGGTACGAATCCTGAAGAGTAAGCTACGTTCGACGAACGTATAAATTTGGAAACGGCTGATTCCTTGGATTCAGCCGTTTCTCTTTTCGAAGCAGCCGTTCAGCTCACTTCTAACTCGACTCGTGACGTAAACGACTCGCCCGGTTGAAGCACTCGAAGGCCAAAGTCGACTTCTGGCGACTCAAGTCCAACTGTTCCAGGAACACAAGTGTACGGTTCGACGCAGACTGCTTCTCGGTGTGGCGGTGTGTAGACGACAAGTTCGCGGAAGGATCGATCGAATCGCATCGACAGACGAGTGTTGCTCTCTGGATCGAAGATCTGACTAACACAGTCATCTCCATCGAAAACTAATCCGCCAAACACGTCATCGAGTTTCATCTCGCCGAAACAGAGCCCTTGGTGATAGGCGTCAGACATCTCCAAATCCGTGCAACGCCCTGTTGGCAGCATGTCGACGAGCTCCCAGTGTCTTGTGGAGGGAATCGTCACGACACAAGATTCAACAGTGGTGCCCCCGAGCGGTAGACGGAAGTAAGGATGTGTTCCAAAGCCGCAAGGCAGCGATTTGCTGTCAGGATTCTCAAACACAAAGGTAGATGTTAGGCAGTTTCCTTTCAAATCGTATGTCGCGGTCACCCGAAAGTCCGCGGGCCACTGTTCGAGAAGTGTTGGATCATCGACCGATGCTTGAAACTGTCCCACGACGTGAGAATCGCTTCGCTCGATGACTCGCCACGCGCGGTTTAAGACGAACCCATGAATGGCGTTTCCGCGTCCGTCGCCTGCTTCCAGTTGATACTCTCGTCCTTCCCACTCGAATGCCGTTCCTCGCAATCGTCCGGGGAACGGAAACAACAATGGGATACCGCTCCCCGAAGGCCGTTCATTTTCACTGGAGAAATCAGGAGCGGACCAGATTACGTCGACTTTGCGTCCGTCCAAGTTAGCAACGAATTCGTAGCAATTAAAACCGAAGCCCGCCAGAATGCTCGCCCGCGCGCCCGTCATTGGATCCTTCAAGGTGATATTCTCAACCGTCATCAGATGTCTCCAAAGTAGTCGCTGGCACCGATGTGAGAGGCCTAGCTGATGCAAGTCTCGTGGTAAAAGTCATCAGAATGACAACCGCGTACATTAGATGGATCGCCATCTTCAAAGTCCGGGGCTGCGTATCACCAAAGGCAACCGCCGCGAGTTGTTGCATCAACCACAAGGCTCCGACGATCGACAAGGCAAAGGCGATTACCGCCAGCATATCGCCGCCCATCAAGCGTTGCTGCATCGGAGCCGGTAAGACACTGAGAACCCAAACGCCGACCAGAATCTGAAGCAACGTCGGCACGAGCGCGATCCGCGCGCCCCAGATCGCGATTCGCGCCCCGGTCTCCTGTTGGTCTTCTTTGCGAAGTAGCCATTTCCCGTAGCCCATTAACGATGCGCCCGTTACAGCAAAAGACGCGAACCAGAAGTGAACCGAACGCGCGAGTACAGAGCTTTCCATCATCAGACTCCGAAATATCGCGGCGTCTACTTGTCCTGGAACTTCCAGATACCCGCCAGCCACTTCCGAGATGACGATGAACAGCACCGGGAAGTGGTAGAGCATGTTGGTTCCCGTGAGAATCGCAATACTTGCTCGTCCCACCCTGCCGACGAGACTCTTCGGTGCGCCGCGAAACAATAGGAACGCGTACAAACTCATCAGCACCAGCGAGAACAGCAGTTCCCAGGCACCCCACTTGATCTTGTACATAAAAACATGCATCACATCGTGATAGGCATCATTCCAGAGAAAGCCAGCCGTCAACAGCCCAAAGACAACGCCGACAACCAGCAGCACGAGCGACTTCCAAGCCAAGAACTTTGCCGCACGACGAGCCACCTCATCCCCTCGAGCGCTCCGCCAATCTAACCATAGACAAACGAGCGGCCCGGCGGATGCAATGTTCATACACATCAAATGCAATGCCAAAACCAATGACAAGAAGAAGTCAAGCAACAGAAGCTCCTCGGATTGACAGAAGGCTGGCTACAGAAGTACGATTCTAGTTCGTTTTTGGGCGATTAGCTCAGTTGGCTAGAGCGCCACGTTTACACCGTGGATGTCACAGGTTCGAGTCCTGTATCGCCCACTCCTCCTCTAAATCTAGTCGATTCCTGCGATTAGGCTACCTGTTGATGAAGGACAGTGCGACACGTTGCTGGCGGCTTAGTGTCGCCATTGCTCCCCATACCGAGGAGATTGTTAACGGACCGATGCGAGTCTGCTGATGAGCGAACTAGAATTCCAAGGCCGTACGGCCTTGGTGACCGGCGGTGCCAAGGGTATTGGTCGCGCCTGTTGCCAGCGACTGGCTTCGGCCGGCGCAAAGGTAGCAGTGAATTACCAGTTCAGCGAGAACGCGGCCCGCGAAGTCGTCAAACAGATCGAGGCTGGGGGCGGGCAGGCGATTGCTTGTCGAGCTGACGTCTCTTCGCCGGAAGACGTCAGTGCCCTGGTCGGGCAAGTCCAAGAGGAATTGGGCCCGGTCGATTTACTAGTGAACAATGCTGGCGTCTTCGATTTCCTCGCGCACGACCAGACGTCGCTCGACGTCTGGCAGCGCACGTTAGATGTGAACTTGACCGCTTGTTACCTGACCAGTTGGGCAGTCAAGGAGGGTATGATCCAGCGGGGTTTTGGCCGCATCGTGAATATCTCGTCGATTGCCGCCCTCGCCGCCCGACCGATGTCAATCGCTTACGCGGTAAGCAAAGCGGGGGTGGTGGCACTGACGAAAAGCTTGGCGACCGCCATCGCGGAGCACAACGTGCGCGTCAATGCCGTCGCTCCTGGGTTGATCGACACCGAAATAATTGCCGATGTTGAGAGTAACGTCTTGGACGCCCTTATCGAATCCACACCGATGAAGCGAATCGGCCAAGCCACCGAAATCGCCGAGATGGTGCTGTTCCTGCTTTCCGAGCGATCAAGCTTTATGACTGGTCAGACGCTAGTGGCAAGTGGAGGACGGGTGACGCTGCCATAGGGCAGCTGGGCCAAAAAAGCTTGTCGGGGCTAGGTAGGGTTGAAGCGGTCAGCGCCGCTCCCCGCGCCGGATCGCAGCTTGAAACGAACTCAATCGCTCAGCGATCGGAGCGTGCTTGTCCTGGAATACGTCTCGAGGCGTCGGTCCAACTTCGAGCCAAAGGAATCGCGGCCCGCGCGCGGCAATGATCTCCTCGGACCGGGACTGCAGCTCGCCCAGGTCCGCGAAACGGGAGACGCTCGGAAAACCTGCAGCGGACGCAAGGCCAGCGTAGTCGACATCGGATTCGCTGGCAGGTGTCTTCTGACCGCCCGTCACCTCGTAAACACGGTTGTCCAGCAGGACGACGCTCAAGTTGGTAACTCCGCTTGCGACTACCGTCACGAGACAGCCAAGGCTCATCAACAACGATCCATCGCCCGATAGTACAACCACTTCGCGCTCAGGCTGTGCGAGCGCTAAGCCCACGGCGAACGGAATGGCTCCTCCCATCGTTGACGGGTTGTAGTTGAAGTCAAGCCGATGGCAGCTCAATCGCGGCCAGAGACGTGCCGACGATTGATTCGAAATCACAATCTGCTCATCGCCGCGCAGCTGGGCTAAGTGCAACAATACGGACTCAACCGGCATCTTGCCTTGGATACTTGCATGATCCATGTCGCTCACCCGCTTTCCTCCGCCAGTAAAACTATCCCGGCTTGCCTTGCGTGAACACAGGCCTGATAGTGATCGGCCAGCTTTGGCTTGTCCGACGGCTGACCGATTAACACGCAGTCCAAGCCCCAGGCTTGCACAATTGGCTCCGTGAACCTCCTGGCGGAATCGCCAGAATCCGTAACTAGCCAGTTCCGAGCGCCAATGACAGCGAACACGGGCAGCCGCAAGTCGAACAGCACGTTTCGCATCGCATCACCCGACTCGAACAACCCCGTCGTTTGCATCATGACGATTGGGGCTTGGCCCGCAACGAGCAAACCCGCCGCCAGCGGCCACGCTTCGCCCTCACGGCAAACGCGAATTAATCGCAGCTTCGAGGACGATTCAAGATCTGACTCCCAGGGGCCTAACGTCGAGTCCGGCAGCCAGACGACGTGCGTAACGCCTGACTGTTCCAATATCTCTACGATTTCCGAGCCCGTGAACATTTCGGCGATCGTAGCTGGCTTCTCCCAGTCTTTCAATCAGCGGTAGGTCCCGCGATCGCCCAATTTCCAAAGTTGCGAATTCTGAAGCCCGTGTCTGGACCGGATTGCAATAAACATTTTTGCGGTGCAACTGCCATCCGTTGTGTTATCTCCCAGCGTCCGACGTAGTTGTGCAGAGCGCGACGCCTACGCTCCACGCGATCGTTTTGCATCCCGCGCGGACTGGAGTCGCGACAAGACGGCACCTTCGTGCTGTGCGTCTGCACTGCGGTCCCATCGCGAACTCCGCCAAGCGTTGGATCGAACAGCGCCCGCGCAAAGGACTAGTCCCAAGCCGATCGCGACGAACAGAAATAGACGTCCGACCCAACCGAACAGTGAACCGACCTTCGCATGTCTACCGCCGCTCCACACCTCACGAAGTTGATCGAGGTCTTCCGTGTTCGGCGAGTTCATCAGCCGCATCTCGGGCAACGCGTCAAGATGAACGTCGCTTTGGGGATCAGGCTCCCATCGGCGCACCGCCACGGGCTCGAAAGGTGGGTCAGGAAGCTCGCCCCGTTTTGGTTGCACGGTTATCAGGACGGCTGGCGTGCCGCTATCCGGATGTTGGCCGTCGTGGAGCCAGATTGTATTCATCTGGTACTTCCGAATTGAGTTCGATGCCTTGAAGCCCTCGTTCATTGCCAAACGAAGCTCGACATTGTTCATGTATTGATCGCTGGTATTGTCCGCGACTTTGACACCCAAAAACTGACCGTCAACAATTTGCTCGATGCTAACTGCCGATGTCTGGTCATCAAAGCTCGAAATCACCGACGCGGCATTCCAGATCAGCAACCCGACAACAGAAACTGCTCCCACGACGATGAAAAACATCATGCGCCGTTTCACTACTTGAGACACCGCGATAAAGAAGTCTCGCACTATTGACTCGCTTCACTTGTCCTGCATAGCTCTGGCGGACGATCGTTTACAGCCGGTCATGACGCCGCGAAATTACATCGCCCAGTGTTTATTTTGCGGCGCGAAGTATCCTCGCTCACACGAGGATTATCGCCTTTGCGACGCTCTGCGCAAATACCCAAAGCGGACCTGGATGGGGAGAAATGTTGATGCTGTAGTAACGCGCGTCCCAAGAATGTGGTGAGCCCTGCGTCTTCGTTAAGAGGCGATGCGAGGCTCTGCCTCATCAAGACTGATGAGCGTCCGCGTCAGAATTCCCCATGTTAGGCATTGCGTCCCTCGATCACAGGGGTGCCATGCGTTTGAGCGGGGTTCGCGAGACGGACAATCGAACGTAGCGGCCGCTCAGACAACATTGATGTGCCGCTATAAGGTCACTTGTTCGCGGGATATCGATGACGCCTCGCATCCCGCGACCCATCGCAGGCCCACACGGTTCACGATTCCTTGCCGCTTTGCACTTGTTACGATCGCTGGCTCCCACGAATCGCCGACGAGCACCTCGATGTTCTCGTCCAGTTCGACGCTGCAGCGGCGTCCAAGTTGAAGGGCAAGGCCGTCGACCGACTGGTCCAAGAGGTAACCGCGAATGACTTCCTCGCTATTGTGCTTTCGCAGCGAAATCATTGATGTGTCAGGACCAGGCAACAGTCTCGGAGAGCTTCTCTTATTCACGAATGATGTCCTGTGCGTTGGAAACCACGAATGCGAACTTGACTAGCGGCAACGACGGCGCATAACTTCCAAGTGATTGTCGACGGACTCGACGCCATCCACGCGCAGCAACGTCTCTTGAGCCATTTGCTTTTCGTAATACGAGTGCACCACGCCACGCACGACAACGCATGGCGTATCCGACTCGATCGAGATGTTCGATCCCATCAGGTAAGGGCTATCGTCGGCAGCAACGCCAATTCGTTCTTCCAGAGTTGCTTCGCAAGTTTGCATGATTGAGATCCACAGCGAGTGTATGTTGGAGGAGGGAGAAACACACACTTGCCTTATCGGTCATCAGCCGCCAACTGTTAAACTCTCCGTACTAGGAAAGGTCGTCGCATTAGCGAAACGTGAACGATTTCGTCGTATGTCGCGGTTGTGACGGCTGGACGGAGTCGGGCGAGAACGCAACAATCGTGACATACAGCGCGAAGCGAGCACGCACATTCCGGATGGAGCCGAAGGCGACGCAAGTTGATGGATTTAGAGATTTTCGTAACTGTCGCCATTCTATTTGCGGCCTGTTTGACCCGATCGGCGTTCGGGTTCGGCGAGGCACTGGTCGCGATGCCGCTGCTGTCGATGGTAGTCGGCATTAAGGACGCTGCTGCGATGGTCGCAATGACATCGATCTTTAACGCAGTCGCCATTCTGCTTACGACGCGGTGGGAAAAGATCGAATGGTCAGCCGCGGGCTACATGCTCATCGGCACTTTCGTCGGCGTTCCCATCGGCGTGTACGTGCTGGTCAGCGTACCTGAATCTGCCGTCAAGTTAGTTCTTGCTGTCTTGTTGATCTCGTTTGCTGTGTACAGCTTGTGCCGCCCGCGGATGCCCAAGTTGGAAAGCAACGTGCCGGGGATCGGATTTGGGTTGGTTGCCGGAGTGTTGGGCGGAGCCTACAACACCATTGGTCCGCCGATGGTCATCTTCGGCACGCTTCGGCAATGGTCGGCGCAACGATTTCGCATCACGCTGCAAACGGTCTTTCTGCCGACCAGCCTGCTCGTGGCCGGATTTCATTCGGCCAACAAGCTTTGGACGCCGCTGGTCGTCAAGAGCTTTCTATTCGCCATCCCATTTCTCGTGCTTGCCGCGTATATTGGTCGCGAAGTCAATAAGCGAATCGAAGGCGCACGATTCTCTCGCTACATCTTCTACCTGCTGCTCGTGATCGGCGGGCTGCTGATAGCGACAATCGTCAGAGACGCTGTCGTCAACGCAAGTTGAAGCTGGGCCAGAAACACTACGGCAGTGGTTGAGTTGACCGAAGATAGGCGAACAGATCGCGGAGCTGCTGATCGTTCAGCGGTTTGAGGATTCCTTCGGGCATGATCGAAGTGCGAATTGCCTGCATCTCTTCGATGTCGTCTCGTGGGATGATCAATCGTTGGCCGTCCGCGCCCTTCAGCACAACAACTCGGTTATCTTGCTCCTCGACGAAGCCGTTTAGCGTTCGACCATCCGCCGTGAAGACCACGAAGTTCTCAAAGCCTTCACGAATCTCCAGGCTCGGATTGACGACGTTCATCAAAATGCCTCGCAGATCATCGCGCTTGTAGGGCGTCAGGTTAGGCCCGATCTTTCCGCCGTCGGTGAACAATTGATGGCACTTTCCGCAGTTCGTCAGAAAGAGCTTCTTGCCGCGGTAAGGGTTTCCCACCGTTCCGGCCAACACGCCTTGAAGTCGTTCGATTTCACTTCGCATTTGGTCGGTAGTCGCCGAGTGAACATCGCCCCAGTGTTTACCAACTAACGCAGCAATTCTGTCGTTCTTGTGAAAGAGAAGCTTCTGCAAGACCGCTGGCGGAACAGAGTCTGGTTTAATGTTGCCCGAATCGATTTCCGCGAGAAAACTCTCTGACCAACTTTGCCGGCTGGCCAGAACGCTCTGAGCGACGCGCTGCGAGTCGCCGGTAATCTTGTTGTGAATGTTGGCGATGAAGGCTCCGATTGCTGGCGAGTCGTACGGTTGCAGCGAGGTTAGCGCCGCCGATTGAATATCTGAGTTCTTGCTCGTTTCAGCGACTTCAAGCAGCGTGCTAACGGCGTTGTCTTGGCGGATCTGACCGAGTACTTTGATCACCTCGACTCGCTGCTTGGATTCTCCTTTTTCGTCGGCAGCCAGTCGCAATGCTTCAGCGAGAGCTGCCTGATCGCCACGACGCAGGCGTAACGCCAAGGAACCGCCGCCAACTTTTTCCAATGCCGCCACTAACTCGTCGGGAAGATCGCTTAACGTCCGACCGGAATACGCGGTTTCGAACCCTTTGAGAAGTGTCTTTGCATCGTTGGCGTCGGGGGCGAGATTAAACAGCTGCGCACAAGTGATGAGATCACGGCGTGTACCAGCCATCGCGTAGCGCCGTATTACGCGTTCAGCGATGTGTTGCTGTACGAGAGGCTGGCTCCATAAAGCAGAATCTCGAAACATCGCCACGATTTGCTCTCGGCCTTCGTCTGCCTTGGCCTCAATCGCCCACCACGCCAGCAACGGATTAAAGAGGTCGTCGACGTCCTCGGCTCGATACAACAAGCTTTCGACGACCGGTATGGTTTGGGCCGCCGGAAGCCGCCGCGCCGAGCACGCAAGCTGGCAGCGCACTTCGACATGCGGTTCAGTTTTGGCCAATGTTGCAAGCTGCTCCGCGAGCGCGTCTGAAACGATGTGGTCGTCGCACAGCAGGCGTACGGTCCAAGCTCGCACATAAGGATCCTTGTGTTGCAACGCTTGCGTGGCCAATGCTTCATCAAATCCACCCGATAGATTCAAGGCCCACAGATACTCCAAGGCGAGTTGTCCATCCGTTTCGAACAATGTCTCCGTGAGCGACGGCACGATGGATGAATCACGGAGATTTGCGATTTGTTGCAGAGCGACTTGGCGATGTAGTTTGTTCTCATGTTTCAAGACCTCCAGCAACTGTTGCGTGGAGAGTTTTGAATAGTCTGCCGGCTTCGACGATTCGGCTTCTGGGGCGCGGAGCCGATAGATGCGCCCGGTATCAGGCGTCACGCGGCCTTGATGGTGGCTGGCGTGATCGATCCGCTGTTCGTAGAAGTCCCCAACATAGATCGCACCATCGGGGCCGACTTTGATCTCGACTGGCCGGAACCACGGATCGTCGCTCGTGACGGCTCGGGCAATATCCTTCGTAGCGAACGACGCGCCTTTTGGCTGGACGTCGCTGATGACAACCTCACCTTGCAGTGGTCCGACGCCGAACAGTTTTCCTGCGTACTTCGCCGAAAGCGCCGCTCCTTCGTAGATCACATACGTGTGCGTGAAGCGAGGCACCGAGTGGTGCCCCATCGCATCGAAGTAGCCGAAGGCATACGGGTTAGTCAATTCACCATGCTTGCCAAAGCTCTTTCGATAGTAGCCACCTTGGACATAATGGAAACCTCGCGTGTCGCCGCCGTTGTGTCCCGAATAGACACGCCCCTTCGAATCAATTTCAACGCCGAATGTGTTCCCGCCACCTTCGGCAAAGATCTCGTACTTGCGAGTCTCCGGATGATATCGCCAGATCAACTGGCCCATCGAGTGGACCGGCTTGTCCTTTGTTCCGTGATGTTTGATCTGCCCGGTCACCGTGCTGCCTTGTGACGCATAGATCCAGCCGTCGGGTCCCCAACGCAAATTCGCAGCAACCGAGTGCGAATCTTCGATCCCGAAGCCTTCAAGCAGAACTTCAGGATCGCCATCTGGCACATCGTCCTTGTCGGCATCGGGGTAGAACAGCAAGTAGGGAGGATTCATGACGAACACGCCGCCGCGCCCTCGCGCGAACGATACCGCGATGCTCAAGCCGTCGACGAACGTCTTATGCTTGTCGTACTTGCCGTCACCGTCCGTGTCTTCATGGATGGTGATCTTGTCTCGACCGGGAAAGTGATTCGGTGGTGGTGGCGGTACTTTGTCAAACACGGTGCGCAGATACTTATCTCGACTGACAGCAGTTAGCCCAGCAGGAGTCGGGTATTGTTTGTAGTTCAAGACCCACATTCGTCCTCGTTCATCGAAGTCGATGAACAGCGGTTGTCCGATCTCTGGTTCGCTGAGTACTGGTTCGATAACAAGATCATCCGGTGTTCGAAAGCGTTTTACTGCATCCGCGACGGAAAGCGGTCCTTCTTCACCGGGAAGACGGCGGAGGATCGCTTCCACTTCAGCGGCGGAAAGGACTTCTTTACGAGTCGTCTTCTCAGTGAACGAAGCGGCGGTGTCGGCCTTTGCCCACGCGAGATCGTCACCGCCTTGGAAGAGCCAAGTGCCGTTGAATCGCATCGCATGGTCTCCCGCAAAGATCGCGGGAGCAGCAACATTGAAGCCGGTTCGCGCATCGCTACTGTAGACGCGAATTGCTAACACATTTAGTTGACCGAATTTCACGACGGCGGGATCGACGGCATGCCGTGATTCGCTGCCGAGTCCGCTCCGGAAGTTTGGCGGAAACTGACCCGCGCCACCGACCCGTGTGCCGTTCATGTACACTTCACGAGCGTCGTCTACGGGTTCTGAAAAGAGAGTCAGCTTTCGTCCTTCCCATGCGGAAGGGATTCGCACCGCGCATCGGTACCACGAATACCCGCCAATGCCGGCGGGTGGCTTTTTCCACACGGAAGGAACCGCAACCTCTTTCCAAGCATCTTGGGACAGAGCCGCTTTGGGTGAGAGAACGCATGTCGCGGAGATTGCCCACGAGATCATGAAGAACGTCGCACGAATGAACATCGAAGTAAACCTTCTTTCGCTACGGGACTTGGTGTGAGTGTCGGGCGGTGTGAACGTGGTGTGCTTCAAGCGGTAGGGCTCGCCAACAGTCGCGTAGTGTTTGCGCGGGCGATCACGTCGACCTGGAACTAAGCTAACTCTGATTCTCGCAGCCTACGTACGTCAAATTCAAGGTAAAAGAAGGGGGACTAGTGCTTTGTCAAAGCTCAATTTGGGAGTTACGCTCTTGTTGGGGTCCACGCTTTAGCGTCCTTCTTTCAGCCGAAAGGCTGTACTCCAACGAACGGTGCAACTCTCGTTTTAAGCGGTGACGCTGCGCTCAGCGACTCCAGTTGAATGGTTCGGGGCACCGGCCCGTGCGGAAAGTTGTCGTTTACATCCGTCATGCTGGACTTGTTGCGATAAGAGGATCCGTGTGAACAGAACACTTAAGACGGTACTCGCGTTTGGAATCGGCATACATGCGACAAGCAGTATCACTGGAACGATCGCTCGCATCAAGTAGCAAAGGAAGTCACAAGCCGTCGTTAAACTAGGGCGATAATCCCAATTGCTTCCGACATTCCAGCACGACGCTTTTTGGCAGTCGTCGCTCTAGCAATGGTATTGCACCTGACGATTCAGAATCTCACCGAATCGTCCAAGGTTTTGGTGTGGGCAACAAGTTACTGCGTCGATGACGGAAAGTGAAGCGTTCGAATCGGATGAGACGCGGTTGAAGTGCGACGTTGTCAAAAATGAGGGGTAACAAATGAAGTGTCTATCGCTGTTTAGCTCCGTTACAATCGCGACGTGCCTCGCGTGGAATGCTCTGACACCACTTGCCGTGACGGGTTCGGAGACGAGCTATCGTTACGATGGTCAACCGGCGAATCGATTGCGTGCTACGACGTTTCCTGATGCCACCGCGACGCTGAATGAAAACCGCGTTCCTTGGTACGAGCAACAAACGGAATTTCGCACGCCCTACCAGCAATCGTTCAACGCGAACGGGCCTAGTTTGGGAATTGATGCTGATGGGCCGAGCGGTGACTTCCCGAACGAAGTTACTCCGTTTAGTTATGCCCGCCAGCAACGAGATGCGGTTGTTGGAGAAGCCGAGCCGCTGCAGCAATCTTCGGACGTTTTCGATTCGATGATAACGCAACAAGCGGACGGTTATTCGTTTACCAAAGATAGCTGGGACGCGAAGGAAGGCTGGGGAAGCGGTAGCCTGAGGAAAATTGGGGCCGGAGACGCCGGCTGTTGCCTGTTGTGGCGAGCTGCCGTTGACTTCTACTATCTAAAGCGAACTGACACTTCTCCGGTGACGATCCTCGTTGACGATACGACTCGTGCAATTGAGGAGTTGAATGCGCAATCGCTGGATTTGGGTTACAACCCAGGCGTCGGACTGAGTTTGTCTCGGGCGATCGGATGCGGGGCGTGTTTGAACATTGGTTACTTCGGCCTCTATGATCAGCAGGCAACCGACGAGCGAACGGGCGACCTGGCGCTCGTTCTCCCGGGATTCGCGACCGGAGGCAACCCCGCTTCGTATCGCGCCGACTACAAATCCGAACTACACAGCCTCGAGATCAATATTCGCCAATCTCTTAGCGATCGATTTGGATTGTTTGCCGGGGTCAGATATATCAATTTGCAAGAAGATTTCTTACTCTCGTCGCAGATTGGTGCAGTGGTTACGCTGCAACACTATGACATTGACACAGACAACAATCTGTTCGGTTTTCAGTTTGGAACGGACGTCCGTCTTGTTCGCTGCGGCGCACTTCAAATCGACGCATTAGTAAAGTGCGGTTTCTATATGAATGACGCCTCCCAGACGACGAGTTCCGCATTGATAGGAACGCCAGTAAACGCTTCGAACGACGCATTCGCGGTCGCAGGAGATGCTGGGGTCTACGCAACGTACTGCATTAATAGTTGTCTGTCGGTGCGGGCCGGATATCAGGTTCTTGGATTGCATGGGCTCGCCCTTGCGCCTGAGCAGTTACAACAGTCCAACCTCGCAACCGGAACGGCCGGAATCAATACCACCGGGTCGGCTCTCTATGGAGGAGCAACCGCCGGGTTTCAATATGCTTGGTAGAGCGGGGCTACGACGGCATGATTGTCTGCGACAGCCCAGTAGTATCGCGTAGCTCCCCAGAATCTGAATCAACTCCATCACGAACAAAGTTAAATGGAACGGTGCTTTCGGCTACGAAAGGTCCGCTAGGACCTGTAATTGCGGGCAGGGGGAGACGCCACCGAGACTGTTCGTGTTGTAGTCGTCGAGCCAGACATTAAACGCGCACTGGACTGGTGCCCCCTCCACGTGGCTATCCATTTCTGCGAAAGTTCCGCCGGAGTGCCATCGCCAAGCGCGGACCCGACGTTTTGCCTGCTGGTCCGAAGGCAACGTAGTCCAAGCTTGCAGGCCGACATGCGTAGTGCCGGCGGAAGTTCCTGAATCAGCCGTTTCGTCGCACTCGCAGATCTTGTCGATGACCTAGGTGTCCTTGCCGGTATCATCGTCCGCAACTTCGCTCGGATAGTCTTTGATCCGCCGCCAAAAACGCTGAGCTTCCTGGCCGCGTGTTTGGTAGCGCTGAAGGTAGTCTCGATGTGAGGCCGTTGTCGGGAACTGTGCCTCTGGTCCGTAGGGATAGGACGTCATCTCGCGATACGGCAAGGGTTCCACGCTTTGGCCGTAGATAGTGTTCAGGTCGGCATCTTTGTCCCAGCCGACGTTATGCATGATGAAGTCTCTTGCCCAACCGGTTGGTACTTCAGAGTCGGGCGATCGGAACCGGAGAGTCATCTCGTCGCCACCGCCCAGAATTACCATCCGATCGTCAGCTACGGCGACCAGTTCCTGGACGTCTCCATACCGTGTAAAAGCACCTCGCATCGGCGGCCACTTGGAAGCGACTTGCACGTTTTCGTAATCGTATGTTTCCGGTGCGTTGGGTCTCTTTGGCAGGGCACGCGAGAAGCCGCGATAGTGCAAGTCGGCTGACTCTAGAGTTAACGACGTGGGACATACTAGGTCGCAGGCACGAATGGCACCTGGTCGATCTGGACTCATCAAAGACGCCTGATCCCTTTGATCGGTTACACGTCACTGGACACCAAGTCCCCAAAAAACTACTCTCGCGTAGTAGCGCTGAACGTACGCGCTCATCTCATTTCGCAAATTCACCCATGACAGTGCTTTGATCGGTCCAAGCTATTCCCACCAAGGCTCTTTCGGAAACTTGAGACCGACGTCAATTTCACATTCGGGAAATCGTGTTCGGAGGGCGCGCAAATCGACATCGAGTCTTTCGGCCAGCGCGCAGTAATCAATCGGTTCCCCTCGCGACAGCGCAATCAACACTGAGAGTGGTGCGATCTTGCCAACTACGTGCACAGCCTGCAAACTGCGCAACCGGAGAATATCGGGAAACGCAGCAATTAGGTGT
Source organism: Planctomycetota bacterium (assembly GCA_014381825.1). Classification (GTDB taxonomy): domain Bacteria; phylum Planctomycetota; class Planctomycetia; order Pirellulales; family Pirellulaceae. Next base: position 119,103 of record JACNKX010000175.1, read on the forward strand.
TCCCGATCTGCGGCAATGACGAGTGGCGGTCGAAGAAAGTTTTCCCCAACCATGCTCTCGATAAGGCGTTCAAGACGGGAAGTTTCGCTATGTTTATAGTCAACCCAAACTCCATGCGAGCGGATGGCGACAACCGCGCTCTGTTGGTCGTGCCACTGCTGCGACAAGCGTCCCAGTACAACGCAGAACGCCGTAAGCATCACTGCGCCGTGCCAAAGCCGAAAGCGCAAATAATTCCGAGGGTTCCAGTGCGATCGCATGTTCACTTTTGTCGACTCCATTAGAAGTGGCCGGGGCTCACGTCATTCGGTTCTCCAGGTAAGCGCACCCACTTGTTGCCGACGTTCGTCACGCTGGATCGTGCGTGCCATAGAAACTTCGCAGATGCGCGGCTGCCTTTAGTACCCGGCCCCGTCGGGCGAGTACCAATGTCCATTCTGATGAACTCTTCAAAATTCCCCCAGTGGACTCCTGCCGTGTCGTTGTTCATAGGTGTATCTGAATTGAATCCGGGACCGTCAACCGTGAAAAAACTTCCGCTCGCTTTTGGGCCAGTTTCGTCTTCGTCGTGACCGTCGTCGTTCGCGAAGTCTTTCTTCGTGGGAAAATGTTCGACAATCGGCGGCTTCGGAGGATTTCCATCAAATGCGACGAATGTATCATTGCGACGGCCACCATCGACTTTTACGAACGTGTACGGGGCAGAAGTCACTTCCACAGGAAAGATTGTCCAATGCGTCAGGATTAGGTTTGTCACGCCCACCGGCGCTGGCGCAACGGGGCGGACGCCGGTGCCACCGTATATTTCAACGTACTGGCGAACGCCATCCGTTGCGGTCAACTCCGACCACGGTGCGGCATCCATGAAGTCCGCACCTGCACCCGGCAGTTTTACATCTTCGGTGTCGGACTTGGATGTCGTCAGCGTTGCCCAAACACCAGTTGCAGTAACCAAGTCCTTTTGCCCTTTGTATTCTACTTCAAGAGATATGCCGCGGATCGACGTTGGTCCCATTGCCTCGACGTAAACAGTCTTCTTCGTTTCATTTTCTCCCCAATTTGAAAACACTACAGAACGACTGCTACCTAATCCTATTGGCTGCGTCTTCGTCGGGTCCGCCCACAGGCCTACGATGCTAGCGCCGCATCCAGGGCACAGACCTGTTCCTGGCACAACACTCAAAGCAACGGGACCACCGTCATATGGTACCGGTCGATCGATTTCTAGACGCATGAGATCCACTTCATCTTCGCCCGTTGCCGATGCGATGACGCCGTCGCTGTCCTCAAAGTCTAGAGTTCCGTCGCCATCGGTGTCATTCAAATTCGCTACAGTGACCGCTCCTATTCGGACTTCATCTTTCTGCGGAACTGCGGAAGGCGTTACGCCGTGATAGATCGTGAGATTCACGCGAGGAATCGTCTTCTCATCCGGTCCAAGGTCGTCATCAACCAGTTTAATCACCAGCGGATACAAATCTTCGGTTACCCAAGCAATATCACCTGTGAGTTCACGCATGAAGCTAAATTGGCGAGTTGCAGTGATGACGGTTTGTTGGTGACCATCTCCCCAAATCAGAGTTACTTTGTGCAAGTCTTTGACGCCAATTTCGATAATCGTGCCTTCGACATTTACTTCCTTGACCTTCCCTGGCTCCACGTCGGGAACTTCAGTCACGGATTCAACAATTAAAGTCGGATCAATGTTGTAAATATCAATCTCGTCGCTTTCCAAACCGGTGCCGGTATCATCATCTACCACACGTACCTTCACAGCAACCGGATCGTCTTTGGTCTCGTTGTTCCACGCCGGGATACCAGAAGCATCAGTCCACCGACCATCATCGAGAACATTCGCAATTGTCTTCTCAAACGTATAGCTGCCAGGACTCACCAACGTTAACGGGACGCCAACCGTTTCGCCGGTGTCAGCAACGTCGCCGTCGAAGTTCAAATCGACTTCCAGCGTTCCGGTGTGCGTATCGAGAACACCTGGGTCGGTGATCGTTCCCTTCACAACAAAGCCTTCGGTCTCGTCAAGCCGTCCATCAACACCGCCCTCATCCTCCGAGACGCTATCGACCGGTGTGATCGACGTGATTGTAACCGTTGGATCAACATTGTTCACGGTTACTTGAGCTGTGGTCGAGGCGATGCCCCCGTCGCCATCGTCGATTGTGATGTCGAGGATGTAGTTGTCGCTTGGTGTGTTCGTTGGATCGTCGTCGAGGTATTTGTGCGCGAACGTGTGATGGAAGGGGATGGGGCTGGGCATGCCGGGGCTGACCATTGGCTGCGGGCCGCCTC
>JACNKX010000193.1 GCA_014381825.1 Planctomycetota bacterium
TTTCGCGCTCGACTCAAGGTAGGAGCCGTATGAGGTAAACACTCACGTACGGATCTATGCGGGGGGCCGCTGGCAACGGCGGTCCCTACCGCGATTAGCACGGAACAGTCCAGCACCAATGAACTGCCAATGATGACTGGGCCCTTCAGTTCGAAGGTGTGCTGAAGACAAGAAACAACGCCATGGCCCCCTGAGCTAGTCGAATCGTCGCCGAATGAGTTAAGCGATCGACACGCTCTCACGTCATTCGGAGTCGGCGTCAGCAAAGCGATGGGTTGGAACGGGGCGCCCTGGACGGAAGCTTTGAGTTTGATGCCAGTTCGCACGAGCGCTGAGTTGGGCGCAAGCGGCTTCGACACTTTCACGCACTTCCGATTTCAATGACTCGGGATCAAGCATGACTCGAGCGTTGACCACAAGATCGGCACTGGCTGTTGTGCAGTCTGATGCCAGCGAAAGCTCCGCAGGCAAGTCGTTGCTGATGAGATTGGCAACTCCATGAGCCCCTTCCCACAGACCGATCACTTTTAGGTGAGCTACTTCTGCGTTCAGCGAACGAAGTCGATCTCGAAGTCGGTCGACGATGCTAACCAGCAACTCGTCGAGAGAAAACTGCTGTTCGGAAGTGACGCGTAGGTTGCTATTTAGCCAGCCGAGTTCCGCCTCGCCTTCTGCGTAGATATCGTAGTCGATGTCCAGAATTCTGCGACCGAAGTCACCCTGTTGGTCCAATAATTCAACGAGCCCGTCGAAGCCTGCTCCCGTTTTTGCCGACATTCGTATGGTAGGAACGCCGGGATGGTGCTGTTCGATCAGCTGTTGCAACTCGTCCACTCCGGTGACCGAAAGCTGATCGATGCGATTCAGAACAATGAAGTCAGCTTCTTCTAGTTGCTTCTTAAAGATATAGGCAGCCTTCGGAGAGAATCCGGCGTTCGCTTCGCCTTTCAGAATCTTTCGGCCGTGACTTGGCTTTAGTAGAACGCCATACGGCGCGACATGAAATCGATCTGCATGAAGCCGCATCAAGGGCTGTATGACAGTTGCCACGAGATCCGTACAACTCCCGACGGGCTCGGCCAGAATCACATCGGGACGCTGCTCGGCGGTCAATGCTGCGGCAACTTGCGTAAGCTCGTTGAAGTTACAGCAGAAGCATGCCCCCGCCACTTCGCCAACTTCAAACCCTTGTGATCGCAGCGTATGCGTGTCGACCAAGTCAGTTGCTTGATCATTGGTCACAATGCCAACCCGCAGCCCCTGCTCCTGATATCTCCTCGCGAGTCTGGCGATCGTCGTCGTTTTTCCGGCGCCGAGAAAACCGCCCAACATAACAAAACGAATTGCAGACATTTGAAGTTCCCGTGCAAGCAACTTGGCCAACTCGATTATTCACCCCGCCAGAGTGATCTGCAAGCACGACGACTGATTTCGTGGTGTCACTAATCGAGGTATGCTACTATCCATAAACCTTGGTTCAAATCGGAAATCTCAATCGGCTGGCTTACCTCGATTGGAATGGCAATCTAATTAGCGATTCAAACACCAACCCGTTGGAGCTTTCCCAGGAGGCGCTGGCTCCGATCCAAATCACTCTGGTTTCTTCTTGGGCGGTTGCGGTGGTCGCTGTGGGTGGTATCGCTTCCGGACTTGCAATAACCGAGTTTAAAACGCTCGGATTGGCTTCGTTGTGGCTGGTGGGTGAAGTCGCCGGATTCGTAGGGCGGAAGCTGTTGGCAGAGAAGAGTAAACTTGCCGGGGTAATCTTGGTGGTCTCGTGTGTCGGCGCGTATGTGGTTGCTGTAGTCTGTTGGATCCATTGGGATACTGTTCAGGGAGAGGAGAGCTGGATGGCGGCGATTCGGTTGTTGCCGACATTCGTCCAAGAGTACAAGCGTACCGCTGTGATTGGTGCGATTTCCTGCTTTATCGGCGCAATGTCGGCCTATCGGCGAGTGGCTCACCGATACCGGGTCGTTCATGTAATCGAGGACTGAATGGTTCCAAGAGTCCGCGATTATTGCGACTTCCGTGGCGATTGTATCGGTAACGCGGGCTGGCGTGATGAACGGACGCGAAATTAGCATGGGCACTTCAGTTTCGCTAGCCGCGACGCGACCGAATCGCGTTCGTTGATCTAACCTTTACCAACTACTTCGAATCGCGGCTCTTTGGTGAATGGCACCATTAAATGGCGTGACGTGGCAGCTCGACGGGCTAGGGACCAACTATCGAAAAGAACGGGCAAACACGATGAACCGCCGAATCCTGATCGTCGACGATACGGAATCAATCCACGACGACTTTAAGAGCGTCTTGGGGACCAGCGCGAAATCTACGGGCATGCTCAGCGACTCGAAGGCCGCGTTGCTTGGGGCTCCTGCAACGCAGCGAGACAGACTGTCGTTCGATCTTGTGTCGGCGTTTCAGGGTGCCGAGGCAGTGGATCTGGTCCAAGCAGGGATCGATTCTGACGCACCGTTCGCGATGGCGTTCGTAGACGTCAGAATGCCGCCAGGCTGGGACGGCGTTGAGACGCTCGAGCGAATTTGGGAGCTCGATCCAACACTGCAAGCCGTCATTTGCACGGCGTTCTCCGACTACTCTTGGGATGACATGATCGACCGATTCGGTAACACGGATCGTCTCTTAATTCTGCGCAAGCCGTTCGACAACATGGAAGTGCGGCAGCTGGCGACGGCTTTGACGCGGAAGTGGCAGCTTGAACGCGATGCCCAAGCAAAGCTGCAGCACCTCGCCGAGTTGGTGCGAGATCGAACAAAGGCCATTACGCACGCACGAGACGAGCTGCTGGCTGTCAACGAGAAACTCGAAACAGCGCGAATAGCCGCGGAAGAGGCAAGCCAAGCCAAGAGTGCGTTCCTGGCCAACATGAGCCACGAGATTCGGACTCCGATGACGGCGATTCTTGGATACGCCGATGTCCTTTTGTCGGACGGGGACATCACATTGGCACCGAAAGATCGAGTCCAAGCGATCGACACCATTCGTCGCAATGGCACGCATCTTTTGCAGCTGATCAATGACTTGCTAGACATTAGCAAGATTGAAGCAAACAAACTTACTGTCGATCGAATATCCTGCTCACCGATAGAAGTTACGGCCGACGTGGTCACGTTGATGAACGTCCCCGCGCTCGATCGCGGGTTAACTTTATCTACCGAGATCGAAGGTGAGATTCCCGAGTTGATCTACTCGGACCCGACGAGGCTCCGACAGATGCTTGTCAATTTGATTGGAAATGCCATCAAGTTTACGCATCAAGGAGATGTGCGAGCCATACTCAGCTGCGACACGTCCGAAACCGGGCAAACGCTGTTTCAATTCAATATCGCCGATACGGGCATCGGCATGACGAAGGGGCAGCTACAGAAACTGTTCAAGCCCTTTACGCAGGCGGATGTATCGACGACCAGAAAGTATGGTGGAACAGGCTTAGGCCTCTCGATCTCGAAGCATCTTGCGCAATCGTTGGGTGGAGACATCGACGCCGTCAGTGAACCCGGCAAGGGGAGCGAGTTTCGCATTACGGTTGACGCGGGAGCAATCGAAGGCATTCGCATGGTAAGGCAGCAACCGGCGGATTCCGAATTGCAATCGTCCGCAGATCTTGCACTAGCGGAAGGCCCCGTAAAAATTAACGGGCGAATTTTGCTCGCCGAAGACGGTCTCGACAACCAGCGTCTGTTTTCGGTCATCCTGAAAAAAGCTGGCGTCAAAGTGACAGTCGTCGAAAACGGACAGCTAGCCTGCGAAGAGTTCGAGTCGTCGGTCGCCAACGGTCATCCCTATGACTTGATTCTCATGGATATGCAGATGCCCGTGCTTGACGGATACGGTGCGACTCGGCGATTGAGAGAACTCGAATGCTATCTTCCAATCGTCGCGATGACCGCTCACGCAATGACGGGCGATCGAACAGCGTGCATCGAGGCCGGCTGTACCGACTATATCTCAAAGCCGATCAGACGAGACCAGTTCCTGGCAACGATCGCTCGACACATGCAACACGCCGCCGTCTCTGGCTAGCGGCGACGGCATGGTTCTTGGGCGGCAGCGGCTCGGCGAGCTAAAGTACCGCGATCGCGACGTTCAAGTACACGACGATCCCTAGTATGTCGATAATGCCAGCGACAAAGGGACTGCTCATCAACGCCGGATCGAGCCCGAGGCGCGCGAATAGCAATGGCAGCGTCGCGCCGAGCAAAGTCCCCGCCAAGACGATCAGCAAGAGCGTTATTGGAATGACGATCGCCGCTGTTGCGTCGGGAGCCAATCCCGATAGCCACGCGCCAAGGTAGCCGAGGATCGCCAGAAAGCCTCCGAGAAGTATTCCCATCGCCGCTTCACGTACAACGACGCGCATCCAATCACGGAGCGATACGTCGCCCATTGACAACGCGGTAATGATCAACGTCGCGGCCTGATTACCCGTATTTCCACCGGTCGAGATGACCAGTGGAAGGAATAACGCCAACCACGCCCAAACCTTGAGCCGTTCTTCATATTGTTGCAATGCAATCGCCGTCAAAAACGCCGCGCCAAATAGAATCGTTAACCAAATGCCGCGTTTCCAAGTTAGTGTAAGAATCGGGGTCTTCAGATAGCTGGCTTCCAAAGGCGCAACAGCAGCTATCCGATGGGCGTCTTCGGTTGCCTCTTCGCGCACAACGTCAATGACGTCGTCATGCGTGATGATTCCCAGCATCCGATGCTCGTGATCGACAACCGGGATCGCCAGCAAATCGTAGTGTGCAACCTTGCGAGCTACTTCTTCTTGGTCCTCCAGGACATCTGCCGACAACAAATCTGTTTCCATTAACTCGGCCAGCGTCGTTTGCGGCTTTCCAATTGCGGAGATTAGCTCACGAGCTGAAACCAAACCTCGCAGATGATCTGTGTCGTCAACGATGTATAAGTAATAAATCGTCTCCAGGTGTTCAGCTTGCCGGCTCAATTCATCGAGCGCTTCACGAACGGTTAACGACTCGCTAAGCTTGGCCGCTTCGGTCGTCATCACCGCGCCGGCTGAGTCCTCCGGATAAGCTCGCAACCGCAGAATCTCGCGGCGAATCTCGGCCGGCAGTAAGGGAAGAATCTCATCAACGATCGCTGAGGATACTTCTTCCAATAAATCTACTCGATCGTCCGACGCCAACTCGACAATCAGTTCGGCGACTTCGGCGCGCTCCTGCGTTTCGAGCAGCTGAATCTGCTCGTCACGCGGGAAGAAAGTGAATATCTCTTCACGGACCCGCGGTTCGGCAAACTTTAAAACTTGCCACGCTTCATCGGGGCTAAGCCCTTCCATGAACTCTGCCGTGCGAGCCGGATGCAACGCGGTGCAAAATTCACGCAAATCCTCCTCGCTCTGCTCGGCAAGCATTTCGCGCAGCTCAGGAAGGTACAGCGTGTTGATCATGGGGCAGGGAGTGGTGATAAACAGATGCGATAGGGGAGTGTCTGCGGCGTCGGACGACCGAGCACTTAGAGTTGGTCGGGAAGAGCAACCATTTTGACCTCGCGTCGAAGTCGGTCGCCGGCACGAAGCACGACGATTTCCTGAGTCGATCCAATCGGCTTTTGTTCGACGACGTCTTGGAGATCACCAGGCGAACGAACCGGAGTCCCAGCAAATTCAATGATTACATCGTTCTCCGTGATCCCAGCTTCATCGGCGGGACTGCCGGGAACGGTCGCCAAGACCCAGACACCAGCACGAGCGGGAAGTTCAAGTTGTCTCGCCGCTTGTGCCGTCAATTCGCCAATTCTAATACCCAGATAGGCGCGGCGGACTTTCCCGAATTCACGCAACTCGCGAACGACCCATTTTCCTCGATTGATCGGAATTGCGAATCCGATTCCTTGATAGCCACCGCTGTTCGACGCAATCGCCGTATTGATGCCGATTACTTCCCCGTCCAGATTAACCAGCGGGCCACCTGAGTTTCCCGGATTGATCGCGGCATCCGTTTGTAACAAACGCCCACGGCGGATCTTTTCGATACCACGGCCCTTCCCGCTGATAATGCCAGCGCTCACCGTGGCTTCCAACTCAAAGGGGCTTCCGATCGCAATCACCCAATCGCCAATTTCCAACACCTCCGAATTCCCAAGTCGGGCGGCGGGAAGCTCTTTGTCGGCGACAACTCGTAGAATTGCCAAATCGCTCGAAGGATCTGTCTTGATCTCCGTCGCAATCAATTCGGCACCATCGGAGAATCGGATCGTAACTTCGTCCGCACCCTCGACAACATGGTTGTTGGTCAGAATCGTGCCTGATTTGTCAATTACGACTCCGGACCCCACGTGCTCGCCAAAGCCGGGCCCGCCACCTTCGCCTGGAACTGGAACGGGTGGACGACCATCAGGAAAGAGCCCGCGGAAGCGAGGATCTTGCAGCAATTCGTTCATCGCAGCCGCTCGATCGTCGCGATTCAATTTGAATTTTGAACGGACTGTTACAACCGACGGACTGGCACTTTCCGCCGCCAGGCGGAATGCACGGGAAAGCGATTTGGCGTGGGAGATGGCTAGATCCGCGTCTTCGGCCTGGCAGAAAATTGTGACACAAATCATCGCAAGGCAAACCGCAGCGACGGTACCGTTTGTTAAACGCTTCAACATCGAATTTCTCCTCAATCGGGCGACTTGGCCGAGTAGATATCGGGATGAGCGAATTATAGTCCGGAATTGTAACGGGCCAATGTGGCTCAAATGCCGACTCGGACCTTGCCGTACGAGAAATCTCGACGATTGAATCGCTAACACCTTCACGGCCACTGGTTACTTGTGATGGTCAATGGCACCGATGTGATCGGGCGTTCCGTTGACAAAGGTCTAGGCGGGTGATAGCTTTGCGCACGGAATCACAGCAGAGAAGGTCGCCGAATTCATTGGTTAAAACGCCGCTTCCGGTGGAGCCCTTTCTCCCGCCGTTGCTGCTCCACCTTCCTCCAGATCGTTGATTTATCACGGATGACCGAGCTATCGTCACCAGAGGCCGAGCAGCAGGCGAAGCTGGCTCGTTGTGAATCGATCGTTAGCTATCGGTTCCAAGATCAATCGCTGCTACTTGGCGCATTGACACATGCCTCCGGTGCCGAGCACCGACTGGCGTCGAATGAGCGACTCGAGTTTCTAGGAGACGCGATCCTGGGGGGAATCGTCTGCGAGCTACTCTATCGACGATTTCCCGACTATCTCGAAGGTGATCTCACAAAAATCAAATCTGTCGTCGTCAGTCGCGTCTCGTGCGCCAAGCTGAGTGAGTCGCTCGGTTTCCAGGCATGCTTGATCCTTGGAAAAGGGATGGCGCAGAATTCGGAGCTCCCGGCGTCACTTCTGGCCGACGTCTTCGAGGCATTAGTAGCGGCGATCTATCTCGACGGCGGAGATATCGAAGTCCGCCGGTTCATTGAAGAAACGGTCGGCCCCGAAATTGAACTTGCAGCGGCAGGCGAGTTGGAAGGAAACTATAAGTCACAGCTTCAACAACTCGCGCAGCGTGAGTTTGGAAGCACTCCGATCTACCAACTAATGGACGAAAAGGGCCCCGACCACGCAAAGTGTTTTCAGGTCGCGGCTCAAGTTGGCGGACTTCGATACGAACCCGCTTGGGGAAAAAACAAGAAGGAAGCGGAGCAGCGCGCGGCGAGCAACGCGTTATCCGAAATCGAAGACGAGCTGCCACCCTTCGCGTCTAATTGACTGAACCTGTTGGTTAATAGTTGTCCACCCGAGTTCGACTCCGATTGGCGATTCGCCGCCAAGAACGTTGATGGCCTATGAATATCTCTGCGTTACAAGACAACATTGCTGCGATCGCGGACCAATTCGAGACCGATCGCCCGGCGCGACAATTGCGACGTCACCTCGATCACGCCGACTTTGATCAGCTACGCGACGCTGGCTTGCCGCTAGTTGGATTGCCCGCAAATGAAGGAGGATTGTGGCAGTCCGTCGCGGAATCGACTCGGCCCATTTGTGAAACACTTCGGAGGTTGGCACGAGGCGATTCGTCCGTCGCGCTCGTTTGTGCGATGCACCCTGCCGTTTTGTCGTACTGGTTGACCGCGCCTGCGGAGTTAGCTGATCATCAACTTTGGGACGATCAATGCCGAGATATTTTCGCATCGGTTCGCGACGGTCACTGGTGGGGAACCATCACATCCGAGCCAGGAAGCGGCGGCGATATCACTCAGAGCAAGACCGAAGCGAAACATGGGGAAGGTGATACATCCTATTTCATCACCGGCCGCAAGCATTTTGGAAGTGGTTCGGGGATAATGTCGTACATGGTGACGACGGCCCTCCCCGAAGGAGGCGATTTACCAGAGTGGTTCTTCGTTAATCTGCGTGATGCGTCGTGGGATGGCTCGCAAGGTCTGAGTTTACTCGCCGAGTGGGACGGGCACGGGATGATCGCGACGCAGAGTCACAGCCTTTCCTTCGATCACTTTCCTGCAACGCGGATGGCGTGGTCACATAGCCTGCTGCCGGTCACCGTGAATGCAGGCGGGTTCATCGGTTGTTTGTTTACCAGTGTGATCGTCGGGATCATCGACGAAGCAGTTGCAGCTGCCCGTCAAATACTTTCCACAAAGGAACTCGGATCGTTCGAGCGAACGGAGTGGACTCGCGTCGAGATGGAGCACTGGTTAATCGTGCAGGCATTCGAAGGAATGCTAAGGGCGATCGAAACAGGTGATGATGTTCGACGAGACGTCTTAATAGGCAAAACGGCGATCGCAGAACTTAGCGAGACAATGATGACTCGGCTGTGTCGCATTGTTGGCGGTAGCACTCTCGGTCGTCGATCGCCTTTCGGCTTCTGGTTGAATGACGTCCGTGCGCTAGGATTCCTTCGTCCACCCTGGCCATTGGCGTTCAAGACGGTCGAAGAATCGCGATCCGAATAAACATAGATTGGCCAATTCGGTTCGCGACAATCGCTTGCTAGCTCGCCAAGAACAAAGAAAGCCCTCGTGCAATGCACGAGGGCTTTGATGTTTAAATAACGCGGCGATACCTACTTTCACGCTTGTGGGCACTATCATCGGCTCGAAAAGCTTAACTTCTGTGTTCGGTATGGGAACAGGTGTGACCTTTTCGATATGTTCACCGCGAGGAACTTGCCGGACCTATTCGCTCCAGCAAGCTCTTCGATTGTATTAGTAGATGGTCGCGAATTAGTTCGCAAATCATACTCTTAGTTTTGATGAACAGATCAATCTGAAACATCTGACACAAAGACTTATATCAAGAGTACTGGATATAAGTGGTCAAGCGTTCGCCCGTTAGTACTGGTTAGCTAAACCCATTACTGAGCTTACACATCCAGCCTATCAACCTCGTCGTCTTCAAGGGGGCTCTCGTATCAAGTACGTACGAAACCTAATCTCGGGGGGGGCTTCACGCTTAGATGCTTTCAGCGTTTATCCTTTCCGAACTTAGCTATCCAGCCGTGCCGCTAGCGCGACAACTGGAACACCAGAGGTTCGTCCTTCCAAATCCTCTCGTACTAAAGAAGAATCCCCTCAAGTTTCGAACGCCCACAGCAGATAGGGACCGACCTGTCTCACGACGGTCTGAACCCAGCTCACGTACCACTTTCATCGGCGAACAGCCGAACCCTTGGGAGCTTCTTCACCCCCAGGATGTGATGAGCC
>JACNKX010000088.1 GCA_014381825.1 Planctomycetota bacterium
TCAGTCGGGCGCGGTGCCTTCTTCTTTGTCGGATCCATTTTTGCGATTTCGGGATGGGCGGGTAGTTTACAGCCAGCGCTGTGGAGTGGATTGTTTTTCATGTTCGTTGGTGTGGGTGAATTCATGGTCGCATCTCTAAGAAAGTGATCCAATCGAAGTTACCAGGTAATGTGAACGTGTTCTACGAAGTCGCGACAATTGGTATGATAGGGCGACGATGCGGAGTGACCGACAGTCTACGAACGGAGGCGTAAAGTCGGTCATTCGGTTATCGCAGACTTAGTTGGGCTAAGGATTGATTGCAGTCGAGTGAACATCCAACGAGAGGACAAATGATGACGACGTGGTTGACGCTCGCCGTTTTTCTCGTGTGGCTTCTCGCTCGCCATAGACGCGCCAATAATCCATGCCCCAACTGCGACAAACCGCTTTCGGGATTTCAATCGCCGTTCGCCAAATCGAGGCGCCAATGGATCGAAGGCGGATACTACTGCTCAACCTGTGGTAGCGAAACAGACCTTGCCGGAGACATCGCGCCGACTGACCAACGGCCTGCGAAGATGTCGATAGTGATTGGAGTGATGTTAGTGTCAATTGGTCTATTAGCGGCAGTTCTCCTTTACGCGCAGTTGCTGAGACAATGATCCCTGTTCGCGCAGTCGAGCCATCAGCGTGAGCGCCGAAGCTAACCTGTTCTGACTCTTTCGGCCGCGTCGATGTACAGGTGTTGTTGTCATTGGTCACTAACACGCTCGCCGAAACAACCAAGACCATCGACGCCACGCGTCATCATTCTGATATACCGTTCCCAGGCACTTATTGCGTTCGCGACTTCGGTAGTGGACACCGCATGCCGAAGGGAGAAGGTCCAAAGACTCGCCGCCCAACACCTCAATTCTTAGCTTTGACAAAGCACCAATCGAGCGACACAACGGCTGTTTGTCAAACTTCGAGAGCCATCCCGCCGGCGCCTGCATCGGCAGCGCCGCTACGCTGGTCGGTTTCGGGATCGATATGGATGGCGTGAACCAAGGCAAGTCCGCCGTGGCTCAGTGGCAAGCGTTCGATTGGGTGTCGCTTGCGCACTTGTTCGCAGACCAACTCGGGGATCCGCGCTTGGCAACGAATCCGTTCGCCCTGACAATCGAATCGCGGAGCGAGTACTGCATCGCTTATAGACATGTCGAAGTCGATGACATTCAGGATCACTTGCAGCACCGCAGTGATGATCCGCGTCGCACCCGGCGCGCCGAGCACCAATCTTGGCTTGTCGCCAAGGTAAACAATCGTTGGCGTCATGCCAGTCGTACGGCCTTTACGCGCTGCGATCGAATTCGGATTTCCGGGATACGGATGAAAGTTGATCATCGAGTTGTTGTAAAAGAAACCCAGTCCGGGCGAGATCACACCGCCTGAAAGCGATCCTCGCGAGTGAGTGAGCGAGACGCAGTTGCCCTGTTCGTCGACTACACTGACATGTGTTGTGTCGGGCGGACCAGTCTCTCCGCGCGCGACATCGATGAGCTCATTCGCGTCAATCTTTTCTTTCCAGTACATGGCGCGATCGGCTGAGATCATTTCTTCAAGCGGCACTTCCGCAAATTGTGGGTCGGCCAGCAATCGGTTGCGGTCGGCAAACGCCGCCTTCATCGCCATCGAGACGAGATAAATGTAATCGGGTGAATTGTGATCGAACGAGGACAAGTCGAAGAGTTCAAGAATGTTCAAGATCGCGATCAACGTGGGGCCGCCGTGTGGCGGTTGACTAGTCGCAACACCGTGACCACGGTAATTTCCCCGTACCGGTTGTGGCTCACGCAGCCTATATGCGACCAAATCTTCGGCCGTCACAAACGCATTGTTTGCTGCCAAGTCGCGTGACATCCGTTCGGCCAACTCGCCTTGATAAAAGTCTTCTGCGCCGGCTGCTGCCAGCCGAGTGAGAGTCTTTGCGTAATCTAGATTGCGCAAGCGGTCACCGGCTTCGTGCAATGATCCATCGGATTTGAAATAGATGCGACGAGCTTCGGCGTTGCTCTGGATGGCGTCGAGTGCGGACGATGCCTCTGGATAGGCAGCGGGCTCTTTCCAACGCGCCGCTAATTCTGAGCTGACAGGAAAACCTTCCTCCGCGATTCTGATCGCCGGCTGCAAAGCGTCTTTCCAGGAGATCGTGCCGCCGCGATCGAGCAATGCGCCTAGTCCCTTGATCGCGCCGGGTGTGCAAATTGACTGATAACCGAGATCGTTAACATTCCCTTGAAGAAAATATCCCCAGCCGTCTGGATTGGGACGAATCACGATGTCTTGCCACATGTCGGGTTTCACTCTCGAACCCGCGACGGCTGGACCATCTAGCAGAAAGGGCTTGTCGCCGGCAGCTGAGCCATGCGCGAGATGCACATTTGACACCATGTAACCGCCCGCGCTACAAGTGTGTGGGTCGATCACGAACTGCACAAAGGCTGCGGTGACCGCGGCATCGATAGCATTACCGCCGCGCATTAACACTTTCGCGCCTTCTTCAACGGCCGTCGGTTGCGGACCAACGATCATGCTAGACATCGATTGCTCCTTTGTAACTTGGATTTCGCAACGGGACACGCTAAGTTCAGGCAGCCCTGGAACGGCGTTTCGATTTAGTTTAACAATTTTGACTCAAAGGATGGTTTCATGGCGCTCGCCGACAACCGGTTGCAGCGAACCTTGACATTGTGCGCTCTCTACGTTGCTCAAGGTGTGCCTTGGGGGTTTATGCTGATCACGTTGCCGGCTTACCTGGCACACAAATACAATGTTGGCGACGACGAGATTGGCCAGTTGACGGCGATCATTCTAGTGCCCTGGTCCTTCAAACTTCTCTGGGCACCGATCATGGACACGTTTACGATCCGCAGCATGGGTCGGCGTCGGCCCTGGATCATCGGCTCGGAACTGTTGATGGCCGTGACGTTGCTCGGATTCTGGGGTCTTGGCGATCTGTCCGAAAAGATGCAGTTGCTGTTGTTCATGTATTTTTTACACAACTGCTTCGCGTCGCTTCAGGATGTTTGCACGGATGCACTGGCGGTCGACATATTGCCGCCCCATGAACAAGGGCAAATGAACGGCCTCATGTGGGGGTCGAAATTGGTCGGCAAAGGCGTCGGTGCCTGGGGGTTGTCGATCGTCTTGAGCCACGGTGGTCTCGAAGCATGCGTCGTCGTGCAAATCACGATTCTGCTCGCGATCATGTTGATTCCGATGTTGATCCTAGAGTGCAATGGCGAGAAACGCTTTCCCTGGAGCAAAGGCAGCGAGGCGAAGGTGGCGGCCGCCAATGTGCGAAATCCCGCCGAAGTGTTCAAAGCATTTGTGCGGGGGTTTTCTCTGACAACGACGATCGTCTACATCGTGTTTACGCTCGTTAAGTTGATTGGAGTGGGCATCAACGAAGTCGTGACCAAAACGCTGTACATACAGCAGTTAAACCCGAAGTGGACGGATGTGAATTATTCAACCGCCGCCGGTCTGTACGCAATTGCGCCGATCATCATCGCTGCGATCCTCGGCGGACTTTTGGGCGACCGATTTGGACGTCGCAAGGTTTTGTTGGTCGGCTTTGGTGGCTATGGACTGGCTGCGTTCATCTTCGCCGCCAATCCTGGAATGTGGAACGAGCGCTGGTTTGCCATGAGTTATCTGCTCTCCTTCGAGACACTCAATGCGGTGGCGTCGGTCGGCTTTCTATCAATGGCGATGAGGATTTCATGGACCAGTTCCGCCGCGATTGTGTTTACGACCTACATGACACTTTCGAACGTCTCGCATGTTACGGGCAATTGGCTGGCGGGACCCGTTCGACGTATGTTCCTTTACCCCGAATACGGCGAGTCGGCGACCTTAGTGTCTTACGAACTGACCTTCTGGTTCGTCGGCCTGCTGTCGATCGCACCTCTTTTGTTGCTAATCGTCGTCAGCCCGGAAGAAGTTGACCGTGCCCGAGATGCTGAAAGGCGGAGCGACGACTAAAGATGAACCGCGTGGTCTGACTGCCACCGAAATGAGTTTCTCCATGCTTGAACAGTGGGTTGAAGAACATCGAGATGATCTGCTCGGTTTCGCGGCGAAGCTGGTCGCGACCCCCAGTCCGAATCCGCCGGGCGATGAGCGGGCCGTGGTGGCCGTGATCCTCGCCGAGATGGAATGCTTGGGCCTGGACGGCGCTCAGATCTGTGCCAAGCAGCCGCATCGACCGAACGTCATATTTCACTTGCGTGGCAAGCGGCCCGGAGCAACTCTGATGCTGTGCGGTCACAGCGACACCAAACCAGTGGGTGATACGGTCAAGTGGCGAACCGATCCGATGGAGCCGGTATTTCGCGATGGGAGGCTTTACGGTCTCGGCTCAACCGACATGAAGGGGGCTGTGGCAGCGATGGTCTATGCCACTGCTGCGCTCAAGCAATGCGACATCCCTCTGGCCGGTGAACTGTTACTGGTGATTGACGCCGACGAGGAACGCTCCATGTCGTTTGGCTCGGAATACCTCGCCGCCGAATGCGGCATCAAGGCCGACGTCGCCTTATTGGGTGAGCCCTCCGGCATCGACGGTCCGGAGTTCGAATTCCTGCACCTCGTTTCACGCGGCCTCTGTTGCTTCAAGATCCGCGTGCGCGGGACCCAGATGCACAGTAGTCTCTCTGACCGGATGCCGTCGACGAGTGCCAATCTGAAACTCGCTGAGACGCTGGCTCGGATGCAGACGGAGTTGCAATTGACGTTCGACCCGCACCCTCTTTGTGCGGCCCCAACGGTCAATCTCGGCGTCAAGATCGAGGGTGGCTTGGGCTACGGCGTTTACCCCGGCGTTGCAGAATTTCAGTCTGACATCCGAACGCTGCCCGGCATGACCCACGAGCGACTCAGGGCTGATCTCGAACGATGCTTGCAAAGGATTCGACACGACGATCCGTCACTGGAGGTTGAACTGGAGTTTGAAGAGCCGCCATTGGACTGGTTCCCACCCACAGAGGTGAACGCCGACCACCCACTGGTCGATATGCTGCTCGACGCGGCGCAGCATGTCGTAGGTCGACGACCGAAGCTCGGCGCGTTTCCAGGCGGCACTGACGCGAAGAATTTTCAGATGATGGCGGGTATCCCCACGATCCCGAGCTTTGGCCCCGGTTGGCTGCCACTCGCCCACGGTCCGAACGAGCGCGTGGGAATCGAAGCGATCATCCAGGCCGCGAAGGTGTACGCCCTAGCGTCGCAACGCTTCCTGAAGACTGAATCTCAGCCTTGACTACGCGGTCGACCATTTTGACTCCCCTGGCAAGCAGCGCTTACGGCGGGCGGTGGTCTTCTTCATTCTCAAATCCCAGCGAGTCATCGTCTTCCGGGAAGTAAGCAGTTTCGATGCCGTTGCTACGCGCTGCCTGCACTGGCTCCGTCGTTCACGGCACTCCAAAGCTCACTGCCTTCTTCTGCACGAAGTTGGATGCAGACTTGGACGTGGTTTTTGTCGTCCTCACGCCGGTAGGTGAGCGCATCGACCATGTCGATCACGAGCGTCAATCCCAAGCCGCCGACGTCAAGATCGTCCGCGTCGATGTCGTGTGAAGGGGCCTCACGCGGATCGAAGGGTCTTCCAGCATCTCTGATTTCGAGGATGATCTGTTCGTCGACGATGCCTAGCCCGAATTCAATGGGGTGCTCGTCGTCATCGACATAGGCGTAGCGAATTACGTTCACGGCCAATTCCTCGAGTGCCAGATTCACGGCGTATCCAGATCGATACGGCACCTCGTGTCCTGTGAGGAACTCATTGACGGTCGCGTACAAGCCCTCGAGTTCCGACATTTCATTCGTGATCGAAAGCTTCAGGATATTATCTGGCTTGTCGCGCGGCACTGAATCGGATTCTTGCTCCGCCACAGGCGAGTCCGAATCTTTTGCGTCCGCCTCGGTTGGACTTACATCAACGCCAATGGACGGGTCGCCACCGACGGCCCGAATCGCCTCCTCCAACTCGTAGAAGAGCGGCATCACCTTGTCCATCTTGGAAGTCTTTAAGACGGCTTCGACCATACCTTGAGGATTGAGTAGGACGAGCTTGCAACCGGCCTTCTTAAGCTTCTTCGTGTTGGCAAATAGGAAGCCGATCCCGAGCGACGACATAAACGTGATGCCCGACATATCGACAACAGTAGGCAGTCCCCGTCCCGTTGTGGCTTCCGTAAATGGCTGGTCCATTTCCTCCACGCCCGTCGAGTCGAGACGACCTTTTAGAATCACATGAGAAATATCGTCGCGTTCATGAATGATGATTTCCACGTCCACCTCCCGATTAGTTTCGTCGCTTTCGACAGCGTGTTTCCCAGTACAGTATCACGTTTCCCGTGACTTTCCAAGTTCGCCACCGACGCGGCGGCATGGCTGGCGGAGCCGGTGAAGCTCGTGAATCGCTGGCCGCAAAAACTTTAGTTGCAATGTATTGGCGAGACAGTGACTGAGGCGGACGACTCGTCAATGACCGCGTCTGCCATGAAGTTCCGGCCCCTAAATGACGGCTTGGTTAGGTATACTGACCGGCTGTCGGAGTGGTTGCGTCCCAAGTTTCCCGGCGCAACTAAAGCAGAATATGGATCGTGGCTCTATCGAGCGACGGAAGCCGACAATTGTCGACAAGGAGTTTGCGATGAAAACACTGATCGTCGTTTGCGGGTTGATCGTTTCGCTGGGCGTCGACGCGGTGATTGGTCAGCCCAAGTCATCGACTCCGATCGACTGGTCGTCGTGGGCCGAGACGGAAATATCGCCTACTACGGCAGCAAAGGGCCGGGAGGCTTCAAGCCGCAGGAAGTCGAAAAGTGGCTGAAGGAGTTTCGCGACAGCCAGCCCCGGGACTGACGTAGCTGGAGCCCTCGCCAATGATTCGTCTGAGAACATCACATGGTCCAACGATGAAAGTCAAATAACGTACTCTCCATTAGTAACAGGAGCCAAGCATGTCGACCTCCACTCGTCGTTCTTTCCTGCATGAGACTACGGTCGGCGTCGTCGGCGCTGCGACATTAGCATGCGCGAGCCCTTTACGCGGAGCCGGCGCCAATGAAGAAGTGACGGTCGGACTGATCGGCTGCGGCGGGCGAGGGACCTACCTGGGCGGCGTTTTCTCAAGCGTCAACAACGTTCGCATTGCATGGGTGAGCGACCCGGACAAGAGCCGATTGAGTAGTGCAGCGAAAGGGTTCAACGGCCAGACGCCCCAAGTCGCCCGTGACATGCGTGAGATCCTGGACGACGAAGCCGTCGATGCTGTCATTGTGGCGACGCCGGATCATTGGCACTCGCCGGCAGCCATTCTGGCGTGTGACGCAGGCAAGCACGTGTATGTCGAAAAGCCGTGCTCGCACAATATTCGCGAAGGGCGTCTGTTGGTGGAGGCCGCGCGACGTAACCGCCGAATTGTGCAACACGGGACGCAGGTGCGCAGCACTCAGATGATGATCGACGCGATGCAAATGCTGCGGGAAGGTGCGATCGGTGACGTGCTCGTATCCAAAGCGTGGAACATCCAACGCCGTGGCTCCATTGGGCATGGCCAGCCCAGTGATCCGCCATCGAGTCTGGACTACGACCAGTGGCTTGGCCCCACACCTCGGATTCCCTACCAGAGCAACCGCGTGCATTCTGGTTGGCATTGGTGGTACGCGTTCGGGACCGGTGACATGGGCAACGATGGCGTCCACGACATCGACTACGCACGATGGGGTCTGGGTGTCGAAACGCACCCCGATCGGATTGCCGGGTTGGGCGGCAAGTACTTCTTCGACGATGATCAGGAGTTCCCCGATACTCAGCAAGTCACGTTCGAGTACAGCGGCGACGGCAATCCTGGCGACAAGCGAATGCTGATCTTTGAGCAGCGATTGTGGTCAACCAACTATCCGTTCAACGTTGACAGCGGTGTCGAATTCTACGGGACCAAGGGAAAGCTTTTTCTCAGCCGTCGCGGCAAGGCCCAGTTGCTGGGTGAACGCAACGCGCGGAGGGAACTGAAATTCGGGCTCCAGGAACAGGACGCGGAAAGTCATGTCGCCAATTTCATCGATGCCGTTCGTGATGGCAAAACGCCAAACGCCGAGATTCAGATTGGCCACCTGACGTCGTCGTTGTGCCACCTTGGCAACATTGCGACGCGGTTAGGCCGGTCGCTTGAGTTCAATCCGAAGAAGGAACAGTTCATCGATGACGATGAAGCCAATCGTCTGGTGAGCCGGACCTATCGTGCCAGTCATTGGGCGAAGCCGAAAGGCACATAGACGCAGCGCAAGAGCAACTCACATGCAGTTCAGAACTTTAGGGTCAACCGGCATTCGAGTATCCGCCGTGGCATTTGGCGCGGGGCCTGTTCCCGCGCTGATGACTTCAAACGACAATCATCGCCAGCGTGACACATTGCGCCGCGCGCTGGATGCCGGAGTCAATTGGATCGATACCGCGGCAACCTACGGCAACGGACAGTCGGAAGCAGGTTTGGGGCGTGCGCTACGCGACCTCAGCGCGCTCGAAGATGTTCACATTGCTACCAAGGTGCGTTTGGCCGCGGACGACTTGGATGACATCGAGGCGAAGGTACGCGAGTCGCTCGAAAGTAGTTTCAAACGGCTGGGCGTATCGAAAATCACCTTGTTGCAATTGCACAATTCGATTACTGCTTGCCGTAATGATGAGCCGACTTCCGTTTCACCTAGCGATGTTCTGGGCACGAATGGCGTATTGAGTGCGTTTCTCAAGCTGCAAGACGAAGGCGTCGTCGAACACATTGGCCTGACCGCGATCGGTCAAGCCGAATCACTTCGCAATGTGATTAACACCGGCCAGTTCGCCACGATCCAAGTTCCGTACAACTTGCTGAATCCCACCGCCGGAGAACAAAGAACCGGAGAATCCAATGCCGGAGAATCGGTATCCGCCGGATTCACCGAGGTTGATTACGGCAATGTGATTGAGGACTGTGCGCGTGAGAACATGGGCGTGTTCGCGATTCGTGTGTTTGCTGGCGGAGCGCTCGCCGGTCAACCCCCGAGCCCTCACACTTACAAGACGAAGTTTTTCCCGTTGGACCTTTTCCGGCGCGATCAGCAGCGTGGCGACAATTTGAGAGATCTACTCGGCACTCAGGCGGATCTCAGGGAAAGCGCTCTGCGCTTCGTACTGAGCCACGCGGACATTTCAAGCGCCATCATCGGCTTTGGCGATTCCTCCCATGTCGACGACGCGCTGAGTTACCTCGAAGCGGGCCCGTTGCCCGCAGAACTCCTCCGGAAAATTGCATCGTCCAACTTCCGAGCAATCACTCCATCGACCGCCGAGTAATTCTCATGCCGCATGCCGAAACCAACGCTGGCCATGGCGAAGGAGTCTCGCGAGCAGCACGCCTTTTGGTGGTCATTACAGCGTTTCTCGGCTGGTTGGGTGCTGGGCTCGTCATGGTACTCATTCCGTTGGCTGGACGGTCGGCCAACATATCATTCCTCGGCGCGGGACACGAAGCAGATGTTGGCAACTGGTTTTCCCGCTACATCTGCGCGTTCTTGCTCGGAGCGGCAGTTGGCGGATTGCTCTTCGGTTGGTTGGGTGACCGGATCGGTCGCGCCAAAGCGATGGGGCTGAGTATCATTTGCTACTCAGTGCTGACCGGCTTGACGTATTTTGTCCAGAGTCCATCCCAACTCGTCATACTCCGTTTTTTGGCCTGCCTGGGCGTTGGTGGGATGTGGCCCAATGGGGTCTCTCTGGCGTCCGAAGCGTGGGCGAACGTTTCTCGCCCGCTGCTGGCGGGGGTGATCGGCACTTCGGCCAACCTGGGCTTCATGTCGTTGGCACTGGTCGCCATGTATCAACCGATCACTCCGGAGAACTGGCGGTGGGTGTTTCTTATCGGTGCTGCTCCGGTCGTGTTAGGAATTGTGGTGCTGTTGGTCGTACCGGAATCTCCGCAATGGCTTGCGAGTGCTCGTACTCCGAGCATCAGGCTAACGCACTCGCCGGTCGCCGAAGTCTTTCGACGTCCGCTGTTGAAATACACAATGATCGGTATCTGCCTGGGCATGATTCCTTTGCTGGGCAACTGGGGCGGTGCAAACTGGCTGGTGCCATGGGCAGGCCAGACAGGTGGCGAGGACGATCCGTATCTGAAGGCGTGGACCCAGTGGAGTCGCTCAGGAGGCGCTGCGCTGGGCGCGCTGCTCGGCGGCTGGCTTGCCAGTCGCTTCGGCAGACGGACGACTTACTTCCTGGTCAGCCTTGCATCGCTGCTATCCAGCCTCTTCGTTTTCTGGACGTTGACGCCAGGAGACGAAGGCTTCCTCCCCGGCGTATTCGTGCTGGGATTCTTCGGAACGGTGTACTTCGGCTGGCTGCCACTGTACTTGCCGGAGTTGTTTCCCACTCGCGTAAGAGCGACAGGGGCTGGCGTCACGTTCAACTTCGGCCGCATCATGACAGCCTTTGGAGTGCTTGGTGCCGGCCAGTTGATGGTCGCGTTCGATGGCGACTATGCTCGTGTTGGTCAAGTGACATGCATGATTTACGTACTGGGAATGATCATCATCTGTTTCGCACCCGACACGTCGGAGTGCCAACTTCGAGAATAGCGCAAGATACTGCGCGCTAGCAGTACGAATCTCTCCCGAAGTTTGGTGTGGCGATCGCGAAACCTCCGCTCTCGAACTCCACTTCACGTCATATCGAACAAGTCCCGTTGTTTCTCGCTGCTCGGGCGGCCATGATTTATGGGCATCCCCGCAGCGTTCGCATCAGCCTGACGGGCGGAACAGGAAAACAGTTCTTACTATACAACGAGTTTTCGAAATGAATCACGCGTCAATGAGCTGGCATTGTAAGACGAGTTTCATTGCCGTTGCTCTGATCCTCTTTGCATCTACTGTTACTCTGGCTAAGGAACATCCGCCGAACATCATACTTTGCATGGGCGACGATCATGGCTGGGACGAAACGGGCTACAACGGACACCCTCATCTCAAGACGCCGGTCCTTGACGAAATGGCGGCCTCGGGACTGCGGCTGGATCGTTTCTATTCGGCACATCCATCCTGCTCGCCTACCCGAGGCAGCGTGATTACGGGACGGCATCCCAATCGCTACGGAACATTTGCCCCAAACTATTCCATTCGTCCAGAAGAAATCAGCATCGCCCAGATCTTAGGGAACGCTGGTTATGTCTGCGGACATTTCGGCAAGTGGCATCTGGGGCCGGTCAAGGCTTCCTCACCAACCAATCCGGGGGCGATGGGATTCCATCAGTGGCTCTCGCATGACAACTTCTTCGAGTTGAATCCGACGTTTTCCAGGAACGGAGCGACTCCGAAAAAGTTTCAAGGCGAAAGCTCCGAGATCGTAATTCGGGAGACGATTCGTTTTCTGGAAACATCAAAGCAAAAGGACAAACCGTTCTTTGCGGTCGTCTGGTTCGGGTCGCCGCACGAACCGTACAGTGGCCTGAAGGAAGACCTTGCCCTCTATGCAGATCTTCCGGACCGTTATGCGGAGAAACAGGTGAAGCTCACGTCGAACGAGACAGGGCGACCAACCAAACGACCGCTCAAAGATGTCCTGCAGGAACGCTACGCCGAAATCACAGCGATGGACCGATCGATGGGCCAACTGCGGAAGTGGCTGCGGGACAACGGGCAGCGAGAAAACACCGTGTTGTGGTATTGCGGCGACAATGGAACGCCAGGCGACGGCATCGTGACGTCTCCGTTTCGAGGCCAGAAGGGCACGATGTATGAAGGTGGCATCCGAGTCCCCGGGATCATCGAATGGCCGGGAAAGATTTCGACGTCGCGTCGTTCGGAACTCAACACGGTTACGAGTGATATGCTGCCGACAATCTGCGAGATTCTTGGAGTGTCGTTGCCCAATCGACCGCTCGACGGTGTCAGCCTAAAGCCGCTGATCGAAGGCACGATGAACGAGCGCCCCGCTCCCATTTGTTTCTGGACCTTCAAAGGCGGCGACGGATCGAACTCGGAACCATACATTGCCCCCGCACTCCAATCCGGCACGACGCCGTTGGTGAAGATGATGGGAGATCTTCACACGCGTAAGTTCCGTAATTTTCATCACCCGAACATCGCTGAGAGTGACTTTGATGGGCAAAGAGTCATACTACATGACCGTTACAAGCTGTTGGTCCGGGGTCTGGGCGACGAAACAAATCAGGAACTCTTTGACGTGCGTAGTGACCCTGGCGAAACTAACAACCTGATCGAATCCGCGCCGGTCGTTGCTGCCGAACTCAAACTCCAACTTCGAGACTGGCAACAATCCGTCCTTCAGAGCCTGACCGGCGCGGATTATGATTAGCGTGCCATCGTCTATGACCGTTCTTGTTACAGTGGTCTCGCTGTACTAGTTCACACTTATCGTGCTCAGCCTCCTGATCCAACAACAGCCGAACCGAGGGGCTCTCGAGACTTCGCAGGTCGAATGCCTGAAGCCGCTTTTAATCTGCTAAATGTTCCTCAGCGCTCCACCATCCTCCGTTAAAGAGTCTTGTTGGTGAAATCTGGTTCCAACCTCAATACGAGCAGCACATGAACAAACTCAGGTCATTGACGCTCGGTTTGTCCATCGCTCTTCCAGCCTTCGTGGTCGCCCAGGAGCCGCGGTCGAGTCGGCTCGACGGGTATGTGGGTGGCCCCTATAAAGTCGTCGCGACCGACTTTACCGGCGACCGACTCGTTGATGTGATGCTGGGATATCACGCGATCGGCATTGTGTCGGTCGCGCAAGGAAACGGCCGGGGACAGTTGTCGCCTTTCGCAATAAATGTGTTTTCCGGCGAGGATCTCCATGACGAGTCATGGTCTGAGCCGCACGTGCATAACATCGCCTACGGTGACATTGATCGCGACGGCTTGGTCGATTTGATCGTGGCAGTCGGTGGCTTGAGCAACATGAAACGGGGCCGTGTTGTGATCGCGCGCAATCGGGGAAAGGGTGAGTTTGAACGTATGCTCGAATACTCTGTACCCAGCCAAGCCAAGGGCGTGCGACTGGCCGACGTAGATAAGGACGGTCGTCTAGATGCGCTTTATACGGCACGGGGCTCGGGTTACGAAGACGATCTGGCGCGCGGTCGACTCTACATCCATCCGGGGCTGGGCAACTGGAAGTTTGGCCCGGCCATCGAGTCCGATGCGGGGAAGTCGGCGTATTACGTCGAAACGGCGGACTTGAATAATGACGGTTTCGTCGACGTCATCGTGCCCAACGAGCACGATAGTTGCGTGACGTATTTCCTTAACCCGGGTAGAACGATCTTTTCCGATCACACAGCTCTAGCCAGCCAACTGGTTCAGGCAACCAGAATTCCAGATCGACGATCACATGCGATCAACGACGTCCGCGCTGCCGACTTCACCGGCGACGGAAACCAAGACTTGGTAACTGCAAACCTAGGGACATCCACGGTTTCAGTATTTCCTGGAAATGGCGACGGTACCTTTCAGAAGGACACGCTGCTTGAAGCTGGCAAGAATGGCGCGTTTCTAGGCGTTGGCGACTTTGACCGTGACGGCGACACCGACTTTGTTATTACGCACTGGACCGAAGATTTTGCGTCGGTGTTTTTGAATCGCGGTGACGGCTCATTCGCGCCTCGCGAGGACTATAAGACCGGCCTTGGTAATTACGGCGTCGATGTGGCGGAGCTTAACGGGGATGGATTCCTTGATATTCTGACAGCTAACTATCGCGCTCGAAGCATGTCGATTTTGATCGGTCGCGGTGACGGCAAGTTCAAGGCCGCAGTGACCGAGTCCGCGGCGCTGCGGTCGGTTGAGGGCAAGTGGGTTCCATACGGTCGTTGACGGTACCGAGCGGGCCTCCCCTCGCGCCAAGCACAGGGAGGACCGATCAACCTTCGCAACGCACACGCGAAGCCCGGTAAACGGGCCTGGTTCCAACTGCTCACAAACGCGTGCGTCGCTCGGTCTGTGCCTACCACAAACTAACTCCGATGAGGTGCTTGGTGGGGCCTGGTGTCTGCTCAGTCGCGCGGCAAACGAATGATGAATTGAGCGCCGCCATCCTCGTCGCCCAACTCCAGTTGCCCGCCGTGAGCTTCCATAATTCGGCGTGCGATGGCCATGCCGAGTCCGGTGCCTTTAATCTTGGTTGTGAAAAATGCGTCGAACAGTTCGGCACGCGCTTCTGCGGCGATGCCTGGACCGTTGTCTGTAATCGAGACTTCGATCGCGGAGCTTTCGTCTAGTTCGACCGTTCTGGAAGCGACTGTCACGAGGCCGCGATCCGGACAGGCGTCGATTGCATTCTCAAATATGTTTCGGAACACTTGGCCGATCGCGAACCAGTCAACTGAACATCCAAGCGCTCTGTCCCCCAAGGCCTCAACCAATTCAACGTGTTTCCCTTTGCGGCTGACCTCCGTTTGCGACCAAGCTTCACGCCACAATCGCGACAAATCGCACAATTGCCGGTCGACTACGATCGGCGCCGCGTAGTCGCGGACTTCCTCGTAGAGCCGATGCAGGTGATCGAGGGCGCGTTGGATGCGGGCGACCAGTTCTAGCTTTCCCTCTTCGCCTTCGAGTTCTAGTTCCAATAGCTCAAGACAAGATTGACTGCGTTGAAATGCATTGCGACTTTCGTGGGCCAAGCCAGCCACTGTCTGGCCGATCGCAGCGAGACGTTCCGCTTGTAACGCTCGCCGTTCGGCTTTCGTGCGTTCAGTGATGTCTTGCCCGATCGCCAAAACAGCGGGTTGCCCGTCGAAGTCGTCCAGCCGTTGAGCGTTCCAAAGAATCCAGCGGTGTGTGCCGTCGTGGCACAGTACCGTGTTTTCGTATTTGCGAGTTGGAGTACCCGCGAATACTTCTTTGATCTGTTGAGCAACGCCCGCTTGTTCGTTCTTGGGAATGAACGTCGGGACGTAGTCTTTGCCGACCACCGCAGCAGCCGCATATCCACTCAGCTCTTCGGCAAAGGGATTGAAGTACGCGATCGTGTGGTCCTCGCGAAGGATGACAATGATGCTGCCCGCCGCTTCGACAAGTTGACGGAAAGCCACTTCGCTTCGCTGCCGCTCGGCTTCACGTTGCCGTCGCACATACTCCGCCTCGTAGGCATCTTGGATGATCGCCAAATCAAGGTCGATCAATCGACTGATCGAACGCGCTGTCGCGCACAGTGCCTTCGAATCGCCGATCCATCGATTTTCCAGATTCCGCAATAAGCCATCGCGCAGTCGAGACATCGCCACGTTTGTATATGCTTGATCCAGTCCAATTTCAACGTGCCGCCAGCCGAGTCGCCAGCGAAGCTTCACATAATCTTCGTCGTAACGTCCTCCGAACAGCTCGCCGAGCCACTGGACTAGCGTTCCCTTCAACCGCGCGATCTGATCCGAACCGCCGGTGATCACTCTCGCGGCGCGAGGTTGATGTTCGATCGTCACATAGAAATCGTCGACCAATTCGCCAAACGTATCGCGCAGGAGTGGTGCTGCGTCTCGGACGCGAACAGCATCGTCCTCGGTCCAGCCAACGTAGCCTTGCAGACTTTCGTAGCGTTCGAAGACATTTGCTGGAATCGGACTATTGCTCATCGAGTTTGTATTGGATCGTTGGGAAAAGAAAAACTATACATTGAAACGGTTTTTGAAGAGTCTCAGGTTAGCATGTTGTTGCCAGATAGTTCATGGAACGTCGTCAAAAACAACAGCCGGACGAAAATGTTGTCCGGCTGTCAAAAGACGAATCGTCGGGGCAGATAACGATTCGCGCTCAAAGTACCGAATCCCGCAAATTCTCCCAAGCCTTTCGGAGAGGCGCGATCTTGCCGGATTCTTCCTGTGAAGCCTTCAAGTTGGCTCGCATAGCATCCGCATGACGCCCGGCATTTTGATACTCCTCGGCCAACTCGCTATATCCGTAAACCACGCTCAAGCCGCCAGCCACCGCATTATCCATGTGATGCTCGGCTTGCTCTAGCGAACCTCGCTGCAGATGCAAATCACCTAGCATATTGTGCGCCTTCGCCACAAAGTTGTCGGCATGCGTGGCCAACAGTAGATCGTGGACGATCGGTGCCATCGCCGCCTCGGTCGGCCAATCGTCTGGAACTAGCGACTTGTAGACATGGAGTCGCGGCGAGAACGTGATCGCATTCTCCAATTCTATCAGTGCGGTAAGCCGATACATGCTCTTTGTGTTGGGCACGACGTCACGGGGCGTTTGGGAAACCAGATTCATCGTCCGAGGCCCCTCTGCGTCGTTCCACTCGTCAGCCAAGTAGGCTTGTTGTAGCCGCAGTACTCCCAGGAAGTAGTGAACGACCGCGTTCTTTGGCTCCAACTCTTTAGCCATCACCAACGCGACATTCGCCTCGTCCACTTCCCCAATGGCCAGATAGGCTTGGCCCAGCGCGACGTGTTTCCAGACTTCCGTCTCGCAGGGCATCTGGACTGCGTCCCACAACTCGATCGCTGTGTCGAAGTCCTTATGATGTTGAGCGTCGATGGCTCGCCAGACCCGCATACTCACGTCATCCTGCGCGTCCGGTTGCTTCGCTTCTTCGACGCCCATCGGCGCCGCCAATTCCGCGATCTCGCCTGGCAACAGAGCCGGCTCGCTCATCGGCGGACGCAGTTCTTTTGCTCCTGCCGTTCCTGCTGCGAAAGCCAACGTCAATGCCCCGGCCAGCGCCAACAATATCATCCACTTCAGCAACTCCACTTCTTGGTGCATGTGAGTTCGAACTAACATGACGCACCCCCTTTCGTTTCTTGATAAGAACCCGAAGGCACTGCAATGAATTTGCAAAGCGTGTGCCACCGCGACATTTGTCGCTGCCGAACCCCGATCCGTTCGACTAGGGAGGATTGTAGAAGCTGTGCCGTCCGGTCGCCGCATCGCCCGGGCGCGCGGTGTGCGATCGTGGGCGCGTGTCGGATGAAATCGCGAAGGTGAGCGAAGTTTCATTGCCCTTGGCCAAGAGGCATGACGTTTGCTGGTCGTAATCGCACGGTAAGCGCCACTCGAATGACAAATACCAGGAATGTCCATGCATCGCACGATGATCAACTTTTGGCTCGACGTAACCCTTTTATTCTTATTCCTTGCAGGACTCTGGACTTCGTTCGTCCTTCGATTTGTATTTCCACCCGGCACTTTAGCCACGGATTGGCGCCTTTGGGGTTGGACCTACGATCACTGGGCCGATTGTCAGTTCGTACTCATCTCCATCTTCGCCCTCGCCGTTCTGATTCATGTCATGCTTCACTGGACATGGGTGTGCGGAGTAATGACCCGCCAACTGCTACGCAAGAAGGATGGGAAACGTCGCATTTGGGGCGACGGCATTCGAACGCTTTATGGCGTCGGGTTGTTGGTTGTTCTGTTCAACATCCTCGGAGTTGCTTTTGCCGCGGCCATGCTCATGGTGAAAGGACCGAGCTAGTCGCACATCGGACAACCTGCGGCAACCGTCCAGCCCGGCACTTCGACGAACCCCATGCCGCGGGCGACGGAAACGAGGCCGGTGAGAACGACGCACCAGGCGGCGGCGCGAAAGAGGTGCTTGCGTGTGGCAAGGCTTAAGAGCGAGCCGCCACAACCAGTCAGAATCATCACAGGCGCAGTGCCCAATCCGAAAACGGCCATGATCGTCGCGCCAAATAGCATGTCTCCGGAGCTGGCGGCAAGGGCAACGAATCCGTAGACCAAGCCGCAAGGGAGCATTCCGGTGAATAGTCCAGCCAGGAACACGTTCGCGTGGTCCGGCGACTTGAGAAAGGACGCGAAGAAATCGCCAGCCAAACAAGGAACGCCCGTCGCGTTGGGTGACTTGCGTCGAATGACACGTGCTGCGAGAAGCCCTTGGTAGAGCAAGAACAATCCCGCCACAACCGCCAGCACGGCGGCAACGTTTACTAAAGCGGGAACCGTTCGCTGTAAGTACAATCCCGCGAACCCCGCAACCGCACCGAGAACTGAGTACGTGAAGACTCGGCCAAATGTGTAGAGTACTTGGCTGGCAAGATTGGCTTTCCACGATGTCGCTTGTGCGCCGATCGTCAAAGCAAACGGTCCGCACATGCCGATGCAATGCGATGAACCGAGGATGCCTGCGACTAGGATGAGTGGAAGTTCAATCATGAGGTGGAAGGCGCTGAGCTGCGCTCCCGGACATTCGAACGAGAGGAAACGGAAGTAACAGAGTTGTTTCGCTCCGTTCTTTCGCTTTCCTTCTGTTCAAATTCTCCCAGGCCCGGCAAACGAAGCGAGTTCGAAATCACAAACAAGCTGCTGCCAACCATCGCAACAGCCGCCCAAATCGGATTAAGCCAGCCAACTCCGGCGAGTACGATCCCAATGGAGTTGTAAGCGAACGCCCAGAACAAGTTTTGCCGGATGGTCGTCGTCGTACGTTTTGCCAATTCGATGGACCAACCAACTTGCTGCAAGTTGTTACCGAGCAGGCAGACATCGGCCGCGTCTCGTGATACATCAGCCCCACAGCCCATTGCAATGCCGACATCTGCTTTGGCAAGGGCCGGCGCGTCGTTGATGCCGTCGCCAACCATGACGACCGCACCGAACTTTGCGCGAAGCTGCCGAATTGCCGCGAGTTTCTCTTCCGGTAAAAGCTCGGTTTCGATATCAATGCCGAGCGTGTGCTCTAAGGCGGCTGCGCGAGCTGCGTAATCGCCGGTTAACACGGCGACGTAATAACCGGTTTTGCGAAGTGAATCCAAAGCGGCCTGCGTCTCGTCTCGAAGACATTCACGAAACGCGAACACGCCACGCACGCTTCCATCCCAGCCAATACAAGCAAGAGGTTTCCCGTCCTGACAGATGTCAACAATCGCCTCACGAATTGCGCCGTGTCTTTCGAGGCCGTTCTCTTCCATCAAAGCCAGACTTCCGAGATAGATCGGACCAGTGCTGTGATCTAACGTGGCCACGATGCCGCGACCAGGTCGCGTCTCCGTGTGTTCGGGATAAGAGATCGCCGCGCGATCGACTGAGTCAAACGTGTACTTACGGATCGCCGTTGAGAGACCGTGCGTTGACGAAGAAGCCAAGGCCAACGAGATACGAAGCAATTCTTCACGCGATGTATCGGCATCCGCGACAAATCGATCAACGATTGTGCTGCCCGTCGTCAGTGTTCCCGTCTTGTCAAAGCAAATTGCCTTCGCGCCGGCAAGCTGCTGGATGGCGTCGCCGTGGCGAAACAACACCCCAACCTCACTTGCTCGGCCCATCGCCGCCCAGATGGCGAGTGGCGTCGCGATTCCCAGAGCGCAGGGACAGGCGATCAACAAGATGGCGAGTGCCACCATCAACCCGCTCCCTAGGTCGTTGGCCCCCCAGTGAGCCACAAACGCGACGAGCGAGAGTACGATAACCGCCGGCACGAACCAGCTAGTGATCCGATCCGCCGCCAGTTGCAAGTGACCTTTCGCCACGGCTGCTTTCGTCACAGCATCGACGATGCGAAGTAACGCGCCTTCGCGAGCAGGTGCCGTCACGGTGACGAGAAGATCACCGTCAAGGTTCAACGTTCCCGCAAAGACCTCGTCTCCCGGTTCTTTGATTGCTGGTAGGCTTTCGCCGGTAACGATCTGTTCATCGATCGCAGCTTGTCCGCGTCGAATTCGTCCGTCGGTCGCGATTCTCTCTCCTGGTAACACTCGGACCAGTTGATCTATTTCGACGCTGTCGAGTGGCACCAGCGCCTCATGCAGAGACTGGAAGTTGTCGTCTGCTTTTGGCTCGACGACGCGGGCCTCCGTAGGGAGCAGCTTCTTGAGAGACCGGAGGGCATTGGTGGTCTTGAGTTTCCCCGTCGCTTCGAGCCAGCGACCGAGCGTGACTCCGACGAGGACCATGCATGCCACTTCGAAATAGGTGTGTGCGCCGCCGGTGAAGAGCGAGACTAGCGAGTAGAGCATTGCTGCGACCACGCCAAGCACGATCAGCAGATCGGTCGTTACAACGCGATGGCGCAAATTCTCGTAGGCGTTCTCCAGCAGCGGACCACCGAGCATTAACACGACGATTGACGATAGCAACAGCGAGAGGTAGCGGAAGAGTTCGAACAGAGCGCTCGCGGATTGAGAAGATAGTGCCACGTCTGACTCGTAAACGTCCCACGACCACAACGCCAGGGTGAATACCATGACGTTCATCGTGAAGAAGATCGCGAGCCCCAGTCGGGTGAGCGTCCAGCGATTATGCCCTTCTTCGCCAGACTCGTTCGCGATTGCTGAAGCAACGCGACAACCGAAGCAGCAATACCGTGGACCGTCCGACTCAGACTGACTTGTAGCTAAAGGCAATCCGCAGTAGTCGCAGCCTGAATGATTCTGTGCATCGGAATTCATTACGGTTCAAATAACTCAACCCGCACAGCCGGAAACAAAAACCGAATCGTGTAGGCGATGGCGAAGATCCAGAAGAAAAGCCACATCAGACGGACGTACCAAGGGATGCGGTTTCCCGTGTAATGGTGGTACTGATTCTCGACTTCGGCGGAGGTTGTTTCCGGTTCAGACATTCCTGCAATTCCTCTTGTCTATTTTTGGCGGTCCAACTGTTGATCGATTTCGAGCATCCGATGCTTGGGCCGCTCGATGTCGTGGAACATGCCGTTCATCGTTGCCCAAATCAGCAAGCAGAAGAATCCTAAGCTAGCGAATAAGTAGTTCGAAATCGGCGTGATCGCGAAGATGCCAGCGACATCACCCTGAAACGTGTGGATGAACTCGACGAACTTCATCACGAAGCCAATCATGCTAGGCACGAGTATCGCGATCGCCATCACTAGCACCGTGGTGGATTGGACGCGAGATACTTTTTCTGTCTTCATCTCATTAAACCTGTCAGCAAATGTTATCGTTTAACCCAGTCGTATCGCGACGATCGTCACTCGTCTTAACCGTCTCGATGCGACTGGGTCAAACGACAATTATCGAACCCTTCAAAACGATTCTTCCATCTTCTCGGCATCGAGTTCTTCGTAGTACGGATAAGTGTCAAGCCACGAACCGAGCCATTGAACGTAAGTGATCAGTGCCAAGCCTCTACCATTCGGTTGGTCGGGCGCTCCGTCGAACAGCCATGGATACTCCGGCATCGGCGAGTCGGGTGAAACCATCTTTGGCTTGAAGAAGTGGACGGCGTGCCAGTCGCTACCGCGACGACCTCCTTCGCGGCTCAGGTCGGGACCAACTCGTCGCGTGCCGAACATTACCGGACGTTGCAGCTCGTTTTGGTACTCCCAAGTCTCAGAGACTTGGCCGAATCGTTTCGAGTCGTTGGAGACAGGACGAACGAATTGGCTGTGGCAATGCCAGCATCCTTCACCAACGTAAACCTGCTTGCCGAGTCGCAACGCGTCGGCGCAATTCTCTACCGTTGGCTCGCCGATGTGTTCGCGAAACGCACCAGGGTAGCGGCGACTTAATTCGTCGAACTGATACATCAGCTTGTCATTAACGACTTGCTCGGCAGTTTGCTCGGGCAAGTCCTTGTACATGACCATCGGCACCACCGCGTTTGACAGAAACGCGAACGCAAAGAAGCCGATTCCGGCGATGAACAAGATTCCTGCTTTGCTCTCAAACATCAGGCTCTAATACTCCTCAAGCGGTCGCTGGCACGGCGGCAGTCGAACTGGCTCGCTGCTCGCCGCGGTATGTCATGTGCAAGTTGTAAAGAAAACAAAGGAAGCCGACGAACATCGTGAGTCCGGCGAACAGTCGCGTGATCCAGAAGGGTTGCGAACCATCGACGGAAACATCCCACGGCTGCAGCGACGACCAATAGAAGCCCTGAAAGACGCCGGCCAATCCGAGGTCAAGGAACATGATGAAGACACCCACCGCGGAACACCAGAAGTGAATTTCGCAGAGCTTCCGGCTGTACCACTCTCGGCCCAGTAGACGCGGGAAGAGAAAAGTCATCGTGCCAAAGATCCACATGCTGAACACGCCGAACATCACGAGGTGAGCGTGTCCCACGACCCAATCGGTGAAGTGGATCAGTTTCTGGAACGTCAACGTCACCTGCAACGCACATTGGAAGCACGTGATGAAGTAGAAGATCATCCCAGTGTAGAACCAACGGATTGGCAAGTTGGTGACCACCTTACGGCCATCGCCCCACAATGTTCCCATGAAATTGATGACAACCGTAGCAACAACGAATTCGACGGCAATTGTCGAGATGATGGCTCCGTACTGAAGGAACATTGGAATTGGCGTATAGAGGAAGTGGTGAATCCCTTGTAGCGGATAGAAGAACGCTAATCCCCAGAACCCGACCAGCGAGAGGCCGTGACTCCAGATCGGTTTTTGCAAGATGATTGGCACGATGTAGTACATCAAACCCCAGCCGAGTGGCGTTACGAACAGTCCGACCAGGTCGTGAATGAACAAACCACCCACGGCACCGGCGCTCGTGCCGGTGAGGGCGTACTGCGGTAAAAAGTTGCCCATGGCGTAGGTTAAGAAAGTCCAAACGAATGCCGCCATGTAGTACCACAGTGTGACATACATTGGTCCTTTGGCTTTGGCGATCGGTGTCAGGAAATTGATTGCAACGAGTGCGAGCCCAAGCAACGCAATCGGGTCGACCCAGAATGGTGTCTCGCCCCATTCCAATCCTTGGGCTCCAAGCGACATCTCCATGTGCCAATTTCTCGCGAGTGAGGCAATCCACTCTTGGTCTTGAAGCGTTGGCCCTATGATGATGCCGGCTGCCGTTCCGAGCACAATCAGCTGCCAAGCGGCGAAGATGAAGTACGACAGCTTGACACTCGCGACCTTCTGTAATGTCAAGCGAGGCACGACCCAATGCAACGTTCCCAAGAAAGCGTTCGCGAGAAATCCGTAGGCGATTGCGTTTGTGTGGACCATTCGCCACCGACCAGCCGAGAATATCTCCCAACTCGTCAATGGATTCCAGTGGATCAACTGCAGCGCCATCAGAATCCCGCCGAGCATCGAGATCAGCATGTACGAGATGGCGGCTAAGAAATACCATCGAACGAGTCGTTCTTCGACGAGGTCTGCATGGCGAGGCAGGGTCTCAGCAACAGTTTCCGAACTCATGCTTGCTCCGTTTGACGGCGATAGGGTACGTACAGCCCGAGCGGATAGACCAAGGCCATGGTCCAACCATAAATCAGATGTGTGACCAGTCCGATCCACCAAGGAATCTGCTCGACGATCCAGTTGCCTCCAAAGAGCACCGGCTGAAGCCAAGCTAAGATCAAGTAAAAATGAACGAGCCACATCGAACCGGCGAGAATCGTGGCGACCAAGTATCGGTACGAGACTTTGCTTTCGGACGTGGCCCACGTCAGCAGCAGGTGAAACGGCACGCCAAGTACCATGCCGGTAGCAATGTACAAACAGCAGCCGATCACCAGCGTCATTCCACCATCTAACTCCAACGCTTGTTCTCCCAGCGGAAATGTCAGATAGATTTGGATGAGTCGTAGCGGATTCTGATTGATCAGCGCTGAACCAACGACATTGAACAGTAAGCTCGTCGTAGCTCCGAACATGCCAAGCATGAATCCGGCAGTGGCATAGTAGGCTGTGTAATATTCTTCCGCTTGCCAATGCTTTGGCGGTTTTTCGACCTCGCGCTGTAGCTGAGCGACGCGCTGTTGCAATTCGGCCAACTCATCCAGTTTTTGCTGACGGTTTGCTGAATCCATACTGGAACTCTTTTTCAGGGCCACTCTTATTTGTTGCGAACCATTATTCGTTGACAGTCGCCGGTGGCTCGTCCGCCACGACTTGATCGAGCCCTTCGACTTTGCGTCCTTCGACGATGCTCTTGACGTAGTGGACTAAATGCCAGAGCGCCTCTGGCTCCTGCGCCAATGCTTGTGAGAATGCTGGCATTGGGGTGCCATTGATACCAGTAAAGATGCGGCGATAGACGTCGATCGGGCGACGACCCCCGTGTAGCATACGAGCCGTGATGTCGGCGGCTGGGGCCACGTTGCCCCACGCGTCGTAATTGATCTTCTCGCGTTTTTCTTCGGGTAACGCCTCGAGGGCAGCGATAAACTCGCTGCTGAGCCAATCGGTTTGCCCACGACCGCCCTCGCCGTGACACTTCGAACACCCTTTACTCAGGAACGCCTTTCGTCCGGCGAGAATTGTTTCGTCCGTGTACTTAGGTTGCGCGGTCACGGGCAACACGACTTGGTAGGCCGCTTGCTCCCAGTTGTTGTGGATTCGAGTCACGCTATCAGTGAATTCGAAGTTATCGATTTCTTCGTCGGCGTCGTAATCCAACTCGGCGATGCGAACGACACTGGCTTCCAACTCGTCACGATAGCTCAACAGTTTGACGTAATCGACGACAGCTTGAACGTCTTCGTCCGGCAACCAAGCGAACGCCGGCATCGAGGTCCCTTTCGCGCCCTTGCGAATGACGCGAATTAGATCACTTCGATGTGGCTTCGCACCGTATGGAGTAGAAGTGAACTTGTAGATTCCTGATCGATAGTCCCGTGGCTTCGGCACAAGATATGGAGCGGCCTCGCCGTTGCCATCGCCCGTGACTCCGTGACACGCTGCGCAACGCCGATTGAAGACGGCGGCGCCGTGAACCAAGTGATCGGGATCAACAATGTCGACGAAGTGTGGCGTCCCCTCCTCCGAGGCCTCTTCAGCGGGAAGCCTTAGTCGTGGATTGAGCGGCGTGCCAAAGAATCTCGTCACCGTTTCTCGAATTTGCCGCTGATGCGACTCAGAAAGCTCGGACGTGGCTTCACTCGTTACGTACACCGGCTCCGGCGTCCGTGAGCATCCTGTAAGAATGATTGCGGCGAGACAGATAGAGACGAAACGTATGCGACACAACGAATGGCCGCATTCAGGAAAGTGCATATTGCTGATCCGTACAGGTAACTAGCTTACGGCGAACGGTACTGAACGTTGCCTCGAAGTAGTTCAGCCATCTCCCGGCCGATTTCGTTGCTGCTCCGTGAAGCACATTCAATGCCAAGCGTCGCGAAGTTGCCGTGAGTTTGGATCACTCGCACTCGCTTAGGAGTTCGCTTAGTGGTGGTCACCAACCGGTAAGTTACGAGTGCACGAATGCATAAGGGTGGCTCGCGTGAGTCCAATCGAACTCTGAGTCGACCTAGTGTGCGAAATTGATCGGCCGATGCGCGTACTCGCACAGTGAGTTGCGACGATTCGGTTAAGCGAGGGGCAAGACGCCGAGCGGCGAGTTTGCGATTGATACGAAGTCGACTTGCCTCGTACAACCGGCACGATATGTGCGGTCCGCTGGACCGTCCATTCAACCGACTCGTCCTCAATATGCAGAAAAGGGACGCGAGTCTTGTTCGCCACCCCTGAAGGAGCATCCATGTTTTGTAATCAATGTGAACAGACCCAGAACGGTACTGGCTGTACCGATATCGGCGTGTGTGGAAAAGATGAAGATGTGCAATCTTTGCAAGAGATCCTGTTGTACGGCATCAAAGGCATGGCCGCGTATGCCCACCACGCACGACGGTTGGGAAAGGTCGACGAAGACGTCAATGGCTTCATCGAGGAAGCTCTGTTCGCGACCGTGACGAACGTCAACTTCGATCTCGAAAGCCTGTTGGAGATGGTGCTCGAATGCGGTCGACAGAATATTCGCGTGATGGAGATGCTCGATCAAGGGCACACCGAGCGATTCGGAACGCCGGAGCCGACGACGGTGTACGAAGGCACGAAAGAAGGTCTGGGAATTCTCGTGACTGGGCACGATCTGCTTGATCTCTCTGACCTGCTCGACCAGACGGCTGGACTGGGAATTGACGTCTATACGCACGGCGAGATGCTACCCGCTCACAGCTATCCCCAGCTGAAAAAGCACTCGCATTTGGTTGGACACTACGGCGGTCCTTGGCAGAATCAGCAGTGGGAGTTTCCGATGTTCTCGGG
The DNA here is from genome assembly GCA_014381825.1 of Planctomycetota bacterium. GTDB lineage: Bacteria > Planctomycetota > Planctomycetia > Pirellulales > Pirellulaceae. Next base: position 26,015 of record JACNKX010000088.1, read on the forward strand.
GCCGATCCTTGCCACGACGAACTGCGTCTTGATCCCGTCCGACACTTACGCAGACCGACTGTTTACGAACCGCGTCACTGCCGTTCCCGGCGCGACTCGGCTGAAAGACAACGACTTCTCGACGGTGATTGCGAATGCCAAGCAGTGTCTGCCACTTGCGGAAAACAAAGTGCGCGAGTCGACGATTGGCTTTCATCACAGCGTAATTCTGGGACTCGCCGATAAAATCGTCAAAGCCGTCAAGGCTGGCGACATCAAGCGGTTCTACTTGATCGGTGGGTGTGACGGTGCTGAAGCAGGCCGTAACTACTACACGCGTCTCGCCGAGTCCTCTCCCGCCGAGTCCGTCATTCTAACATTGGGCTGCGGCAAGTACCGCATTCGCAATCATGACTACGGCACCGTCGCCGGGTTGCCTCGATTTCTAGATATGGGCCAGTGTAACGACGCATTCGGTGCCGTCCAAGTGGCGCTTGCGCTTTCGAAAGCGTTCGATGTCGGTGTGAATGATCTGCCGCTGGAGATTGTTCTATCGTGGTTCGAGCAGAAGGCGGTCGCCGTTCTTCTGAGTCTGCTCGCGTTGGATGTGAAAGGGATTCGCATCGGTCCAGTTCCACCCGCGTTCGTATCGCCGAACGTGTTCAAGATCCTCCAAGACAAGTTTGACTTGAAGGTCATCGAAGCCGAACCTCCGGCGGAACTCGTGCAACTTAGCGCCTGATACGGGCTCCTCGCTTCATCATTCTAGCCGAACTCGCTGGCGTCGCGTTCTATGCGAAGAGCTTGTGGCGAGCGCCGGTGGCTCAAGGACTGAAACTCGATGCAACAGATCGACGAAGAACGACTCGAAACCGACCTGCAGTACCGCTACGACTACCTGGTGGAGTTCATTGGGTTTGGACCGGGAGACGTGTCCTTGATTCAGTCCAGTGCGCCCCATCTTGGTCCTCGTATTCCGGAGCTAGTCGAGAAGACCTATCACAGGCTGCTCAGCTACGACGCGACGGCTCGACATTTCGTCCCGCGCCAAGATGGATACGACGGTGACGTTCCGACCGACATCGCGGCCCTTTCAGCGACCCATCCTCAAGTTCAATTTCGGAAAGACCATCTGAATCGCTACTTCATGCAACTGATCGGGCGTTCCTACGACGCGAAGATGGTGCTCTACCTGGACATGGTCGGCAAGATGCACACTCCGAAAGCCGGCAGCGCATCGATCGACGTTCCGCTCGTTCAGATGAACGCGCTCATGGGCCTTCTTTCAGACACTTTGATGCAGTCGATCGCCGAGTGGCCACTGGACGCGCCCACTGCCATGCGAACGGCACAGGCGTTTAACAAACTGCTTTGGATTCAGAACGACCTGATCAATCGACATTACCGCCGGTCGACGGCCTGAAGGGACCGCGCACCTCCGTACCAAAACGGCGCGCGTTCGCGCGCGGGAACGCACAATAAATCGCCATAAGTCGACGTGTGTTCGCAGCACTTCGGATTGGTACAGCGTTTGCAACTTCATAAGACGTGACCTATCGCTCCTAGGAAGAAAGGGAGGATGCCATTGCGATGTGACTGGGGGCCATCCCCGCTATGTCATCGTCGGATCCGCCGTGACCGGTTGTCGCGAATCACCTCGCTTGGATCGCCATTGCGACAGCCACCTTTAGTCCAGCGGAACGGCGATGACTCTTTGAACTGTGAAGATGAAGTCCAACGTCAATCGAAAAAATCCAAGATAGCACTGGAGAGTGAATATGAGCACGGTTGAACACGATCATACCATCTGGGAGAGTTCGTTTAGCGAGGAGAGGCGTCGACAGCAGCTAGAAGAAGACTCGAACGCGTGGCGTGCAGTCACCGGCATTTTGTTGACGATCGTAAGTGTTGGCGCGTGCTTGGCGGTATTCTCAGTATTGGTTTGCTTGTAACTAACCAACCTAATCCACGCACTCGTTGTCGCGATTTCCGGATCACCTTCACTCGCGGATTGTCCGTGATCCTTCTCGGCACGCGCTCGCTCAATTCGAATTAGTCGAGCCTGTAACTCTCTCCTTCCATACCGCTGAATATCTCCGCTAACGGTGCCGTCAGTCGCGACAACACCCGAGCGCCGCGAGGGCGCACTAGTGGGAACGAGTTTTCGCTGTGAACCGTCGAAGAATGGTTGCTGTGACAATTTGGCTTATCTTTGCGGTACGTGATTTGCGACAAGTCTTGAAGCGACGGATCGGCTGCTACCAAATAGCGGATGTGGTGAAGGAGGTCACAGCTTATAAAGTTGAATAGCGGGGTACCGTCCCATGCTCCCGACAATTGCTCCCTTCCTGTTTGTTGTAGTAACGGCGACTCTGATCGTGGTCGGCTTGATGTTTCTAGGTGTTGGGTTCGAAGGCCGTGAATGTCAATCGAAAGGCAAACAAGCCAAACCGACTTGGCGTCCACCGCTCGCCACGCCCAACTCACTGCGGCATTGGGCTAAGGAACTCGCTGCAGCAGTTGCGCGGAAGAACCTGGACCAGCACGCGTCGCCACGAGCGCTGGTGGAAGAACTCTATGCTGGTTCCTCACTGGCGATGTATCGGAGCGACAGCGACACGCATCTCCGCCATCAAGCGACGCTCTGTCGTGAACATCGTTACGAAGCAGTTGGAGTCACCGCACCGGAGGCGTTGGCGATCGCCGAGGAAATCAAGTCGCTTCCCGAACGACAAACGAGGCTGATACGAAAGAAAGCCGCTGATAACTTGATACAGGTGCCCGATTTGACCGACCCGCACGTCGATACCGGGTTGGCTTGCCCTTTGCTAATGAACGACGGTACGTGTGCGGTCTATGCCTTGAGGCCGTTGCACTGTCGCACGATGTGCTCTGAATGCGGTGACCACGAAATACAGCCGACAACGGCAGCAACCATGTTGGCTATTCGGCAAGGAATTACCGAAGGCTTGACCGCGGAACTGGCAGCGCAAGGCGCGGATGATGGAGTGTATGAATTGAACAACGCCCTGTCGCTTGTTCTCCGCACGCCGGATGCCGCAGAGCGCTGGTCGTGCGGCGAGCCTGTGTTTGACGGATGTGCATCGTTTGAGTTGTGAACGTGGTTTGGAACGCACAAGCTACTGTCTCCTTTCTCTTCGGGGTCGCCGCGGGAAAACCTTTTGTAGCGATCGCTTTGTTGCGAGAGTTGTCGTGCCGGCTAATCGGTGAACGGTATTGCCTTTGCACTGTGCTGTAAGCACGCGCACTATCTCCTGTTGGCGGCTCTGTAAAAAAGAGCGATCCAAATGGCCGCTTCAGACATCAAAACAAAACAGCATTCAGTGGCCCACGCATTGCCGATCGGTCAGTTGATCACGGAGTTGGACACTGACACCGCACGGGGTCTCGCCGACAGTCAGGCGGTCTCACGTTTGGAGGACGGTGGGTCGAATGAGCTGGCTGAGCAGCCACCAGTGCCAGCGTGGAAGAAGTTTCTTGCTCAGTTTCGCGAGCTGGTGATTTGGATTTTGATCGTCGCGGCGATCATCTCTGGGGCGCTTGGCGAGTGGGCGGATTCGCTGGCCATTCTCGCGATCGTTCTGCTTAATGGGATTCTCGGTTTCCTTCAAGAAGCTCGCGCGGAACAGGCGTTGTCGGCCCTGCGTAACCTTTCCGCTCCCATGGCACGTGTGCTACGGGGTGGAAATTGGCAGGCTTTGCCGGCGCGAGAGTTGGTGCTGGGCGACGTGATCGAACTGGAATCGGGAGACAACATTCCGGCCGATGTTCGACTGGTTGAAGCGTTTGGGCTGACGATTCAAGAAGCCTCGCTGACGGGTGAATCTGTCCCGGTTGAGAAGAGCGCAAACGAAGTCTGCTCCGTCGACACGTCGCTCGCCGATCGTGCCAACATGGGTTACATGGGCACGGTTGTGGCTGCTGGAAAGGCGGACGCCGTCGTCGTGGCAACGGGAATGCAAACCGAGCTTGGACGCATCGCCGGCCTGCTCAATCGCTACGAACCCGAACCAACTCCTTTGCAGCGGCGACTTGAGGAACTCGGTCGTATTCTCATCGTTCTTTGTCTGGTGCTCGTGGCACTGATCTTTACCCTGCGGATGATGCGCGGTGGCGAGTTGGACGAAGTGTTCATGTTGTCGGTAAGCCTCGCGGTGGCCGCAGTGCCTGAAGGACTTCCAGCAGTCGTCACGATTGCGTTGGCACTTGGCCTGCAGCGAATGGTCAAACGTAACGCACTCGTGCGAAAGCTGCCGAGTGTCGAAACACTAGGATCCGTTACGGTCATCTGTTCCGATAAGACGGGGACGCTCACTCGTAACGAGATGACCGTGCGCGAGATCGCGCTCGCGGACGCGTACTACGTGGTGACAGGCACGGGGTATCAACCTACCGGAGGCTTCGTCGAGACGTCGTTCGACGGCAAGCCGCGGGCGATGGTGTCCGCCGCCGACTCAAAAGCAGCCGCCTGCGGCTTGCCGTTAAACGAGCTGCCTCACGACCTCATCCAAACGCTCAAGATTGGCGGTCGGTGTAACAACGCCCGTCTCGTGCCGGATGGGGACAAACGTGGTGAATGGAAGATCATCGGCGATCCGACCGAAGGCGCGTTGCTGGTGATGGCTCGGAAAGCCGGAGTTCCCCTTGATACCGGAAATGTCCTTTACGAACTTCCGTTCGATTCTGAGCGCAAGGCGATGTCGGTTGTTATCGAGCAAGACGGACAGCGATGGATGTACACGAAAGGGGCACCAGAAGTCATACTCGCGAAGTCGACTAGCGAACTGTGCAATGGCGACGTAATTCCGCTCGATAAGATTCGCCGTGAAGAAATCGCGAATGCAAACAGGGCAATGGCGTCGCGGGCCTTACGAGTTCTTGCACTCTCCTTTCGGCAATTGTCCAGCGATGGCAGCGGTGAGTTTGATGAAGATCAACTCACATTCGTGGGGCTCGTCGGCATGATCGATCCGCCTCGCGACGAGGTGAAAGTGGCCGTTCAGCGTTGCAAAGGTGCGGGAATTCAGCCGGTAATGATCACGGGCGATCATCCCGATACTGCCTTGGCCATCGCCCGCGAACTGCACATCGCTGGAGACGCAGACCTTGCGGTGTCTGGGCGGCAGCTTGATGCACTGTCGGACGAGGAGTTGTCGAGCAAAGTGACTTCGATCTCGGTCTATGCTCGCGTCTCCGCCGAGCACAAGATGCGAGTTGTTCAAGCTTGGAAGCAACGCAATCAGATCGTTGCGATGACGGGTGATGGAGTGAACGATGCTCCGGCGGTGAAAGCGGCGGACATCGGCATCGCGATGGGAGTGACCGGCACAGATGTGACGAAGGAAGCGTCGGACATGGTCCTCACCGACGACAATTTTACGTCGATCGTGAACGCCGTTGAAGAAGGACGCGGCATCTTCGACAACATCCAGAAGTTCATTCATTTCCTGCTGTCGTGCAACACGGGCGAAGTGTTGTTGATGTTGTTCGCCGCCTTGATCGGTTGGCCCGCGCCGCTGATGGCAATTCAGTTGCTATGGATCAATCTGGTGACCGACGGCTTGCCGGCCCTGGCATTGGCGATGGAGCCGCCGGAGCGCGATGTCATGCAGCGTCAGCCTCGGCCTCCACACGAGCCAGTGATCACCTGGTCTCGCGGCATATTGATGCTGACGCACGGCACACTGATCGCCGCGGCTGCCGCATCTGGCTTCTGGTACGTGTTTCAGGGATCCGATGCGAATCTGCCGGCGGCGCGCACGACGGCATTCTGCATCACTGCATTTGCCCAGCTGTTTTACTCGGTGAGCTGTCGCAGCTTCCACTACACGATGCCCGAGTTGGGCCTCTTTACAAACCCACATCTGATCGGAGCCATCGCGATATCTGGGCTGTTGCAATTGAGCGTCGTCACGCTGCCGTTCGCGCGACCGATTTTTGAAGTCGCGACGAGTCTTGGGAAAACCTGGCTTCTCATCGTTGCGCTTGCATTGGCTCCCGTCACGGTGATCGAGGGAGCGAAGATCGTGATGAAGTTATTTGAGCGCGCGACATCACCCACGACATAGCTGAATCGTGCGAACACTTGCGTCGTCATTGTTTTGGGAGGCGGACCTCGGCGCTGTCAGTCACTCGCTCCGATGTCATCCGTGTAGGCTTCGAGCAAAATGTCGTTCTCTGCCGTTTCGTGATGCATGAGTTCCGCGCTGAATTTGTGGAAGTCTGTATTCAGGCGTTGCCACCAGTCGACCGAGCCATCGCCATTTCTGGCGACTTCGTTGAGTTGGCGCACAACGGCAAGAAGCTGCTGATGTTCCGTTCGCAAGGCATCGATGCGTTCGGAAAGCCGTGGCGCTCGATCAACGATGTTGTCGAAGAGTCCCGTTGTTTCTTCCTCCTCAAAATGCGTCTTTATATGATCACCCAACGAGACCAACATTGCTGAAACGCTCGCCACCGCTGCCAGGCGATTCGCCAACGTGCGATGGATCTCGCCTAACAACTCTCGCAACTCCTCGTGTTCACGGCGGATATCTTCAAACAGCTCATGATTTGTTTGGGGCTGGTTCATTGAGCAACTCCTGTAACGGTGACCGAACAGGTATTGTCGTCCCGCAAACAATGTGCCGCAGATGGTTTCGATATCCAAGTGCGCAATCGAACAGCTAGTTTGCGCGCGGTATCGCGGACCGTGTGTGCGAGGTCGCGCGATTGTGTATCTCGTGGCGCGCCACAGCCGCCTTGGTGCTGGCGTCGTCGTGATCGCGGCATGTGAATTGCTAAAGGTGGTAATTAGAGGGGATCTGAAAGGACCACATTATGTCTACTGAATTGCTGAGTGGAACGGTTATCGTTCCTGTCGACTTCTCCGACGAATCGTTTGCGGCGGTGGATGTTGCAATTGACATCTCGGGTGACGATTCGAGAGTGACGGTCGTTCATGTCCTACCAAGCTTTGAACATTACGAACACGATCTTCTTTTTCAAGAGATAGACCATGCGAAACGACGCAATCATGCGGAAGAAGCGTTGCGACGTCGTTTCGATTCTTCTGAGTACGGCCTGCTCAAGGTGAAGGTTTCGTTTGGTGACCCCGGCCAGCGAATCGCTGATGCGGCGGAAGTTCGTCACGCTGGCATGATCGTCATGCCATCTCATGGACGTACGGGGCTCCAGCGAGTATTACTTGGTTCCGTCGCCGAACGAGTCATCCGACTTGCTCACTGTCCGGTATTGGTGCTTCGCGACAACAATCCTGCGCTGACTTAATCGAAGGAGATTGCATGGCTGTTCCGGGTTCTAACCCCAATGAACTAAGGGCGATGCACACGCACGAGGCGATCGCCGAACGGATTGCCGGGGCTACCCAGCACAGCTATCTAGGAGATTTCGTACTTGGAGCCGTTGACGGAGCGGTCACGACGTTCGCGATCGTAGCAGGCGCGGCCGGAGCTGGCCTGTCAAGTGGCGTCGCCCTCGTGCTGGGGTTGGCCAATGTGTTGGCTGACGGCTTGAGTATGGCGGCAGGGAATTACTTAAAAGCTCGAGCCGACGAGCAAACCATCGATCGTTTTCGCAAGATGGAAGAGCGTCACATCGACGAGATTCCTGACGGTGAGCGTGAAGAGATTAGACAGATATTTGCCGGAAAAGGCTTCGACGGCGCGATGCTTGAAAAAGTTGTGACCGTCATCACTCGCGACCGCAAGCAATGGGTCGATACGATGCTGACGGAAGAGTGGGGATTGCCACTGGAGACTCCTCGCCCCATCTACTCGGCGACGGCAACGATGACGTCGTTCGTCGTAGCGGGAATGGTTCCACTTGCACCGCTCTTCTTTTATCTCGGTTCAAACGCCAGACAATCCTTTTTGCTCGCGTCCATTCTGACGGCGACGACTTTCTTTGCCATCGGTGTCGTCCGTGGGCGGCTTACCGAGCGGAACGCATGGCTCGCGGGAGCGGAGACACTCGTTATTGGAGGCATTGCGGCAGCAGTTGCCTACGCCGTCGGCGCGTTACTCGAGGGAACGTTCGTCTAAGAATAAGTTCTAACGCGAGCGATTTCAGGAACCATTCCGAACTTCTTCTTCCTCGATTTCGTACTTTTCCACTAAGCGATAGATCTTTCGACGGTCGATCCCCAGGCTGCGTGCAGCGCGAGTCTTATTGCCTTCTTCGCGGCGGAGGACGTCGACGACTTTGGCCCGTTCGATTGATGCCAAGTCGTCCGTGTCGTAGTTGCTGTCGTGCTGAATGTCCGGTGATGTGTCGCACACTTCCCGTGGCAGATCGCGCAATCGGATCGTGTGCTCTTCTGCCATGATCTTGCCGCGTTCGATGCAGTTCAGGAGTTGGCGGATGTTGCCTGGCCAGTGATAGCGTTCCAGCGCTTGCATCGCCGCTTCTTCAATCTCCCACGCTGGACCAAGGAAGTGGGCAACCAGCAAAGAGATGTCGCCCTCGCGAGCTTTCATGGTCGGGAGTTCGAGCGACATTACATTGATGCGGTAGTAGAGGTCTTCACGGAAGCGACCGGCCTCAACTTCCTCGGCGAGATTGCGGTTTGTCGCGCACAAGATTCGCACATTGACTTTGCGCTCCTTGATCGAGCCGACGCGGCGCATCGAACCATCTTCCAACACTCGCAGCAACTTCGCTTGCAGCGAGCCCGGCATTTCGCCGATCTCGTCGATAAATAGAGTACCGTTGTCTGCAACTTCGAACAAACCCTGCTTTGCTCCGACCGCTCCTGTAAACGCTCCTTTCTCGTGGCCGAACAACTCGCTTTCGAGCAGAGTCTCCGGTAACGCGGCACAGTTGATCACAACCAGTGGCTGGTCGACGCGATTGCTGTGTTGGTGAAGGGCCCGGGCGACGAGTTCCTTGCCAGTGCCGCTCTCGCCTTGAATCAGGATTGCTTTGTCACTCGGCCCGGCGCGCTCGATCAATCGGAATACCTCCTGCATCGCAGGCGACTGACCGACCATCTCCGACTGGGGTTGGGTCCGTTGAAGCAGAGTCTTGAGTTGTCGATTCTCCTTGCGCAGTTGTCGTCGTTCATACGCACGGCGAATGACCGTCTCGAGTTCTTGCAACGGGAAAGGCTTTTGAAGATAGTCGAACGCGCCCAGCTTCATCGCTTGCACGGCGGTCTCGATCGTCCCCTTTCCTGTCAGGAAGATGATCTCGCATTCGACATTGCTCTCCTTGAACTTTTCCAGCAACTCCAATCCCGACAGCCCCGGCATCATCATGTCGACGACCGCAACATCGAAATCGCGTCGGACGGTCATGTCTAGAGCTTCATCTCCTCCAGCTGCATCCGAGACGGCGAAACCACCGCGAGAGAAACGGCGAACGAGCGTATCACGGAATTCGCCGTCATCGTCAACGACGAGGAGATCGATTTGTGTTGCATCCGACATAGGCTGGCTCCGCGACTTTGTAGCTGACGTTCCTATCTAGGCAAAATTCATGCCGCAGTGTTCCGAACATTAAGCCGAGTCCAATACGCGGGAACGCGATCCGAACCGCGCGCCTACCCGCACAGTAGCGAGCGATAACGCACATTAGTTTACCTGTCGGGGGCATATAGTTCACGACCGGCTACCGGCCTGAGAATTGCTCGTTTGTGACGAGTCCAAGAATACCCTCGTATGGAGGTGAACAATGATCGAACGCCTGAAAATGCTAAAGGTCCGTGATGTGATGTCACGCAAGGTGATCGAAGTGTCCGCGAACCAAGCGATGGGTGAGGCGGCGCAGGCTTTCGCCGCCAGTGATGTCTCTTCAGCCCCCGTGACCGATGACCAAGGTCGCTGTGTCGGGATGCTCAGCGCGACGGACTACGTCAAACGCGACTGTCCGCAATGCAGCGAAATGAGGCGGCACCAACTGACCAGACAGGGCCCTGATGATGGCTTCACGATCGAATCCGCGACCGACATGGTGAGTTCCTATATGAGCACTGCCGTTCAATCGGTCTCGGCAGACGAGTCGTTGTTGCAAGCCGCCCGAGCCATGTGCGCCGCACACATTCATCACCTGCCGGTACTCGAAAACGATCGGCCCGTTGGTGTCATCAGCACGATGGACATCGTCGCGGCCATGGTGACCGCTATCGACGAATTGGCGACCCAATTAATGCCGCGCGATTGTTGAGAAACGGGGCGTAAGTAAAATCGGTATCTTAGGATGCAATGAGTTCCGTCTTACTATCACTTTGGAATAATCCCTCGGAACGTGATTTCGGCTTGCCCACTTGTCAGCGCGCCAAATAGACCATCCACAACGCACCAAACACTAGAGTAATGACGAGCGCGGCGTCGGGTTCGATGAGAAAAATTCGCCGCTCAACTCGATAGAGTTGGCCGAGGACGACCATTGTCGTGATGAGAATCACGGCAAAGCAAGTCAGCGCGTGCGTCGCTGATACACTTGCAAGCAACGCACCCGGGAAGGCGAGATCGAGAGGTAGCAGTAGCAACATGTTGAAGGCGTTGCTCCCGAATATGTTGCCAATTGCCAGATCGAAAGCTCTTATCCGCACGGCTGCAAGTGTGGCAACAAATTCCGGAAGCGAAGTGGCAAGCGCCACGAGCGTCGTTCCAATGAAGGTGCCGCCGAGTCTCGTGTGTTCGGCAAGTTGGCCCGCGGCGCCGGCTAGAAAAGGTGCCGCAAGGTAGATGGCAATTCCCGCGACGATGTAGCCTACGACGGCACTCCGTAACGCGAGGCCCGTCCGTGCCGAGGCGTCATTTCTCTTGGGCTCGTCGGCAAGCGATGCATGTTGGTCAAAGAATATCAGTCGGATGCCGAATGCGTATCCTACGAAAACGCCGATCGCGGCAGGGCCAAGGCCCAGAAAGCTGAGGCCATCGAGCTGCGGCTCGAAGAGAATGCCGATGCCGACTATCGACGTTAGTGCGATTGTGACGGCTCCTGATAGCGAATGTGCGGCCGCCGCGCGCGACAGCAATCCTCCTCGCGAACGATGAGCAAGATCAACCGCCGCGAGGATCAATAGATTGAACAGGCTGCTGCCTACTATATTGCCGATGGCGAGGTCGGGCAGTTTCAGCCAAATTGCGTTCACATTGACTGTCAACTCTGGTAACGATGTCGCCGCCGCGAGAAAGACGCTGCCGACGAGTAGTCTTCCCAAACCAGTTCGCTCCGCAAACGCATCCGCACAACTGGTGAGCATGATGCCAGCACCAACGATAACCGCGGCCGCAATGGAAAACTGGATGATTGCTGCGAGCATGTGCGTCTCCTTTGACATCGAAAGGCAAAGTGTGTGCCGCGGACCAGACAAACGGGGATCGTTAGCCCTCTATCGACGCGACATTCGAATCCATCAACGGTCTAACATTCCCCGCTCGCCAAAGGTCGGGATGAAGGAAGTGCGTGCGAAGCTGCGCGTGCGTGCGAGTCCGCACATTCATCAGCGTGAACATTAGCCGCCCGCAACGAATGTGGAAGTGAATGACGATTGGCGCGGCAGTTGCGTAACTAAACTTCTAGGCTGAACAGATGCTTCTTTTTGGAGGATATGACGATGAAAGCGACAAAGATCCTATTCCCCACAGATTTCTCGCACACGGGCGATGCTGCGATGCAGCTGGCGACCGTGCTGGCTCGTGATACGGGAGCGACACTGTTGATTGTGCATGCCGAGGAACCGCCGACAGCCTACGGTGGCGGCGAGTTGTATTACGGGATGCCGGAGCCGGCGACGGACGAACTTCGGAAAATGCTCCATCAGCTCGAACCGACCGATCCAGCCGTGCCCTATGAGCATCGCTTGATCACAGGTGATCCAGCTCACGCCATCGTACGTCTGGCAAAAGACGAAGCCGTCGACATGATTGTGATGGGAACACACGGTAGGAGCGGCTTGTCTCGCATGCTGATGGGAAGTGTCGCAGAAGCCATCGTACGGCGAGCGGAGTGCCCGGTCCTAACTTACAAGCAACCGGCGAAGAAGGCCGCTACTGTCTAGTGACTGAGCCAAGGGTGATAGGTGTGGTTGCGTCGCACACTGAAACCCGACGCTAGCGCGTGGGTCAGTACGACCGCGAGGAGGAAGGGAGCGGGATCATGCGTGACTATTTGGAATGCCAAGCGTACGTTGGGCATCTGCGTCGGGAACACAAGCGGATTCACGAATCCCTTGTCGTCGTCGAACGTGAGTTGCAGGATTCAGATTCGCCAAGTGAGGGCAACGGAATCCGCGCGGGTCTGACAAGGCTTCGCGAAACGCTCGTCGGACATTTCGAGCAAGAAGAACAAGGTGGATGCTTGGAAGAGGCCGTCTGTTGCGACCCGCGGCTTTCCGGGGAAGTGAGCGAGATCGGGAAGCAACATCCGCGAATTCTGCACTTACTCGACCGCTTGCTCAAACGCGCCGACGATTGCCGCACGGTGGACTATCGCGAGTCTTTCCGGCAATTCGCAAAGGTCGTACACGCTCACGAAGCTGCCGAGAATAGAATTTTGCACACAGCGTTTGGGACTGGCCAGTTTGAACCTAACGATTCACCATCAGCACTTGGAGAGTGAACGATGAGACCAGCCGTGATAACTGCTGTTGCCTTCGCTTTCGGATTGGTCGCCATCACTTTCGCGCAAGATGCGGGGCCGGACAAGACGAAGGCGATCATGCACGCCAAGCTTGAGCACTCCCAGGCATTGCTAGAAGGTCTGGCAACTGAGGACTTCGCCCGACTTGCCAAGCATGCGAGTACACTCTCGCTGCTCAGTCTCGAGACCGACTGGAACGTAATTCAAACCGCCGAGTACCGTCGGTTGAGCGAGGACTTTCGCCGCAATACTACGAAACTGACGGATGCGGCCAAGGATAAGAACTTGGACGGAGCAACGCTCGCTTACGTTGGTGTGACCCTGAAATGCGTCGAGTGTCACAAGTATGTCAGAAGCGTTCAGGTTGGTGTTACGCCCTGAACCCAAGGCACTAGCTGCGGGGATTCGGAATCGCACCGACACCCGGCGCTAGCGCGTTTGGTTCGAAGACCCAAGAAAGGAGATGACAAATGTCTTGGTTACAGAAGCAGAAAGTAGTCGTACCGGTCGACTTTTCCGACGAGTCTTTTACGGCTGTTAAGGCCGCGATGGATTTCGTCGATGATCCGGGCAATGTCCTGGTCGTCAACGTACTTCAGGAACTGTCACCGATGGAGCCTGGTGAGATCTGGCAGACGATCGATCACGAGAGCCGAATTCGCCACACGATGAAGGCTCTTCGCGAACGGCTTAACGATGGCTCGCATGATGACGTTTCAACGGAGGTGGTGATTGGAGATCCAGGCCGCGAAGTCGTTGCTATCGCGGAACGAGAAAAAGCGGAGTTGATCGTGCTTACGTCACATGGCCGCACGGGACTCAAGCGTCTGTTGATTGGCTCTGTCGCGGAACGTGTGATTCGACTTGCTCATTGCCCCGTACTAGTTCTTCGCGACTAGGGATGAAGAAGTTTTCAATGGATTCTATTTGCAACCGCTTCTTACTATCGGAGTGAGGCATGGACCTTAATGACAGTATCAGCGACATCCTCGATTCCGACTTGCGATTTGGGCGATCATTTTACAGCACCTTTTTTAAGCGGTATCCCCAAGTCGAAAAGTACTTCGATGGCGTCAACTTGCACCGACAGGCTGCGGTTCTCACGATGACATTGCTCGTCATCGAGAATTATCGGACAGCCCAGCGACCCGCGATGTCGACTTACCTTCGGGAATTAGGCGCAAGACACAACGAGTGGGACGTACCGTTGGAGATGTACGACTACTTTCGCGACTCGCTGTTGGAATCATTGAGCCAGTTTCACGGTAAGGACTGGAGCGACAATCTGAATTCTCAATGGGACACGGCCATCGATTGCACCATCCGCGAGATGGTCAAGGCATATGAGGCGCAACCGGAGTCTACGCCGACGTAGATTCGCGTTCCGCCGTACCGTCTTCGTTTCCCGGACATTCGGTTGGCCATCTCGTCAAATTCACCTCGCAACGATGTCACTGACTGAAAATGCACGCGAAATATCAAATTGCGTAGAGTTTGGCGGTCTTGCGCAGGAACGCAAACTCTCGTGAATCGCTGCGTTGAACAACTCGTTGCTCTGATAATACTTTCAGGCTGATCGAATTCACACAGCCTGCGCCTGCGTGTTATCGAGAATCTAATGCTATTCAGTCCGTAGTTGCTTGTGACAGTTCACGCAACTGATCGTCATCTGCGTGAATGCCAGCACGGCGCCATCAAGGTTCTCGTTTTCCGCACTGCGGACAAGCTCATTGACGGAGAACTGAAATGTCTTCAATTGAGTGCGGTAGCCCTCGGGCTTTTGCCGGACAAAAGCCTCGATCTTGTTCAGGCCTTTCATAGTCATCGCATTCTTCGTGATCAGCTCGTAATCCTCCTGAGCCAATCCGTTCAGTATCTCTTGCGAATACTTCAGCTTTTGCTTCATCCAGAAGCTCGGCTCCTTCTTATTTTCCGGGTCTTCGGCCACTACTGCGGATGCTAGAAAGGCGACGGCGACGATTCCAATGGCAATACACTTACGCATGACAAGCTCCTTTTTCACGTCGGTGTTGGTTTAGATTCGAATTGGAGTGTGGGCTATCGCTGTCCTCGCACTACTACACGGTTCTGAGTCGGACTGAGTGGAGTGCAAAGCACGGACCAATGATGACATCACCAGTATTGTGTTTGCAGGAAGGCTTGGTGGAAACACGTCAGATGTGGCTTTACTTAAACGCTTCGTCCGCTGTAACGATTTGCAAAGCCAGCGCTACGAGCTTTAGGTTCTTATCGCTAGCAAGCTTCTGAAGACGTCGAAAAGCAGTCGGTTCGTCCAACATCGCCCGCTTCATCATAATCCCTTTCGCTTTTTCGATGACCTTGCGGTCTTCCAGAGCTTGGCGGAGATCGTTGGCTTCCTGATGCAGAGATTGGAACTGGCGAAATCGCTGCATCGCCAGCGTGATTGCTGTTTCGAGATTGTGGCGCTTTATCGGCTTGATCAAATATGCCAGGATGCATTCGAGTGCCGCACGCTGTAGCAAGTTCTCATCGTGATAGGCCGAAACCAGAATCACTGGGAGCGGTTCTTCTCGGCAGATTTCTATTACAGCCGAGATACCGTCCACGTCGGGCATCTGTATGTCTGTAATCACCAAATCCGGTCGATTCTCACGACACCCATCGACCAATTCCTGGCCGTTCTCTGCTGCGGCGATTACTTCGTGGCCGATGTCGGTCAGAATCTGTCGGTAATACGAACGCATTTGTTCGTCATCATCGGCAACAGCGATACGAAGTTTCTGTTTCATGGCGACGTGTATTCCATACGGTATGACATTCACCACGACTTTCTTCCCGCGTATTTCAGCAAACCGTGTTCCGCAGTCTCGATTCGCCGACCGGAGCGCCCCTGATGTGCGAGTCCACACAGCGCCCTGGCGACAAGGGTGCGGAATTGACCTGCGGAGTTCGTGAATTCGGACAGTTCGGCTAAGAATGCGTTTTGAAACTCGTAGCGGAATTCGTGAGATTTCCGAAGCGGTACGGAAATGCACTGAATTCTCACGAATTCCGCTACAAACACGATGTACTCAACCAATGTCAAAACACGCTCTAAGACTGGCTGGATGCGAACGGACTCAGCAGCCTGTCGGGGCAAGCGTGCAAATAGGGCGCGACGCCCGATACGTGGCCCACGGCGGGTCGTGGTTGAGGGTGCGATTATCAACAGGGAGCCAACGCAGTAACTAGGGAAGCCTGGCATCGTCCGACAAACCGTGCGACGAGAGACCAAACCTGGAGAAGGTCATTACGGATCTGAACCCGATGCGGGGAGGCTTCGCGAACTTTTTCAAAATGGCCAACTGGTAAGGACGCTTTCGTGACTTGATGACATGGCTTCGATGGCGTTTACGCGCCAAGCAGCTTGCGCTCTGGAGACGACCGGGTCGCCTTCACCTCAGCTTGCTGCACTTGGGCTGTCAGGGCGATTTCCAGGAGATGTACGGTTCTGCGAGAGGGCTGATCCCCCGTGGCTCACCCTACGTGATCGTAAGGAGTGGATGTGAGTTGTGCACTTTGGCGGTATCGCCCGCAAAGTCCGTGCAGGCCGCAAAGTTTAACTCAAGTGGCTGGGTTAACTCGACGAAGTTAGAAGCGATGCGGCGTATCTAGCGCGAGCGGACCATTGCGCCTGCTAGCACCGCCAGCATTCTCAACTTGTTTGCGCCTTGCATATTGGAGTTATCAGTTGTCGACCGGAGCAGCCAATTCGATAGACCGCTCGCCGCGTCGCGGTATGGCTGCGATCGCGCATGATCTGCTCACTGATTGGGGTACCGTCGTCATCAATGGCATAGTAGCCGTCGGCGATCTTGGGATCTTCTGCATGCGCACGATCTCGTGGCTGTTTACTAGGCTACCCAGACGCGAGACGTTGCTGCCTAATTTCTACCAGGTCGGGGTCATGAGCCTTCCCGTTGTTGCCTTGACGGGTACGTTTATCGGGATGGTCCTCGCGGTGCAAAGCTATCAACAGTTCCGCGCGCTGGGGCTACAAACACAGCTCGGCGCAGTCATCAACATGTCGCTTGTTCGGGAACTTGGCCCCGTACTTGCAGCCACGATGCTCGCGGGTCGAGTCGGCAGTTCGATGGCGGCGGAACTGGGGACGATGCGCGTGACTGAGCAGATTGATGCCTTGAGCAGTATGGGAGCGAACCCGATTCACTATCTGGTGGTTCCGCGTTTTCTGGCTTGTCTGTTTTTGATTCCAACACTGACCATCATGGCGGACTTCATGGGAGTTGTTGGCGGATACTTCTTTGCCGTGGAAATCCTCGGAATCGACAAACACCATTACTGGCACAACTCCGAGCAGTTTGTCGGCGTCTTTGATTTGTTAAGCGGGATCTTCAAGAGCTTCTTCTTCGGCGCGGCGATTGCGGTGATCAGCTGCTATCGCGGATTCCATTGCTTGCCAGGTGCGGAAGGAGTGGGACGCGCCGCGACGGCCGCATTCGTGTATTCGTTTGTAATGATCCTGATGATCGACCTGTTTCTTACCGTCATGATCAACTCGGTTTACGAGACGCTATGGCCAGAAGGCGTCAGTCTGATTTAGGAGTCCGAAGAGCGAGCCATGAAAGATTCATCCCCGACAACACGCGAGCAAACGCCTCTCGTCGCCGTGCAAAATATGCACGTGACGTTCGGCTTGCAGAGTGTGCTGCGCGGTGTCACGCTGGAGGTGCCGCTGGGGCAAACGCTGGCGATCATCGGCGAAAGTGGTTGCGGGAAGACGGTCTTATTGAAGACAATCATCGGTCTCGTGCGACCAACAAGCGGCCTTGTCCGGTTCGATGGACATAACCTCGCTGAACTAAGCGACCGTGAGTTGACTCGTCAACGCGTTCGTTTCGGTTATGTCTTCCAAAATGCGGCGTTATTCGACAGCTTGACGATCGGCCAGAATGTCGCTTTTCCCCTGCGCCAACATGCTTCCGAGTCTCAATCACGGATACGTGAACTCGTGTTTGCCCGCCTGGCCGAAGTGGGGCTACCGGAATCGGTCGTCTCGAAGAAGCCAGCCGAGCTTTCAGGTGGGATGAGGAAAAGAGTTGGATTAGCGCGTGCGCTCATCATGAGCCCAGAGCTGATGTTGTACGACGAGCCAACGACTGGTCTTGACCCTATCATGAGCGATGTGATTAACGAGTTGATGTTAAGAACTCGCATTCAGCACGAAGTGACCAGCATCATTGTTACTCACGACATGCGCACCGCTCACAAAGTCGCCGACCGCATTGTTATGATTTATCCCGTAAGTCGCTTGGAGCCCGATGAGCCGCAGCTGATCTTTGACGGAACGCCGGACGAGTTAGAGACGTGTGGAGACGAACGCGTCTTGCAGTTCGTTCACGGCGAGGCGGGCGAGCGACTGACGGAAATGCAACAAACTTTCAGCGATCGGGATTTGTAATCACGATGAATGAAAAATTGATTGCATTCCGAGTCGGAGTTGTCGTGTTGGCCGCGGCCACGCTGGCCTTTGGATTGATCGGGATCTTTGGTGGCGGCAAAGGTGTGTTTCAGCGCCGTTACACAGTGTTTTTGAGGTTTCCCAGTGCTCCCAACGTGACAGTCGATACGCCCGTGCGCAAGAACGGCGTTCTTATCGGCCGCGTTAGCAACGTCGAGTTGTATGACGATTACGTCAAATTGAGTGTGGGGATCGACGCTAATCGGAAGCTGCTGCGAAGCGAGATTTGCCGAATTAAGTCCGCCTCGTTGGTGAGTGGCGACGCGGTTCTCGAGTTTGTGCCATCAAGCGATAAGCCGAAATCAACGGAATTCGTTAACCACGGAGATTGGCTGAATGACGGAATCGTGGCGAGCGACCCGTTGCAAGTAATCGCGAATCTCGAAGGTGACATGCAGGCAGTAATCGTCTCGGCAAAAGGAATGGCGGACGAGATGACGATTCTGGCGCGTGGACTAAACAAGACGTTCGGTACCAACGATCAGCGACTTGCACAGATGATGGACAAGTCGGAGATGGCCCTGGATACGATCAACGGAACAATGACTAACGTAAATGACGTGTTTGGCGATCCAGCAGTCAAGCAGGGACTGAAGCAGTCTCTGACCGAATTGCCAGAGACAATCAATAATTTCAACGAGACGATGGCGCAGGCCGGCAGAACGATGGAGAGCATTGAAGGAGTTAGTCGGAAGGCAGAGCAGAATCTTGACAACCTTGCAGTGTTCACAAAATCTCTCGAGGAAAAAGGTCCTCAGATGGTGAACGATCTAGCGCGAACTGCTCAAAACTTGGAAGAATTGATGTCGCAGGGCTCTATTTTCGTTGAGTCGCTTAATAACCCACATGGAACTCTCGGAAAGTTGATAAACGACCGCGAGATGTATGACGACATGCGGGAGACCATTGGGATCCTCAGCAGTGCGGCCCGTCAGATCGAGCCCATACTTCGTGACGTGCGAATTGGCACAGACAAATTTGCGACGGACCCGGGCGGACTGATTAAGCGAGTGTTGCAGAACAAGCCTCCCGGCGTCGGGACCAAGTGGGGCCCGGAAGGAATGCCGTTAAACCCGCGACGGTAACTATCGGGTACCGTTCGGCGGCGGCAACTGATTCACTGGACGTTGCAATTGCGTGGCGGGAAGCGGTTGTCCCGGAGGTGTCCAGAGTGGCGTGACATGTCCGGCTTGTGTGTTGCCTCGCAACGCCTCCGCGCGTCCAAGCAGTTCCTCATTCGGGACGATTTGTTGCGGCACCATCTCGAAGTCGACGACTCTCTCGTCGCGGATTTCTCGAGGCCACAAGTTCTCGGCGATAAAATCGAGGGGTGGATACTCGTACCACGGGACCGAGAAGCGTTGTTTCACCGTCAGTGGTTCAAACCCATCCTTGAACAGCTGGATCTTCCGTGTCCCGTAATAGGTGAAACGCGTCGAAACGGGAGTCACGCCAATCCGTTGATCGTCGACAAACGCGACCGCTCCGGGCGGATTCGTCCGCAGCGTCATCCGCCGGCGGACACATCCACTCGGCACCAGGCATATCATGCCAACGACAAGGAGCATTTGAAGAGTGTGCGCGGTTTTCACGATATGCGACGGGCGAGGTGAGAGCGGAAGAAAAGCGGCGGGAGTATAGGAACTGTCCGTTCCCGAATCCAGGCCGAAAACTCGGTGAGAGCCGCAACTTACCCGTACTATCAGGCCGAACTTGTTTCGCGGCTATCATCGGAATCGGCTGTCAGGTTAGAATGGAAACATTGCTTGTATTCGTGAGGCGGTTAGCCCTAAGTTCGCTGACTGCATGGTTTTCTAGACTGGAGCGGGACGCCAGATGGCGGATCGAGAGTCGAATTGGCAGGAGCATCTCTCGCATATCGCGCTGACAGATGTTGGCATGCGCCGTGCGAACAACCAGGATTCGCACACGGTCGTGCTGGCGACGGACTTGGAAGAATGGCAGGCACGCGGGCACTTCTTTATGGTGGCTGATGGGATGGGAGCTCACGCGGCGGGCGAGCTAGCAAGCAAAATCGCGGTCGATGGCGTTCCGCATTTGTATCGAAAGTATCTTGAGTTGTCGCCACCCGAAGCGATGCAGAAGGCGATCGTCGAGACGAACAGCGAATGCTACCGACGCGGACAAGCCAACAGCGACTTTCGTGCGATGGGAACGACCGCCAGCGCCATGGCGCTGCTGCCGCAAGGAGCATTGATCGGCCACATTGGCGATAGTCGAGTCTATCGAGTTCGAGATACGAAGCTGCACCAGCTGACACGAGACCACAGTTTGGTTTGGGAACTGCGTGACGCAGGGCAGTTCGATGATGATGCGGAGCTAGCAAACTCAGTTCCAAAGAATGTCATTACGCGTTCGCTGGGGCCCAACGCTCATGTGCAAGTTGACATCGAAGGTCCGTATCGCGTCGAAATCGGTGATATTTACCTTCTCTGCAGTGATGGCTTGATGGCGCGCGTGACCGACGAAGAGATAGCAGCAATTCTGCGACATCTTCCAACGGACGGAGCAGGGCGACTGCTTGTCGACTTAGCGAATCTTCGGGGCGGACCGGATAACATTACCGTCATCGTCGCGCAGATTACCGGCGACGAGTTGGCGACCGCGGACAGCGATGCCGTTCCAATCAAGATCGGAACGGTGAAGAATGATCCCAAATCAGAACTCATCGCACTCGTACTCGTGGCCGTTTTCTTTCTTGGAGCGCTACTGTTAGCAGTCAGTGGCAATATGCCCGCATCTCTGGCGACGTTGGCGATCGGGCTAATCGTTGCTCTCTTGGCACTCGCGATTCGCAGAAGAAATGAAGCAAAAGGGATCGAATTGGGGACTGGTAAGAAGCTCGGCAAAGGGCCCTACACCTCCGCAGATTGTCCCGACCCTCTAGGGTTCGCTGAAACACTGGTAAAAATCACCGAGGAACTGCGGCAGGCTCCAGGGGCAAATAAATATGATATCGACTGGACAGAGTTCGATTCGCATCGCCAACGGGCGGTCGAGGCACATGCCAACGCCCAGTCGGAAGACGCAATTCGCGATTCGGCACAGGCTGTGTCGCTGCTCATGGGGCATATCCGTGAGGCAATGAACAAGGATGCTAGCGACTCGACGATTGAGCTGTAGGAATCCGCACCTCCGAAAGTCATCGTTACTTTTATTGTCGTTTCAAGCCGCCCGTGAAATTGTTACAGTGTCGTCGCTCCAATACGGGACCGTCGCATGTCGCAAGACGTTGCTGTGCGAAGACTTTGCGTCGGTCTTAGAGAATTCATAAGACGCCGGCGCGATAGTTGCATTAATACGCCGATGCCCCGCCACTTTCCGTAGCACGAACAGGGATCGTTGATGCGTCGGATCACTCGTTACATCCTTGCCGAGTTTCTTAAGCTCTCGCTGATTATGTCTGTGTGCATGACGGTCGGGATGTTGCTCGTCATCATTGGCCAAGAGGCGATTCGCCAAGGGCTCGGGCCGACCGCGGTTATTAAGCTGCTTCCGTACGCGTTACCCGTATCGCTCGCTTACGTCGTCCCCGGCACCGTTCTATTTGCAGCATGCAGTATCTACGGCCGCATGTCGGCGACGAATGAAGTCACCGCCATTAAGGCGCTTGGCGTATCGCCGATGGCGCTACTTTGGCCCGCTCTGCTGTTCTCCTTTTTCATCAGCTTGGGTGCCGTCTGGCTGAACGATGCAGCGACGTGGGGACGAATTGGTTTGAAGCGTGTTGCGTTGGAGTCGGCCGAGCAAATTGCTTATGGCATGTTGCGATCGAGTCGGTCGTACAGTACCGATACGTTCAAAATCAACGTGAAAGATGTTGAAGGACACGTGCTTGTTCGTCCCACGTTAACAGTTTACGAAGACGATAGCGGACCACCGATCATGCTGACTGCTGAATTCGCAGAGATTGATACAGATCCGGAACGAGACGTGTTGCTGATCTCGATGACGAACGGTGAGATCGAGCGGGGGAACAACATTCGGATGGAGTTCCCTGGAACCGAGTTGATCGAAGTGCCCCTGTCCGCCGCGTCTCGCAAAGCCGGAGGATCGATTCGGCCAGCTGATACAGCGTTGCGGCGTATACCTGGCGAGATTACCAGCCAGCTCGCAACTCTCGAGGACCTTGAACGTTCTCTGGCTGCCGACACGGCCTATCAGTTGATGACAGGAGACTTCGCGGAACTAGAGGACGAACGTTGGACCGAACAGCGGATCGCAATCATGGGTGGCGAATCGCGGCTGGCTAAATTGCATACGGAGCCGTGGCGACGCTGGGCGAACGGCTTTAGCTGCTTCGCCTTCGTTCTCGTTGGCGCGCCGCTGGCAGTTCGAATGCGCAGCGCGGACGTCTGGACCAGCTTCATCGTGTGTTTTCTGCCAATTTTGGTCGTTTACTATCCGTTGCTTGCTTATGGCGTTGATTTGTCGAAAGCCGGTGATTTGCCACCGTACTCCGTTTGGATCGCAAACGCCGTGTTGATTGCCGTGGGGTATTGGATGACGCGGCGAATGATTCGGCAGTGATGGAGACCGAATTTGCTAGCAGCAGTCGCTGTGGGAAGTTCGGTGATTCGGACTTGGGATTTGGGATTTAGTCACACTGGGCCTGCTGGTACACTCTGCCGCCGCATTTTTTGGGGGCCGCCTTTTCTTTCGAGGGGTCGCCGTTTTTCGTGCGGCACTCGAATCGATTCGGGATGTGCTGGCAGGCGACATGGAGGTCGCTGATGTTTGCTCGATGCTCAATTCGTTACAAGCTGCTCATCGGTGTGTCGCTGCTGTTCCTGATTGTATGCGCGCTCTCGGTCAGCGGCTTGTTGGGAGTCAACTCGTACCGTGGCTTAGTACGCACGGTCAGTCTCCGCGCGGCCGAGTTGCCACTTGCCGACGAACTGACTCGCAGTGTGGCTGAAGTTCGGATAACGTTTGGCCGCTTTCGTCCGCCACATGATGTGGGAGATTCACGCGTTCACAATGCCTTGGTTCATACTCAGTTCGGTTACGACCTTGCGGGCGTTAAGCAAGCGTTGAAGAGGTATCGCGAGCAACTGGAGCAGATCGAACCGAACGGTACAGGAATTCGGGACAATCGGGATGAATGGGATACGGTCACGAGCATTCAGCGAACACTCGAACGGATTGAGGATCTGAGTGAGGCCGAGAACTGGGGACTCGAAGCGTATCGAAGTGATAGCCTGCGCGAGGAGTTGGACGTCCTGTATCAACTTGCTGGAACGCTGCCGGGGCATCTTCAGAGCCGGATGTCGCAACTCAAAGGCAACGCCCGCGGCGAATACCACACCTTGATCGGGATGACCTGGGCGACCAGCATCATGTCGATTGTGATGCTCGGGATCTTGGTGCGGCTCTTCTACAGCTGGGTCTTCCGACCGCTACGCGTACTGATCGAGGGGTCACGCGTTGTGGCATCAGGTAACTTTGAGCATCGTACTCAATTGAACTCGCATGACGAGATGGCCGAGTTGGCGACGACGCTGAACGATATGACGACTCAATTCTGCGAGATTCGCGATGATCTCGATCAGCAAGTTCAACAACGCACCAAAGAGTTAGTTCGCAGCGAACAGCTGGCGAGTGTTGGCTTCCTGGCGGCAGGCGTCTCGCACGAGATCAACAACCCGTTAGCGATCATCGCATGGTCCGCGGAATCGCTCGAGTCGCGTATGCACGACATCATCTATGCCGACGACATGAAGCCTGATGACAAACACAATCAAGAAGTCACCATTCTCAAAAAGTATCTCCGGCGCATTCAAGACGAAGCATTTCGATGTAAGGGAATTACCGAGAAGTTACTCGATTTCTCACGGATCGGTGACGTCGATCATCACGATGCGAATTTGCAAGAGCTGACTAGCGATGTCATCGAAATGGTGAAGCATATCGGCAGTTACAAGAACAAGCACATCGAGTTTCAATGCAGCGAACACGTGGTCGCCTGCGTGAACTCGCAAGAGATCAAACAAGTCCTGCTGAATCTTCTGACGAACGCGCTCGACAGTTTGGACGAGGATGGCACTGTCACCGTTGAACTTTCGCTGCACCGTGGCCAAGCGAAGTTGATCGTCCGTGACAACGGCTGCGGCATGTCCGCCGAAGTTCTTGAACACCTCTTTGAACCTTTTTTCACGCGCCGCCGCGATGGCCAAGGGACTGGCTTGGGGTTGTCGATCAGCTATCGGATCGTTGTCGATCACGGTGGTAAGATCAAAGCGACAAGCGATGGTCCTGGCACCGGCGCGCAGTTCTCCGTCTTTCTTCCATTGGTCGGTACCCAACATGAAACTCAACAGCAAAGACGATATCAAGTTGCGTAGTCAGCTCAAAGTTCTCTTCGCCGATGACGAAGAAGATCTGCAAGAGTTGGTCAAGGACGAGTTTCCTCGCATGGGGCATGAGGTCACCGTCTGTCCAGACGGGCTCACGGCCGCCGCGGCATTGGAAAAAAATACGTACGACTGTATCCTCGTTGACCTCGACATGCCCGGGATGAGTGGCATTGAAGTCATCGCGCGAGCGAAAGAGTTGTCGCCCGACACCGAAGCCGTTGTCTTGACCGGCAAGTCGTCGCTCAACACGGCAGTGGCCGCGCTCCGGCAGGGCGCGTTTGACTATTTGACCAAGCCTTGCAAGTGGGGCGAAGTCGAAGCGCTGCTCGCACGCATCGCCGAGAAGCGGGAACTTAAGAAAAAATGTGCGGCGTTACAGCATCAGCTGCATCAGGTCGAAGGTGATCGAAGCCTGATCGGAACGGGGCACGCGATGCAGCAGGTCCGCGATCTGATCGGCAAAGTCGCACCAACGGGATCAACGGTATTGATCCTTGGAGAAACGGGATCAGGGAAGGAGCTTGTTGCACGCGCGGTCCACGAGCAGAGTCCACGCGCCGCGAATTCGTTCGTCGCGATTAACTGTGGAGCACTTCCCGAGTCGCTGATCGAAAGCGAATTGTTCGGGCATCGGAAGGGGGCTTTCACCGGGGCGGATGATCATCGTGTTGGCTTATTCGAAGTTGCTCATGGCGGAACGATATTCCTTGACGAAATTGGCGAACTACCAAAATCAATGCAAGCCAAGTTGCTTCGAGTTCTCGAGTCAGGCGAGATCCGGCGCGTCGGCGATAACGAGTCGGTGAAGGTCGATGTTCGAGTTGTCTGTGCGACGCACCGGGATCTTGAGCAAATGGTCGAAGAGGATGACTTTCGCGAGGACTTGATGTATCGAATCAATACATTCGAGATTAGTTTGCCGCCGCTGCGACAACGTGTGTCTGACATTCCAGAACTTGCGAAGCATCTATATCGTCGCTTTCGGCCCAAGGCAAAAGCCGGTGACAACCTCTTCTCGCTTGACGCGATCGAAGCCCTTGCATCCCACTCGTGGCCAGGCAACGTTCGCGAACTGGCCAACGTGATCGAACACGCCACGATCGTTTGCGATGGACCGCAGATCACACCCGAGCATCTCCCGCGACGCTTCGGTTCTCGTAGCGCTCGCTCGACGTCACTCGGTCCCATGACACTCCGTGATCTCGAAATGCAAGCCATTCACGAATCGCTCGAACGCCACGACGGCAACAAGCCCGCCGTCGCCGAAGAGTTAGGCGTCAGTCTCAAAACGCTCTACAACAAGCTGAACCAGGCTAGTTCGTTGGAGAAGTCAGCCTAGTAGCCAACGCCTACTCTTTGACGAACTCCTGGCACGGTGTGCTGTTACGTTTTCAGGTCATTGTTTCCTCGCCTCGTGTGGGTTCCCATCGTTGGCTGCTATAATAGCGCGACGGGAAATAGAGGGAGGAATCAATGGGGTGTGGTCAGTCTATCAACAGTTGGGGAAGACGCTCCCTCCGATATCATCGCACGAAACGTCGGGGCTTGATTTTGGAGTCGCTCGAACAGCGACTCGCGCTAGCTGGAGTCGACTTCGGCGATGCTCCTACTTCCGCACAGTCCGGTTTCTCGCAGAGCTATCCGACGTTAGCTCGGCAAGATGGTGCGGCCCACGAGGCGGTTGGACCGCAACTCGGGCCAACTCGCGTCGCAACTTCGGATGGCCAGCCGTCGTATGACGCACGAGTCAGTTTTGAACAAGTGCAACGAACTCAGATTGGGCATGGAGGAGCGCCTCAGGCAATCGAGATTGCTGACTTCAACAATGACGGCATTCTGGATGCAGTGACGGCGAATTCCGCATCCGAAGAAGTGTCAGTGTTCTTCGGTGATGGCAGCGGTTCGCTTCTCCGGCCAGTGCATACAAGCTTGCGCGGGGCTACGCCTGCCGATTTGACAATCGGCGATGTGAACGCAGACGGAAACATGGATGTCGTGACCGTCAATACGAGTCGTGACAGCGTGACTCTTCTTCTTGGTGACGGCAATGGAATGTTTCCGAACCCAGTCGAATACTGGCTCGCAGGCGACGGACCCGCGGACGCGGTCCTTGCCGATGTTAACTCCGACGGCTTTCTGGATATTGTCACGGCGAACAATTCTAGCAACACCATCTCGATCCTCACCGGAGATGCGGCTGGCCAGTTCACTCGATCCGTTGATGTCGTGTTACCAGGCGAGTACGGTGCGACCGGTCTTGCAGAGTCGGATTTGAACAACGATGGTCACACGGACCTCGTAGTTATCAACTGGCATTTGGACAACGTCGTCGTGTTGCTAAACAGAGGTGACGGCTCATACCTTGAAACCATCGAATACGACTTGGCGGGGGCAACGCATCCGACGGATGTACTCATTGCTGATTTGGATAGCGATGGGCACGCCGATGTGGTGTCGGCAAACAGCAGAAGCGGCGACATCGCAGTACTGTTGGGCAACGGAAATGGAACGCTTGGGTTGGCGGAACGCTATTGGTTGGACGGTCGTCCAACGACCATCCGCACGGTTGACGTCGACCATGACAGTACCCCTGATTTGATCGTCGCAAATGATCTGACAGGCGATATTCGCGTCTTGCACGGACTCGGAAACGGCGAGTTTCAAGCACCGGCTATTATCGGTTTGAACGGAACGACGCCCTCAAGTCTTGCTGTCGGAGATTTGAACGGAGATGGCAATGTCGAATTCATCGTGGCGGACGATTATTCGCACGAGTTGGCTGTTGTTTTGACGCACGACGAAGGTATGTATCACGTCACGGAAGATTTGAACCTTCGGCACGGAGACAATCCACAAGCGATCGCGGCGGTCGATTTCAATGCGGATGGATTCGTCGATCTCGCCACGGCGAATGCGTTAAGCGATGACGTGACGATCCTGCTGGGACGGAACGATGGGAGCTTCGAGCCGCCCACTTATGCGCGCCTCGCCTTTGGTGACGAGCCTCGATCCATCGTTGTGGGTGACATCAACAACGATGGAGTGCAGGACCTAGTGACGGGCAACTGGGGAAGTGACAACATTTCGATCCTTTACGGAGATGCGAACGGCACGATTGGCGAACAGCGAACAATCAGTCTGACTGGAGGGGTTGCTCCCGCGGCAATAGCGATCGGCGATCTCAACGGGGACGGTTGGGCCGACCTTGTTACTGCGAACTCAAAGAGTCGTGACTCCTCCGAAGACCATACGATTTCTGTTGTCCAAAGCGATGGATTAGGAGGCTTTCATCGCGCGGTGGTTCTTCCGCTTGGGCATCGCGGGAGTCCTAGTGCGGTTGTGATCCGAGACTTCAACGGAGATTCGAGGCCAGATATCGCAGTTGCAAATGCCACGGGCAACGACGTCTCGGTTCTTATACAGGCCACCAACGGGGACTTCGATCTTTCCGCGAACATCTCGCTTGAACAAGGTGCGACGCCGCGCGCGATCACTGCTGGTGATTTCGACGACAACGGCACGGTTGACTTGGCAACCGCGAATCAGGGCAGTGACGACATCGCGATATTGTTGGGAACTGGTGACGGAAGTTTCGCCGCAGCGAGAATCCTCGGAGTCGGTCGTGAGCCGTCGTCAATTGTGACCTACGACTTCAACCGAGACGGTATGGATGACATAGCAACCGGCGACGAGGATACTGATACTGTGTCTATTGTGCTGGCGAATGGCGATGGGACGTTCGCTACCGCAATTGCGTACCAGCTAGACGCGAGCAACACATATCCACCGCCTAAGTTCGGCCTGCGGTCACTGGCGATTAGTGATTTTGACGGAGACGATTTGCCAGACATCGCAACGGCGAACGTAGTTGCCGATTCTGTCTCAATATTGTTAGGGAGCCAGCAATTTTCGTATGGTGGCCCAATTCGCTATCGGACGAATAGTGGCGACGATCCGACAGATGTCGCCTATGGAGACTTCGACAGTGATACCATCCCCGACATGATTGTCGCCAATGCGGCTAGTCATGATCTCTCGTTGTATTCCGGATACGGTGACGGGACTTTCTCGGAGCCCGTTTTTGTACCACTGCCAGGCGGTGAATCTCCCGTTGCTATTCGAGTTGTCGATTTGAATGATGATGGTCACGCAGATGTAGTCACTGCTAATCAAAACAGCAATGACGTGAGTGTGCTGCTAGGCGGTGGTGATGGAACTTTTCCGTCTAATGTCCGAATCGGCCTGCAAGGTGGAGTTGAACCTAGAGATATTCTGCTGGTGGACCTCACGGACGACGGGCGTTTGGACATCGTTACGGCCAACAGAGCGAGTAGGGACTTGACCCTGCTGGTTGGCAACGGCGATGGGAGCTTTCAGGTTCCGCAACGCATTGATGCGGGGCGGAATGGGATTCCCATCTCATTGGGCGTTGGCGACGTGAACAGTGACGGTCGGTCTGACGTGGTTTTTGGAAGTGACTATCGGGAGTACGTCAGCATTTTGCTCAACCAAGGGAATCGTGAGTTTTCGCTGATCAATGGAGACGATAGTGATGGTGCCTATCTGTTAGATCCCACGTTTGCTGATATCGACAGCGATGGCACACTGGATCTGCTTACTCTTGATCGTTTCGACGTTGTACTCCAGCTTGGTGCCGGAGACGGAACTTTCGGGCAACGTGTCAGATACGAGTTGTCCGATCGGGAACTCCAACCGCAAGCACTGGAGATCGCGGATGTGAATCGTGATGGAGTACTTGACGTTGTTGTCGGCAAGAATCAACTCAGCATACTGTTGGGTAATTCGGATGGAACACTGCAATCACCTCTGACTTACCCCTCTCCCGTTGATCGTTCCGGTACGAGCAGCCAACTCGCGCGGGCCGGCTTGACTCTGTTTGACGTAAATAGTGACGACGTGCTGGACGTGACGATGACGGTACCCGGTGACAGAATACTCGTCGTCCTTGGAACTGGTGACGGTACATTTCATTCACCGGCTTTGCAAACGATTTTACGGGGTGATTCCCATGAAAGGATGGCAATTGGTGACCTTAACGGAGACGGTCGAATAGATGTCGTCACCACTGGCTCGGACAGAAGCTATCGAACGGGCATCGGCAGCCATGATATCTCGGCCTTAATTGCCAACGGCTCTGGTTTCGATGCGCCGCTGCACTTTGGGCTTGGTGGCGGCTTGGAGCCGGTGGATGTCGCGCTCGGTGATTTGAACGGGGATGGCGTGCTTGATGCAGTTACGGCAAACGGCGAAACGAACAGCGTCTCGTTATTGTTGGGGAATGGCGACGGCACCTTCCGTTTCTCGGGCAGCCCCAGCTTGGGCACAGATCGAAGCAGTCTCGAACAGGTTGAACTCGTTGACCTCAGCGAGGACGGGTTACTCGATGTTGTGGTGTTGGACCGCACGGGTGATGCCATTCTGGTGCTGCTGGGAAAAGGCGATGGCATGTTTGGGACCGTAATTCGAGTTTTCGTACCGAACAACCACGACCCAAACGCAGTTGTGGTAGCCGACTTCAATAGCGACGGGCACGTCGATCTTGCCACGTCCAATCGAAACGATGACAGCATTTCGGTGTTGTTGGGAGTTGGAGACGGCACGTTCGCGGTCGCGATCGACAGCCTTTTGCCAGCCGCCGCGACGCCGATCAGTATCGACTCGGCGGACCTAGACAGCGATGGTAGGTTAGACATCGTCGTTGGTGCCTCCAACGGGAAGAGTATGGTCTTGCTCGGCAACGGTGATGGGACATTCGAGCCAGTAGCTCAGGTCGTCTTGCCCTACCGGCGTGATCCGGAATACATGACGCTTCGAGACGTCAACGGCGACGCCTTCATCGATCTTGTCTCATCCGACGGAACAAATGAATTGAGCGTGAGATTTGGCGACGGTAGCGGAGCGTTTGCGGGAGGGAAAGATTACTATTTATCGGGAGCAGCAGATATTGATCTCGTCGATGTTGATGGCGACGGCGAGTTAGACATCATCGCGTTAAATTCTTACGACAACGACCTCACCGTTTTTCAAGGTGATGGCGGTGGAGGCTTCTCATGGAGTGGTGAGTTCAAAACTAGTTCCGGTGCCGCCCCTGAAGCGATTGCCCTCGCCGACTTGAACGGTGATGAGGTACTCGATGTCATCACGGCCAATCCAAACAGTAACGATCTCGCGATTGCGATTGGATACGGGGACGGGATGTTTCGCACGGCCGGCTATGTGCCGTTACAGGCTGGACAAGAGCCGTTCGTTGTCGCAGTCGTGGATGTCAACCAAGACGAGATACCAGACGTGCTGACTGGGAACCGGCGAAGCAACGACCTGTCGCTTCTGCTTGGAACTGGTGATGGAATATTTGCGCCTCCAACGTCGCTCACAGTCGCCAGCGCGGGCCAACTAGTAGACTTGAAGTTCTCGGACTTGAATTTTGATGAAGTTCCCGATGCTGTCGTAGCGGATCGCGATGGAACAATCTCAGTCATGCAGGGATTAGGTGACGGAACTCTTGGAGACGGTGATGCCTACGAAACAGAGAGGCGGATCGTCGGGATCGCCATCGATCGTGTCAATGGCGATGCTTCACCGGATGTAGTTGCATGGGGAAGCTCGAATGAAGTTACGTTCCTGCTTGGTACTGAAAGCGGAGCGTTACTGACTCCAATGACGATCGCTCTGGAGTCGGTTACGGCCGTACGCGATCTAGCTTTTGCGGATCTTAACGCTGACACACACGTTGACATCGTTGTGCTTGATGACGCGGCGAATGCCATCATCCTGCAGCGGGGAAACGGCGATGGAAGCTTCGCGCTTGCCTCGCGGGTCGACCTGCCGCCGCTCCTGCGTCCCACGAGTATTGCAGTCCACGACTTTGAAGTGGACGGTTCGCCGGATGTCGTTCTGACCGACGGATTCACCAATAGCGAGTTTGTATTACGTGGCTTTGGAGATTTTACCATCGGTCCCTTGCGTGAGATCGAAGTTGGCGAAGCAGTCTCCGATTTCTCGATTGGTGATGTGAATGGCGACGGCCATTCAGACGTTGTTGCAGCAAATCGGGAGACAAGTTCCTACGTAGTCGCGCTTGGCAACGGTGACGGGAGCTTTCGCTCACACGCCATTGCTTCGACAGGGAGAGGAGAGCCCAGTCGCGCCAGTTTAGCTGACGTGAACGGAGACGGCTTGTTGGACGTTCTCGTTCCATCGAGCGACGCGGAAATGTTGGTGATGCTGAACGACGGTGATGGAGAGTTGCTCGCACCGTTAAGCGTCCCGACGTCATTTGGTGGAAATGTGGCTGGTATCGCGGACTTGAATGCGGACGGACTCGAAGATGTTGTTACCGCTATTGGGCCCAGTGTTGACAACGCCGTCTTGTCGCTCATCGCGACCGGCGAAGGGGATCTTCTTCCAGTTAGTGTGTGGGAGTCGACTTGGAGTCATCCACATTCCCTGGTGTTGCGCGATTTTAATGCTGACGGACATGTCGATGCGTTACGAGGGACACTCGAAAGCGTGGAGGTGGGATTTGGTGACGGTAGCGGTGCCTTTCATCAGGGACAACGCATTGATGGTGGTCGGAGAGCGAATCTAGTTTCCTCAGCGGATTTGGATAGTGATGGGGATTCTGATGCGTTGCTCGGCAACTGGTACACCGATGGCGTCAGCGTACTCTTCAGTAATGGCGATGGAACCTTTCGACGGGGAAACGATATCGACGTCAAAGCTCCACGGGTGATATTGTCGGGTGATGTGAATCACGATGGTCTAGCCGATGTCGTTACAGTTCGATCCGACGGGGGTTCAGTCTTACTGGGCAACGGAGATGGCAGTTTTCAAGATGAGCTACCGATCCTTGCAGAAACCACGTCGTCTCGCACCAAACTTTTCGATGCCGACGGGGATGGCAACTTGGACTTGATGATTCCGAGCCGAGACGGCGTCCGCATTTGGACAGGAAGCGGCGACGGTCGATTCGACCAAGCTATCGATATTCCCCTTGCTAACTCGTATGGCAGCATTGATGTTGGGGACTTGAATCTTGATGGTGTCGCTGACTTTGTGGCGACCGATGTCGCTGCGGATGAGGTGTTGTTGCTGTTGTCCGGAGAGGGAGTGTCGTTTTCGGCACCACACCACATTCCCATCGGCTCCGGCCTCGCGCCATCACGATTGTTGACGCACGACATCAACCAGGACGGCAGGGAGGATCTGCTCGCCTTGAACAGCGATAGCGATGACATCACTGTCTTGCACGCGACTTCGAAGGGCAAGTTAGAGGTGAGTGAGCCAATCCGCCTTGAACCAGGTGCGCAGCCAATCGATGCTGTCATCGGCGATTTCAACAGCGATGGCATTGGTGACCTGATGACGCTCAATGCCGGTAAGACGACTGCGGATGTCGCTTTGCTCCTTGGTGCTGAGAACGGGACCTTTGGCGAACCCAGCTACATCATGTCTCCAAATGCGTATACACTCGCGGTCGCGGACTTGAATTTGGACGGCAAACTGGATTTCGTTACAGCCAATGGGCGAAGTTACGACTATACCTTGGGCAGGTCCGTCGGCGCGATCAGCGTGACGATTGGGAACGGTGCCGGAAGTTTCCAGCCACGAACAACCATCGCACTCCGCGGAATGGACGACGTGCGTGGTGCAACGATTGGCGATTTCAATGAAGATGGGGCTCCTGACATTGTGACGTGGAATCCCGCGTCCGGCGATGCATTGGTGATGGTTGGCAATGGCGATGGGACATTTCAAAGCGCGCTCTCCATCGATCTTGGCCATATTACTTCGCCAGAATCTATCACGGTCGCGGATGTGAACGATGATCGTCATCTTGATTTGATTGGAATTAGTGGCGAATCCCATCGCGCATACATTGTTTATGGAGTGGGAGATGCGTCGTTTCTACCAGCGGTGGCACTTGGGGCAACGAGAATTCAGTATCCACAGCGAGTCCAAGTCTCGGACTTGAATAGAGACGGAGTGTTGGACTTAGCGTTTGCTCAAGCTTATGGGGCGGTGACACTTCTCGGGGACGGAGACGGAAACTTCAGGGAGTGGATGGAGATCGTTCCGGGAGCCCATAACAACGTTGGCATCATCCCACAGCCAAATGTTTGGCGTAACAGTGGCTCTTTTGATGTTGCGTTCCTGGATGTTGACGGTGATGGTTCCCGGGATCTTGTGACAGCGAACCGTCAGCATCATGACTTGACGGTTGCCGTTGGTGACGGGAACGGTGCGTTTGTTGTGCCCACCGTGGCTGACTTCGCACAGGCCATTCGTCCAGCATGGATCGATTCCGCCGATTTCAATGAAGATGGTGCCGTCGACATCATCACAATGAACTACTCTACCAATGACATCGCCGTGATGCTTGGCACGGCAGACGGTTCGTTTGACGTGCCTAATATCTCCAAATTCTATATAGGCGCCGTTCCCGAATCAGTTTCAGTTGCTGACTTGAACCGAGACGGTCATCTGGACTTGCTTCTTGAGACGAACGCCGTGTTGATGCTGGGTAACGGTGACGGATCGTTTCAGGAACCAGAGCGTCTAGATCTCTCTTCCGGACGCGGTCCCCTAATGTCCAGGCCAGCAGATGTCAATTCGGATGGTATCCTTGATGTTGTGTCCGTCGCCATACTCGGCTCAGGCTATGTCGCTTCAGTCGGGATCGGAACGACGAACGGAGGGTTTCAAGAAGCAGTCGTCATTCCGATTGAAATTGATGCCACGCCGAGTGACTTACTACTTACAGATTTGAACAGTGACGGCAACATTGATATCGTGCTCGCGCATGGCTACGAAGAGTGGTTGTCGGTTCTTTTCGGCAATTCAGATGGCACGTTCTCCTCCGCCGCACCGGTTGGAATTGGGACGAGCGTCTATGATCGAAAGATCACCTCGGCTGACTTCAATCGTGACGGATTTCCAGATTTAGTCGTCGCTGACTATGGTGAACCAGGCCAGATACTAATCGGGAACGGTGACGGTACGTTTCATGTTGGCAATCCCATCGTCTCAAAAATCACCGATCCAACCTATCACGTGACGGTTGCTGACTTGGATGGCGACGATCGGCCAGATGTAGTTCTTACTTCGCCGTACCGCTCCGAAGTGTCACTGCATTTTGGCAATGGGGACGGAACGTTTCGGCCTGCGGAGTATATGTATCTATGCGGCAGCGGCGGTGTTCAGGCGGTCACGGCCAATCTAAACGGTGACGAGCAAGTTGATTTGGCATTCGCGACTCGTAACCTCAGCGAGATCGTCACCTTCATCGGGGACAGGGACGACGGAATAACCATTCCCAACGAGGGCCATTTGTTCAGAGGTGTTTCCGCGAGCCTTCGGGTAGATTTGCGGAATGCCGACCCAAACGCCAACTATCTCGACGCTTGGATCGATTTCAATCGAGACGGTGATTGGGACGACCTTGGCGAACAGGTTTTGAAGTCCAACTCGCTCGGTACCACAGACGGGACCGTCCAGGTTGAATTTGCCGTTCCGGAAGATGCGTCGCCCGGTGAAACATTTGCACGTTTTCGTCTCAGCACGACTGGCGAGCTAGCTCCAAGAGGAACTGCCGAGGATGGCGAAGTGGAAGACTATGCGGTCACGATCCTTGATGATCATGCCACGTTCAATGTGGAATTCGATCTTGCTGCGCGCGATATGCTGCCGGGTGCGATTCGTGTTGAAGCTGCAGGTAGCGAGTTCGTTCTCCGCAACGGGAATATCGAACTCTACCGCCTGCCTATCGGCTCGGTGGGGGCGATTAGGATCCTCGGAACAAACGCAGACGACGACATACGCGTTGAACTCCCCGACGAACTCCTCGCTCGTGTTACGATCCAAGGACGCGAAGGCAGCGATACGTTGGCGCTGTCCGATTCGGAACAACTCCAGCTTCTCGACAGTGCTTCCCAACAGCTACAAAGTATCGAGATGTTCGACCTCCGCGATGCGCGTAGCGAAGCGTTGTCGTTTGGCACTCTTGGCGACGGCCCCGACGAGACTACGGTGCATGTGAGGCTTGACAGCGGTGACACAGTGCGCTCGGATCACGGATGGGTTCTGGAGAACCCGACGATTGAAAACGATTCGTTCTATCGTGTTGTTCGGCGAGGCAATGTGCGTCTGTTGATCGACGCAATATCATCGTGGCAAAACCCAATTCACGTGATGGACATCAACGGCAGCAACAGTTTCGAGCCCATTGACGTTCTATTGGTCATCAACGCCTTGAAGGAGAGAAGTGTATCCTTCTCGAATGCTCTACCAGACCCCAGCGACGTTGGGCTCGAAGCGTATCGCTATCTCGATACGAGCGGCGATGGGTTTCTTTCACCACTCGACGTGCTACTGGTGATCAACTATCTCGATCGCCCCCTGGGCAAGGCAGTGGCCGAAGGTGAATGGACATATCAAGAGCCGCCAAGCATGTCAGGAGTTGCAACCCTTTCTTTTATGAGGGCTCCGGCGGCTACGATTGTTCCCGATCCTAGCAAGCAATTGCAGGTCGATTCTTCTTGGCCATCTGCGGTCGACGGTGCTATCAGTACGTGGACGCACGATCATCACGACGCCGACGATCGCCACACCGACGAAGAAGTCGACGCGCTTGTCGATCTCGGACTGGAATTATCGTAGATTCTAGCCATACCGTTTGCTTACTAGTAAACTGTTTGGTAAATCAGCTCTGCATCATTTCGAAGAGGAAGAACCAACCACATGGGAAATAAACAGCAAAACCGTCGCCGCTTTCTTCAAATAACCGGTGCCGCCACGGCAGCCGCCGCAGCGACGCCTTATCTCTTCTCGACGCCGTCCATCGCCGACGATCAAAAGGCCGAATCGGCGAACGACCGGCCCACGCTTGGTTGCATCGGCACGGGCAGCCGTTGGGGAGCGGTTGGCCCGGCTGCAATGAACTTTGCGAATTGTGTGGCGGTTTGTGATGTCGATGCGAACCATGCGGCGAGTGGTGCCGACAGGGTGTCGAAGCACAAGCAACAAAATGGCAAGACGCCAGATATCTACGAGGATTACCAAAAGGTTCTGGAGCGTAAAGACATCGACATCGTGACCATCGTCACGACCGATCATTGGCACAGCAAGATCGCGATCGAAGCGATGCAAGCTGGTAAAGATGTTTACTGCGAGAAGCCGCTCACATTGACGATCGAAGAAGGCAAGTTGATCGGCAAAGTGCAGAAGGAGACGGGGCGAGTCTTTCAGGTCGGGACGCAACAGCGAAGCGAAATGGGCCAGCGTTTCTTGCAGGCGATCGCCATGATTCGAGATGGACGAATCGGCGATGTCGAACGCGTGACTTGCGACATTGGAGGCGCTCCGACATGCGATTCGATTCCGGTGGCGGATGCTCCTTCCGGATTGAATTGGGAAAAATGGCTTGGCCAGGCCCCAATGGTTGACTTCCGATATAAGGAAGCTGGTCGCTGGGGGAACACTCGTTGCCACTACGAGTTCCGTTGGTGGTATGAGTACTCGGGCGGCAAACTGACCGACTGGGGTGCCCACCATGTTGATATCGCTCAATGGGCGATCAGCCAAAACGGTCCCGGTCAGGGCGTCATAAGCGTCGACCCTGTGATGGTGCATCATCCGGTCGAGTTCAAGGATGGCATGCCGCTTCAAGACGATCGCTACAACACCGCCGACAAGTTCCACATCCAGTGCATGTTTCCTGGTGGTGTCGAGATGAACATTGTTAGCAACTCGTCGGATGGCAACGGCATCTTGTTCGAAGGAACGAAGGGCCGCTTCCACGTCGCACGCAATCGCACGAAAGGGAAGCCCTTCGAGGATCTCAAGGAAAACCCGCTTCCCGAAAACGCAATCGCTGAGATATACGGCGGCACTCAGCCAACCAGCCATATGGGGAACTTCTTCGAGTGCGTCAAGTCGCGCGCGTTGCCGATTTCCGACGTTCACACGCACCATCGTGCGTTGACGACTTGCCATCTGTCGAATATCGCGATTCGTTTAGGCCGCTCGTTGAAGTGGGACTCCAAAGCGGAGCAAATCATCGGCGACGAAGCAGCCAACGCGTGGCAAAGTCGCAAGCAGCGGAAGGGCTACGAGATTAACGCGTAGTCGCTTAAAGCGATTTTTCTACAAAGGGCGGTTTCTCTCGGAGAAGCCGCCCTCTTTCAATAAGATCGTCGGGAATCACTTTCATGAGCGATGAGGTGGATGCGGTCAACGTGCGAGCTGTCGATCCAGCGGATCAAGCTGAAGTGCTCGCGCTGCTGAAGCCGTTCGTGGACCAGAAGAAGCTGTTGCGAAGGACGATCGACGAACTTGATTCGCTGCTGCCCAACGGTTTCGTGGCCGTGTCGAGCGGTCGGATCGTCGGTTTTGCAACGCTGGAAGTCTATTCAAGGAAGCTGGCCGAGGTTCGAGCCTTGGTCGTCGCAGATAGCCAACAAGGAAAGGGCGTCGGGCGGCTGCTTGTCGACGCCTGCCTCCAGCGGGCTCGCGATCAAGATATCATGGAGGTGATGGCGATCAGTTCGGCGGAGTCATTCTTTCTTTCCTGTGGATTCGGCTTTACACTACCGGACGAGAAGAAAGCTTTCTTCTTGCAAACCGGTACACGACACTAATCCGCCAACCACTCCCAACTCGATCCTCCATTTAGGAATTCGGCACCATGAGCTTGAAACTTTCACGTCGCGAACTACTCAAGAGTTCCTCGGTCGTTGCCGTTCCGTGCTTGATCGCAGGCAGACATGCGATCGCTGATGAAGAGAAATCTGCGGCGAAGAACGACCGTCCGATCCTCGGGGCGATCGGTGTTGGAGGCCAAGGTCGGCACGACAGTCGCCGGGCGAAAGAGTTTGGTGACTTTGCCGCCATCTGTGACGTAGATCGAGCCCATGCGGAGCAAGCCAATCAAGAGTTGGCCGCTGGTAAAGCAGAGTTGTACGGTGATTACCGTAAGCTATTGGAACGCAAAGATGTCGAAGCCGTGATCATCGCGACGCCCGATCACTGGCATACGAAGATCGCGATCGAAGCGATGCAAGCGGGCAAGGATGTATACTGCGAAAAGCCGCTCACGCTGACAATCGACGAAGGCAAACAGATTTGTCAAGTTGCAAAGGCCACACAGCGAGTGTTTCAAGTGGGCACGCAGCAGCGCAGCGAGAACAACGATATGTTCTTGAAGGCTGCGGCGCTCTGCCAAGATGGTCGACTCGGCAAGATCCAACGCGTGACGGCGATCATCGGCGGTGCTCCCGCAGGTGGTCCTTTCGCCGTCTCGACACCACCTGCAACGCTCGATTGGAACGTGTGGCAAGGGCAGGTCGAGACGACAGACTACATCAAGGAACGCTGCCATGGTAACTTCCGCTGGTGGTACGAGTACTCGGGAGGCAAAATGACGGACTGGGGCGCTCATCATGTCGATATCGCTCACTGGGTACTTGGTGCCTCGAACACGGGGCCGGTCAGCGTCGAGGGCACGGCCAACCATCCCGTACCTTTCAAAGACGGCTATCCGACCGAGACCAACAAGTACAACACGGCGACGGACTTTGTTGTGACTTGTAAGTTCGCCGACGATATCGAGTTGATCATCACGGACAAGACGCCAGAGCACGATAACGGTGTCCTTGTCGAAGGAGAGAAGGGCCGCATGTTCGTTAATCGCGGCAAGCTGACGGGCAAGCCGGTTGAAGATCTTGCCTCGAACCCGCTGCCTGCGTCGCTTCTGAGCGAGTTATACAAAGGCAAGAGGACTGGGAATCATATGCGCAACTTTATTGAATGCGTGAAGGATCGGGGCGAACCCGTCTCGGATGTCTTCTCGCATCACCGCGCTCTCACGACTTGTCACCTCGCAAATATCGCGATTCGGCTCGGTCGACGACTGAACTGGAACCCAGAGACCGAACAGATCGTCGGCGACGAAGCCGCCAACACTTGGCTAAGCCGTGAACAACGGAAGGGCTTCGAGATTGTGGTCTGACTCCGATGGTCACGAACTGAGCGATTGCGGATGCCCGATTGGAATAACAAAGTTGCCCTCGTTACTGGGGGATCGACCGGATTGGGCTTCGCCATTGGCGAGGCGCTAGGCGAACAAGGTGCTGGCGTGATGCTTGCTGCGCGCCATAGCGCGCGGCTTCAGGAAGCGGTGGAGCAGTTGCGACAGAAGGGTTACCGTGCGGTCGGTTTCGCGGCGGATGTGACCGACTCGGAACAGGTTGCTTCACTGATTGCCGAAACGAACCGCGAGTTTGGCAAACTCGACATCCTGGTCAACAACGTGGGACGTTCGACTCGCGGCAAGGCGCTTGATACGAGCCCCGACGAGTTCCGAGACTTGATGGAGTTAAACTTTTTGTCAGTGGTTCGTTGCACGCAGGCCGCTGCCCCACACTTAATCGAGTCAGGCGGTCACGTCGTGAACATAGGATCGCTGGCGTCGAAATCGGTTTCCAAGTTCCTGGGTGCCTACCCCGCCAGCAAGTTCGCGGTCGCAGCCTATTCACAACAATTGCGTTACGAACTGAACCCACAAGGCGTGCATGTATTGCTCGTTTGTCCTGGCCCGATCGCTCGAGAGGACGGAGGCCAGCGCTACGACGCCGAGACGAACGGTCTGCCCGAGTCGGCTGGCAAGCCCGGCGCTGGCGTTAGGCTTCGAGGCATCCCACCGGAAAGACTCGCAGCGAAGATCCTGCGCGCGTGCAAGGCTCGTCGTGCGGAACTCGTCGTTCCGTCCACAGCGCGCTGGCTGTTCGCTCTATCCCAACTATGGCCATCGTTTGGCGACCGTGTGGTTAAAGGGATGAACTCGTAGTCTTAGCTTTTGCCGTGAGGGCAGGGCACCAGCGGCGAGCATTCTCGGCGGCGCAGTGGTATCCCACCGGATGCAAACACGAATCGTGTCCGGCAACGATGCGGCGTTGAGTTTGCGGATTTGAAACGATCGCGTTAAGATTCAAAAGCAATTCTTTCGTGTGGCCCGCGTCGATCTATGGAAAGTTCGACATACACAAAACGCATCGGGACGAGATAGATGGGGAAGCAATCTGGCAGTTCTCGCAGGACCTGGTGGCTACTCGCGATGCTCGGCGTCCTCGCGGTCAGTTTTCCGTGGGGTTATTCATGGCTTAGACGTGCGAAGGAGAACCTCAAAGCCGACAGGGACGTGATGGAAGATGTCTTGGCTGCCCCTCCATCAGACGGCATTACGAACGCCGGCAATGTTGTCGCTCTGGAGGCCGAGAATGTCCTTGCTGCTGACAAGCAGAAGCACATTTGGGATGCAGAACATGCAACGTTCGCGTTGGAAACCTATTTCGGAACAGCGTTCCAGGAGGCAATCCGAAATCGCGATCGTGCTGCACTGGAGCGATTTTTCGCAGCTGGTGCCGAGATTGCGATGCTACCGCGTTCTGATGGACAGGTTCGCCAGGCTGGGCCAGTACGCGAGGCTCAAGTTGACGCCGAACGCACCGCAACAGAGCGGTCGGATGTGACTGGCTTCGTCGAGAGTTTTTTGCACTCGGTCGCCGCGATCGAAGTTATCGAACAGACGGGTCTTCGTGTTCTCGAACTAGACACGACTGACGGAATGACTTGGGCATCGCGGATTTTGATAAGTTGTCGTGGGAGGACCGCGGACGAAGAACAACAGATTGTCGAGTCCTATCACTCGCTCAAGTTGGCATTCACGGAAGTCGAGGAGGTCGAGTCGGAGGAGCCAATCATCTTAGGTTGGCGCGACGAATCGAGGAGTTCGCGAGTCAGTGAACAGGTTCTAATGTCGGAAGTTACTGAGGCTACGGGCCTTGGCGAGCTTCCACTGCTTGACAACTGGCAGTTGGAGCCAGGGCACACTTCCCAGTATTGGTTCCAGGTTGCCGTTGCCGATTTCAATAAAGACGAGTTTCCCGATATTGCGGTGGCACCTTTTTACGGGTCACCCCTGTTGCTTCGATCCGACCAGTGCCAGCAATTCGTCGACGTCACGATGGAAATGAAGATCAAACGGTGGAAAGTTGATGGTAATCACCTATTGAACTTGGCGACTTGGATTGACTTCGATAACGACTCTTGGCCAGATCTGCTTCTGGGTGATCGCCTTTATCGAAATGTTCAGGGGCAATCGTTTGAAGACGTGACACAGACTTCGGGTCTTCGATTTGGCCATCATGCCATGGGCGCTGTTGTTGCTGACTACGACTGTGATGGGTTGCCTGATCTCTACATCCTGTATCAACACGACCCGGATCGGCCAGCGCCTGCTGGTCCTAGTCCTTGGGTTGGTGATGTCCAGTCGGGTGTTGAGAACCGGCTGTGGCGTAACGAAGGTGGCGGGCACTTTCGGGATGTGACCGAGGAAACGAATGCCAGCGGTGGTGCCAGGCATTCGTTCGCTGCGTCGTGGCATTTCCTGGATGATGATCACTACCCGGATCTTTACATCGCCAACGACTTTGGACAGAACGTCCACTTGCTCAATCGGGGAGACGGCACCTTCGAGGATGTCTCGGAACAGACGGCGACGTCAGACTTCGCAACCAGCATGGGTGCCTGCACGGGAGATCTGAACAACGATGGAAAGCCCGAGATATATATCGCCAATATGTACTCGAAGATGGGGCGTCGGATCATTCGGCATGTCGGAGACAAAGACTACACGGCCGGTATCTTCGAACAAATTCGAGGCTCCTGTGCTGGAAACCGGCTGTACACTTCACGATCTGGAGCAGATCGATTTGACGAAGTAAGCGAATTGGCTGGTGTCAATCAGGTCGGGTGGGCGTATGCACCGACGATGGCCGATTTCAATTCGGATGGGCTTCTCGATATCTACGCGACTACCGGATTTATGAGTTTCGATCGTCGAAAGCCCGATGGTTGAACGTGCTTTTGGCGGGCTGTCGTGTCACAGCCACTCGACCGAAACTGTACGCATCCGCAACTAGGCGAACTCGACGAGGCGGCGGGAGAATTCTGGATCGGGAACCCGTTTCAAATCGCTGCGCAGGGCGAGAACTTGAGCGCCTACGAACGAAACCGTTTGTACCTTAACGTGGATGGAGAATCATTTGTCGATAGCTCCTTCGCCGCTGGCGCTGACATCGACTCCGATTCGCGTTCGGTGATTGCCACGGACTTCAACAACGATGGTGCAATTGATTTGCTGGTCGGATCGGTTGGAGGCGGACCGCTTCGTCTGTTTCTGAATCAAGTTCCGCAACAGAAGCGGTTGCAACTGACCCTGGAAGGAAGGGCCAGCAATCGGTTGGCGATTGGAACTCGCGTCGTCGCACGCATCGGCGACAGGCAGGTCGTACGGGACGTCTTTCCCGTCAACGGATTCATGGGGCAATCGCCTCCTGTTGTTGATCTGGGCCTTGGAGAGGCAGACCGAATCGAGGAACTAACGATCCGTTGGCCTAGCGGCACGGTACAAGTCGTCGAGGATGTGCAGCTTGGCAGTCCCCAGCATCTGGTAGAACCGTCTTCGTCGAACTGATCGAGGGATCGATACGGAACGTAGCACGAAGGGCTCGCTGGCCGTGCCCGATCAGGAATTGAATTGGCGGCTTGCCTTCGGCGAAACCGGTCACTGTAATCCAGCGTATCCAAAACCCGCGTATCTAAAACCCGCGTATCTAAAACCCTTCTGCCACTTCTCGACGAAAAAACCCTCGCAGCAAATATAGCTGCGAGGGTTCGTGATAAGCATTCGTCTCGAAAGAATCCGGAGAGACGTTTACTCGATTGGATCGTCGTCTCCACCTGTGGCGTCTCCACCTGTGGCGTCTCCACTTTCGCCTGCTCCATCTTCGCCTTCTTCCGCTGCTGCCTCTTCGAGGCTCATATCAACATCGTCGATGGGATCCACATCCTCCGATTCCATAACCGGGGGTGGTCCTCCGGGACCACAACCTAACGTAAAGGATGCCAGCGCCAACAGAGACAAAAGTCTTAGTAACTTCATTGGTAACGGTACTCCCAATTCTTACGAGATTAAATCGTTCGTCAATTTACAGCCGAACATTTCTGTTTACTGAACAGATTCGCCACCGCGTATCGTTCCCAGTGCGATCCAGACTGCTTGATCGATGGTGTCGGACGCGAATTGAACCGAAGCATCAGCTCGCTGCGTCAGGCAACCACCTGGATGGAAGCTGCTAGGTTCTTTCACATTTAGCGTCGTGGTGGAGTTGTCATTGTCACATGCTGGGCCGGCATTCGGTCCGACAAATGTGGTGCAGTAGGGACCCCAGAACGCTCGGCCAGATGCCCAGTGACGACCTGCTTGGTCGCTGCTGCCGTTGTTGGTTTGGGAAGGATAACCAGCGAGGCACGTATTGTAATAGGTCTGGATGATCGCAATATGCGCCGGTGTGTTCCTGAATACTCGGCTATATCCACCGAGACCGTGTGTCAGATTCCCCAGGCCAGTGACCCGATACGCCGGATCAATCTTTGTCGAAGTCGAGTCCGCCGGGCCCTGGTTTCTACCCAATCGCGCTTCGGCCATTGAGATCGTGTTTGCTGTTC
The DNA here is from genome assembly GCA_014381825.1 of Planctomycetota bacterium. Lineage (GTDB taxonomy): Bacteria > Planctomycetota > Planctomycetia > Pirellulales > Pirellulaceae. The sequence goes on from JACNKX010000088.1 coordinate 70,070, forward strand.
CATCGGTAATATCGCGGAACTTTACCCAAAATCGCTTATCTGCGAAACCACCTTCACGTCCGGAAGGGGCATTCCAAGTCGACGTGGGACCGTGGGAGAAACAATAAGAAACAGGAGCATGAAGAACCGAGTAATCCGTACTTGAACCGGGGTCGCTGGGGCACGTCATTACTTCGGTCAGCCGAGAGCCCACGTTCCGTTGCCCGCCACTGGTGCCTCGATGCCGGGACACTAGCACGCGATTACTTAGAGCAGCTCCGCCCGGTGCGCCGATATTATCCCAGTAGTACTCCCATCTGATCCTATCCGCCAATGGCTGCTGCTCGACAAACGGGAGCAAGCTCGCCATTCCCGACCAGGCAAACCAACCGCCGGCATGAGCATCCGTTTTTCCGTTACAATTGTCGGTGGAATTTCTCGCACAGTCGCCACTGTCCGAAGGCATTGCCTTGTAAGTGTCGTGGTAGTTGTGCAATGCGATACCAAGCTGCTTGAGCTTGTTGGAGCACTGCATTCGGCGAGCTGCTTCGCGAGCTGCCTGCACCGCAGGGAGCAGCAACGCAACCAAAATCCCAATAATCGCAATAACCACCAGCAGTTCCACAAGGGTGAAGCCGCCGGACCTTCTTCCGCTTCGGTGAGAAAACATTATTGAACCTCCGTTTACGAAAAAAATGAGAAAAAATTAAGCGTCTCCGAATGAGCCGCCACGAGTTGACTATTTTTGACGGATAATCAGCAACTGTCAAGCTTGAGCGGAGTTTAATTGCTTTTTTGATTTAATGGGCACATGTGTAGATAATGGAGCGAATATCCCTCTTGGAAACCTGCTGCGCCCGACGAGCAGAGGTCGGCGCGCTTGCGACAGCAGTGGAATGTTCTTCCTATCTGTCTCGCCTGCTATGTGCGCGGTGTCGCGCGGCGGCAGATTCGTTTCCTTGGCCTGCATATAACTCGGCGAGGAGTTCATGCGCGAATTGGTGGTCCGGCGCATATTTTAACACGCTATTCAGCCATTGGAGCGCCTCTCGTGGCTCACCATATTGAGCGAGCCCCTTGCCGATCTCGTACCGCATATCCGTATCTTCCGGGTGGGAGGCGACGTATTCCCGGTACGCCTTCACACGACTCAATTCCTGACGGGCCGAGGCCGCGAACTGAAAATGTGGCCGCGCTTCGGTGTCGCGACCGGCAAACAGCAGTGCCTTTGCCAAGCCATAACGAGCGTCGTATTCTCTCGGTTTGAGCTGGGCTGCCGGTTCCAGCCAACGCAATGCGTCCGCGCCCTTTCCGGCCTCGACATCGAGTTCGCCGAGCGCCAGAAAACAGCCATAATGGTCGTGGGACAACGCCAGCCCTCGTGAGAACGCTTCCCTTGCATTCTCGATTTCTCCTCGTGCTTTCAAGCACGTTCCGAGTCCCAACAGCGATTCGACCTCTTCTCGCTGTTGCAAAGCAACACGATAGTGATGCACAGCTTGGCGGTAGTTGTGTTGCTTTTGTTCCGCCTTTGCCAGATGCCTGCGAAGGTCGGGGCGCTCCGGAGCCAACGACACGGCCTGGCGAAGCCACTGAGCGGCGTCCACCCAATTCTCTTCATGTTCACGAAGCAGGCCTTGATACAGGAGAGGTTGCGCGTCTTGCGGATAGCTCTGTTGCCAGACATCGAGGACCAACGAAGCTGGGCCGAGTTCGTAGAGTCGGTAGTAACCCTTGACGAGCGCTTCGTAGATTTCGCGGTCATCGTTTCCGGGGTTGGCCAGCAAATCTTGTAGCTCGGGATCGTCGAGCGCAATTTTGCCTGACTCAGCCGCCGTAAGAAGTTGTTCGCGCTTCAGTTTATCTTCAGCGTAACCCAATCCGCGCGCTTCCTTCAGTTCTTTAATGACCTGATCGTAGGCTTCGCGGTGGCGGTGTGCCCGCGCCATGAGAAACGAGGCTTCTGCATTGTTGCCGTAGGATTGCTGGATGATCTGGAGGCGCTGGATCGCAAGTTCCGGGTTTCGGTCGACGATGGCTTGGCGAGCTTGCCGCAGGCGATATCGAAGTACTGTCGGCTTCGCCAAAACAAGACCGCTGACCATCAGCACCGCGCTGGCGATGACGATCGTCTTCGACCGGCGCGACTTGTTTCTCAGCTCACTCATCGATCCGTTTCCGCGGGCGGTTGAAAGACGATTGAATTGCGTTTAGGCCCACGTGGCAGGCCGGAGTGGTAGGCCCAACTAAGGTGCCTTAGGAATAAAGTGCCTTCGGAATTAAGGTGCCTTCGGAATTAAGGTGCCTTCGGAATTGATTGTTGGTTTGTTTCGTTTAACCACAGCTCGATACAGCCTAGCTCAATCGGAGTGGCCGACATGTCCAGTTGGCCGTTGCCGACAAGCAAATCCGTATCCCCGTCCAGATCGCAATCGCTCAGCACGAACGTCGGGTGATGATACCGCCCCGTCTCGAGACGATGTCGTGCGAACACTCCAGATGTCGTTTGCTCGAACCAGACGAGAGAATCCAAATCGCCGCCAATGTGTTGTGAATTGCGAGATTTCGGCGTAATCAACGCACAGGCGGCTACGTCTTGATCGCCGTCTCCATCGAGATCGGCTGCCGCCGCTCGGTAAGCACCGTACAGCGTTCCTAGGTGATGCGGTTCAAATCTCAAGCCGCCTTTGTTTTCGAGCCATCGAATGCCGTGATAGGGTTTCAATATCGAATTATCGAACGTGTCGCCGTTGGACAGGAGAATGTCGAGGTCGCCATCGCGATCCATGTCCACGATCTGAGAGCCGGAGAACCCCCAGGCCGGACTAGGTGCGCGATACAAATCGTGAATCGTGAAAACGAAGTTCGTTTGATGCGAATAGCATCTCACCATCTCGTGGCCTTGGCTGTAAAGCACGATAATTTCGCGGACTCCGTCGCCGTCGAGATCGGCTACGTCGACATGCGAAGCACCGTGCAGACCATCAATCTCGTGCGTCTTGAATTGGGGGATACCTCCTTCGGGCGTCTGGTGTTCGAGAAGCAGCAAGTGCCCAGTAGCATGCCAGCCGAACTCGGCAACGATTATGTCGAGATCACCATCGTCGTCAAAATCCGCTGGCTGTACGTCCGCCACGCGACCGAGCCCATCGGCAAGCGTGAACTGCTCGAAGGTTTGGTCCGCTCGCTGGCGAAGCCACGCTACACTGCCGAGATTATGGTCCAACGCGAGGAACGACCCCAGGTTCGCGACGACCAAATCAGCTCGACCATCGGCATCGAGATCAGTGACTTCAACGTGGGCTGGATTGGCGACATCCGCCACCGATTGCAGCGAGGGATTCGACGCTTCGACGTTCCCAAGCAAAATCTTACCGAGCAGCATGTCGCAAACGATCACTTCAGGCCGCTCGTCACCGAGTACGTCGGCGACCTGGATGTTCGAGACGACCGGTGCCGGGGAAGTTGCTTGGATGCTGATCGGGTGTTGTGAAAAAGGCGAACGTTTTGATTGCGCAAGCTCGTCTTGAACATTCGCAAAAGTGAACTCCTCTGGTGCTCGCTGCTCGTACCATTCGACAAGAGCTTCCGGATCGACTCGCCATTTAACCGTTCTGCCATAGCCCGACTGCCTGAACATCTCCCAGATCGTTTCCTGCCACGCACTTCGGGGAAGCACGTCAGGTGTCGGGAACTGGTGGCAGTGCGAACAGATCTCTCGGATTTTCGGTTCGTCTTCGTCGGTCAACGCTACCAGTCCGTCGTTGGGATCCAGCGACAGTTCGTCTGTCGATATGTCGCGTCGCGACGGGAAGAGCGAGTTGAACAATGCCACCACCGCGAATCCTGCCACTAGCAAGCTAATCGCCGTCCGTACGAGGGTCCGACGGTTTGTTAGGCGATTGGTTGCCGCAGAGGGATCATTCGGTTTCGGAGAATCACCGGGCGAACTCTTGCTGATTTTGCGATTTGCCCGCTTGCGATTCATATTATTCCCTCGGGTGGTGCCATTGTGGCCATCACTCTATTTTGGCCATCACTCTCCGAGTGATGAGCGCTCGTCACTCGGAGAATGACGGCTACTTTCGTGTCGTCCTGCTCGTCTCACCTTTGATTCGAGGAGATGCACGTCGCGAATTCAGGTTAACTCGATATTTCCGCAGTCGGTAGTCCGCGTGTCCCATCACTTGTTACGATAGGCATCGGCGATCGTCATCCGACCATCATACCTGACCACAATAAATGGGAATTTCGAGATGCGAGTTAGCTTGTTGTTGTTGGTGTTCCTCGTTCAGTCTTGTGTGCTCTCGAAAGGCGCAGCCGCAGAGCCGCAACGTCCCAACTTCGTTGTTATCTTCTGCGATGATCTTGGCTATGGCGACCTGGCTTGCTTTGGTCATCCAACGATTGCGACGCCGAACCTGGATCGGATGGCTGCCGAAGGGATGAAGTTCACACAGTTCTATGCGGCGGCCCCGGTCTGTACACCGAGTCGCGCCGCGTTGATGACTGGACGCCTGCCGCTGCGAAACGGAATGTGCAGCAACAAACGTCGTGTCCTGTTCCCCGATTCGAAGGGTGGCATCCCCGCCGAGGAAATCACGATCGCCGAGGCACTTCAGGCGAACGGCTATGCGACGGCTTGCGTTGGTAAATGGCATCTAGGGCATTTGCCACAGTACCTGCCGACCAGCAATGGCTTCGATTTCTACTTTGGCATTCCGTATTCCAATGACATGGACCGCGTGAACGATGCTCCGAAAGGTCGCGCGCCGTTTTGGGACCCCAAGACCGAGTATTGGAATGTGCCGCTGATGCGGAATTCAAAGATCATCGAACGACCAGCAGATCAAACAACGATCACTCGCCGTTACACCGAAGAAGCCACGAAGTTCATTCGTGACAACAAAGATTCTCCCTTCTTTCTGTACTTACCTCACAGCATGCCGCATGTCCCACTGTTTCGCTCGCCTGAATTCGAGGGTAAGAGTCGGCGCGGTTTGTTCGGAGATGTGATCGAAGAGGTTGATTGGAGCGTTGGGCAAGTTCTCGATACGCTGCGCCAGTTGGAACTTGATGATAACACGCTCGTATTCTTCACCAGTGACAATGGGCCATGGTTGATCTTCGACGAGCAAGGTGGTTCGGCTGGCCTGCTTCGGGATGGCAAAGGCAGCACTTGGGAGGGTGGCATGCGCGAGCCGACGTTGGCGTGGTGGCCGGGGCAAGTCAAGCCGGGCAGCATCAGCCGTGACGTTGGCAGCACGATGGACATCTTCGCCACACTTCATGCGCTCGCCGGCGTCGACTTGCCGACCGACCGAGTTCTCGACAGTCACGACCTGACCCCTGTATTGCGTGGTGCGGGCGCGAGCAGCCGAGAGGCGTTGTTCTACTATCGCGGCTATCAGCTCATGGCGGTCCGTAAGGGCCCCTGGAAGATGCATCTCATGACGCAAGATGCCTACGGTCCCGCTTCTCGCGAGGCGAAGAAGCATGGCCCCCCGTTACTGTTCAATTTAGAACATGATCCAGGTGAGCAGACAGATATCGCTGCTAAACACAGCGACGTTGTGGAATCGCTTCAAGCCAAGGTTTCGATGCACCTGGGAGCACTTGTCTCCGCCGAGTCGCAGCTCGAGAGCCGATGACAAATCTAATTCGAAACTGCCGGTTACGGTTCCCTCGTAAGGGTTGTATCGAAAAAGAATCGGAAACGCACACTTTGGGGTGAAAAACTCGGAGTGATGTGTTAGGCTTGCCGTTAACGCTAATCGCTTGAGCCCGTGTCTGGGCTTGTGACTCTCGTCCCAAAGCCAAAGCTGTTTTCGGCGAGTCCGCTACTTCAACCATTTAAGGGTGTCGATGACGCCCCACACTGTTTTTCAATATCACATTTATCGATCGCTATTAAGGAGTCGTTGATGCACAGTTTTTGGAAGTCGTTGGTGTTGGTTGTGGTTGTTTTTTGTGCTCCCGTTCTCTTTACCGGATGCGGCCCTTCACAGGTATCCGATGAGGAAGCGGCAAAGACAGCCGCCCCAGAAGAAGATCCTGCTGAAGACGCTGATGAGGATGAATCGGGAGATGGTGGCGAGTCCGAGGATGGAGACTCCGATGGTGAATAGAGGCCTCGAAGCATTCCGAAGTGACGAACTCTGAAAATCTTAGAATACACGTCCGTCGTCGGACGATTATCTTATGTTTTTTTCTTACTAGTTTTCCGGAGGTGATTAATCATGAAGAGATTCTCGAAACGACCAGGCTTCACACTCGTGGAGTTGCTGGTGGTAATCGCCATTATTGGTATTTTGGTAGCATTGCTGCTGCCTGCGGTACAGGCCGCTCGTGAGGCCGCACGGCGCATGCAATGCACGAACGCATTGAAGCAGTTGGGGTTGGCCTGCCACAATTACCACGACACGTACAAGACGTTGCCACCCGGTTACTTGCAAAAGCCACCAATCGCTGGCAACGGAAATGGTCCTACTAACACATCGTTTTGGGGGTGGGGTGCGTTTATCCTACCTTGGATGGAGCAACAACCACTGCATGACACGTTGGACGTGGGCAACACACACTTGCATGTCGCCGTTGTCGATCCGGTCTTGCAGCCATTCTTTCAGGAAGGTATCAGCACCTACCGGTGCCCGTCGGATGTTGGTCCTTCCCTTAACAATGAAAACGGCTTTACTTTGGGGCCTGGGAACAATGCCAGTCGGATCCCCACCGCAACTTCCAATTACGTTGCCAATAACAGTTCCCGCAATACCAACCTTCGCAATAACGGCTTCTTACGTCAGGCTTATGCGGGAGTGTTTTCACGCGACGTTTCGTTGAAGTTCCGCGACATTCTGGACGGAACTTCGAATGTTGTCATGCTCGGTGAACGCAAGTGGCAATTCCAAGACCCCAATGGCCTAATTCGCCGCATCGGCGCGGCCAATGTGTTCGGTATTCGGCGGGACAACAGCAATTGTTCAGGACGTATGAATGTTCTCGCAAGCGGACGTTCCAAGATTAACTACGATAATCCCAATACGTGTCGTGGCAGGTACGGCTATTCAAGCTTCCATCCCGGTGGAGCGCAATTCGTACTCTGTGATGGCAGCGTGCAGTTCGTTCCCGATACGGTCGAAAATGACAGCCAGATATTCCCACAAGCTGGGGACGTGCAGTTCCGTACCAACGCTGGTGGAAATCAAGTTGACACGGTTTGGGAACAGATACTTTGCCGACAGGACGGAGAGCCCGTCGTGTTCCCATAATCATTGCTGCTATAGACTTTAATGACACGAACGGTGCGGATCACAACCTCGATCCGCACCGTTTTTCTTTTCTTGATTGCGGTCCATCGGGCCGCACCGAGGCCAGATTCCCGACACACACCCACCGGTTGCCAGCGCTCAATACGTATGCCACGATGACCGGCTTGCTGCTTCACCCTCCTGACTAGCTAGAGAATGAAATACGGTCACGCCATGCCAGCCTTTTCTGAAGTCAAGAAGATCCAATACGAAGGTCCCCAGTCGAAGAATCCGCTTGCCTTTCGTTGGTACAACGAAGATGAGGTGATCGAAGGAAAATCGATGAAGGAGCATATGCGATTCTCGGTGACGTACTGGCATACGTTTCGCGGGACTGGCAGCGATCCGTTTGGGGCCGAAACCATGGTTCGTCCCTGGGAAGACGGAACGGACTCCGTCGAAAATGCTTGCAATCGGGCACGCGTGGCAATTGAATTTATCGAGAAAATCGGCGCGCCCTACTACGCGTTTCATGATCGTGACATAGCTCCCGAGGGAGCGACGCTGGCCGAGAGTAACAAGAATCTCGACGCGGTGGTCGCTGTGTTAAAAGAGGAACAGGAACGTACGGGCATCAAGCTGTTGTGGGGCACGGCAAACATGTTCAGCAACCCGCGTTACATGCACGGTGCTTCGACCAGTTGCAACTCGGACGCCTTCGCTTATGCGGCCGCCCAGGTGAAGAAGGCGCTTGAAGTAACCAAGGAACTTGGCGGCGAGAACTATGTTTTCTGGGGTGGTCGCGAAGGCTATCAGTGCCATTACAACACCGACATGAAGCGAGAGCTGGATCACCTCGGTCAGTTCTTCCACATGGCCGTCGACTACTCGAACGAGATCGGTTTTGACGGCACGTTTCTGATCGAGCCGAAACCGAAGGAGCCGACCAAGCATCAATACGACAGCGATGCTGCGGCCTGCATTAACTTCTTGCGCGCGTACGACTTGACCGAGCGATTCAAGCTGAACATCGAGACTAACCACGCGACGTTGGCCGGTCACACAATGATGCACGAGTTGGACTACGCAGGCCATCAAGACTTGCTCGGCTCGATCGATGCCAACACGGGTGACTTGATGTTGGGATGGGATACGGATCAATTCCCAACGGATTACTATCTCACCACACAAATCATGTTGATGTTGCTCAAATACGGCGGCGTTGCGCCGGGCGGCGTGAACTTCGATGCCAAAGTTCGGCGCGAGAGCTTTGAGCCGCTCGATCTATTCCACGCTCATGTCGGTGGAATGGATGCGTTCGCGCGCGGGTTGAAAGTCGCCGCAGCGATTCGAGCGGACGGCGAACTTGCCGGATTCGTCAAGGACCGCTACAGCAGCTGGGACACGGGCATCGGCGCCGAAATCGAAGGCGGCAAAGCGGACTTCAAGTCGCTGGAAGCCTACATGCTTGAAAAGGGCGAAGTTTCGCCGAATCAAAGCGGTCGCCAAGAGATGCTCGAGCATCTGATCAATCGCTACCTGTAGCCATCACGCTCCGAGTGATGAGCCCCAATCGCAGCCCTTCCTCAGAAACTCGCCGGTTCGCGTTTTAAGTTAGCTCTTACGCCAGCCTGGAAACGCGGAGCGTATGTCTGCTCTGCGGGCTCATCACTCGGAGCGTGATGGCTACGGATTCGTGTCACGAGGCGCTTGCTTCTGGAGATCCGAACCTCGATAATTGCGACCAGTGGATTCCGGTCTTTCTGCCGATTGATGATCTGTTTGGCCAGTACTCGAAGGAGCAAGACATGCGAGCGAAGTTGTTGGTAATCTGTACAGTTCTCGTCGCGGTAGTAGCGGTGTCCACCGTCAATGCAGCCGATTGGGGATTGAAGAAAGGAAACGCTGACTTAAAGTCGGCTGGGCCTTTGGCGTTCGGACCCGATGGGATCTTATTGGTCGGAGATACGAAGGCCGCCACGGTTTTTGCGATCGACACGGGCGATGCTTCCGGCGAGCCCGGTAAGGTTAGCTTCAGCATCAAAGCGCTGAACGAAAAAGTGGCCGATGCGGTCGGAGCAGGATCACAAAGCGTCAAGATCAACGATATCGTCGTGAATCCGGCTAGCGGCAATGTCTATGTTTCAGCAATTGCCAACGGAAAAGCAGCTCTCGTTCGAGTTGATGGCGCGGGCGACCTAAGCAAAGTCAAGCTTGAGGGCGTCGGTGTCGCAAAGGTCGCTTTACCGAATGCTCCCGAAGACAAAGTCGTTGGGCAAGGCCGTCGTCGTGGTAATCCTCGCGACGAGTCGATTACGGACCTGGCTTACAGCGATGGCAAAGTCTTGGTTTCTGGAGTCTCGCCCAATCCTTCCGGCGGACGAACGCTGTCGACCGTGCGTGAACTTCCGTTCCCCCTCACGTCTGCAGACTCGGGTGTCAACGTCGAGATCTTTCACGGTGCCCATGGCGGCCTGGAAAATTATTCCACGGTGCGTACATTCGTGCCTTTTAACATCGACGGAAAACCGAGCTTGCTGGCTGGTTTCACCTGCACGCCGCTCGTTCGTTTCGACGTCAAGAGCTTGAAGTCCGAGAAGCCGGTTCGTGGCACGACGGTCGCCGAACTTGGCAACCGCAATCGTCCTTATGACATGATCGTCTACGAGAAGGACGGCGAGAGTTGGTTACTGATGGCCAATAGCGCTCGCGGTGTGATGAAGATCAGCACGAATGACATCGGTCGTAGTAAAGGCATCACCGAACGAGTTGGAGGCGGCGGTCTTGCGGGACAGACTTACGAGACGATCGAAGAGCTAAAAGGCGTTGTTCAACTCGATCAGTTGAACGACAGCCACGCGATCATCCTCGTCCAGAATGAAGGTGGTTCGCAGGACTTGGCAACGGTAGCCTTGCCGTAGTCGAATCGATTTCTGTAATATCGACAACGACCCGGCGTCTTGAGATTGCTTGAGACGCCGGGTTTTCTTTTGCCCTTCGTGGTTCTAACGCCCAACACGACGCCACGCTGTATGCAACTCGTCCCACGATTCAGTCGGCTGCGTTCTCGATGCAATAGAGATGCCGCGAGGTGCGCAGGAACAACTGGTTCCCAACGATCGCTGGCGAAGCATCCATTGGTTCCGCCAATTTGTTGATGGCTAGGACTTCAAGTTCTCGACCGTGGCGAATCACGACCGTAGTACCTTCGCGGTCGGTGAAGTAAATGCGCCCTGCGGTCGCGACGGGCGACGCGTAAACATTCTTCATCTCGGGCAGTCGCTGTTGGGCGAAGATCGGCGTGCCCGTTCCGATGTCCAGACACGATAAGACACTTGTGTTGGTACGCGTGAAGTAGATGTGGTTTTCATAGATGATCGGTGACGGAACGTAAGGAGTTCCCGATCGGTGGTGCCAGAGGACGTTGTCCGTGTCGGTGATGTCTCCCATTGCAGTCAGCGGAATCGCCAACGCAGCAGAACTGCGATACCCGCTCATGCAGAATACCGTCTCGCCCGCCAAGATGGGCGACGGAATCGCGTTAACCGACTGGCCACCGCATTGCCAAATCACTTTGCCGGTTGCAAGGTCATAGCTTCGCGCGCGGTTGGTGCCGTTCGTAATGACTTGTGTGCGGCCCGCGTGTTCGACGATCAGCGGTGTCGCCCAGGAAGTCGGTTCGTCGCGATCGGCTTTCCATTTCGTCTTGCCAGTGGTCGCGTCGAGTATCTCGATGAACGATTGATCTTCGTGATCCCAGTTGATGACCAGCGAGGCGCCGTGAATCACCGGCGAAGTCGCTTCGCCCCAACCGTACCGAGTTCGCATATCGCCGAGATCGCGGCTCCAAATCAGTTGACCGCCCAGGTCGTAACAGTAGATCCCGCGAGACCCGAACGACACATAAAGCCGCTCGCCATCGGTCGTTGGCGAGGCTGATGCAAAAGTGTTTGTCGAGTGCCGTCCTTCGTGTGGGACCGCTTCGCAGGCGACTTGCCGCCAGACTTCCTTGCCCGTGACGAGATCGAGGCAAAGCACGGTGTATTGGAAATAGGTTCCCGGTGGTTTTGTCTTTGCATCGGGATGAAGTTTTGGCGGCTCGTCGGCGACTCGATCGGTTGGGATCGCCGAAGCGAGGAACACGCGCCCTGCCCAGATGATTGGTGTGGCGCTTCCTTCACCCTGCAGCTTCGCCTTCCATTTCACATTCGTTGTTTGGTCCCAATGCACGGGCGGCACGCCGGAGGTAGAAACACCGTTCGCGTTGGGGCCTCGCCAATGGTGCCAATTCTTCTCTCGTGAAGAACGAAAGTCATCGGCTTGTGCAGCGCCGATCAGCGGTCCGATACCGCTCAGCAAGATAACAACCTTCACGAACCATCGCATGGCACTGTCCCTCTGTAATCAGTCTGTTTGACGCATCGGATATCGCTGATTGTACAAAAACCATGCTCCACCAGTGAAGCGGCAATAGCAAGTAGCATGGGACCAGCTATAATCGACCGACAGAATTGGGCAATGGAAAATGGGTGTTCCAGCAAGATGGAAGCGGAGACTTAACAAGTGCCGACCGGTGACGAAGCTATCCACGGATTGCGCGAAGCGCTAAAGGTCTCGCCCGATAACGTGCCGTTACGAATTCACTTAGCGGACAGCCTCGCGGGATTCGGGCGATTCGACGAAGCCGAGGACGAGTTCCGAGCGGCTTTGGCGCTGTCGCCTGACGACACGAGCGTGAAGCTAGGCCTGGCCAACGTCTACCTCCAGCAGGACAAGACCAGCCAAGCCGCCGTGATCGTCGAAGACCTCTGCCACAAACGTGATACTCCTGCTAGAGCCTACGTACTCTATGCGAAGCTGCTCCTGCGTGAGGGCGATGTCAGCAACGCGGTCGCGCAATACAAGTTGGCTTTGGAGGAAGATCCCGAGTCGGCTGACCAGCAACTCGGCGAGCTGCTCGGAGTTGGCGAGGGCTACGAAGAGGGGGAAGTCTTCGAAGGTCGCGTTCGCGAGTCTTCGCAGTCCGAAGAATCGGGACTGAATGTCGAGGTCGAACGGCCGGAGATTACGTTTGCCGACGTTGGGGGCATGGAAGCGGTGAAAGAGGAGATCAGCATGAAGATCCTCTATCCGCTCCAGCATCCCGAGATGTACGAGGCGTATGGGAAACAAGCTGGTGGCGGCATCTTGATGTACGGTCCTCCGGGCTGTGGCAAAACGTATCTGGCTCGCGCAACGGCCGGCGAGATTGGCGCGGGGTTTATTTCCGTTGGCATCAGCGATGTGCTGGATATGTGGACCGGCCAAAGCGAACGCAACCTCTCGGAACTCTTTCAGCAGGCTCGCTATAACAAACCGTGCGTCTTGTTCTTTGACGAAGTCGACGCACTCGGCGGACGGCGGAGTGATATGCAGAGCGGCAGTGGGCGGCAACTGATCAATCAGTTTCTTTCCGAGATGGATGGCGTCGATCGCTCGAACGACGGCGTGCTTGTTCTTGCCGCGACTAACGCGCCTTGGCATGTCGATCCTGCCTTTCGTCGCCCTGGCAGATTCGATCGGATCCTGTTTGTGCCGCCGCCCGATAACGAAGCCCGATCGGGAATCTTGCGAATCCACTTGCAGAACAAACCGCAAGAGGCCATCGACTACAACCAGATCGCGAAGAAAACAGACAGCTTCTCGGGCGCGGATGTGAAAGCGATCATCGACCAGGCGATCGAAGCGAAGTTGCGCGAGGCGATGAAGCTGGGCGTGCCCAAGCCACTGACGACCAAAGACTTATTGGCCGCCGCCAAGTCGCTTCGTCCCACGACGCGCGAGTGGTTTTCAACGGCTCGCAACTATGCGTTGTATTCCAATCAAGGCGGCGTGTACGACGACGTTTTGAAGTATCTCAAAATGTGAGCGACCCGCGACCGTGAATCCACGCCTTCAGCGAGCATTGATGTTGCTCGAGCAATCTCGCGACGAACTCGCCGAGCAAGAGTTGCGCCAAGTCCTTGCTGAGTCGCCGGAAGACGCGATGGCTCACGCCGTGTTAGGCATATGCCTGTCGCAGCGCAAGCAGTTCGCGGAGGCTTCGCAGGAAGTCGAGTCGGCAATTCATCTGGCTCCCGAAGAACCGTTCGCTTTCTATGCCAACGCGATTGTACTGGAGAAACGGAATCGATTTGCCGAAGCGGAAGCCGCTATCAGCGAAGCGATCGGGATGGACCCGTATCAGCCGCATTACTTTGCTCAGCTATCGCAGCTGCAATACTCGCAACGCCGGTGGCGCGATGCGTTGGAGTCGTCGGAACAAGGATTGGCGCTCGATCCCGAAGACGCCAATTGCACGAACCTTCATGCGATGGCGTTGGTTAAGCTCGGCCGCAAAATCGAGGCCGGTGATGCTATCGAGACGGCATTGAAACGTAATCCCGAAGACGCCTTCTCGCACGCCAACATGGGTTGGTCGCTGATGGAACGCGGTGAACATGAAAAGGCGATGGAGCACTTTCGCGAGGCACTGCGATTGAATCCTGAATTGGAATGGGCGCGTGCCGGAATCATTGAAGCGATGAAGGCACATTACTTCCTCTACCGGATCATGCTGAACTGGTTTCTGTGGATGATGAAGCTGACTCACAAGAATCAGTGGGGCGTTCTGATCGGAGCGTATATCGGTTTCCAGGTGTTAGTGCGCACCAATGCAAAGCATCCAGAGTGGGCGATGTGGTTGATGCCGTTGATCATCGCCTACGTTACATTTGCCTTAATGACGTGGCTGGCGTCTCCCTTGTTTAATTTGGTGTTAAGGCTAAATCGGTTCGGGCGACTGGCGCTGTCTCGAGAACAAATCATTACTTCGAATTGGGTGGGTGCCGGTGTCGTTGGCGCGCTGGCGTGTGTTGTTCTTCACTTTGCGCCCGGAGTGACGGGAGCCCTGCTCGGCGCGCTTGCCTTTGTCTTTATTGTCTTTCCACTTTCGCGATTCTACGATTGCGATTCAGGCACGCCGCGCACGTGGATGGTCGTTGTGATCGTGGTCATGGCGATCATTGGGTTCTTTACCGCCTTTCCCGCAATGATTAGCGAGTTCGCACCGGAACCTGTCATGCTGTTATTGGCATTGCCATTTCTGGCGTGTAGCAAACTATTTATTTTTGCAGCGTTGGGAACGCAGATCGCCGTCAATGTACTCGTTCAAATGACGCCCCGTTCCTGATTCGATTTCAACAACATGTAAGAGGAGTCGAGATGAGCCTTCAACCTGACCCACGCGCCGGATCGAAGCTAGGACGTCGAGAACTGTTTTCCTACTCGGCGGCATTTGGTACGGCGTTCTTAGCTCGTCAAGGACTAGCCGAACAGGACGACACCACAAAGCCGGTCAAGCTGGCGGACGAGAACGCCGTGCCTAAACGCTATACCATGAAAAAGTCGATCAACTTGTGGGCGTTTCCCTATCCCGACAAGATGAACCTGACCCAGTGCCTACAGCTGGCGAAGGACGCTGGCTTCGATGGCATTGAATTGAACTACGATCTCGTCAACGATCTGTCGCTGAATTCTGGCACCAAAGAATTTCACGACATTCGCCGCGAGGCCGAGCGAATCGGAATTGCGATCAGCGGAGTCTGTTCGTTTCTGTTCTGGCCTTATCCGCTAACCAGCAACGATCCTGCGGAGCGCGCGCGTGGCATGGAGTTGGCCGCGAAGATGACTCAGGCCGCTCATGATCTTGGCACGGAGAATCTGCTTGTCGTGCCGGGTGCCGTGCATATGCCCTGGCGCGAGGATCATGATCCAACACCAAACGACGTCTGTGATCGACGAGCCCGCGAAGCGATCGGCAAGTTGTTGCCCCAAGCGGAGAAGTTGAAGGTTCATATGAACATGGAGAACATCTTCTTTAATGGTTTCCTATTGTCGCCCGGCGAGATGATGGACTTCGTTGACAGTTTCGATAGCGAGTACGTTAATGTTCACTTTGATACCGGCAACATCATGGAGTATCAATTCCCCGAACACTGGATCTCGATTCTTGGCAAGAGAATCAAGAACGTACATCTGAAGGAATACACCAAGAAGAGCAGCGATCATACGCTGGAAGCTTTCCGCCCGCTGCTGGACGGCACGACGAATTGGCCAGCGGTTTTAGAGGCGTTCGAGGACGTCGGCTATGACGAATACTTAACGTTCGAGTATTTCCATCCCTATCAGCACCATCCCGAGGCGCTAATCTATCAAACGTCCGATTCGTTAGATCGGATGTTAGGCCGAAAAGCGTAGGGTGCCGGCGAAAGCCGCACCAAGATAACTACGTCCCCAATCCCAACTTACCGATCTGATAATAAACTTCGACCGCTTTCTCCAACTGCTCAATTGCAAGCCATTCATCCTTCGTATGCGCTTGCTCGATCGAACCGGGACCAAAGACGATGGTCGGGCATCCGATCGCGTCAAACGCCGGCCCATCTGTCCCGTAAGGAACGCCAATCAGCTCGCCCGGCGAGTCTTGGTCGGAGGCAACGCGGCTAACGGTCGCTGCTAGTTCGGCATTCGTGCCATCGGCGAGCCCACCCGAGGCGATGTATGGATCGTCGTGCGTGACGGGGACAGACTCGTCCAGCTTCGCCGCGAGATAGTCAATCACGTGTTGCCGAGCGGCGAGCGGATCTTCGCCAGGCAAGACACGCCGATCGATCTCAATGACGCAGGCATCAGGAACTGTGTTTACGCTGATGCCCCCAGAGACAATGCCAACGCTGATCGTCGGGCCACCGAGCAAACGATGCTCGCCAAGTGTCGGCGCAACGTCACGTGCGTACTCCTCGAGGTGCTGCAGTACGCGAGCCATGTGATAGATCGCGTTGTCGCCCAGGTGAGGCGTCGAGCTGTGACACGCCCGTCCGGCGGTGTGAATGTGCCAGCGAACAACGCCCTTATGGGCAACAACAACATTGAGTAGCGTCGGTTCCGCGACGATGACCGCATCAGGTTTGCGCAGAACAATCGTACTTTCACCTTTATCCCAAAGCGACGCCATATTTGTTGCGCCGCTGTATCCATGTTCTTCGTTCACCGAACACGCCATCACGATTGTCGGCATTCCCGCCGGGCGATCTTCGGCAAGCCGCGACACAGCAGTCAGCATCGCCGCCATTCCGCCTTTGATGTCGCACGATCCGCGACCGTAGATTCGTCCATCGCGGACGTTCGGCTCCCAGGGTGGAATTGTCATGCCGTTGACCGGGACCGTGTCTTGATGCGCCTCGAAGACGATTACCTGATCATTTCCGTCGAGTCGCGCGACGATATTGCTTCGCTTCGGCGCCACTTCCTGACGCTCGAACGGAAGCCCCATCTCGCTGAAGATTCTCTCCAGTCGATCCGTCATTCGATATTCGTAGAACTCGTCTCCCGAATCATCTTGGCCCATTGGGTTCACGCTTGGGGTAGCAACAAGGTTGCGTAACGTTTCAACGACATCCAGAGGCATCACCGACTCCTCAATTTTGGGGACAACTTCATCGCGAATCTCGATCGGGCATTGTAGCGGGCGCAGAGGCCTTGTTGTGATTAAGAATGTAAGGCGAAAAAAATGTCACAACAATCTGGAGAATATAGTTGCAATTCGTACAGTTAGTAGTTAAATGTATACCCTGCAAGGCAGGGGCATACTTGCCTTGTGATTAGACCTCCGTAGGCACCTGCCCCGCTTACGGAGGTCGTTTCACTTTCGAACGGTGGTTTGCCGCTCCGTGGGCGGCGGGTGGCAGGCAAATCGGCGCACGATGTCCAGTACCTTGACCGTGAATCTGAGCAGCGATACGATGCTGCTTGAATTGGCTGCAGGAAACAGCTGATTTTTATTTCCCCGACATTGTGATAAGATTCACAAAGTATTCCGTCTTCCGAACTAATCGCCTTAATAACAAGAGGTTATGGAAAACCTTCTCCTCCCACTTTTTCTCTTCGCCGCCTGTGCCACCCTACTTTCGGTAGGTGTGCTAATTCTGGGCAATTTGCTCGGCCCAAAGAGGACTGGGCGGGTGAAAGAGATGCCGTATGAAAGCGGTATGGACCCGATACACGACGCACGACGTCGTTTCGACGTCCGTTTCCATTTGGTCGCCATTGCGTTTCTGCTGTTCGATGTCGAGTTGCTGTTTCTCTATCCGTGGGCGGTTGCAAACAAGAATCCTGATGGATTGAAGAGCATCGCCAACGCGAACCCTGATTTCAGCCTAACGGTGGTATTTGCCGAAGTGATGGTTTTCATCGCTTTGCTGACCGTCGGTCTTGCCTACGCTTGGCGGAAAGGCGTGTTTCGATGGCGATAGAACTGCCGGAAAACGTTGTTGTCAGTAAGTTGGATTCGTTGGGAAGCTGGTGTCGTAAGAACAGTCTCTGGCCAATGCCCTTTGCGACAGCTTGTTGCGGGATCGAGCTGATGGCCACAGGCGCGAGCCGTCACGATCTCGCTCGGTTCGGTGCGGAAGTATTTCGGTTCAGCCCTCGTCAGTGTGATCTAATGATCGTTGCTGGGCGAGTTGCCATGAAGATGCTGCCCGTGTTGCAGCGAATTTGGCAACAGATGCACGAGCCGAAGTGGTGCATCTCGATGGGAGCCTGTGCATCGACGGGCGGTGTCTTCGATACCTATGCAGTCGTTCAAGGAATCGATCGGTTCATTCCGGTCGACATGTACGTGCCTGGATGTCCTCCTCGGCCTGAGCAACTAATTCAAGCGATCATCGACCTGCAGGACAAGATTCAAGCGGAAGGCACGATCGAAGGGCACGAGTTCAATACGCTTGCTCGGCAGCAGCAGAAGCGTGCCTTGATGGAGTTGCCGATTATTCAGACGCCGCAGTTAATTCTGCCACAACGACAAGGAGCGAACTGACGATGTCGACCCTGTCGGATGTTTTGTCGGCTCTCAAGGATCGGTTCGCGGAAGTCACGCACAGTGAGTTTCGCGGTCAGACGCGTGTCGTCGTTTCGCAGTCGCGGTGTTTCGACGTAATGAGTTGTCTAAAGAATGAACACGGCTTTGACATGCTCGTCGATGTGACGTGCGTGGACTATTTGAGTTTTCGTGATGCGACCGATCGCTTTGGGCTCGTGTACGTGCTTGCAAGCACGGAAGACAATTTAGGGCTGACCATTCGTGTCATGTTAAACGAGCCCGAATTGACGGTCCCTTCGGTAGTGCCCTTGTGGGAAGGTGCGAACTGGATGGAGCGTGAAGTGTGGGATATGTTCGGGATTTGCTTTGCAGGGCATCCCGATCTGCGACGCATCTTATTGCCCGAAGAATTCGCGGCGCATCCGCTTCGCAAGGACTACCCGCTGCAAGGACGTGGCGAGCGACATAACTTCCCCGTACTCACGCGGTCGGAAGCCTAATTGGAAATTGGTCCATCGGATTGGTCATTGAAGCGAAAGCTTGACACATATGGCGACCACAGCCTCACCAACACGGCCTGACTTCGCGGAGAATGCTCGCGAAGAGGACTATCTGTGGACGTTGAACTTTGGTCCGCAGCATCCAGCCACGCATACGACGCTAAGGATCGTGTTGAAATTGGACGGCGAGCGGGTCGTTGATGCGATTCCCGACATCGGCTACTTGCATTCGGGGTTCGAGAAGATTGGCGAGCATCTGGATTACAACCAGTATGTGACCGTCACCGACCGCATGAACTACATCTCGCCGATGGCCAACAATGTCGCTTGGCATCATGCGGTGGAATCATTGCTCGGCATCGAGCTGACGCCACGCTGTAAATACATTCGCGTGATTATTTCCGAGTTGGCGCGGATCAGCGACCATCTGTTGAGCACTGGAGCGATGGGCCTTGATACCGGTGCGTTCACTTTCTTCTTGTACGCGTTCTATCAGCGCGAGAAGATCTACGACATCTTCGAGACGCTTTGCGGTGCCAGGTTTACGAACAGCTACACGCGAGTTGGTGGTGTGATGCACGATATCACGCCCTTGGTCGTCGAGAAGATCCGCTCGTTCATGAAAGACTTTCCAAAGACGCTCGACGACATGGAGAAGCTGCTCAATCGCAATCGCATCTTCGTCGATCGTACGAAAGATGTCGGCGTGTTGACGAGGGAAGAGGCGATCAATCGCAGTTGTACGGGGCCGATCGCGCGGGCAAGTGGTGTGACTCGCGATGTACGAAAAGATCAGCCTTATCTCGGCTACGAGGACTTTGATTTCAAGGTTTGTTGTGCGAAGGCTGGGGATTGCTTCGCTCGGTATTACGTGCGTATGGCGGAGATGCGAGAGAGCTTAAAGATTCTGGAGCAGGCCGTGGAGAACATCCCCGCTGGACCGGCCAATATCGGTGTTGATGAGCGAACTACGCTGCCAACAAAGCAGCAGGTCTACCAGACAATCGAAGGCACGATTACGCACTTTGAGCTAACGATGGCGAACCGCGGGTTCGAAGTGCCTTGTGAAGAAGTCTATGCTGCGACGGAGACCGGCAATGGCGAGCTTGGCTTTTATATCGCAGGCGATGGTAGCGATGTCGCGTATCGAGCTCGTTGCCGACCGCCCTCGTTCATTCACTTTGCAGCGTTCCCGCATTTGATTCGCGGGCATACGCTGAGCGACATCGTGGCGGTACTTGGCAGCCTGAACATCATTGCAGCCGAGCTAGATAGGTGACTTTGGTCGAAATGACCCAGTGGCGAATAACGAATGACCAATGAAGAACGCATCCTGACCGACGAAATGATCGCCGAGATCAAGGCGTTCTTTCCTCGTTATCCGTCGCTGCAAGCGGTGACGTTGCCGGCGTTGCATGTTGTCAACAAACGTTTGCGGCACGTTCCGTTGCAGGCGGTTGTCGAAATCGCGAAGTTGTTGGAACTCAGTCCGGCTCAGGTGCAAGACACGCTCACGTTTTACGGGTTCTTCAAACAAGACGAGCCGCACGGTCGTGTTCGTGCATGGGTCTGTCGATCTATGAGTTGTCATCTCCGAGGCGCGGATGAACTGCTAGAGCATATGTGCGAAAAGGCTGGCGTCGAGCCGGGTGGCACGACAACCGACGGCGCGTTGACATTGGAATTTGGCGAGTGTCTTGGCGCGTGTGAGTTCGCGCCGTGCGTCTTAGCGAATGAAACGTTGCATAAGTGTGTGACCAAAGAGCAAGCCGACGAGTTTGTCGAGTCGTTAGAGTAATTGCCTTGAAGGAATCCAGGTGCGAGTGTGGCCGAGTTTCAGCCAGTCTTATTAGCGAACATCGATAAAGACGACAGTCACACGCTGCGCGCGTACGAGTCATTTGGCGGTTATGCTGGCCTGAAGCGAGTGTTCGGCGAGATGTCGGCGAATGACGTGAAGGAACTCGTCAAAGGCAGCGGGCTTCGCGGTCGCGGCGGTGCCGGTTTTCCGACCGGCTTGAAGTGGACGTTTCTGCCGAAGGATTATCAAGGCCCGATCTACTTCTGTTGCAATGCCGACGAAAGTGAACCGGGCACCTTCAATAATCGAATACTGATGGAGGAAGATCCCCATCAGGTGATCGAAGGGTTGATCATCAGCTGTTTTGCGACCGCATCGACGACCGCCTATTTCTATATGCGATACGAGTATCCGTTGGCTTGGAAGCGGATGCAGGCGGCGATCGACGAGTGCTACGAAGCCGGCTATCTCGGCAAAGATATCTTAGGCAGCGGCTATTCACTTGATCTTTATCTTCATCGCGGAGCTGCGGCCTACATCTGTGGCGAAGAGACCGGTTTAATCGAAAGTTTGGAAGGCAAACGCGCTTGGCCACGGATCAAGCCTCCGTTCCCGGCGGTCGAGGGTGCCTTCCGCAAACCGACGGTTGTTAACAACGTTGAGACAGCTGCGTGTGTAAAACAGATTGTGGATCGCGGTTCCGATTGGTTCCGTTCGATAGGCGTGCAACCAGATCCGGACAACCCGCGTGATCCGGGTAGCTTTGGGCCCAAGTTGTATTGCTTGAGCGGTCATGTCGAGAAGCCGGGTTGCTACGAAGCGCCACTCGGTTTAACGGTTAATGAGCTCATCGAAAACTATGGGGGCGGCGTCTGGAAAGGCCGCAAAGCCAAAGCGGCAATTCCGGGCGGTATCAGCATGGGTGTGCTGACTGCGGACGAATTCGATTGTCCGCTGGACTTCGCTGGTCCCGGAAAGTACGGCTGTCTTGGACTTGGAACGGGCGCGGTTGTCGTTGTCGACGAGACGGTTCCCATGGTCGATTTCCTGCATAACAGTTGTCAGTTCTTCGAGCATGAGAGTTGCGGGCAATGCACGCCCTGTCGCGAGGGAACATCCTGGGCATTGAAGATGGTAAATCGAATCAAGGCGGGCAAAGGTCGTCTCAAGGATCTCGATCTGCTGCTGGAGATTGCTGACAACATCGGTATCATCCCAGGCACGACGATTTGCGGGTTAGCGGATGGCGCGGCTTGGCCGATGAAGAACGCCATTCGTAAATTCCGCGACGAGTTTGAAGAGTATCTCAAGAGAACGAATCCGAACGGGTATATGGAAACGGACCCTGTGCCAATTCTGGAAATCATCGGAGCCCACTAGTTTGTCGTTTAACGAATCATTGATTTGACGTAAGTAGTTAGCGAATCCATGGCAACAGTACTAGTTGACGGACAAGAAGTCGAAATTGTCGACGGCGAACGCCTGAACGGTATTCAAGCGGCTGCGCGCGTCGGTGCCGACGTTCCGCATTATTGTTGGCACGCCGGGTTGTCGGTCGTTGCTAGCTGCCGCATGTGCCTCGTCGAAACAGGTCGCCGCGACGCGGAAACGGGCGATATCACGATGTTGCCAAAGCTCGTGCCTGGCTGCCAAACGCCTGCTACTGATGGAACGGTATTCGTCACAAAAAGTGAAAAGGTAGTCGCCGCTCGCGCGATGGTCGAAGAGGATCTGTTAATTCGGCATCCAATCGATTGCCCGATCTGTGACAAGGCCGGCGAGTGTTCTCTGCAAGACTATCACTTCGAGCATGGTCGCGAAGAGCGCCGAGCCGATCTGAAGCCTTTCACGAGCCGTCGTCGTGAGCTTGGCGACACGGTCACGCTGTTTGTCGACCGCTGTGTCATGTGTACTCGTTGTGTTCGCTTCAGTCGCGAGATCAGCGGCGATGCCGAGCTGATGGTCGTGAATCGCGGTGCTCACGAAGAGATTGATGTCTTTCCAGACTTCCCGCTTGATAACAAGATGTCCGGGAACGTTGTTGATCTCTGTCCGGTTGGTGCCTTAGGTGACCGCGACTTCCTCTATAAGCAGCGCGTCTGGTTCATGAAGAGCCACGATAACGTTTGTGCAGGATGTTCGACTGGTTGCTCAATCAAGGTCGAAGAGAATCAAGACAAAGTGTATCGCCTGAAGCCGCGGGAGAATCCGCATGTGAATCAATGGTGGATGTGCGACGAAGGTCGGTACGGCTGGAAACACGTGCATGATGCAGCGAGAGTGACGTTGCCCCGCCGTGCTGGTTCCGATGGTTACGAAAATGTCGAATGGTCAGCTCTCCCCGACGAGCTAGACGCCCAGCTCTGCGCGAGCAAACGGGTCGCGGTTGTCTTGTCGCCGCACTTAACGGTGGAAGAAGCCTATCAGCTCGCCAAGTATGTGCGAGGAATCGACGAGCAGGCCTTGTTGGTACTCGGGCCAGTCCCCGTTGAGGGCGAAGACGAATCATTCCCGAGCGGGTTTACGATACGTGCCGAGAAGTGCCCGAACCGTCGCGGGGTCGAGGAAGTTATCGTCGGGCTCGCCAAACAGTTGGTCACGTGGGATGACTTCCGTGGTCGATTGAACGACGAGTCGTTTGACGCGGTCTGGGTGACGGGTGGTTACAAAACAGACTGGAACGATGAGTCTGACGCGGACAAGCTCTCGTCCGTCCCGCTGCTAATCGTCCAAGACACGTTCGCTTCGCCGTTATGGGATGTCGCAACCTATCAGCTGCCCGCCGCTACTTTCGCAGAACGTGACGGATCGTACGTGAATTACGCGGACCGGCTGCAAAGTTTCGAATGGGCCGTTCGACCACCAGCGGGAGTGACAACCGAAGGTCAGCTCTATTGGCGATTGTTGAAGTCGCAAGGACTCTACAATTCGCGAGCCGTTTTCGACGAAGTGACACGTGAGTTAGTCTACTTCACCGCGGCAGCCGGAGTTGAGTGCGAATTTGGGATAGATTTGAAGGTCAATCAGCTCGCGGCGACGTGAATATCGGTAGGAAGCCGAATCATCTGCAATGATCGAACCACAGATACTAATAATACTCGTGAAAGTCGTGATCGTGATCGGTGGCCTGATGACGGCTGCCGCTTACTTTGTGCTACTCGAACGTCGCATGGCCGCATGGGTGCAGGATCGGGTTGGACCAAATCGCGTCGGCGCGCCGCTTAGTCAATTGAATAAAAGTTGGAAGGACTTGCGTTTATTTGGATTGGGCCAACCTGCCGCTGACGGCGTGAAGTTCATTCTTAAGGAAGAGTACACCCCGGCGCATGTCGATAAGCGGTTGTTCGTGCTGGCCCCCATTTCGATACTGGTCGCGGCGCTCGCGACGTTTGCAGTGATTCCATTCGGAAGTGTGTTGCCTAACGGATTGTTTTGGGACGAGCCGATTGACATGGCTGTGTCTTCCGGCGCAGGTGTCGGGATGTTGGTTGTGTTTGCTTTATCAAGCATCGCTGTTTACGGAGTTATCCTCGGCGGTTGGGCCAGCAACAATAAATACAGCTTCCTCGGCGCTCTGCGTTCGAGTGCCCAGTTGATTGCCTACGAGTTGCCGCTCGGGCTTGGAATCCTCGGAGTGATCCTTGCGACCGGTTCATTGGACCTGGACAAGATTATTGCGGCACAGGCGGAGACGGGCTGGTGGTTCGCGTTCACGCAACCGTTGGGTTTCTTCGTATTCTTTGTCGCCGCGTTCGCCGAGGCGGCTCGACTGCCGTTTGACCTTCCCGAATGCGAGCAAGAACTGATCGGTGGTTATCACACCGAGTATGCCGGTATCAAGCTGCTGCTGTTTCTGGTCGCTGAGTTCTTGCACATGATCGCTGCTTCGTTTCTGATCGTGATGCTGTTCTTTGGTGGTTGGCACTTCTGGTTTATCACAGGCTCGGAAGCCAATCCCGGCTGGGTTCACGCGATCCTTCGCATCGCAGTTCTGATGACAAAGATCTTCGTCGTGATTCTGTTCTTCATGCTTGTCCGATGGAGCTGGCCGCGTTTCCGTTTCGACCAATTGATGGCGTTCGCATGGAAGGTGATGTTGCCGCTCGGACTGATTAACTTTGTCGCCATCGCTGTGATCGATCAAGTCAAAACGATGTCCGGAGACTCGATACCTGGCATTGATTTGATGTGTGCAGTTGCCGCTTGGGGAGTTTGCATCGCAGCCTGGGTTGTCATTTCGTTCGCAGGGCCGCTCGTTGCGGATAACCTCCCACGACTTGATTTGGATCCATTCGACGTTGATTCCCAGATATAAGAAGTAAGAAAGACGTATGAAAGCCGACGATCCTGACATCAAGTGGGTGGAAGAGCCACAACTGGGCTTGAGCGGCAAGATGTACGCGCCCATGTTCGTACAAGGCTTGGCGACGACCTTCAAACACTTGAAGAGTTCCCTGCAGGGCAAGGGCGTCACGGTCAGCTACCCAGATGAAGAGCCCAGTATCGAGAACCCGCTCATCTACCGCGGCGTTCACCGTCTCAACAAAGATTCGCAAGGTCGCGTGAAATGCGTCGCCTGTTTCCTCTGCGCGACGGCGTGTCCGGCTCACTGCATTGACATCATCGGAATCGAAAGCCCATGGGAGGACCGCGAAAAGTATCCCGAGAGCTTTACGATTGATGAACTGCGTTGCATCTACTGTGGTATGTGTGAAGAGGCATGTCCGGTCGACGCGATCGAGCTAACAAGTCTGTATAACCTGACCGGGCGCAGTCGCGAGGAGATGATCTTCGACAAAGAAAAACTGCTTAGTGTCTACGACGCGACAAAAGACACTGAACCAATGCAATCGCCTGAGTTGGGAGGGACGGTGTGAACGTGACCGCTCTTCTATTGGCTCAGGTTTCACTGGCGTTCGATTCACCGATGGCCTGGGGGATCGGATTAGGATTTGCTGGCCTTGCGCTGCGTCTTGCGCCTCGCGTCGCTTGGCAAAAGTTCGGTCTCTTCGCCGGTCTGATCGGAATTGCGTTAATTGGCGTTGCGCTGCCTCCCCTAGGAGATGCCTTGCCTCAGGTTTTGTTTTGGCTGATGGCCGGTCTTGCTGTCGTTGCGTCTGGTGCGGCAGTGACCGCTCGCAGTCCCGTCTATGCGGCGATCTGGTTTGCCGTGTCTTTGCTTGGAACCGCTGGTTTGTTTCTGCTGCAAGGTGCACATTTCCTCGGCATTGCCACGATCGTTGTTTATGCGGGAGCGATCGTCGTTACGTTTTTGTTCGTACTCATGTTGGCTCAGCCCGAAGGCCATTCGCCCTACGATCGAATCAGTTGGGCCGGGTTTGCTGTTCCGATCGCCGCGATCGGTGTTGCTCTCGTCATTGGAACGTTAGTCAGCTCGTTGCCTAACTTCGCACCAGCCGCCCATCCAGATGAGATTTTGCACGACGCTCACGTAGCCCGCCTTGGTGGCCAGTTGTTTGCCAAGCATCTCGTTTCCGTCGAAGTCATTGGCACGATATTGCTGGTGGCATTGGTCGGAGCGATCGCGATTGTGATTCAAGGAAATCCGCGGCGTAAATCGGTGACGCAGGAAGGAGGGACGGATTTATGAATGAAGCCGCTCTCCTTCAGAACTATTTAGTTGTTGGCGGTTTGCTCTTTGGTATCGGTCTGCTCGGTTTCATCGTTCGCCGGAACATGATCGTGATGTTCCTCTGTGCTGAGATGATGTTGCAGGGCGTCTCGGTCAGTGCCATCGCGTTTGGACGTTACCACGACGATTGGGGTGGCCAGATGTTGGTTATCTTTATCATCGCCGTCGCTGCGGCCGAAGCAGGTATCGCGCTCGCTCTGATCCTCATGCTGTATCACAAGAGCGGCACGCTCGACATGGCGTTTTGGCAGGACATGCGAGAAGAAGGCCAGCCGGCGTTCATTGATCGCGGCGTTCCTGAAGAACGAGATCAAGACAGTGTTTGGCCGACGTTGACGCCAGCAGGCGTCGAGCCCGAGGTCGATCAAGAAGAACGGCAGCATCGGAGTAACGTCTGAGACATGGATGACTCTCTCAGTAGATTTTTGATTCTGATTCCGGCCTTCCCTTTGGCCGCTGCGATCATCATTGCGATCGCCGGGCCTAAGCTGTTGAAGCAGTGGAGTCACGTGCCGGTCATCGTTGCACTGGTCGCTTCGTTCATTTGTAGCTTGGGCCTGTTGAGTGAAGTGAAAAAAAGGTCCAACTACGCCGAACCAGAGCATCGTCTACTCGCCCACGCTGGCTTTGAGCATGTCGTCACGCTCTGGACGTGGGCGGATGTGGGCGAGGCGTACGAGCTAGACAAACCAACGTACGGCGATTCGGAAGCGTCGATCGCCGACCGCGGACATCGCGATTTTCGCGTTGACGTCACGCTTCGTGCCGACGCGTTGACGGCGATCATGCTGTCCATGGTGACATTTATCTCGTCGTTGGTAGCCATCTTTGGTGCCGGTTACATGCATGGAGATCGCGGTTACTGGCGATTCTTCTCGTACATAGGTTTATTTGTCTTTTCGATGACCATGTTGGTTTCGGTCAGCAACTTCATCTTGCTGTTCGTGTTTTGGGAAGCGGTCGGTGTTTGCAGTTATCTGCTGATTGGTTTTTGGTACGAAAAACCCGAGGCGGCTGCCGCCGGCAAGAAGGCGTTTCTGGTCAATCGAGTTGGTGACTTCGGCTTCGCGCTCGCGTTGTTTCTCATCTGGACCAACTACGGCACGCTGAACTTCCACGATACGCGAGCCGATGGCGAGACGGATCAAGTCCTTGTTGCTCAAGCGATGGAAACGCAACTCGCGGGCGATGCTCCCGGTGACAACGAATCGCTCGTTGTTCGAGGCGTTGTCGGACGCTGGCGTGTGGCGGCGAATGATTATGCGACCGGTGGAGTGGCATTGGCGATCTGCCTGCTGCTATTGCTTGGCGCTTGTGGCAAGAGTGCTCAGTTTCCGCTGCACGTTTGGTTACCCGACGCGATGGAAGGGCCGACTCCTGTCAGTGCGTTGATCCACGCCGCGACGATGGTTACGGCAGGTGTGTACATGGTCGCACGTTGCACGCCGCTGTTCATGGCATCCCCCGAGGCTCAATTGACGGTGGCTTGTGTTGGAGCGTTTACTGCATTGCTGGCTGGTTTAATCGCCATGACGCAATACGATTTGAAGCGAGTGTTGGCTTACTCGACCGTTAGCCAGCTTGGGTACATGTTCCTCGCCCTCGGCACGGGAACTGTCGTTGGCATTTCGGCTGGTATGTTCCACTTGTTTACGCACGCCTTCTTCAAAGCGTTGCTGTTCCTCGGAGCGGGTAGCGTCATGCATGCGATGGGAAATGTGATTGATATGCGCCGCTTCGGCGGGTTACGAAAACTGATGCCGACGACACACGCGACGTTTATGATCGGTTGCCTGGCGTTGGCTGGCTTCCCACTGCTGTCAGGCTTCTTCAGCAAAGATTCGATTGTCGCCGCCGTCCATGATCGCTATCACACAATGGAGCATGAACTCGACCATCGCGGAGCCCATGCTGATGCTCACATGACAAGTGAAGCTACGGGTCATGACGAACGCGGCGCGGGCCCTCGACCAACCCCTTCGCCATTAACCAGCTGGGACGCAGCTCGGCTCCATCGCTTCGCAACGATTTACCACTGGCTATACCTCTCGGCGATGTTCACGGCATTCCTGACGGCGTTCTACACGTTCCGCGCCTTCTACATGACGTTTTATGGCAAAGAGGTTATTCCGCACGAGGCGGGAGAACACGCTCATGAGTCGCCTCCGATGATGGCTTGGCCATTGATCGTGTTGGCGGTGTGCGCCGCACTCGTGGGAATATCGCTTGATCAGACGATTATCGAGGGTCCAAATCGCTTCGGCGAGTTCTTGCTAAACACGCCATCCTTAGCCGACGGAGCGGCACTCGCTTCGTTCGAGTTTCACATCAACGTTGCGGGGACCAGCGGTGCTATCGCTATTGTCGCCATTCTGCTCGCGACCTACTTGTATCTTGGCCACCGGCGCGAGATTGAGTGGCTCCGACGGCTGATGGATTTCGAGCAATTCGCAAAGTGGTTTGACGTCGAGTCTGTCTCGCGATGGAAAGAAGTTACTTGGGTCAAGCAGTTGCATTCCGGAGCCAAGTCAGTCGGCCTGGGTTGGTTGACTGGAGCACTCGGCAATGTGGTTCTGTTGCTCGCGCTGATCACGGCAACGCCGTTCCTACTTGGACACTTTGTTTCGCCCTACAAGCTTTCACTTGGTAAGTTCTTTATTGACGAGATCTACCAGCTCTTGATCGTGCTGCCGCTGCGCGGTTTCGCCGTCGTGTGCTACGCAATTGATCGTTGGGTCGTCGATGGATTTGTAAATCTTGTCGGTCGGCTGCCGCCGCTTTTCGGAGGATTGATGCGATCGCTGCAGATGGGATTGGTTCAGTTTTACGCGCTGGCGATGGTGTTGGGAGTTTTGGTTTTGTTGGTGGCTCGCGTCATGTTGGCGGCTTGCCGTTAAACGAAGGAGGAACAGAAAGACGGGATGAACGAAGCGTCATTACTACTGCTGACAATCTTTCTACCATTAGCAGGTGCATTGCTGATGTCGCAAGTTGGCCGATTCGGTCAGCAAGCTGCTCGGTGCTTCGCACTGCTTGTCACGGTGGCGACGTTCGGCCTGGCAGCGCTTGTCGTCGCAGGTTTTCCTGGCGGCAGCGATGCTTATGCCGTTACGAACTTGCCTTGGGTTGGTGGCGACGGTGAGTCGGTGTTGGACGTTCGATTTAACGTCGGGCTGGATGGCCTTGGCGTTTGGATGTTCGGATTGTCGGCGCTGCTGATGGTGACTTCGGTTCTCGTTAGTTGGGAAGCGATTCGCGATCGCGCCGGACTGTTTTACGGCATGTTGCTGTTGCTCGAATTCGGCTGTCTCGGCGTGTTCGCGGCTCGCGATATCATGTTGTTCTACGTCTTCTTCGAATTCACACTGATTCCGCTGTTCTTTCTGATTGGAATCTGGGGGAGCGAAGATCGCCGCCACGCTGCGATGAAATTCTTTGTCTACACGTTGGCCGGCAGTGTGCTGACCTTTCTCGGTCTGATCGCGATCGTGTTGTGGGACTACTATTACGCCGGAAACAGTGCCCTCCGATTCTCGATTCCTGAATTGGTCGCGTCGTTGCAACTTCACCCGATCCGACCGGTTTCCTGGCAGCTGGTGATCTTCGTCGCTCTGTTCGCCGGATTCGCGATCAAAGTCCCGCTATTCCCGGTTCACACGTGGCTGCCACTGGCTCATGTTCAGGCACCGACCGCCGGTTCCGTAATTCTGGCTGGTATCTTGCTGAAGATCGGGACTTACGGTTTCGTGCGGTTCAGTATTCCGATGCTGCCTGATGCTGCCGTTGTTGCGATGCCGTGGATCCTGTGGCTGGCGGTACTTGGTATCGTCTACGGAGCGATGGTTGCCCTCGCCCAGACGGACATCAAGCGATTGATTGCGTACTCGAGCGTCAGTCATCTTGGCTTTTGCATGTTGGGGCTATTCGCGTTTAATCCGCTTGGTCTTCAAGGCGGAACGCTTCAGATGGTGAACCACGGCCTTTCGACGGGCGGCCTCTTTGCGGTCGTCGGCATGTTGTATGAGCGATACCACACGCGTGAGATTCGTGAACTGGGAGGGCTCGCGAAACGAGTCCCGTGGCTCGCATTCTTCATGTTGGTATTCACGTTCTCGAGCATCGGTCTCCCGGGACTCAACGGATTCGTCGGCGAAGTGATGGTATTGATCGGAATGTTCCAGCGAGCTTGGACCTCCGCGCCAGAGGCTTCGCAAACATCACTGCAAATCATTTCAGTTGTTGCCGTGACTGGCGTTGTTCTCGGTGCGTGGTACATGCTGTGGTTGATTCAGAGGGTCTTTTTTGGACCGCTGAAAGAGCCATCCCTCCATGAACGAGACGGCCACGACGAACCGGTCCAGGACCTGTGTTGGCGGGAATTCTGCGCACTTGCACCCTTGGTCGTGTTTGTGGTCTGGATCGGCCTTCAGCCGTCCGTGTTCCTCAGCCGCATGGGCCCGACGCTCGATGAAGTTACTAAGACCGTCGAACGATCGCTAACTCCGACCGCTGTGAGCGTTGATCCTTCGAATTCTTTGCCGCAAGCGACTATCCCCGTGCGACCAGCGAAGGAGCAGTTGTCTCGTGTACGTTGATCTTGAAACGATCAAGCTGTTGTGGCCGGAGTTGATTCTGGTGCTGTTGGCATCGTGGATTTATATCGGTGGTACGGTCCAGCAGAGTCGGCTGTGGTGGACGGCGTTTGCGCTGGCAGGCTACTTAGTGGCCGGCTATGCCGTACTCTCGGGGGAAGCTCGTCTTTGGTATGGGGCAGAGGCCGGCAACGCTTACGTTGGCAGCGGCCCGCTCGCCGTGGATTATCTCGGTCATGTCGTGCGTTTGTTCGCCGTTGGGGTCGGTTTTTTGTTCACGTTGGTTGCCTCGTCTGCCGCGCGACGCAAGCTTGCGAGCGAGTTGCTCGCCACGTTGATGCTTTTGGTCGCTGGATTGATGCTGGTTGCTCGGGCGAACGATCTCGTATTCTTGTTTGTCAGCTTGGAACTCGTATCAATTCCGACTTATGTCTTGCTCTACATCGGACGAAGCGATCGGGCGACGTCCGAAGCGGCCGTGAAGTATTTCTTTCTGAGTGTTCTTTCCTCGGGCATGTTGCTGTACGGCATGACAATGCTATACGGCATCGCAGGAACGACGACGATCTCGGGAGCCGAAGAGAGCATTCGCGCATCACTCTTAGGCGGGAGCGCTCTTGTTGGTTTGGCACCGGTCGCTCTGATTTTGATTCTTGCGGGTTTGGGCTTTAAGATCACCGCCGTTCCGTTCCACTTCTACGCACCGGATGTATATCAAGGTGCGACTAATGCAAACGCCGGTTTGTTGGCAGTCGCTCCGAAGATCGCCGGTGTTGCGGCGCTGATTCGTCTGGTGGTTGTCGCCATGCCGAGCGCGTCCGAGTTTGCTTGGCAAGCGACGATCGTATTGGCCTTGCTCACAATGACCCTCGGCAACGTCTGCGCTCTCTGGCAGCAGAATATTCGCCGAATGCTGGCATATTCATCGATTGCTCATGCCGGTTATATGCTGATCGGAATCTCAGTCGCTCTTGCCGCGGGTGGTTCTCACGGTGGGGTGTCAGCGACGCTGTTCTACTTGATCGTATATGCGTTGGGTTCGATCGGTACGTTCGCCGCGTTAGTATCGCTCAGCACCGAGCAACGAGAGATCAGCAGCTTGGAAGAGCTGGCAGGCCTTGGCAAGGCAAGACCTTTTGCTGCCGCTGCGATTGCAGTTTGCATGTTTTCATTGGCTGGAATTCCTCCCCTGGCAGGCTTCTGGGGCAAGCTCACCCTATTCTCCAGTTCGATCCGTTTAGCGCTCGATCCGGCCAATAGCTCGCTCACGTTCTGGTTCGTCTTGCTCGCGATTGGCGGTGCCGTAAATGCCGCGATTGCCGCCGCGTACTATCTGCGTGTCGTCTCGACGATGTACTTTCAGACGTCAACGATCGAGATCAAGGCTGGTGGCCGAAATACCGCTTCCCTGGCGATGGGTTTCGCCGCGTTGGCCGTGATTGCGGTAGGCGTGTTGCCTCGTTCGGTCATTTCCGAAACAGAACGAGCCGAAGCTATTTCAGCTCAACCGAGTTTAGTGAATCGACCTGCGGCGAGTGTCGAGGAAGTCGCGGTGAGCGATATGATGAAGAGCGGTCGGAAGCTCACATCGCAAGACTGAATCTGTCGCCGCCCCAGGCTGCCCCGCTCCTAAGACGGCGACATTTTCAGTCGTGAGCCGTTTGAAGCCTAGGTCGTGATCTAGGCCACAGAGCTTGAGATGCCGAGTATTGCCGACGGTCCAACAGCGAGTGTGCGTGTATAATGACCGTTCCTATCGATTGGAACGGTCTTAGCGGTTTGTGGGGAAGCTGAAATGGCTCGAGAACGAGCGATCGCGAATCAACTTGCGAAGCTGATCGGTGCATCGAACCAACCAATCTATGCCGTCGACGATCGACGTCGCATTGTGTTCTGCAACACGTCGTGTGCTGATTGGCTCGGAGCGACCGTCGAGGAGTTAGTAGGCCAGCGTTGCGACTATGATTCGGCCGATAGTGGCGAGCGAATCGCGGACCTCGCTGCGAGACTCTGTCCCCCGCCGGAAGCTTTTGACGGTCAGCCTCGGACGTCTCGTATTCAGCTTCTCGGCGGAATCGATGGCCCTACGCATCGATCGGCGGAATGTATCAGCCTGTCCGGACAAGATGGTGACGGTGTCGGAGTTCTTGTCGTTGTGAATGGAGCGGTCGATGACTCGGGCGTCGCAGGTAAACATCTCACTGGAACAGAGTCTGCGGCACATTTGCACCTACGACTTCAGCAACTCGTGTGTGAACTGCGAATGCCGTATTGCTTGGAGCGATTGGTGGGCGAGAGTTTACCGATTCAGCTCGTCCGTGAGCAGCTGCGAGTTGCCATCGAGATACCTACGAATGTCCAGATTACTGGTCCAACAGGAAGCGGGCGCGAGCACATCGCGCGGACGATACACGGCGGTCAGCAACCTGAACTGGCAGGTCCGCTAATGCCGTTGAAGTGCAATTTGCTCGATGGCGAGTTGCTGCAAGCGACCGTTGTCGCCTTCTTGCATCGAGCGACGGTCGCAGACCCCGCGCATCCTGCGACCCTGTTGCTGTTGGATGCCGATCAATTGAATGCCGAAGCTCAGGCTGAACTATTCGCGTTCTTTAGTGTTCCAACATTTAGCTTGCGGACGATCGCAACGGCTCGAAGACCACTGGTTCAATTGGCCGAGGAGGGCGAGTTTCTTCGCCAGCTGGCTTATCGCTTGAGTACGACGACGATCGAGCTGCCAGCTCTCAGCGAACGCCGCGAGGATCTGCCGTTGCTTTGCCAAAAGTTCCTTGAGGATTTCAACGCACAAGGCGAGAAACAGCTAAGTGGCTTTGCGGCTGACGTGATAGATTGCCTTTGTTCGCTTCCTTGGTCCGGCGACGTCGCTGAGTTGGAGGAAGTCGTTCGCGAATCGTGCGAACAAGCCGACGGGCCCGTCGTGACGGAAGCCGACGTGGCGCGGCGTGTGAAGCTTTTGACGTCCGCGAGCAAGCACCCGAATCCGGAAGCTGAGACGATCATGCTTGACGAATTCCTCGTTGACATTGAAAGGGAGCTACTCGAACGAGCATTGCGATCTGCAAAAGGGAATAAGGCGGAAGCGGCTCGAATGCTCGGAATCAGTCGCGCACGAGTGATTCGTCGTGCTTCTCAGTTGGGATTGGAGTGAAGATTGCGGGGGCCTACCGGATTGTCTCGCGCGTATCGAGCAGGCCGCTTGCCAGTGTTTGTAACGACACCTAGGATGTCCCTTTCGGCCTTTATGAAACTTCGCAGGTATGGCTAACGCTCGACTGATTGTCACGGACACCTCGGGACGCTGGGCGTTTGCATTGCGAACGGCGTTTGCGAACGCCGAAGTATCGTTGACGGAAGTCGATGGACTTGCGAATGCGTTCGAGATGTTCCGCGACGACTCGGATGCCGTGTTGGCGTTCGAGGCGACAGACGCTTGTGCTGAGGAAGCGTTCGGCCATCTAAAGTCGGTCCGTCGGACAAACCCTGGTCGTAACGTCATTGTCTTATTGGACGGCTCGATTACTACGCCCGAGTGGCTTTGGCAGGAAGCGGGAGCGATCGCGGTTGTTACGTCTCCGCGGCATTTGGTTCCCGTTGCTCGCATGATTCGACGATATTTTGATACACGAGAATCTCCGCCGCTCGCGATTCGTGAGGCTGTGTGGCAACGAATGCCGTGGAGTGGTTCGAAATCACAAACTTGATACTCTGATTGGGAGAGATGATTATGGCCGATGGCCAACTTGATACTGCTGCAGTCGAAGCCGCTCTATCTGGCTTTCAGGATCCAGAAACGGGTCGCAGCGTGCTTCAGCAAGAGCAGATCCGCGACCTACATCTTTCTGGGAGTGAACTTTCGCTGACGCTTGGATTGACTACGTGGGCGGCTCCCGTTTGGAACGATGTTGAAATCGCACTCAAAGAGAGTTTGCAGAGCAAGTTGCCTCAACTAACTTCGGTGAACGTGAACCGAGTCATTCACGAGCGATCTCCGCAACCGCTTGGCGAGATTGGCGTGCGAGCGAAGAGCGTGATCGCGGTTGGCTCGGGGAAAGGCGGTGTCGGCAAGAGTACGATGTCCGCGAGTATCGCTGTTGGCCTGAAGCGAGCTGGTGCGAAGGTGGGCCTGATGGACGCTGACGTCTATGGACCGAGTATTCCACATCTCTTTGGCGTTTCAGGCAGGCCACAGATTGTCGAAGAAAAAATTCAGCCAGTTGATGCGGATGGGATGTCGTTGATGTCAATGGGATTCATGGTTCCACCGGGCGAAGCTGTCGTGTGGCGAGGTCCGATGCTGCACGGAGCAATTACTCAGTTTCTTCGTGATACACGCTGGGGGGAACTGGATTATTTAATCATCGACATGCCGCCAGGGACGGGGGACATCGCCCTCACACTGTCACAGTTGTTGCCACTGACGGGCGCGGTTGTCGTCTGTACGCCGCAGGAAGTGGCTTTGCTGGATGCTGTCAAAGCGATTGCGATGTTCCGCAAGGTTAACATCAACGTGTTGGGAATGATCGAGAATATGAGCGGCTTTCTCTGTCCGGATTGTGGCAAACGCTACGATATTTTTGGGAGCGGAGGAGCCAGAGATAAAGCTACCGAACTCGACGTGCCATTCTTAGGCGAAGTGCCCATCAACATGGCGATTCGTGAGTTAGGCGACGCGGGTAAAACTGCGTCGAGTTTCGATGATCCGGCACTTGCTCCGGCCTTCGATGCGATTGGTCATCAGCTTGTGACGAATCTTGCCAATTCAGCCGCAGCAACTCCGCCAACGCCTCAGTTACCTGTTCTGTAGGCGGCTCGTAGGTCGTTGCGCCGCTTGGCCTTGCGGCTGGCTCGGCGAACGCGAATTTGACCAGGTGCGCAAAACTAGAGCCGCCGAAAACGGCGGCTCTTTCTCGTTGTAATCCAGGTTGTCGCCTCAAAGGACGACTGTCGCAAAGACAGAAGCTACTTCTTCTTCTTCTTAGCGGCGGCCTTCTTCTTTGGAGCCTTCTTGGCTGCCTTCTTCTTAGCAGGAGCCTTCTTGGCTGCCTTCTTCTTCTTTGGGGCTGCCTTCTTCTTCTTAGGTGCAGCTTTCTTCTTTGCAGCTTTCTTCTTGGCCACTGTACGTCCTCCGTAAAAAAGGGATTGGGGCGAGTTCCTTCTCGCAGGCTTCCAAGTTGCCTTTAAGCCAACGAGTCATCCCCAACGACAAAACGAAAACCACCTTTCCAACATCCGATGTCTGCTCCATCCAATGAAGTCAAACGATCAAAAAGATTAGTGGTTACCAAACGCATAAGGGTAGTTGTACGAATAGTCGAAATTTATGCAACACGTTTTTGGCTAATTTTCAAGAATTGTTTCCGATTCATATTGCACTCGTCAAGAGTAAATCGCGTCGTGTGTGAAGCAAGAACTAACAGATGCGTTGTTGAAGGTTTTGCGTGTTCGATCGATGTTAACGTGTCGCGCCTTCGAGCGTTGATGTTCACGCGATTCGTGATCGTCGTCGAGCATTTAGTAAAGCGAAACGATAGAACCATCCGACAATCGCCGCGCGGGTTGCGCTTGTTGTTGTTGGAAGCCAAATAGGTGACGCGATTGCGGTCGCACACGACGTAACCTGGCCCATTGCAGCAGTGAGTGGCGTGCTTGGGGAACTTCTTGGTTGGGTGTCCACGTTTGGAAAATACGTTGCCAACTATGCGGTTGGTGCGATCGTTTTACGTGAATTGGATCAATGCCATACCAATAGCGTGCGGGCTCAAATACCGTTGCATCGTAACGCTTCGCTAACTCTGTCACGCGTTCGTTCAACTCGTTGGCGGTATTTAACGCATTCTTTAGCGTCAGACGCGATTTTGGAAACAGGATCGTTCGCATGGCGAGAAAGCGAACTGAACCGAGCTCTTCAAGGCTGGCGAGCGGCAATTGTGTCACGGTGATCTCTTGGGCGACTGGCTTGAGCTGCTTCAAACAGCGTTCAACCCATCGTGTGATCTGCTCGGCGGAAGCTCCGTAAAGAATGTCGTTCCCAATATCGGTCAATAAAGCCGCTGTTGGCGCGGGAGGGCGAGTTGCCAAGTCGTCCCACAGGCCCGATTGAAGAATGCCGGGCAGTGTGCGTCCAAGTATACGGCTCGACATGCCATAAGAACGCCCGTGGCCCGTGGCGGCAACAATGTCGAGTGGGCTGCCCCAGGCGTTTCGCGCCGAATCGAATACGATGGAGAGACTTCGCGCGATATTGCTGGCGCCGAGTAACACGACTCGGCGGTTCGGTAACTCGACATTTGATGAGTTATCTGCCATTTCACCATGGGCCTTATTGCCAGGGGCAAGACTACCAAGGACTCTGACCACCTCGGCCTGAATATTGCTGAAGAATCTGGTAGCTCGAGAAAGCCAACATGCCAAACATCATCCCGAGCATCATGTCGCCGTTCATCAGACCGTAACCTGCGACCAGCCCGCCAGTGGCGATCGAAAGAATCAATGAATTCTTCAGGCCATCTCGTGGGCTGAAGATCGTGAACAACTCACGTGAAATCTGCCCGCCGTCTAATGGATAAACGGGCAGCAGATTCAGCAACGCCCAAAAGATGCTCGGCAAGATCAGAAAGTAGCACACGGCCATCAGTGGCATAGAAGTCATTAGCGCACCGGACTCTAGTGGAACGATTGATTCCAAGAAGGGGATTCCGTACCTTAACGAAGTGCCAGATGCCTGTAGGAGTGCGACAATGATGGCAGCCAGTACCAGTTGAGCGGCAGGGCCGGCCGCTGAAATTACAATTTGCTGTTTCGAATCGCGACGTCCTCCCATCCCCATGAATCCAGCACCTGAGTCCGGTACGGCGAGTCCACCGAAGTGATACAGCACGATATACGAATGAGTTCCGTAACGTCGCATCGCGAACGCATGTCCCAGTTCGTGGATAAGAATCGAAATGAACACTGCGGCGATCCAAATTAGCAACAACCCGCCGTGGCCGGGGTTGGACTCGATCAACGAAATCTCGGCAGCATCTTCTGGTCGTAGCTGGCTGCGTTCTTCAATTGACAGTGAGTTGATTATTTGAGCTCGATGGTCGGTTAATTCGAAATCCTTGAACATCCCGGACGTTATTCCCCATCCAAGCAACGCAGCCGCAACCCAAAAGAACGGACTCACCCGAATTTCGAATCCGAAAATCTGAAAGTGAAGGTCGTAGGGCGTTCGTTGTGGTTCGGCTAACAACACGAGCGGCGCTCTCCGGAATTAGCGAAAGTCGAATGCGACGTTCTATTGTAGGGCGGGCGCAGCACACCGATCAGCTTGGTGCATAGCCCAATCTACGAAACTGCATAGTATCAGATCAACGAGATTTCGACGCCGTGTCATCGCGGAAGCCGTTTGACTGGGGCCGGGGCAGTCGTGGCGAAATGCGGTGCAGCGACCGGCGGCCGGTTTCCTCTGAGCGTCGCAAAAATGTACTCGGCGGCCCGAGCGGAGGCACCAGGGCGGGCATGTCGGTCAGCCAGATCTTTTAGCATTGCGATGCGTGCATCGAGCTTGCTGTCACTGGAGAGCCATTCGATGATGTGAGAAGCAATCTGTCGGGACTTGTCACCCCACACGAGATACTCGGGGAACGGGACTCGGTCGGCACCCGGTTCGTTCGGATCGTACGGAGTAATGTGTTTGGGAAAGATGTCGTCGGCGGCAAACAGATTGACCAAAGTGATGTACTTGACCGTGCGAAAGTGCTTTTGGACCAAGTATCCAAGCCGACTTATCGAGTAGAAGATAACCGCCGGTTTCTCGTGGTACAGCAACTCCAGTGATACAGAACCGGAGCATGCCATACAGCACGTTGCCGCGCGGATCAACTCTGGTGTTTTGTCGACGTGGATTTCAACCGGTAACAACGAGCCGTCGAGCATCTCGCGGGCAATGGCGGCTTGTTTTTCATTGAACGAGGCGATGGCGAAGCGAGTCTCGGGACACTCTCGATGCACGATGGCGGCGGCTTTGATAAACCAACGCAAATTGCTGGTTACTTCTTGCGTCCGGCTGCCAGGAAGGATCGTCACGAGTCGTGCCGGCAGCGATTCTTGTTGTTCGAGGAATGTGCGATCGAGTTGATGGTTGGTTGTCTCGTCAAAGAACGGATGTCCGACATAGGTCGCATTGCATCCACGCTGCTGATACCAAGGCTCTTCAAACGGCAGCTTGCATAGCGTGTGGTCCACCAGACGCCGCATCTTCTTGATTCGCCATCCAGCCCAGGCCCAGATCTGGGGCACGCCGTAGTAGAACACGGGAACGTCGTGTCGCTTGGCCGCACGAGCGATCCACCAGTTGAAGCCTGGATAGTCGATCAACACGACCGCATCGGGGCGATGTTCGCGAAAGTAAGCGTCCGCGCGGCGATAGAGCCTCCAGAAGTGGTGGATGTTGAGCAACACGCGAAGAAACCACATCACGGCAAATTTGGTAAGGTCTTCGTGCAGCTCGCAGCCAGCGGCCTGCATCTTCGGGCCGCCATATCCAACACACTCGACTTGAGGGTTGCTCTCACGTAACTGGCGCACGAGATTCGCACCGTGAATATCGCCGCTAGGTTCACCAACCGAAAAGAAAATCTGCATCTACTGACTCCACCGTGTCGTCGTCGCTGAGTTCGCGAGCATTCAGTCGTATCGCCGCGAGTCTGAATTCTTGCGAACTCAGCTAAGGGCAGCGAAGTATCGCAAATTGCCTAGCTTGCTGGTAGAGCAATCGAAGAGTTCAACTCCTCGGCGCGCAACAAAAAAGGAACGCCGGTCACCCGGCGTTCCTTCGTGTAAATCATCTAACAGCTCTAAGAGAGCTTACTCTTTGTCCTTACCAACCTTGAAGCCGCCCTTCTTGAAGGCCTCGTCACCGAGTACTGCGAGCAGTTGGGCGTCGCCTTCCAACTTAGCTGCTTTGCCTTTGCAATTGTCGCAGCAGAATTGGACGGTTGCACCCGCGACAGTGAGCTTCGTCTTGAGCGCTCCACCGGTGAATACGCATTTCACTTGCTTGGCTTGACCTGTCGAGACAAGTTGAGCATTGCCTTTGGCGGCTACAACCTTATCGCCAGCTTCGAGTTTCTTCGCGAAACCCTTGGGGCAGTTATCGCAGCAGAAGAAAACTTTACCGCCCTTATAGTCGACGGTCTTTGTGGCCTTGGCAGCGGCCTTTGGATTCATGACACACTTGATGCCTTCGAGTTTGATCTCTTTGGCGGCGTACAGCGTAGTGGCGAGGACAGCGATCGATGCGACGGCTGTGAACAAAGAACGAGCTTTCATTTGGATCACCTTTGATTTGGGAGACATAAAGGAGCGTTGATTTTGAGGTTCTGTGGCTGAGCGAACTATCTGCTCAACCGGGCAGGCGGCAGTATTATCGGCATAATCGGGCGAACAAGTCAACTAATCAATACAGATTAATGCGTTTTTTGAGGCGATGTTTGCTGAGAGCGGCGTGGTTTGGTATGCGGGCTCACAATAATTGGCGGCTTGGTGGTGCTATCTGCCCGTGTTCGGTGGCATCTTGTTGGATTACGCTGCTACTGCGCTGCGAACTTACGAGAGGAATCGAGGCCCGATGCTAGAACGCTTTCTGCTGGTTTGGTTGGTGCTTTCGTCCGGCGTGGCTTACTGTTGGCCACAGTCGCTTCCTGACCCGTTCCTGGCGACCCAGCTGCGGTTACCCTGGTTGATTACCGTCGCGATGTTCTGCATCGGCTTGATGTTGCCCCGTGACGAAGTTCGCCAAGTATTCCACCGCTGGCCGACTGTGTTCGGAGGGACGGCGATTCAATATGCCGTGATGCCGCTGTTGGCCGTTGGTATGGGGAAAGCGTTCGGGCTGACCGGTGACACGTTTATTGGGATCGTCCTTGTTGGCTGCGTACCTGGAGCAATGGCGTCGAACGTGTTGACGCTGAATGCTCGCGGTAACACGAGTTACTCCGTGAGCCTCACCACGGCCGCGACTTTTCTTTCGCCGATTGCGGTACCGCTGGCGATGGCACTCGCGCTCAGAAGTACCGGAGTGGATGTGAGCGTGCTGATCGGGGCAAGTAAGAATCTCGTCATCACCGTGGTGTTGCCAGTACTTGTGGGCCACACACTCAGTCGCGTCTTCCCTTCGCTCGAGAAGCACGCACAAAAGTACGGACCGCTCGTTGCGAATCTGGCGATCCTCTGGATCATCGCAGTCGTTGTCGCGATCTCGAGGGATTCTTTAAAGCAACTGAGCTTTGATCTATTCGGCGCGCTATTGGCGGTTAACTTACTTGGGTACGCAGCCGGATATGGCGGCGGTCGTGGCATGCGTCTGCCGGAACCCATGCGACGCGCGATGACGCTCGAAGTTGGAATGCAAAACGCTGGTCTCGGCGCTTCGCTGTCTGTTACGCTCTTTCCCGATCAAGCGGGCGTTGCGATCGCCCCGGGGATATACACGTTCGGATGCATGTTGACGGGAACGATGTTGGCTCGGTATTGGGCACGCAAGAATTTACACGAAGAGCGCGCAACGACTGACACCGAGGAGACGGCCTGAGTTTGCTACTCGCCGCTCAGCACAACCGCCGGGTCTTGCTTCACTGCCACAAGGGTTGGCAAGTAGCTGGCCATCGCTGCGACGAGCGGTGTGCCGAGAATGGCACAGATCGATGCAAGTGTTGACGGTGTGAAGCTGTCGACCGTAACTTCGAAGACGCTGGTCGCCAACCAGCGAGCAGAGAAATAACCCAGCAGGCAACCAGCGACCCCGCCAACCGTTCCCAGCAGAATCGCTTTGCCAAGGAACAACGAGGCGATACTGCCACTGCGTTTGCCGATCGCACGTAACAGGCCGATTTCCGCTCGCCGCTCACGAACATTGGTCCATGCCAATAGTCCGACCCAAAGTGCGCAGACGAATACAATCAACGGCGTGACGACGGAGGTAACTCCGGAAAGCAGCCCCGCGACCTGCGTGCGATGCGTCTCTTCTTGCTGAGCGATCTTTTGTCGATTTGATTCATAGTCGTCCATGGTCTGCTGGTGGTGGGCCTCGACAAGCTTGCGCTGATCCTCGCGAGCGACCGCCTGCAATCGATGTTCGGTGACTTTGGTGTCGGGGAGGACGACCTCGAGTTGGGCGGTTATCTCTTCGATCCGTTCGACCGTCTTGCACTTGCAGCCAAGAGCCAAGATCTCGCTGATCTTGCCTGGCTTGTTCAACACTTGTTGGGCATCCGCCAAGTTCATGAAGATCGCGATGTCTTCATCGGCGCGACCGTGAGCTGGCAGGATATGTGCGATCTCGAATTGCTTCCCGAGGATTTCGACCTTGTCACCGATTGCGTGACCTTCGGCCGCAATCTGGCCGAGGTACACGGTGTCGGGTTTCACTTGCAAACCCATCGGAGCTTTCTTTTCGATGTGCGACTGCGTTGCCTCCGGCGCAATTCCAACTAGCAATCTAGGCTTCTCCTCCCACTCGACCATCTGCTTCAGCGACGCGACCAGATGGACGATCTTGCTGATCTCCGGGCTGTCCGCCAACTTCTGTACGTAGTCCTCGGGCATGTCAAACGAGACAAAGTTCGCATACAGCTCGCCGAGGTCCGTGTTCTGATGCACGATTCGCAAATTGAAACCGAGATCTCGCATGATTCGTTTCGTACGTTTGTCGAGATCGGCGAGATCTGTCTTAGCTTTATCTTGCATCGCTTGCAGCTCGTGTTCGGTCTCCTGCTGCATGGCGAGAAGCCGTTGATTGGATTCTTG
Source organism: Planctomycetota bacterium (assembly GCA_014381825.1). Taxonomy (GTDB): domain Bacteria; phylum Planctomycetota; class Planctomycetia; order Pirellulales; family Pirellulaceae. Next base: position 112,550 of record JACNKX010000088.1, read on the forward strand.
TTGGTAACCGCGCAGCAACGTCGGACTAGCCACGAACAGCGTTGCCGCAGCAACGAGCGCCAACAGGCTCAACGCGACATTCATCTTCCGATGTCGAAGCTCAGCACACAGCAATTGAAATGTGGACATGAGGAGTCTCTGGGACCTGGTACAGTTCTTCGTTTAACGGCAAGCCGAAGGCGACAGTGTCTTACGCACTGCACGCAGTCGCCTTCGGCTTGCCGTTAAACGAGTGGATGTGAAGCAATTCGCGCTCTCGCCAGAATCAATCCGGCGATTGTAAAGAATACGGTCTTGAAGCCGAGTTGGTCAATGAAGTTGCTGTCTCGCGATTCAAGATTTTGTCGAGCGAGTCAGGCGTTGGCGTAAAAGATTCTTTGAAAATGTCAGTTTTCGCGCGCACACGGATAGGGGCTGCGGTGAATTAGGCAGTAGGCGGCAACTGGCTCGTCTCACATCACCGAAATTCGCTCGATCTTACACGCGAGGGTATCACGATGAAGCTGCGCACGAAGTCTGCAAAGTACAAACGCCTCTTGAGGAAGCGACCACGCCGAATCGGCTTTGAACAGCTGGAGGACCGGCGAATGTTGGCCATCGATTGCTCGATGCCGGAAAGCGGTGCGACCAACAGCGAAGTGACGACGTACGTAGATTGCATCACAAGTGACGTGCGGCGTCGCTCGCGGGAACTCCACAAGCGGCCGCGTGGAGTACCTATGTCGGCAGCTTGACGAGTCTGGCCGTACAACTTCAAAACGATTTCACGACCGCAATCGACAGTTATAACACGACCATCACGTCGATCACTGGCATGTACGATACGGCGGTCTCCGGAGCGATCTCGGTCTATGACGGTGCGATCACGAGCGCGAATACGATCCTCCAAGGAGCGTACGACTCGGCGGCTTCGATCTACGACGGGGCGCTGACGACGGCCAACGACGATTACAAAACGGCGGTGGACGACGCGGCAACCGCTTACAACACGCGAATGTCATCGGCTGGTTCCATTCACGAAACGGCTGCGACCGCTGCGAATGATGGTTACGAGACCGACGTGACAGCAGCGGACGGCGATTACGAGACGGCAATGAACTCGGCCGCATCTGACTACAACTCCGATATGGATGACGCCAACGACACCTACGACGCGGACATGGTCGCGCCGGATGCCCAGTACGAATTAGACATGGACGCGGCCAACGACGCACATAAGACGGAGATGGATACCGCGAACGATGCCTACGAAATCGATATGGATGCCGCCGACGATGCGTACGAAACGGATATAGCGAATGCGAACGCCGATTACACGACTGCGGCCACCGGTGCGAAGAATACGTATGACGGCGACGTCGATTCGGCGACTGCGACTTACGAGGGCATCGTCAATCCGGCCCATCAAACCTATCTCGACGACGTCAAGACCGCGCAAGACGATTACGATCAGGCGGTCATCGACGCGGGCGTCGCGATGGGGAGTGCAACATGCGACGCGATGGACTTTGCTTGCTGGGATACCGTTCATCAACAATACGAAACGGACTTGAAGAACGCGACCGACGATTACAACACGGCAGTCACCAACGCAGCGAACACATTCATTGGCATCGAAGAGCCCGCCTGGGCGGATTGGGTTACCAAAGAACAAGATGCCTGGGATCAGTACGAGTTGGATATGAAGGACGCGGACGCCGTTGCGACGCAAGCCGAAACGGATGCGTTGGCGGACTGGCAGGCATTGGCGGATACGGCTAACGGCAATTGGCAGACCGCAGCGACCGACGCGGACGCGACCTGGCAAACGTCTGCGGACGATGCGCTTGCGATTTGGACGATCGCCGAAGCCAACGCCTTTGCCGATTGGGAAACTGCGAGCGCAGACGCAGATGCGAAATACACCCAAGCCGAAACCGACGCGACCGCTGCCTGGGAACTCGCGGAAGTGGGAGCCCGTGCAAGATATGACGCGGCCATGAAGATCGCCGACGACGATTTAGCTGCGGAAGAGATATTGGCCAAGGCAGATTACGACCAAAAGGTGAAGGATGCGGATGACGATTGGGACAGGGCCGAAGCGGCTGCCCAAGCGGTTTACGACCTTGCTGTCGAAGCTGCCGAGAATGATTGGATCACCGCCGAAGCCAATGCCTACGCGGCCTACGAGTCGTCCATCGGAGTTGCTCAAAACATCTGGATCGCCTCCGAAGCAGCCGCACGTTCAGCGATGGAGATCCAAATCGAATTCGCCAAGAACATTGCGGAAGCTGCGCTCACGGCCGCTCAAACGAGTCTTCAAACATCGCTCACAACCGCACAAACTACTGCGGCGAACGCCGAAGCCAATGCAATGGCCACATTCGAGGCAGCGATCAGTGGGGGAACGTCCGCGACGACAGCGAGTGCTTGGTCAGGCGGCAGCAGTCCCACCAACCCAACAACATCGTGGGGTTGGGGGTAACGATTGCCGGCGAGTACTACAAGGGATTGGGCCAAGGTGTGCTAAACGTCGTGAACGGTGTACAGGATATCGCGGTGGGCACGGCCAATTTTGCAGTGAATACCAGCCCCGCAGGTATGCTAATCGATGTGCCGCAACTCGAATCATCGGATTGGAGCCGCGGCATGCTGGTGCATGAGTCGGATGCCACGCATGGGTGGAGCAAATTCATCGGCGGTGAAAGTGCTGTGACCCTGATGACGCTTGGCGCAGGTCAGGCGTTAAAGGCTGCCAGGATCAACTGTTTCGTTGCCGGCACGGAAGTCCACATGGACGACGCGATCGAGCCGCCCAAAGCAGCAGATACAGCCAGTCTTGCTTTAGCGGCAACCTGTGTGCCTGTCGCGCTCGCGGGTTACGCGATCAGCCGTCGTAAGAAGAAGAGCCGACAAGAGAACGCGAACGACGACTACTTCGCCGAGTACGAGCCCGAGTTACTGTAGCTGCCTCGTACGATGAGCTTCCGAGCCCGTCGAATTGCCTCGCGATCTCCAACATGAAAAACCTAACTGCAGGATTCAATAACATGACACACGCTTCATCAAACAACCGCATCGCATCCAACTCGCAAACCAAATCCTGGCGCAGCCGACTCGGCCTTGCTTGGCTCTGTCTTTGGCTGTCAATCGCCGCCGGTTTCGGCTATCGCTACATCGCCAACGAACCAACGGGCGAGGTGCAAGCCAGTATCGACGTGTCTAAAAACTCTTCAACGGCACCAAAGACCAAACCAATCGAACAAATTCAAGTCGGCGAACGAGTCGCCTTCACAATCAATCCCACGGAATCGCTGGATACGACATTCAGCTTCGACGTGAACCCACGCACGTGGCGGAAGATCACTTTGCGAACGGCTAAGCACGAAGTTGTGCTTCTGCGCCCTGCTTCATGGATCACCGAACACCTGCGAGACGACGAAACGACGATGATGCTGACGGTGCCGGAGATCGGCATCGACGAACCAGCCGAAGTCGTTTCGATCTGGCCTTGTCCCACGATTGCTCCCGGCGAAGGACGGATTGTCCTCGGAACCTTCACGCACATCGCTCGCGAAACGATCTGCATGTACCTCGCGGGGCTGGACGAGCCGATCCGCTGCACGCCAAACCACATCACATGGTCGGTCGAACACAAGGACTTTGTCGAAGCTCATGAACTACACGCGGGCAACCTGATCCTCTGCGACGACGGAGTCCGAGAAATCGTCCGCGTTGACAAGATCAATGAACCGATTCGCGTTTACAACCTCGAAGTCCAAGGGGTAGTGTCCTAATTGCGCGTGCTGGCTCTCATTGCCCAGGCCAGTAAGGCGGAGAGTGTCCTGGAGTTCCTCCGCACACCCACGATAGGAAAAAGATCAGAAGAATCCAAAACGCATAGAGCCAGAACATCCCGGCGTATTCTTTCTTCATTGCGTTCTCGTGTTTTGAAAGGTGAAAGACTGGGAGGCATTGTAGCTGGTTTTTCTGGTGAAGTGCGCATGATACGATAGTCTCCATCGGGTAGGCGGGTAGCTCCCGCCGACAGGCCCCCGCGCGACCGTGGCATCTCCAGCACGGCGCGCCGGGACCGGCCCGGCTGGAGACTTGTGGCTTGGCACTCACCGAGGCAGATATCGATATTGTGAGAACTGCTTGGGAGCAGGGCTATTCTTACGTCACCACAAAGATCAATGCCGCGATAGAGGATCACGATGTCCAGATAGAGTTCAATCCAACATTTGACGAAGCGCACACATTAGTGGTTGCAATTCAGAGGTTCTGTAACGCGGTAATTATCATACGACCTTATGCCTTGTATCTCCCAAGGGATTCCGAACTGGGCCCATGGCCAATCGGATTCTTGAACGGGATGAATAACCAAATATTGCTGGTGGGGAGAGATTGCAGTACCGACGAGAAGTTTGACGATATCCTTGCGTTTCTTAGCGAGCGAGACTGGCCCAAAGCGGAGTTTGAACAGTGCATCGTAAAGGGAGTCGAGTTTTACTCCGCAGCGTGGCGAAAGTTCTTTGACGACTTAGAAGAGAGTATCACTTCACAATCTCGCGATCCTGTTCCGATGCCAGCCGAACTAAAGAGAACGGAATGGTCTGGACCAAAGAGCCCATCGCAATGGGCTAAGGTCTTCGACTGTTCGTGGAAGACAATTAAGCGGCGAATGGACTCCGGAATACTTCGGTTTAAGTGTGAGTCCACAAAAAGCTACCGCATCCACGTTGACGATATTCCGCCGTCCAGTCAGTGAAAGTGGACACAACTGGACAGAAGTGGACAGACGCGAATGGTCATCGTGTTCGCAAGCCAACCAAGAGTTTCTGGACTAAAGTGGACACTTCCCACCAAAGCGTGAATTGCCACCGCTCGCTACTTATCTGTTCAAAAATGCGAGCATAGGATGTCCTCGGAGTTAACGATTCGAGGTCATCCAGAGGTCGAGCGTCGACCAGAAAGCGAGGCGTGCAGTGTCTTGGTCACCACTCGCCAGAATATCGTGAGGCGGTTGCGACCGCCCGAATGGGCGTGCCAAGTGGGGCCGTGCGACTTATACCCGATCGGCCTTGGCTGCAATGCCAACACGTCCACTATTTTACGAGTCGCCTCGCAGCTTTCAAGAGGACATCGCGAGACCACGTCCCGACACGCGGCTCGGCGACTCGCTTAATAAGGTCATATTCTGAGTCGGTCAGTTTGAGCAGATAACGCCCTTTGCGTTTTTGTGAATCAGGTAGCTTCGGACGCCCCATCGCTTTCTTTTTAGCCATAGTAAAAATATATCCAAAAAGTGACAGGTAGTTGATTGACCACTTCGACTAAAAGGATATACTGAAAGAGTCGTGTTGGCAATGCCAAGCCAACAAAAACCCGGCAGGGAAGAAAAGGTTCCAGGAACCATAGATCCTTCTAACTGCAGGATTCAGGAAAAGGTTCCGGGAAGAAAAGGTTCCAGGAACCAGAGATCCTTCTAACTGCAGGATTCAATAACATGACACACGCTTCATCAAACAACCGCATCGCATCCAACTCGCAAACCAAATCCTGGCGCAGCCGACTCGGCCTTGCTTGGCTCTGTCTTTGGCTGTCAATCGCCGCCGGTTTCGGCTATCGCTACATCGCCAACGAACCAACGGGCGAGGTGCAAGCCAGTATCGACGTGTCTAAAAACTCTTCAACGGCACCAAAGACCAAACCAATCGAACAAATTCAAGTCGGCGAACGAGTCGCCTTCACAATCAATCCCACGGAATCGCTGGATACGACATTCAGCTTCGACGTGAACCCACGCACGTGGCGGAAAGTCACCTTGCGAACGGCTAAGCACGAAGTTGTGCTGCTACGCCCTGCAACCTGGGTCAACGAACATCTCGTTGATGGCGCGTCGACGATCATGCTGAGCGTCCCCGAAATCGGCATCGACGAACCCGCCGAGGTCGTTTCGATCTGGCCCTGTCCAACGGTTCCGGCAGGCGAAGGCCGCATCGTCATCGGCACGTTTACGCACATCACGTCCGAAACGATATGCATGTACATCGACGGCTTGGACGAACCAATCCGCTGCACACCAAATCACGTCACATGGTCGGTCGAACACAAGGACTTTGTCGAGGCGCACGAGCTACAAGCTGGAAACCTCATCTTGTGCGATGACGGCGTCCGCAAGCTTGTTCGTATCGAAAAGATCGCCGAACCCATCCGCGTCTACAACCTCGAAGTCCAAGGCCAGCATGTGTATCAAGTTTCCAAACTTGGTATGCTGGTGCATAATACTAGTTTTGCTGGCATGACTAACAATGCAGTGAACAAGACGATCAGTGCTCAACAGCACGTTTTATTGCGACAATTATTCAAAGGTCAAAGTGGTAGCGGGTTAACCCGAGAGTCGCTCGAAGCTGCAGCAGAGTTGTCGCGACGAGCGCTCGCGAATACCGCTACGTCTGCCGCACAGCGTCAACTTCATCTGACTCGACTGCAGCAAGTTACAACAGCGCTGAAGACACTGTGAGTCGATAGTGAGAAATATGCAACCCGCTAACAAAGGACAACGTTTGAAAGACTTCCTTACGTCTCATGACATCCAGCCTGCGCTCGGTCTGGCTGAGGAGGTCATCACGAAGTTTGAGCAACATCACAAAGTTCACATCCCGACAGATCTTCGCGAGTACTTTCGCGCCATGAACGGTTCTGCGGATGCCTATGCTTACGGAATCATTCGGTTTTGGGGTCTGAATGAGGTCGAATCCGTTGTAGATGTTGTTAGCCGTGCCGACCCATCATCCGCCGTGATTCAAACGGCATACCGTGATGGATTTGAGGACGCTGAACATTACTATGTGGTCGCAGATTTTTTGCACGAGTTGCAGCTTTATGCAATTAAGCTTCTGCCGTCACAAAGAGGACCGAACGAAGTAATCATCCTCGACGGCTCTCCACCAACTCGGGTGGCTGATTCATTTTCTGAATTCGTCGATTTTTACGTCGATTCACCGGAGCGTCTGCATCTAGCAATAGACTAGGCGAATACAATGTTCCAGCAAAGAACAGGCTCCAGGAACCGCAGATTTCCAACTGATTCGTTGTCAGCCACTTGCAATATCTCCAACGGAGAAATGACGTGAACTATCGCTATGCAATCTTAGTTCTGTTGTGTATGCCGCTGTTGGCACAAGCTCAGGATCTGGGAGGTGCAGGCGCGAGCATCGTTGGGCAATCAGATTCGGCCTTGCAGGTGTTGCCTGTCCTGCTGGCGCAGCAAAATGGTGGGGCATCGATCGACACGCACGAACTGTCGAAGAAAATCGGCGGCATTGCGGTGTTGGCAGTGATCGCGCTGATTGTGATTCTGGCCGTGAAAGGCAAGAAGCCGAAGTGAACGGCTGGCCACACGTTTGGGGTATAGTTGGCCACGAATAACACGAATCGCGTGCCGACAGACAGTTCCTTCATGAAGATTCGTGTTATTCGTGGCATCTCACTCGTAGGCATCGCTGGCAGCCGAGCTTCGTCGTAAGCGTTGTCCTATCGCAAGGTTTCGTCTTGTTGACTGGCGAGCGATCTAACTCGCGGAGAAAAACTTGCGACTTATTTCTCAATTCTCCCATTTTTCCGACCCGGTTTTGCCGTCGTTTTTCAATAGATAAAGGTAGGGGCAGGGCGTTTTGCGTAGGCGCGCATTTGCCTGCGGTACGACCCGGATTGCATGGCAATCGGGAGGGACGATCGTGCTGGACGTTTGCACCTTTGAAGAACGAGTTATCTTGGCGGCACAATTCGGCAGACAGAATGCCATCAACTATCTGCTGTGCAAGTGGGAGCAACCGAAGAACCAGCTTGTTACCGCCTTGGCAAAAGCACATCGCCTCAATGAACAAGACACTGCCGATGCACGGCAGGAAGCGGTCTTGTGGATCTTGGCGGCGATTGACAACTACGACTTCCGCAGACCATCTCCATTTCGTGAACAGCGCCTGCACGCGTACCTGCGAGTCGCCATTCGACGGCGGATGGCGAACTATGTTCGCGGACTTCGTCGCGCTTCGAAGTTTGCAAACGCGTGTCGCAACGTGGACGAACCCGCGGGCCGAGCGATCGCGCGCTTTAAGCTGGCGCGGAGCAAGTCACTCGATCCCGTGACGCAGTGTGTCAACAACGAGTTCCGTGAAACAGCGCGGAGCAAGGTGGCGGCGTTGGGCGGTCCGTGCAAAGAGCTTTATGAGGCACTTCAAGACGGCGTTTCCATGCGTCACGCAGTCCAGCAACTTCGAATCTCGTTTCATGACGTCAGAAGATCGCACGTGCGGATCAAACGAGCATTGTCCCCGATTCTCAAGCCGCGATAGACCGGTCACGTGCTCCGTGACACGTGTGAAGCGATGTCAGCGGCGAGCCCGAGAGCGGGCAACGATTGCATGCCTGCCATTGGAATCGCGTTAACCTAACGCGCCAATGCCTACCGAACGCAGTAATGACACATCGTCGGCGGTTAAGGCTCGGCATCGTGCCTTGGTTCTTGCAAGCGAAACGTCAACAACCAACTCGCGAGGATCAGCCCGGCGATCGTTAAGAATACGGCTTCGAAGCCGAGTTGGTCAATAAAATACCCGGCCAATGGCGACAGAAACATAGGACCGGCCATGCATAGGCTCAGCGTACTCAAGTAAACGGCGTGGTCTTCCGACGCGGCAACTTCCAAGGTGTAGTTCTGAAGCGTTCGCAGCACGACGGGAGTCATTCCGACCAGGACGAATACCGAGCTATAAAGCCGAATTCCGAGAGTTCCTGAATGAAGCAGCCCGATGGCGAGAGCTGGACCAGCTGCAATTCCGAGTAACGAGAGAAGCAATACCAGGCGGTTGCCGTAACGATCTGCGATTGCTCCAACCGGTATGCTAACCAAACCGGTTCCGATGTTTTGGATAATGACCCACCACATGAGGCTCTTTGTGGGGAGCTTCATCGTTTGCAATCCGAGACTCTGGTAGTGAGGAAACAGCATGAACGAAACGCCAAACAGAGAGGCAACCACCGCGAGAAGTCGGAAGTTTGGATCGTTGACGAGTGTGCGATACGCGTCTGCGAAGTAGTGCATCGGATGTGCGGCGGCATCCTGCTGAAACGAGTCTTTCGACTCGACGAGAAACAACATCGCAATTGCAGACAGACCGAACAAGACGCCCGAAAACCCGAAGATCAAGTCGAAGCGCGCCCCTTCGTCCGTCAACCATCGTGAGAGCAGCACGAACGCGCATAAGACGGCGCTCGCGGCACCGATCGTGTTTGCAACGAGCAGCAATCGCCCTCGTCGGTTCGGCTCGACTAGTTTTCCTTGCAGCGTGGTGAAGGCGAGTTGATTTAATCCGATGCATACGAAAAACGCCGCATAGATGATTAAGAACGCGAACGGCATCCAAGCCGCTTTCCGCTCGGCATAGCCCATGAAGAACAGCCAAGTCAACAATAGGAACAGGGCCGACATCAAACCGGTCGAACCAAACACCAACCACTTCTTCCGCGGTTGAAGCTTTACTTGTCTGGCGAGCAACACCGGCGGGATACTGTGCCCGAAACGATTCAACAACGGCAGGCAACCGCGAATCCACCCCGCGCCCGAGATGTAATCGACCACGGCGGGCATGATGATGCTCTCCGTCTTAAAGATCCAACCCGTCCGCATCACAATCTGGTACAGAGCCAACATCAGGAAGTTGCGAGAAGCTGATGTGTCGTCGGACGGAACGACTTCTGCCGTCCGGATCGGTGGTTCGGATGCGGGTTCGTTCGCGTCGAGGGGAGGGGAGAGGGAGGAGGGCATTCGCCTAGTATAGACGCCAGAACGATCGCCTTCGAGGGACTCACCACCCTCGCTTGCCAGGAGGGTAGGCCGGACCAAGGCTCTGCGCAGTTCCGGCATGGTGACTTTATCGAGTCGTTCGCGCTACCGCCGGAACTGCGCAGAGCCTTGGTCCGGCCTACGACTTGCCGTTCTTGCTACGCACTTTGTTTGAAGTGGATTTCGTGCAAACGACTGTACAGCGAACAGCGATTCAGTAACTCGGTGTGCGTTCCAACGTCGATCACTTTGCCAGCTTCCATCACGACCACTCGATCGGCGAGCGTTAGAGTGGAGAGTCGGTGTGTGATCATGATGGCCGTTCGATCTCGCACGAACTCTTGGAGCGCTTGATGTATCAACTGCTCGCTTTCGATGTCGATTTGGCTGGTCGCTTCGTCCAAGATGAGAACTTCCGGATCGCGGAGGATCGCGCGTGCCAACGCGATTCGTTGTCGCTGACCACCGGATAAGCGGCTGCCGCCTTGCCCGACTTTCGTGGCGTATCCATCGTCGAGCTTGTCGATGATGAAGCGGTGTGCGTGGGCCTTCTTCGCGGCACCGATCGCGTGTTCATCCGTTGCGTTTGGCGAGCCGTATCGGATGTTGTTCAGAACTGTATCGTCGAACAGGTGCGTTTGTTGGGTGACGAGTCCAACTCGCTGCCGAACGTCACGAATTCGCATTTCGCGAAGATCGAGGTCGTCGAAGCGAATCGAGCCTTGGATAGGATCATAGAACCGCAGCAGCATGTTGATTAGCGTACTCTTGCCGCAACCGTTTGGTCCGACGATGGCGACGGTTTCTCCGTATTTAATTTCCAGCGTGACTCCGTTGAGCACGGGCTGGCCTGTCTGATAATGAAACTCGACATCTTCGACTAGTAATCGGTGATGTGGCGTTGCTGTTGTCTTGGGCACGGAAGGTTCAACGATCGCAGGTGCGCGGTCCATCATGGGAAAGATTCGCTCGCAGGCGGCAAAGCCCGTTTGAATCGTGGCGAACACGTCCGAAAGCTTTCGGACGGGGTCGGTCACGCCTGCTAATAAGCCGTAGAACAGCAATAATTTGCCGAGGCTCATGGGCGTGTCGCAGATTCGAATCCCAAGTAAATGAGTTTCCTTGTTCAATACGAGATAGGCGCCCGCGACCAGCGCGAGCGAAATGGCGCCGATTCCGAAGACTTCCGTGATCGGTTTTGTCAGCGAATTGTAAAATGCGATCTTGAGCGATTTCCGAAAGAACTCTTTTGCCGATAGATGAAAGCGATTCCGTTCGAACCCTTCCATCGTGAACGCTTTGACCGTTTGAATACCGGTGAAGGTTTCGGTCAACGTGTTGTACAACTGCGACATCTCTTCCATCGCCCGACGGTTGGCTCGCTTGATCGATTTGGAGAGTCGTTGCATCAGGAACAGTGCCGGGGGTGACACCATCAGTGAGATGAGTAGCAGTCGCCAGCTAATGAAGCTGGCGCCGATCAAGCAGGCAGACATCTTTAGAGGCTCGCGTATTGCTTTGCCAAACAACGTGCTTAACCCCAACACAACACCGTTCAAATCGTAGGTAAAGTGGCTGAGCAGTTCGCTGTTTCGTGAGTCGCCGAATGAAGCGAGATCCAATCGCAGTGTTTGGCGAAAGAACTGCTTGCGGAGATCGTAGGCGGCTAGTTGGACTAGGCGTTCGACCAGCACCAGGTTGGCGACAAGAAACGCATCCTTCAACGCCGTACCGGCCAGCAATACTCCGACGATCGCGAGCAGCGTCATAAACGGCGTCTCTGGCGTATAGGCGTGGATGTGTGGTTGCAGCCAACGATATCGCTCTGTGGCCTTGGCCTCTGCCTCGCGGTCCGCCTCAAGATAACCGATCCTGTTCGACGCTAGCCGATAGTCTTCGCCGATTAAATGTGGCAGCGTTTCACTTAATCCGACGCTCTCTTTTGCCAGTGCGTCAGTTCGCTTCTTGGAGGAATCAATTTCGCGGTCGATCCATTCCGGTAGCGATTGGCCTTCGAAGACGACTTCGACAAAGGGATAGACGGCACCGATGTTGGCACCCCACAGAACACCCACGACAAGTGAGGTGCAAATCACCCCGAGCAGTGTCGTGCGGTTGCGGATCGCCAGAGCGATGGCGCGGGAGAAGCTCTTCATGGGGTCCATCCGTGGGTCGGGTCGAGCGGAAGCGAACTTGTATCAGATCGCCGCCTCTGATCCAAGATCGCTGCCGATGCTAGCAAAGTACGCGGCATCGGTTCGGATTGCCCGGTAACCGCCGTTCTATTAAACTCGCTTTCCACTTGTTCATCGTTGAACTTATTGACCAGCCAGGAAGGCGAAGCACATGTCACGGACGGCATTGATTACGGGCATTACAGGGCAAGATGGTTCCTATCTCGCGGAACTGTTGCTATCGAAGGGGTACGAAGTACACGGAATCGTTCGCCGATCCAGCAGCGACAACTGCGAACGGATCAATCATCTTGACGGCGCCATTAACTTGCATCCAGGTGATCTAATCGATCAGCATTCGTTGACGCAGTTGGTCGCCGATATCCATCCCGACGAAGTTTACAATCTCGCCGCACAGAGTTTTGTTCCGGCAAGCTGGTCGCAACCGATTCTGACCGCCGAGACGACCGGTTTGGGTGTGACGCGAATCTTGGAGGCGATTCGATCGGTCGATCGACAGATCCGCTTCTACCAAGCCAGCTCGAGCGAGATGTTCGGCCGCGTCCAGGAAACACCGCAACGCGAGACAACGCCGTTCTGGCCGCGAAGTCCTTACTCCGTTGCGAAGGTCTACGGCCATTGGATTACAGTGAACTATCGCGAGAGCTTTGATCTGTTCGCATGCTCAGGAATCCTGTTCAATCACGAGTCACCGCGTCGGGGCACTGAGTTCGTCACCCGAAAGATCACTCGGACCGTCGCGCAGATCAAGCTTGGCCTCACTGATGAATTGAGGCTTGGGAATTTGAAGGCGAAACGCGATTGGGGATTTGCCGGTGACTATGTTGAGGCGATGTGGTTAATGCTTCAGCAAGAATCGCCTGAAGATTACGTCGTTGGGACCGGCGAGACGTACGAAGTTGAAGAGTTCGTTTCCGCCGCATTCGAATATGCGAACTTGGATTGGCACGACTATGTCGTTATCGATCCAAAGTTCTATCGCCCCGCCGAAGTCGACTTGCTGGTCGCCGATCCGGCAAAGGCGAAGCGTGACCTCGGCTGGGAGCCTAAGGTCAGCTTCCGCGAACTAGTCTCGATGATGGTGGAAGCGGACTTGGCCGAGCTTGGTTCACAGGCGGCGGTTCAAGACGCAGGTCGAAAGGCCGCGTGACGAGTCTTGGAGTGGGCTGCGCCCACGTCCTGCCACGATGGGCTCGGCCCACTCTACAAATCCACCGATCAATACACGTCGAGATTGAAGTGGTGGCCCCAATGATAGCGGCGGCCTTCGGGATAATAGTTGTGCCACTGCTTGTTGTAGACGGGAACTCGCATCTCTTGCGGGTAACGATGGTACAAGCTTCCATTGCTTCGATAGTACTCGTTGCCGTAGTAGTTCTGTGGGTAGAACACATACGGATAATGGTAGAAGCGTTCCCAATCGTGGGTTGAATACGAGTGTCCCCAATTCTGGCTGTAAGCCCGCTCTTGAGCTTGGCTCTCGCCAGCGCAAAGACATAGACCAACAACGGTCGCACACAATAGGCTCAAAATAGCTCGACGCATCGTCGATCCCCCTCCGTTAGATACTCGCCGAATTCGCGCAACTGGGTCGTTGCGAATGACGCATATACTTTTCAATCGGTTCGTGAATCGCGCCGCATTGAAAGAATATCCGTCAAAATCGGTATAAGACGTATGATGGGGGTAACGCGGGCAAATGCGTATCGGCTCTAGACCAGGGGCTTTCCGGCCGCAATTTCGCGTTCCCACTCGTCCATCAGCGGCCAATCGACAGCACACGTGCCAAAATCTGCCATGTGCGAGTAGCTCTCGACCCGCGCGATCGTGCGGTCGAGTAGGTCGTTGTTCTTGCGAAAGATCGGGCCGTGACTGGGCAGCAGCCATTCGACGTCACTTTCGCGGATTCGCTGGAGAGACTTGACGAATGCCGGAATGTCACTTCCATGATGGGCGTCGATCGCCCCGACGCACCCATCGCGATAAATGTTGTCGCCGCTGAATAAGAGGTTGCCGTGGCGGAATGACAGTTGGCTGTCGGTGTGACCGGGAGTGAGCCAGACCTCAAGCTCTAAGTCTCCCACTTTGATCGTGTCACCATCGTCAACGAGGTGTTCGACTTCGACGGGCGGCATCTCCATATCGATCTTCTGCGGTTCAATCACCGCGAAAGTCTTCAGTCGGTCGCCGGTGCGAAGTGGTTCGGCAGCGAGCGGATGCGCTGTAACCGATGTCCGCAATAACTGTTTCGCAGTGGCCAAGCCTTGGATGTGGTCGACGTCAGCGTGTGTTGCGACAAGCGTCTTGCATTTCGAGAGCGGAAAGTCCAACTGGCGAATCAACTCGACGATTTCGTCGACCGTGTCTTCGAAACCAATATCGATCAGAATCCATTCGGATTGGTCGTAAATGAGATAAACGTTGCAACCGAGGACCTGCCCCGCCTGATAATTCATCTCGATCACGTTCGGGAAGATCGGCTTCCGCTCGAGCATCGACGCATCCTCTTCTTGCAACACAGTTGCCGACCGATTGGTGACAACGATTAGAACTGCAAGGATTGTAGAGAGCGATGCGAAGTCCTTCAACCAGCGGTGATCGCGGAAGCTACTCGCGTAACGCGGTTCGTCGTCGCTCGGCCAGCTTGACCTGGAGTCGCTTGACTTCGCCGTCACGGAAGACGACCACCTGAACATCTTTGTTCACGGGTGTAAACGCAACGATCTTAATGAGGTGATCATCGTCTTCGATTTTGCGACCGTCAAACTCAAGTACGACGTCATCTTCGCGAAACTCAGCAGCTTCCGCCGGTGATCCTCCGATGACGCCAGTGACTAAGGCACCGCGAGCACTGGGCAGACCTAAACGTGCGGCATATTCGGGACCGAACTTACCATCTTGGTCCAAGTTTACGCCTAGAAACGCACGGACCGGGTGACCGTACTCGATGAATTGCCTCGCGACGGAGATCGCCATGTTGATTGGAATCGTGAATCCGATTCCTTCGCTTCCGCCCGAGCTACTTGCGATCGCTGTATTCAACCCGATCACTTCTCCACGTAGATTCAACAACGGACCGCCGCTGTTACCCGGATTGATCGCGGCATCGGTTTGCATAAAGTCTTGATAACGAATGCTTCCATCACCAAGCTTCAGGTCGCGGCGTCCCATGGCGCTGATGATGCCGTACGTCACAGATTGACTCAGACCGAAGGGGCTGCCAACGGCGATTACAAAGTCGCCGATCTCGATCTCCTCGCTGTCGCCAATTCTGGCCGGAGCAAGATCGGTCGCTGCGACGGCCATCACGGCGACGTCCGTTTCCCGGTCGGCCCAGACGCTCGTCGGGTGCAAGATGGTCTGATCGGAGAGCTTGATCTCGATATCGCCGAGACGCGATTCGTCGATGACGTGGCGATTCGTGAGAATGTATAACTTCGAATCAACATCGATGACGATACCCGAGCCGGCCTCTTCGACGGGCTTGCGCCCAGAACGGTTGTTTGAGACAACTTGCTTCGAGGCTTCTATGTGTACGACGGTTGGTTGCACCAGCCGGATGACTCTCTTAAGCAGTCCGAGTTGTGCTTCAAGTGCGTCGACATCCGCAGCGAGATCGTCGTAGAGCTGGTCGCGGTCCTGCGACGTCAAGCTCGCGCTATCGACAAGCTGAGCGTGCGAAAGGAGAGGGGCCAGTCCCACGAGCAGGCCGGAAACGATAGCGATCCGAACGGTTCGCGCACAACGTAGTGAAAACTTCACGCCCGACCTCCGTGTCAGCGAAGCAATGGTGTATCAAGGCGAATTTGCCGGATCGAGCGAAAGGGACTTCGCCGACAAGCGACACTCGCACGAGAACCTAGACGTCGACTTCAAGGTCGCTAAACGAAACGTCGTTGTCACCTTTGTCAGTGTCGAGGATACGACTCCAGTCAGCGACTGCACCGCTGCCCAAACCGTTCTTCTCGGCTTCGCGTTGACACTCGATGCATGTTATGGCATACGGCAACGCCTGCAATCGAGCCAACGGAATTGGCTTCTCGCAGCCTTCGCACATGCCGTACGTGCCTTCCCGCATCAACTCAAGTGCGCCCTCGATCTGCGCGAGCTCCCGGCTTTCAACTTCCGCAAGTTGCGAGCTGATCTCGTCTTGAGCTGAATCCAGGGCAAAGTCCACGACGTCGCCCGAGGTTTGCTCGCGCAGCTCCTTCAATAGGCTAAGGTCGCCCGCCAGCGCTTTGCGCAAGGCATCACGGCGCTTAATCAACACTTGTCGCAAATTGAGAATTGCATCTTTGCGTGGCATACGACATCACCTTTACAGTCCGAATTTGGCTCTACGGAAGGTGGCCCCCCTTCGTCTCGCCTTCGTCGAACTTCCTGAATTTGAAGTGTCTGGTTCACTGTTCCGAATTGTTCTGTCGCCACCACCCCAGAGGATTAGCGGCAACCAAACTATAGTACGCACTCGAAAATAGTGGAGGGACAACGGCCAGTTCCCTCCGGTGTATCCGGAATTCAGTCGTTAATACCGCTATAACATACTGCTACAACAGCATTTGCGTCGGGGTTGGGCAGTCAGGCATTCGCCGATCTCGCGGTCCGATTCCCAATAATTCGGAACGGACACTTTCGGAAATCTGCGCGGTAGCCTGTTGCTTTCCCCTGGGACCCTTTTATCCGCTGCAACAGTTTGCTTAGCGTTAATCGGCAATATCGGCTGATCGATACAGCCGTTCTTGTCAGAACGCAAAGGATTTACCGGCTGGGCGACCCGTGACGGTCTTGTGGTTTGCCCTATTTGTCTTTGACCGAGTGCTCGTCGTGAGCTACATCCCTTTGGTGGTTTCGGACTTAGCCCGCGCGCCACCGATTCGAATTCGCGTAATTACAGCCCACTTCTGGATATACGCTCATGACGTTTGTCGAAACACAGAATGTTGTCTGGCAGGAAGCAACTTCTTCCACGAAGGGCGATCGCGAAGCGAGTGGTAGCTTGCTTGGATCCGTCGCACGGGGAATGCGATTGCAGGTTTCGGATGGCGAATCCGGAAATAGCGAGATCATCGAAGTTCGCTCACGCAGCTGCCTTGTTGGGGCTGCACCAAACTGTGACGTCCGCGTCGATCAGCCTGGCGTAGCGGCAATCGAATGTCTGATCCTCCATGGCGCAAAGAACAAGGTCATCCGCTGGCTTGATGCGTCGCCAGAGTTTTCGAGAGGCGAATTATTCGAAGACGAAGTGCTTCGTGCGGGCGATCCGCTGCAGATTGGACCGGTCGAGTTGGAACTACTCATCGACGAACTAATGGCAGACGAGGAATCGGGCGAGTCCGAAGAGCCAACTGAAGCTTGCAAAGATCCGGTTGACGAATACATTTCGCGGCTTGAGCGACTTGAGGCTCAGCTCGTTGAATTGCAACAAGCTAGTGATGTGCCGGAAACGCGGCGCGATACGCCTAATGCAAACCATGAGTTCGCCGCCACGATCAGCGAGTTGGCGACGCAATTGTCCTTGCTGCAATCACGCAGCACGTTCGATCGAGAGCTTTGGACGGGCGAAAGGGCGGAACTTGAAGCCTTGTTGCATTCGCGACTAAGAGACTTCGCCTTGTTGCAAGATGAAGTGCAGCGACTAGGTGACGAGTTGACGACCGTGCGGAGCGAATATGGTGATGCTTCCGCAAACGCTGATGTCCGCGATCGCTTGGCGGAAGTATCGCAAGAGTTGGCGGAACGGACGAAGGGGTTTGAGGAAGAACAACTGACTTGGGATCGTGACCGAGGCGAATTTCAGCGGCAGCTTCAAGACAACATGGACCGCTTGGATCAATTCGAGTCGCAACTTGCCGAGCAAAGTGAACTCCAAGCCGCAAGCGACGCGGCCCGTCAGGATGCCGAGGAGCGAGCCGATCGCCTTCAAGAGTCGGTCGACGAGCTGTCAAATCGTCTTGCAGAGCAACAAGAAGAGTACGAACGTGTTCGCGCCGAGTGGGAAGCAGACCGCGAGTCGCTCGAAACGGAACTCGCTGACACCAAGGAGCAACTCGCCCAGTCCTCTGCGACAGAATCGATCGAGCTTGAGTTGCGTGAGGCGTGGGATCGTGAGCGAACTGCGTTAGAGAGCCGGATCGCGGACACAAACACGCGTTTGGCAGAGGCCTTGGAGTCGCTTGAAGTTGAGCGACTTCGTGTAAGTGAAGAGCAAGCTAGCGAGGCGGAAACTCTACTGGAAGATCATTCTTTCGATGAGATCAGTGGTGCACGTTACAACCCGATGGATCGGCTGCTAGATGCGACATCAGTTACGGACGATCAGATTGGCGGAGTCGTAGAGCCCGCTCAAGGGTTTACGGGTCCCGATGCGATATTCTCAAATCCTGCTGAGCCAGAGTATCGGGCCGACTCTTATTCAGATGCTGTTGCTCCGGAATCGGCCTACGCGAGTGGCGCTTACAGTTCTGCTCCATATGAATCATCTGCGTATAGCGGGGCAGAGGAAGACGCGCAGCCGTACGGCGATTTTCAATCGGACGGCAATCTGTGCGCCGCGACGGCTGACGAAGGCGAGGTCGAAAATCCCTTGCTCGCGGCGATGAAGGCGAACCAGTACACCGATCGACGTGGAGCCGTTCAATCAGCGGATGTGGAGCAAGAAGAAGAGAACGCGGTCGCATTCCAGCCAGTAGCGTCTGACACACCTGTCAACACGTCAGACATCTTGGCGAAGTTCATTCAATCCGGACCTGAGAGCGATGAGGAAAGAGGTGACGACGAACTCGGCGGCTCGCGATTAGAGAATACAAGCAACCCTCTCGGCGACGCGCTCGCGCAGTTCGCGGAAACGGAAGCCTCTGAATCTCATTACGAACAGCCTCAATATACTCCGGTCAACGAAACGCCGTTCTCCTCGTCACCCGTAAACGTGACCACCAACTCGGACGGTGAAGAGGAATCCATTGAAGATTACATGGCGAGGCTAATGAAGCGAGTTCGCGCGACGGATGATGAAGATCTACCGACTTTGTCTGCCGAGCCAGCTGCCGAACGAAGCCCCGTGACAGAATACACGGAAGTCACTCCCGTTGCGCCGCCGGTCGAGGAGCTTGAACCAGACAAGATGAATTCGGAAGAGTACAAACCTCGCAGTCAGGCTCCAGAGATGGCGGATCGCATGACGGCAATGCGAAGTCTCGCGAACGATACGGCTCGCTCGGCGATCGCAAGTCACGCGAAGCGGAATTGGTCGAGTGTGATGAAGTTGAAGCTGATTGTCTCCGTATTCACCTTCGTCGCAGTACTCGCGTCGCTCATCTTCTTCCGCGGCAATCCGCTCCTGATGGGCTTGGGATCATTCGTCGGGCTCGGTGTATTGGGCTACTGGGCACGCACCGCGATCACGTACCGCAAGCTGTTGCTCGAGTCGCTGATACTGGAACCGAACGGTGGTCGCCACGACGATTTGGACTCGAGCGAAGACGCGGCCTAGAACCGCCAGCGAGAATCGGAGGTGCAGGCAACGCTACCGATTCGCTGATCGCTCGCAGTAGGGGCAAGTTCCGGCATCGACGGGTTGGAGTTCTTCAGGGTCGTCCGAGCGAAACGCAGTTGTCTCGCGATAACCACACTCGGCACACTTGTGTTCCCACGAGACGATGCGCAGGTCGTCCTTCTCGAAGTCGTTATAGCGGCACGTCAGATTGTCCGCGTTACACTTCGGACACTGACCAACCGTTTGGGTGTCGCGAGCCATAAGCGTTCTTAGAATCCGCGCGCATCGCGAATATCATCGAAGTCGCGAAGATGATAATCGATGCCAACATAATCCAGAACTCGACACAGCCCTCGAAGCGCGACGGCCATACCGTCCGGACCGCTAAAGCCGCCGAATTGCCCGCCGCCCTTTACATGCGGTTCCAGATCCAAAAAGACACCCGGGATGCCACGCTTCTTGAGCTTTCGTTGAAGTGATGGGATCGCCTCGCGGAAGTCGCTTAAGATCGCTTCGTGGCCACTGTCGCCGATATCGGCGGCAACAAAATTCTTGAGCGACGCTTCATCTACGTGGCCAGCCTTTTCGATCGGACCGGGGTGTTTGTAATCTTTGATATGCATCCAACCAATACCACGTTTCATATCCGAGTACTGCTGGAACACCTCGTGCGGTGCGTTGCCCATCGACGTGATATTGCCTGCGTCAAAGATCAACATCAACGCCGGGTGATTCACTTTGCTATAAATGTCGGCCAACAGCGCGCCGCTTTGACCGACGAGGTTGGCTTCGATTTCGAGCCCAAAAATTAAATCACTGCGATGACAAGTTTCAGCAATTTGACCGAGCTGATCAACAACTTGCGAAATGTGTTCGCTCGCGTCGGTGCCGCGCGGGTGATAAAAGGAAAAGCCGCGAATCAGTTTGGTCTCGAAAGCATGAGCCAACTCGCAGGCCTTCTGCACGTCGTTCTTTAAGTACTTCTTGAACGGAATGTACTTGTTGTGCGAACCGTCATCGACGTCCTGCAGCTTCACTTTGCCGATAGGCGAGCCGAGCGACGAAACATTTAAGCCGTATTCGTCTTCCAAATGGCGGATGTGTGTGATCTCGGACTTGGTCAACTGCATCACATTCTTCACGCCCTTGCCGGCGTCGATGAAACGGATCGTGTAATACTGCAATCCCATCGAGGCAAACGCCGAGAACTGTTGGACTGCTTCTTTCTGGTTAGCCGCTTCGTCCGCAAAGCCAGTAAGAATGACGCTAGGATTATCTGCCATGGTGTTCGATTCCTTGCCTTGCGATTAGGAGCCCAGCGAATTCGTACGGCTATGGCCGAGCGTATCTAGCCAGCGATTCCCGGGTCCACTACCGTACCGCATCGCGGCGTTGTCTGCCAGACGCGGTACGAACTTGTCGAACGTCCTCACGAATTGTCCTCAGTTGTCTTGAGCAGCGTTCTGGAAACACAGTTCGTATCCATCTGGATCGTTGAGATACAGCTGATGAGTACCGTAGAAAGGCCCCTGAAACTGCGGTATCCTTGTGGGCATGAATGCATCAATGAATCCGGCGGGGCGATCCAACAACCAGCGTCTACGCGGCGGCATGGTTGGAATGGGGATGATCTTTGACGAGACCTACCGGCCGTTCTTCGAGAACGCTTTTCGTGACGGCTTATACGATCGACGCTTTGGCGTCTGCGAAGTAGAACTCGCCGCAGTGGCCAGTCGTACTGGAAGCCGCGCCGAAGCTTATCGCGAAAGTTCGCTCGGTAAAGTCGGCGATTTTCAAAGCTTTGTCGAACCGAATTCGATCGGCCAATTACTTGACGTTGATGTGGACTTTGTTTGCATCGCGACTCCCGACGATCGGCACTTTGCCGCAGCAAAAGCGGCACTCGAGGCGGGCAAACACGTCCTGATCGAGAAACCATCGGTCCTTTCGCTTGCGGAACTTGATGAACTCGAGCGGATCGCGCGCGACAAGAATGTGCTGGCAAAGATTGTCTATCACAAGCTCTTTGATCCTGATCACAAGAAGCTGAGAACGCTGGTTCATGACGGCGTACTCAATCATGTGAACAGCGGCTATTGCACCTTGCTGGAGCCGAAGTTAATTTCTGGTTCACAGTTTTCGGAATGGATCACCGGTCGGAATCCAGGAACCTACGTAGCCGTTCATTACATCAAGTTGATCGATTTCACATTTGGTGGCCGATTGAAGCGAGTCACTTGCAGCGGGCAACGCGGAATTGTTGGACCAAGTGACGGGCCAACATGGGATTCGACGCAGTTGCGAATGGTCTACGAGTATGACGACGGACGTGAAGCTGCTTTCGATATTCATACCAGCTGGGTAACCCCCGATAATTTCCCCGGCTATGTCGAGCAGGAAGTTCAGTTTCGCTTTGACAATGGCGTTTGGAATGGCCACAGCCGCAAACGGGGCGTCGAGTGTACGGTCGAAGGCAAGACGCCGTTCGAGCTTAAGAACTCGATGAATAACCACTACAACGGCACGTTCGTCGAGCCTTACGGCGAGCGAACTCAGCGAGGCTATGGCATCGAAGTGCTAGAGCGTTTCGTCCGCGAAGTTGGCTTTGTCCAATTGGGAGGGTCGGAAGCTACGCATGCCGACCGCCTTGCGCAGATGCGAACTTATCACTACAACGAATTGTCAGGCGATCGACAAGTCGTTGCTGCCGTCGAGGCGATGGAGGCGATCCTTGCCGAACACGTCGCCGGAAATCCAGAGTGCATCGTCAAAGTGAACGACGAAGCTGGTGGACTCGCCCTCTACAAACCAGGCGTCAGCGAACCAGAAGTGTTGTATTCACCAGAAGTGTAACGTGGCGCGACCGCATCCCGTAGGGTGTCGGCGTCGGCTGCACCACCACCACCGGGCGTAGGTCCACCCGATCAAGGATTCAATGTCAACCATGACGAATGAAACAACCGCCATTCAGCATCCCGGCGAAGAACAATCGAACGATCTGCGCCAACGCCTTACCAAAACAGAGCCGCTCACGCTTCGGACGTTTACGCCCTCCTTGGCATTGCTCGATAAGAGCGCGGGCAGTTACCACTGGACTCCAGAAGGCAGAAAGCTTGCGGATTTCAGCTCCGGTGTCCTCGTTGCAAACCTGGGCCACAACCCAACTCGCTGGTGGCGACGAGTTTTCGACTATCTCGGGGTTTCGAACCTGGACGAGAGCCAAGAGTTCACGCCCGCAGCTCCGCTCACCGCTTATAACGCTGTGAACAGTCTTGAGGTTAAGGCCAACGAACGTCTATTGGCGAACATGCGAGCCGAAGCGGGTGGTGCCCGAATGGAGCAAGTGCTCTGGGCGGCGAGCGGAAGCGAAGCTGTGCAAAAAGCGTTATGGGCCTGCTTGGCTCACGACGAGAGCCGAGATGTTATCGTCGCAACACGTGGCGGCTTTCACGGAAAGAAGGGCTTGGCGGGAGCTGTTACCGGAAGTGAAACCGACAAAGAACGCGACCCTCGCGTGAAGTTCATCAGCTTCCCGAAAGTCGAATGCGATGACGTCGCAAGCCGCAAGCAACCGATCGATCTCGAGCCCTATCAACAGGAACTCGACAAGTTGAGCAGCGAAGTCGGCGATCGGGCGAGTTGCTTAATTACCGAACCGTATCTTGGCGGCGGCGGTTCGTTTCATCCACAGCCTGAGTACTTGCAGTTGCTTCAGAAGTTTTGCCGCGATCACGGTGCTCTGTTCATCTTGGACGAAATTCAGGCGAACTTCGGTCGCACGGGACCGATGTACGCCTATACACATTACGGCGTCGAGCCAGATATCGTTTGTCTTGGCAAAGGGCTTGGGAATGGCGTTCCGGTGAGCGCAGCAGTCGGTCGCGCCGAAATCTTCCAGGCGTTGCACTACGGAGAAGGTTCCGATACTTGGAGCGCCAATCCGCTCTCGAGCGCGGCGGTCTTGTCGACGTTGGACGAGTTCGAAAGTAACGACGTCCTTGCGCAAGGCCAAGCACTCGCTCCGATCATTGAAGAAGGCTTGCTACGCCTGAAGACAACCGGTGTGATCGACAAGGTCCGCGGCGAGGGCTGTGTTTGGGGAATCGAATGTGCGACATGTGGTTCGCATGAACCCGAAGAAGTCGCTAACGAGTGTGTCGAAGCCTGTTATCTCGGCGATCAGCAGGGACGAGCCATTCATCTCCTCGGCCCGCTCGCCGGAAAAGTTATCCGAGTTAGTCCGCCGCTCACGATGCCCCAGGATGAACTGCGAGAATACCTGGACGTCATGCACGGCATTTTGGCGAGTCTTCGGCTGAGATTGAAATGATTGCTCCCGATGAACTGATGCGACTGGCGATCGAGAAAGCTCGCGAGGGGATTGACTCCGGGCAAAGCCCTTTCGGATGTGCGATTGCCCGCAGCAACGAGTTGATATCGGTGGCCCACAACACGGTTGTCGCGACCACGGATGTGACGGCACATGCCGAGGTCAACGCGCTGCGGCTCGGCTGCAAAGCGACGAATCAAATTCATCTGGCTGGTTGCATCGTTGCGACGACGTGCGAACCCTGTCCGATGTGCATGGCCGCATTGCATTGGGCTCGTGTCGAGACCGTCTACTTCGGCGCATCGATAGCAGACGCGGATTCGGCTGGCTTCAACGAACTGCAAGTTCCGGCCGCTGAGGTGTTAAAAATCGGCGGCAGCCGAGTTGCACTCGTGAGTGATGTACTGTCTGCTGAATGCCGCGATCTGTTTCAACGCTGGCTCCAACGTACCGATCGCATTGTGTATTAGAATTATTCGCTTGGCTTGAATATGAAAAGTCGTGAAGACTCGCATGCGTTCACACTCGTCGAACTGCTCGTGGTGGTCACGATCGTCGGTGTGCTGATTGCGTTACTGCTGCCAGTCGTTCAGTCCGCACGCGAGGCTGCGCGGCGAATGAGCTGCTCAAACAACCTAAAGCAAGTGACGCTTGCATTGCACAATTACCACGACACAAACGGAAGCTTACCGCCGCTTTACATTGGTCCAGCCCAAGCGGAAGGAGCGTTAAGCTGGTCAATGCATCTCTTGCCATTTAACGAACAGCAGCCATTATTCGCCGAGATCGAGAAGCTGACGCATCGATCAGGTGGGCCGGCGAAGTTAGATTCCGATGTCTTCTATGCGACGGTAGGACGACCGAGTGGTAGCTTTGAAATTCCGACCTACATGTGTCCGTCAGCTGCCGTCAGGGAGAAAGTTGTTTCGGCAACCGACGTGTTCGGCAGTGGTACGAGCGGCGAATTCGCTCCTCTTAGCTACAAGGCCTGCACGGGGACGGATATCGACGGAGTTGATACGCAGAATAACGGCATGTTTCAAGCCATCTACGGCTTGCGATTCGACGACGCTCGTGATGGCGTGTCGAATGTTTTTCTGCTCAGCGAGGTTGCGATGACTGGCTCGACCAAGACTGATTTCGTCGGATTCGCAGTGAAAGGTGCCGTGACGCCGCTGCCATTGCTTTCCTCTTTTCCCGTACTCGATCCGTGCGCGGCCCATCACGATGGAGACCACTACACCAAGCGCGGCACGGATTTGCAAGGCAGCTATGCGCATCACGGGCTCGCCCATTACTCAAGCTTCCAGGCAGCCAACCAACCGAACAGCCCCAGTTGCTACGAATCGCCAGCCGTTTCCGCAGTTGCAGCAAGCAGTCAGCATCCGGGCGGAGCGATGCATTCTTTCGGAGATGGCAGCGTACGCTACGTCAGCAGCAGCATGGATCGTGCGACTTACAATCGGCTCGGCGCGCGGGACGACGGCGAGCTGGATTAGTCTTTCGCTTCGTGCGTCACGATGATGTTCGTGGTGATGCCGCCACGGGCACTGAACACAGCGACCAGCTTGATGCGGCGCGGTTGAAGTACGGCAACCAAGTCTTCCAAAATCCGATTGCTGACGTTTTCGTAGAAGATTCCTTCATTGCGAAACTGCTGCAAGTACATCTTAAGGCTCTTCAATTCGACGCACTTGGCTTCGGGAGTGTAAGTAAACGTCAGCACGCCAAAGTCCGGTTGGCCGGTCATCGGGCAAACCGAAGTGAACTCAGGGCAAACGATCTCGATTTCATAGTCCCGCTGCGGGAATTCGTTCTCGAAGGTCTCGAGCGTATCGCGGAATTGGTCTGACATCAGTCTCCTTTCGAGTAAACGACTATTCTGGCAAGATGCAGGAGTTGTAGGTAGAGGGGGCGTCTCGCTCGCTCAGTCAGATGGTTCTCCTGTCCACGAAAGACACACTCCAACAACACACTTGCATTGTGCGCATCGCCGAAATCTACAAATCAGTCCAAGGTGAAGGGTTCCTGACCGGATCGGAGAGCGTCTTCGTGCGTCCATCGGGCTGTAATCTCCGCTGTTGGTATTGTGATACGCCGTTCACATCGTGGCGTCCGGAAGGCGAGGACCTTGAAGTCGACGAAATTCTCAAGCAAGCTGCCGGCTTAGACTGCTCGCACGTCGTTGTGACAGGTGGCGAGCCGATGTTGTTTGCCGAATTGCTTCCGCTGTGCAGCGGATTGCGCAAGGCGGGATGTCACATCACGATCGAAACGGCCGGTACGTTGCACTTACCCGTGGAGTGTGATTTGATGTCGATCAGTCCCAAGCTGGCGAACTCGACGCCATCGGTCGAACTCGACGCGAAATGGCACGACCGCCACGAGCGGTCTCGGCATGTTCCCGACGTCATTCGACGCTTGATCGCTGAGTACCCCTATCAGATTAAGTTTGTCGTCGACCAGCCAGCGGATTGTGACGAGATCGGGCGTTATCTCAAAGAGCTTCCGGCGATTGAGCGAGATCGTGTATTGCTGATGCCTCAAGGAACGGACATGTTGCAGCTCGACGAGACAGGGCGTTGGCTGCAAGAGTATTGCAGGGAGCAAGGCTTTCACTTCTGTCCGCGGCGACATATCGAACTGTACGGTTTTGCTCGCGGAACGTAGCTGAGTTTGCAAAAACTCAGACGCATCTCGCGCGACTGAATCCTAGCGAATCCAGCCACGGTCGATGAACCCACAGATTCAATTGACGTTTGCTGGTCACTGTGCCATGCTCGTGACTTGTCGTTGCTTCGTTTAAAGCGATCGCATCGCGTTAAACTACAGTCGTGGTGCATCGTTCAAAGCCGAGTACCTCTTCATGTTGACTCTTGGCAAACAGACCGTCAGAAACTGTGCGACGTTCTCGCGGCGTGGCTTACTGCAAGCCGGCGGACTCGGAGTGATTGGCCTCGGCCTTGGCGATTTGTTACGGCTCGAAGCTCAGGAAAACGCTTCGTCTGGGCGTCCGAAGTCAATCATTCTGCTGTGGCTATGGGGCGGACCGAGCCAGCTCGATACGTTTGACCTCAAGCCAAACTCGCCCACCGAGTACCGAGGCCCCTATCGTCCGGTATCGACCAATGTCCCAGGTATCGAGGTCTGCGAGCTGCTGCCGAAGTTGGCCAAACGGGCTGATAAGTACGCCATCATACGATCGCTGAATAGTTCTTCGAACGATCACGGAATCGCTGGCACGATTGGTTTGACCGGTGCGGATTTTGGGGCGACGAGCTTGAGCGGTCAGGTCCTGCCGGGTGAGCTTCTCCCGACGCACGGCTCGATTGCGTCGAAGGTTTTCGGCTTTGAACCGACGATGCCGCGGTTTGTGACGGTGGGCGGATTGTTGCATCAAGGTCACCGTCGGATTAGTGGCGAGACCGGCGGCTCGTTGGGCAGACTCTACGATCCGTTTCGCTTGGACTACGATGCCGAGCAAGGAGTCAGGATTCCGCAGTTCGATCTGATCGATGGCGTGACGCCAGGCGGGCTTGATGATCGCGCTAGTCTGCGAACGGCGCTGAATCAACTGTCTGGAAGCGTCGATCGATCCAAAGCGTTTGGGCAGCTCGACCAGTACTATCAGCAAGCCTATTCGTTACTCACATCGCACAACGCACACGAAGTCTTTGATCTCGAACAAGAAGCCGATTCGCTTCGAACCAGCTACGGTCGTTTTCGGTTTGGCCAATGTTGCTTGTTGGCTCGGCGATTAATCGAAACCGGAGTGCGGTTCGTGCAAGTTAATTGGAGCAGTCACGTCGAGCCGGTCGAAGACACCGGCGACGGCGGCTGGGATATGCACGATCGGCACTTTCAACAGTTTCAAGATCGTCACGCTTGGATGCTGGATCAAGCCGCATCGGCCTTGCTCGATGACCTGGATCAACGAGGGTTACTCGACGAGACGATTGTCGTCGCGGTAGGGGAATTTGGTAGAACGCCAAAGATCAACGTGAAAGCAGGTCGTGATCATTGGCAGCAATGTTACAGCGGCATCGTGGCAGGTGGTGGGCTCCGCGGCGGGCAGGTGATTGGCGAAAGTGATGCTCGCGCCGAGTATCCCGTTTCGCGTCCTCTAACGCCAGCTGATTTGTTCACTACGGCATTGCATCAGATTGGGATCGGGACGACACAGCTGACGGCCGCGGGATTGACGCCGCAAGGGCAGGTGATCGAGGAACTGGTGTGATTCGACTGGTCCTTCTTTTGACGATGTTGTCGTTATCGAGGTCGCTGTGCGCCGACTCGCCGACGTGGCTTCGATTGACTAGCGATGGCCACTTCAAGCAGCGTCCCACTTGGTCACCAGACGGCAAGACATTGGTCTTTGCGAGGCATCAAGGTGCCACGATCTTCCTCTATCTGCGGGGGATGGATGGCGCGGAGCGACGTTTGACGGAGGCGAAGTATTCCGAGTACGATGCAGTCTTCTCGCCGGATGGCAAGCGTTTGTTATTCTCGTTCAATAAGGCTTCACCCAATCAAGGCGACATCGAAGTCTACTCGATTGCCAGTGACGGAAGCGATCTAAAGCCGGTCGCGGTGACACGCGAAAAACTCTCGCACGAGGAGTGGCCGTGTTGGGCACCGGATGGAAAGCGAATCGCGTATACTTCGACTCGGGATGGCAATCAAGAGTTGTATACGTCACTTACCGACGGATCGGACGAGAAACGTTTGACCAGCGATCCGGCGATTGATGCCCATCCTTCCTGGTCCCCTGATGGAAAGCGAATCGCCTTTGCGACCCATCGTTGGGGAGACCTCGAGATCGCGACCGTCGACGCAGAGGGAAAGAACTTAACGCGGTTGACGGAAAGCTTGGGCCTGGACGACTATCCCACATGGTCGCCGGACGGGAAACGATTGGCGTTCACTAGCAACCGCGACGGCAACTTCGATGTCTACATTGCGAATCGCGATGGTTCGCAGCCTCGTAATGCAACGGACCATCCGGCGATTGACAACTTTCCTTCATGGTTGCCGGACGGACGGTTGACAATTGTGTCGAATCGCGAGGCGGGCTTTGACGTCTTCGTGGAAGCTGCATCAAGAGAGTAGCGGCCCGATCTCGTCGACGGCATCTTTGAGCGAACTTGCTGCCATCTGAAAGTTGGTATGCGACGAGATCTCCGGCTGAATCTCGAGGAACAGCTCCGTCGCCTTGCACAGCTTCGAGTACTTCTTGTTTGCTTGCTTGAGATACGCCTCGGCATCTCCGGTCTTCAGCGGACCGCCCAGTGCGAGCATATAGTCGTACAGCGAGCGATGCACCTCGCACAACTCGTCGTCCTCTTCAGCCTCTTCGGAGTGCTTTAGGAAAGTTCGCACCATCCACACGTGACTCAGCAAGGTGTCGATGCGCTGCATTCGCTCTTCTGGTGTCATGTGGTTCTCTCGTGGCCGCGAATTGGCCCATTACTGTGCGTTACTCCGCAGGCTGTTCCGGTTCATCGGCAGTTTCGCCCGCCGATGTCTCATGCTCTTCCGTCTCCGCTGGTTGAACTGCGTTGGCGGTAGCGGCCGTTGGTTTCTTTGGAGGCGATGGTTTGAAAACCAGCACCATCACCGCACCGACCGATACGAGCATCAATCCGGAAATGAAGGCAGGGCTCAGGTTCTTCAAAGGGATATTGGCGAACCACATCGAGACGACAACGTTAACGATCGGGGCACAGCCAAAGACCATCGGCATTACGTAGGTGGGTTTGCCGCCGGAGGTCAGAGCAAGAATAATTCCCAATGCTCCAAATGCTCCCGCTGCACCAGCCGCCAAGCTCCAAGAGACCCCACCGAAGCTCCAATCGCCGCTAAGCTTCCCCTGCATCGTCAAAAGGACGACTGGCAGTATGACGGCGATTACTAAGTAGGCGACGCCGACGCAAATCAAAGGCTTTAATCGGTTCTCGTTTAGGAGATGTTGGCCCTTGTGCAGCACCGATCCGTAGGCACCCCAGCACAACACGGTCAAGAAGATGCCAGGTAACGCTTTCAATACTTCTGTCATCGATTCATGTCTCCTGGATCGCGGACAAGGGCAGGGGGGAGAACTCGCGGCGCGGAGCTGTAGGTGGGTTTTCGTAAAGACGCTAACGGCAACAGTCTACCAGAATGCTTTGCCCGCGGGAGGGAGTCTATGACGGGTCGCTAATCAACGCACGGCTCGCCCCATTCAGCGACAAATCGCGTACTGCATCGCTTGCAGCGTACTTTTCGACCTAAATACTTCACTGGCACCTTCGTGGTTTCTTCGCAACCCTGGCAAGCGATCGAGAATTGAACATTACCTTCGTCTAACCGGTTCCAGTAGTCGGAAGGAACTTCGTCGAGCACGATGTCTTCGGGTTGGATCGTTGTTAACACTTCCTTCGTCAGCGATGTTATACTGGCGATTCGATTTGCAAGCCGGCGGATCGCGCTCTCGAACACATTGCGAACTAGCCGACCGTTCCCAAAATGTTCGTCACGGTTTTCGTACAGCCATTGGAAGCCGAGCAACAGTCGAACTTGTGCTTCGGGAGTGATGACGTAGTGGTTCGTTTCGCACATGCCGCCGAAGATCCGACCCAGTGATCCAGGCGAATAGTCTTCGAAGGTCAGCTTCGTGTTGAAGCGTGACGAGAGTCCAGGATTCGAGCGAATCAGCCGATCCATTTCATCGGGATAGCCCGCGAGTACGACGACGAGTCGCTCGCGATCATCCTCCATTCGTTTGAGCAATGCTTGCACGGCTTCGCGACCGTAGGGATCGTCGCCTGATTCCGCAACAAGGCTGTACGCTTCGTCAACGAACAAGACTCCGTCGAGCGCTTCGTCAACTTTTTGGTTAGTTTTCGGGCCAGTCTGGCCGGCATACTCGGCGACGAGTCCTGAGCGGTCAGTCTCGATGAGATGGCCCTTGCTGAGAACGCCCATCGAGCCATAGATCTGTCCCACAATCCGAGCAACTGTTGTCTTGCCCGTTCCCGGGTTACCGCCAAAGACCAAATGTAGACTGAGGTTCGTCGTTGGCAGCCCCTGGACCTCGCGTTGCCGCTGCATCGTGAGGAAGTTGGTGAGCGTTCGGATTTCGTGTTTGACTTGGTGCAGTCCGATAAGTGTGTCGAGCTGCTCCAGTACTTCTGCCAGCCGTTCTTCTTGGCTTTTCTCTTCGCCAAGCACTTCGAGCTCGCTGTGGATGTCGTACTGTTCACGAAATTCCTGCGTCTCTTGCTGCATCGTTTGAACAGCTTGAGCACTTTGCGGCATATTGGATCGAGGCCGCGCGGATGGCGTGGTTGCTTCCGGTTGTAGGTGACTGATCAACTCGTCTTGAATTTCCTGTAGCCGTGCCAGCTCGTTGGGTTCCGGAACACCATCCGCCTTCGCGACCAAATTCGCCAGCCGAATGACGATTGTTGCGAGTTGGTCGACGCGATCATGCAATGGTTGCATTTGCGCGAAGGGCCGGACCAAGCTTGACCATTTCAGTGTCTTGGCTTCACGAAACACATGCGCCGCCGCATCACGCAGCTGCCCGCCGGGAATTCCGCCCGGCCAAATGTGGTCGAACAAAACTCGACCCATACGTTTTTCTTCCTGGCTCCAACGTTGGTCGGCTTCGACGATCGTGACGTAGACCTTGATTAGAAGGCCTTTATGCAGATCGTCCATCAATTGTGCAAAACTCTCCGGCGTTCCAGGCAGGAAGTTAGGGCATTGCTGAATGCAGAGCTTCGCACTCGACAGATACAACTGCCGGCAATCATGGATTGCCTGCTGAAACTGCTCTAGAAGTGATTCGAAGTTGGGATTCGTCATGGGAGCAGGTAGGCCGGAACAAGCTTCGCAGTTCCGGCAGGATCGCGCGGACATGCCGGAACTGCGAAGCTTGTTCCGGCCTACTAATTGCTAACCGCTCTAGTTTGCCATTAAGACGCGGTCGTGCAAAGCCTGTCGAAGCGGATCGTCGTCCTCATCACAGAAACCCAAGTGTAAATGTCGCCGCCAGCCCTCGGCGTATTTGAACAGACTGGACATTCGCCCGCATTCTGCGTCGAGATCGCGAAGTGTCTGCAGGTACGAATCGTGGCCTTGGCTCTCGTCGAGCCACTTCTTTTGGCTGACATGCTTCGCCAGCATCTCCACTTTGCGTTCGACGACGTCAGTTACGTTGACGAACATGTCCGGTGCGACAGGATTGCGAAGTGGATCTCGATGCGAGAACGGTTGAGCGTGGTAAACAGTCACTTTGCCAGCGACGGGAGCAAGCGGTGGATCAACGGGAAAGTTCGGCATCCCACGCGCAAACGCAGCCGTCGTCGCAAGCCGAGAGACGTTCATGTGATCTTCCATATAGTCAGCGGGTGCATGCGTCAGCACGATCTCCGGCGCGACATCACGCATGACAGATGCGATCTTCGCAAGCGTTGGCTTGTCGAAGAAGATCGACATGTCGTCACAGATCGACTCATGATAGACCGCGCCAATCAATTCGGTCGCATCGATCGCTTCTTGGCGTCGCATCTCGGCAATTATCTCGCGGTCGTACTCGGTCGTGCCGCAGCAACCGTTTGCGACGTTCATATAATGAAGTTCGTATCCCGCTTCTTTGAGCAGCACAAAAGTTCCCGACATGAAGATTTCAATATCGTCGGGGTGGGCGGCGATGGCTAATACAGTAGGCATGATCTGAAAACCTTCTTTCTATTCCGTCTCCGTACTCTCTGTGTCCTCCGTCGTTGTCAGGATCACCACGGAGGGCACGGAGAACACGGAGCAAAGACAAGCTACAACACTCGACGTCTTATGCCGTTTTTGAGGAGTTCAACATTGAAATTCATGAGTAGACCAACTTTAAAGCCGCTCAATTTCAGATAAGTCATGAGTTGTGCTTCGTGTAACGGCAGTAATGCCGCTACACTCTTCAACTCAATCAGGACTTTCGCTTCGACGACGATGTCCATCCGATAACCGCAATCGAGTCTAACTTGTTTGTAAACGACAGGGAGTGGCTCTTGGCGACGGAAGCTGAGTCCGTGGCTGCTCAGCTCATGACAAAGACACTCTTCGTAAGTCGATTCCAATAGACCTGGCCCCAACTCGCGATGAACTTCAATCGCTGCCGCATTAATATCTCGCGTCAATTCCTCGTACATCAACATATTCCGTCCCCCTTTACTCTGTGATCTCTGTGTCCTCCGTGGTGACTTACTCCCCTCGCAATGCTTCAAGTACCGGTATCTTCAAACTAGCTCGAACCGAAAGAAGACTTGAGAGTATTCCAACTACGAGAACGGCCAATAGCATCAATCCTAAATCGCGGAGCAAGTCACCTGGGATCGACGCATTGCCCGTCAACTTGTGAGGCAACACCGCAAGCAACGCCGCGATCGTACCGGTTGCGAGTCCCCCGACGAGCAACAGAATGTTTTCCAGCAGCACCATCTGAGCGAGTCGCGACTCGCGGAAGCCTGTTGCTCGCAACAGCGCCAGTTCACCTCGTCGTTCCAAGACATTCCGCATTTGAACGGCCGCCAAGCCGAATGTGCCGAGCAGCAAGCCGAGCGCCCCAAGACTTTGAAACGTGCTGAGATAAGTGTTTTGCACGGCAAATAATTGCTCAAGGACTTGGCTCGTTTGCACCGCATCAAATCCTTGATCGCTGAGTCGCTCTTCTAGTGCTTCAGCAACCGGCTTGCTCCTCCCGCCAGGGCTTTGAATCAAGAAGTATCGATAGCCCGAGACATCCGGAAAGAGTCGTTCAAAGTTCGCTTCGCTGATTAGCAAGCTTCCTTGGAGGACACTGTTCTCCAGCAAACCGACAACGTGGAAGCGAATCGTTTGGTCGTCGTAAGTCAACTCAAGGTTCGCCCCGACGTTTACCGGTGGCTTCAAGCTATACATCGCCGTGTTCATGTCGATCACGACGGGGATCGGCTCGTCTGTCACAGTCTCCTTTGACTCCAGCAGATGCCACGGATTCGATTTTTCGGCGTCCGAACTGGCTTCGGTCTTCATCCATCGAAACCTAGCGACTGACTTGAGATCAAAATGACTCACAAAAGGCTTTGTCAGTCCGATGACGCGCGGCTGCGTCGACCGATAGAGGTTATTGCAACTCGCATCATCGCCAGGTTTGAATCGCAAGCCAAACACGAGCCCTCCATCGAGGACATCTTTGTCGTCGGCAAGCATCTCTTCGCGACCTTCTTCGCTGTTAAGATCAACGAACACCGATTCGGAGCTTTGCGCGAGCAAGTCGAATCCGCCGGCACCTTCATTGGATGGAGCAAGGCGGAATGAACTCAAGCCGACAATTAGGAAGCTGGCTGTGGCCATCAGGCCGATTGTCGCGACACTCCGTCCTGGATTGCGGCCGGCGTTGCGAAGAGCCAGTTTTGTCAACGCCCAGCCGCCGGTGAACGGCTTTATGTCTCGCCGACCGCCACGTTTTAGTCGTACCCAAACGAACAGCAGCAGGCCCGCCAGCATTAGAAAACCTGCCCCGAGAAACGCACCGGCTTGTGACATCCCGCCGAGTCGAACTGCAATAGCGGCCAGTCCAAACGCAAAGATAATGCAGGAGATCGAAACGATCGAAAGCTTGTTCTGAGCTTTGTAGGCAACTCCGTTCGCGTCAGTGGCCTGTCCTGCGAGCAATCGACAAGCGGAGATCTTCTTAGTTTGCCGGATGCTCCAGGCAATCGTTAGTACCGAGACCAGGACGCCAAGCAAGTAACCAAGCAGGAGACTTCTGCCGCTCCAGTAGAATTCAAGGAACGGCGTAGTAATTGCCCCGACCCACCAAGTCCTCAAGCCGGCGAGCATCAGCCAGGCATAGCCAACTCCGATTGCGACTCCGACGAAACCACCATCGAGAGCGACCAATGCGCCCTCGGCAACGAACAGGCGGCTTGCCTTGCTTCGCCGCAGTCCGACTGCCAGCAGCGTGCCGATCTCACTCGCTCGCTGCTCGACTCCCAGTCGGAAAAGCAACGCGACCAGCAGCAACGCGGCTGCGATGATGAAAAAGCTTAGCCCAAGGAATAATCCATCAAACGGCGTCGTGCCGGAGGACGCGGCAAGTTGGTCGCGTTTGACTGCCATGAAGTCCATGCCAAGCGATTCGTTCTGCTCGGCAAGCTCGTCGACGAAGGCTTGCTTGATCACGTCGACAGTTACTCCTTCGCGCGCGGGAATGCGAAAGGAAGTCACGCGCCCGAATCGGCTTCCCCACAATCGCTCGCCGGTCGCAAAAGACACGAACGCCTTGGGAGTTGTGCGGTGATTGTCCCAGTAGGTGTGTCCTTGTTTGCGCATCATGTTGCGATCGAACGGAAAAGGAGGATCCCAGTCATCGATTGTCGCTTGATCCGTCACGCCTTCGACTACAGGCGTGAAATCTGGATCATTGGCGAGCTCTGGTCTCTCGCGGTATTCCGCTTCCTGTACGCGGCTATACGAGCTGAATGGTTCGATGAGCGGCGTGATGGCTTTGACCGTGAAGTCCGTGTATGTCTCGATCGCGTCACCATGCGTTATCTCAGCCTCGAAGTAGGCAACGCGAATCGTGTCGCCCGGCTCTGCCTTCTGGTCTTCCGCAGCCCAGCTGGTCAGAATGATCTCGTTATCCTTCAGCGGCTCGATCCGCTTTCCGTCCAGATCATGCAACGGAAAGTCATCCGTCACATCGATCCCGCTAATCATCGAGTACGCGATTGGTCCCTCTTTCTCCCCATCTCCCTCACTCCCACTCTCCTCCACTTTCTTCATCGTCGTCGCCAGATAAGTAACGATGCCTTGTCCGCCCATTGATTCAAAGGCCTTCGTCGCGATTTCTCCGGCTTCCGGTGAAAGGATCATTCGATCCGAAGTGACACTGAAGTAATCGTAGATCGGTTCGGCAACTCCTTCGCGTTCAAACGTTCGAGTGACTCGCATGATCGACAGACCGTAGTCTTCGAACGCAGGGCGCAACGCTGCTGCGAGGGCATCGCTGGCGACTTCGGATTCGGTTGACGTAGGAGGAATGCTCGGCTTGAGCGACACCAGCAGCGAGTTGATCTTTCCATCTTGGTCCAGGACGTCTTGAAGTGTCGGAATTGAAACGAATGCAACCAGCGGTACGCTTTGGCTGGGACGCAGGCTGAAACGCCCGAGTCCGCGTGCGGGAATTACATCGACGACTTTAAGGCCGGGGACACTGCGGATGCGATCCGATTTGTTTGCGAGCGGACTGTCCGCAGGAACTTGATTGCCTTTCGGCAGCCGAGCGACAACTTCCGACGAAACGGTCGCGTTGATATCATCGGCCAACGCTTGATTCAAGACGATTTCGTCTTCGCCGGGGAGCGTCTTTGGGCGTATGCCATTTCCTAGGTCCCAAAACGATTCATCACAACCAACGATCAGAACGTTTGAAGATCGGCCTGTTTGCTCGTCGCTTTGCAACTCGATGGTTGTCGAACGGAACAGGATCGCCGAGGCAGCCTGTTGGTAGTAACTGTTGAAGCCATCGTCGGCGGCGAGTTCGGAAGCCAATACCTCTCGAAAAAAACGATCCGTGACAAGCACTTCATCGATCTTTCCGAGACGTTCGAGCGTCAGATGCCGGAGACTTCCCTTAACGGAATCTCCGACCAGCAACGCGCCAGTCAGTACCGCCGTCGCTGCTGCGACACCAAACGCCACGGCGAGATTAATTCGCCAGTGGTAGATCAAGTTCTGAAAGACTAGTCGCCAGAAAGACATGGATTCGTTCGGTGTTGGACTCTAAAGAATTGATGTTCGACGTTCACTCCGCTTCTCGCACAAGCCCATCATCCAATTCCAGCCGCCGCGACATTCGACTCGCCAACTCGAGGCTGTGAGTGACGACGATCAGCATCGTGTTCTCTTGCCGTTGTAGTTCGAGCAGCAGGTTACCCATGGCTTGCGCGTTCGTGCGGTCGAGGCTTCCGGTCGGTTCGTCCGCGAGCAATAAGATGGGGTTGTGAATCAGCGCGCGAGCGGCCGCGACACGTTGCCGCTCGCCACCCGAAAGTTCTGCGGGCCGATGCTCGATTCGCTCCGCCAAGCCAACTCGGTCGATCAACTCACGAGCGCGATCGATTTGCACTTCGCTCGGACTTCCTTCGGCCAACGTGGGCACAAGGACGTTCTCAAGTACCGAGAGTTGCGGCAAGAGATGATGGTCTTGAAAGACGAACCCGATATTGCGGTTTCGGAAGTGTGCAAGTTGCGGCTCGTTCAACAAGAACGGATTCTCCTCTCGCAACGCAATCGTTCCCGAGGTTGGTTCGTCCAGCGTTCCGATCAGATGCAGTAGCGTACTCTTACCGCAACCACTTGGCCCCAGGATGGCCACGTTTTCACCGGCGGACAGCTCGAATGAAACATCTCGCAACAC
The DNA here is from genome assembly GCA_014381825.1 of Planctomycetota bacterium. GTDB lineage: Bacteria > Planctomycetota > Planctomycetia > Pirellulales > Pirellulaceae. The sequence continues at coordinate 149,834 of JACNKX010000088.1, forward strand.
CACGAGCGGCTCAGCGCGTGTCGGATATTCCTTCGCAACATGATCGACAATTAAATCAGGCAATGTACTCTCCAAACGTAGCCATCACTCTCCGAGTGATGAGCCCCTGCACCGCGAGTTGTCATGTATCTAGCTTCGGCATCCGGCGTGCAATCCAAGCGAAGGGCTCGTCACGCGGAGCGTGACGGCTACTATAAAATCGCCAGACAACCGATTCCATAAAACGAATATTCCACATCATGAGCCGTGTCCCACACCGCAGCGTGAAAGCCACCAGAATCCAGCTCCAAGCTCTCCGCAAACCGCCGTGCGGCAGCCACGTCGATCTCATCGAGTCCATCCAAGTCAATCAGCGTAAGGCTTCCCGTGAAGGTACTCAACAGGTCCGCGATCGGGATGCGCGTGTTGGCTCGCAATCCGCCTTCGTCTGTTTGCATCTCGACGAGGAAGTCGAGCGTGTTTTCTCGGATGTCGTTATTCAAAGCTCCGAGAATCCGCAATGTCGCGATGGCGGCGGCCGTTGGGTTGGTGCCGGCTCGCTTGCTGGCTCGTATCTCGCGAAAGCCACCTTCATCGGCCTGCTGCGACATGAGGAATTCAACGACCCGTTCTGGCTGTGGCAGGGGCCGTTCAATCAGTTCGCGACAGAGTAGCACAAGGAATGTGTGATACGTACTGCTCGCGGCGCCTTGGTCGGCCTTGGCATAGCCGCCGTCGTCACGTCGCAACTTTTCTAAGGCGTCGGCAACCGCGTCCCGCCAATTCGGCCCAGCTGCCGAAAATACATCGATCCCCGCCGAAGCGTCCAACAGCATCGCACCATAGACCAACGAAAGAAAGTCGATGATCGTTTCCCGGCCCGTCAACTTACTTCGCAAGAAACTCGCCGATCGTTCGGCGAGTGGTCCGGTCAGTTCACCTAAGATTGCCAGCGATCGCAATGCGAAGCCCGTGTAGTACAAATCGCTGCCACCCTCGCGCCCCGCAAATCCACCATCTGTCTGCTGGGCTGCCTTCAAATAACCAGCATGCTTATCGCGTATTGCTTCCGGGACTTTACCAAGTCCTGTTCCCAATCGGATCGTTAGCTCTTCGAGGTAGGCAGGCATGAGGCGTGTAAGAGATCCTTGGCGTCGAGTTGTGATTAGGCAGCCTACTTGGAAGCCGTTGCATTCGCAATGAACTCGAATGCGCACGTATGAAGATCAACTCTCGACCGTAATTAGAAATAGTCGCATCTGTTCGGCAAGCCAACTCGGAATTGGCATCGAACTGGGAGGATTGTCGTGAGTGATGCGACAGCAGACAGCTGTCATTTTTCCAATTGCAACGACGTTCTCCTCCAACCGAAATTCGAAAGCGTACGTGACGCTCTTTGAGCCAAGTCGCTCGATGCGGACCACGATATCGATCACGTCCTCGAATCTGACGGGCCCCGTGTAGTCACAGGTTGCATTGACGCGAGGCCAGCTGATACTACCGTCGTCGTCCCGGGCGATTACGCTGGTGCCGACGTTTCGGAGGAATGCGTGTTCGGCTTGTTCCATATATTGAAAGAAAGCCGAAAAGTGCGCGATGCCAGCCGCATCCGTCTCGCAAAACTCGACGCGTCGCTGGTAGTGAAAATCGTCCATCGTGGGTTCTCGTTGATAACGGTCCGCCAGCGCAAAAACAAAGCCTGCACATGGCAGGCTCTAGTTCTCTCACCATAGACTCGCGGTTAGTCTCCCGTGAAGGACAGCAGCCCCATGAAGCGAGCACGCTTGATGGCCACTGAAACCGCGTGTTGGCTGACAGCCGTGCAGCCCGTCTTGCGACGACCTACAATCTTACCATGCCGATTGACCAACTTCTTTAATAGCTCGACGTCCTTGTAGTCGACGTACATCGGACGAGGGCGTGAACCATCGACGAACAAGGGATCCTTCTTCTTCGCACGAGTCGTGATTTTTTTCTTGCGTCGAGGTTTTTGCGCGAATGCCATAATTCTGTTTTTCTCACCGACAACTAAAACGCTGGAAACTGTTCATCAATTACGAATCCCCGATTTTAGACGAATCGATGCGATTCGCAAGATCACCGCCACAATTCATTTGCGGAAGAACTTTGCCAGCGTTTTCTCGCTCGGAGGGCGTGTAATCAGGGAAATTGCGATGATTGCGATGGCTGATGCGACAAAGATGCTGACCACGGGATGTAACGGCGGCAGAGTTGCGACGCCCAAGTTGACGGGTGCCTCAGGAAACCCATATCGGGGATTCGCGCCGAAATCCGAACGCCAAAAGAGCACAGACCAAGCGACCAGAACGGTCAAAACGCCGCCAATCGCGCCTGCAGCAGTCAGTCGCCGCCAGTAGATGGCGGCAAACACCAGCGGAAACAATCCCGTAAAACCCGTGAACGACCACAACCCGAGATCGAAGACCGAGCGTGGCAGGATCAGACTGAGCAGATAGGTCACTCCCACGACGGCGACGACGAAGTATCTCGCCGCTCGCACGATCTGCTGTTCATTGAGGTGTTCACCGCTTCTGTTGTGCAGCAGGATGTCTTGAGTAAACATCGTGCCGACGCACAGGAACTGGCTGTCCAGCGACGACATGATCGCGGCAAGAATGCCAGCGGTGAGCAGACCCGCGAGGACGGGACCAGCATGCGATTGGACCAGTGTTGCCAGAATCGCGTTCTCACTGGTTGCGGCGGGGATCCCGGATGCGGGACCGCTGGCCCAAATGCCTAGCAAGACACATGGCACCCACACAATCATGACGAAGATCGGATGGATGATGATCGGCAGCTTGAATGCATTCGCGCTACGAGCTGTCAGCCAATGTTGAAAGATGTGCGGGAACATTCCAACTGACAGCGGAATCAGCAGGAACGAAAAGAAGACGGGTTTGGGAATCTTTTGGCGAGCGAGTTGAATCTCCGGAACTTGTTTGCTCGCGATGGCGAGATTCTCAAACAGGTTGTCTGCCCCACCAATCGCTTTGGCGATGACAAAAAACGTAACGACACCCAGCACCATAAAGACGCTCGTTTGAAATGCGTTGGCCCATGCCGTGCCTCGCATTCCGCCGTAAAAGACATAAGTCAAAACAACGCAGCAGATCACCGCCGAGGCAATCTCCGACGGAACGCCATAGCCGCTGCTCGACAGCCAATCAACACCGCTGAACGTCCCCGCCGTCACTGTTTCGACAACCGCTCCGCCGCCCAGCACACCAACCATCAGGTAGCCAACGACGAGAAAGACCAAAATCGGAAAGAGCAGGTAGCCGATCAGATTACTTTCCAGGCGATCGCGGAAGAATTGGATCTGAGTTGTGTAGCCATGTCGCCGCCCCAGCGACCACAATGGCACGCCAATCAAGAAGAAGCAAAGCGAATGGACGATCCCGCTGGCCGATGCCAGCAAGCCGTAAACTCCGGCTCCCATCACATTCGCGCGACCTGTGGAACCCACCAACGCGAACGCGGTCATCGTCGTTCCAAACAGCGACATCAACAACAAGAACGGACCGATCGAATGGCTGGCCAGCATGTAGTCCTTGGCCGTCCCGCGAAACAACCGATTCGCCGACAACCCGAGCCCAACGAGTAGCATCAGATAAACAACAATCACACCAAGCTGAATCATGCGCCCGCATCCTCCTGGCTCGAGTGTTCCGATTCCTCGTCCAGCCCTTCAGGCCAACAGAACTTCGTTGCTAACGCCCAAACGATGGCGGCCGCAATCGAGACGCCAACGTGATACGTCAACGTCCGCGGCAAGAAGCCGAAGTCCAACGTCGTATTACTCCACTGCCAATAATCTTGATGGAACACCAGCAACAGACCGACGAGAATCCAGACAGCGTATTTCATGGCGATCAAGTCTTCTGACTAGAGGAAGCGACCCAATGTACTTTGTTGGATTAGGGTAGGCCAGTGTCGCTACTGTACCTGGATACCTGGCGTGGATACCTGGCCCACATTGTACTCAAACGCCGGAACGAGATAGGATGGACACGTGCCTTGGGAAAGGCGAGTTTGCGTTTCCTCAGATGGGAGCAACTACCGATGAAAGAAATTATGCGTGATGGCTTGAGGTTTCCGACCGAAAGCAGTGCCTACGAAGTTCCCCCCGAGCTTGGTGAAGAACTGACGCGACTAAACCAGGAAATGGCGGATGAGAAGAATTGCCAGACACCCGAAGTACAAAGCCAAGCTTCAGGAACTGAAAGGAATGTATCCTAACTTGCCCGAATACGCCCGACGACTCGAACATGTCGTCGCGACAAATCCCGGCTGGCCAATCTCCATCTTCGTGGCTGCTTATGAGTGCTAGTGGTCTCACCTGTTAGCTGAAGATGAGTCCATTCCGCATATGCGAGTGTTCTACTCGTTCGACGACGATGAGGTGAGATTCCTGACGATCGTTCCCGTGACCACTTCTGATGCTTGACCGGCCAAAGCTACGTGCGCCAAGCAGGCCGATAGCTTAGTCCAAGCGTGAGAATCTTCTGTATTAGATCGCTGTACTTGATGCCGGCGACATGAGCGGATTCGGCGAAGTCTTCGCCGTAAGAGAGGTTGGGGTTTGGGTTCGCTTCGAGGACATAGATGCGTCCGTCGTCTGTGACTCGCAGATCCATTCTGGCATAGCCAGTCATGAATAGGGCTTTGTAGATCCGCTTGCAGAGGCGGATGATTTTGTCCGACATTTCCTTCGAGAGATCCGTCGGTGCCTCTGTTTTGACACCCATCTTCTTCTGGTAGGCGTAGTCCCACTTCACCTGCGCGGTCGCGATGTTGGGTTCGCCTTCGGGCAGCTTGGTCATCAGCAATTCCCAGATCGGGAGCGTCTTGATTCGTTGATTGCCAAGGATGCCGACGTAGAACTCGCGGCCCTCGATATACTCTTCGACCAATGCATCCGTCTTTGTCTCGTCGAACAGAAGCTGGACGCCCGTGGCAAGTTCTTCGTCGTTGTGAACGATTGACTTCTTGCTCAGTCCGTACGATGCATCCTCGGTGGCTGACTTGACGAACAACGGGTAGTTCATCTTCTTAGGCGGAACGATTTTGCTGCCCAGTTCGTATACCGTGAACAGAGGCGACGGGATGCGATGATAGTGCAGGAGCTGTTTGCACAATACTTTGTCGTGAGCCAACATCAGCCCACGTGGATTGCAACCGGTATAAGGCTGCTTCATCAATTCGAGATACGACGCGACGTGCTGGTCATAGACCGCGACGCCGTGAAACTCTTCGAGCAGATTGAAGGTGATGTCCGGCTTCCAGTCGAGCAACGCTCTGCGGATCACGCCGGTGTCGTTACTGACGCCTAGTTGGAGAACATCGTGCTTTAGGTCGCGGAGAGTTTGGCAGACGTCGTACTCCGTCTTCCAATTCAAAACCTGTTCGTCCGTGAAGCCCTCCAGGCTGTCCGGCGGAACCAGCTCCTCGTCCATCAGAGCCATCACGCGAAGTTTCTTCATGGCGAGTCGTTCAAGGCCAAGCCGCGTTAGAGGGCGACTCGGTGGTTGCCTCCGTGCAGATAGTTCATCGTCTGAACAGTCAGCATGACCAACAGATCGCGTCGTGTGTGACGTTCGGAACGGCGTAGACGCAGTCGCAGCTCACGACATCGATCGATCATCTCGTTCAGCACTTGATCGATCGTGTATTGGTACTGCCCAGTCCATTCGCCGATCGCTTGACGCAAGTACCGTCGATTGGCTCGCAAAACGACTGCCGCAGCCAGATTGCTACTGTGTTCTGGTGCCTCGGAGAACAGCTTTAGTAGATCGCGGTCATATACCGTTGGATGTCCCACGCCGTAACGTTCCTTCTTTTCGTCGTAGTGTTCACGAAGCGTCTTTTTCAACGTTCGCACTGGATCCATTCGCTTGCGCGATGCAACTTGTTGCTTCTTGCTTGCAACATCAACCATTAGCTTGTCGACGTACTCGAGCTTCTTCAGCGCTGGCCAACCGTTGTACTGCGCACGCCACGGCGAGCGAGGTCGCACCCAAACGGCAAATGTTTCAGCGAAATCCTCGGCGGGATGTGCTTGGGCGTACCACATGTCCAAGTGCTGAACGTAACTCTTGCTGTACGGCTTTGGCGAATAGTGCTCGGGATAAGGTTGCGACGAGCGGCCAAAGATTCGCTGCCATGATTGCCGACGACCGAGCCGATAAGCGTTGTCGATCGCGTGGCCCGCTTCATGCCGCAGGATTCTCATGCACGAAGCCTTGCTGCCGCCTTCGACTTCGAGCATCTGTTTGCGTTCAAGTCGCTCGAGTCGTGAGTGCGCGAGATAGAAAGGAATGGCGATGCCGGGAATTCCATCCGGAGTAAACCACTCGTCGGACAGCCAACAATGGGGGCGGAAATGTAGGTCGCGAGTCGACAGCTCGTCGTATAGCTGTTCGATGCGTTGCTCGAGACGAGTTCCCTCGATGCGCAGACCGAGATCGCAAATGCGAGTATCCAGCAGCTGCTCGTCCGAGAACTCCGCCCAAGCAGGTTCCGATTGTCGACGAGATGTGGATGCTCGCTTTGGCGAAGCAGATCGGCGTTTGGTAGTGGTAGTCATTTAGCCTTCGTCATAGGTGTGCGTCAAAATCATATATTCGGCGACTTAGACTCGTGAGGCCACATTTTATGGGGGGGCCGCAAAGTTGACTAGATTTGTTTCGCCATTTTTCCCAATCCCACCTCGTTGGGAAGATTTGCGACCTGTTGCTCAGCAGCGGATCGAGGCAGGTCGCGAACTCGTCCTACCGATGTCCCCAACTTCCTCCCGTCCGATCTTGCCGCTCGACAGTCCCAATCGCGCGACCTAAGATGGAACGCGGCTCTGTTGTCAGAGTCCACGTGGTCGTTCCTAAGAAACTGTGTCTTAATAAGTTCCCGTAGTGTTGGCTTCCAGTCGCCACCGGACAATGGTGGCTGGAAGCCAACACTACGGAAATCGGGAAGTAGTAAGGACACAGTTCCTAAGTCCCGCCTAAGCCAACATGCCTGAAACAGAACTAGATTCAAATCGCCTGCTCGCGGCCTATGAAAAGGCTCGCCTCGATCTGCTGGAGCAGCGACAGCCCGAGGGATATTGGGTTGGTGAATTGTCCACCTCGGCCCTGTCTACCGCGACCGCCGTGAGCGCCTTGGCCTTGATCGAGCGGCACGGGGCGATGGACGCCAAGTCGGGGCGGTTTCAGAACGAACTGCTCGAATCAGAGCTGAGCGAGCTGATTGTCCGTGGCATCCAGTGGCTGGCAGATCATCAGAACGAGGACGGCGGTTGGGGTGACACCGACAAGAGCTATTCGAACATCTCGACAACGATGCTCGCGGTCGCCGCATTTCACTTGACGGGCGTTCCTTGCAAGCACGCCGATTTGCTCGAACGAGCTGAAGTCTACATCGATGGGCAGGGCGGCGTGCCGGGACTCAAGAGGCGATATGGCAAAGACAAGACGTTCGCCGTGCCAATCTTGGCGAACTGCGCGCTTGCGGGGATCGTGCCTTGGAAGTCCGTGTCAGCTTTGCCATTTGAATTGGCATGCCTTCCGCAGAGCTTTTACCGATTCGTGCGTATGCCAGTTGTCAGCTATGCGATACCTGCATTGGTTGCTATCGGCCAAGCTCGCTTCTTTAACGCCCCACCTTTGAATCCGATCCTCCGAGTGGTCCGCAAGTTTTGCGTCGAGAAGAGCCTTCAGGTCTTGCAGAACATGCAGCCCGCAAGCGGTGGCTATCTCGAAGCCGTTCCACTCACCAGCTTTGTCGTGATGAGTTTGGCAGCGACGGGTCGTGTTGATCATCCCGTGACGCGTCAAGGATTTGATTTCCTCCTGTCGGCGATGCGAGAAGATGGCAGCTGGCCGATCGATACTAACCTCGCGACTTGGAACACGACGTTGGCGATGAACGCTTTGGCGGGGGCGGGCGAAGATGTTTCGGAAGTGGCGAGTCTCGACTGGTTGTTGAGCTGCCAGCATCGTGAAGTGCATCCGTTTACCGGCGCGGCACCGGGTGGCTGGGGATGGAGCGATCTGAGCGGTGCCGTGCCAGACGCAGACGACACGCCCGGCGCATTGCTTGCGATCGCCGAGTGGGCTCGTTCCCCTTCTTGCTCCGCTGACGACAAGAAACGAATCGACGAAGCTGCAGATGCTGGTATCGAGTGGCTGTTTGGATTACAGAACCACGATGGTGGTTGGCCGACGTTTTGCCGAGGCTGGGGGAAGCTACCGTTCGACCGCAGCGGGACGGACTTGACGGCGCACGCCTTACGGGCTCTGCATGGTTGGCGAGAAGGACGGGCTGAGAGCCCACCCTACGTGGCGGCCTTCGATGCGGGGCTCGCCTTCATCGAGAAGACGCAGCGGTCCGATGGCAGCTGGCTGCCGCTGTGGTTCGGCAATCAAGACATCGAAGGCGAGGAAAATCCCATTTACGGGACGGCGAAGGTGTTGATGGCTTATCGCGATCTCGGTTTGACCGATACGAATCCTGCTCGCCGGGGTTTCGAGTGGTTGATGAAGTCTCAGAATGGCGACGGTGGTTGGGGCGGTGGCCCCGCGATTGAGGCTCGTAGCGGCAAGGGCCGTATAAGCAGCGTCGAAGAGACGGCGTTGGCGGTTGAGGCACTCCGTGGCGCTGGCGACGACAAGTTCCAACCGGCGATTACAAAAGGACTTGCGTGGTTGGTCGAAGCGGTTGAGAAAGACCGGCACTTGGAAAGCTCGCCGATTGGTTTTTACTTCGCCAAGCTATGGTATCATGAGAGGCTCTATCCTTTGACCTTCACGGTTTCCGCTCTAGGCCGAGCATTGAATTGCAAGCCCGCTTGCCCGAAGCAAACCGCCGCCGCCCGCCTGACCTGCTAGACAAGACGCAACTTGAAAGAGGAACACCTTGGCTACTGCACCTGCGCCTCAGCAATTGTCGGACGATACGTTCGCCCCTACTCGGGATAATGCACTCGAACCGACTCGCAAGTCGCGACGTCGCAAGACCGCTCACCTGAAACTCGTCCCGGAAACTCGTCAGCTGCGAGAGAAGATGCGCGCAAAATGCGCGGAAGTCGCCGCGAAGCTGGATAAGTCTGTACCAATGGCGAAGGACGACATGGAAATGATCGTCCGAGCGACACTCGATGAATTGGAAATGCCGGAAGGATACGTCGGCTGGATGATGGTCGTGTTCGCGACCGAGTTCTGGCGTGATCAAGTCGCAACCATTCCGCCCGAGCGGCGATTGTTTCTCTTGCCACATTGTCTGAAACACGCCGAAGGCTGCCCGGCTGACTACGACGAGTTTGGCCTTGAGTGTAAGACGTGCGGTGCGTGTAGTATCGCGGACTTCCGAGGTGTTGCGGATGACATGGGCTACAAAGTTCTTGTCGCCGAGGGCTCACCAATCGTTCTGAAAATTATCCTCAGTGGCTACGTCGATGCGATCGTCGGTGTCGCTTGTTTAAACGTGCTTGAAAAGGCGATCGACAAGATATTGCTCGCGGGAATTCCTTGCATGGCGGTACCGCTGCTTTCCAGCGACTGTCGCAATACATCCGTCGACGAAGATTGGGTCGACGAGATGGTGCGGCTTCATAAGACCGAGCCGGTCCAGCAAACTCGCAGCTACGTCCATCTCCTGCGCGCCGCGACGCAAATGTTCGAGCCACAAGAGCTGGAACGGATCACGCCGCGATTGCGTGGTGGTCCTCGCTTGGCGGAAGTTAACGGGCAAGGAGCTGCTGGCCTGAATCCAATCGCAGCCACGGAAGCGATCGCTTATGACTTCCTGTCGAAAGGCGGAAAGCACTCGCGACCGTTCATCACGCTGGCTGTTTACGATGCGTTGACCGGCGGTAACGGAACTCTGCCCGGTGGCGGCGAACATGTTGCTGAGTTCTCGGATGCCGTTCGACGGACAGCCATGTCAATCGAGACGTTTCACAAGGCGTCACTCGTTCATGACGACATCGAAGACGATGACGCGTTCCGTTACGGCGAAGACACGATGCATCGCCGTTACGGCATTCCGACAGCGATCAACGTCGGCGATTATATGATCGGGATGGGCTATCGGTTGGTCAGTCGCGATTCTAAGGAACTGGGAGCTGACGTTGTTGCCGACATTCTCAACAATCTCGCCGACGCCCACATGAAGCTGTCCGAAGGGCAGGGGGCCGAGTTGCTTTGGCGCGACGCCAAAGACAAACGACTGAAGCCGCTTGATGCTTTGAAAATCTACGCTTTGAAAACGTCACCCGCGTTTGAAGCTGCGCTTTATTCCGGCGTTCGATTGGCTGGCCCAGTCGACGACTATGCTGAGTCGATCAAGCAGTTCTCGCGGAATATGGGTGTTGCTTTCCAAATCTTGAACGACCTGAAAGATTGGCAAGGCGACGACGACAATAAGATGTCGGCTGGCGGCGACACGCTTGGCGGTCGTCCGACCGTGCTGTGGGCCTTGGCGATCGAAGGGCTACCCGAGACGGAACGGGCCGAGTTATTGAAATTGGTGGGCGACGAGAGTATCGGCGACGAGTATCGAATCAGTCGAGTGCGACAGCTTTACGAACAGGCCGATGTATTCGAGAAGGCTCACCGTTTGGTTGACAAGCACCAGCAACGCGCCGAAGCGATCGCCGACGCACTTGAGCCGGAAGAGCTTCGACGTTTGTTTTACTATCTGATCGATACGGTTCTAGAACGACCTACTGAACCCGTCGAGCCACAAGTTCCCGCCCCGATCATCACCCAGTTGTCGCTCGCCGCGCCATAGTGCGGAGATGGTTTGCACTTGATTCGCTTAACGGCAAGCCACAGGTGACTGTGTAGACACACGTGAGCGTAAACACGCAGTCGCCTGTGGCTTGCCGTTAAACGAAAAAATCGATTCTTCCGTACGGATGAAGGCAATGACGTTAACGCCATCGCGACAAGCGACACCGGAGTTGAAGGCGCTCGTTCATCTCTTCTATCCATCCCTCGATGACTTGGGCGCGTTCAAGGAAGTTGCAGAAAGCGAGATGCCCGAAGTGCCTCGCAAGTTGCTGTGGCACGACGCTCACATGACGGTGACGGTCGAATCGCATCATGGATCCTCGGTAGATGTTCGCGTGTTGGATACGAAACTCACGCCAACGCACTATTCGCGGCGGATTCTGCTCACGCGGCAGTCGGACGGACGAGTTGTCCAATTTGGGATCGTACGATTGAACTCGACGTTTCTCGGCGAAGACGTTCGCAAAGAGATCGAGAGCGAAACCACTCCGCTCGGCCGCGTTTTGATTGAGCACGATGTACTGCGCGACGTGCGATTGTTATCGCTGTGGCGCATCGAACCCGGCGACGATCTGGTGAAGGTGTTTGGTCTAGACCGACCCGAAACGTGCTACGGTCGAACGGCCCTCATCTACTGCAACGGGCTGCCCGCGGTCGAACTGCTTGAGATCGTGGCTCCCGGCGAGTGACCAACTCGTGACACGCATCGGTCAGCTCGGTACAATACTTTTTCCGTAGACTGGACGACGGTCTTACGAGATATCCTGCCTGATAATCATACCTGCGTTGTCCTTCCTTCTTGACGCCGAGCCCTCCTTCCTGACGCCGAGATAGATTCGATGCAAGATCAATACGATTGTCTAGTCATCGGCGGCGGTCCTGGTGGATGTACGACGGCCTCGTTGGTTGCCGAAGCGGGCCATTCAACGTTGCTCGTTGAACGTGAAAAGGTACCGAGATTTCACGTGGGCGAATCGTTGATGCCCGAGACGTATTGGACACTTCAACGGCTCGGTGTGTTGGAGAAGATGACCAGCCATCACTTCGTCAAGAAGTTCAGTGTGGCGTTTGTCAGCTCGACAGGAGCCGAATCGAATCCGTTCTTCTTCAAAGAACATGACCCTCGCGAGTCGAGTCAAACATGGCAGGTGGAACGTGCAGAGTTCGACAAGATGCTGTTCGACAACGCCGCGGAGAAAGGTGCGGATTGTTTTGACGAAACGCGAGTTCTCGATGTGCTCTTCGCAGGCGACCGCGCCGTCGGTGCAAAGCTTCAAAAGCGAGGCGAAGAACCGCAAGATGTTCGCGCGAACGTCGTCGTCGACGCGACAGGTCAGCAGGCTCTACTCGCCAATCGGCTGGGGCTGAAGGTCGACAGTCCAGGCCTCAAGAAGGTGGCGATCTGGGGCTACTATCGCAACGCGACTCGTGATCCAGGCGAGCACGGCGGTGCAACGATCATCATGCACACGAGCGAAAAGAAGTCCTGGTTTTGGTACATCCCGCTGAAAGATGGGATTACCAGCATCGGTGTCGTGGGCGATCGCGATTACCTGTTAAAAGATCGCGGCACGCCAGAAGATATCTTCGAGGACGAACTGGTGAAATGCCCGGCGCTCGTCGATCGGCTAATGAACGCAGAGTTGACAGGCGAGTTTCGGGTCGCAAAAGAGTTTTCTTACACGACGACGCAACATGCCGGAGATGGCTGGGTGCTGGTCGGAGATGCTTGGGGCTTCATCGATCCGGTTTATTCGTCGGGCGTGTACTTCGCTTTGAAGTCGGGCGAGCATGCTGCGGACGCGATCATCGAAGGACTGCAAGCTGGCGACACATCTGCGGCGCAACTAAGTCGCTGGTTAGATGACTTCCACGCGGGCACAAAGTGGATTCGCAAATTAGTCGACGTGTACTACACCAACGAATTCAGCTTCGGTCGATTCATGAAGGCTCACCCCGAGCATCGAGGCAATCTTACTGATTTGCTAATCGGCCGCATCTTCTATGACGACGCAGGCAAGATTTTCGAGGACTTGGACCCAGTACTCGAAGTCGCACGGAAACGCCGCACTGATTCGTCAGTGTCAAGCTAGTCGCTGGACAAGGGCGACTCGTGGCGTAGGCAATTCGCCACGACAACTACGCCGAAGATTGCAGCACCAAGCAAATCAATTCCAAGACCGACTTGATACTCTCCAATTTCTGTAAGCGGAGCCAAGAGAAGAGCGGCAGATATGAAGAGGGCGACTCTTGCAATGATCGAAAGTGAGTTTCGAAAGTGGCCGGCTAAGGTAGCGGCGAGAGCCAAGATGCCAATCGTCGCTGCTAGTACGGCGTGAGCAACGGCAAATGTGGTCAAATCGCCTCCTTCAGGAGCGAGCAAACAAAGGGCAGGGCGATAGACAAACATGAAGGGCAGCGTGAAGCCGACCAGCGAGAAGCGAAACGCTGCAAACGACGTTTGCATGATCGGAGCTTCTGCGATGGAAGCGCTCGCATATCCAGCAAGAGCGACTGGCGGAGTGACCATCGACATCATGCCAAAGTAGAAGATGAAGAGATGGGCGACGAGTGGCATCACGCCTAGCTCTTGCAACAACGATCCCATCAGTGTCGCCATCAACAGGTAGCAGACCACGGACGGAACGCCCATGCCTAGAATCAGAGAGCAGACCATGATGCCGAGCAGCGCCAGGAATAAGTTCGTCTCGACGACTCCTTTGATCACTGTGCTGAAGTCGCCAGCGATTCCGGTTTGCTGCACAATGCCAATGATGATTCCGACGCACGCACTTGCTGCGACTAGTGAAACGCCGTTTTTGGCCGACTTGGTTAGCGACTGTGTCATCTCGGGACGCCAGGCTGGGTGGATTAATCCGAAGATCATCAGGCCGAACATGCCGACGATCGCCGAACTCAAAACCGAGCCGACCATCAGAAGAGGGCTGAAAGAATTGGTTGTGGGGTGAATCCATGAGTTGGCGACGAACGGCTGCAGCCATCCTGGCACCTTGTCGCCGACGGCGATCGTAGCTTGGTGTAACACCAAAACGATGAAGAAGCTCGCGAACGCCATCCAGCGCGCTTGCGAACTGATCTTCAACTCGCGGCGCAGGGTCGCGAAGACAAGAATGACGGCCAACGCGCCCGTCACTGATTTGAAAGGCGAGAAGCCGAAAATTAACAGCCCGATCAGCACGCCAAGAGCTCCGAAGAAGACCATTGCTTCGAATCCCTTTAGCTTCGTAGCCTTCACGGCTTCTAAGTCGAGGGCTTCTGTTCCGAGTCGTCTTGAGTAAAGAAATACGATCGCGAGAATTGAAAGATAGTAAAGAATGGCTGGCAGAATCGCCGCCTTCATGATGGTCACGAAGCCGCCCTCGGGTTGGACCAATTCCAACATCATGTACGCCCCCGCGCCCATGACCGGCGGGACCAACGCTCCGCCCGCTGCTGACGCTGCCGTGATGCCTCCGGCAATATGTTTCGGGAAGCGCGCGCTGCGCATCATCGGAATCGTGAATGTTCCCGTCGTTACGGCATTTGCAACGGCGCTGCCGGATAGTGATCCCATCAAGCCGCTGGCCATAACCGAGACCATTGCCGGTCCGCCGCGAATTCGACCAAACGTCTTCGTCGCAAAATCAATGATGAACTGTGTCGCGCCGGACATCTCCAAAAACGAGCCAAATACGACAAACAAGAACACATACTTAAACATGACACTCGCCGCCGGACCGAACACACCAAGCGACTGCAAAAAGGTCGTACTCACAATATCCTTCATGCTCTGCCCAGCATGGGGCAGCAGCCAATCCGGCATGACGGGCCAATCGTGTCGAAAGCTGCCGTAGCAATAGTACGAGTGTGCCACAAAGAACAGCGCCAGGATCGGAACGATCAAGCCGATGCTGCGGCGAGTTGCTTCAAGAACGAGGGCCAGTCCGATCAAGCCCACCGCAAAGTCGGTTGTCGTCTCGCCGCCCGCTCGATCCCCGAGTGAAAATCCGTCGGCCCACCACCGTTCGAAGAGCGGTTCGGTTTGGACGATGACGTAAAGACAGCATCCCGCAGCTGTTAACCCCAGGACCAGATCTACCCAACGGAGAGCTTCGACGTCTTTGAAACGTTTGCTTGCCGGGAAAGTCAGATAGCACAGTACTAACCCGATGCCGACGAAGACCGCCAGCGCCGACTGTGGCTTCAGCAGGTTGTAGTTCACTTCGAACAGAGTGAACAGACACAGCAGAATTCCGAGCGCGGTGACAGCAGGTTTGCTAATGCGTTCAATCACAGGGACGCCTCAGGCTAAGTTCCGTTGAGTGATTGCGAGCGGGAAGGGATCGGGAGTCTTCTTCGGCAACAGGCCTTATCAATGGAATACGTTTCGCCGAAAAAGACTCCCGCCCCCTAAACGCACACGACCGCTACTCCGATTCGGTCGCAGTTTCCTCTGCGGGCGCGGCTGCTTCCTCGGTCGCTGTGCTTGAAACAGCTTCAGCAAGGTCGGTACTAGCGGGTTCAGATGTCTCGGGCCAGATGCCGGCTTCCTTGTAAAACCTCACCGCTCCGGGATGATATTCCGTTCCCGTGTCACGCGCAACATTCTTCTCGTTAATCGCTTTGCCAGCGGGATGCTTTCCAGCGATCTCAGCCCGATGCTCCCAAACGGTCTTGGTGACTTGATAGATCAACTCCTCATCCTGGCTGGCCGAAGTGATCAAGTGCATCGATCCGACGTTCAGACCTTGGAAGTCTTGCTCGAGTCCCTTGTACGTTCCCGCAGGAATCGTGGCAGGATGGAAGAAACGGTACTTTTCGATCAATGTTTGCCGTACCTGCTCGTCGAACGCGACGAATTGAACGTCGAAGGTGCTGGTCGCTTGGGTGATGGATGCTGTTGGTACGGCACCGCCGAGGAAGGCCGCGTCGGCGGAACCGTCGCCGAGTTGATCAACCGCTCCACTTTGCGTTGCATTGAGCGACGTGATATCGGCCCATTCGACTCCGTGTTCTTTGAGAATAGGTTCGATGAACATCTGAAAGCCAGCACCGGACGGGCCAGTGATGACTCGTTTACCTTTGAGATCAGCGATAGTCTGGATGCCCGAATCCGATCGTGCGATGAACAGTGCGACATTGGGAGCCAACGTTGCGATGGCTCGCATGTCGTACTTCTTGTCCCAATTGCCTTCGCCTCGAACTGCGAAGTACGTTATCGCCGCATTCGACAACGCGAGTTCAAGTTCGTCCTGTTGTAAGCGACGGATATTCTCTTGCGAACCCTTGGTTCCCTTGGCTTGGACCTTCCAGTCGATTTCACCCTTGTGTGCGTTTAAGACTTCGGCGATCGCGCCACCAACAACCGGAAATGCGCCACCGACGGGAGCTGTCCCCATGCTCAAGAATTGACGTTTGCCAGACACCGCACCGCCACCACCTCCACCGCTGGTTCCGCCACCACCGCTGGGTTTGCAACCGCCGCAGCCAGTGAGTGTCAACAATACGAGAGTCAAAACAAGACGGGAGCCAAGATTCGTCATCGCATAAACCTCTGTCTTCGGCGGGGTTACATGTCCACAGGGGGACGGTGGGATAGTTCCAACAGAAGACAGAAATCGTACCATGCGACTGGGCGATCGACCAGTGTCTGGAGATTCCAGGCGTGATCCATTAAAAGGTGCTAGGGCATGTCGTGCTCGAACTGGCATGGGGTCGTGGGGGAATAGTGAGGGGACTCAAGGCGGCGCACTGACTTCACGCACAACTCTGCGAAAAAGCGATGCGAGTCCAAGTCCGATTGGGGGTAGTGTCCTAGTCTTGAAGGACGCGAAGTAACACCGCATCGGCCACCAGCGGTCACATACTCGTGAAGTTGTCAATCGAGCGGGCGAACCCAATGACTGCACTGACGACGATCGCACAAACGGCAAAGCCGATCACGGCTACGGCGACCGCGAAGAGGATGTACCAGAGTGGAGGACGACTGTCCGGCAGCGCCTCATAACCGCTCGCTTTGTCTCGCTCGCTGGGCATCCCCGCCATTGTACCGATTCGCCCATTCGAAGCGCCCGGAAAATACGAGGCGTACGATTACGGGTTTGAACGGCAAGCGAGGCGTCAAACTGAGATATTGTGTTAGACGGCGATTTTCGAACTCTGAAGCATTGTTGCTATAATCAATCGCATCGACCGAAGTCGCGGCGAGCTTGCCTAGCTTAACCGTAAACTGCGACAGGGTGTCGTTGGGAACAATGTGCGAGCTAACAGCTATGTCCAATTACGAATCTGTTCTTTCGGCCGCGTCGCAGTTGCCGGTCGATGATCGACTCCAATTGATTGATGAACTGGCATCATCAGTGCCTGACGATCGGCCGCCGAAGCTCTCGGACGCTTGGCTGCGGGAAATCGACCGGCGTTCGGCCGAGATCGACTCTGACGCAGTGGTCACCGAAGATTGGGCGGACATCCGAGCTCGATTGTTCGCAAAGCACGGTGTTGACGGTGCGAACTAGTTTTCATCCCGAAGCGACTGCCGAATTGGAGGCGTCGGCGGATTGGTATGCCGAACGCAGTCCTACGACCGCTCGTGACTTCTGCGTTGCTGTTGACGTCGCGCTGGCGAGCATCGAGGCCAATCCCGAAAGATTCGCACGGATCGACGTTCGGCACCGGGCGTGCAGCGTACAGAAGTTCCCGTTTCAGATTGTCTTCCGACATGACCAGCATCGAGTTCACGTTGTTGCCATCGCGCATGCAAAGCGACGACCGGGTTATTGGCGCAATCGCTAGCTGACCGACGCACAACGCAGAACAACCGCAAGGTCGATTCGCGATCGCCTTCCTTCTTTCGCGAAGTGGGCTCTCGCAATAGAATCGTTTGGTAATTCAACGTCGCTCGCTTCGTTCACAGCGGCGACGGACGTTCTTCCCGTTGGGTAAAAAAAATGGGATACCTTTACACGCAGGGGGCAGCCCGTATTGTCGCTGAGCCATGCGAGTACAAACATCGGTTCGGTGGAGAGCCGATTCATTGTATTGAAAACCGCTCAGATACGGAATTCGTCCTCCACTCACTCTATATCCTCGACACCACGGACTTGGCCGTACCGCGCGTACTCCCGGGTCGGAAGTGGCTTCCGCTCTACTATCCGATGTTCAACGATGGTGCTGAAATCGCATACCAGGTTGTCGCTGATGACTCGATAGTAGTCCATCGAGTCTACGGTGATTTGTTTACCGATCTGTGGGAGGATTATCAGTGGCCATCGAATCGGCTCCCAGAGCATCGAATAGGTGTGAGACCGCTCTCGTATGACGATCAGAAGACACTGGTGTACGGATTCACTGCTGCCGAACACCTAAATGATGATTCCATCTCCAAGGGAGATAAGGAGTATCTTCGGCGATGTGGATACCCCTTCACACAGGTTGGGGGCATTCAGCGCATGATGCAATCCGTGCCAGAGCAGACGTGCGCCAACGTCGAATGCAAGAATTGCGACTATTCGAATCAGCACACTGTTTTCGCGGTTGTCTGGAATGATCCTGTACCGGGCTTTAAGCTCTGGGGCGAGTACGGCGGTTACACTCAGATAATTTTCCAGATGTGCCCCATATGTCAGACGATTCAGGTGTGCAGCCGCTGCGACTGATATCACCCAACCAGATACGCCCGCAGAACAGAGTCACGTTTGGCGTAGTGCAACGGGCGGCTGCGTAATACAAACAATCGAAGTTCAAACTCTATTCCTTCGGCACGGTCGGCGGCGGTCGTGCCAACCGTTGGGCGAACGAAACAGCCAATCTGAAGAAGTTGAGATGAAGTCCGAATCTCACCGAGAACGACATCCGATCGCGTTCGATGGCCCGAAGACGCGATGGTATCAACACGCGCTCCGCAGGCTGCCTGTGTCGTTGCTCATCTCGCTCGTCACGCTGGCTTTGGGCGTTCCGCGTCTTGTGCGCGCGGTAACGATGCTTCTTTAGGACATTGCCCGGTGGGTAATTCCTTTGCATCCGCTGCACGCATCCGCTGAATTCCAGGTCTACCTAGTAGTCTGTCGCAGCTCAATCTTGGGGTTGGACGTGGCTGGGGCTTCCAGCGGCAGCGCCTGTAAAACTGCGGCTGGAAGCCCCAGTCACAGAATGCTCGCAACCGAAAACTAAGCAGCGGCAGACTACTAGCCTGTTGCGTCTTCCCCTTTCGCAACGGGCTACTGCCTCCGCCCGGCTAGAAGCTGCAAGCTCTGGCAGGGCTTTTTCGTTTGCAGCGACCGCTTGCAATATCCCTGCTACAATATCTCTATGCCCAGTGCGATTCGACCTATCACCGCCTCTGTGCTTGCTTTGTCGGCGTTGGCCTCCCCGATCTTGGCGGAAGAGGATGTGCAACAAGTCCTCCCGATGCGGTCGCTTCTGCATGGCCACGACAGGACTTTCAGTTTCACTTACTCGCTGAATGGTGAGTTCTTCATCACTTGGGATGCGGTGACGCGGAGACCGGATGCGTCTATCGCGGTATGGCGTGTGTCAGACTGGCAATTGCTAACACGGAAGAACTTAAGGACGGGACTCTCGGTTCGGGTTGAACTCCGGAGCGGTTCATCTATGCTTGTTTCCAGTCATGTCCTGCATCCAAGGGGTGGTAAGAAGCAGCACTACCGGCTATCGCTCCCTGAACTTGAGGGCGTGAAAATCGAACGTGCCCCGATTTCAGACGTCGTCTCAGCGGATGGCAACCTTCGCGTTTCGCGCCCTATCACGCCAGAGGGAGAACTGAGTCGGACCGCAATTGAAATTCGCTCAGTTGTCTCTCACGAATTGGTGTTTGAATTCGAGCCGTACCGAGGATATACGCGCGCCTACGAGTTCTCCCCAGATTCGCGTTACCTCGCCTATTCGGGCCGTAACCATACTCATCTCCGGGGGACTTATAAGGACGCTACTCCTCCAGAAGTCTTGGCAGAGCGAAAGGTCGAGCCACCATTTCGCCTATGGGACGTGGTAGAGAATCGAGAATTCAGACACGCGGTTCGCGGCAATTGGCGATGGAGGTTTCTTCGATTTACGTCCGACAGTACGAAGGTCATCCTTCAGACTGCCGAGGAGATTCTGGTAATGGATTTCAGAACTGGCGAACTCTCTGCCAGGCATACCGTTCAGGGAGTACAACGGCCCCGCATATCAGCCGATGGAAGTCTGGTGTTGATGCACAAGGATAAGCAAGCGGTCTTGTGGGATCATGCTGAAGGGCGTCATACCGTCTGGAAGTGTCACGATGCTATTGGTCCGAAGAAAAACTTCCTGTTCGCACCGGATTCGAGGGCGATTGTGACACGCGGATGCGACGGCACATTACTGATCTGGAGCGTCGAGGAGCTACTGTCATTTGCTACACCCAGCACCTTCTAGCAAATCACGAACGAGATTCCACGGGTGCCCTGAATCGGGGGCAATGACGGGAGGGCGATCCTTGGAGCAATTGCTCGACGCGCCAGCGAGTGGGTGGGGAGGCTACCGAAACGCGCTCGCTGGCGCGTCGAGCTTGTCTTCGTGCAGTATCGTTCGCGTACTGCTCGATGCGATTGAGACAAGGGAAATGCCGCTGTACTGCGGGAGCTGCTAGAAGAAGCCGCCGCTTCGAGTGGCCGAAGACTCTGCTTCTTCTTGCTCAGACGCTAAAGGAATTGGCTCCTTCCCTTCGATCCGGTTGATCGCTGTCCTGGCAGCGGCGATGTAAGAAACTGCAGCATCACCCATCCGACCACCGCTTCCTGGGACGACTTGTGCGTTTCCTTCATCGTCACCGAATATTGCAAGCCCGTCGACGGTCGGTGTTGCTTCGGCGACCTTACGCAGTACAGGCAGCGCTGCTTTCGCGTTTGGTCCGATCAACCCGAGCGCCTTGATGGTCACGTGGTAAATGTCTTGGCTCTGGGCGAGGGCTGCGCCGCCATAGCCACCACCGTAGCCGCCACCACCGTAGCCTTGGCTCATCCCAGGAGCTCCACCACCGCCGAAGCTCCCGTAGTCGTCGGCTGCTCCTGGCGATTTGGTGTTCGGTTCCGACAACGGCTTAATGATCTCGATTAGGTGATTCACGGCGACCTGCGATCTTGCTCCCAGACGCCCCAGCAACCGGGCGGCGTTGATTCGATAGCCGTAGTTGTTCGATCGCAAGAGTCTCACGAGCGCCGCTACGAGCTCTTTGTTATCGGGATCGAGTTTGACGAGAGTGTTTGTTCCCACCGTGACAAGTTTGAGATCCTTGTCGTTCAAGGTGGCTTGAAGTCGAGGAATGAGCCCTTCAACTTTGGCAAGCTCGAGGTTGTTCGAGTTTGCGTAGGTGACAACTAATGCGATCGCGTTTGCACGCACATCAGCAGCTTCATCGTCCGGTAGCGTCAGCAAGAGATGATGGAGCGGCTCACGACGGCGGGCGACTGCTGAAACAAAGTCTGCGCTTGGCGATCCAAAGCCGTTGATCACGACACCCAGCAACATGTTGACGAACTTCCGACTGCGCGTGTTACCTTCACGCAGTTCGATTTCGATTGCGCCAGTGACAATCTCGCCAGGCATTTGTAGTAGGACGGATTGGGCTTCCTGGATCAGCATTCCTTGTGGACTCTTGTCGATTGCGTTGGAACCGTTTCGCCGCATGATCTTCATAATGACGGCGACTGATTGAGTCGCGAGTTCTTGATCGTCGTCGCCGAGCGAGGCGAAGGCGCGGATTGCCTCGGTCAACCGTTCCGGCTTTCGCTCAGATTCTAGTTCAGATAACCATTGGGTATAGGTTTTTCCATCGTAGGTCGGATCAGGTTTCGACGACACTACTTCCGATCCGCCGAAGCCGGCAGTAACCATCGGTCGACCCCTAAGCGAGCCCTCAGCCCCATAAGCTCCGCCGTATCCTTCGCCACCAACCATTCCGCCACTATCACCGTAATTCTCGCTGCCGCCTCCATGCATTGCAGACATGTCGGCTCCTCCTCTACGCGATTCCGCACCTTCTTCATGCGTGTCGATTCCCGCTCCCATTTCGCCTTCCATCATGGCCAAGTCACCGCCAGTTCCCATTGCGTCCATTGCGGTCGCTTTTGGTCGATGTTGGACATGTACCACGATCCGGTCACCGCGTTTAACGGTCACCGTATTCTGACTCATCATCAGTTGGTCGCTCTCGCCTTTCAGCTCGATTCGATAGGCACCTGAGCGAATCGTCGTTACGAGTTCGCCTTTGAAAACTTCGAGTTGTCTGACCGTGTTGCCATCTTTGCGGACGAGTATTTGAGCGTTGTCTTCTGCTCGAACAATCAGTTGGCCCTTGTCTGTCTGAATGAATACGACGATTCCGGCAGCGAAAGCGAAGAACATCATCGCGATCCCCAGGCCAACAAACTTCCAACCGCGAAAGTTACGGTCCGCTGCGGAGGCCTTCATCAAAGGGGTCCGAGTCGGCGCGATGTTTCTCGATGCAATTACTGGCGGTAGCGAAGTGCGTTCCGGCTCTTTGACTTTCAATGCCGCGGCGAGCAGTCCACCCAAATCCGCACCCCGCGCAAACGGTTCGAGGGCAACGGCCAGTTCGTTTGGCGTGTTGAAACGATCCGCCGGCTCTTTCGATAGCATCCTGTCAATAATCGAAGCTAGTTCGCTCGGAATATCGGGCCGTAGCTCTTGGATCGGCGTAACATGATTGTTCGCCAGTGCAGTTACCTTCTTCAACAACGTGTTGTACTGCGGCGAGGCAAACGGGGCTCGACCCGTTAGTAACTTAAATAGTGTCGCGCCCAAGCTATAAATATCCGCCCGTGTGTCGACTTCGTGGCTGTCCATACCCTGTTCGGGAGACATGTAGTCGAGGGTCCCCATCAACTGGCCAACGGTTGTCAGTTCGTCCTCGTACCCCGCGTGAGCTTCACCAAGTAGGGCAAGGCCGAGGTCGAGAATCTTGACGGAAGTCGAGAGTCGAGAGTCACGAGTCGAGGGCTGTGAAGAGTTGTCGCCATTCTGGCTCTCGACACTCGACTCTTGTCCCTTTGCTCTAGCCAACATCAAATTCGATGGCTTAATATCCCGATGCACCAAATGGTTCTCATTCGCATACTGCAATCCGATCGCCGCTTGCCGAGCGATCTCACAGGCATCAGCAGTCGCCAAACGTCCAACTCGGTTAACGATCCGCGACAGATCGAGTCCGTCGACGTGTTCCATAACGAGATAGTGCATACCGTGTTCCTCTCCTGCGTCGTGGGCTCGGACGATGTTGGGGTGATCAAGCTGGCCGATGACTTCCATCTCGCGCTCGAAGCGGGCGATCGCGAGAGGATTTGTCCAGCGGCTTGCGGGGAGGATCTTGAGTGCGACAGTTCGCTTCAGCTTCTCATGAACCGCTTCATAAACCGTGCCCATTCCGCCGACTCCGAGTTCTCCTCGAATTCGGTAAGGCCCGAGTTGTTGGATCTCCTCGATATCTTCCAACGTCGCCGTCGGCCCCGACCGCCAGTTGGCGGCACGGTCAGCAAGGCGTTCGACCGCGTCCTGGCAGGCCTCTTCAGCCTCCAACACATCGGGAACCGCCGGCGAACGAAGCTGTTCGACAAACGTGTCGCTATTTTCGCCAAGCATCACGATCGTCGCTTGGCAGTCGTCGCAGACTTCCAGATGTTCCGCGATTTGATCGACGAGCACATCATCGGACCGTCCCTGCACGAATTCAGATAACTCTTGTTCTGACAGGCACTTGAGTTCGTTCATTTTTAGTGTTCCTGTGTCTGGATTGCAGATCGCCTTACTCGACTAGCAATATTGTCTTCGAATTCTCGTTATAAGAATAACGGAGTGATTGGACAGCTTTCTTTCCGCATGCCGCGAGACGCGGGATCCAGCATCGCATTGGAGCTTTTAAATGAGATTCTCTTGGGAAGTTATTCCCGCGATTCTGCTTGCGGCTACAGCGGCGTGTTCAAAGCCAGATGATGCGGTAAGCAGCGGCAGTTCAGTCGGCACCGCAGACCAATCCGACGGCTCCCAGTCGTTGGCACAAGTCAGCTTCGTTGGTGGGTATGAATTGGATCCGCGGGATCATGGCCGTCCGGTCGTACTAATCGGCTCGGCCCTCGGAGTGACAGAGGAAGTATTTCGAGACGCGTTCAGTGGTGTGACGCCTTCGCGCGACGGGCCACCCTCCCGTTCAGAAGCCCACGCCAATAAAGAGGTACTTCTGGACGCGCTCGGTAAGCACGGAGTCACGAACGAGCGTTTCGATGAAGTGTCGAACTATTATCGTTACCGACGAGAAGCCGGCGAAGTTTGGAAGCGGACTGCGGTGTCTGCGACTGCGATCATCAAAGGTGGGAAGGTGACTGGTTTTAACATCACGAACCCTGGATCAGGTTATACGATGGCTCCGATGGTCCAGGTCGCCGGCTACGATGACCTTGAACTTGACGTCACGATTGGGTTCAGTACCGATTTTGCAGAGAACGGCAGTGTAGCGTCGATTACCGTTCTTGAGTGAACGGACGGTGTTTGGTTCGTCCTTGCCACGGGGAGACGGTGAATTTGTCGTGGCTGGAAGCCCCAGCCACGGAATCAAAAAAACTCACGGCCACGGAGTGCCGGGGCTAAATAGAAGGCGAAATACAAATGTTGAAACGGCGACACATCTTATTGCCGGTTCTCTTGTTGGGCGCGCTCGCTTCACCATGCTTTGCTTCGTTTCCAGGAACGAAATCTGAATGGTATGGCTTTGAGCAATTCGATTTCGAGTTGAATGGTTTCGCTTGCCGTGTTGTTGCACCGAACAAGGCGGCGGAAGGAAGCCCGTGGATCTGGCGAGCAAGGTTCTGGGGCCATGAACCTCAGACCGAGATCGCCTTGTTGGAAAAGGGCTTTCACGTCGCCTACTGCGACGTTGCTAATCTATGGGGAAACGCCGAGGCGATCCGACGCTGGGACCGCTTCTACGAATACTTGACCGACGAACATGGTCTGTCTCGAAAGCCTGCGCTGTTGGGGATGAGCCGCGGTGGATTGATCATCTATCATTGGGCTATCAAGCACGCCGATCAAGTTTCCTGTATCTATGCGGACGCCCCCGCGCTGGGCATTCGACCGTACGTGCAGAACCGGGAAGAAGGTGATCCGGAGCTAGAGCGGCTTCGTGGCTGGATGAACGCTCACGGCCTCACGTTGCAGGCAGCCAAAGAATACAAGTTGGACATGCTGGATCGATTGGCTGTGCTGGCGAAAGCCAAGGTCCCGGTGATCCACGTGTGCGGCGATGCGGATGAAAGTGTGCCGTTCGAAGAGCACACTGCTGAGTTCGCACGTCGCTACGAGAAGCTAGGCGGCAATATAAAAGTGATCGTGAAGAAAGGCGGTAAGCACCATCCTCATAGTCTGAAAGATCCTGCCCCGATCGTCGAGTTCATCGTCGACCATCAATCGCGAAGCGAAACTGAGTAGAACATTTTCGCAGATGGCTTAGAACAACTCTTCGATCCGTTGCCCGTGGCCAGCCAGAAAGACCGGGCGGTTGCTTGGTGTGTAGACCGGTTGGCTGCGGTCGATGCCAAGCTTGTCATAGATTGTGGCCGCGACGTCTTCGGGGAGATACGGGCGATCAGCGACGTAACCGCCGTTTCGATCCGTGCGCCCGATGACTTGGCCCCCCGGAACGCCTGCACCTGCGAACGCATGTGAGTAGCCATAAGCCCAATGATCGCGGCCCTGGAATTTGTTTAGCTTCGGCGTCCGCCCAAACTCGGTCATGAAACAGACCAGCGTCTCGTCAAGCATGCCTCGTTGATCGAGGTCTGTGATCAGGGCCGCGAAAGCTTGATCGGTGCTGCCCATCATCACCCAGTGACCAATCCCGTATCGTCCTTCGCCGCCTGCTTTGTTTCGAATGGTCCCGCAGGAGCCTGCGGTATAGATCAAGTCGTGATGATCCCAATTCATATTGAAGCCGCCGGGAGTCGCCTTGGTCAGTGGTTCCCGGACATCAACAGTGACGAACCGCACGCCTCGTTCGATCAATCGTCGTCCAAGTAGATAGCACTGACCACGGTGGCCCGTTCCGTATTGCTTGCGGATCGCGTCCGGTTCTTCCGCAAGATTGAACGCGCTGCTGGCGGCTGGGTTCGTCAAAATCTCTGCGGCTTGATCACGCAGGGCTTGTAAGTTCTCAATCGGAGCGGAAGGTGTCGCGACCGTGACATCAAGATTGCTGAGCAGATCTTGCCGGTTCTCGAAGCGGCGTGAGTCGACTCCGGTCAACAGCCCCAGGTTGGGCACTTTCCATTCAGGATCGGACAAGTCGCGCCCGCCGGTCTTAAAGACTTTCGTTGATGCTGGCAGAAAGCCTTGTCGTGTTTCTTTGGCTTGTTCGTGATTGCCTGGCACCATGATGTAGGAAGGCAAGTAATCACAGCGTGTGCCTAACCGATGCGCTACAATTCCTCCAACATCCGGCATCTCAAGCGGTCCACCGGGCACGGCACCGCTGAGTGCGTATTGTGTTCCATTCGGATGGCCGTTGACTGCGCCGCCTTTGTGATACATTGAGCGGACGACGGAAAGTTTATCCGCGACCTGCGCCGTATTCTTGCACAACGACGTGAATTGCATGCCCGGCACATTGGTTGCGATTGGCTTGAACGGACTGCGCTGATCGACCGGGGCATCAGGCTTCGGATCAAGCGTGTCGATGTGCGAAAGGCCGCCTTGCTCGTAGATGATCAGAACGTTCTTCGCTCGCGCGACTCGATCCGCGCTGATCGATTCGTTCGATAGTACTGACAATCCACCGGCCAAGCCTATTCCTAGAAAGCTGCGGCGTTGAAGTCGAGTTGGTCTTGGAGCAGGCATGAGCTGTCGCGGGAAGTGGAAGGTGCTGACGGTGGGAGCGTGCGTGAAGTTGTTTGCAGGATTCGATTCTCGTTCAGATTGCGTTCTAGGTCAACGTTATCCAGCGACGTGACGTTCATTCAATAGGCGGCTGAACTTCTAAATCGATCCGTTCGACCGGCACTCCAGACAGCGTTATCGGCTTGCCCCAAATTTCGGTTACCTCGGAGCGGTGCTCGATGTGTTCGGGAGCTGGTGTCAGGGTGATGTCTGCGTATTCGATCACTGGATCAAGTGATTCGATATTCGCAGACAAACCGCTACCGCCGCTCGCTTGTCCGTTTTTGCGTTGCGCCACCCATCGCGATCCAAGTGGAATTTCTGTGCCCGCCAATGTGATCGAGACGTCCCAGCTCATCGAGAGTGCTCCGCTGAGATCTAACTCCAAGATAACTTTTTTCGTGTTGTCATTGCCAGTCTGGACAACACATCGCTTCACTTGGATTCCGCTGCGTGGATTGAGGTTTGGGTCGGTGGTCAATCGAACAAGCGACTCGTCCGCGGTGAATACTCGGAAGGGTGCGGATACCGTCCGCTTCCATCGTTTCGCGGTGTTGGGCCACCGAGCTGGCGGTAGACTGCCAGAGTCGATCCCAATCAACTTGGCGCTATCGATGTACGCACACGTCACTTCAAATGTAACTTCATGATCGCCTACCGGAACCGTTCCGTTATGAAGGCCACCCCACCTTCCTCGGTCGTTGTATCGTTGCTCGACCTTGATCGGAGAGCCATTCAGCAACACACGGTCGACATGCCATAGCAAAGATAAGTCAACGCCCGTGTGACTACTCCACGGCGACCCATACTCGATTTCCATGTCGAACTGCGACGTTCCTTCACGAATTCGCGGCAACGGTTGGATTCTCGGGTCGGGTCCGTAGAACGCGTCACACAGTTCGAAGGTAACGGAGTCCGACAGCAAGCCATTTCGCCGCGCACTCGCGATAAAGTCCTTTTGCCAACTCAGCGGCTGGTCCCAGCCTTCTGGCTTCGTTGCTTTCATGTGTGCGATCAGCTGTCTGACGGCTGCGTCTGCTTCTTCTTGTAACAACGTGCCCGTCGCAACTCGTTTTTCCAACTCGCGCCAGACCCAGGGCGCGTCGATCTGCTTTGGCAGTTGTTGGTCGATCAAGAGCGTCGTACTCTGAAGGCCAAGATTGCCCGGGGACGTACCAGCAAACATCTGAGTTATGGCAATGACACCGAATCCGATAAAGGGAATCACGACCAGTGATATCCCCCACATCCATAGTCCTGGCTGTCGACGTTTTAAGCCTAGCCTGATGATTGTGCCAACAGCGAGTGTATAGGGAACGATCGTCGATAACGCACCCACTACCGCAGCGAAGATTTCAGGATTCTGCCGAAACAGACGTCCCAAAACTCCGAACCCTGCTCCCAGTATGAACAACGCGATAAGAAGTCCGCGCAGGCTGATGCGAAAACGAAATGGCTCGTCGGTGGCAATGCTCATCTGTGTCGTTGTCGCATTTGCACGGACGTAAGGCAAGATGGTTGAGTGACCGGCGCGGCAACGAATGCCAGTGCAGGCAGCGAATGCCAGTGCAATGGTACCAAGGTTACGTCTCGTTTAAGCCGTCCAGCTCCTGCCGCAGGCGGCTGAGCACGCGAGACCGCGCCTTATAAACGGCCCAAACGGAAATGCCTAAATCTGCCGCCACATCCGCTGGTGCGTCACCTTCGACAGCTGCACGCCAAAACGCTTGCCACGTTCGTTCCTCGAAGTCACCTCGCACCAATTCCATCGCTCGTCGGTGGAGATTGCCGATTTCGATGCCGCCCGATTCGCTGGATGTTTCCGGCGGAGATTCGGGAAGCTGCTGAATTTGGTCCAATGCCGCAGTGCCTCCCGCCGCCTGAGCCTTGCCTTTCAGATCTCGATAGTGGTCGCGAATCTTGTTTCGCGAGATCGTCCACAGCCATCCTCGAAAGCCGCCTCCATTGGCCTGGTGCTCGAACTTGCCGATGTTCGTTGTTACAGAATGAAAAACGTCTTGCATCACGTCCGCCGCGTCCTGCGGCTGAAGCCCCGCCTGCCGCGCCCACCGATAGACCACGGGTCCGTACAGCCGCGTGAGTCGTTCCCATGCTGCTGGTTCGGCCGCGCGCACGCGCGACAGCAAGCTAAGGGATGTGGAACTCGATGAACTTGGATTACGAAAGCTTGATTCAGCCATACGCGAGACGAGCCTCTCCTCGTCTTCAGTGTGACTGATCCGCAAGCTCGCGGCAACTCGTAAGAGGCTTGCCGCGATGTCTAGCTGGCCTGTAGCATACGAAAATGAGATTGCGTTGCCACGTCCGGCGTGCCTGCTGCTCCGTTGCTCCGCGGAAGCGTTTGTTTCCGATTGTTGATGCCGTGCCAGCCTTCTTCTTGATTGCTCTAGCGGCGGCGTGTGCAGTTGCGGACGAGCCGGTTGTACTAAACGAATTCACTCCGCAGGCGCTTTCAGCAGACTCGCGAGAGGCAATCCTTGAACGAGCCCGTTTCATACAGCAGGATTCGTCGGACCGCCTACAACTGAATGCGGGCGCATTGCGAAGCATGAATGCCGTTCCTCGCGCAACTCTAGCGATTGGAAAAACAACCATACATCTCACTCACCCCTTCGCTTTTTATGGCGGACGGCAGCTTGCCTTGGCGTTCGTTGAGGTCGATAGTGAGATCTATGTTCGCGTCCTCTACCGGAGTAATTCGCAATTCACTTGGCGAATGTGTGACGCGACTGATGGCGGGCATATCGGCAAAGGGTTTCATGAGTTCGACAAACAAATGCCGATTTCGGTAACGGTCGCGTTATTGAAGCTACATAACGAACCGCAAATTCTGAAGGCTCCGACTGGCATCGAGTCGCGATCACCGTCCGCTTTGGCCAAGTTGATTTTGCAGGGACTGACCGTCGATCGACGCTCCGAACAATGCATTAGCGAAGCGGACGGAAGCTACTACACTCGCGAATACGCGTCGTTTATACCGTCGCAGCCGATGGCGTTCTCACGCATCCGAAACTGGTTGACCACGACGCGAGGGGCTCGCATTGCCGATCCAGCTGCCGTCGATCTGCCACCTCGCGAGAAACTTCCGAATCTGCAAATGCCCGTTCTATCGTTCGGGTTTTTCAGTCCAGCGTATGCTGCGGAAAATGACGGAGACGGGGATCTCGTCGGACGCGTGTTTCGGTCGAGTGACGAGACCACGCGTTATTTATTCTTCGAGGACTCCAGGGGGCGCGCCGTATTGTCGGCAGTGGAATCGGTCTTGCCAGAGGTTAACGCGATGGGTCTGCGCGGCAGGTACTTGGATACCCGTGGCATGGACGCACCGCTGATCGAGTACTTCCAACAGATTCCCGAAGAATTTGGTGGCTCGAAAGAGCCAGGTTATCGCAGCAATTGGAAGTACGTTCGCGAGCTGCCGATCATCAAGTACTACTATGCCGGGCAGAATCGTGAGGTTCCCATCCTCGGCGAGTCCTTTCAGTAGGTGATGACACGTTGGTCGAGGATTATTCACGTTCTAAGAAATGGAAACGTGACGTGGAGATGACGCTGCCGATCTATAAGAGCGAATAGTTTTAGAGCTAAGTGGAGCGATGTTCGGGCGTAAATCAGTCGATCCGTGTTCCATCGAGTTTGGCAGGCCCTTGTCGCAGGATGACTTTCTCGATCTTACCGTCATGGCCTTTGACGAACTCAAGTTCCGCTCGGATGACTTTGTAGAAGAACTTCGTCTCTGACTTGCCGTACACATCGACAGCAGGTTGCGAAGCCAGCTTAGCGGACAAGTGATCACCTTTGCGTGTGACAATGAGCTTGCCGACGGCTCCGAAGTCGTAAGTCCCGACGTAGCTATCGAGGATCTTCGCTTCTATCTTAACGGTCTTCTCGGCTTTTAATTTTGCTGCCTTAAACGACTGCCCGTTCTGAGTGTGTTCGACGGCGATGACTTTATCATCGACATCACGTAGGAACTCGACATGGGCCTCGACCGCTTTCCAAAAGAACTTGGATGGGCTCGCCGGGAAGATTTCCATCTTGGCTTGGCCAGTTAGCTGAGCGAATAGGCGATTGTCTTCGGTTGTGACCGTCATCGTAGCGGAGACATAGTCGTATTCGCCTACGAGCGCAAGGAAAGACTTCGGATCGACGGTCTCGTCCACTTCATAGCTCGAACGCGGAGTCATCTCTTTCCACAAGTAGGCTTCCGCAATGATTGCCGCGATGCCCACTGGTTCCAGGTCGCCCGAACCAGGTAAGGCGTTGTGTAGCACCGCAATCGTCAGGTTTTGCTTCGGAAAGCGTGCTAGATAACTGGAGAACCCTTGCAGGCCGCCGCTGTGATGGATTTTCTGTAGCCCTCGCTGCTCACCAACCATCCATCCGTAACCGTAGCTCATTGTATTGTCGTTAGCCTTCGTTTGTGCTTTGGTGAACGCGGCGACGAGTGACTTTGGTTGAAGAACCTTTCCACCAAACACACCTTCGTTCCAACGCTGCAAGTCCTCGACCGTCGAGTAGATTGCACCAGCTGCGCCCGCACGCGACATGTCCCAATTCAAGGCGTCCTGAAACTTACTGTCCACGAACGAGTAGCCTTTTGCTTCGTGCGGCAGATTGAGATCGGCGCGATGTATTCCAGAGTCCTTCATGCCGAGCGGCTCGAAAAACGTATCTTTCAAGTATTCGTCGAACGATTTGCCGGATATTTTTGCGACGATATGTCCGAGCAAAAAGTAACCCGAGTTGCTGTACGAAAACTTCTCGCCAGGCGCGAAATCGATTTCATCGTTCTTGAACGAAGCGATCAACGCTTCGGGCTCGATCGCTTCCGTTACGTGCTCGTAGAAATCAGCTTTCGACGTATAGCTGGTGATTCCCGAGGTGTGTGTCAGCAGATGATGTAGCGTTACCTCGTCGCCGCGTGGATAGTCCGGGATAAACTTCGTCAGCTTGTCGGTAACGCTCAGCTTGCCTTCTTCTTGGAGTTTTAGAATGGCGGCCGCCGCGAACTGCTTGGTGACTGAGCCGATGCGAAACTTGGTTTTGGGAGAGATGGAAATGTTGTTAGTCGTGTTCGCCAGGCCATAGCCTTTGCTAAACAGCACCTTGCCGCCTCGCGAAACTAAAACTGCGACTCCCGGCTGGTTGGGTCGAGACTCGTCTTGAAGAATTGCATCCACATAGGATTTCGGGTCGGCGAAGGATCGCTGCGTATCAGCACCACTTTCGGCGAGCCAACTCGCCAATTTGTCGTAACCGCGAATCTTGGCTCCTTGATAAGCGGTCAATCCAAACGCGTTCGTAGCGTCGACCTGGACGCCGCTCGCTAGTAACAGCTTAGCGCGATCCAATTTGCCCTTCATTCCCGCCGTGACAAACTTCCTCGCCAACAGCTCGTCAGACAACACTCGGCAAGTGAACCCCCACGTATACTTGCGGTTGAGTACCTTCAATAGTAGCTGGTTCGCTCCTTTGCGAAGCTTGACGGGGACGAGGTCGTCGTCTTGGCGCAGCGATCGGCTCGCCCAGTTGTCATGCAGCAGTTCGCCATTCAGCCAGATGCGGACGGCATCGTCGCTGCCGATTCCCAACACTCCGAGAGTCGCTTGTTCGGAGTGAACGTTTGCGAACGCATAGGCGATCGACCATTCGTGTTCACCGACTGCTTTCTTGAGATCGATCTCATCGCTCTCTGAAGAATGGCGTGCCCATTTCAGTGATTTGCCTCGTATCGTGACCTCGGCGCCAACGCTTGGCTTTGCACTCGCCTCGCCACCTGCCTCTTTGAGCAAGTCCACGTCGAAACTCTTGCGTTTCGCGGCGTTTGCGGTTCTCGGCCCGCCTTCAATAAACGCTGGGATCGGACCTAAGACAGTCCATTGTTGGAGGAACTGATCGGGCTGGACGGCGATCGTTTCGTCAGCCGCCCGAATCGGAACGCTGCTTAGAAGAATCAATAGGACGACGCTGGCGGTATCCAGATTGCTTGGTGTTTTCATCGTTCTGACTCTTGTTATGTAAAAAGTTGTGAATGATCGATATTCGCAAACCGTCAGCGAGTATTTGCTCTTGAACATTGGTCATTCGGACTTGGTCATTAGTTTCGCCAGCCGGTGAAACTCGCCGCGAATGTCGGAGCCGTCGCTGTTGCCGAACTTTGTGCGTTGGATCATCAGGACGTAGATGGTTTGTGTCTTGGGATCGACCCAGCCCTGCGTCCCGAATGCTCCGCCGTGTCCGAATGTTCCCGCAGACACATGCTGGGTGACGCCTTGTGGTTCGCGGACGATACACCATCCGAGCCCCCAACAGCTGCCTGGCGTAAAGCCCGTGACCAGGTCACCGGTTTGAGGCTCCGTCATCTGCTTAACGGCATCTCGCGATATGATTCTCTTTCCATCGTGTTCGCCGCCGTTGAGGATCGTCTGATAAAACGTCGCGAGATCGCTCGCGGTTGAGAACAGTCCGCCCGATGGCGTCGGCACGACGTCGCCTGATAAGTCCGTGATCCAGTGTGATGCGGGCGCCAGTAGCGGCTTCTCTTCACTTGGCTGATAAAGCTTGGCGATTCGTTGACGTTGCGACTTATTGGGAGTAAACGTCGTATCAACCATCTTTAGCGGCTCGAAGATCCGTTCGTCGAGGAAGTCTTCATACGCCTGTCCGCTGACAACTTCGATGATCCTGCCGCACACGTTCATGCCTGGACTGTATTGCCATTTCGTTCCCGGTTCAAACTTCAGCTTCCGCGTCGCAAGTTCTTCGGTCGTCTCTTTCAGAGAGCCAACGCAACGTTGGTCGCCGGTCAATCCGGACGTGTGTGTCATGAGGTGTCGTATGGTCATTTCCGTCTTGGCCGGACCATCTGCGAGAGCCACATCTTTGAATTGCGGTATGTACTTGGCGACCGGATCTTCGACGGAAAGTTTGCCTTCGTCCTGCAGGATCATTACCGCCGTCGCTGTGATCGGTTTAGTCATCGAAGCAATCGCAAACATCGAATCCTTCGTCATCGGTTGGCCGGTAAAGTAGTCCGCGAGCTCGACCGCTTCCAGGTGAACGACTGTGCCGCGATGGGCGACTAGCGTGACGGACCCTGAAAACTGTTTCGTACCGGCGAACTTGTGCATTCGCGTGGCGATGGCGTCGCCAGCTTGGCCAGACGCTACGCACGTGGGCAATACCAGGACGGCGACCAGTAGAGTCAAGAGATGCGATTTGGATATCTTCATTCGGTCGCTCCCAGCCGGTAGACATTCTGAGTTTCCGCCGATCATAACTGGCTCGTGCCAGTTTCTCCACGGCCTGGGGCTGGTATACTAAAGTCGTTGTCCCAAAGAATTATTGGCGAGGAGGACCGGCGAGCGGTGGGCGTTAGCCCATTGATGCAAACCGCTTCATCAGCGGGCTAACGCCCACCGCTCGCCACACGCTCGCTCAACGAGGCTTCCGATGTATCTACGAATGGCGAAGCGAATGCTGCTGGAGACGGACAAGCGTTTGCTCTGGAAGCTGTGTTGGAATATGGGTGTGAAGGGTCTGCGGTCCGTGCAAAAACATAAGGCGAGGCTGAAACGCGGCGAGTTCTTTCCGCCGTACCTTTACATCTCGATCATCAACAGTTGCAATTTGCGCTGTCAGGGTTGTTGGGTCGATGTGGCTCATAAGCAAGAGAAGATCGACGTTCCCGCAATGAACCGGATGCTCAACGAAGCCAAAGCGATGGGCAACTCGTTCTTTGGTTTACTTGGCGGCGAACCGTTCATGCATGGCGAGTTGTTCGAGATCCTCGAAGCTCATCCCGACGCTTACTTTCAAGTCTTCACGAACGGGCACTTCATAACGGACGAAGTTGCCAAGCGGCTACGCAAGTGCGGCAACGTCACCGTCTTGGTCAGCATTGAAGGCAGCGAAGTCATCAGCGACGAACGACGCGGCAAGGCTGGCGTCTACAGCAAGTCAATGGAAGGCGTTCAGAATTGCTTGAACAACAAGGTGATGACCGGCGTTTGTACAAGCTTGTGCCAATCGAACTACGAAGACTTGTTGCAAGAGGAATGGCTCGATCGCTTGATTGAGATGGGCGTGCTATATACGTGGTTCCATATCTATCGCCCGGTCGGTCCAGATCCATCCGAGGCGTTAGCACTCAGTCAAGACCAACAAAAGGCGGCTCGTCAATTCGTCGTCGACATGCGAGTCAAGAAGCCAATCATCTTTATCGACGCCTACTACGACGCGGATGGCGAAGCACTCTGTCCAATGGCAACGGGCTTCACGCACCACATCAGCCCTTGGGGCGACATCGAACCGTGTCCGATCATTCAGTTTTCCAAAGACTCGATCCATGACGAACGACCATTACGAGAAGTCTTCAACGACTCCGAGTTCCTTCGCGACTTCCGCACTGCCGCCGCGACGCACACTCGCGGTTGCATCGCGCTCGAACGTCCCGATGTCATGAAAGAACTGGTGGAAAAACATTCGGCCAAGGATTCAACCGCTCGCGGCACGGCATTGCCCGAACTCGACGCGATGACGACTCGCCCCTCGCAATACAACCCTGGTAGCGAGATACCAGAAAAGAGCTGGGCATATCGAATCGCCAAGAAGATCGCCTTCCACGAGTACGGCGTTTATACGAAGAACTTCGATGCCAACGAGTGGAAAGACACGCGGACTTCTGCCAGTGAGTCGGAGTTGGTTCAGATCAAGTCGTAGTCGACCCATAATGTGTCGGCGTGCACCGTAACGCGAACGCCGCTCTCTGTTGCTTCTGATGCGAGTGTTTACGCCCCAATCGTTTGATTTGCGCTGCGTGTCGCTCATTGTTCAGATGCACAGAACGAAGCCCGCAGCCGATTGGGGACGGCTGCGGGAGAATGGCTTCTGCGATCGCGGACAATTCGAGCTCGGGCTACGAGCCAAACTCCGCCGCGACGGTAGCCCCGCTAAGACCGAGGTTACTGCCGAATCTTCCATGCGCCGAACAGAAGCGACGATCGTGGCGCATAACGCCGGTGCGCCACGATCTATGGAGCTGATCGGGCTTTGGTCTCATTACTCGTCCGTGGAGCCGGAATCGAGTTCATCAGCCGAGGCGGCCCAGAACAGTCGCACAACGTGCTCGAACGGAAGTTGTGTAGTAAGCACAACATCAGTGGTACCATCGTTGAGTTTATCTGTCGTAATGACCACCTTCTCCATTGCTAGTCCGTACATGTCGAGCCAATCACGATCGTTGTCCGAAAGGTCAGCCTCATCGTTTGGAGTTTCCTGGACGAGTTCAAAAAGTCCCGTGATCTCTTGAGCCGACTTCGTGGCGGGACCGCGCCCAGCGTGCGACAGCCGAAGGCGGACGCCAAGCGAGGAGCTGTCCGGTGTTACGTCGAAGCCGAATGCAAAATTGTGGCATCGTACTTGGAGATCCCTGGTAAGTTCTGCCGCTGCCTTTTCTAGCTCGCTGGCAGCTTCGGCAGGAGGAGGCGAGTCATAGAACTCGGCATTCGTACACAAGACACTAATTATTCCACCTTCGGTACGCTTCCACGTGTCCGACCACCGGGCTGTCATGGTGTTGCCATTTTCCGATGCCGCCGGAAATATGTCGGACAAGGTCGTTTCATCGGTGACGTCAACTTGCGCATGCGTAGCGAGAAGAGTTTTGCTGTCAGTCATCGACAGCCACGTTGGGTAGGGGCCAAGGGTCGGAATCGTGATTGCAAATACATCTCGACCTTCAATGACGTGGTACGCCGCTTCAAGGTCGGTTCCATTAATCCAGCTTGTTAGATCAAAGTCACGATTGAGCTTGATAATGAAACTTCTGCCGCCGAACATTACGGCCCCCTTTTGCTCTTCGTTAGGCCCGTCCTTCACGTTTCGCGTCGTCAACACGGCTTGCCCAGCAATCCACTCGATGGCTCCAAGGTCAATTGGCCCGACGTCCGTTCCAAGGACTGCAGACTCAATCAACTGAGGCAACGATTCGTTTAAGAGTGCCACGTAAGGCTTTAGCTCCGGCAACTCCAAGAGTTCGCGGACACGGACGACGATCATGCCGGTGTTATTCGGTGCAATTGTGGTTGGCGAGAGCGGCTGGCGGAGGAACAG
Organism: Planctomycetota bacterium; assembly: GCA_014381825.1. Lineage (GTDB taxonomy): Bacteria > Planctomycetota > Planctomycetia > Pirellulales > Pirellulaceae. The sequence continues at coordinate 186,682 of JACNKX010000088.1, forward strand.
TTTTTCGATGGAGTCGCTCGCGGGCGGTGCCTTCTCGGCGGCGCGAGCGCGGGCAATTCGCACAGTTGGCTTGTCGGATTCATTGTCCGAGTTAGTCGGTGGTTCTGCGAATCCTCGAACTGCGAGCGTTGCCACGCCGAGTGTGATGATCGCGGTCGATGCCACCGCGGTCCAAAGAGTTCGTTGCTTCGAATCGGTCTTAAGCGAGCTTCCGTCCTTGGAACGCAACATCTTAATTCTCCTCATCAAGTGCCCTGAGAATACTGGCAACAAATCAGGGCGTCCGTTGCACCTGATCTGTTCGTCTCGCCGGATTGCCAGTTTAGAAAGTGATCGTAAGTAGCAGCGCCGCCCGACGACGGTTACCGCCAGTTCATCCGCCGCAAGCTCCTGGTACAACATCACTCGACGGAGTAACCAGTGAACCAGCGGATTGTAAAAATGCATCGCCGACACACAGGCGGCGATCGCTCGCCACAGCGAGTCTCGTCGGACGATGTGAGCTACTTCGTGCGCGATTACTGCTCGCAACTCTTCATCGCTCCACAACTTCCAACCTTTCGGCAAGATGAGCGCCGGTCGAATCCAACCAGCGACAGCCGCGCTTGAGAGGTGTTCGCTGGCGCGTACAGCAGGAACAGCACGGCAACTGAATTGCGATGTGATCGCTTTAAGCAAGAGTTCCACACGTCGCTCGGTCACCGGTTCGCCCATGCGGCGTGTTCGCACGACGAATGCTATGCCATGCACGAGCCGCGCAAGTCCTAACACGATTATCGTCCCAAAGCACCACCCAAAGAGTCGCACTGTGGCACGGTCTCGTTGAGCGGAAAGATTCGTTTTCACCACAAACAATTGCAGCTTTGCAGCAAGCTGCGATAGGTCGAGCGTGACAGATTCAGAACGATCGTGTTGGCTTTGAGCATGTGTTCGTGTTGGAGTCGAGTTGCGCAAGGTAACTTCGCTCACGCTACCGAAAGGTAAAGTCGTAATCGCGGACTTCACTGAAAGCATGCGATGAGCGGGCACCGGAGCCAATGACGTGAGCATTGCTGCTGCTGCCACCGTGACACAAGTAATCGAACAGGCAGCAGTTGGATTATGTCGAGCGATCACGATTGACGCAGCAATCCCCGCCAGCGCAATCACGCTGACTTGCAGCACGCACCAGAACATCGAGCTTTGGAGGTAATCGATCATTCTTGCTCCTCCAAGACTTGCTCCAAGAGCTGTCGCTCGGCATCCGTCAGGGGCCGTTCGCTACCTAGCAGGTGGACTAACATCTTTTCGCGCGATCCGCCGAAAACGCGATCGATCAGGTCGCCAACAAAGGTACCGGAAACGTCTTCAAACGATCGAATCGGCTTATAGCTGAAGGGTCGCTCTTTGTTGGTTGCCTTGAGAAAGCCTTTCTCGACCAAAATGCGAACGAGATTTGCCACGGTGACATAGGCGCGATCGACTCCTGTCGCTGCTAGCTGATCCCGGGCAACGACAGCGGTCATTTCACCCCGCTCCCAGAACACATGCATGACCTCAAGTTCCCGTTCCGTGAGTTCTTTCGTCGCCGGTCGACTCATGACAGCCTCCGTTGTTTGTATAACCAAATTTGGTTTCACAAACATTATCGGTAGTCATGCCGAACGGCAAGAGCAATTCTCTGACAAGATTTCTTCGGGCGGCGAAAAGAGTTGCACCTTGCTGCAAGAGATGGGTAACACTCAAGTCGTACGAGACGGCTGCTCCTGGCCGCTGGACTTGCACCCGCGGACAGATCAGAATCCCAGTCAGTCGACCGAGAACCAATTCCTACCCCGTCATGGTGCGCATCAAAGCTATTAGACATTGGGAGTGAGCATGCCAACGATAACGCGAGCAGTAACCGCAATGTTGTGTCTATACGTCTGCCTACCATTGCTCGTTGCGAATGCCCAAGGCGACCAGCAGAGTGCCAAGTTCAATGATTCCAAACGTCTGCCAAACTTCGTCATCATCTTTTGTGACGACATGGGCTATGCGGATATCGGGCCGTTTGGTGCCGAGGGCTACGAGACGCCGCATCTCGATCGTATGGCGAGCGAAGGGATCAAGTTCACGGATTTCTACGTCGGCCGATCTTTTTGTTCACCCTCACGGGCGGCGCTCATGACCGGATGTATTCCCACGCGCGTCGGCGTTGGCGGTAACTTCGGTCCGAAGTCGACGACTGGATTGAATCCGGAAGAGATGACCATCGCGGAAGTTTTGAAACAAAAGGACTATGCGACCGCTTGCTTTGGCAAGTGGCACCTTGGACACCAACCGAAGTTTTTACCGCCGAATCAAGGCTTCGATGAGTACTTTGGAATCCCTTATTCGAATGACATGTGGCCCTATCATCCGGGTGTAAGGCACTTGCCGATGGAGCAGCGGATTAAGCGATGGCCGCACCTGCCGCTGTACGAAGGCCTGAAAGTCATCAACCCACAAGTGATGCCCGAAGATCAAGTTCACCTCACGACGAGGCTGTTCGAACGCGCCGTAAAATTCATTGATGAACATAGCGAAGAACCTTTCTTTGTTTATCTACCCAGTCCTCAGCCGCACGTGCCGTTGTTTGTTTCGGACAAGTACAAAGACAAGACCGAACGAGGGCTGTTTGGTGACGTGATCAGCGAGATCGATTGGGGTGTTGGTCAGATTGTCGGCGCGTTGAAGAAGAACGGAATCGATGAAAACACCTGCGTTGTGTTCACCTCCGATAACGGTCCGTGGCTGTCCTACGGCGACCACGCTGGCTCCGCCAAGCCGTTGCGCGAAGGCAAGGGGACCAATTTTGAAGGCGGCTTTCGCGTTCCCTGCGTGATGCGTTGGCCCGGCAGAATCTCAGCGGGAAAGACCAGCGGCGAGATCGCCGGGACGATCGACCTGCTACCGACCTTCGCTCGGCTTGCCGATGCACCACTGCCGAGCAAGACGATTGACGGGAAGGATATCGCCGATCTTATGTTCGACAAGGTCGGTGCCAAGACGCCGCATGACGTGTTCTACCACTACGATGGCGGCAATCGGCTGATGGCACTGCGCAGCGGTAAATGGAAACTGATGTTTGCCCATTCGTATAACTCGCCGCTGCCCGGCGAGGGTGGAATCCCCGGTAAAGGCCAACGGAAAAATCTCGAGCTGTCATTGTTCGACCTTGAAAGCGACATCGGTGAAACAACGAATGTCGCGGACCAACATCCCGAAGTCGCTGAGCGGCTACAGCGATATGCCGAGCAGATGCGAGGCGACCTTGGTCAAGGCCAAGAAGTTGGTCCGGGGCGTAGACCGATCGGGCGTTCGGAGCAGTGAACGGAACTCAATTAATCTCGCCGCTTGGTGCATTGCCACCGCTTAGTTCTAGGGTAGCAGAAGTCGTGAGACTTCAGATGGAGCGAGGAAAACCCCAGCTCTTAGCACTTCCGACAAATACAACAGGAGAACGAAAACACCAATCGCCAGTCGCCTCCTCACTTCACTTCACTCATTGGTGTTTCGGCCGAGTCGGCCAACGTCGAAATGTTCTGCTGCAAGACATCCAACGCACGGCGGGATCGTGCGTTGAAGACGAAGTAAAAGACTGGCAACAGAACGATCCAGGGTGCAAGGGCAGCCAGCGGCGTCGCGACGCTGAAGTGGACCCCGAACATCGCTAAGAAAACTAGGCTCAGGCCGACGCCGAGGCCGACGATGAGTAGCGTGATCATCTTGACGAGCCGCTTCACCGCACCCACGTCGGCTTCTATGCCGAGCGAATCGCATTCGACGAAGACACGGATTCGTGATGCCCCAAGCAGCGGGTGTTGCTTCGAGTTGTTCATGCCGGGGCCTTGCACTTCCAACGACGACGAGTCCTTGGCCACGATGAGGAATCCGTGGTTGATGAATACCGACTGTGCGGTGTCGAACGCCTTGGCTGCATCACCAGAAAACGCAACTCGTCGATCGTAGTCTGTCATCGTTTCATCCCAGAATCACCGCATCACTCCGGACCACGGCTGCGCATGTTTCTGTAAAGCTGTCTTGATCCAATCCTCGAGTACTCGCCCTCTCTAGTCCAGATTTTGTTGCACGCGATCCTAGATCACCGCTTCACGATCGGCGCTCATCTCGGAAGAGCTTCCAGTTTAAACGCGTTCACGTAAATCGCCGGGAGTGTAGTTAAACCAAGGTAACTGAACTAGCGGTTGATTTAACCAGCCACCCAAGAAGTGACATTGTATGCGATCGACCGGATGGTAGCTAAGGAATTCCGACACGAAGATCTGCGACACAAATGCGAACCAAACGACAGCGGTCGCGAGTCCAACCGTCGTCCCTTTAACGAAACGTCCGCCACCAGTCACGGTGCGAATGATCAAGTGGCGTTGCGGTCTCTCTTGTAAACGCAAGAGGCCCAATTCGCCGAGTGCAGTTCGCTCGGCGAGATGCAATTCTTCCGGTTCGACACGTCTTGTTGTTACGGTGTAAAGCAGCGCTGCGGCATACGTTCGAGCGGCGGATAACTTGAGCAAAACAAAACTAGCGAACACGAACGCTGCGGATGCTAAATAGTACCAGTTCAAAATTCGTAGGATCTCAGCATCGGTTACATCTTCGAGTGCCGAGTTGATTTGTGGAAAGAACGCGGGTGCGGTTTTCAACATAATCACCGGTAACGACAACAGCGAATAAAGGACGGCTAGTTTCAGGCAGCCCAGCCAGCGGTTCTTCACCAAACGCCAGACGAACCGAAATTCATAGAAGGCAAGGAAGGAACCCGTTGCTGCCTGCCGGGCTTGCGCCATCGGCACGTAGAACATCGCCGCGATGAACAGTACGGCTCCGAGCCCGCCCGTGAGCGGCCCGACGGTCGCTTGTTCGTAACCTTTATTAAACGAATTGTTCCACCCCGCGAACCAGGCAAACAGCCATAATACACAAGCTGGCATGGTTAGCACCCAAGTGTTGAAAATCGCCTGAATTCCGACTTTTCCATTTAACCAAAGCGAACCACACAACACCGCGCCCCATCTCGGTTTTGACTGCGGACCAGTGGCAGAATGCTGTCCGAGAATCCAGTTGGGCCAATGGCAAAGGTGCCCGAACGATTGACTGTCGGCCACGAACTCCCCGAAGGTGACGCCATCACTTCTGAGCTGACTTTTCTTCCACCACTTCTTTAACGCCGTTCGTTGCATCAGGCGGTAGGTCCAACCAACGACCAGGATGCTGCCCAGGAACACTTGGCAAAGCGCCACCGCGACGAGGTACTTCCAAAAGAAAATGGCGATCTTCCAAATCGCGGTAAGCGACGTACTGCTGGTTCGCCGCGTCTGATTTTCGCGGGTCCGGGGGCGCGGTCCTGAAGACTCGCCTGCGACTTGCTCGCCCTCGGCAAGAGTGACGCTCATGCGATGGCCTCCTCCAGCACCTCGCCCTCGGCAAACTCTGATCCCGTACCCATCAAATGTGCAACGGTTGGTGCCACGCCTATCTGCTCAATGCGGCGGTCGACGACTTGGCCCTCCGCGATACCTGGTCCTACAAACAATCCGAAGATCTCGCGCGACGAGCGGCTGTTGAAGTGATGCTGACACGGTATCGAGGCGAATCGGTTGTTATCACGGCCACAGTCCGGGACGACGATGAAGATCGTGTTGTCGCGATACTCGGCGCGGGCCGTCACGGCGCTCACAATCTCCTTGAGCCCCATGTCCATAATCGAAACGGCGCGCGTGTAATGATTGATGTTGCCCCAATGCACATAGTCGCAATCGTTATAGTTCACCATGATTAGTTTCGGTCGCAACTGGTCGAGGGCGCGCGTGGTCAGCTCTGTTAATAACCGATCGCCGCGTGGATTGACGAACCCGGACTGGCCGTAATACCGTTGCCATCGCCGCCAAAATTCTTCGAGTTCAGGTGCGAGCGTTTCTTTCTTAGCTCGGTAGTCGAATTTCTCGAACTCGGCGAGTTGGTTTTTCTTTTCCCGCAACTCTTGCTCAGACATCTTCCCGTTCGCGATCTGTTGGCGCAGGAGAAAGGTCTTGAATCGGTAGAGACTCAACACGTTGGACCGATACGGATAGCCAAATTTACGATGGTTACTAAAGGTATAGAACTCTTCATCCTTGCGATCTTCGCCGTTAACCATCAAGGCCTGATGTTCGGGAACGTCGAACGCTTTGCGCAGGTATTCGAATAAAGTTGGAGCTGCGGTCTCGAAGCGTTCTGCCATAAACTCGTTTTTAACGTCTTTGTACTTGTCATATTTTCCGGTGAGTATGTTCAGCGTGCCTTGACCGTGGCCCGTCTCGACGCCATCTTCCTCGGCGATTTCCATGAGCGGAAACAGTGTGCCGCGTTTGGAAAACTCGTGGCACAAGAATGGACTGAAAGTGTGATCCGGATCAATCGTTTCCCGTCTTCGCGCACCGCCTCCAAACCGAATAATGACGATGTTGGGGCCGTCGTAGGGTTGCCGCGCCGGTGTGGTACTGGCAAGTTCACGTTCGTCTGACCAACTACGACCCGCAATCGTAGTCGTCGCACCGACGCAGATACCGGCTTTGAGAATCTCGCGGCGATTCGGGTTGGATTTAGTCATGTTAGCCAGCGCCCTTCATACTTGTTCCGGGTTTTCCGATCGACTTAACTATAACATCAGCAATGTACCCGTTCTAAACGAGCGGTGTTTCGGGAAAGACGCGTAAATCTGCCAGAGTACGCCGATCGATTCACGCGTTGCGGTCCGAAATCGTAGTGCTGAATCGCCAGCCCCCTGCGATTCGCCGCTACTCAGAGGATGGATTGGAACCTTGCTCGAACTACCCACCGAAGAGCGAAGCACCGTCGCGACCAAGCACACTTCCGGCCAGCGTCCCCAGATAGCGTCCGTTCTCGACGACGGGTTGCCCACCTACAAAGACATGGTCGATCCCTTCACAATACTGATGAGGATTGAACGCGTCCGCGGTGTCACGGATCGTCCGCGGATCAAAGACGACGATGTCCGCAGGAGCATCGACCACGATCGTTCCGCGTTTTCCGAGCTTCAATATCTGGGCAGGAAGTGACGTGGAAACTCGTACTGCCTCTTCGATGCTCATCAGTTGGCGGTCAATCGCATAGCGCCGGATCTTACGAGGAAACGCTCCGTAGAATCGAGGATGCACCGGACCATCTTCGGGTAGCGTGATGCCTGCGTCGCTCGACGTCGCCGTCCAAGGCGTCGCCGCGAATGCTTCTACATCGCGTTCCGACATCGAGAACGCTCGCACTCGAACGCCGCCTCGTCGCTTTCGATCTCCCCTCAGCTGAAGTTGAATCGCAACTTCGACGGGATCGAATTTCAGCTCAACCGCCAATTCGGCCAGCGACTTGCCGACATAGGATGACTGCGGATGTTCCAAGATGAGAATGTTGTCTGGTCCGCCGCGTCTGGTGATTTCGAAAGCGATGTCGCGGCGCACGTCTGCGGCATTTAATCGGTTACCCAACACTCGTTCGAGATGTTCAGCAGGCGTCATCTCCGCTTCGTCTTGCTCGTCGCCAACCCAGTCCGGGATCAAAACGATTCGTCCGTCCGAACCACTTGTGTTATAAGCGTATTGATCGGCGAACACGTTCAAGCCCCGCGCGCGAGCCTTCTCGATCATGTCGATCATGATGCGACTGGATCCCCAGAAGTCGACACCTCGCGCTTTGATATGCGTGGCGACGACCGTCACGTTGGTTGCCTCCGCAAGCTGAATCAACTCGTTGATATTGTCGATCATAGAAGGTGGATTTGCCTTGTCGCGACTCGGCAGAAACCACATCGGATGACTTCCTGAACTGCGCTCATGTAGGACGTAGACACCCTCCCGCGGTACCAACTCGCCGACCAACGCTTGCATCTCCTTTGCGTTGCTCCACCGTCCTGGATCGTATTCCAAACCCGCTGACATCCCTCTCGCACCTTCTTCCATGCCTCGGCGAACAAGCTTTCGCATCTGTTGAATCTCGTCGTCCGTCGCCGTGCGTCGGTAATCATCTCGCATTACTTGGTGCCGGACGTTTCCGTGGCCAACCATTTGGACGACGTTGGGCCCGACGCCCAGCTTCTGCATGATTCTCCTTTGCTCTCGAATCGAATCGGGGCCACCTCCATCCTGGTTAACGACGACGGTAGTGATTCCTTGTGTGATAAGATTCGGAGCCGCGCGACGTAGCGGATCGCTTGACGTCAGACCATGTTCAGCGTGACTGTGAAGATCGATGAAGCCGGGTGCCACAATCTTTCCGACGACATCGACCACTCGCGCTGCGGAGAGGTTTCGGAGGTCTCCGATTTTTGCAATTCGACCATTACGGATGCCCACGTCGGCACGAATCGACGCGTTGCCCGATCCATCGATCACCTCGCCATTCGCTAGGAGGACGTCGAACAGCGGCTCGCGAGCGTCGTTCCTAGTTCCCTTGCTCGTCGTTTGCGTTTTCGCAGTTGGACGAGCCGCCAGTATCATGGCCAGCAATTCGCCGAAGTCCGCTTTGGCGACGCGAGTTCCTTCTTGGAAAGAGTTGACTCGGTGAGCGATGACGATGTTCCACTCGGGAATGACGAGCAGATACTGGCCTCGGTAACCGCGTGCCGAGAACGAGCCCTCGGGGAGCGATACGCCCGGAAAGTGTTCGCCATCGACGGCAACCCACCACATATACCCGTAGCCGCCGGAAGCCCCGGCGTCCGAATAGGACCGCGTACTCTCGGCTACCCAATTCGCCGGCACGATTTGCTGGTCGTTCCATCGCCCCTTGTGGATGAACAATAAGCCAAATCGGGCCAGATCGCGTGTACTTAATTCAAATGGATAGGCGGGATGCACCGAATCGTCGCCCGTTACATATCGCGTGTGTCGCGCGCGAACGAAGTCTTGCATCTGAAGCGGGATTGCCAGACGATGCTCGAACTCTTCGAATAAACTTCGCCCGGTCAAGTTCTCGAAGATTGTTGCATTCGCGTTGAAATCCCAGTTGTTGTAGTACCAGAGGGTATCCGCTTTGTGCGAACCTCGCGGCGGGCGCGCTGCTGCCATCGCCGCTGTTTCGTAGAGCGCGGGATGATAAACGCCGGATCGTGCTTTTAGGAGGTCGCGAACGCGCGCCTGTTTCTCCTGATCGCTGAGCGATGGTTCTTTGTCATCAATGCCCAATTCGGCCAGTGTCCGATCGAGATCGATGGTGCCGTTCGCAACATGGGGGCCATACATCGCGCTCAACAGGCTCTTGCGAACTGAATGGCATTTGAGGGGCAACGCAACGGCTCCCCACTCATCAACGACGACACCGTCGTAAACGATCATCAACGCTGCTGTATCGAGAGTTGCCGAGAAATCTTGCGCGGTCGCAAGCAGCGCGCTATTCCAACCAGCGTCTTCCGGCGATTCGGCCTTGTGCCAGAACTTGCCAGGAAACTGCTCGTCATCCGCGTTCACAGCGGCAACATTCGCAGCGATCGTTACGAGATAGATCATCCACGACGCGCGTATCATGATAAGTTCGCTGCTCGCATAAGTGTGAGGTGTGGCGCGTTTTGGTGGCCCGCGACTGTCGAGTACTCGTGTAGAATACCCAGTTTGCGGACGAATGCGAGCTTATGCGATTAGGGCTACGAGTTTCATGACATCAAGTTCAGCAGGCGTGACCCAGGCCGGTTCGTTCCTGCTGATTCTCGGCGCACATGCGGATCTGTGTTCCTTCAAGCCGGCGTTAGATTTGGGAAGGCCTCGCGGTAGTCGACGCTCGTATGAACTCTCGCGCGACGGAGTTCATTAATCTGCCATTCGACTTGCCGCGCCAAAGTCCACTTGCAGAGCAACGCGGATGTCATCTGACGCACTTCGACGACGTCAAACGGCTTTTTCAAGATGAGGAGTCGGTCCGTTTCGCCAAGACGCTTGATCGTCTCGGTCCAGGTATAGTCCGAGAAGGCTGTGCAAATGACGATCTGAATGTCTTGATCAACTTGCCAGATCCGTTCGGCGGTCTCAACACCGTCAATTCCGGGCGGCATGCGAACGTCGACGAATGCCAATGCGTATCGGCGGTTTGTCTCAACCGCCTGATTGACCAGATCGACCGCTTCTTCACCTTGTAGCGCCGAATCAACGTCGTAGGTGTTTGACGTATCTGGCGTGTCGTCTCCGCCTAGTAGGAACGCCTTCGCACTGTCGAGCCCTGCTGATTTAGAGGTGCCGAAGATATCGCGAAAGTCCTGATGGATCGCTCGATTGTCATCGACGATCAAAATTCGATTGTTTCCGTCGTGGGTCATGGACTTGCCTCGCAGAGTTCTGGTTCGGATTCAGTTGGTTCCGTTGATGTAGCGGATGGCTCGGGCACTAAAACAGCCGAAGTTGTGTCCGAACGCAAAGGAAGATCGAGAAAGAATGTGGCTCCACAACCAGGACCGTCGCTGTGCGCGGTCAGCGCGCCGCCCATTTCCTTGGCTGCGTTCGCGGAGCTGTGAAGGCCGAACCCGTGACCATCTGGTTTCGTTGTAAAGCCGTAGGCGAACACCTGATTCAGTTTTTCGATGTCGATACCAGGGCCGTTGTCCGCGATTTCAACACGAGCAAAATCATCTTGTATGCCGAGACGTAGCGTGACTGTCTTGTGTGGGGAGTCGTAAGCCTTGAGCGCTTCCTTGGCGTTCTTGATCAAGTTCACCAAGATCTGCAGCAACTTGGACCGGACCGCTTGTACCGCTGGCAACTCGTCAATTTCCCGCTCCACTTCAATTCCATGCCGCCCGGCTGAGATGCCCGCGATCGCGTAGGCCTCTTCGATGACCTCTTGCAATTCGCAGGGTTCCGCGATGTCCGCCAACCCCGCGAAGGATTGCTGCGCGCGAACGATCTGTTTGATGTGTTCAATGTTGGCCTGCAATCGAGACAAACTCTCGAGCTGAGTTTGCTGTTCGGTATTCAGTTCTTGGCCCAGCTGCGCCAAGAAGCCGGGCAGCATCTTGCCGCGGTCGTCGTTAGTGAAGAACTCGCCAACATCCTCTTGCTTCAAGATCAAGTCGGCGATTGCTTCGACGGTTGTGACTTGTGATCCCTGTATCCATTCGGCCAACAGCGACGCGGTCACGTTGACGCTGTTCAAGACGTTTCCCACATTGTGCAGCACGCTCGTGGCGATCTCTGCCTGTCCGGCTTGGCGCGCTGTCTGTACGAGTTTCTCGTGCAGGCTATTAAGTTCACCGTCTCGCCACTGAATCTGCTCTAGCATCTCGTTGAAGCCATCGCATAGCGTTCCCAGTTCGTCCTCTGATGTTTTATCTGCCAGAAGCGAATAGTTGCCGCTGTCGGACACGTTCCGCATTGCCGTAGCCAGACGTTCGACTGGTCGCGAAATGATTCGTTGCAATATCGACGAACCTAGAACGGCGAAAGCCAATGTTAAAGCCAACACACTGCCGACGATCATGGCGTAGTTTGCCAGCTGCGAGTGCAATTGATCGAGATTGCACCGCACGAAGATCGTACCAATGTGTTTTCCACCGTGGACGATCGGCTTCATGACTTGGAGCTTCCCGTCCGCAGTCAACAGGTTGCCACCGACTTGGAGATCCGCGAAGACCCGAGGCGCGTCAAACTGATCGCCGTAGCGGGCGACGATCTTCCCAGTTGCGTCGAATGTACAAGCGAACTCGGTTGCTGGTTCTAACTTCAACGAGGACAATACCTCTTCGGCGCTGGTGGGATCATCGAGCAGCAATGCCGAGACGCTGTTTGCTCCTACGATGGAAACGATTGCCGACATCTGTTGTACATTCCGCGCCCTGAGCATACGGAGATCGTTCGACACGAAACCACTACCGCACACGATCAGTGTGAAGATGCAAGCCGTCACTAAGAGCAGATTAAGCTTGAGCTTGATCGACGCATTACAGAGCCAGCGTTTCATTATTCTGCCCATTCAGAAATTCAACCGTTGAAGAATAGCCCACTGAACAGAGGGAGGATTGTTTTGATTATGAGCGGATCGCAGAAAAAGAATTGTGGGCCGTCACAAGCCCAGCAGCCTGTACTACCGTCACGAAACACGAACTGCCAATGCTTCTTTACGATTATGCATAGCCGGTTAGCACGATCTCTCCGTTAACGGGTGTTGTGATAAACTGTCCGAGATGAAAGGATGACAGTATGGATCGGCGCGACTTTTTGAAACGAACTTCGTCCGCCGCCAGTGGGGTCGCCGTGGCGGGAATGTTTCACAAATTGGTCACCCGCAGCGCGTTGGGAGCAGGGCGCAGTTCAGGCTATGGCCCGCTAACGCCCGTTCGAGACGCAACAACAGGATTGGAACTGCTTCAATTGCCTGCCGGATTCCGCTACCAGTCGTTCGGCTGGAGTAAGGACCCCACGAGCACTGGTGTGAAAACGCCAGGCTCCCATGACGGAATGGCCGTCATTCAGGCTGATGCGAAGTCGATCACAGTTTGCCGAAACCACGAAGTCGGTGGTCAAGGGGTACCGTTCGCTCCCGAGGCGATCACGTATGACCCTAAGGCTGGCGGCGGCTGCATGAATCTTCGATTCGACCGCCGGGCCGGAGGATTCGCGACCAGCATTCCCGCACTGAGCGGCACAGTCAAAAATTGTGCTGGAGGACCGACGCCTTGGGGGACCTGGCTCACATGTGAGGAATCCGTGCTCGGTCCCGGTGACGAACTCGACGGAGTCGTCCTGGAGTTGGAACGCGAACACGGCTACATCTTCGAGGTTCCCGTCGGTCAGGCAGCGACGGCTGAACCGCTCAAGGAGATGGGACGATTCGTCCATGAGGCAGTAGCCGTCGACCCAAAGACCGACATCGTATACGAGACGGAAGATCGCAACGCGGCTGGCTTCTATCGCTTCTTGCCAAACCGGAGTCGCCAACTGGTGAAGGGTGGCACGTTGCAGATGCTGAAAGTTGTCGGCAGAGAGCAATTGCAGAAGGGCCTAAGTCAGGGTGACAAGTTTGACACAGCTTGGGTCACGATCGAAGATCCCACACGTGCACATTCGCCAGGCACGAAAGACGAGCATGGCGTCTTTATGCAGGGCAAAGCTCAGGGAGCTACCACGTTTGCTAGGTTGGAAGGATGTTGGTATGGCGGCGGGAAGGTCTTTATCGTCTCGACCAGCGGTGGGGAGATTAGTATGGGGCAAGTGTTTGAATACGACCCGAACGAAGAGACCATCAAGCTCATATTTGAATCGCCTTCCGCCGAGGTCCTTGAGAATCCCGATAACATCACAGTTTGTCCAAAGAGCGGCGGGCTACTGCTTTGTGAAGATGGCAAACTGAAGCCTCAGCGATTGCATGGTTTGACGACCGACGGACAATTGTTCCCTTTTGCCGCGAACAATATCGTTCTGGCCGGAGAGCGGAACGGTTTTGAGGGCGATTTCCGCGACGGTGAGTGGGCGGGGGCGACATTTACGCCAGATGGTGAGTGGCTGTTTGTGAACATCCAGTCGCCTGGGCTTACGTTCGCCATAAATGGGCCTTGGGAGAGTGGACCGCTTGGATGAGCTCCGAACTCTTATGCGAGTTGAGGGGCGAAGCAGCTCCAAGGCAGGTCCGATGCGACCGGGACTTCGCTTGATTTTCGGCCTCTGTTTGCCGATTGCCTAGATCGCCATTCATGCGTGCCATGATCTCATAAACCGTTCCCTGTCAACACTTACCACAATTGCATCATCCCCCGCCGCCAGCTGCCTCGCTGGTTCGGTCTGCCATTGCAAATCCGCTGATCGCTGGTAAATTGTTGTGCTTAACTTGTTACAAGTGTTGTAAGTAAGACGGAAAATAGTCCTGGCGGAAGCAGAGACAACAGACTCCGCCGCCGTGCCACGAATTGCGACGCCGCATTTGGCGTTCTAGCTCGCGAGACAGAGTATCCATGACGATTACGAAAGAACGGAAACAGGAAGTCATCCAGGGTTATAAGAAGGGTGACAACGACACAGGTTCGCCCGAGGTGCAGATTGCGATCCTCACGACCCGGGTCAACAGCCTGACCGACCACCTTCGTACGCACAAGAAAGACTACGCCAGCCGGCGCGGTCTCTTGGCAATGGTCAGCCGACGTCGTCGCCTGTTGGATTACCTGCGCAAAGTGGATGCACAGCGGTATCTCGACATTATCGGTCGACTGGGTATTCGGAAGTAACACGGCATCCGTAAGTAGGATGCTGGTAGCTCCCTGTCTCTCGTGCCAGGACGCATGTAAAGGACAGGAAAAGAAGTGAAGGTTCGCGTAGAAAAGCAAATTGGAAAAGGTACTCTCTCTTTTGAAACTGGTGTTTTAGCAAAGCAAGCTGCGGGTTCCGTGCTCGCACAATACGGCGAAACCGTCGTTCTCGTTGCTACTGCTTCTGGCCCGCCTCGGGGCAACCAGGATTTCTTTCCGCTCACCTGTGATTACCGCGAGCGAACCGCTGCTGCTGGTAAGTTCCCGGGTGGCTTCATCAAGCGAGAAGGTCGTCCTTCGACGAAGGAAACGTTAACCGCGCGGTTGATGGATCGCCCAATTCGTCCTTTGTTCCCGAAGGGATACTTTAACGAAGTTCAGGTCCAGGCGTTCGTCGTTTCAAGCGACAAACAGAACGACTCCGATGTCATTGCGATGAACGGCGCGTCCGCCGCGTTGCACGTTTCGCCGTTGCCATTCGAAGGCCCGATCGCATCGGTTCGCGTCGGTCGGATCGATGGCGAATTCGTTGCGTTCCCGACCCAAGAAGCTCTCGAGGAGAGTGATCTCGACTTGATCGTTTCTGGCTCGAACGACGCCGTGTTGATGATCGAAGGCTTCGCTCGTGAGATGCCTGAAGATGACATGGTCGACGCTATTCTGTTCGCTCACGATGTCATCAAGCAAATCTGTGACATGCAGCACGAGTTGGCCGAGAAGGTTGGCGTCGAGAAGGGCGCTGTTGAGACTGCGGAAGACGATGGACTGTTCGATAGTGTCAAAGATAAGTACTACGACGAGTATAAAGCCGCGAAGCAAACATCCGGCAAACAGGCTCGTGGTGAAGCTTGCTCAGAAGTTAAAGCCAAGGCGATCGCTGAATTCATTCCGGACCCAGACGCCGCGGACGCGATTTGCGTCGATCATTTCAAGAACGTCTGGCACGATCTGGAAGGGAAAGTTGTTCGCGACCTGATTCTCGCCGGAAATCGTCCCGATGGTCGAGACGGTAAGACGCTTCGTGCTATCGAGTGCATGGTGGACCTGCTACCGCAAGTTCATGGCTCGGCAGTTTTTCAGCGTGGCGAGACGCAATCGCTGGTCACGATCACACTCGGAACTGGCAAAGACGAGCAACGTGTCGACGGCTTGCTCGAAGAGTATTCGAAGAAGTTCATGCTCGACTACAATTTCCCTTCGTTCTCGGTTGGCGAGTGTCGCCCGATCCGGGGTCCTGGTCGTCGTGAGATCGGGCATGGTGCTTTGGCCGAACGAAGTGTGAAGCCGGTTATTCCGAGTCCCGAAGACTTCCCCTACACGATTCGTGTCATTTCCGACATTCTCGAATCGAATGGTTCGTCCTCGATGGCATCCGTTTGTGCAGCGACCTTGGGCCTGATGGCGGCAGGTGTGCCGATCACAAACCCGGTGGCTGGAATCTCGATCGGGTTGGTCAAGGAGTCGGACGACAACTACGTTCTGCTGACCGACATACTCGGCGACGAGGATCATTTCGGTGACATGGACTTCAAAGTTGCTGGAACACAGGACGGGATCACCGGTATTCAGCTCGATCTGAAGATCAACGGGATCAGCGAAGCGATTATTCGTGGCGCGTTGGCTCAGGCTCGTGACACGCGGATCGAAATCTTGAAGCAAATCCTCATGACGATTCGCGAGCCGCGTGCCGAAATCTCCATCAATGCGCCTCGCTTGTTGCAGATCAAGATCAACCCAGAGAAGATCGGTTTGGTCATCGGCCCTGGTGGCAAGATGATCCGAGCGATTCAGGAAGAGACCGGAACGGTCATCGAGATCGAAGAAGACGGTACGGTCACGGTTGCCAGTTCCAACGGCGAGTGGGCTCAAGCTGCGATCAACAAGATCGATGCCCTGACTGCGAACGTCACGATCGGCAAGATCTATGACGGAAAGGTCGCCAGCATCAAAGACTTTGGTGCCTTTGTCGAAATCATGCCCGGTCGCGATGGCTTGTGTCATATCAGCGAATTGGCGAATGGCTATGTCGGCAGCGTCAATGACGTCTGTGCTGTTGGTGACGACATGAAGGTATTCGTGATCGACGTCGACGAACACGATCGCGTCAAACTCAGTCGCCGCAAGGCTCTTGAAGAGCTAGGTATCGAGGACACCTACGTTCCCGCCGAGCGTTCAGCTGCCGGAAGTGGTAGCAGCGAAGGCGGTGGCGATCGCGGGCCGCGACGTGGTGGTGGCGGACGTAGCGGTGGCGGCGGAGGTCGTGGACGCCGCTAGTTTGTTGTCGATAATCGGATTACCCCGTTAACAGTTTACAATGGGACGAAGGGAGTGGATTTCCTTCGTCCCTTTTTCGTTGATTCAGGTTGCGTGAGTATCGATGCCCGACGATTCCCCCAAAGCTGAAGAACTCAATCGGCAGCTCTTGGCCAGCTACAACGAACTGGCCGAGTTAGCGGGGTCGCTTGCGCACGAGATCAAGAATCCTCTGTCCGTGATTCGTATGAACATGGATTTATTGGCGGAAGATCTTGCCGAACCGGAGACGCAAGGTGAACGACGAGCGGTTGGCAAAGTTAATCTCGTCCAGCAACAGTGTGTTCGGCTCGAGAATCTTCTCAATGACTTTCTGCGATTCGCTCGGCTCCGAAATTTGGATCTGCATGCCGGAAGCTTGAATGATCAAGTCGAGAGGGTCTTGGACCTGTTTGAGCCTCAAGCGAACCAGTTGGAAGTCGAGGTCATTCGCCTCGTGGATGCCGACTTGCCGAGCATCTTGCTTGAACCTCAAACGATGCAGGCGGCGCTAGTCAACCTTGTGAAGAACTCGCTCGAAGCGATGCCCGACGGCGGGACGCTGACAGTTCGAACGCGACTTACGCGTTTTGGTATCGCGCTCGACTTGATCGATACTGGCTGCGGCATGGACGAGAAGACGGCGATGAACATGTTTGACGCATTCTACTCGACAAAGAATGGTGGCTCCGGCCTCGGCTTGCCAACTGCTCGCAAGATCATCGAAGCACACGGAGGTCGCATCGACGTTCAAAGCGCCCTAAATCGTGGCACCAAGTTCACGTTGGAATTCCCGACGCCGAAGCGTATTGGGTAATTGCGAGTGCCGATTCAGCAAAAATTGTGACAGTGCTCGGCGAACACCACGAACACTTCATTGTCCCGAAGAGGTGTGAATAAATCGATATAAGTTGTTGGAGTCCACGCTTTAGCGCGTCTTTTAGCCTGTGGTGGCCTGCCTAATCAGGCTAAAGCCTGGACTCCAGCAATTTATTCACAGCCTCGAAGGGATCCTAACCGCTGCGCGGTTGGCTGCAGTTCATGGGTGTGTTCACCGAGGAGAGCAGAAACTGTAGGGTGTGGCGAGTCTGCACATTCATTGTACTTCACCCTCGGTCTAGGTATCCTGGGCGTAGAGCATCGCACTCCGTTGGTTCACGGATAGGTACCGTCTTCGTAGTGCTTTGTCTCCCAACATCCCAATCAATCACGGGCAGTCCAGTAGATGCTCCGCAATCTCATGAAGCGGTTGACCAAGCGGCACTTCGGCCCACGCCGCAAGCGAGCCCGCAACTCGGCTTTTCACTATGGTCGGCTTGGAGGTTTACAACTTGAACTGCTCGAAGAACGAGCGCTCTTAGCGGCCCTCACCGTCGACATCGCGGAAGCTTCGATCAGCGAAAACGGAGGCGTGGCGAGCGCGATCGTTTCGCGAGATGCGGGAAGCAACGGCGACCTCGTCGTCAATCTGACCAGCAGCAACACGGACGAAGCAACCGTTCCGTTAACGGCCACAATCCCCGATGGTCAGGATTCGGCATCCTTCACCATCACAGGCGTCGACGAACAGATCGTTGATTTGGCGAAGACAATCACCATCTCAGCCAGCGCCGACACCTTCGATCACGGCAGCGACACGATCGACGTCACCAACGACGACAGCGCAACGCTCAGCGTTGGGGACGCCACGGTGGTCGAAGGTGACGAAGGCACAGCGGTGTTGAGCTTTCCAGTCACATTAAATTCGCCCGTCGATGTTGATGTTTCGGTGGACTACACGACGCAAGACGGCTCGGCAAGCGCGGCCGATGATGATTACGTCGCCGTGACAACTCCTGCTACACTCACGATCAAAGCCGGCGACACGTCGGGGATCATCAACATCACGGTCAACGCTGACACGACCGTCGAGCGGGACGAGACGGTGAACCTGTTGTTGAGCAACCTGCAAGCCGGACGCCGCAATCTCTCGCTTGGATTAAATTGGGCGCAACTCGGCCCGGCCATTGAAGGTAACCGGCCGATCTCATTCGCCGGGAACTCCGTGTCGATTAGTGATGACGGCAACACGGTGGTGATCGGTTCGGGCAACAATCGTGTGCGAGTGTACCGGCTTGACGGAACTGATTGGATTCTGAATGGGCAAGACGTCGACGGAGTGGAGGATGGCCGCGCCGGAGTTTCCTTGTCGCTCAGTGGCGATGGCAACACACTCGCGATCGGCTCAGACGGGACGGGGGACTTTTCCGGTCGGGTCCGAATTTACCGTTTCGATGGCGTAAACTGGACGCAACTCGGTCAGAGCTTAAACGGCGAATCCGCAAACGATGGTTTCGGCGGATCTGTTTCGCTCAGCGACGACGGCGATACAGTTGCAATCGGAGCACCTAGTGATGGCACCGACTCTGGCCAAGTCACCGTATACCGCTTTGTCGGCATTGGTTGGATTCAACTTGGTCAGGACATCGACGGCGAGTTCACGCAGGACTATTTCGGAGACGCTGTTTCGCTGAGCGGTGACGGCAATACTCTGGTGGTCGGAGCGCTGACCAACGACGGAAACGGCAAGAGTTCCGGCCATGTCCGCGCGTACCGCTTCAATGGAATCAATTGGCTTCAGCTCGGCCAAGACATCGACGGCGAAGACGCAGGCGACCGATCCGGCACCTCTGTTTCAGCAAGCTACGACGGTAGTACAGTTGTAATCGGAGCGCCTTTAAACGACGGTAATGGCAATGCCTCCGGCCACGCCCGCGTTTACCGCTTTGACGATGCAAATTGGATTCAGATTGGCGAGGACATCAATGGCGAAGCTGTGGGCAATCAATCCGGCTACTCGGTATCGCTGAGCCGGGACGGCAACACGGTGGTGATAGGAGCCTACCACAACGACGACAACGGCATCAACTCTGGCCAAGCCCGTGTATACCGATTTGTGAGCGGCGATTGGACTCAGTTCGGCCAGGATTTCGATGGTGAAACTGCGCGAGATCTATTCGGAAACTCAGTTTCGCTGAGCGGCAATGGCAACACGTTTGTCGTTGGCGCACCGTTGAGCGATGGAAACATCCATGGCCATTCGGGGCAGGCCCGCGTGTACCGGCTGCAACACCGGGCCACCGGTACGATTACGGACGACGATTCACTGTTGGTCGAGTTCAGCCAGACAACGGGATTAGACGCAGAGTCATCGGGTGAGAACTTGCCGCAGCTTTGGGTGACGGGTTCGACCCAAGGAGTTGATGGCGTGAGGATCGATGTACCGGTGGTGGGTGGGACGGCGACCGGAGACGGTGTCGATTACACCGGCCCGATTACGATGGCAATTTTCGCCGGGACCTACAATGCGACGTCCGTCGCTATCAGGCACTTGGTGATTGTGCCCGACATGCTCATCGAGGCGGACGAGACAATCGAGTTGGAGTTACTGCCCGGCAGCCAGTTTGCGGTGGGCGATGCCAATGGCGACGGTATCATCCAAGCGACGACGCTATATACGATCCAGGACGACGACTTGCAAAATGTCCGCACGGCCGTGGAGTTAGACAACGCGTCGATCCTGACCATCCGAGACTTTGTTCTCGACGGCAAGGACGATCAACTCGAACTGACTATTGTGGACGACAGGCTCGTCATCACTGATAGAAACAACGCCCTCGGCAACTTTGGTGACAATACGACGGGCAACGAGGTAAGCGTACTGCTAACAGCGCTGCAAAGTATCGAGATCGATCTTGCGGCCGGAGACGATCAAGTATCGATCGATTTCAGCAATGCTCCACAAGACTTGAACTTGTCAGTGGCGATCAGGGGTGGTGATGGGCACGATACTCTCACGTTTTCCGGGCAGAACGTACTCGGTGCGGGCGAACTGAGAACGAATGACGAAGTTGAAGACATTTTTGTCAACGGTTCGATTGCCATGCAACGCGGCTCGATTATGCTCAACGCGGCTCAGTCTCTTGAGATTAATGCCGATATCAACTTCGGATCGGGCTCGGTGGAGTTGATGGCCGGACGTGATATCTTTGGTAATTGCTCGTTGATCCAAGCTGGTGATGCCGACGTGCAGCTCATTTCCGGAACGGGAATCGGCAACGTGCGAGTCCAAACCACGGGCGATGTTTCGTTGAACAGTGGTAGCGGCGGAATTATTGGCTGTGCGGGCGAAATCTCCGTTCGCGCAGAAACACTTACACTCGTATCTGACTCGTCTGTTGGCAGCGCGCTGATGACGGGCGGGCAAATCACGAACGAAGCACCTCTGCTAACAAGCGTCGATGCCATCCAAGGTACCGTGGGCGGCTTGGGCATCTTTCTGGAGAACGATCGCCCATTGACCGATAACGTCGAACTGACTGGCGACGCGCCGATGGGCGTTCGTCGCGTCTGCGATCCCACAACGTGCAAGGGTTCCGAAGGCGAGGGCTCGCCGCTGCACAACGCTGCCAATCAGCTCGACGTAAACAACGATGGTTTGGTGTCGCCGATCGATGCCTTGGCCGTTGTCAACTATCTCAACTCTACGGGCACGGGCGCGATGGCCGAAGCTCCTAGCGACGATCTGCCTCCTGTCCCTCTCGGCGAGAGGGACCTACATTTCTTGTACGTGGATGTGAACGGCGATCGATCGGCCTCGGCGCTGGATGCCTTGATCATCATCAATTACCTCAATCGACGCACCGTGGTGCAACCGGAAGGCGAGTCGGCGCGCACCAGCCCCGCTGCGAACCACGATTCTGAACAGTATGAACTGGCTGAGTCCGCAGCTTTGGTGCGCACGGTTCCGTTCCCGCCAACACCATCGTTTTTGCAAGCAACTTCCTCCCGACGCACGCGATCGATGCAGACTGCCTCGAAAGATGACGAGGTGGGCCGGCAGTGGGAAACGCTGCTCGACGAGCTCGCGGAGGATGCTACGGACGCTCTGCTCGCTCAGCGTTGAGTGACACGACAAACGATCGTAAGCCAGCGCCAAATCACGCCGTAGCGAGTCGAACGATTGCCGCGTCTAGCCGTCTCCCCAGGGATTCAGTATCATCGCTGGCATGGGCGATGCGAACGAAAAGGATGTCACTGCGACCCCCGACGATGTGCGGGTACTGATTGTCGATAACGACAAGGCGCTTGCGCATGCGATGACCGAGAGCCTGGAGCGAGTCGGCTATCCTTGCACGACAGCATTTTCCGGCAAGGAAGGAGTCAAGGCCGTTGAGCAAGACACGTTTGATGTCATCTTCACTGATTTGGTGATGAGCGATGTCGACGGCATGGAAGTGCTGGCCCGCGCGAAGCAGGCCTTACCTGATAGCGAAGTCATTGTTGTCACGGGCCATGCTTCAGTGCCGACCGCGGTCCAAGCCATGCAGCGAGGAGCGTTCAACTTTCTTGAGAAGCCAGTCACGCCTGACAAGCTGCGCGCGGTCGCGGAAAAAGCCGTTGACAAAGTACGGCTCAGGCGGCAGAACGTCGAGTTGTCGCAAAGGCTGGACGAGAAGTTCGGTTTCGAAGGCATCATCTTCACCAGCAAGAAAATGCAGGCGATGATCGATCGGCTGAAGCGAGTCGCTCCGACAGACGCGACCGTTTTGATCACGGGCGAGAACGGTACCGGGAAAGACTTAGTTGCCCAAGCGATTCACCAAAACAGTCCTCGCAAGAGCAAGCGATTTGTCGCCCTTAACGCTGGGGCCGTGGCGGAGAACCTGGTCGAAAGCGAACTGTTCGGGCATGTCAAAGGTGCCTTCACCGATGCGGTGACAGATCGTGAGGGAGCTTTTGAATATGCCAATGGTGGGACGCTGTTTCTCGATGAAATCGGCGACATGCCCGCTGCCACGCAGATCAAGCTGCTGCGCGTACTCGAGGATCACACGATCACTCGTGTCGGCGACAATAAGCCGATCAAAGTGAACGTACGCGTCATTTCAGCGACGAACCGCGAGCTCGAGAAAGCAATCGAAGGCGGCTCTTTTCGTGAAGACCTTTATTACCGTCTGAAAGTTGTTACGGTGCAGATGCCCGCGTTGCGTGATCGCCGCGAGGATATCGTACCGCTGACGGATCACTTCCGAAAACTCGTTGCGAAGCAGCATGCCAAGGCCGTGAAGAGTGTGTCGCCCGCCGTGACGCGAAAGCTGATGGCGTACGATTGGCCTGGGAACGTGCGACAACTCCGCAACGCCGTCGAGTCGATGGTTATCTATGACGACGATGGCATGCTGGATGTTGACGATTTGCCGATGGAGTTTGCCGACCTCGAAGAATTGGCCCCGGTCGCGGGAGAAGGCCCGACGCAACTCATTGGTCAGCCGATGGATGCGTTTGAGAAGTATGCGATCGAGCAGACGCTGCAACTAACGAGCGGTAACCGCGAAGAGGCCGCGAAGATCCTCGAGATTGGGGCTCGGACGTTGTACCGTAAGCTCGATAAATATGAACTGGGATAGACGTTTAAATCATGCCCGACATTACCCAGCTGCCAACGAGCGTCATTAACAAGATCGCTGCCGGTGAAGTCATCGAGCGGCCGGCAAGTGTGATCAAGGAGTTGCTCGAAAACTCAGTCGATGCCGGCGCGACGCGAATCGATGTTTCCATCGAGAAGGGTGGTTCGGAGCTGATTCGAATCGCCGACGATGGTTGTGGCATTGCGCCTGAACAATTGAAGTTGGCGGTTGCGAGTCACGCGACCAGTAAGATTCGCGACGCCGACGACTTGTTTCATGTTCGATCAATGGGCTTTCGGGGCGAGGCGTTGGCTTCGATATCGGAAGTCAGTCACTTCGTATTGCGAAGCCGAACACATGACAGCTCTGCGGGTTCAGAGATGGAGGTGACCGCCGGAACGATCGGTGACATTGCTCCGTGTGGTTGTCCAGTCGGGACGAGCATTGAAGTTCGCAATCTATTTTGCAGTACACCCGTTCGTCGCAAGTTTTTGCGTACGACGCAAACCGAGATGGGGCACATCAGCGAAGCCTTCACTCGAGTCGCACTGGCTCATCCCGAAACGCACTTCACGTTGAAGCACAACGAACGCACGCTGTATGACTTGCCTGCTGACGACAACTGGCGAGAACGAATAGCGACATTCTTTGGTCGCGAGATTGGCGACGCGTTGATCTGGGTCGACAATCGGGACGATGAGTCTTCCGTGCGGCTGAGCGGATACGTGGCGAATCCCACCCACAGCCGGTCGAACAATCGAATGCAGTATCTGTTTTTGAACCAACGCTTCATTCGGGATCGTTCACTCCAGCACGCGCTCGGCGAAGCTTACCGCGGGTTGCTGATGACGGGTCGATATCCGATCGCGTTCTTGCGGCTGGATATGCCCGCAGAAATGGTTGACGTGAATGTGCATCCCACAAAACTGGAGGTTCGCTTTCAGGATGGCGGCCGCGTCTACAGCCAGTTGCTCGGAACACTTCGCAACAAATTCCTGACAAGCGATCTGACCGCGAAGGAATCTCTAGCAGCAGAAAAAACGAGCGACCAAGAGCCGGCGGTTGATCCGGCACGCGCACAGCAGCTCCGTCGCGAGATGACCGATTGGGCGAAGGGTGGAGAGAGTGGTCTGCGGCCAGCAGTCAGCGGTCAGCCAGCAAGTGAACCGTCGTCGCAGCAGCGCATGCCGCTTTCGTACGATCTTGTGATGGGGAAGTTGCCCGAGTTTCAACCGTTTGGCGATCGCCGCCTTGATTCGCAGGCGCTGCCGCCGCTGCGCGACGAGTCTGGTGGTCGCTCCGCCGCGATCGAAACTTCTGCCCGAACGGAAGAACTCGTTGCTTGTTCGGTGTCTCCAAACGAAAGTCGATCATCGACGGGGCTACAGCTGCACAATCGATACATTGTTACCGAGAATGAAACGGGCATGGTCGTGATCGACCAACACGCCCTTCACGAACGCGTCTTGTACGAGCAAATTCGCGAAAAGGTGCTGGCTGGGAAAATGGAATCGCAACGGTTGCTCGTTCCCGAGCCCGTCGCATTGACGGGGGATGAAGCGGGCGCCGCATTGGCCGTGAAGGACACGCTGGCAGAGATCGGGATCGAAATTGAACCGTTCGGTGGCGACACGGTCGTTATCTCGGCTTATCCCGCGATGTTGGCGAACATTAGTCCAGGAGAGGTCCTGCGGCAGGTCGTCGATATATTGTTGAGCGGCGAAAAGACACCCGACCGCCGCGACGTCTTGGACGAGTTACTGCACATGATTTCGTGCAAAGCCGCGATCAAAGCTGGTGATCGGCTTTCGGTTGAAGAAGTCGACGCGTTGCTCGAACAGCGGCATCTGTTCCACGACACCCATCACTGCCCGCACGGTCGTCCAACCGCTTTGGTGTTCACTCGCGAAGAGTTGGATAAACGCTTCAAGCGTACCTGACCGATTGATTCGCGGCTCTGCCGATGTCAAAATGGGTCGTGACTTGTCATTGGGCATTGCGTCGCCCTGTTTTCTCCTCCACCCTCTTCGATCTTTATCACCATGATTGCAGTAAGTATTGGCCGTGGCCGGCACAAGATGATGATGGCCGAACATAAGCATCTCGCGGAACAAGGTGCGGAGCTCGTTGAACTGCGAGTTGATTACATCATGCGGGCTGTGAATCTTAAGAGGCTCGTCACGGAGCGACCGTGTCCGGTGATTATCACTTGCCGTCGCGAGCAGGATGGCGGGAAGTGGGAAAAAAGCGAGGAGGAGCGGTTAATGTTGCTCCGTTCAGCGATTGCGGAGGGCGTCGACTACGTTGATCTCGAAGAAGACGTCGCTAGTTCGATTCCACGATTCGGGAAGACGAAACGGATCGTCAGCTACCATAACTTTCACGAGACGCCGAAAGACATTCGCGAGATTCACGAGCGATTGAAGGAGCTTGACCCCGATATCATCAAGCTCGCGACGATGGCTCACAATCCTCGTGACAACGTGCGAATGCTGGAGTTGGTCGCTGAAAGCGAAACGCCCACCGTCGCGTTCTGTATGGGCGATATGGGAACACCGTCGCGCATCCTTGCTGCGCGTTTTGGAGCGCCGTTCACTTATGCGACGTTTCATCAGGAGCGGACTTTGGCACCCGGGCAATTGAGCTTCCAACAGATGCGAGATGTCTACCACTACGACGAGATCACACCAAACACGGAAGTCTACGGAGTGATCGCCGACCCGATTGGTCATAGCATGAGTCCGGCCGTCCACAACGCTGCCTTCCGGCATTTAGAGATGGACAAGGTCTACGTTCCGATTCGTGTTCCTCGCGAAGACCTTACTGATTTCATGTCGTACTGCCGAGGGTTCGGGCTGCGTGGCTTGAGTGTCACGATTCCGCACAAGGAGGCGATTCTCGATCACGTCGACAGCACAGACCGCGCGGTGGATCACATCGGCGCGGCGAACACGGTCGTGATGGATGGATTCGACAAGATGGCTTACAACACGGATTTTCGTGCGGCACTCGATTCGATCGACGCCACGCTCGGACGAGGAGGCAGCGTTGATGTCTTAGCGGGTCGAGCGGCTGTCGTGTTGGGCGCTGGTGGCGTGGCGAAAGCCATCGTGCACGCGTTGAAATTGCGCAACGTCGACGTGACAATCGCTTCAAGGACCCTCGCAAAGTCGGAAGATTTAGCGAAGAAGTTCAATTGCAAGGCCACCGAATGGAAGAATCGCCACAACGTCAAATGCGATATGGTAATCAACTGCACTCCAATCGGCATGCACCCGCATGTGAACGAAACACCGTTCGACGGTAAGCATCTTCGTCGTTCTACGATCGTATTCGACACGGTTTACAACCCTGAACGAACGCTGCTGATCAAACAAGCGCGCGACATCAACGCCGCTGTCGTGACCGGAGTGGACATGTTCGTTCGGCAAGCAGCGCTGCAGTTCAAGCTCTTTACAGAAGTCGACGCGCCAGAGGAAGTCATGCGCGAAGCGATCAAAAAGACAACCGGAGCGGTCAAGGCAGTGCAGGCTGAGGACTGATCGCCGTCGCCACGCGTCCGTAGGATGGAGTTGTACTCCGTCCATCCTAGTGCCGGAGTACAACTCCGACCTACGAAGACAAGCAACCATGCAACTCATTCTGATCGGATATCGAGGTACCGGAAAGACGACGGCCGCGCGACGAGTTGCTGATCTGTTATCGCTTGAGTGCCTTGACGTGGATGCGGAAGTCGAATGCCGTGCCGGCAAGTCGATCAAGCAGATTTTCGAAGACGACAACGAGCAGGCGTTTCGGGATCTTGAGGTGCAGGTGATCGGGGACTTGGTTCAACGTACCGATGCTGTTCTCAGTCTTGGCGGCGGTGCCGTGATGCGTGAAGAATCTCGCCGTGCGATCGCCGACGGAACCGTGATTTGGCTGACCGCCCGGCCCGACACCATACATGCCAGAATCACCGAGGATGTGAAGACTTCAGAGCAGCGACCGAATTTGACGACGAGCGGCGGATTGCCTGAGATCACCTCGTTGTTGAGCCAGCGCGAGCCCGTTTATCGGGCTTGTGCCGATTTCGTGGTCGAAACGGATGCGAAGTCAACTGAACAAGTGGCACAAGAGATTGTATGCTTAGTAGAGTAGCCGTCACGCTCCGCAGTGACGAGCCCGTTAGCTCGGGTAGCTGCAACTTCGAGCCTCATGTAAGCGACATCGTTCGGTGTGGAAGGCTCATCACGGCGGAGCGTGATGGCTACTGTTTTGGGTAACGCTCGCGTGATCTACTTCCTTCTCTTTCTGCTCGGCGCAATCATCGCGACACAGCTTAATCGTGGCATTTACCGATTGGCGTGGTTTCCGAGACCGATTGGACCCTGGTCGGCTCCACACGAACACGCTCCGGTGCGGCGTTGGTTCGATCGAATTCCAATTGTTGGCTGGATAAGTTTATGTCGCGAGTCGTCGATTCACGGACGCGCGTTCTGGGTTCGACCGCTTTTGATTGAATTGACAACGGGTGTCTGTTTCGCCGCGCTCTATTGGCATGAAGTTGGCAGGTTCGGCGCTGCTGCCGGTTTCGAGGCACGCTACTTTAGCCACATCGTTTTGTTTTCGTTGATGTTAGTTGCGACTTTTATCGATTTCGACGAACAGACTATTCCTGACGCCATTACAGTTCCCGGAACGATCATTGGGCTGCTACTCGCCGTCGTGTTTACGACTTCTCGCGAGGTAGTCTTGGTCTGGCGTCCTCCCACACCGGAACTCATCTCGGTCGTCTCGGGTGTGTGGAGGGAACGCGAGTGGCTCGAGTTTCTTGCGAGCCGAACAAGTTTGGCAATTGGATTGGGATGTTTCCTTGGCTGGTGTGTCGCCGTCGTGCCATGGTTATGGACAACGAGACGGGGGTTGGGGAAAGCGTTTCTGTATTTCGGCGCTAGTTTTCGACGTCGGCTTTCGTTTGGTATGGTCATGACTGCGGTTGTTGGAATGCTGACCATCGCGCTTGTTTGGGCGTATGCCGACGCGGGCCCTATTGGACCGGGGCACCGATGGGAGAGTTTGTTCTCCGCTCTCGTGGGCATGGCAGCAGGCGGCGGCTTAATCTGGTCCGTGCGAATCGTTGGCAGTCACGCACTCGGCCAAGAAGCGATGGGCTTTGGCGATGTCACGTTAATGGCGATGATCGGCGCGTTCCTGGGCTGGCAGGCGACGTTGATCATCTTTTTTCTGGCACCGTTTGCCGCGCTGTTCATTTCCTTGTCGCAATGGTTGCTCACGCGTCGTCGCGATATCGCCTTTGGGCCCTATCTGTGCGCAGGGGCGTGCTATTTAGTCGTCGATTGGGACAATATGTGGGGACGGTCTCGACAGATCTTTGAGTTAGGTCTGTTCGTGCCAGGAGTGCTAGCCATCGGTTTGGCTCTGATGGGGATTATGCTGATCGGAATGCGCTGGCTTCGTGAAACGTTTCTAGGCGACGAAGAAGAAGCCGACGAGCCGCCCGAGTCTGCGCCCTCGGACGAGAGCAACTGACCTTGCCGTCGCATCGGGGTGCTGGTACTCTCCCGCCGCTTGTCTCTGCGCAGAAGGTATAGTCGCCCGCGCCATAGCAACGCGAGAGACCTGTGTCCTCCAGAGACAACGCGTGTGTAAGTTGTAGGAGGAGCTGCGCGATGTGCGCTCGGTCTCAAATCATTATTGCGTTGGCGTTAGTCACTTTACTGGCGGGTGGCTGCAATCAAACCCGATCGCTGACCGCTCCCGTCGCAGCTAGCAGCGGCTGGACTCAGCCCGGCGCATCACCTCCGCAGACGGCACAATTACAGGACCTTGGCCGCCGCGCGAGCGCATTGGACGCCGACAATCGAGATCTCCACACGGAGCTGGCTCGCACGGATCAACAGAACCAATTGTTGAAGCAAGAGCTGACTCTCCTACGTGAGCAACTCGCAAAGCTTTCGAGCCAAGCTCGCGAAACCGAACTTGCTCACCAAGAGAAGGCTCGCCAAGTCGAGGCTTTACAAGCATCTGTCACGCGCGGTGGCGGCGCAATTCTAAAGGCGAACAACAGCCTCAAAGATTCCTTGAAGCTAGTACAAATTGCTGGGTTAGATGTTCAGCAGGACGGCGATGTAATCCGCATCGAGGTTCCCGCCGACCGACTGTTTCAACCGGGAACGTCGCAGATGCTACCGGGTGGGGACAGTTTGTTGGACCAGGTTGCCACATCGCTCAATGGTTCGTATCCGCGACACATGATCGGCGTCGAGGGGTATACCGATAATACGTCGTTGAGTGCAGGTCGTAGTCATCAGATCACGACGGCTCAAGCACTTGCCGTAGTTGACAATCTGATTCGTCGCAATCAAGTACCGGAAGGCCAGCTTCTCCTGGTTGGCCAAGGCGCGAACCATCCGCGTGCCTCCAATGCGACTCCTGCGGGGCAAGCCAAGAATCGCCGGATCGAATTCGTCGTCTATCCTGAGACAGCTCCATAGCGATCGTAGTTTCGGTTTTATCCGAAGGAGGCCGCGTAAACGCGGAACTACGAATGCCGTCCTCCCGCATCTGTCGGCTGCGGAGTAGACTGGAGCGAACCTTCCGACCCTCGTAGCTGTCGGCAGATTATTCGGTTTGCTCTCTCCGCGGATTGTTCAGCATGATCGCAATTGTCGACTATCAGATGGGTAACCTTCGCAGTGTCCAAAAGGCGCTGGAGAAGGTCGGGCATGCCGCCGAGATCACCAGCGATCCACAAGTCTTATCCCGCGCGGACAAGATCATTCTGCCGGGCGTAGGCGCGTTTCGCGACGCGATTTCCGAGTTGAGAAGCCGCGATCTTGTTGAACCCATCAAGGATGCGATTGAAGCCGGTAAGGCGTTTCTCGGTATCTGTCTCGGTCTACAAATGTTGTTCGACGTCAGCTACGAAGATGGCGAATACGAAGGACTTGGCATTTTGAGCGGCAAGGTCATTCGTTTCGATTTGCCACCCGAGCATAAGGTTCCGCACATGGGGTGGAACCAAGCAATGATCGCGCGGCGAGCACCAATTCTCGATGGCATCGAAGAAGGATCGCACTTCTACTTCGTCCACTCCTATTACGTCGTACCTAACGACCGGGACTTGGTCGTGATTGAAGCTGAGTACCCAGACTCTTTCTGTGCGGCGGTCTGGCGTGACAACTTGTTCGCGACTCAGTTCCATCCGGAGAAGAGTCAAGCCGACGGGCTGCGATTGCTGAAGAACTTTGCCGAGCTTTAAAGTAGCCGTCTCGCTCCGAGTGACGAGCGCTCGACGCCGACCATTAATTTTCATTCGAGCTCGTCCATTAAGGCCAAAGCTTAAACCAGGGGTTCTTCACTGGGACAGTGATGGCAACTCGAATACGCACCCTTCGTCTACTTGCGTAAGTCACTGCGCTGTGGCATATTGCGACCTTTCCTGGGCCCCAAGAGAGTGTACTAAGAAGGATGCAAATCTGGCCTGCGATCGACCTGCGTGGTGGGAAGTGCGTTCGCCTTCAGCAGGGCGACTACAATCGCGAAACAGTATTCGGTGACGACCCTGCCGCGATGGCTCGACGTTGGGTCGATGAAGGTGCGGAGTTTCTGCATCTAGTCGATCTGGACGGTGCCCGCGATGGGACATCCGCGAACAAAGCGGCTGTCGCCGCGATTCTGGCGACCGTCGATATTCCGTGCGAGCTGGGTGGCGGCGTGCGCGACGAAGTCACGATCAAATCGTGGCTCGACGCGGGACTCAATCGATTAGTCATCGGGACGAAGGCGCTCAAGGAGCCCGACTGGTTCCGCGAGATGTGCCGCCGATATCCGAAGCAACTCGTACTAGGGATCGATGCGAGCAACGGACGAGTCGCGACCGATGGCTGGCTTGACGTCAGCGAAGTGTCAGCGACTGAAATGGCACAACAGTACGCCGATCAACCGCTCGCGGCGATCGTCTATACGGACATCGCGAAGGACGGCATGATGGCGGGAACGAACCTGCCGGCGATGCAAGAAATGAAGGAGGCGGTCGACGTCCCGGTGATCGCATCGGGAGGCGTCACTAATGTTGAAGATGTCCGACAGCTGGCCCGAGTTGAAATGGCTGGCTGTATCATCGGGCGAGCCTTGTACGAAGGGACGCTGACAATCGCCGACGCAGTTTCGGCATCGGAGATTGGCAGTTTCAAAAGATGATCGCGAAGAGTAGCCAGAAGTAAACGTACCTGTAGCTGAAGTCGTGAGACTTCAGAAGTTCCGAAGTCTCACGACTTCGGCTACCTATATATAAGCGCCGAAGAAACGACTGAATAAGGAAACTCCGCATGGCGAAGGTGAACGTCGCAGACATCCGTAACGTATCGTTTTGTGGTCATGGTTCGGCTGGAAAGACAACGCTCGTTGACAAGATCCTCGTCAAGACCGGAGCTGCCAGCGGCAATCCCAGCGTCGACGATGGCACCAGCATCTGCGACTTTGATCCAGAGGAGAAGGACCATCAGTACACGATCGAAGCAAGCGTCGGGCATTGCGAACATGCGGGTAAGCGATTTAATCTGATCGATACGCCAGGGTACCCAGACTTTGTCGGCCAAGCGATCGGTGCGCTACGCGCCGTCGAGACTGCCGCGATTGTCATCGACGCGCATTCTGGGATCGCGGTAAACACGCGAAGGATGTTTGCCGAAGCGGAGAAGGCGGGCGTCGGGCGGATGATCGTCATCAATCGCATGGACACTGACAACATCGATTTCGAAGCGTTAGTGAACGACATCCGCGAGTTGTGGGGTGGCGCTTGTGTCTTGCTGAACGTTCCACTCGGTGCGGGAGCTGATTTTCGCGGCGTCGCGAGTACTTTGAACTTGCCAGACGATACGAGTGGTGCATTAGTCGATCCGAACGAGATTCATGAATCGCTGGTCGAATCGATCATCGAAGCCGATGAAGCGATGATGGAGCGGTATTTTGAGGGAACGCCGCCGACCTTGGAAGAGCTTTCTGGGTTGATCGTCAAAGCTGTCGCGTCGGGAACATTTATTCCCATCGTTTGCTGCTCAGGCCAAAAGGACATTGGTGTATCGGAGTTGCTCGACGCGATCGCGATGTGTGGACTTGCTCCGAGTGATATCGCGCGAACCGCGACGAAAGATGGCGAAGAAGTTGAAATCTCTCCGGACCCGAACGGTCCCCTTGTCGCACAGGTGTTCAAGACTCGTATCGATCCATTTGTGCAAAAGTTGAGTTTCGTTCGCGTCTATTCAGGAATGCTCAAAAAGGACGATCACATTCACGCGTCGACCGCACGTAAAGACATCAAGATGGGGCCGCTGCTTGAAGTGATGGGTGAAACGACTTCGCCGGTCGATCATGCGGAGGCGGGTGACATCGTTGCGGTCGCCAAGATGGAAGACTTGCACACCGGCAGCAGCTTGGGTGAGATCGCGATGCCTCCAATCGCGTTTCCGACTCCGATGGTTGGACTGGCAGTCATGCCGAAGACACGTGGCGACGAAACCAAGATGTCAAGCTCGTTGCACAAGGTCGTTGAAGAAGATCCCACGTTCCATCTTGAACTGAACGCTCAGACAAAAGAGCTGGTCATGACCGGAATGAGCGAATTGCATTTGACTGTCATACAGCAACGTCTCATTCGTCGCGACAAGTTAGAAATCGATACCAGAGAACCGAAGATCTCATTCCGAGAGACGATTCAGTCACCAGCCGAAGGGAGCTATCGCCACAAGAAGCAGTCTGGCGGACGCGGTCAGTTTGGTGAAGTTCATATCCGGATGCGACCGTTGCCTCGTGGCACGAACTTGGAAGAGTTCTGCACGAAAGCGAACTTCCCAAGCCTAAAGGACTATCACTACGACGAGAAGCACAATTTCTTGTGGGTCGACGCCGTGGTGGGCGGCACGATTCCCGGCAACTTCATGCCCGCGATCGAGAAGGGCTTCAAGGAACGTCTTGTCGGCGGTGTCATTGCCGGGCACATGGTCCAGGATCTCTGTATCGAAGTTCACTTCGGCAAGTTTCATCCGGTCGATAGCTCCGAAGCCGCGTTCAAGACGGCCGGCAAGATGGTCTTTCGCGAAGTGTTCGAGAAGGCGAGACCTTGTCTGCTCGAGCCGATCGTACAGATCGCGATTACGGTTCCCGAAGCGAATGTTGGCGATGTCTACAGCGACATGTCATCGCGAGGTGGCCGTGTTCAAGGAGCGGATGCAGCCGGTGGCGGGATGCAAACGGTGAATTCCGAAGCTCCGCTCCGCGAGCTGATGACTTATGCTCGGACCCTGTCGAGTATGACCGGTGGTCAAGGCAGCTTTCACATGGAGTTTGCCCATTACGACGTCATGCCGGGCAACATCCAGCAAGAGATCATGGCCAAGTCCAAGGTCGAAGACGAAGAAGAAGATTGAGCTTCGCGAGACCGATCATTCAGTCCGTTATCAACTTGAGTTGACTCCTCGTCATAGTGCTTGTAAGTTTCGCCCCGTTACAAGGGGGCGTCGAGGGCACTATGGCGCGACTACTGATTGGATTTCTGCTAGCACCGATGGCGTGCCTTCTAGGGTGCGCTCAATTCACATCGGTGTCTCCGCTAGCTCAGCTCGAGCGGTCGTTGATCTTCCAGCCGAGTGAGTTTCCCGAAGAGAAGTGGTCAGAATCTGAAACCCCGTTCGAAGACGCCTGGTTTACGACACCCGACGGGCAAAGCCTGCACGGCCTGTTTCTCCCGCATCCGAATCCTCGCGCAATTGCCTTGTTCTGTCATGGGAATGCCGGCAACGTCGTTTCTCGAACGCCGAGCCTCTGGCTTCTCAATCAACGTCACGGACTAGCCGTGATGACGTTTGACTATCGCGGCTATGGTCGAAGTGAAGGCACACCGTCAGAGCGTGGAATCCTAGCTGACGCCCGTGCAGCCCGCACTTGGCTAGCGCAGCGAACGAACGTACCCGAACGTGAGATCGTTCTGCTAGGCCGTTCGCTAGGTGCAGCTGTTGCTGTCGATTTGGCGTCGCAAGATGATGCCCGTGGCCTGGTTCTGGCAAGCACATTTACATCGCTGCCCGACGTCGCGGCCCAACACATGCCCTGGACTTTGCCTCATGTCTTTATGACACATCGGCTAAATTCAGAAGCAAAGATCAAGCGATATCACGGTCCGCTTTTGCAAAGCCATGGCGATGCCGACGAGTTGATTCCGATCGAGTTGGCGATGGAATTGTTCAAATCGGCACCTGGTCCGAAGCAATTCGTTGCGATTCACGGAGCGGGCCACAACGATCCGCAGAACGAGGACTACCGGCAAGCCTTCGACCGGTTCTTAGACTCGTTGCCTCCTGCGGCCGCACCCAGACAGGTAGTGGCTGATCCTTAGAATTACCTAAACTTCCCGTCGCCACGGGTCCGAAGATAATTCTGATACCTTGAATATGCCGGTCGTATGCCTTACGATTCCCATCAAAGGGAATGCGTTCATGTTGATTTACCAGAGACACCTAATCTTCACTCCTCCCAGCATCACTCGCTGCTGTCTCTGTACCTGTCCGGAGTGATCCGGACCAATTCGCCTTGGCGTCTATCGCGTTCTAATTCTTGCTTCCAGCCAAATGACTGCTGCTAGCCCCGCGTTTTTGGAGTCCCATCATGTCTTCGGACTTTCGTCTCAAAGAGCAACTTCCTCGACTGACCGAACGAATCGTCGGTACTTACACGGAAGTAGGTACGATCAATCACTTAGGGCATTGTCCGCTCCCAAAGTACGAAGAAATCATCGCGGCGTTGGAAGACTTGAAGGAGATCCTCTACCCAGGTTATCGCCGGCGGGAAGGTCTTCACATCGGGAACGTGACCTATCACGTCGGTGATCTCGTCGATCGATTGCACGATACGCTAACAACACAAATCGCCCGCGCGCTGCATCACGAAGATCGAGTCTCGGACGGTGTCGATAAGTGCGAAGAGCAGGTCGACTACGAAGCCAAAGGGCAAGCGATGGCGATCGATTTTCTTGAGCGTCTGCCCGATTTGCGTAAGATTCTCGCGACCGATGTCCAAGCCGCATTTGTCGGCGATCCAGCCTGCAAGAATCTTGACGAAGTCATCTTTTGCTACCCTGGCTTGGAGGCCGTCACGGTCCATCGATTGGCTCACGAATTGTACAAGATGGGTGTTCCCTTCATCCCGCGGATGATGGCCGAGTGGTCGCACAAAGAGACAGGGATCGACATTCATCCGGGCGCGAAGATTGGCCATCACTTCTTCATCGACCACGGCACGGGTGTCGTGATTGGCGAGACATGCGAGATTGGCAACCATGTGAAGCTCTATCAAGGCGTGACGCTCGGTGCGTTAAGTTTTCCAACGGACGCGGACGGCAAGATCATCCGCAACATGAAGCGGCACCCCACGCTCGAAGACCGCGTTGTAATCTACGCCAGCGCAACCGTCTTGGGTGGCAAGACAATCATCGGCAACGATTCCGTGATCGGATCGAGTGTATGGCTAACCAAGAGCGTCGCGCCGCACACAACCGTCACGATCGAGTCACCAAAGTTGCGAATACGCGCGGATCTGCCTGACGAGTTAAATCCCGAAACGAACTATCAGATCTGACGTAGGATGGAGTTGTACTCCGTCCAATCTTCAGGGCCTGCGTACAACCCCAACACCAGAGCTGTTGATGCAGCAGCGAACCGCATAACCCAGCAGTAGCAGCCACGCACAACTGCTTACGATACCACCGAGAATGACCCGTTGTGGGCGATAGGTATAGACGACGCGATGTTTGCCTGCTGGAAGAATCACAGCTCGCATCAGGCGATTGGCTCGATAGATCGGCAACTCCTTTGTCACGCCATCGGTTACTCGGACGGCGCTCCAGCCAGGGTAAAACGTGTCGTTAAACACGACACAGCCTGGTGCAGTCAGACTCGCTTCGATCTCGACTCGTTGCGACGAGTAGTGTTTGATCGCACATGGGTCGTCGTTAGATGCTATACGTTGTTCGTCCGCAATTCCCTCGGGCCGAAGTCTCAGCAGTTTGCCTCGCCCAGCCCAACGAGCTGGTGCAACTGCCGCCACAATGGGGTTTTCGCGCAAGGAATCTGAGTTCGGTGTGCCTTCTGTTGTTTCGATAATTGCAATGGAGCGCAGATCGCGCGGTAGTTCATTATCGAAGAAGACGTGCCGAGTCCGATTGTCAATGTTTGATCGCGAACGATTGGCCAAGGGTGGCAGGACTTCGATGTTGCGAACAATCCATGCACGTGGGAATGCTTTCGAGTCGACCTGTAAGCGAACGCCATCGATTGCCAGTCCTGCCGACTCTAGAGAGGCGTCCGACGCGGCGACCTCATCGGAAGTTGCGATGAATTGCACCGACATGGCACGCGTTTGAAGCCCGACTTGACTCGCAGAATCGCTTCCGTCCCGTTCACGAGCGACTCGCAAGTACGATTGCCAGTCGGCGGAAGTCAAAGTCGTGTGGCTGCCGATCATTGAGACGTTTGAGCCAAGATGATGTTTCGGAAGCATGGTGGCCCGCTCCCATGCAACGACTTTTTCGAGTCGATGCTGATCACTCTCCTTGCCCCACTCGGTTGGCAAGAGCGATGCTGCGGATTGGCGAAACAATCGTGGTGGAACGGAAGAGTCGGTTGCAGTTTCGATTGCTCCTGCGAGCGTTAGTTTCTCGGACCAGATGTTAGCCGGAATTGTTAGTGTCATCCAGCCGTTAGCAAAGCAAAGTTCAACCGCGGTAGTCGCAATTAGTAGAATGCCACGAGATCGATGAAAGTACTTGTTCGTAGTGCTCAGCAGGAACCAGCACATCAGACCGAGGACCGCCGTGTGCAACAGTGTCCACAAGACGCCACTTGTTGCTGCATCGATGTCGAGTGGTCCGAAGATTGCATCTGTCGGTGCTGCCGCGAGCCAGACCTGCCAAGAATTTTGAAACAGACCGAACGCGGCGGCAACCAGCAGGCTGACGGCTGTCAGCACGATAAACGGAATTGCGATTCGGCGAGAGCGCACAGCAACGAACTCGTCCCAACCTCTCGCCGCCAACATGCTGATCCCCAGCGACGCAATCACGAGCAACTTCGCTGGATAACGGAAATAGACGTATCCGGGCAACAGTGTCACGAACAACCAATATAAACCACCTACCGGGTGGCCCACCGCGAGATGATCGGGCGAAGCGCTCATCACTGTGACGCGAACTTCATGAACGAGCCAGCCAATTCCGTACGCACCAAAGCTTGCCATGATCGCCAGCGCGGTTATCGACGAGACGAATCGAACTTGCGCGTTGCATTGTCGCAATCGCCAACTGCACAAGGCTAATACGAATGGCAGCAACCCAAGATACAGCGATGGCGTCCACGTTCGACCTTCTGTTGGAATCGCCGTACTCCAACGTTCGTTGACGGGAAAAATGCGACCAAAGAAGTTCGGCCAAACAAACTCGGCAAGATGCCACGGCCCGACCGAGAATTCGTAGACGTGTTGGAGGTGCGATCCAGCTTGCGGCGCACCGAGCAACCCGTCGGAGATGTCACGCGAATTGGTTGCCTTTCCAGATGTGAGCGAAGAGGCCGCTTCATACACGTTTCTCGGGGCATCCGGCGAGTCGCGACTGCTGTGACGTGTCCACTCGACCGCTGGCAAGATTTGGACGAGAGCAAGGCAGAGTCCGGCGCTTGCGGCGGCGGCGAGCAGGACAGGGCGTCTACATCTCCAAGGCATTGCGGTCGGGGCAGCCGATGAACCGCTGTCGTACCTTAGCAGCAGGGCGTACAGCGCTGCCAACATTCCGACGTGGTAAGCGGCTTGCGGATCGCCTCCCAGGACCATCAGAGCCAGCGTCGCGCCCATCGTCAGCGCCCATCCGAAACTACGCTCTCGCAGCATGCGGTCAGTCGCCAGGACCGCGAAAGGCAACCATGCGGCACCGACAAGAAACACCACGTTGCAGTATTGAAAGAGAATACTTCCACCAAATGCGTACGAGATCGCGGCGAGTCCCGACGCTTCGATGCTGCACCTCCACCTCCTCGCGAGGAGGTACGCCATCCCCGCTGCCAGCAGGACGTGTGCGGTGCCGTATAGGTGATACCGCAGCCGGTAGCTGACCGGCATCGCGAATACAAGTTTGCCAGGGTAGAGAACGCTTGACGTTGTATCTGCCAGGACTGGTGTCCCGCCGTTGTCGAGCGGATTCCACAACGGGACTCGACCCTCGCTACATTCGCGGCACTCCCATTCGAACAGCGGGTAGTAGTAATTCGCTGCATCCCTGAATCCGAAGCTGCGATTCTGTAGCAACACGGACCCGAAGTACCAGGAAAATGCGGCGAGAATTATCGCGATGATGAGGAGGCGAGGGCGAGTCAAAGGAGTTTTGCTTTGCTTCGTTATGGGACGGACGGCGTCGTTGGCAACTCGCCATCATGTTACGCGAGTCGCAACCAGCGAGCGAGCCACGATGGTTCCAAGTCGGGCACTACCTGCGGTTTGTTGATGCCGATTTGTCCGAGGATTGCTTCGGCGGCGAGATACCCGCTACGGACAGCTCCTTCCATCGTGGCTGGCCAACCCGTGCGAGTCCAGTCGCCAGCCAACAGGATCTGTCGGCAAGCTGTCTGCTGCGATGGACG
This sequence comes from Planctomycetota bacterium, assembly GCA_014381825.1. Classification (GTDB taxonomy): domain Bacteria; phylum Planctomycetota; class Planctomycetia; order Pirellulales; family Pirellulaceae. The sequence goes on from JACNKX010000088.1 coordinate 225,336, forward strand.
TTGCCGCTCGACCTCGGGTGTGACCGAGAAGACCGCATGCGGTTCGGTGATCATTCGCCAGTCGAGTAGCTTCGCGCGATGGGCATCGGGAAATGTCTCACGTAAATCTTGAAGAACTTCCCGCAAGACCGACTCGCGAGTGCGGCTTGCGAGGTCCCGCGAGGCGCTTATCACGACTTGGTAGTAGTGCGATTCAGGAGCCGATGCTGAGCGGCTAATCGCGGGTCCGGTGAATACCCACTGGCTCAGTCGATCCACGAGTACAGCGTGTGGAAGATTCATAGTCGGCTGGTCGAACCAGAGGTGAAGCGAACTGATCGGCGACGAAGGAGTTCCGTCGGCAACGACCGCAATGTCCGATAGTTCGGTCGGCAAGACTTCGGCGGCTCGTCTCCACGGAACCGCGACGACCGCGAAATCGAACTGGTGCGAAGCATCGTCATCGAGTCGTAGGCAGATGCCACGCTTGGACCGTTCAACTTTCCGAACCGGATTGCCGAGGTGGACTTCGGCATGATGCTTCGAAAGGTGTGCGGCGACTTGGTCGTACAATTGCTGAAGCGGAACGGCTGGAACATGGAGATTGAAGGCTGAGCTGGATCGAAGGAAACCGTCCACGAACACTTTTCGCGCCGCATGAAGAGATGCGCGATCAAGTGACTCGGCCAGAGCACTGACGAGTACGACTTCCCAGAAACATCGAATCGCGTGTTCGGATTGTCCGTGATTGCGCAGCCAAGGACCGATCGTAAGGTGTTCGTCGTTTGATTGATTCGCCGATCGAGCGAGTGCTACCAGTCCGCGGCCAATCTGGATGCGATCCTTGAGACTGAGATAGGAAAGTCGCATGAAGGACGGAGCGAGATGCAACGGTGCCGGCAACCAACCTGCCGCTCCCAAGTCGTTGCGTTTTCCATCCGTTGCAAAGAAGTGAAGCCGCGTGTCGCAACGCAAGAGATGGTCGCTGCCGGTTCGTTTGCAAAAGTCGAGAAAGTTAGTACAGCAACCCATCGCGACGTGCTGGCAATTGTCGATAAGTTCGCCAGTCTGCGGCTCCTCGAACGAAGTCGCTCGACCTCCGAGCCGCCTTTTAGTCTCGAATAGCTCAACAGATTGTCCGGCCTCGGCGAGCGCCGTGGCAGCAGCCAGTCCTGCCAAGCCGCCGCCCACGATGGCAACTCGGGTGGGCTGTTGCGGCGACGTCGAATCGGCGTTGATACTCACCGTTCAGCTTCCCGATTGTCGGATCGTTGAGCGACTTTGAATCTTCGTGGAATGCATGTGAGGAGGCACATCGGGCCTTCGACTCGTCGTGTCGATCTTTGTCGGCCGAAATCGCAATGCTGCGGCGATCGCCTTCAGCTTTCCGCGATAGCCAAGTCGAATTCGTCGAGATAATACGTCGCCGTCGCCACGTTTTATCTCCTCGAGTAGCGTCCGATACGTCGAGAACATCAGGATAAACGCGCGTCTTCCGTGTGGATGCAAAAGCGTAGCGAGCGGAGCCGCCTCGTCGTACAGCCGTTCCACGAACGCGATTTGAAACCGCAAAAGATTACGGACCTGCTCGCTCATTGTCTCGCTGTGGAAGTCTTCCGGATGACAATCGAATCGCAAAAGTTCTTGGCGAGGCAAGTAGATTCGTCCCTGTTCAGCATCCTCGCTGAGATCTCGCAAGATGTTTGTCATTTGAAAGGCGACGCCACACGTCTCGGCTAATGTCTCGGCGCGTTCGTCTTCAAAACCAAAGATGTGAATGCAGGCCAAGCCGACGGCTGAAGCGACGTGGTAACAGTAATCTCTCAGTTCTTCGGAAGTCTGGTAGTTGGGAGGCATGAGATCCATCGCGACGCCGTCGACGATCGCAAACAGATACTTATCTGGAATCGAGAAACGAACGGTCGCGTCGTGCAGTGCTCGCCACAGCGGCGAGCAATAGTCTCCCCGTAGAGCGCACTCGAGTTCGGCTCGCCATTCGGCAAGTTGAGCTCGACGAGCGTCTGCTGGTTCGTTGCTGTCGGCAAGATCGTCTGTCAGACGCGAGAAAGCGTACAACGCGCACATCGCGCGGCGTTGGTCGCGAGGCAACAATCGAAATGACCAAAGGAAGCTGGACGCCGATCTTTGCGAGATCCGCTCACAGTAACGATAGGCCTCGTCGAGGTCGTTGGTCATCCTTGATCCCGTGGTACTCGCCATCCGGTGACTCGTTGTCGCAACCAACAACTGCTTGCCAGCTTTAGTTGTGTCAGTTTCCCAACCGTAGGTCGCCTTGTCCAGACGTCGTAGCGTGCGAGGCGAATCGCTTGCAAAATGGCGAGCCCGCCACGGATGAACAACTCGACTTGAAACCGAAGCTCTTTTGGCAACTGGTCGACGAGTGGCCGACCGCGATGAAGATACTCCGACGCCCGCTCGACTTCCGACTTCATCAGGGCTCGCCAACGTTCATCGACGACACGGCGCTCGAAGCAGTCTTCCGTATAGCCAAACACATCTCGTACGTCTTGCGGCAAGTAGATGCGCCCGCGGGAAAAATCCTCCGCGACATCCTGCAGGAAGTTCGCGAGTTGTAGGCCCGTACAAACAGAATCTGACAAGGAAGCGTTGGTCTCCGAGTGGCAGCGTCCGAGATGGAGGACTAAGTGGCCGACGGGATTGGCCGAGCATCGACAGTAATCGAGCAACTCGTCATGGGTGGCATAGCGGACTTGTTTTTGGTCACGCTCGAACGCTTTGATGAGGTCGAGAAATGGCTGAGTTGGAATAGAGAACTGCTGAATCGTCGGAAGAATCGCGATGAAGACCGGATGCTTTGCTGACCCGTTGAAGCAGTCTAACAATTGGGTCCGCCACCAATCGAGCAGCTCAAGGCGTTCGCTTGGCGTGCCAGCCTCGTCCGCCAAGTCATCCGCCCACCGGCAGTAGGCGTACACATTACAAAAGTGTTGTCGGAGGTGATGCGGGAGCAGCCAGCTGACCACCGAGAAGTTTTCGTAATGTGACGAGGCGAGATGGCGGCAGTAAGTGGAAGCTTCGTCAATGGATAGGTGAACATCGGCGGCCTGCGGCCCGTAACGTTCAAGCTCCACGGCGCATCTTCGGTCATCCATGAGTCGCCGTTACCGGGTGGCAAAAGGTGCGGTTGTTAATCTAGTCGCAACGCTTAATTTGCATTATGCTGGTCCCCGGACTGAGAGGCAATTGACGATGGAAATCATTCTGGCCAGCCCGCGAGGATTTTGTGCTGGCGTGAACATGGCGATCGAGAGTCTGGAACTCGCCATCAACACGTTTGGGGCACCCGTCTACGTGTACCATGAAATTGTCCATAACAAATTTGTGGTCGAAACGTTTTGTGATAAAGGCGCTGTCTTTGTTAATGCCTTGAGCGAAGTGCCCGTCGGGTCGAACTTGCTCTTCTCTGCACATGGTGTGTCACCCGAAATCCGGCGGATCGCGCGCGAGCGTAAGCTATATGCGATCGATGCGACGTGCCCACTCGTGACCAAAGTGCATCTGGAAGCCGTGCGCTATGCAAAAGAGGGTTATCACATTATCTTGATCGGGCACGAAGGACACGACGAAGTTCTTGGCACGATGGGTGAGGCCCCGGAAGCAATGCTGTTGGTCGAGTCTCCGGAAGATGTCGACAAACTCGAAGTACCGGAAGGGGCCAAGTTGGCATATTTGACGCAGACGACGCTGTCGGTAGACGACGCGAATCGAATCATCGCTCGACTGCGAACGCGTTTTCCTGAAATCGCATCTCCGCCTAAGGACGACATTTGCTACGCTACGCAGAATCGCCAAGAGGCCGTTCGTGTTCTTTCCGATGGCGCTGATGTCGTCCTTGTGCTGGGCAGCCAAAACAGCTCGAACAGTCAGCGGTTGAAAGAACTCGCGGCAGAGCAGGGCGTGCGAGGCTACTTGATCGACGGAGCTGCCGATATCGATCCGACTTGGTTTGATCAGAATGACAAAGTTGTCGTAACCGCTGGTGCAAGCGCTCCGGAGTCAGTGGTACAAGAGTGCGTTACGTTTCTTTGCGAAAAGTTTGCAGCAACGGTCGAGATCCGTGAGCTGCGGAAGGAAGAAGTTCATTTCGCTTTGCCCAAGGAACTGCGAACGCTAACGGCTTGATTCGTACAAGCTGTACAGGCGGGTCGGTGGTCGAGTGATACGGGGATACTGCCCCTCGCCGTATTCTCCTGCCGGCCCGCTTTTTCTGTCATCCGTTTTGCCGTTCGCTCCACGGCGAATCGGCGTCAGCTTTGGATGTAGCTCATGAGAAGATGATTCTCCATCGCGAGCTTCTGATGTTGAGCTTTCACGACGTCGCCGATCGAGATCAAACCGGCAAGCTTTCCGTCGTTGATGACCGGTAAATGCCGTACGTGTTTCTTCGTCATCAGCCCCATCGTGTCGTTGATGTTCTGATCGGGAGCGCCCGTGATAACGTCTTTTGTCATGCGCGCTTCAACAGTGACTTTGTCAAGCGTGTCGGAAGCACCGGCAATGGCGCGAAGTACGTCTCGCTCGGAGATAATGCCAACCATTGTTTCGCCGTTACAGACGACAAGCGAACCGCAGCGGTGCGCCACCATTTTGTCGACTGCATCGGCCATGGTCGCGGTTGGTTCTATCGAGAGGACATCAGTCCCCTTGGTGGCAAGGATATCTTTCAACAGCATCGGTTAGTCCTCCTCGAATGAGATGGAGTTGAATTTGGGACTACACCGTCTTCTCTGCGTTTCGTGTCTTCTGCCTTACGACTGAACAGTCGCGTTCCTCTAAGCACATCAACATAGCTTGACGCGCACAGCAATGTCAAACGTTTCAGGCACCTTGTGAATTACTTCACAAGCGTCCTCTGTGAATGGCGTCCTCTATGAATGGCGTCCTCTATGAATGGCATAGTGACCATGCGGGGCCGAAGTGGGGCTTTGGGCGACGCTGCCAAGCTGGAGCCGCGAATTATCACTCGGCGGTTGCAGGTTCGCTGCGTGGCGTGAGTTCGGCGATTTGCAGATTGCGGAACGAGATGTCGGTCGTTGGGTCGTGACCCTGGATCATGATCGTTCCTGGTTCGACACGTAATCCCTTTCGAGGATTCTCGTCTGGCGCTCGATCGTCGATCCAATCGACGACTTGATAGCCGTTCACCCAAGTCGCGACATGTTCCCCATCGGCGATTACCGTTTTGTTAAACCAATTGAGGTCGTTGGCAGCAACCAGCCTCGCGTTGACGCGTCGGAAAATTCCCCCCGTACCACAATCAACAGGCTTACTCCGATCACCATCTTCGAAGCCATTGTGGATTTGGCTTTCGTAGCCATTCATGGGTCCGCCAGGAATGCAACGAAAGAAAAAGCCTGAGTTTAACTGCTCGGCGTGCGTGATACATTCCAGTTGAAGCACGAAGTCTCCATACGATCCTTCGGACTCCAACTGACCACGACCGTCTTTCACGTTTAGATAGCCTTCATCGGTCACTGTGAACTTGCTCGGCATCTCCGGGTAGGTCTTCCAGCCGGTCAGATCTTCGCCGTTGAACATACTTAACATGCCGAGCGGTTTGAGTTTGATATTGCGAAATTCGATCTTGCCTTGATTCAGTTGCAAACCAATGTGTCCGCGGTGTAACGGTTCAGGATCGGTGTACTCCAAGACCTGTGCGCCATCAAGGTTTACTACGACCTTGTCGCCCAAAACGGTAACGTCATACTTTTGCCACTCGCTGCTGTCAAAGTTACCACTGGTTTTGGATCGTTTAACGAGGCTGCACGTAGGAAACGGATTATCGCTGTCGGCGATATTCAGTTCGTAACAATCCGTCGCAGGATCTTTGGGCTTGAGCGGCGTGTGCAGGAAGATGCCGCTGTTCGTTCCTGGTGCGCTGCGAAACTCGACATGAAGAACGTAGTCGCCGAATCGTGTCGTGGAACACAGTAAACCTGGCTCACCTTGATCGACCACGATTGTGTTGTCTTCGACGCGCCAATTCGCTTTCGAAGCGGCGGTCCAGCCAAACAAGGTCTCGCCGTCGAACAGCGAGATCCAGCCCTGCGCCAGTTCGATGTCGGCAAGTGGTTTTGGGGCTTCTGTTATGGGCGGTGCGTCTTCTACGGCAACTTCCGTTTCAGTTTGGGCAGCGACCGGTGCGACGGACGCAGGCGGCGCGTTCGACGCAGTGGGTGCCGTCGAAGTTCCGCATCCAGCCAACGTGATCAACGACCAGCAAAAACAGCAGTTGGCGAATCGAGATCTTTGATTACACATAATTCAGACTCCGGCGAGCTCCTGCAGGTCGGATCGCGCAACGTCAAGCATTCGCGCGAGCATCGTTGGTGCGTCAACGTTGTAGTAGTTGCGGACGTCACCGACAATCCCGTTGAGCGAGCGAGACTCGGCATGCTCGACGAAACGCGGCAAGTCCGGAGTCAGTTCGACCGCCGTGGCAAGATCCATCTGTTGAGCCTCTAGTTCGTCGACCCGCTCTGGCCACCAGCGACGGTCGACCAACTCGGGGCTGGCCAACTCGACCATCGCAGTTTCGACTCCTCCCGCGTGTTGGTCGCCTCGGTCTCCAGCGAATTCGACGATAGGATCGTACAGCCAACGAAACGCAAACCGCTCGACCGAACTTGCCTTCAATCCGTCAATGATCGCCGTGCGGTGAACGATCGAACCGTGAACATCGACAACATACATCGATTCCGGTTGTATCCAGTTCTGCATCGCATTGGCGAAGCCGGTCACATATCGAGTGAGCAGCGGCGGTGTGATATCAATGCTCATCCCGAATGGCAGCCCCCAAGTGAGGTGCCCATACTCCACCGGCGGACCAACTAAAAATCCGTCGATCGCTTCAGCAAGGCGCGCGAGTACGGCGTAGCTTTGAATCGTATCGGTCGCCAAAGGCAAATGCGGGCCATGTTGCTCGACGGCTGTATCAACACTGAAGCCGAGTATGCGTGGCCGCGCTGGCGCATCGTGTCGGCTCCGCGGCATCTCGACAACGTCGACAGTCGCCGAGCCGCTCGCCGCATCACGCGTCGCTTCGTAGTACGGAAAGCAACGATGAATCTGTGCCAGAAGCGATTGCTTAAGTTCGGCGTCCAAGGCTTCATGATAAAGTGGCGGCAGCACAAACTCGCCCAAAGCCGCGATCTCTTCGAATGGTGTTCCTATCGAACAGATGGGGAACACGACGCGTCTCTCCGCCGTTCTCAGTTTAAGTTCGTTCAGCGTATACGCGGTCAACCAAGATCCCTTGTTTACTGCATGCGGAATATAGTCGCGGACTACGTTCATGAATTCACGTCGTAGATTTCGAGGAAAATGTCGCCGACGATGCCGCCGACAGCCAAGCCATCGTAACCTCGCGGCAAATCGACTTCGATATGCAGTTCGTTCCGAGGGAGAAGTTTGTTCGATAGATCGAATCGGTTTGCTGACGCACCGATCTCAATTTCACCCAGGTTGGAGTCGTTAAGCCGGATTATCGCGTGTCCATTGACGCTCTGTGTGACGAGGTCAATTCGCTCACTCGCCTTTAGATTCGTTGGCCGACCGAAACGGCGCTTGTAAAGCACGCGTCCACGAAAGTCTGTGCCGAGTGAGGCTGCCCAATTTGCTGGAATCTTCATAGTTCCTGATGGAGGCAACTCGCCAGCGACGTCGATCGAAGCACCGCTTGGTCCCAATTTCGTATGCGCCAATGCCTCGTATTGCCAAGGTCCATGAAGGCGAATGATGTGCGGAGAAGAACCGTGTGAGCTGGGCAGCGATGCTGGTTGATCTGTCAACATTCGAATCGATCTAGCTTGCACAGGTGCGTTGAAACTCAATCACCTTGTGGATGATGCTATCGAGATTGTGGTCCGAGACATGGCCGATGGTTGAGCGCAGGCGTGTCAAATCAGGGACGCGACGCCGGATGTCTTCGAAATCCTTGTCGTAAGCATCGGCGTAGGTCTGGAATTCGATGGTCGAGCTGGAACCTGAAACTTCTATCACTTTTTTCGCGAGTTCAAGAATCGAGATGGGTTGGTCGCTGCCGATGTTGAACACTTTGCCGACGGCAGCATCCGTTTCCATCAGCGTGACGACGGCTCGAACGACATCATCGACATGGGCGAAACAACGGGTCTGCGCGCCATCGTCGTGGACAATCAGCGGCTTCCCTTTCAAGGCGGCTTCGACGAATCGAGGCAGCACCATTCCGTACGCGCCTGTTTGGCGAGGACCGACCACATTGAAGAATCGACCAATGACGACGGGCAACCCGTATTCTCGGTGACTAGCCAGTCCCATGAACTCGTCGATTGCTTTCGACGCTCCGTACGACCAGCGCGGACGTGTTGTCGATCCGAAGACGAGGTCGTCTTCTTCTGACCAAGTGTCCTTCGGATTCTTGCCATAAACTTCGCTGGTGCTGGCGAGGAAGCATTTCACGTTCTCGCCTCGCTGAATCCTCTCGCGCAGACGCGAGAGGACTAGTTCTGTCGGATAGATGTTTCGCTCGATCGTCTCCATCGGCGCGCGAGCGATCAGCGCGACGCCAACCGCTGCGGCGAGATGATAGACTTCGTCCGCGTTTTCGGTCAATTGGCTGACGATCGTTTCGTCGCCGACCGACCCCTGAATGTAAGTGAGTCGATCATTCTCACGAGCCGCTGCAAGATTCGACGCGTTGCCGGTCGATTCGTCATCAACCACGGTGACTTGGTCACCGCGCGCCAGCAAAGCTTCAGCTAGATGCGAGCCAATAAACCCCGACCCGCCGGTGACTAGAACCTGTTTCACTTTGGCAACGATCCTTGCAGAATAATTCAAGATAAGTCTCGCCAGACTAATCGCTTCGCAGTACCGAGACAAGGACGTAGCTCGGGCGGTCGTGTCCTAAAGTTGAGGGGAGACTTTTAGAACCTCCTCGAACAGCTCGTCAAAGCTCCAAACTTGGCCGCTCAGTTTCGCCATCATACAGGCGGTCGGGCGATTGGTGCCAGCCTTGTCACTTCCGTGTTACACTTCATCAAAGAGACACAGAGCGAGTCACGTGGGATTGGACCCCACCTTGACAGGTTTTGGACGCTCACACGCAGCGGTCGAGACAAAGCAAAGCCAAGGCTACTCCACAGGCTGCGCGGAACCAGTTAAGTTACGGGTTAGCGATGCCGAGTGAATGGAGTCGAGCATGACGCAGACAAAGAAGCGGACGCGAAAGACGGCATCGGATCAACCGAGCAATCTGCAAATCCTTGCGGGTGATAGCCTTCTCGTCCTACCAACACTTCCCGCAAAATCAATCCAGTGTTGCGTCACGTCGCCGCCCTATTGGGGCTTGCGGGACTACGACCATCCGGCTCAGATCGGTGCCGAGCCATCGCCAGAGCTTTACGTCGAAAACCTCGTGGCCGTGTTCAAGCAAGTCCGGCGCGTGCTGGGCAAAGACGGCACCGTTTGGTTGAACGTCGGCGACGGGTACGCCCGCAATGGTGGAACCGGCAACTGCGGGCCAAACGCGATCGTCGGCAACACGAAGAAACTGATTCAGAAGCGCAACTGCAAGGTGCCCGATTGCTGGGGGCTCAAGGATCGTGATCTACTCGGAATGCCGTGGCGAGTCGCTTTTGCATTGCAGGCCGATGGCTGGATACTTCGCTCCCACATTACCTGGATCAAAAAGACGGCCATGCCCGAGAGCATGAAGAATCGCCCAACGCGGGCCACGGAAGAGGTCTTTCTGTTCTCCAAGTCGCCCAGCTACTTCTATGACGCTGATGGTGTCAGGGAGCCGACAGGTGCCAATCTGCGGAACTACTGGATACTTGGGCCAGATCCAAGCAGCAACGGGCATCCGGCGGCGTTTCCTCGCGAGCTTGCCGAACGCTGTATTCTGCTTGGATCGCGCGAAGGCGATACAGTGCTCGACCCATTCGGCGGCTCGGGGACAACTGGCGTATCAGCTCTTGAAAACGGACGCAAAGCGGTGCTGATCGAACTGAATCCAGATTACGCCAAAAAGAGCAAGGAGCGCGCAAGGAATGCCCGCCAAAAAAGGATCTTCCCGAAGTAGAAAGCCTGGCTCAAAGCAACTGATCCTTGAATACTTTCTCGCCAGCATCGGCAAAGTGTTGGAATCGCGCGACATCGCCAAGGCGAGCGGCGGCGCGGCGGAATGGGCTCGGCGAGTCCGCGAACTTCGCAACGAAGAGGGCTATCAGATTCTTTCACACAAAGACCGTTCCGACCTAAAGCCAAATCAATACCTGCTGGAAACCGCCGTTCGGCTTCCGGCGTTTAAGCGCGACATCTCGAAAGAGACACGGGCAAGAGTCCTGGAGCGAAATGGCTACACTTGCCAAATGTGCGGCCTCGCGGCCGGCGACCCGGACCCGTTCAACGAGAGTCGCACGATACGGCTGACAATGGGCCACGTAGTCGACAAGTCGAAGGGTGGCGACGATTCATACCAGAACTTGCGGGCCGTTTGCACGAACTGTAACGAGGGGCTGCAAAACACCGCCTTGCCTAAGCCAGATCGAATCCACTTGCTCGGTCAGATCCGGCGTGCCACGATGGACGATCAGCGGGCCGTTCTCGATTGGCTGCTCCAGAAGTTCAGGAACGAGCCGGGGACCGCTGAATCTCGCGCCCCTCAAGAATAGGACACTACCGCTCGGGCCACCTCGTTTTGTGATGGTCATTGCGACGACGGCTTGGATCGCATAGATATCTGTTCGTTTTGCCGTGACCCTTTGTGAGAGTGTCCTGGCGTTCCTTGGAAAACGAAAGTTCCCGTGCGTTTCTAAGGCGTGTAGGTCGAAACGCGCGGTAACGTCGCGCACGTAGAATAGCGAACTTGTATGCGACGATTAGATTCCTGGAAAAATCGAGCGATTTGTGTTTGCCGCATTTCTTTTGGGGATATTGTCCCGACGTTTCAACGAGGATATTGATTCTGCTCCATTGGTGATGTCCCGAGTTGCGGAAGACGGTTGCCGAAAATCCTTGCCTCGTTCGGTAATGGCTTTCCTTTTGGTGCCCGGAGCGGTAAATTGTTAGACGAGATATGCATGTAAAGCCGGCCAGGCATTACGAAAGCACCGACTCAATCTATTACTCTCCCGACGATGGCCGAGAACGCGAATTCTATTCCGCGCGCACGCTTTATGCGGCCACGATGTGGAATGACCACCTTCAGGGAACCGATCCGGTAATGAGGACTATTTGCATGAGATCGTTGTTAGCCTTCACTACGTTTATCGCATTGGCAGTTGTTGTTCACCCGACACGCGTTGTCGCGCAAGACGACGCCGCGAATCAATCTTCACCTGAGGCGCTGACCGTCTATTCCGATGCAGTCAGTTTTCAGAACAACGGTGAATTCGCGCTTTCCGCCGAGGAGTGGGAGAAATTCCTCAAGCGATTTCCAAAAGATCCATTAGCGCCAAAGGCGCGGCACTATGCCGGCGTGTGCCATCTGCAACTGAAAGACTACGTCAAGGCTGGAGATCACTTTGAGACGATTCTCAAAGCCGACCCCAAGTTCGAGTTGGCGGAAGATGCATTCTTGAATCTAGGTTGGTGCCGCTACTCGACGGAGGCTGAAGACAAGACGGAGAGCTATCAGAAGGCCATCGCGGCGTTCGCTGCGCTAGTCCGGCAATTCCCGAAGGGCAAGTACACCGACCAAGCTCTCTTTTACCTCGGCGAATCATTTTACAGGCTGCAGAAAAAGACGGAAGCGATTGACGCATACCGCAAGTTGGTCGAGGAACATCAGAAATCAGCTTTGCGTAGCGACGGGCTGTATGCGCTCGGAGTGACCTACGAGGAGGAGCAGGCGTACGCCGAAGCCGGTGCGATTTATGATTTGTTTCTTAAAGAGTTTGCGGATAGTGCGCTCCATAACGAAGTCCGCATGCGGAAGGCCGAAACCGTGTTGCAGGCAGGCGACATTGCAGACGCTGGAAAGATGTTTGGCGAAGTCGCAGCCATCGACGGATTCGCATCGGCCGATCACGCTGTCTTTCGTCAGGGGTATTGTGAGACGAAACTCGAGAGATTTGAGGAAGCTGGAAAACTGTATGCCAAATTGGCAACAAGCTTTCCCGAGTCGGCGTACGCTAGCGAGGCGACGATGTCGGCTGGTCGTGCTTTCTATCTGGGTAACGACTTTGCCAACGCTTCGACCTGGTTCCAGAAGAGCATCGCCGCAGGGGGCGCTGTCGCCCCAGAAGCTGCCCACTGGCTTTGTCTCATTCATCTAAAACGTAACGAACCGGCAAGGGCGATTGCGCTTGCCGAGCAACAATTTCAAAAAGCTGCGGACAGTCCGTACTTGGTCAACTTGAAGATGGATCAAGCCGACGGTATGTACGACATGCCCGCCCGTCGCGAAGAGTCGCTCGCAAAGTACCTGCAGCTCGTGGCCGAGCATAGCGATCACGAGTTGGCTTCGCAAGCTCTTTACAATGCTGCGTTCACCGCTCTACAAATCGGAAAGTACGACGACGGGCTCAAACATGCGGCCGCGTTTGTCGGAAAGTTCCCTGAAGATCGATTCCTTCCGGATACGAAGTACGTGTCCGCGGATTGTAATCTTAAGCTTGGTAAGCACGCGGAAGCCGAGGCGGGATATCGTGACCTGCTGGCGAAGCACGAGGGTCATTCAGAGTACGACTCGTGGCGCGTGCGGTTAGGGCTCGTTCTCTACCAACAGGAGAAGTATGAAGACACGCTTGCCGCGTTGCAGGGCGCGGTAAAGGAGTTGAAGCAACCTGAGCATCTGGCGGAAGGTCAGTTCCTGCTCGGGGCCAGTCAGTTTCAGCTCGATCAATTTGAGCTTGCTGTTCAATCGTTGACTGCTGCCATCGCCGCCGCTCCGAATTGGCGACAGGCGGATGAGACGTTGCTCAACTTGTCGCGATCTCAACGTGCCTTGAAGCAACTGGACGATGCGAAGGCGACCGTGAGCAAGCTAATCAGCGACTTTCCCGACAGCGCTTTGCTCGATCAAGCCTATTACCGCCTCGGCGAATACAACTACGCCTCCGGCGACTACGCTGCTGCAACCGCAGCTTATGACGCTGTGATTTCCAAGTGGGGCGATTCGACTTTTGGGCCGTATGCTTACTATGGCAAGGGATGGTCGGCGTTGAAAGCGAAGCAATTTCCTGCCGGAGTTGAAAGCTTTACCTTGCTGATTGACAAGTTTGCCGAGCATGCCCTCACTTCCGAGGCATTCTTGGCACGAGGCATGTGCCGGAGACAAACGGCTGACCTTGAGAACGCGATAAAGGACTTCGACGAATTTCTGAAAACCGACCCACTACAACCGCAAAAGGCTGATGCGTTGTACGAACGCGGTCTCGCCGAAGTATCGTCCAACAAGTTCGAGCAAGCGACGGCGACGTTCGAGTCGTTGTTGGCGGAAAACAAGGAATATGGAAGCGCGGCGAACGTGTTGTACGAACTTGGTTGGGCGTACACCAACCGCAATCAGCCAGAAGACTCGGTTGCGACGTTTGCAAAGTTGGCAAGCAAGTACGCGGATAGCCCGTTGGCACCGGAAGCGAACCTGCACGTTGCCGAAGCGCATTATACGAGTGGCAAGTATGCCGACGCGGTCACGTTCTACACGACTTCGAAGAAGAAGGCTGAACCCGGCGAGGTGGCAGAGCGAGCGATTCACAAGCTGGGTTGGGCTCAGTACCGGTTGGAGAAATATGACGCCGCGTTGGCGGAATTCGAAGAGCAACTCAAAGCCTACGCAACCGGTCGCTTGGCGGCTGATGGTTTGTTCATGAAGGGCGAGGCGTTATTCAAGCTGAAGCGACATGCCGATGCGTTTCAGGCGTTTACCGCCGCGTCGAAAACGCCTTCATCGGACGAACAGAAACAAGTGCTTACTCTTCTGCATGGTGGACAATGTGCGGCGCAAGATGGGAAATGGCAGCCGAGCTTGCAAATGCTCGACCAGATCGTCAGCAAGTTCCCCGATACGCCGCTTCTCGCGGAAGCCGTTTACGAAAGAGGCTTTGCGAAGCAGAACCTCAAGCAACTCGATGCGGCGCTCAAGGACTACGAGCGCGCGGCGGAATTGTCGAGAGGCGAGGTTGGTGCTCGCGGTCAATTCATGATCGGCGAAATCCTCTTCGAGCAAAAAAAGTTTGATACGGCGATTCGATCCTTCAAGCGCGTGATGTACGGCTACGGCGGCGAGAAGGCAGTCGATGAAGTGAAGCCGTGGCAAGCGCTTGCCGGTTATGAAGCGGGCCGATGTGCCGAAGTTCAGATCAAAGACGCAAGTGACGCGGACGCTCGCTCAAAGCTGATCGCCGATGCGAAGTCAAGCTTCAGCTATGTCATTCAACGTCATCCCAAACACGACAAAGTCCAGCAGGCCAAGGAACAATTGAACAACTTGGCGAAGCTTTCGCCGTGAAAAAGTAGGCGTCGTAAGGTAGCGATCACTCTCCGAGTGATGAGCGCACTGCGTTGAATTACAATTGAGAGAAGAGTTCGTTCCGCGAAGTTGTTTAATAGGGGCTTCTCACTCGGAGAGTGACGGTCGCCCGTGAATCGCAGAGAATAGAGGCCCTGAATGCTGAATCGCGTTACTGACGAGCGCAGGCTCGCTTTGTACACCGCCGTGTCGATCGGTTTGCTCTCCGTGGCGACTTGTCTCCTTTCTCCGCAGTCGGTGATCGGCCAGGACGGAATAAGCGGTCCGCCACGGCCTGAGATTGAAGCGATCAACATCTTGGATCTATTGGTCCAGGGTGGATTCTTCATGATCCCGATCCTGCTGCTGTCGCTGTTGGTCGTAACGTTCACGATCGAACGCTTCATCGGCTTGCGGCGAACGCGAGTCTTGCCAGAAGAACTAGTGGCGGGGCTCGGTCAACTTGGCGGGCCGCAAGGCGGCTTTGATCCACGGAAAGCCTATAAGCTTTGCCAGCAATACCCTTCCGCGGCGGCGACCGTTGTACGTGCCATGCTGCTAAAAATTGGACGACCTCACAGCGAAGTCGAACATGCGGTTTCGGAAGCCAGCGACCGCGAGGCAAATCGGCTGTACGCAAACGTTCGCTGGCTGATTCTTGCCGCGGCCGTTGCTCCCTTGCTCGGCTTGCTCGGTACCGTGTGGGGGATCTTGCGAGCGTTCCACGATACCACGCAGTTGACGCCTGATGTCAACAAAGCGGATTACTTGGCCGAAGGCATCTACGTCGCGCTCGTAACGACATTGGGCGGATTGTGCGTCGCGATTCCGGCCGCGATCTTCGCGCACTTTTTTGAAGGTCGTGTCCAGACATTGTTTCACCAGATCGACGAGATGCTGTTTAACCTGATGCCGCAAGTCGAGCGATTCGAGGGACGTGTTCGGTTTGGTCGACAGTCTAGCGATGGTGAGTTGGCGGACTCAGCAGAAAATGTTTCTGCTCCGCCCGTCTCCGCAGCCGGTGCCGCCTTGAAGTAGTAGGTCTCTCGCATGGCAGTCAAAATTCACAAAGGTACGGCGGTTTCGACGCTCAGCCTTACGCCGCTGATCGACGTTATCTTTCTGCTCTTGATCTTCTTCTTAGTAGCGACTCGGTTCGCCGAGGAAGATCGCGAGATCGATGTCCCGCTTCCCGATGCCAGCGAAGCGATGCCGCTCACAATTGCTCCGAAGGAATTGTTCATCAACATTGACCAAGACGGAAGGTTCCTCGTCAATGGTCAGACTTTGGAAGCCGACGAGTTGGAAGAAGTGCTCGTACGTGCCGCCACGAACAATCCGGTGAATCAAGCAGTCATCATTCGTTCGCACAAACGGGCCGCCGTGGAGTACACGGTCACGGCGATCAATCTCTGCAAACGAGCAGGCATTCGAGACTACATGATGAACACAACCGGCGAGGGAGGATGATAATCGCGTTTCGCTCCGCGAACGAACGTCGTTTCGCAGAACCAAAAGCGACTAGCCCGAAGCGCTTGTCGAGATCGAATTATGGCGAAGATCCGTCGCACAATCCGAAAGACGCAGCAGCCGGCTGATACGGCGTTCGACGAGCAATTTTGGCCCGTCATGCTCGCGCTGTTTATTCTCGGCGGCTTTCTCGTGGGAACGGTGCTGGCGTACCTTCGTTTCAATGAACGTGTGTGGTATGCGAACGCATGGACGTGGCTCTTTGTAATTCCTGTCGTCGTTTGTGGTTTGATTTGGGTGTTGCGGAAAATCGAGAGCCGGGCGTTGCGACGCGGGGTTCAGTTCTCTGCCGTGCTTTGCATTATCGTTCACTTGATCATGTTCATCGTTTCTATTGAAACGAATATATTCGGTCGCATCTGGGCCGAGTTCACCGAGATCGCCGAAACTCGAAATGAACGTGATCCGTTGGTCGAACCGGTTTATGATCCGGTTCAGTTCGAGTCGCAGCAAAATCAACCGCAAGATCTTCTCCGCCCGGTTGAGACCGAAACTCCCGATCCCGAGATGGAGCAACTTGAGCAAGAACAGCAAGAGCCGGAACCGCCGACCGAACGTCAGCCGACTCCGACACCCGAGCCCGAAGTAGCTGTACGACCGAACGAGATTCGGCGTCCGACACCTGCTGAGACGGTGCCTCGCCAAGCAGAGCAGATGTCTCAGTTGAGTCGGCGGACAGCGACGGCGCAGCCTCAGTCGAGCCAACGTGTCGAGCAGCCTCAGCCAGTGTCACAGCAAACGCCGCAACCATCTGCTGTCGCGGCGCAGGATTCTCAGATGCAGCGTCGCCCTAGCGAGACGCAAGCAAACCGAGCCATAACGATGCCCGACGTGACGGCCCAAGCTGAGCAACCACGTATGGAACGCGCTCGCCCCACGGAGCAGGCATCTCCGCAAACAACCGCTGCGGCAGTTCCGACCATGCCTCGCCGAACTGCTACGCCGCAAGCCGTTCCTAGAACGCAAGTCGATTCCAACGTCCAGCCAAGTGTCGCGAAGCAAACTCACCCGCAAGAGGTAACTCCAAGCAACACCACAGCGCAACGCCAAACGACGGCGAGCCCGCAAGTTGATCGTGTTGCGACTCAACCGACACCGAGCCCAGCCGTCAACTCGCCAGCTGTGTCGCAGCGCCAAGAACAACAAGCTGCACCGCAGCCGACAATGGCGCAAACACCGACTCCTGTCAGGAACCAAAGAACGCGAGCAACTTCACGACCTGACGCAGCTACGATGGCCGCGGAAGTTTCGCCTTCGACGGCGCCGAGCAATCAAGCGAATCCAACCGTTGAGGCGACTTCCAGTGCTGTCGCGCGAACGCAGGCGAGTTCGCAGACACGAGCACAGCCGATGATAGCCGAGCCGAGTAGCACAGCGACTTTCGCTTCATCCACCGTGACGAGAAGTACGCGGCAATCATCTCAACCGTCACCGAACGCACAGCCGAGCAGTTCACAAGTCGCACGTAGCAGCGCGACAAGTAACAGCCGGCCGACAACATCATCGGCAGCTGAACAAGCAACAACGGTATCAACCTCGACCCAGGCGGCAGCAGTCGCCGCTGCGTCGAGCCGTGTGAGCCGACAGTCGACTTCCGGTGCATCGACATCAGGTGCGACTCCAGCATCAGGTGGCCCACAACGTTCACCCGCAGCGCAAGTCGTCGCGTCATCGCGGGCGGCGCCATCGAGTGTCCCGACCATCAATTCGAACGCGGCTGCGTCGAGCAGTCCCTCACGCAGCATGCGATCGGCGGACATCGCTGCTTCTCCAGCGAACGCAGACAGTCCTGCGACGGCTCAGGCGAACCCTGGTGAGGCCGCGCCGATACCAGAAGCATCTCGTACCGCGATGACGCGGTCTTTGAACGGTGTTTCGGGCGTTGGGCAAGCAGCGAACTTGGATCGCGCGATAGCAGCAGCGGAAAGTCCGTCGCTCGTCGCCTCGGGTTCCGCGCGACGAGCCAAAGCAACGCAAGCCACTCCGGAGGGCGCTGCCCTCGCACCGAGCGCTCCAGCGCTTGTGCGACATTCTTTGGCTGGTGCGGAGCGACCGAGCGCGTCGATCCGTGCAACGACGACCGAAGCAGCAACGCTCGCCGGGGCACAGCAACCGACTGATGTTACAGCGAGTTCTAGCGCAGCGTTGACTCGTGCGGATGCCGCCGTGGCGACGGGGACCGTAACCGCTGCTGCTGGGCAGGTGCAAGTTGATCTCGGTCCAACACGTGTCGTCAGCGGAGGTGGCGCTAGTCGGGCAGCTGGCGGTGGACAGCCTGAATTGAATCTCTCCGCTCAGGCGGAGCAGTTGGCTCGAAGCAGCTCCGGCGGAGTGGCTCAACCGACTTTGGCAGCTATCACGGTCGCCGCGGAAGCTGTTGCTCCAGCAGGTTCCGGCGGCGGTCAACCGACACCCCAAGGCATCGCGCCGACTTTGGCCGAAGCCGGTCGTGGCGAGCCATCGAACACAGAAATTGCCGTGGGAGCAGCTCCTTCTTCGCAGAGTGAACCGGCTGAGGTAGCCGCCGCTTCTTCGGCACTTGCGGGAGGAAGTCCAGCGCGAGCGGAGGGCGGACCACAATTGCCCATGGTCGCTGCGGCTGGTGGAATGTCTGGCGATGAGACCGATGAAGACGAAGAGGAACGAGCCCGACGTCTAGCGCGACAGGCCGCTGGCGGCGCGCCACAAATTGCCCTTCGCGCTGAAATCGCCCCTGGGATGGCTGCTGGCTCAAGTGGACAGCCATCTAACGCCGAGCCATCGGCTGGTGCGGAGGCAGCCGTCGGTCAATTGACTCGAGCCGAGGCAGGCGGTGGGACACCTTCCGCATCCGGAGCCGCTGGGCCGACGGAAACGGTAGCCGCTGCTGGCGGAGGCGGCGAATTGGCAGGAGCTGTTGTTGTTCGCCGAGCGGAGGCAACCGATGGATTCATGGGCGCGCCGGAACTTGGTGGCGGAACTAGTTCGCCAAGTAAGGCATCTCCATCGCGAAGCTTCACGGCGAATTCTGTGGCGAGCGTTGTGACCATCGCCGGAAGTCCCGACTCTCGCGGCTCGCCGAGCGGATCGCCCGTCGATACCGTCGGAGTTCGAGCGGCTCCGTTAACGAGCGGCAGGAGCGGTGCGTCGGTCTCGGCCACGGTCGGTGCAAACGCCGGTCGACAGGTCGTCGAAGGTGCGGCGGATTCTGGCTCGATCACAAGTGTGGCCGATCAGTCCCGCTCGGCAGCAAGTTCCGATGGCCCGTCGATCGGGAACAAAGCGTCGAGTGCCTCGCCGATGCGACGTACGGCAGTCGGGCCTGTTGGTTTGACTGGTTCCGTGGCGGCGACAATCGATGTGCCATCGGCTGCGTCGTCCGTCGCGTTCGCTCGCGCCGATGTCGGTGACCGAGGAATCGGCAGCGACCTTGGTCCTATGGCGCGTCAAGCCGTCAGTTCTGTTCCCGTTGAAATCGACGCGCTCGAAGGGCCCGGCGGTCTTGGTCGCGTCGCGGCCACTGACGTCGGGTTAAGCAACCGCCGCGCGCGACAAGATAGTCTTCAAATTCAATCGCGCGCAACTCGCTTTGTTCGGCAGGAAGTTGGTGGCTTACCCAGCATTAACACGGCGGCCGTCGTATCCGCGGATGCCTTCCGCGGCAGGAGCAAGCCGGGCGATTCACATGGCTCGATGGGATCGGCGGCAGGACAGCAATCGGACAAGGCGATTGAGCTAGGGTTGGCTTATCTTGCGCGTCAACAATTGGCAGATGGCAGCTGGAACTTGCAAGCCGTTGATCACCGGGCCGCGTTGGTTTCGGACACTGCGGCGACCGGCTTGGCGTTGTTGGCGTTTCAAGGTTACGGTTACACGCACCACGACAATCAGTACGCGGCGGTCGTTAAACGAGCTATCGATTATCTGGTGCAACATCAGAAGGACGATGGCGACTTGTTCATTCCTCTGGATGACGAGTCGAACCGCAGCGTTTGGCTTTACAGCCACGGCATCGCCGCACTCGCCATGTGCGAGGCTTACGGAATGACGCAAGATCCGGAACTGAAAGATCCAGCGCAACGAGCTGTCGATTTCATTGTCTCCAGCCAACACGAGGAGTACGGCGGATGGCGCTATGCCCCGAACCTTGAAGCGGACACTTCGGTCACTGGATGGATGATGATGGCACTAAAGAGCGGGGACTTGGCAAACTTAGAGGTCCCGACCGAAACCTACGCTCGAATTGAGCGGTGGTTGGATGCAGCTCAAGGGTCTCGTAGCGAGCGACATAAGTATCGCTACAACCCCTACGCGCCAGATACCCAAACTCAGAGGCATGGTCGCGACGTCAGCGAAACGATGACTGCCGTGGCTCTGTTGATGAGGTTCTACACCGGTTGGCGGCGCGACAACGAGAACATGGCTCGTGGAGCGGACTACTTGTTAGAGTCGCCGCCAGCGATAGGAACGGCTCGCGATCCCAAGCGGGATACGTACTACTGGTATTATGCGACGCAGGTGATGTTTCATATGGGCGGCGAGCACTGGAAGAAATGGAACGAACAACTTCGCCCCGTCCTACTCGATGCGCAAATCCAAAGCGGCGCGGAGGCGGGCAGTTGGAATCCCCGATTTCCCGTTGCCGATCGCTGGGCACCGCACGCGGGAAGGCTCTATGTCACAGCCATGAACTTGCTCTCGTTAGAAGTTCATTACCGACACTTGCCGCTGTATGACGAGACGGGTCGGTAGGGCGACTCCTCATTTAACCCGATCGCATCGCGACGGCGAATTGCAGACTCCCGTCGCGATGCGATCGGTAAAAAACGAACGAGCGACGCGAGGGTTTAAGAGACGCATTAAAGCAAAGGGCTCGTCTGAATTGGGGAATCCAGACGAGCCCTCGGTACTGTGAAAATGGCCATCACGTATTCGTGTTCCAATTGTCGCCATACCTCGGCGACGCGGCACTAAGATTCACAGGCATCCATGTACGCTTTGCGGAATGATTGCGAATGCAGTTCGCGTGCCACTCGGCCTCTGTACCGGTGAACTTTAGTCGAATTGACGAGAACTTAAGAAAAAAATCGCTCTTTCGGATCGGTCTTGGCTTCGCGCGATGACTCGTCGGCTTTGTAAGTATTGCAAACGTATCAGCTGTCCTCGGATGGCGCTGCGAACTTATGCGGGTTGAGCAAAGTTGTCGCCATGGCTCGAAAAACTGGTTCCAGCTCGTCGAACTCACGATCCTCGGCTTGCCACAAGAGTAGGGCCGTTTGTGATTCGAAAGGCGCGGCGATAATTCGACTGTGGATCAGCAGGTCGAGGTGATAGAAGTAAATCTCATGACCACCGGCTTGAATGTCACCGAATTCGGTCACGAAGGGAGCCGTTTCTAGGTTCTCGTACTCCTCCCGCATAACTTCCAAGGCTTGCCCCGTCAGCTGATCGAGGTCTTGCGAATCGCCGTAAAGCATCAACTCCCACGCACCACCCTTGGGGCTTTCGAACGAGAGAGTGCGCGGCTCGGCATCGAGATCATCTTCGGTGATCTTCCAGCCTTCGGCGTAGAAGAGGCGGACCCCGAGTTTGTCATAGATAATGGTCATGTAATCAACTTGATCGAGCAAGTGTTGTAATGGACTGACAATGCTAGCAGCTCGTGGTTCGTTGATACACCGGTTATTGTTGCATCGCCCGTTGACGTACCGACGGTGGCACTCCGTACGAGCTGGGCAAGCTGTTTCCATTGTCTGGATGAACCGGTTGTGTTACTTTCCCGATCGCAACTTGCTGCGCGGTCCGCGGAATGTATCGTCGCATCCAACTCGACGTGCCGATAATTTAGATGCGGGTTTGCAGTTGCGATTATTCTCACTTGGGTCAGGAAGACCACTTCGTGAAATTGCGTTCGACAACCACGAGAATTAGCGGCTCCCACGGCATCGGTCGTTTTGTAGCTTTGTTGGTCACGGTGGTTTGCGTTTTCGATACGATCGGATGTGCATCGCTTCGACGGGATCCAATCTCAGAAAACGTCATTACTGCAAGGCAGATGTCGCTGCGCGGATTCGACTCGCTCCAGCAAGGCAAGCTTGAGGATGCGGAAGCTTGGTTTGCGAACGCCATTGAGACCAACCCTGTTGATGAGCGGGCCCACGTTCAATATGCAGAGTTGCTGTGGCAACGCGATCTTCGCGAAAATGCGATCAAGCACTTGGAGCAGTCCGTGAAGTTATCGGGCGGCGACCCGGCATTGGTCGTACGGCTGGGCGAGATGTACTTGGCACAAGGCGACGCCGAGCGAGCGTGGCAGCAAGCGGAGAGGGCGATCCAATCGAACCACCAGTTGCCCTGTGCGTGGGCGTTGCGCGGGGACGTTCGCCGTCACCAGGGCAAGCTGCAAGAGGCGTTGGCCGAGTATCATCGTAGTCTCTCGTTTGAAGGACATTGCCCACACGTCCAGTTGGGGTTGGCATCGATCTACCGTCAGCAGAATCGCCCGCGCAGAGCGTTGTCGACTCTCGATGCCTTGGCCGAACACTATCCACCAAGTGAGCTGCCGCAGGATCTGCTGTTGGAACAGGGGTTAGCTCTCAAGGCACTGGGACGCCACGAGAACGCGGTTTCTCTGCTTGCCCAGGCGGCTCAGCGCGGTGAGCCCTCGACCGAGCTTCTGTTTCACTTGGCTGAAGCACAGCTGCTGTCGGGTGACACCACGAACGCGCGTCTAGCGTTGGTCGCCGCACTCGCTCAAGAGCCAACTCACGGCCCAAGCCATCAGCTGCAGGGGCAGATCGACGAACAGCAACAACGGATGACCGCTGCGGTCGAGCGGTATTGATCTACGGCGTCGTTGCCCGATATCGATATATCCGTCGTCGCAGGCAAACGCCTGTCCACCAAGTAAGTTGCCGTAGGCCCGATGGTTGAACAATTAGCCCAACTGCCAGCAAAGTCGTTACATTCGGCGCGACCGTATTGGCACTTCATCACTGGCGGAACTCGATCTTTGACTCGCGCTAACCGGCGACGTAGTGTTTCTTCGGAAAACGATCGACCAAGCTATCAGCACACAGCAAGTTGTCTGAAGTGGACCCCATGCGCTGGGCGCAGAACGGGGTTGTATAGTGAGTAGTGCT
>JACNKX010000128.1 GCA_014381825.1 Planctomycetota bacterium
CTTTACGCACGTGAAACAATGGAGCCATGTCGTCGATGATCGGCTGTTTGCCATCAATGCCACGCTCCGCTCTGACGGTAAAGTGAGTAATGGTGTGTCCGCTGAACGGAATCAAACCCGCTATCTCGTTCGCGTCGATTTTGTGAGCGGCAAGCCAGCGTTTATCTAGTCCTATTATGCTCGTTAGATAACCGCCCGCGGAGTGTCCGCTGAAGAAGATTCGGTCGCGGGATCGATCTGCCAACATATCGCAAATCCATCCGCGGCCCCAAGAAGCCGCCACCGAAACGCAAGGGCAACAAACAAACCGTCCACGTCTCCACCAAGCGAATCCTCGATAAACGCAAGTAAACCCATGATGAAAGCCCTGGTCGCCAAGACTTCAGGGATTTGCGTCGTGCTTCTGAAGTCTTGGCGACTTCAGCTACTTGAATCTGGCCACGATGTTTGTGTGACCAGCTGTGAATAATCCGTCGCTGGAGAATATATCAATCACGGCTGCCCGACACAAACGACGCTACCATCGACCAACGTCACGACCGAGCGACCGGCGCGATCGATCGCTAAGCCCCAAGAAACCGGTGCAGCCGCAAGTTTCTCGGACCAAAGAGGTGAACCGTCCTTGATGTTCAATGCAGTAACTGCAAATGCCGTTTCTTGCGTTACGTCGTCTTCCGATCGAGCCAACTCGCCAGCGACGACAATCGCGTTTTCACAAACCGCCAGCGCGATGGGATCGCGAAAGACTTGCGATTGCCAAACACCAATAGGCTGACCTTCCGGAGTCTTTGCGTTCGAGAGTCGAACAATTCGATTCGTTGTTCCTCGAATAATTGAGTCCGCTGCCCCCGCTTGTAGAAAGTGGCCGCCAAAGTATCTGGATGGACCATATTTGGGAGGCGAGTACAGCAGTTGATCGAAGACCTTCACTTCGCCGTCGACGACGAACAGTTCGCGGCCACGTGGCGAGCGGTTGAACATTTTCGAGTCGGCTCCCTGCGGGAACCGCACTTTGGCATCTGGTTGCCCTTCCCACCATTCGCTCGTCAATTCGTTTAAGCAATGTCCGTCGCTTCGATCGTAGATTGCCGGCGAGACCACATTCCCTCCTGCCAGGTACAAACGATTTTCGTATAACAGTAAGTGACCTTGAACGCTGATTCCTGTCACCGCGTCGCCACCGGCCAATCGACCGGATGTATTGTTCTGCCATCGGATCTCGCCCGTTGCCGCATCCAGGGCGTACACATGAGTGCCGTCATAGCTCGTAATTCCTGCTGCTGCATAAACGACGCCATCATCGACCAGCACGCCACTTCCAACGGGCCAGTTCGAGATCAGACGTCCATGCACTGCAATCTTACGATCGACCGGAGCGGCACGGAATTTCCACTTGGTCTGGCCGTTGTCCGCATCGAAGCCATAGACGTAACCATCGCTAGATCCCACGTAGATCATGCCGCGAAAGAACTCGGGGGCGAAGCGAACGGCTCCGCCGGTATAGGCCTGCCACCGCAACGAGCCGTCATCAACATTGGCCGCTCGCACGACACCGTCGAGACTGCTCCAATAAGCAACGCCGCGTACGACGATCGGCGCGGTCGGTTCGCTTCCGCTCGTTGAATCACGTTTCCACTGGGTCGATACTTCGGCGGCGATGGAACTGGTCGAGGTCGATGTCCGATTTGACGCTCCTCGATACGCAGGCCAATCTTTCGCAGTCGCACTCCAGTCAGAAACGACAAGTTCAGAGCTACTCGTCAGCCGTTCGTCATTGGTCGCCTTGCTTTCAAAGTCAAACTCGCCGCCTGGTGCCAAACTGATCATGCCGATCAACGAATGGTTGCAGTCACACATCCACGGCCCCCAGTAAAGTTGCCCTTCGGAAATGATCACTCCATCCTGACAAGCGGGGCGCATCAACGGGATACGGCGGGGCGAGTTGCCTGTCAGATCCAACTGCATAGTGCCCGTATGACGATAGCCGCGAGTGAAGATGCTGTCCGCAGTGGCGGTCGCGCGAGTGCAGTTTCCGCGATAGCAGTCGAGATCCGCGAGTATTTTGCCGGTGAGATAGTCGAACTTTTTACTCGTTTCCATTCGACCCATCGCGTACAAGGCGTCGTCACGAAGAACGAGTTGAAAGTTGCCGTGCGGATAACTCCACAGCAGAGAACCGTCTTCGGCTGATGCACCAACGAGGTTGCCGCGCTGTGGACCCGCAAAATAAATGCCTTGGTTGTTCGCTTTCGCATACGCCGTACTTGCGAAGCCCTTGCTGGCGGTTTGTGCCCGATCATGTTGGCCGATCGCAGCGAGGAGCTTTTTGTCCGTCGACTTCCAAATCTCGCTGCCGGATGCCGAGTCAACGGCCGCCAGGAATTTAAGATGCGAGTAGGCGTATACTTTGCCGGCGGCCAGACACATCGCTCGGCTATCGATTGGATCATCGCTTTTATAAGTCCATAACATCTCTTTTGTTTCGGGGCGTATCGCAACCAAAACTCTGCCGAAGCCCCAGGCGTATTCGCTGGCATAGCCTTCGCCCAGATCGCGCCACGGCCAACCCGCTTGTTTTCGCCCACCTCGGATCACGGTATCTAGCTGTTCGGTCGGGCCGATCAGCGCGTACAAGATCCCGTCGTGCAACGCCATCCATTTCCAAACGCCATCGGGATCGATTTCCTTCGGAATCTCAATCTCGTCTCGCAGGTCACCTGTCACGGCGTCGATGACCTTGCAGGATTCGTCATCTCCCAAATAGAGTAATTCTGGTGTCGCGATCATGGTACTCCGGTGAATCATGAAGCCGGGCGTCAGATCGCGCCGCCAAAGCTGCGTGCCGTTATAGCCGTTAATCGCGACCAGCTTGTTCAGCCAGGGCCATTCTCGCTCTTTGAGAGCTATGTGCCCAAACGCTTTGAACAGCCGACCACCTGAGGCGACCGTAACTTGAGGCATCGGAACGTACCACGGTTCAGCGAGGAACTGAGTTAGGTACGGCCCTTGGGAATGCTGGTCTTGAGATTGCGGGTTGTTATCTGGGCCGTGATATGGGTGGCTCCAATCGTCCGCGCCGTCTGGCCGAGGATTGATGAGCGTGCTGGACGCCGTAACGATCTTCGCACCTGGGTGCGTGACGCGCAGCAACTCAGCGCGAAGCTGCGGGGTCATCGTCTCTCCGACGACGATCGCACCATCGGCCAGATTATCGGCCAGATGTATATGCGTGCTTGGTCCGTGTTCAACGTAGATTCGCGTACCTAACTCGCCGCATTTTGCGGCATCTCTTTGCAGCGACACAGCTACTTCGGCGTCGCTTGATTGCACGTACACAATTAACTCGCTGCCTGCTGTCAGCTGAATAGGCAAGTCGTTCGCCTCAGAAGTCATCACGACACAAATGCCCTTTGTCGTGCGAAGCTGGGAAAGCAGCGACGACGAATCCGCCGCAATTCCTAGAATCGGGACGAAGACGAGCGCTAGGCACAATAATTCAGTTCTCAGGCATCGTGACGCCATGAAGTGGTCTCCAGTGGATGGTGCAGATCGAGCTGATCTATGAGAACGACCTGGGCGGACGAATGCAAGTAATACCCTTTGGTCCTACCAACTTGGCGGGGAATGTTCGTTGACGACTCGTTTCTTACGACGTAGGGTTCTGCGGCGCACTGGCTCTACACGGGCCTTCGAGGTGCCGGTTAAAGCGGTTGTTCGAAATGTCGGGAACGCCTGGAACGCCTCAGTCTAAGGCTATGAGATCAATCACCTCCTATCGACAGAAGTCATTCAGACTCGCAGCGGGCTTCACGCTTGTCGAGTTGGTGATCGTCGTGTTGGTACTGGGGATCCTCGGCACGGTCGCTGCGAGTCGAGCGACATACTCGATCCAAGATTCGATCCGCGTGACGCTCCAGTCAAACCTTGATGCGTTATACAACGCGGTCGACCTCAATCGTCGCAGCGCGTACCCGGCAGCGATTGAACCGGAGTGGTTTCGCGGCAGCAGGTTGCCGCCGCACCCACAAGCCGATACTGCCGCGGCAACGGTGCAAGTCGCAACGGACGCCGGTCTGTCCGATCCGGTGAACAAAGTGCTGGTCGGGGCACTCGCCCCGTATTGGTACAACTCGCAGAATGGTGAGATTCGAGTACGAGTCGGAATTGTTGGCACAGAGGCAGAAACACTTGCGTTCTACAACTTGGTCAATGGGACGAGCGTCACATCGCTCGGGAACTACGTAGCAGTTGCGAAGGCGAACGGCGGAGGTGGGAAGTGACCGGTCGACGGTTGGGAAATCTGGACGTACTCCAACTGGTCGGCGCGTTACTCGCGGCTCAATTCGTTTTCGCCTGTGCGGTCAAAGTGTTACATGGCGTCTCGTGGCAACTACTTTGGTTTTGCCACGTGTCTCTCGCATTCGCCGCTGTTGGCTGTTTCACGCGATCCAAGCTTCTCAAATCGACTGCCTTAACCAACGTCTTAGTCCTACACTCGCTGTGGATCATTGACTTTGTCGTTGGTTACACGACGGGAACGTTTCCCTTCACGTTCAGTGCCTATATAAGGGACGTCGACATTTGGAGTTGGTTAGCCAGTTTACATCACCTCTACTTATTACCACTGCTACTTTGGTCGTTCTGGCGTGAACGCGACTATCCGCGCGAGGCTTGGTTGGTTTCGGCGACACTGTTCGTTTTGGTGATGCTCGCAAGTCGAAGTCTGTTGTCACCTGCTCAGAATGTGAACTACGCCTATTTCATCCCCGAATCACTTCAGATCTGTGGCATATCCACATTAAATCGCTTGCCCGGAGATCTTTATCTACTCGGCCTGCACGCCATTGCGAACCTGGTCGCTTTCCTCCCTGCTGCACTCGCGCTGCACGTAGTCGCTCGCCGATTACAGCGTCGGGGAAATGTGCCAACGGCAAACGCCTCCTCAGGCGTTTTGTAGGTCCACCACCGTTACGCCTCGTTGTGGGGCTATCTTGTCGTTTGTTTCCCGCAGTATAACGGTGCATTCTCCACGACCGTCGTGGGCGATGCGACGATACTCCAACGACAAGACCAGCAACGATGAGCGTGTACGATAGCCTGGGCGTCCAGACAATTATTAACGCCTCCGGTACGGTGACGCGGCTTGGCGGCTCAGCGATGTCGGAGACCGTTCTCGACGCGTATCAAGATGCAGCGCGCGAGTGGGTTCCGCTTGAGCAATTGCAAGCCGCTGCCTCGAAGATGATCGCCCAGGTAACAGGTGCCGAAGCCGGCCTGGTGACAAGCGGTGCCGCCGCATCGTTAACGCTTGGAACTGCCGCGATACTGGCCCGGTACGATTTGTCGCGCATGGAACAGCTGCCGAACACAGAAGCCTTTCCAAACGAGTTCGTCGTGGCGAGAGAACAACGTAGCGGCTACGACCACGCGGTTCGAGTTGCCGGGGCCAAGTTAGTCGAAGTCGGCTTCAACGAGATCGTCTCTGGTGCAGGCGTCCGACGCACCGAGGTCTGGGAATACGAGGCAGCCTTCAACCAACGAACGGCGGGCATCCTCTACGTTTATACGCCCGATTCACAACCTGCACTTGAAGCGGTCGTCGACTTAGCTCACCACCACAAGTTGCCCGTACTGGTCGATGCGGCTGGACAGTTGCCGCCCCGCGCAAATCTCATGCTCCCCTCCATGACGAATGCCGATCTCGTAGCATTCAGCGGAGGTAAAGCGATCCACGGGCCTCAATCGTCGGGCTTGCTTTGCGGATCGAAAGATCTGATCGCTTCGGCGGCTCTTCAGATGCTCGACATGGATGATCATTGGGAGCTGTGGGAACCGCCACCCGATTTTATCGACCGACGCAAAATCAAGGGGATGCCGCGGCACGGCATCGGTCGATCGATGAAAGTTTCGAAGGAAGAGATCGTTGCGTTAATCACTGCTTTGGCGATCTTTGCGAGCGAAGATCCGAAGGCGAAGAATGATTCGCACCGTGGGAACTTGCAGCTAATTGTAGAAGCCGTCGAAGGGCCAACGGTGCGATGCGAGTTGATCGACTCTGCGGGTGAAGAGCGCACTCCGATACTTGAGATCACACTCTCGGCTGCGGATGCACTTGAGATTTGTCGCGGGTTGAGAAAGGGCTCGCCTCCGATCTATGTCGGACACGGCAAGCTCGCCGAAGCGAAGCTCGTGATTAATCCAATGTGCCTCGACCGCAACGCCGCCGATACGATCGCTCGTCGACTACGCAAAGAGCTTGAACACTATAAACCCTCACTGGACTGACCAGCACGCAACGCAAGACAGGACATGTAACGGTGAACCTGACCATAAGAGACATTGAACGCATTTGGGTCGATGTACCGTATCGCGAAGTTCCTGCGCGGAACATGATTCGCGAACTGCCTCACTGGACGATTTTCGAACTTTGCAAAGTGACGCTGGAGAACGGTGTCACAGGCGTCGGCGAGACGATGTGTTTCTACACATGGGGCGAAGTCACTGACGAATCCGTGAATCATGCCATGGGCAAAGTCGCCACGGAAGTGATGTGGGATGATTCAATTGGCGCTGGGTTGCAGATGGCGTTATTTGACGCTGTTGCGCGATCGATAGACGTGCCGATCTGGCATCTGTTTGGACGCAAAATGCGAGACGATGCATTCGTGTCGTGGTGGTCCATTGATATGTCGCCCGACGATTGGGCGCTGGAATGCAAGGACGCGATTGCCGCGGGCTACACGAGCTACAAGTTCAAGGCTCGGCCGTGGTTCGATCTCGACGAACAATTGCGAACCGTGACGGCAGAAGTCCCTGATCATTTCGAGATCGATCTGGACTTCAACACCATGCTGAACGACTCCGCTCACGCTGTCCGCGTGATGCGCGAGATGGAAAAATACAAGCACTTAAAGATCTACGAATCGCCGATTCCTCAGGGAGATGTCGCTGGGAATAAGTATCTGCGAGCGCAAACATGCATTCCGATCGCAATGCACGTTGGCAACCCGCCACTGATGACGGCGTTAACGGAAGACGTTTGTGACGGATTCGTTGTGTGTGGTGGAGCGTCGCAGGTCCTCCACGAAGCAAACATCATCGCGGAAGCCAACAAGGTGTTTTGGCTGCAGCTCGTTGGAACCGGCATCACAGCCGCTTGGGCGCTTCATTTCGCAGCGGCGTCGTCCCACGCGAGATGGCCGGCTGTGAATTGTCACAACTTGTATCGTCACCAATTGTTGGTCGACCCCATCACGGTCCAAGGAGGTCTTTGCAAGATCCCCGAGACACCGGGCCTGGGTCACGACGTCGATTGGGAAGTGATCGAGAAATACAGGATCGAACCAATCGCAAAACCGTACCCACATCCGAACTTGCTGATTCAAGTTCGTTGGCCGAGCGGCGAAGTGGACGACTACGCACATGGGTTGCAGTACTGGGACGATTTTATTGGAGGACGGCGTCCCGTCTTTTCACCGGGCGTAGCGACATCAATCGTCGCGGACGACGGCAGTTCGACCTGGCAAGATCGTTATGAGCGGGCCAGTCGGAAACCAAGCTGGATCATGCGCCCGAACTAATTCCCATCGAATGAGCGGGCGGATCTCGGCGAGAAACAAAAAAGAGCCCCGGCTACAAAGCGGGGCTCTTTGGATTGGTTCTTCTCGGCAGCTTCACGCCCGGCCCCCTCGGGGATCCTGTTCGACGAAGCGATGCCGAAGCTAACTACTTCTGCGAGACACCACCCTTTTGGCAAGCGTCGCCCTTCTGAGAAGCACCGCATCCGCCTTTTTTTTGCGAAGCGCCACATCCACCTTTTTGCGAGGCACCCTTTTGGGACGCGCCACAGCTACCCTTTTGGCAGGCACCACCCTTGCCACCACAATCGCCACAGCTGCCACGGTTCATCAAGCCCGAGAACAGCGAAGCGCGGTGATGTCCGCCCTTCGAGCAGCTATCGCAACCCTTTTGAGTAGCACCTTTTTGAGCAGCACCCTTTTGGCAAGCGCCGCCCTTGCTGTCACATCCGCCCTTTTGAGCAGCGCCACAGCTACCCTTCTGGCAAGCGCCACCCTTTTGGGAAGCACCACGGCTGAACAGGCTATGTCCACCCTTTTGAGCTGCACCCTTGCCACCCTTTTGGCAAGCGCCGCCCTTGCTGTCACATCCGCCCTTTTGAGCAGCGCCACAGCTACCCTTCTGGCAAGCGCCACCCTTTTGGGAAGCACCACGGCTGAACAGGCTATGTCCACCCTTTTGAGCTGCACCCTTGCCACCCTTTTGGCAAGCGCCGCCCTTGCTGTCACATCCACCTTTTTGTGCAGCACCACAGCCACCCTTCTGGGAGGCGCCACATCCACCTTTTTGTGCTGCTCCGCCTTTTTGGCAGGCATCACAACCACCTTTTTGCATGGCAGCATCGCCACCAAGGTTCATCATCACGCGATCGAAAAGCTCGAAAGCGTTCGCGTTGGGACTAGCCAGACAGAACAGGCCAGCCGCTAGCAACGCGGGCACAATTGTTCGACATCTCATGGGGAGGGCTCCTAATTCCGGAATACCGCTAACAACTGGACACCACCATTCACCCTGCGGTCTGCCCCATCTCAGCTGTCGTTTGACGGCATCTGCTGCGGGCGCAGAACTGGCCAATGGCTCAGCAAACTGCTTGCTGAATTATCCTTGTCCTCATCGTCACCGCATCTCTCCCCACTTTACCGAGCGGACGTCTTTATCTGTATTTACCAGTATCACAATGTCACTTGGGCGGAGTGTGCCGAATATGCCGAGAGTCAGGGTGCAAAAACAAAAATGGGAATGACAAAGTCGGCAAGCGCACAGATGCTAGCCTATGTTTATTATTGGGGGCAGAGCGATGTCCATCGCGCTTCGGCGACGACTCCCGAGTCACCATCTACAACTTGATTTCGCAACACATTTCTTTTCTACCTAAGGGGCAGGCAGATGAGCGAACTGACGGTAACTTCGGCATACCTCTATTCCACGTTAGGGCTCGACCCGGATCTAGGCGAATTGGTCGATATTTTTGTCGACGAAATGCCAAATCGCGTCGCTAAGATCCAGGAGGCTTGGGGTTCGCAAGACCTAAAAGCCCTGGGCACGGCAGTGCATCAACTCAGGGGCGCAGCTGGAAGTTACGGCTTCGATGATCTGACGCCCGTCCTGACACGTCTTGAGCTCAACGTCCGAAGTTCGTCCCCAGAAGCAGAAATACTGCGATCGATCGACGAACTCACAGAGCTTTGTTCGCGCGTCCGAGCCGGAGCGCCAGAGTAGGCGCGTTAGCGCGATTCGAGTTCAGCTCTCGGTAAGCCAGAGACTGGATCGTCGCTCGTCGGCACCAACTGACTGCCCGCCGAGTCGCTGCTATCCATCGCCGCTTTCAATAGCTGATCATACTTCGCCTTCTGATCCTCTTGGTCTGCCAAGATCTCGTTGGCCAAGTCATCTCCGTCACGCAAGCGGTCTAGGATCGTGGGTAACTCGCGAGCAAGATCGGTGTTGGCGCCTACTTCAAAGATCTGCACGTTGCCTTCATCATCGAACACGATCATCGTTGGAGTCCACGGGATTCCAAGCAGATCACGACCACAAGCGTCCGAATCGCGAAGCAATGGCACGTCAACCTTCCACGAAGCGAGCGTCGCCGCGATCTGCGCATTGGAGACACTCGAAGGATCCGTCGACACCACATAGAACGCAAGCCGTTCATCGTCCCGGCGCGTGGCATAGACCTCACCCAATTGTTTGAGGGTGGTTCGGCAAGCCGGATGACCATTAAACCAGATCAAGACGGCTGTCTTGCCGAGCAACGATTCTTGTCCAATTTTGCTTCCCTGCAACCCGTAGAGAGCAAACTCCGCCGGACGAATTCCGAATAAGTCTGTCGGCAACGGTTGAGGCGGAAGAACGAACGCTTGGACTTGCTTTGCATCGGCATTGAATTCGAATCCAAAAGTCGCATCGTCCAACGTAGGTTCAAACGTCGCATCGCGGAACTCGACCCTCAGGCTAAGGTCTTGGATGCTCGCAGATTGAGCCAACTCGGGTAGCAAGGTGGCGGCGGGATAATCGAGCCGGCGTAATACATGCGTCACCCCGTCGATCCAAAATACAAACTCTCCCTCCGCTCCCGCCGCGACGACCCGATGGCAATCGTGTCCGTCCCACTGCGCCGGCTCCAGTGTCCGACAATCGGCGTCTTCGGCAAGAAGTGATTTCAAAGGATCTTCCGCGTGGAGCAAGTCGAGTTGCAGCGGTTGGCCGCCCATGCCGTTTGTCATCGCTTCCCGGAGCGTCGGGTCATCATAGAGTTGCTCCAGCGTCAACTCACCATCCAACTCGCGACTCAGTACCTGCCCCGACATCTCATTCGAAGAGTCATCAGAGATTCTCGCCTGCAGTCGTTCGCCGTCGCACACGACTACCGAGTAGTAGGCTTCCACACGCAGTTCGCTGGGCAGCCGAGTGGCTACCGCCAAAGGCGCCTCGTCGCTACGAATGTCACCTCGCTCGCGATATCGCAAGACCACTCGGCCACGATCCGAATAGCTCTCCGCGTTGCGGTAGGCTCGCTCCATCTTCCGAAGGAGGCTGGTTGCATCTTCCTCTGGCATCGTTGGAACCGACGTCGAGATTTCCGCCAGTTTCGTCGTCTGCGCTTGATCACAGCCAATCAACGTCGAAATGACAAGTAGAGTCGTGATGGCAGTAAGTCCTGGGTAGGGCGGCCTATAGCCGGCGTTCATGTTGGTTTGCACGGCCCACCTCACGCGAGTTTTGGCGATCAGGAGAAAAGCCGACATCATAGCCACCATTCTTGCTAACTAAGTTGTTTGCGTTGTATCGATGAGTCGTGCGGAAAACGCCGCATTATTCGGAAAGCAGCGTGCCAAGTAAAGCTCTAGTTCTTGACCAGGTTTTCGCTTGATGACTATGATTCAGGACGAGTTCTCGCGAACAACTCGTCTGTTCGTCGATGGTTCGCACTTGCAACGTCGTCTACAAGGGATCGCATCTAATGCCAGTCGAGCTGAAGTACGGAGACTCGGGGACCTTACAAATCGATGTTCCCGCAGAGTCGATTCTCGTCGATTTCTCAAGCCCTCGTGGAGTCCCGCTCGACGATCCTGCAGCCGCGGTCGCCGCAGCCGTGTCAGATCCGCTAGATTTCCCGCGATTGCAAGACGCAACCGTTCCTGGTGATCGCATTGTATTGGCGGTTGATCGGGGAATTCCTCAAATGCCTTCAGTCGTCGCGGGAGTCGTCCATACGCTTGTCGAAGGCGGTGCGTTGCCAAGTGACTTAGAAATCGTTCTCGCGGCGAGCGCCGGCGAATCAAGTGAAGACCCGCTCGCTGAACTGCCACAATCGCTGAGTGACGCCATCAGGGTAAGCTATCACGATTCACATGACCGCGAGTCGCTGGCGTACCTTGCTGCGTCGAAAGAAGGGAACCCAATTTACTTCAATCGTGCGCTGGGCGATGCCGACGTCGTCTTGCCAATCAGCACGCTTCGATTGGATCAAGCGCTCGGCTACGGAGGAGTTTATGGCGGTCTGTACCCGACATTTGCGGACGACGCAACGCAGAAGCGATTTCGCGCGCCAAGTTCGAGCGATTGGTCGGCACATCGTCGCCGGCGATGCGAAGAAGCTGAGGAAGCCGCCTGGGCGTTGGGTGTTCAATTTACGATTCAAGTCGCGCCTGGACCTGGCAACAGCTTACTGCATGTACTGGCCGGCGATTCGCGTGCGGTCGCCAAACGCGGGCAGGAACTTTGCGTTGCAGCTTGGTTCCACGAGCCGCCGCAACGAGCCGACCTTGTCATCGCCGCGATCGAAGGTGGCGCTGAGCAGCAGACATGGGAGAACTTTGGCCGAGCGTTGTTCGCCGCTTCACAAGCCGTAAACGACAATGGATCGATCGCGATCTGTACGAGCTTGCGTTGCCGTCCGGGCGTTGCGTTGCAGCGACTCGTGGGAATGCGCAATCATGAGTCGTTGTTGCACGAGTTGCGGCGAGATCGCTCGATTGATGCGACTCCGGCGGCTTTGCTCGCCGAAGCGCTTCAGCAATATCAAGTGTTCTTGCTCAGTGATTTGGACGAAGAGGTTGTCGAAGACCTTGGCGTTGGACATGTCGAAAGTAACGAGCAGCTGGAACGTCTCAGCCGCCAATTCGACTCATGCATCCTGCTCGGCAACGCCCAACACGCATTTCTAGCCACGCCGGCAGAATAGCCGCGCAGGAAGCCAACGACACGATGTCAGACCTTGCATCTCAATGTGGAGCGCTGCGCGATGGAATGGGATACTGCGATCTGAGCGGCCGGACTCAAATCGAACTGACCGGCGAAGATCGGTCGAAAGTTCTCCATGGACTCTGCACAAACGACATCAACCGACTCACCTCGGGCGACGGTAGCGAAGCATTTTTGACCAATGTCCAAGGCAAGACAACCGGCTATGTGAATGTCTTCTGTCGCGAAGCTTCACTGGTCATCGACACTGCTCCTGGACTCGCCGGCGAGATCATTCCGGCATTGGATCGTTATGTCATTCGCGAGGACGTCAAGCTCGTCGACAGAACGAACGACTGGGCAGAGGTTCTAGTGAGCGGGTCTCAAGCGAGTGGCTTACTTGCGTCGCACTTCGTCGGTTCGATGCCAGACTCGCGAATCGGGATCTCGGATGGAACAATTGCCCACGTCCAAGTACAGCTGCGTTGTCTGCCCTATACATCTCCGGAGTGTTTCTTCCTCTGCTGTGATTTATCGCACCGATCTAGCATCGTTGCGTGGCTCCGCCAGACCGATGCCATTGAATGCGACCAGGAAGCAGTCAATGTGGCGCGGATCGAAATGGGAATTCCGATCTACGGGCAAGACGTAACCGTCGACAATTTGCCCCAAGAACTAGCCCGTGACGAACTGGCGATCAGTTTTACAAAGGGTTGCTACCTCGGCCAAGAGACAGTCGCTCGAATCGATGCCTTAGGCCACGTCAACCGACGACTGCTTGGACTAAAGTTCTCTGGCGAAACCGTTCCGCCACCAGGAACGGGTATCGCGGTCGACGGCAAGCAAGTGGCCGAGATCACGTCGTCCTGCTTCTCGCCCCGACTCGAAGCGCCGCTGGCTCTTGCTTTTGTCAGGCAAGGCAGCAGCAAGCCAGGGACGATTCTTCAGTGCCCGCTAGGCGAAGCCGAAGTGGTCGACTTGCCGATGCGGTGAATGAATCGTGGCGTTTTAATCGCGAATATTGATTTGTGCGAGAATGTTAGCATTGTCGAGTGTGAGGCGCGATGATCTTTCTTCTGCCGATCGGTTACTATGAGCAGTTGTGACCAAAGTTGTGAGCGGCAAAAACACTGTTGGAGGCGGGAATTCTCCGTATCACTGTGCCCGCGATCGATAGTTCGAATCGGTTGAGCAAGCTCCGCGCGATTGCTGCGATTGTAACTGCGGTGTTGTTTGCCAAAGTGCTGTTCACGATCCTGCTCGAATATCGATGGTATTTCCCGCCGGATTTTGAATCGTCTGTGTTTCTTAGCGGGCGACGTCCGTCGTTTGTTGGCGTCTATCGCGCGGCGTTTTACGCGCACATTGTCAGTGGGCCGGTGGCGGTTATGCTCGGTGCATTTCTGATGCTGACCGGCGGACGCTTGCGGTATCTCCACGTTCATCGAATTGTGGGGCGGTCGCAGATGTTGATCGTGCTTGTGGTTGTCGTTCCAAGCGGATTGGTGATGGCACGACGGGCCTTTGCGGGACCGATCGCGGCGTGTGGGTTCGCGTCGCTCGCCGTTGGAACAGCCCTATGCGCTACTGCCGCACTGTACTGTGTGCGAAATCGCAGAATTGACGAACATCAACGATGGGCAACTCGTTGTTTCCTGCTGCTGGCATCGCCGCTACTCTTGCGATTGGTTGCCGGAGCGGTAATTGTGATGCAACTGGAATCCGACTGGTTCTATCGATTGAATGCTTGGCTCAGCTGGATTATCCCACTAGTCCTTTACGAGACCTGGTCGCGCAACCGTGCGTCGAATCGGATTGAACAGTACAATGGTGAGGTGTCGAATCACTGATGGGGAGACTCTTGCATGAGTACACAACATCGTGCCTACGGAGACGCGTCTAGATCAGGATTCACGCTGGTAGAATTGCTCGCCGTGCTCGCAATCATTGGGCTTCTGGTGGCACTGTTGCTGCCCGCCACTCGGTCATCACGAGAAGCCGCGCGGCGCATGTCATGCAGTAACAACCTGAAGCAACTTGGCATAAGTTTGCACAGCTATCACGACGCTCACCGTCATTTTCCTGCAGCGATGGGTGGTAGCGGTCACGGAACGACGTCAACACGCGGCAACGCCAATCGGCTCAGCGGACTGGTCGCTCTGCTACCGTTTATGGAACAACAGCCGCTTTGGGAACAGATTTCGAAACCTACCGAATTTGATGGCGTGATGTACCCAGCGATGGGGCCTGCTCCTTGGATCGTGAAATACACACCGTGGAGTACCGAGATTGGAGCATTGCGATGTCCCAGTGCCGATAGCGAACGGACTGACTTCGGGCAAACGAACTACACATTCTGTGTCGGCGACATGGTCGAACACCTTCACGAACCGGTGAAATTGCGCGGTGCATTCGCGTGCCGCATGACATCGAAATTCAAAGATATTTCCGACGGTACCAGCAATACGATTGCGATGGGAGAATTTGGAACTCCCGCAAAACGGTCGCTCGTGGGCCAATTCGCGGCGCATCAGTCGTCAGGCATTTTGACCGATCCACGCCTTTGTCTTGCTGTGCGTGAAAGTTCCAAGCGACAGTCCTACGCCAACGATGTGCCTTTAGGTGAGCTTGGCCGTGGCAGTCGCTGGGCGGACGGGGCAGCTGGGTTCAGCCTCATCAATACCGTGTTGCCGCCGAACAGCCCCAGCTGTGCGGTCGGCGGATTCCAAGCGGTGGATGGCATCTACTCAGCCGGCAGCCTTCATCCCGGCGGAGCGCAGTTCTTGATGGTCGATGGATCCGTTCGCTACCTATCCGAAACGATCGACGCTGGCGACGCATCTCACCCGCCTGTCACCACTGAACAATTAGCAGGTGGGCCGGTCGCGAGCCCGTACGGAGTATGGGGATCGCTTGGAACTTCGGCGGGCGCAGAGAAAGTAGAAGATCTGTAACGCACCATACGATTTGAGACGACGACGAGGTTGGGAGAAATATCATAGCTAAAGTCGCAAGGCTTCAGCCCTCGCGATCTGAGCCTCGAATTCTTGCGAATCCGGATACAGAACTCCTGCGTCGTGTTGCCCGTTACATCTAGCTGACTGACTCAGTTTCGATCACCGTTTCGATCGCATCCGCCATTTCAAAGACGAACTCGCCATTCTGGACATCGATCGTCAAAGTTCCACCTTCGCAGACGTTGCCCTTGAGTATCTCCGTGGCGAGCGGATTTTGTAGCCGCTGCTGGATCACTCGCTTCAGCGGTCGTGCCCCGTAGCTGGGCTCGTAGCCTTCGCTCGCGATCAGGTTTTGTGCAGATTCTGTTACTTGCAAGGTGATACCTCGCTGTTCTAACTGCTTCGCCAGATTTCGTGTCTGAATCTCGACAATGGTCCGAATTTGGGAACGATCCAGTGGATGAAACACGATCGTCTCGTCGATGCGATTTAGAAACTCAGGGAGAAATCTCGCTTGCAGTGACTCTTTGACCGAGGCTCGCATTTCCTGCTCGTCGCCACCTTCATCTGCGATCTGTTGGATCAACTGGCTGCCGATGTTACTCGTCATCACGATAATCGTGTTGGTAAAGTCGATCGTGTGGCCGTGGTTGTCAGTTAAGCGTCCGTCGTCCAAGACCTGCAATAGAATATTGAAGACGTCGCGATGAGCCTTCTCGATCTCGTCGAGCAACACAACTGAATACGGACGGCGGCGGACTGCTTCGGTTAGCTTTCCACCTTCCTCGTAGCCAACGTAGCCTGGAGGCGCGCCGATCAATCGACTGACCGTGTGTTTTTCCATAAACTCGCTCATGTCGAGCCGCACCATGGCATGCTCGTCGTCGAACATAATCTCAGCCAGCGCCTTGCACAGCTCGGTCTTGCCGACGCCTGTTGGGCCGAGGAAGATGAACGAACCGGTTGGGCGATTCGGATCTTGCAATCCGCTGCGACTGCGTCGAACGGCATTGGATACGGCTCCGACAGCTTCGTTTTGGCCCACGACACGCTGATGCAACCGTTCTTCCATGACGAGCAACTTTGCCCGTTCTGTCTCAAGCATCCTCGTCACGGGAATTCCCGTCCAGGCACTTACTACTTCCGCAATCTCGTCATCAGTCACTTCTTGGCGAAGCAAACGACGCTCCGAGGAATGGGCTGCGGGAGCATCTCCTTCCGCCTCGATTCGATCGGCCAGTTGCCGGCGCTGCACATCTAATTCGTACAGGCGTTGGTACTCCTCTTCGCCAACCGGTCTTCCACCAGACTGCTTATCCTTGATGGCTGCATCCAGCTGCGTGTATTCCAGCTCGACTCGCTCAGCCTCCTGACGCACTTGCTGTATGTCGCCAACCCCCAATTTCTCGGCTTCCCATTGCTCGCGTAAACTTGCCAGCTTGTGGCTGAGTGACTCCATTTCGTCTTCGATGTCCGCAAGCCGATCCTGCGCGGTCTCATCTGTCTCTTCTGCAAGTTGTCGCGCGGCAAGCTCCAACTGTCGCAGGCGCCGTTGAACTTCATCAATGTCCGTGGGCACGCTCTCCAATTCCATCGCAACGCGGCTCGCGGCTTCGTCAACCAAGTCGATGGCCTTGTCGGGCAGGAAGCGATCTGTGATGTAACGCTGCGATAGTCGCGCGGCGGATACAAGCGCTGAATCTTTGATCTTCACGCCGTGATGCCCTTCGTAGCGAGACTTGAGACCGCGAAGAATCGTGATCGTGTCCTCGACGGTTGGTTCACCAACAAATACAGGTTGGAAGCGTCGCTCCAACGCTTTGTCTTTCTCGACATGTTGGCGGAACTCGTCGAAAGTCGTGGCTCCAATACAACGAAGTTCGCCTCGAGCCAAAGCCGGCTTTAATAGGTTCGCCGCATCCGCCGCCCCCTCCGCTGCCCCAGCGCCAACGACGGTATGCAACTCGTCAATGAACAACACGACGTTTCCACCCGCATCTTGGACCTCACGCAGCACCGCCTTCAAGCGATCTTCAAACTCGCCGCGAAATTTCGTGCCAGCGATCAACGCTCCCATATCGAGCGCGATCACGCGTTTATTCTTCAAGCTTTGCGGCACGTCACCTTGAACAATACGTAGGGCTAAGCCTTCTGCGATCGCGGTCTTGCCCACACCCGGTTCACCGATCAGGACTGGATTGTTCTTCGTTCGCCGCGACAAGACTTGTACAACACGACGAATCTCGTTATCGCGCCCGATAACTGGATCGAGCTTTCCGACGTTGGCCGCGTCGACAAGGTCGATACCGTAACGTTGCAGAGCCTGATATTTGTCCTCTGGATTCTGATCGGTCACGCGGCTCGTTCCGCGAACCGTTTGCAGAGCCGAGAGAATATCCGCGTCGCGAATTCCGTTCAATTCGAGGAGTTGTCTTGCTTTGCTTTTCCCTTGGGTTAAAGCAACAAGCAGATGCTCGGTCGAAACGAAATCATCTTTCATCGTACCGGCATCGCGAGCGCTCGCTTCGAGCACTTCACGTAACCCCTCATTGACTTGCGGCTGCGAACCGCCCGATGCCTTCGGAAGTCGCGACAGCTCGGCTTCAACCATCCCGCTCAACTGATCAAGATTGGTACCGATCTTGTTGAAGATCGGACGAACAACTCCGTCGGATTCGCGGAGCAACGCGCTCAAGAGATGAAGTGAGTCGACTTCCGGATGACCACTTTCAGTTGCTAGATTCTGGGCTGAGGCCACTGCCTCTTGCGCCTTGATCGTTAGCTTATCGAATCGAAATGTCATCGCGATTCTCCTTTCGGTCGTTGCCAGCGCGCAGCCACAGCGCAGACGAACTCGTTCTGCGCTGCCGCCATGACAGCTAGATATCCGGACGCTTGCTGCCGCCGAATTATGCGTCTTTTACTTCAAACTCGGCGTCAATTGCATCATCATCACCAGCATCGGCTTCAGCTTCGGAAGCGTCTGCCTCCACACCGCCCTCTTCCGCACTGGCCTCGGCGTTCTCGTAAATCGTTTTACTGAAAGCATGCGAAGCTTGCTCAAGCTCATCGACGGCCGATTTGATTGCATCGACATCGTCTTCCTTCGACTTCTCTCGAACCTTTTCAATTGCCTGCTCAAGCGGTGCCTTATCTGACTCTTGAAGCTTGTCGCCCTGCTCCTTAATCAACTTCTCGAGCTGATAACACAACTGATCGCCTTGATTGCGCAGGCTTGCAAGCTCGACTTTCCGCTTATCTTCTTCTGCGTGGCTTTCAGCGTCTTCTTGCATACTTGCGATCTCGCTGTCTGACAGGCCAGACGACTGCTCGATCCGCACCGATGCTTCTTTGTTCGTGCCAAGGTCTTTGGCAGAGACATTGAGAATACCGTTCTGGTCGATATCAAATTTGACTTCAATCTGCGGCATGCCACGAGGAGCTGGCGGAATTCCTTCGAGCGTAAACTCGCCGAGAACGCGGTTATCTTCCGCCATCGCTCGTTCGCCCTGGAAGACTTTCACAGTCACACCGGTCTGATTGTCGGCCGCCGTGCTAAAGACCTTT
The DNA here is from genome assembly GCA_014381825.1 of Planctomycetota bacterium. Taxonomy (GTDB): domain Bacteria; phylum Planctomycetota; class Planctomycetia; order Pirellulales; family Pirellulaceae. The sequence goes on from JACNKX010000128.1 coordinate 18,789, forward strand.
TTCTTTTCCGCCGGAATCGTCGTGTTGCGTTCTACCAACGCCGTCATAACACGGCCTTCCGTCTCAATGCCCAACGTCAGGGGAGTCACGTCCAATAACAAGACGTCTTTGCGATCGCCGGCCAAGACACTGCCTTGAATGGCTGCACCAACTGCGACGACTTCGTCGGGATTGACGCCCTTGTGAGGATCTTTGCCAAAGAATTGCTTCACCAACTCTTGAACTTTCGGGATGCGAGTCGAGCCGCCAACAAGGACGACTTCATCGATGTCGCTCGGCGAGAGCTTGGCGTCCTTCAACGCTTGCTCAAGTGGCCTCTTGCAACGCTCGAAGAGCGAGTCGGTCAATTCCTCGAACGTCGCTCGCGTGATCGTTAATTGAAGATGCCTCGGACCAGACGCATCGGCCGTGATGAACGGCAAATTGACGTCCGTCTGTGGCAAGCTGCTCAGCTCTCGTTTCGCCTTCTCGCAAGCTTCCTGAAGACGCTGAAGCGCCATCGTATCTTTTCGCAGATCGATTCCCTGCTCCTTTTGGAATTCGTCCGCTACGTGGTGGATCAACGCTTCGTCAAAGTCATCGCCACCGAGATGCGTGTCGCCGCTGGTGCTGATCACTTGAAACACGCGACCGCCACCGTTACCGTCCTCGTCAACATCGCCAGCGTCCGCGACGGCCAACACCGATACGTCGAACGTCCCACCGCCAAGATCGAAGACGACGATCTGTTCGTCTTTCGTCTTGTCCAATCCATAGGCCATCGCGGCCGCGGTCGGTTCGTTGATGATACGAGCCACTTCCAAGCCCGCGATCTGGCCTGCATCTTTCGTCGCTTGCCGCTGAGCGTCGTTGAAATACGCAGGCACAGTGATGACGGCCTTGTTGACCTTGTGACCGAGATACGATTCGGCAGCTTCCTTGAGTTTACGAAGAGTCGTCGCGGAGATTTCTTGTGGTGTGTGTTCTTTGTCGCCGATGCCAACTTTTACATAGTCGGTCGGTCCGCCGACGACTTTATAGGGCACCATCTTCTCTTCGCTAGCAACCTCGTCGTGCCTTCGTCCCATAAACCGCTTAATTGAGTAGACCGTCCTCGTTGGGTTCGTAACGGCCTGACGGCGAGCTGGCTCGCCAACTAGCGTTTCGCCCTTATCGGTGAACGCAACAACGCTCGGAGTGAGTCGATTCCCTTCTGCATTGGGAATGACTTTCGCCTCCGTACCTTCCATCACGGCAACCACTGAATTGGTCGTGCCGAGATCAATGCCGATGATTTTTTCGCCTTGAGCCATGAGTTGCTCCTTTGTCTTGAAGTTCCGTGCCCATTATTCAGTGACCGTCGCGAGAATTGGCAAGCGATCTTTTGTGTTCCAGTTCGTGTCTTAGGCTTCTCATTCCCGGCAAGTGTGGGAACGGTTCGAGTTCTAAAAGCAAAGACCGTGCCAGCCGCAGATCGCACTCCCCGAAACACACGTAAATGCATAAATAAAAGAGACTTACAACTCGTTGAAGAATAATTGAATACGCGAAAGCGGCTACCTGCCTGCCATTTTGGCATCGGACTAACATCAACCGCAATTCTCGGCAAGCTGCAAGGTCATACACGATGCCGGGGACAAATTGACACGATGGTACACCGTCGTTACAAGGTGGGCAGTATCCGTCGCGAGGCTCGCGAATTCCGGAAATGCGATAGCTCAACAAGGTTTGCGTAAATGGCCAAAAAGCGATCTACGAAGGCACTAACTCGCGTGCAGCTCACCAAGGAGATCAGCCGCATTGATCGTGAACTCGTCAAACAAATGAACCAACGAGCGAAATTCGTGGGCGAAGTCACTAGCCTGACGGATGGAAACGCGGTTGTGGCGCGAAACGACGAGTTACTGCTAGATAGTGTGATTGAATCGGGTCAGGGACCGCTCGCCGAAGAAGCACTTCGTGCGACCTTTCGAGAACTAACGAGCGCCTGTCGTGCATTGAACAAGCCCGAACGCGTCGCTTATCTCGGGCCACTGTATAGCTACAGCTACCTAGCCACGATTGAGCGATTTGGGTCCAGCGCCGATCTGGCTCCGGTCGCTACGATTGCGGCTGTCTTCGAGGAATTAAATCGGGGGCACGCGGATTTTGGCGTCGTTCCGTTGGAGAATTCGACGGACGGTCGAGTGGTCGATACGCTCGGCATGTTTGCTCGGATGCCCGTCCGTATCTGTGGCGAAGTCCAGTTGCGAATTCACCACAATCTGTTGGCGAAATGCCCTCGCGACGAAATAAAGGAGGTCTACAGCAAACCGCAAGCGCTGTCCCAGTGTCGCGACTGGCTGGCGAAACACCTCCCAGCGGCGAGTACTGTCGAAATGACTAGCACTGCGACCGCGGCGCAACTTGCTGCTGAAAAGCCAGGCGCGGCAGCGGTCGCTAGCCGATTGGCCGCCACGAACTATGGGCTTGATCTCGTCGCGGAAAACATCGAGGACAATCAGCACAATGTAACTCGGTTCGCCGTAATCGGGGGAGATGTTGCTCCGAGGACGGGCAATGATAAGACAGCCGTCATGTTCGAGATCCCCCATCAGCCCGGTTCTCTATCTGATGTTATGGCGATTTTCAAACGAGAAATGTTGAATATGACATGGATCGAGTCCTTTCCGATGGCGGGCGGCAACAGCGAATACGTGTTTTTTATCGAAATGGAAGGGCACCAAACCGACGCCAAGATTGAGCGAGCATTGCGGTTACTCGCTAAGAAGACGGTCCGCTTGGAAATCCTGGGGTCCTACGCGACGGCAGAGCCAATCGGCTGGTAGTGTCTTAATCTTGAGGGGCGCGGCAGGCGGTTTCTGAACGAAGGCGATAATCGCACAACTCTAGTGAAGTGGCGGCTATCTGGAGACAATATCTTGAAATCCTTCGCGCGCGCGGTCGAGCCCCTCTTGCGCCTTTGTGCCTCCATAACCGACTGCCACGCCTCGCAGGCCATGAGCGAACAACAGAGTTCCGAGCATACCACCACCCAATGCTGTCGTGACACCCATTGCGACTTGACATCCACCTGCTAATACCTTGCCGCCACCGATTAGTATTCTTCCTGTCCGCTCCATTTTTCTCAACTCCTTAAGAATAGCCAGAGGCGAAGTACAGCGGGTACTTGGTGTCGCGCACCTGCTGGGCATGGGGGCAGTGTAGCACGACGGAACGGACGTTGATCTTAAACTCAATCCGGTTCGCTGGTGACTAACGACGCTCTTCGAGATTTTCTCGACAATACCCGAACCAGAAAGATGATTTTAGGATCAACTATTATTCACGAAACGCCGATATTGTAGTGCCTCAAGTGCATAGCATGATTGCGTTTGCGAAAAGACAGTGCTATACTGCAATAAGCGTTAAGGCGTTTTCTCACAGTCGGTTAAGATGCCAAGGCGCGTATTGACGTTGTAAATACAAGTCACTACGATTCGTTAGTCAATAGCTACAGGCAAGGATGCCGGGGAACGTAGGACGATCCCGCAATAGGGAGTATGGCGGTCGATTTTCCAGGAAGTCGGCTTTTCTTTTGCGCGGTCGTGAAAATTGCTGGTGGCAAAAGTAAATGGAAAGTGGAGTCTCACAACCTGCGTGCAAGGCCCTTCTTCTCTGCGAAAAAACAATCATTGAAGCCGGGTCTGGCGACATCAGCCTGATCAATATCATTGACCACATCCCAGTTTTGGAATTCCCAGGACACACACAGCCAGTCGAAGCATTTTTGCAATTTACAGACGCCGAAGGGCGATATGAAGTTGTCGTCGAAGTACGCGATTGCGAAGATGATGAGGTGTTGGCAAGAGCCGTTGGTGCGGGAATAGAAATACCCGAGAGACACGCAACATGCAACATTTTGATTCCAGTTCCGTCACTGAAAATCCAGCATTCTGGTCTCTATGACTTTGTCGTATTAGCAAACGGAATAGAAATTCAACGACAGCAGTTCGCTGTGGTCGCTATCGACGACGAGGAGTGTGAAGATGAGTAGTGTCAAGATTCTCCCTAATTTAAGAAACAGCAGGATCACATCAGAGCAAGCTCGGAACTTTAAGCCTCGCGGTGTATTCATTCTAAATATGGAAGTGATAGAACGATCGAAGGCATCGATCGACGATAAGATCGCAGCGGTAAGTCTTGACAATGCTGCGCTCAAAGAACTTGCAAAGCAGCACCCAGCCCCCGATGAATGGTACGCCGAAGAGGATTGATTATCGGGTCAAGGGGTAATCATGCCAAAGCAAGGCGACATCGTTCGCGTCAATATCCTTGATCCCAATGGCAAGAACCCGAAGAACCGCAGGGCCGTCATACTGACCACGTCTGAAGAGATTGATCCTGACGGAGATATCGTCGTAGCGGCAATCTCGACCAAGTTTGATCCGAATAGGATTCCGTCAGAGTACGTCCAAATACCCTGGGACAGAAACGGTCATCAGTATACTACGCTCACAGAGCCCAGCGTGGTTAAGTGCAACTGGCTTCGTGTCGTTGCTGCCAAGTCTGTCATTGCAGCAGGCCGCTTGCCGGGTAAGTATCTTTATAGTGTCCTGAAAGTCGTGGCGAACCTCAAAGAATAAATCGCGTCCTAACAGACGACTGCCTCCGCTTGTGTCTATGTTACCCGGAGAGCAGCCCGCAGTTTGGCACTGCATTCGCCTTATAAGCGACGCTAGGGAGTCCACACCAGGACTGGGTTCGATTCCCCTTCTCTCCGCTTAGCGTTTCACCTTGCGCTTCGCAGCTTCAATGATGATCTTGCGCGCCCACGTCGACACCTTGCCATCACCAACGGCACGCTTGACCAGTTCATGCTCCGCATCGGTAAGGTTCAACATGAAAGCCGGTTTTACCTTCTCGGAATCATCCTTTGGAGGGCGACCACGTTTCTTTTTAGCCATGATAAAATATATCAAAAAAACATCGAATAGAGACTTGAACACGACGAATAAAATGATATATTAAATGCGTCGAGTGTCAAGCTCATTCGACGAAAAAACCCGGAAGGTGCTGAAACACCAACCGGGTCAAGACAAACCGGCGAATCGCCAGAGTGCCCTAGCAACATTCATTCTAGCGAATCGCCCCTGAGACGGGAAGATTCGATGATAGCCCCAACATGCCAGCACAAGAGAAAGACGAGCAAAGGCAAGGATCGGAAGGGCCAGCAGCGGTGGAAGTGCAAGGACTGCGGTGTTTGCTTCACGGATTACCACCCAAAGCCATTGGGCGACATGCAAGTCAACGTCGATAAAGCTAAGCTCGCCTTGCGGATGCTCACCGAAGGCATGTCAATTCGTGCGACTGAACGGACCACCGGCATTAACCGCAACACACTTTGCAAACTGGTTGTCTTGTTCGGGACGGCTTGCCGTCGATTCCTTGATGACCGAATGCACACGCTCAAATTGACACACCTTCAATTCGATGAGCAGTGGACCTTCGTGGGAAAGAAGCAAGCTCGGTTGACCATCGAAGAGAAAGCCACTTGCCACGACATTGGTGACGTTTACTTGTGGACGTGCATCGATGAACAAACCAAGTTGATGCCGAGCTTCCTGATCGGGAAGCGATCCGCAGACAACGCTCGTCGCTTTCTCTCGGACGTGTCCAAGCGACTGGCCAAGCCAGCTCCACACACCAGTGACGCGCACGCTTTCGCGAAAGGCGGATACCGAGCCATCGTTCAAATCTCGACAGACGGTTGGGCTGGATATCCCGAGGCCGTCGATCTGGCTTTTGGCCCCTACGCCAAATACGGAACGATAATCAAAGAGTACCGCAACGCCAGCATGAACTACACACCGTCCGAAATGGTCGGCACGAAGCGGGAAGGCATACGCGGCATAGACCGTCGCTCGCTACGAACGATATGCACCAGCCACGTCGAGCGACTGAACGGCACGCAACGTGTCTTCATGAAGCGGTTGAACCGGCTGACGCTGTGCTTCTCAAAGAAACTGGAGAACCTCGAAGCGGCATTCGGCATGTTCGCGGCCTACTACAACTATTGCTGGCAGACCCGGAAGCCCGGCAAGTCTGGCGAGAAACGACCCAGCGCGGCTATAATGGCGAAACTGACGAGCCACGTTTGGAGCTTTGACGAGCTGTTCGACGAGGTTCTAAAAGTCTCCCCTCAACTTTAAGACACTACCAATCGGCTGATGTGGTTGACACAATGTTCGCCCATTTCTACGATGAGGTGCTTTCCACCCAAACCGTTATCCCGTAAGGGAATCAGTTACATTCGCCAGTCCCAAGAGGCACTCCAATGGCGGTTCCAAAGAGAAAGCATTCCAATTCTCGCACCGGCAAGCGTCGCTCGCATGATGCGCTGAAGCCGAAGCAGCTGACATTCTGTCCAAAATGCAGTGGTGCGCTGCCCACTCATGTCATTTGCCCAACTTGCGGCTATTACATGGGCCGAACCGTGGTCGAGTCGGATGAGGCCGCGTCTTGAGTAAGGTCGCGTTCCTCTTCCCAGGCCAAGGTGCTCAGTCTGTCGGGATGGGACGGGAAGCTTGCGACAAGCTTCCAGCCGCTCGCGAACTGTTTGATTGCGCGAAAGACATCCTCGGATACGACTTGGCAGCGCTTTGCTTCGATGGGCCAGCTGAAAGACTGGACTCGACGGTGTACAGCCAGCCTGCGCTATTCGTATGTGGACTGGCTGGGCTCGAACTTCTGAAAGAGGCATCCCGTGACGTAGTCGATTCGGTTGCGGCTACGGCGGGCCTAAGTCTCGGCGAGTACACATCGCTTGTCTTTGCCGGAGCATTAGATTTTGAATCTGGGCTGCGCGTCGTGAAGACGCGAGGCGAAGCCATGCAAGCAGCCGCTGACGCGACGACGAGCGGAATGGTAAGCCTGCTTGGAATGGAGCCAGACGCGATCGAAAAAGTTTGTGACGAAGCACGAGGCGATGGCATCTTACAGATCGCCAATTATTTGTGTCCCGGAAACATCGTGGTATCCGGGAATCAAGACGCTTGTGATCGTGTCGCCGAGTTAGCCGTTGAAGCCGGCGCGATGAAAGCAATACCGCTGGCGGTTGCCGGCGCATTCCACACACCAATCATGCAATCGGCCGTCGAACAACTCACTGAAGCGCTGGCTGTCGCCACAGTTTCTGCTCCGAGAATCCCCGTGATCTCAAACGTCGATGCACAACCGCACAATGATCCGGAAGAGATTCGGTCGCTGTTGGTGCAACAAGTCGTATCGCCCGTGCGGTGGGAAGATTCGATGCGTCATTTGCTCGGTGAAGGCTTCGATTTGTTTTATGAAGTAGGTCCGGGGCGCGTATTACGAGGCCTCATGAAACGCATCAACCGTAAGACAGCGTGCGAAGGTGTCACGGTCTAGCGTCATATTTTGGTGTCACCGCCTTACGCTACACCAAGCGAGAAGAATGAAAGGTAAATAGCAACATGTCCGATCAACCCACCCGGCCGATGACCGTCGACCTTTCGGGGAAAGTCGCGATCGTAACAGGCGCTTCCCAGGGGCTTGGCCAAACGATGGCGACCGAGCTCGCGGCGAACGGAGCGAAAGTCGCGTGCGTTGCCCGCAATGCCGATAAGCTTGCGGAAACCGTAAAGGCGATCGAGGATGCCGGTGGCGAGGCCGCTGCTTTCAGCTGTGATGTTACGGATCGCGAGAGCGTCGACAAACTGGTCGATGACGTGGTCGAGAAATGGGGCACACTCGACATCCTCGTAAACAATGCTGGCATCACCCGCGACAACCTCCTGCCGCGAATGGCCGACGAAGAATGGGACGACGTGATCAGCACGAATCTCCGCGGCGCGTTCCTGTTCGCCCGCGCCGCGTCGCGAATCATGATGCGCGCCCGCAGCGGTCGAATCATTAATATATCGAGCGTCTCCGGCTTGATCGGAAACCAAGGTCAGACGAACTACTCGGCTTCCAAAGCCGGGCTCATTGGTATGACGCGCAGCCTCAGCCGTGAGCTGGCCGGTCGAAAAGTTACGGTCAACGCCGTCGCGCCCGGCTTCATCGCGACCGAGATGACCAAGGTACTCGAAGAGAAATATGGCGATGCATTTCGTAACGAAATCAAAGCCAAAATCCCTGCAAAACGGATGGGAACGCCCCAAGAAGTCGCAAACGCTGTACTGTTTTTAGCCAGCCCAGCGGCTTCCTACACGACGGGTGCTGTTCTTACCGTCGATGGAGGAATGACCGGGTAAGGTGTGGATTGGGCTTGGGCACACCTACCTTGACCTGTCTTATGAGAATCCTCTATCTTGTGAGGCTTGATTCTCGAAGAAGCACTTAGATAACCGGAATAACCATCGAGCGTAGTGCGAGCCAGCGATGGCTCTTAACTTTCAATAAATTAGGAGGACCGCGAAGGTGGCATCTGTCCCTGAACGCGTGATTGACATCGTCGCTGAACAACTTGGTGTTGACAAGGAAAAGATCAGTCCAGAAACTTCATTCGTGAACGACCTTGGTGCCGACTCGCTCGACACGGTCGAACTTGTGATGGAGCTGGAAGAAGAATTCGACATCAACATTCCCGACGATGCGGCTGAAAAAATCCAGACGGTTGGTCAAGCGATCGACTTCATCGAAAAGTCCCAAGACTCCTAACGGCGAAGCAGTAACACGAGATGAAACGACGAGTCGTCGTAACCGGTCTCGGTGTCGTTACATCGCTGAGCTGCCAAGTTGACGATCTTTGGGATCGCATCTTGGCTGGCGAAAGTGGAATTCATCCACTGCGCGGCTTCGACACCGACGAGTTTAAGATCAAGTTCGGTGGAGACATCCACGACTGGGATCCCAGCGAATTTATTGCGCCAAAAGAGATCAAGCGCATCGATCGGTTTACACAGTTCGCGATGGTTGCTGGCACGCAGGCCATCCGCGACTCCGGTCTTGATTTCAAGATGGAAGAACCGTTTCGCTGCGGAGTGATTCTCGGTTCCGGAATCGGTGGTCTGGGCGAAATCGAAACTCAGATGTTCAAGCTCTTTGAAAAAGGGCCCTCACGAGTTTCTGCGATGACGGTCCCTAAGATGATGCTTAACGCCGCGGGTGGGCATCTCTCGATTGAATACGGCCTACGCGGCCCGAACTATACAGTGGCGACCGCATGCGCAAGTGCGACCAATGCGATCGGCGACGCGCTTAAAACGATTCAGTACGACGACGCAGATGTGATGATCACGGGCGGTACCGAGGCCGCGATGACGCGAATGGGATTGAGCGCGTTCACAAACATTCGCGCTCTGTCGTCACGCAATGACGATCCCACTCGCGCGAGTCGCCCATTTGACCTGGATCGTGATGGTTTTGTGTTCAGCGAAGGTGCGGGACTGCTGGTCTTCGAGGAGCTTGAGCACGCTAAGGCACGGGGCGCGAATATCTACGCAGAAGTGATCGGGTATGGAGCGAGCGGCGATGCCGGACACATCACTCAGCCAGATGAACACGGTACAGGCGCGGCATACGCGATGACCGGAGCCCTGCGAGACGCCTCTCTCGGCCCAGATGCCATTGACTACATCAACGCTCACGGGACGAGTACGCCGCTTGGCGACAAGGCCGAAACGATTGCCATCAAGGATGTGTTTGGCGAGGACGCGAAGACGGTTAGCATCTCTAGCACGAAGAGTGAGTTGGGACATTCTCTTGGTGCGAGCGGCGGAATCGAGTTAGTGTTGTCCGCCAAGGCGATCCAATCCGGTGTCGTACCACCCACGATCAATCTTGAGACGCCCGACCCAGCCTGTGATTTGGACTACACTCCGAATCAGCCCCGCGAGCGCCGAATCGATTACGCGATGAGCAACAGTTTCGGATTCGGGGGCCACAACGCTTCCGTCGTCATTCGGCGTTTGCCGAACGGCGAAGCGTAGCCGATCGAAGAACGTGACAAACGAAGTGCCTCGCGATTAGTTCTGTGCGGTCGGATCAAACGCAGTGTTTCTCAGAACACCTTCGCCTATCGATGCACTTTCACTGGGCCCCGTCATGTCCGGTGGATCGGACAGATCCTGCGCGCGGTCTTCCGGCAGCGGAACCGAGCTGTCTTCGTCACTTGCGCTCGGCATTATTCGTTGGTCGAACGGCCCGCGGCTCGTTGGCAAAGGCCATGAGAGGATGTAGTTCAACAGCTTCGGCGATTTACGCCGCGATTCGTCGAGACGTGCAGCATCGTAATGGGCTTTGCCGGGCCAAGGGCCCTCACTCAGATAGACTTCGTTGTAATCGAGCAACGAACCTTTCTGGAGATGAACGTTTTTGATTGCCATCGAGTATTCAAGCAACCCGCGATAGTATGTCGTTTCCGCATCGGCTAAGCGGCGCTGGGCATCAAGCAACAAGTCAAGCAATCTAGTTTTTTCGTTCTCATCCGCATCCTGATAGAGGCTGTCCAGAGCATCCAGATGCTGTTTGGCTGCGACGCGTCGATTATAACTCGTTTGCGACAACGTGTACGCACGGTCGACTTCAGCGACCGCCCCGGTCAACTCGTGAACAACTTGTTTTTCTTGTTCGTCGAGGATCGCCCGCTCGCGGTTCAGCTGCAATTCAGCGTTTCGCACGCCAGCATGCGCTTGTCGATAGCCAACCGGCAGCTCAACTTCCAATCCGACTTGCCACTCCTGAAAGTCGCCAGTTGTGAGATCTTGAAATGCATTGTCAAATCGATCATCCTGGCGGTCGGAATTGAGCAAGTGATGCCCCAATCCACGGAATCGATATCGCCCTACAGCATCAACGCGTGGCAGCAGGAAATTGCGACTTGCAGCCAACTCCATCTCACGGCGCCTGACTTTCCACTTCTGTCGGCGGAGTTCAGCGCGTCGGTTTAATGCCTCGACAAGCAGTTCTTCCCAATCAAATACGACTCGCGCCATTTCCGGTTCTTGTGCAGGACGAATCAGCCGTCCGTCGCTCGGAGCAATTCCCATAAGTCGGCGTAACCGACGTTCCGACGTTTGTACACCGCCCGAGCCTCGCAATGTATTCGTCCGCACGTTATCGCTTGGCCGCCCAGCCAATGCGTTCTGGACCTCTTCTTCGAGGCGATAGTACTGTTCGCGCGCTTGGGCTTCTTTTTCAGCTTCACCTCCGCGACGGTTAGTGACGAACAAGGCGTTGATGCTCCGCCACGTCTCCAATGCACGATCACGCGCGGCGATCTTCGAGTCGAGTTCACGGTAGGAGAAGTACAACTCCCAGTAAGCGTTTTCCACATCATTAACCAGATTGCGAACCGCAATTTCGAAATCGGCCAGGCTGATATCGCTGCTGATGCGAGCGAGAAGCACACCGTTCATCGCGCCGGGCCGACCGTCCGGACCGGCGATGCGGTTGAAGTCGACTCCGCCCCCTTGCATCAACGGATGGCGAAATTCGCCCTCGAACTGAGCTGTCCAAGGTTTGTTGGGATCATCGTTACCCGGTGAGTTATTCAAATCGTAGTCGATGATCTGACGGATTGTAAACTCACTACCCGTGGCAGCTCGCTTTGAAAGCTGGGCCGTGTAGTTGTGGAGGTCTTGCCGCAAGAGCCTCGTTCCGCCGCCGAAGAACACGTTGTTGAGCGCTCGGTCGTTACCCTCGAAGAACACCTGCGACTCAAACGAAGTGTCGAAGGCGCTAAGCGCAGCTTCGACACCGAATCGAGGGTCCGTTTCCTCGATCGCCGGGTCGTATAACGTGCGGACGTTGTCCGGCGATTCGAGTACCAAGGCTCCTAAGTCACGCATCACCTGTGAGTTTGCCAGAGCCGTTTGAATCGACTCGTCGAGCGTGAGATCCCAAAAGTCAGGCGGGGCATCGTCTTTCAGTGTGAGAGGTGCCTGCGTATTGGCGATCTCTTCGTAACTGACGGTGTCGACATCTGGGTAAGAAATCTCTGTTGCGGCACCGTGGTAGTGGGAAAAGTCCTCGTCGAATTGGAATTCCTTCGACTTGCGCAGCGAACAGCCTTGCAGTCCAACGAAGACCGCTAGCAGAAGCGTCGCCAGCGCTTTTAGCTTTTCAGGCATTACCAAGACCGTTCCTCATCGTGAAGCTGCCGAATGGCGCAGTTTCATCCCTGTCGTAAGTCATCGGCAGTTGGCAAACTCGGCAAAACTGAATTTTCCGTCACGACCGGTAAAATCAGAACTTTCCGCAATTCAGGCCGCCAAGTCTGCGTAGGTTCGCACGGCGCAAGACGATTATTCCCCCCGAGATTTTCCCCGTCGGGAAAGTCGCATGTCAAAACAGTCAAAATATAAGAGCGCACGGCTATACTGAGAGGAATGCGCGGCGACACTTCTTCTCCACAAATCGATGACAGCGACGAAGCTTGGAGCGAGATCGAGATGTTGGTCGACGAGACGGCCAACCTCGCTCGAATGGCGATGTCGAGTCACGAGTTCCACAGCGAATTCGTCAAGCGGCTCGTGCAAGCAACGAATGCTCGCTCCACAGCAATTTGGTGCCGCGGCAATGACGGCCAGTTTTCAATAGAAGCCCAAATCTCTGCTGATGCTGATGGCCACTCAAACACCAATTCGATAGCATTACGGACGAATAACGTCGCGGAAGTCTCTCGCATCGGACAGCCAGCGTCACTATTGCCGCATCAGTCCGCCACGCCTCTTCAGAATCCATCAAGTGACGGCCTCGTTCTGCAACCGGCGATCATCGATGAGCAAGTCATTGCCGTCGTCGAGAGCTATCACGACGATGGCAGTTCGCCCGCCGAGACGAATAACACAGCGCATCTCGTTTCCGTATTCGCCGAGTTAATCTCCGAGTTTCATCAGAATCGGCAACTGCGCGAATTGCGCCATCGAGAAGCTGCCTGGACGGAACTCGAGCAATTCGCAGACCGAGTGCATCAGTCGCTGAACCTCAAGAAGACCGCGTTCTCGATTGCGAACGCGGCGGCTCCCGTGACTTACTGCGACCGAGTGATCGTGTTTCACAGTCAAACTGCCGACAGTCGAACACTTTCGATCAGCGGTGTCGATTCGTTTGATCGGCGTTCAACACAAGTGCGAGCCGCCGAGCGATTAGCAATCGTGGCTGCTAGGAACAACGAGCCACTTTGGTATCCGGACGCGAACCAAGCCTTGCCGCCACAGCTCGAAACGTGCCTCCTGGCGTATCTTGACCTTTCTCATGCAAGGTCGCTCGCTGTCGTTCCGCTGGATGAATCAACAACGGGTGACAGCCGTGAAAACATCGGCGTGCTCCTCTTCGAGCGTTCGGAGAATACGCCGTGGACTGACAGCTTGCGCCGGCGAGTCGAGTTTGTCAGCCGACACGGCGCGACGGCACTTCAAAACGCGAACGAACTCGACAGACTGCCCTTGATCGGCGCGAACCGCTTGCTCCAACGCTGCCTCAGCTTGTTTTCGATACGGCACTTTCCGAAGACTGCTGCAGTGATGTGCCTGCTTGCCACCGCGATCGTGGCGCTCGTTGTCGTTCCAGCCGACTTTGAGATTCGTGGCGAAGGACAACTGCGTCCGACACACTACCGGCATATCTTCGCACCTGCGGACGGCGTCATCCAGCAGTTGCATGTTCATCATGCCGAAACTGTGACCGATGGATCACCACTCCTCGAAATGCGGCGTACAGATCTGGAGTACGAAGAAGCGCGGCTACTCGGCGAGATCCTCACGAATCAAAAAAGATTGGATTCAGTTAGCTCAGCCATTTTGAACCATGAAGCTTCCTCGGCGATTGACGTCAACGAACTGACATCCGAGGAAGCGCGTCTAAAGATCCTTCTGACCAGCCTCGCCGAGCAGCAAGTAATTCTTGATCATGAGCGTACCGAGTTGTCGGTCGTAAGTCCAATTGCCGGCGAGATCCTAACGTGGGGAATCGAAGAGGTGTTATCCCGTCGACCGGTGCGACGTGGCGAACGTTTGTTGAGTGTTGCCGATTCGAGCGGCCCTTGGCAACTCGATCTGCGCATTGCCGACCATGATATTGAGTACGTTCTCGATGCGAACCACCAAACGAATTCGCTAGCCGTAAACTTCATCCTGACCAGCCACACCGGTCAACCGTTTCAGGGAACAGTCGAAGACATTGCGATGGCGACCGAGTTGGACGAATACGATCAACCTACCGTCCTCGTTCGAGTGGCCATTGACCGTGACCAACTGCCTGACTTGCGACCAGGCGCAACGGTGGTGGCGAATGTCCATTGTGGCCGCAGGCCCATTGGCTACGTTTGGTTCCGCGAGCTGTTTGAAGTGATCAAGACGCGTGTTCTGTTTTAGCACGCTTGAAATGTCCAGGCTTTCTCGAAGAGAGACTTTGAAATGAACCTGTCAGCCAAAACCGTCTTCTTGCTAATCCTTTTGTTCTTGCCTGGAAGCTCGATCGTATCGGCAACCACGCTCGAAACAGAAGGCGTACTGACTCTGTTCGAAGAGATTCATGTACCGGCGCGCGATGCGGGCGTTTTGTCCGATATTCCAGTTCGCGCGGGGACACACGTCACCACCGATACGCTTCTCGCAAAACAGGAAGATACGGAAGCTCAAGTGACGCGAGACCAAGCAATCACCGACCTGTTCAATGCCAAGCGGCTCGCCAAAAATGATCTAAAGGTGCGGCTCGCACGAAAGGCCCACGAAGTCACGGTCGCTGAGCTGAAGAGGGCGACCGAAGCCGCCGAGCGATTCTCAAAGAGCGTGTCGCAGAGTGAGATCGATCGACTGCAACTGGCCACGGAGCAGACCGACTTGCAGGTCTATCAAGAGAGGTTCGATCTTAAGACAGCTCAACTCGCCGTTGATACCCATAACGCCGCGCTGCGTCTAGCAGAACATCGATTAAAGAATCGTACGATTTATGCACCCACATCGGGCGTTGTGGTCGAAGTCCTCAAGCACGCTGGCGAGTGGGTTGAACCCGGAGAAGCTGTCGTACGTGTCGTTCGCATGGATCGTTTGCGAGTCGAAGGATTCCTATCCGCTCAGCAAGCCAGCGCGAAGCTCATCGGGCAGTCGGCGAAGGTGAGTATCAAGATCCAGCAAGACGAAACGGTCGAAGTCACCGGAGAAGTAACTTTTGTCAGCCCGGAGATTCACCCAGTGAACGGCATGGTTCGTGTCCGGGTGGAGATCGACAATCGTGAATCCGAGTTCCGTCCCGGCTTGCAAGCCACGATAAAGATCGAGCGATGAACAGCACTGCTGCCACAACATCGACCGACCGGCCGCTGGAGCTGCGTGGGCGACGCGACTTGATCGCGGAACCCATTCACTTCCGAGGGACGCGATATTGGAGCGTTAAAGATCCACTGTCGCTCCGTTACTACCAGCTGTGCGATGAAGAGCGGTTCATTTTGGAACAAGTGGATGGCGAATGCAGCTTCGAAGAAATCAAACGACGATTCGAAGCAAAGTTCGCGCCTCGCCAGATCGACTCGGGCGAACTGTATGCGTTTCTCGGAACACTTCACCGCGAAGGCCTTTTGACTTCACAGGTCACTGGGCAAGCCGAGCAGCTGTTCGAGCGGCACGAACGTGCGGCTCGCCGGGAGAAACTGCAAACCTTCACAAATCTCCTGGCCATACGATTCCGAGGCCTCGATCCGGAACCTTTCCTGCAGGTCCTCTATCCTGCCATTCGCTGGATGTTCTCCCGGTTGGCAGTTTCCGCGAGCTTGGCGCTCATCTTCGGCGCGGTGTTTTCGTTGGTCGTCTACGCCGAGACTTTCATAACTCGCTTGCCACGACTCCAGTCTTTCTTAAGCGTCGAAAACATTGTGCTAATGGCGATCGTCCTCGCCTGCTGCAAGGTGCTGCACGAGTTGGGACATGCCCTGACCTGCAAGCATTTCGGCGGCGAATGTCACGAGTTGGGTATCATGCTTCTGGTCTTCACGCCCTGTCTGTACTGCAACGTCTCCGACGCGTGGATGATGCGCAATAAATGGCAGCGAATTGCGATTAGCGCGGCCGGAATCTATGTCGAGCTACTACTAGCCGCGGTGTGTACGTTTTTATGGTGGTTCAGCCAGCCAGGCCTATGCAACTCCATCTTTCTGAACGTCATGTTCGTCTGCTCGGTTAGCACAATCTTGTTCAATGGCAATCCGCTGCTTCGCTACGACGGTTACTTTATTCTGGCGGATCTTGTTGAACTGCCCAACCTGCGTCAGCAATCACAGACACACCTGCGTCACATCGTATCGCGAATACTTGGAACGAAGACGCGAGAGACCTGGACTTTCCCGACTCAGCACACCGCTCAACTTTTGCTGTACGGGGTCGCTTCGCTCGTCTACCGTTGGGTCCTGGTCGCAGGCATTCTTCTCATGGTCTATCGGGCCCTGGAACCATACCGACTCGAGAGTATCGCGTATATCCTTGGTGCTTTCGTTTTAGGAGGCATGCTATTCCCTCCGCTCTGGCAGATAGTTCATGTTGCACGAGAGCCTCGCATAGATGGCGGCAGGCGGCGCTGGCGAACCGCTGGCCTCGTCGTGACGCTTTCGGTCGCAGCCGTCGTCATTGGCATGGTTCCGGTGTCGCATCACGTTGTTGCGCCGGTGGTCATCGAGCCCGCAGACGCGGCGCGAGTTCACGCCACTGTCCCAGGGACGCTAACCCAATTCGTTAGCATCGGCCAGTTTGTTAGCGAGGGCGAAATGGTCGCAACACTAGCGGATGCCAATCTAGTGCGGGAGCTGGTTGCACTGCGCGGCGATCGTGACGTGGAAAAACTCTACGCAGAGCAGCTGCGAAAGTTGCAAGTACTCGAACGTGGCGTGTCTGACGAAGGTGCCGGAAGCCGAATCGTTACCGCGGAAGAAGCCTTGGCTGCGACCGAACGTCGGCTGTCTCAAAAGCTCGAAGATCACGCTAGATTGACGATCACAGCTCCGCAGGCAGGCTACGTTCTTTCTGATCGCCCCAGGCGTCCAATTGAATCCAGCGAGCGTCTCCCAACCTGGTCCGGCACACCGCTCGACGAGCGAAATGTCGGCGGTCACCTCGATACCGACGCCGTCGTCTGCTTGATCGGAGATCCCAGCAAAGTGAAAGGCATTGCCTTTGTCGATCAGACCGAGATCGAACGGATCGCGATCGGCCAATCGGTCCGTATCCTCGTCGACGAACTACACGAACAAGTTCTGACTGGCACGGTTACCGAAATAGCAACCGTTGAAGTCGATCAGGTTGCGCCTGAACTAATCGCCAAACGGCTTCTCGCGGACGATACAAATGAATCAACAAATGCGTACTATGCGGTGAGCATCGAGTTGTACGAGGGCCAGCCGCATCCGCTGCTTTGGTCGTCCGGCAGAGCCAAAGTCGCGGTAGAGCCATGCACTTTAGCGGAATTCTTATACAAACAAATCTGTCATACATTTCGGCTCGACCTCTAACTGCTGGCAGCCACGACGGCGTCTGGCAGATTGCTCTTCGCAGTGTCCCTGTCAAACGTACAGTGCGGTGCGGCCCCTAGGTTAGAGTTTGAGACTAATGGTGAGTCCCAATCAGTCAAGGATTTGGTGTCGGCGAGGGCACAAGTGTATTCAGCTCAGAACTACAAAACCGTTCATGCGAGTCCGTTCAAACAAGCGTTACTGCGAGTTGTAGTGCAGTAACACTTCAATAGTAGGCGGTATCCGTCGCACGTAGTTGCTGCTTGGTTCGGCAACACTCCGAAGATCGCGATGAAGCACTTCCTTAAGGTCAGCGATTCAGATTTTGACCAAGCGACCGGCTCTACACCGGTGTAGAGCGCCGCAGGTACTCGCGGCAAGCCGCGCGGAATCGCAAGAAACGAAACAAGCCCTTGCGGAACAAGGGCTTGTGCTAGATCGTGCGACGAATGACGAAACTACGCCAAACGCCAAAGTGGAGCGGGCCGAATACCCTTCAAAAATAGCCAGACGGGCCGGCAGAGACAAGCCGCGTGTCGCACATCGGATAACCCACGGCGTTGGTTGGAAAACTGGCATTTCGGGTTATGTGTCGTTGGTGTGACCGTCGCGTCGTCAACGTTGTCCAGCATGTTTTTCAATCACCTGCATTATGCGATTCGCGACATCTGACGCTCGCTCAAGAGTGTCACATTCATCTGCGTGAATCCGCTCGACACGCGCGCCTTCATGCTGCAGCAATGTGAGACGAGCGTGTGCGTCGGCGGGCGACTCCTGATGGAACGGTTGGCCGTCGATTTCAATGACTAGCAGAATGCCCGAGCGAAAGACGACGAAGTCGGGTTCGATTCGGCGGTACGTCTCGCCACCCCGGAGAAACACCGGCAACGGCGCAAATGACACTCCCATCGACTTGAAGGCCTGATATAGGTGGACTTCCGGCATCGATCTGAACAGCAATCCATCAACGACGTACGGGGCAACGTTGTCAGAACGAACTCGACCTTGATTCGTAACGCCTTTTCCCTCAAGCCACTTTTTAGCCCGACCACGCCACGACGCGTCCGTCGCGAACTCGGGTGTGATCACGAAGCCTTCCAACCATGTGTTTGAGTATCGCTTTAGAAGTTGGCCAGCTGCCTCTTGAAGCGATTGCTCGATCGTCTCGATCCGGTCGGCAACTTGCGCGTAAAGCGGGGGAGGCAACTCGATGGTGATAGTATGAATATCCGTTCCGCCATCCCAATTATCGTACCCAGTGACTTCGCACCGCGTCTTTCCAAGCGCAAGCACCGCGACTTCCATGCTTGAGCCGCGATGTGCGAATAATCGTGCGAGCGCCGCCACGAATCCCTCAGCCTGCTTTTGCAATTCGGTCTGGTCTGCCACATCAAGACTCCTGGCTACTTCGTCCGCGAATCAGTAGATGGTTACGGGCGTGTAGCAATCGAACAAAGATGGATCATCAGGTATGAATCCCTCCCGGTGACTTTCGTAGCAGTCGGGGCACATTGCTGTGCCTGGATCAAGATCCATCGTGTAATACTCGTGCATACTGGTTTCGATGAGTTGTCGACTGGCGAACGGCATCCAGCACTGATCACAGAGCTTGTGGCCCGGCTTGGGCTGGGAAAACGACGCAACGAACTTGTCATAACCGAGGAAGGAACCCGATCCACCACACGGCAGATTATCGTAAATCCGATTAATCTTGATGAGTTGCTCGCCAAGATCAAAGTACAACTGCTTCTCGGCGATCCACCACGTTTTTCGAGGATGCTTCCATCGGAAAGTCACGTACGAACCACGATCTCGGATGGTCAGATCGAAGTCCTGCGCATTCAGCACCCACACCATTTCACCGTAGAAGGCCTCCCGGTCGGCAACTTCTGAAGTGGAAATCGAGCTTGCCTGCAGCTCAATCACCCCTCGTGGCGATTTGATGTCTGCACGATGTGACCCCACGACAAGTTCGCGCCATTGTCGAGGAAAGCGTTCCTTCCAAGCACGATGCCACGCACTCTCGCCCTCCGCCCACGAATCACAATCCCGGCGCTGTTTGTGTGCCCAATGCCAAGCGTTGATTTCGCCACATCGCGACAGCACCTCGCGGTCACACAGGGGGCACTGACCTTGAGAACCCGGTCTTGCTTCGACTCGACGGCCATCGACATTGGCGAATTGCATCATCTGTCTCCGTACAGTGCGTTCTTAGATGTAGAGCGGCCGGACAGCCCGCCTCTCCAAAGCATACATAACCGACAGGTCACTCAATGCCCAAAACAGCACCCGTCGAACCGACGCCAGAGCAGCGTTTCAAGCAAGTTGCCACCATTCTCGCAAACGGCGTCGTCCGCCACCAGCGGAGCGTCCGGCGTAGTGAATCCCACCCTGACGACAAATCCCCCGAATCCTCTTCCGAAGGCCTTGAGGTTCCCGGCAAAACGAGGCTCAGTGTGTCTCGTTGTATCGGTGGTTAACGTAACTCGAGAACCAGAGAGGTTTGTGATGAAGCTTGATATTGATCGCGAGGTGGCGACGCTCGAAGGGATGTCCACCGGACAGCTCTGCGAGCGTTACGCCGAGTTGTTTGGCCAGCCGGTTCGCACCCGGCATCGTGCGTACCTTGTCCGAAAGATCGCCTGGCGGCTGCAGGCGGTGTCCGAGGGCGACCTGACGGAACGGGCGCGCCGGCGGGCCGAGGAGTTGGCCGACGACGCCGACGTTCGAGTGATGCCGCCGAAGGCCGCGACGCCCCATCCGTCACGGTATCGAGCTTCACTACGACGACGATCCTGCCGAGGAAGCCGCAGCAGTCGGCACAGGCGTCCACTTTGTCCTGTTGAACGGAGTCACATTCCATGTTTGAAAACGGCAAGCGACCCCACATCACCGTCGTTGGCGACCTCATCCTTGATAGGTATCTGATCGGCGATGCTTCAAAGCTGAATCCCGAGCAGCCGGGTGTCGTGATTCGCGTGGACGAGGAAGACCGGCTCGGTGGCGCAGCCGCTGTTGCGATGATCGCTGCCGGGTTCGGAGCTCGCGTCACACTGTGTGGTGTCCTCGGGCGGGACGAACCAGGTCATCGACTGCAGAAGCTGATCGTGTCCCGCGGTATTGAGCCGCACCTGTGGCTCGACGATCGACCGACGACGTGGAAGCAACGCATTGTTGCTCGCGGGCATTTGCGGCCAGATCGATGCGATCGCGAAGTGACGACGCCGATCAGCGACAACGCGGCTCAGTTCCTGTCCACAGTGCCGCTCGGCGACATGGTACTCATCTCCGACTATGGCAAAGGCGTCTGTACGCCGAGCCTGCTCGAAGGTCTGGGTAATCGAACTCGTGGCGCCGGCGTACCGATCCTGGTCGATCCCGCCCGAGGGCGACGCTGGTCCGACTACGGCCAGGTCACGCTGATCAAGGCGAATCGGATCGAAGCGATGTGTGCGGTTGCCGAGGAAACTCGCCCGCTTGCGATGGCGCGACGACTGGCAGACGAACACCGATGCAGCGTGGTCGTGACATACGGTGGACACGGGATGGTAGCCGCCGAACGAGAAGGCGGGACTTGGTACTCTCCCGCCGACGCAACGGAGGTTCGGGATGTGTGTGGAGCAGGTGACACGGTGCTGGCGACTCTCGGAGCGGGGATGCTCGACGGGCACTGCCTCCGGCGGGCCTGCCGGCTGGCGACGAAGGCGGGCGGGCGTCAGGTCGAACGCTTGGGAATTGCAGCAGTAGATCCACCCTAACGAGGAGCGGGTGAGACCGTAGTTCGTCTGCAGCGCGACTTGCGGAGGCGCTCCTTACCGAACGCAGTTGCGCGCCGTTTCGTGCGGCGGTCGACCTCGCCGCCGCGCGCCAATGCCGCCGGCCAAATCTGCCGAGGAGTGCGCCGCGGAAGCGGTATGAATCTGCGATTGCCGCCTTTCTGACCCGGAATCGGCGAGAAATGAACGTCTTTTGATTCTCGCCCGTCTTACCGATTTTTACCGGTGAACCGGTATCTCGATTCGGGGATGGTCCCGTGGTACTCTGACGTTCATGGCCGACGTCACACACATCCTAAATCAGATCGAACACGGCGACCCTACAGCCGCTGAGCTGTTGTTGCCCCTGGTGTACGAAGAGCTTCGTAAGCTGGCGGCCGCAAGGATGGCGCAAGAGAACCCAGGGCAGACATTGCAGGCAACGGCTTTGGTGCATGAGGCGTACGTGCGACTTGTCAATGTGGACAAGGCTCAGCACTGGGACAGTCGTGGCCATTTCTTTGCCGCAGCAGCGGAGGCGATGCGGAGGATTCTTGTGGAGACCGCTCGCAAGCGGTGTCGGCGGGAGGCCATAAGGGGACCGCAGATCCCTCTGGACGATTTGGCCCTAGTGGGATCATTCCCAGACGAACAGTTGTTGCAACTCGACGAGGCTTTGGAAAAACTGGAAACTCGCAACGCCGACGCCGCAGCAATCGTGAAATTGCGGTTCTTTGCCGGGATGACCCTGAAACAGGCCGCCGACACTCTAGGCTTTTCGCTGCGAACTGCCGAACGCAATTGGACCTACGCGCGTAGCTGGATTCATCGCGAACTCGAGAAATCCAGGTCCGAATGACGCACGGCCTGAAGTTTTGAAGTTTTTCGGATTTTCTTGGCGGGTTTGCGTCGTCTCGTGACGCATTGCTCTATAGCCACACAATTCTCGGAGCCCCGCTTGATGACTGATTCAACCGACCGAGCACAAAGCCTGTTTCTAGACGCCTTGGAAATCGCAACGGAACGCGACCGGGCGGCATATATCGAGGCTGAGTGCGGTGCAGATGGTGCGCTACGTCAAGAGGTCGAAGAACTGCTTGACCACGAGCAGCGGCTGGGACGGTTCTTGGAACCCGGCGATGAAGGGGCAGCCTCCACCATCGATACGTCGCCGGTCACCGAAACCGTCGGCAGTATCATTGGACCCTACAAGATTCGCGAACAGATCGGCGAAGGGGGCATGGGCATCGTCTTCGTCGCCGAGCAGAAGAAGCCGGTTCGACGCAAAGTCGCTCTGAAAATCATCAAACCCGGCATGGACACCCAAGAGGTCATCGCCCGCTTCGAGGCTGAACGTCAAGCGTTGGCACTCATGGATCACCCCAACATCGCCAAAGTGCTGGAGGTAGGAACGACGGAGAAGGGGCGGCCGTATTTTGCGATGGAACTCGTCCGAGGCGTTCCCATCACCGAATACTGCGACAACAAAACACTCAACACCAGCAAACGGCTGGAATTGTTCCTCCAGGTCTGCCGTGCCGTCCAGCATGCCCATCAGAAAGGAGTCATCCACCGCGACCTCAAGCCGACGAACATCTTGGTCACTTTGATAGATGCCGCCCCCGTTCCCAAAGTGATTGATTTCGGCGTTGCCAAAGCGGTCAATCAGCACCTGACGGATCGTTCCATCTACACGGCGCATACCCAGATGATCGGGACACCGATGTATATGAGTCCCGAACAGGCCGAAATGACCAACCAGGATGTCGATACCCGCAGCGATGTGTATTCGCTGGGCGTCCTGCTTTACGAGCTCCTGACTGGCAGCACGCCGTTCGACAAACAGACACTCAAGGAAGCCAGCTTCGACGAGATGCGGCGTATCATCCGCGAAGAGGATCCTCCCCGACCCAGTACGCGTATCAGCACACTGCAAGCCGAAGCTCTCTCGACGCTCTCGGCGCAACGGCATATTGACCCACACAAATTCAGCCGCCTGGTTCAGGGCGAACTCGACTGGATCGTGATGCAGGCCCTGGACAAAGATCGCACCCGCCGTTACGAATCGGCCAGCGCGTTTGCGGCTGATATCGAGCGGTACCTGGGCGACGAACCGGTCGAAGCGTGCCCGCCATCGACTGTTTATAATCTTCGGAAGTATGCACGTCGAAATAAAGGGGTCTTGACGACGGCGTTTCTCATAGCTCTGGCACTGCTCGTTGGTACAGGCGTCAGCATCTGGCAAGCGATTGCAGCAAGCGACGCTCGTGATGTGGCTAATGAACGATTGATGGGCGAAACCAAAGCGAGAGCGGAAGCCGAGAAGCACCGCAAACAGTCTGAGGCCAACTTTCAGAAGGCGCTCGATGCAGTTGACCAAATGCTGACACACGTCGGCACGGACGACAAGATTGCCGCAACTCCCGGGATGACATTGATGCGACGGGAGATCCTGGAAGATGCGTTACAGTTCAATCAGGATTTACTCGTCGAGAATCCCAGCGATCCTCGTGTCCGATACGCAATTGCCATGGTCCGATTCAGTCTATGTCACACTTATCGTTCTCTTCACGACAGAGACAAAGCACTACTCCAGAATCGCCTCGCGCGAGCATCGCTCGAACGACTCATGGCTGAATCTCCATCAGATCTCAAGTATCAAACAGCGCTGGCTTCGGCCTGGAGCCAGTTTGGTTGGAACGCACTCGACCGTGAGGAGTCTATCAAGGCGTTCCAGAGGACGGCCATTCTGACTGAAACGCTCGTTGAAGCAGATCCGGACTCCATCGCTTATAAGGCCGCCCTCGTGGCCTGTTACCAGAGTCTGGGTTGGTATCTACATGCAAACGGGGACGATGAAGGAGTCGGGTTCGTACGACGTGCGATTGCTCTTGGCGAACGCGAACCTCGGTCAAATGGTACGCTTGGTAATGCTTATCGGCATCTTGCGAAGATCCTGTTAAGTGAAGGTCCCCTCCCGGAGTCCGAGAACCTATTTAAGAAGGCCATCGCAGAATTCCAACGATATGTTGTCAAATACGGGGCCTCTGCTGAAGCCCCGCATTTTAGGAGTTGCCTTGCGTCAACACACATGGAATTCGGTGGGCTTTTGGCCCGTGCCGAGAGACTCGCTGAGGTGGAAGAATGCTATCGGCGAGCATTGGAATTACACGGGGAATTGGCAAGAGACTTTCCCTCGATAACCGGCCATCGAACGAATGCAATCCGAGATCGTTTCAAACTGACTGAACTACTCTTAAGAACCGGCCGGACTGAAGAGGCGACGCACACTCTCCGCGAGATTCATCCCCGCACAGCGGAGGAGCATGTCATGCGGGCCAAGCTGTTTGAGCAACAAAACGAGTTCGCAAATGCCCTGGCCGATTTCGAAAAGGCGGTGGAGCTGGAACCAAATGATCCTCACGGGCATTACTCGTTGGCATCATTCCTCAACATGGCCCAGCACATGAAATTTCGCGACTACGACAGAGCCCTTAAGCACGCTCAAGATGCCATCCGTCTGGCCCCGCAAAATGTGAACTATCAATTTCTCCTTGGAAGAATGTACTTCAGAGTAGGTGATCACGATCGAGGTTTTGCTCGGTTTAAAAAGGTGCTCGAATTGGATCCGTCAAACATCGGCGTGTATTGGGAACGATCAATTCAATATCAGAGGCGCGGAGAGTACGACCAAGCATTGGCGGATGCGGAGAAATTTGTTCAACTCACCGGGGGTGGCCACCTTCGGCGTGGCGGAGTCTACCAGGCACTCAAACAGTACGATAATGCCCTTGCTGACTACAAAATCGCAGAGCAGCGGAAACCGAACGACCTGTATGTCTACGAGGACCGCAGTGGCGTCTATGTATCTCTCAAACAGTACGACAACGCTCTAGCCGACCTCGACAAAGCTGCGGAACTGGCACCCTTCAGATCATACATCTTCAAACGGCGAGGATTGGCGCATTATCACTTAGGGCATTACCCGGAAGCCCTCGCTGATATCGCCAGGGCCGTCGAGTTGAATCCGAAAGACAGCAGCAACTTGTGGCGGATCCCCCAGGCAGACGTTGCGGCCTGTTCGGACAAATCCTTCCAGGGCGGGATGCTCAAACTGGCCGACAAGGCGGTCAATGAGGCAGACACCGCCTACGTGCGGGTTGCACGCGCAGGGCTACTGGAAGCCTTGGGGCGACATGAGCAGGCGCTGGCCGACATCGACAAGGTCATCGAACTCGATCCGGACAATGCAAATACTTGCAACCAAGCCGCGTGGTTTATCGCGAAACATGTCGGCAGGTCCGGATTAATCCAGGGGGCCGTCGTCCTGGCTCAAAAGGCTGTCGAGCTGGAACCGGGATCAGGAAGTTACTCAAACACGCTCGGCGTGGCCCAATACCGTGCCGGGAATTGGCAGGCTGCCATTGATGCTCTTCAAAAGTCGGACCAACTCGATAGCAAAGGCAGCACTTACAGTTTCAACGGCTTCTTCCTGAGCATGGCCCGCTGGCAACTCGGCCAGGAAGATGAAGCCCGGCGGACGTACCAGAAGTCTGTTGAATGGATGCAGAAAAACAGTCCGCGGGACAAAGAACTAATTCAATTCCTCACCGAGGCGGCGGAGCTGCTGGGGATCCCGGTTGAGATCGACAAACCCGCCATACCCAAGGAAGT
This sequence comes from Planctomycetota bacterium, assembly GCA_014381825.1. Taxonomy (GTDB): domain Bacteria; phylum Planctomycetota; class Planctomycetia; order Pirellulales; family Pirellulaceae. The sequence goes on from JACNKX010000128.1 coordinate 44,640, forward strand.
TGATTCTGAGCAGGAACGGTAAGCAGAATCGGCAAGGGGCTCGTCGTCAAAAGCGGCCGTTGAGGCCGTAACCGCAACGTAACTCTCACCGGCCAGGCAGTTCACGGGCGGTCGCTGTGCGCGCTCGCGAGCACGCTTTCCGCATTCTCCTACGCCCAATTCGAAGCAAGGCGAATCGCCAGCGTCGACCATTCCACTCCACGTCCGCTGTGCCCACACCTGACTTTCCGAAGTTCTCCGTGTTTTCTTGGCGGGTTTGCTCGGTCTCGCGTCGCATTGCTTTACAGACACACAGCAGCAACCAGTCCAATTGAAAATCGGCTTCCTAATGGAGAACCCCGTCATGTTATCCCCACGTTCGTCAAAGAGCATCCAACGCCGTCGTAAACAAAGTCGCCGCAAGCAGCAGAATCGTCTGGCGCGTTTCGAGTCTCTGGAAGATCGACGCATGTTGGCGGGTGTTCCCACCTTCGTAATCGACGACGTACAGCAGGCCGAGGGTGACAGCGGCACCACGGCGTTTGTTTTCACGGTCTCTCGCTCTGGAAAGGTGAATCAACCATCAACCGTTGATTACGTTGCCGCAGCCGATACGGCAACTGTTGGCGACGACTTTCAAGCAACCAGCGGCACCTTGAATTTCAGCTCCGGTGAGAAGACCAAGACCATCACCGTACCGGTCATTGGCGACACAACGACAGAGGATAACGAGACGTTCAATGTTGATTTGACTATCGTTGACAATGGCAAGTTCGGCGATAGCCGTGGCGTAGGTACGATTACGAACGACGACACGGGACCGGTCGTTCCCTCACTGTCCATCGACGACGTGACAGTTACCGAGGGTGACGCGAGCATCCAGTTCATCGACGCGTTTGTCACTGCGGGTAGCGGCGGATTAGACAACCCAAAGGAATTCATCTTCGGTCCCGATGGTAATCTGTTTGTGGTTGGCGGCCTTTCCGATAACGTTCTGCACTACAATGGAGCCACGGGAGAGTTGCTTGGCACTTTTGTGACCGATGGCAGCGGTGGGCTTGACGGCCCGCAGGGTTTACTCTTCGGTCCCGACGGCAACCTGTACGTGACCAGTCGTGCGACTGACGAGGTGCTCCGCTACAACGGAACGACTGGTACGTTCATGGACACGTTCGTGACCTCTGGCAGCAGCGGTTTGGATGACCCGCTTGATTTAGCATTTGGTGTCGATGGCAATCTTTACGTAGCCAGCGGTGGCACCAACGAGGTCCTGTATTTCAATGGGACAGATGGGTCGCCCCTCGGGGCGTTCGTGACGGCTGGCAGTGGCGCGTTGGACCGGCCCAATGGTTTGGTGTTTGGACCCGACGCCAATCTGTATGTCATCTCCTTTGGTCCCGAAAGCGTGCTACGCTTCGACGGGACGACTGGGGCGTTGATGGGCACTTTCGTGACCTCTGCCAGCGGCGGTTTGGATGACCCCACCAATTTGCTGTTCGGTCCCGGTGGAGACCTATACGTAAGCAGCGCCCTTGGTGACAGCGTCCTCCGCTATGATGGATCAACCGGGGCATTTCTCGAGGCCTATGTGAGCGCTGGTAGCGGCGGCCTTGACCGCCCAATCGGTTTACTTTTCGACGCCGACGGCAACCTCCTCGTTGGTAGTCGTAACACCGACGAAGTGTTGCGTTTCGGCCACGCCTCCCAGGCGGTCTTCAACGTCAGCCTTTCTTTACCTAGCGCCGACCCGGTAACAGTCGACTTCGACACGTTCGACGGAACAGCCTCAGCCGGCAGCGACTACACGGCGGCGAGCGGGACGCTCACGTTCGCGCCCGGCGAAACGTCGAAGACGATCATTGTGCCCACGACGAACGATACTGATCCAGAACCGAACGAGACCTTCACGGTCACGATCAGTAATCCGTCGGCCGGAACAACGATTGCAGATGGTCAGGGCGTGGGCACCATTGCCGACGACGACAATGTAAACGACCCCAATGCATTATACGTTTACGACATTCGTTTTGAATCAAAACGTGGTGGCAAAGACTGGCGGGCCGTCTTTGAGATTCGTAACGACTCCAACGCTGACGGCTTAGCCGGATCAGACGATTCTGTTCGCGCCGGTGTCACGGTGACGGTCAACTTCGCCGGTCAGACCTTTACGGGCGTTACTGATTCCAATGGGATCTTCCGCACGAGTTGGCTGAGAAACCTGGGCAGTGGTAACCACTACGCCAATGCTGTGGATCTTGTCCTGGCCGGCTACTTCTGGGATCCGCTGGACCTGGACGATGAGGACGACTCGGACGGCGACGGCAAGCCAGACGACTTGCTTGTCCTCTGACACGGGTAACTTGAGATTCCAAAATCAAGCAAGAGACATGCCGCTGGCCTTTGGGCTGGCGGCCTTTTCTTGCTCTGTCTCAAGAACTCATACGTATTCCGAGATGCGTGAAAAATGGACCCTTTTTTTGGAACTGTGGTCCGCCGGTGTCGATTGTCGGTAGGTGCGGCGGGGTACAAGCCCGACGGTAGAAACGGACGTTGGCAAAGCTAACGCGGTGATGTCGACGGACGGCTGTTTTGCACTCCACGAATTGCATTCGGTCCACGACCGAAGCTGCAAACCGCGTCGAACGGGCGGCATCGGAGGACGCTCGGCATCGCTGAGGTGTTCGGCCCGCCTACCGGGCCGAAACGTCTATTAACCCGAACGGGTCGGCGCGACAGAGACAACCGAGACTTTGGGCGTTGCGGGCACCGATTCCAAGGTGGTGCCGCCGTGGGTCGTTGTCGCGCGCGACAAATAGAGACATTGCCAGGAGAGACATTGCCAGGAGAGACACGCCGATTCGCAACTCGTTGCGAGAATTGGCGTTTGCACGAAAAAAGCCCAGGCGGTTGACCTGGGCTTGTTCACTTAACCCGCGGGTAGCGTGTTTTCGCTACAAGCGGATTCAAGTGGCGGGGGCAGGATTCGAACCTACGACCTCGAGGTTATGAGCCTCGCGAGCTACCGGGCTGCTCCACCCCGCGTCATTTAGACTTCTTATTCTAGTTTGTCGACAGACGCCGCCAAGGGGGCTAGGAAATACAGCCGCGGTCCGATGATTTAGACGGCCCGGTTACTTCGTTAGAATCGCAAGTGCCTTGCTGGTAGAGACTTCTTGCTTGGCAATCCGAATTCGGGGTGCTAGACTTTCTTTCAGAAGATGGGATTTCGGCGCTTCAGCAAAGCTTTTCTGTATGTCCACTCGCGACTCTCAAGGCCCGGATCTGCCACCTCAGCCTCCACGTGCCAATGTTGAGACGCCCTTGCCGCCTAGTGGAGCAGCGCAACCGCCGCAGGCTCCAGCGATCCCCCAACTGCCGTTGCCCAATGTCGCGTCAACTCCTGCTTCACCCCAGCAACCTGTAATCCCTCCTCATCTCGCAACGCCAACGTCTCCAGCTCTGCCTGCAGTTCCAACGTCTGCTGTCCCTGTTGCGCCAGTCGTCCCTCAAGTGTCTTCCGTAGCAGCGGAGCCAGTCGCGACGAACGTTCCAAATCCAATGTCGATCGCGACGCAGACGCCCAATCGCATGCAGGTCGCATCCGAGCCGGTCCAAGCTGCGCCCAAATCGGTGGCGAGGCATCGAGCTTTCCCCGCCGAACCGAAGGCGGAGCAAGATCCTTCTGCCGAATCCGATGATGACGAATTGGATCTCCGACAGACCATCGAACAATGGCGACAGATGATTGTCGCTTTCGTGACACGGATCGCTGTTCCAAGTGCCCCGCCTTGGATGGTGAGCATGTTGATTCATCTGGCCATTATCGTCGTTCTCGCGTTAGTTGCGTTGCCACGAATTGCCGAATCGACTTACGTCATCGAAGTCTCTTATGCGGAAGAGTTGGGCGAGCAGTTGTTCGACGACTCGCAGTTCCTTGAGGCGATAGAGCCGATTGAAACCGATCCGGCGCTCGCATTTGATGCGAAGGAAGTTGAGAATCCGCTGGCGTCTTCGGCGCTGCCGCAGTTCAAGTTGGAACTGTTCAATGCTGCCTCCGAAATGGAAACGCCAACTGTCGGCCTCGCGCTCAGCGGACGCGAGCCCGGCGCGAAGAAAGCAATGCTCGCCGCGTACGGCGGAACGAGCGAGACTGAGAATTCCGTCGAACTGGCTCTCAATTGGCTGAAACGAAACCAGAAGAGTGATGGAACTTGGAGTCTCGCTGGTCCGTACAAGGATGGGGTATCGGGAACTGAGAATTCGTTAGCGGCGACCGCGATGGCGCTGCTCGCGTTTCAAGGTGCTGGCAACACACACCAGTCAGGCGAGTTTAAGGCGAACGTCAAGAAGGGAATGGATGCCTTGCTCAAGATGCAAGATCGTGACGGCAGTTTCTTTTCGACACAACGAATTCAGAGTTCCCATCAGCTGTATAGCCAGGCACAAGCAACGATTGCCGTTTGCGAACTGTACGGGATGACTGAAGACTCGGCGCTGCGTGATCGCGCGCAACGGGCGCTCGACTACGCGGGCAGCATTCAAGCGGATGACGGACTTGGTGGAGGCGGCTGGCGGTATCAGCCTGGGAAGGACGCTGATACATCCGTCACCGGATGGTTTGTGATCGCTCTAAAGAGCGGCGAGATGGGAGGGCTTTCTGTCCCCAGTCCTGTAAAAGATCGGATCAGTCGTTTTTTGGATAACGTTGCGGCGATCCCTGGCGAAGGCGACAACTTCACCGACGGCAGTCGTTACCTGTACCGGATCGGAGAGAGAGAACAACGCGTATCAATGACGGCCGAGGCGCTTCTTTGTCGTCAATATCTCGGCTGGGAGCACAATGACGGTCGACTGCTGGCGGGAGTTCAATATGTCGGCGAGAACCCGATCGATTGGGACGCGCCGCATGTTTATTACTGGTACTACGCGACTCAGCTGATGCATCACATGGGCGGCGATGCGTGGGAAGATTGGAACGACGTGATGCGAAAGGCGTTACCAGCCGCGCAAGTAAAGACTGGACGGGAAAAGGGAAGTTGGAGTCCTGCGGGTGATCAATTCGGTTACACCGGCGGACGGTTATTCATGACGTGTCTCTGCACGTACATGCTGGAAGTCTACTATCGGCACATGCCGATTTATCAACAGTAGAGCCGTGTTCGATTCGTGTCGGCAAAACTTACTTGTATCGAGCGGCGATACTGTCGACAATGATCGATAGTCGGTTGTGGCTCCGCGAAAAGATGTGCGTTGGCGAAGCGAACGTCGACTATCCCCGCCTTTGATCTTCATTCCAGCAGATTGCAACATGCCCCGCCCGCTCCGTGTACTCATTGGTATTCTAGGAATCTGTGTTTTCGCCGAACCCGTGCTCGCAGAAGACACCGTCGACTTTCAACGCGACATTCGCCCGTTGCTGTCGGATCGATGCTTCGCATGTCACGGCCCCGACGCCGAGCGCCGCGAAGCGGAACTAAGGCTAGACGTGAGAGAGGATGTATTCCGTGTGTCCGACTCCGGTGACGGATCACACATCATCGTGCCAGGCAAACCGAGTGAGAGCGAGCTGTTTCTCCGCATCACCTCACAAGATGACGACGTGCGGATGCCACCTCGCTCTTCGAAACGGGTATTGTCTCCTTCTGAGATCACGTTGCTGAAGACTTGGATTGAGCAAGACGCAACTTGGGAGGAGCATTGGTCCTTCTCCCCGATCGATTCGCGAGAACTACCACAAGTCAAGAACTCTGCATGGCTGAATAATTCTGTCGACAACTTTGTCCTGGCTCGGCTAGAAGAGGCCGGCTTATTGCCGTCCGTTCGGGCGTCGCGTGAAAAACTGATCCGGCGCCTCACGTTTGATCTGACCGGATTGCCTCCCACGCTCGACGAGATCGACGTCTTCCTGAACGATGAGGCGCCCGATGCTTATGAGCGTGTCGTAGATCGTTTGCTAAAGTCACCGCGATACGGCGAACGCATGACCGCCGACTGGCTGGATGTCGCGAGGTACAGTGACACCTATGGTTATCAAGTTGACCGCGACCGATTTGTGTGGCCGTGGCGTGATTGGGTGATTAGAGCGTTCAATAACAACTTGGCGTATGACGATTTCGTTACCCAGCAGTTGGCTGGCGATCTGTTGCCCAACGCGACCGATGACCAGATTCTCGCCACCACTTTCAATCGGCTGCATCCCCAAAAAGTCGAGGGAGGCAGCGTTCCCGAAGAGTTTCGGATCGAGTACGTCACGGATCGAACGCAGACGTTTGCGACCGCCTTCCTAGGGCTGACGCTGGAGTGTGCTCGCTGCCACGATCACAAATACGATCCGCTTACGCAGACAGAGTACTATCAACTATGTGGCTTCTTCGACAACCTTGACGAAGCAGGCCTCTACTCTTACTTCACTCCATCTGTCCCGACTCCAACATTGCGGCTGGTCGATGATGCAACGAGGCAGAATCTTGCTGGCTTGGAGACGCAAGTGTTCGACGAAGAAGCCAAGCTAAAGCGACTCACTGATTCCAGAAAGGCAGCGTTTGAAACTTGGCAAAACGACCTAACCACGAACTCTGACGAAATCCCAGTCCCAGCACCAATCAAGCATCTTGCCTTTGACGAAGTGAAAGCACCGAATGAGTCGGTGGCTGGAAAAGTCGGTCAGGGCATTCGGCTAACGGGTGATGACGGTGTCGGTTTGGACGTCGGCAACTTCAAGCGGTTTCAGCCATTCTCAATCGCACTTTGGATGAACACACCCGACGTGAAAGAGCGTGCGGTCGTATTTCATCGCTCGCGAGCGTGGACGGATGCTGGCAGCCGAGGTTACGAATTACTTCTCGAAGATGGGTGCTTAAGCGCCGCGTTAATCCACTTCTTGCCAGGAAACGCAATTCGCGTAAGAACTCGAACTCCGATCGCGGTCGCTGAGTGGCAGCATGTTGCCATGACCTACGATGGTTCGAGTCGAGGTGCAGGATTACAGCTCTACATCGACGGAGAGCCCGCGAAAACGAAGACCGTTCGCGACAATCTCTACAAGGCGATCACAGGCGGTGGTGGTGATAATATCACCATCGGTGAGCGATTTCGTGACCGTGGGTTTAAGGGCGGTCTTGTTGATGAGTTTCAAGTGTTCGATCGGATGCTGTCGTCTCTTGAGGTTGCTCAGTTACACGACGGCCACAGCCTTGTCGATGCGATTGCAGCATCGAGCCGGGCCACGGACGATGGGTCCATCGAAAAACTTTACAGCTACTACTTGGCAACGAAAGACGAGGAATATCAGTCGCAGCTTATCGCGCTGCAAAAGGCGCGCGAGGCGAAGTCGGCGCTCGAAGAATCGCTTCAAGAGATCATGGTGATGCGCGAGTCACCGACGAAACGGCAGACTTATTTTCTTAAGCGAGGTGCATACGACTCGCCTGGCGATCCCGTATCGGCCGACACGCCTGCCGCCTTCCCGCCAATGCCAAACGGCGCAGCCAAGAATCGACTAGGCTTGGCGCAATGGCTGACCGACCCAAGTCATCCGTTGACTGCTCGCGTTGCGGTAAATCGGTTTTGGCAGATCGTCTTTGGAAATGGACTCGTTCAAACTCCAGAAGACTTCGGACGTCAAGGGCAGCCGCCGTCACATCCCGCGCTGCTCGACTGGTTGGCGCGTGATTTTGTCGAACACGAATGGAACGTGAAGCGGTTGATGAAAATGTTGGTAATGTCGGCGACGTACCAGCAATCATCGTCGGTCGCCGAAACGCATCTGGCCCGCGATCCCGAAAATCGTTTACTGAGCCGCTCGCCGAGTCACCACCTGCCTGCTGAAATGCTGCGTGATAACGCGTTGGCGGCGAGTGGTCTGTTGGTGGATCGCATCGGCGGTCCGCCGGCTCGTCCGTACGAAGTGGAAGCGTCGTTCAAGCCGGTTGGTCGAGACAAAGGCGACGGATTATATCGACGCAGTCTTTACACCTATTGGAAGCGAACTGGCCCGGCTCCGGCGATGATGACGCTCGACGCCGCGAAGCGAGATGTCTGTCGCGTGAAGCGCGAGCGAACGGCCTCGCCGTTACAAGCTTTTGTGTTACTGAACGATCCGCAGTTTGTCGAGGCAAGTCGTGTGCTGGCGGAACGGCTTCTTATGCAGCATGGGGACGACACGAACGCCGCGTTGGTCGATATGTTCCGGCTGTTGACGAGTCGTCGCCCCAGCGACACCGAACAACAAGTGTTACGCGACTTGTTCGACCAACAGTTGAGTGCTTTCAAAAGCGATGCAGAACAAACCTTGCAGTATCTGAAGGTGGGCGACAAGCCGTTTGACGACTCGATCGAAGCGCCGATACTAGGTGCGTTGGCTGTGGTCGCAAATACTCTACTTAGCTTCGACCAGTGTGTCATGAAACGTTAGCGGTGAGAGACAACAATGCCTGAAGTTTGTACTGGATATGAATCGCTTGCGGGAATGAGTCGCCGTGGTTTCTTGAGTCAGTTCGGAATGGGACTTGGTGGGATGGCGTTGGGTGGCTTGATGGCCAACTCGTCATCTGCCGATGCAAGTGGCGGAATTCTGAACGCGTTGCATCACGCACCTCGCGCTAAGCGAGTCATCTTTTTGTTTCAATCGGGCGGTCCGTCGCAGATGGATTTGTTCGACTACAAACCTGTCCTGAACGAAAAACATGGCACGGAGTTGCCGAACGAAATACGACGAGGCCAGCGACTGACCGCGATGAGTGGCAATCAATCGAGCTTGCCGCTCGTCGGATCGCCTTTCAAGTTCGAACAGCACGGCGACTCCAGCGCGTGGCTCAGCGAGCTGCTGCCTCACACCGCAACGGTCGTCGACGAGTTGTGCTTCATTAAGTCGATGCATACGGATGCGATCAACCACGGACCCGGCGTGACGCTCGTCCAAACGGGTTCACAGTTTCCCGGTCGGCCGAGCGTTGGAGCGTGGCTCAGTTACGGCTTGGGCAGCGAGAGTGAAAATCTGCCGGCATTTGTTGTCATGGTTACCAAGGACAAGGGTGGCCAACCGCTGGTATCGCGGCTCTGGGGCAGCGGCTTTTTGCCTTCAAGGCATCAAGGAGTTCGTTTTCGTAGCGGCAAGGATCCTGTCCTCTATCTAAACAATCCGAGTGGTATCAGCCGCGAGAGTCGTGGGCGAATGCTCGATGCCCTAGACAAGCTGCATCGCATACAGCAATCGGACAACATCGATCCGCAGATTGAAGGTCGAATCGCGCAGTACGAACTAGCGTTCCGAATGCAGGATTCCATTCCTGAGGCGACGGATCTAGCGAGTGAACCTGAGCATGTCTTTAAAGAGTACGGAGACGACGCCAAGACGCCCGGAACGTTTGCCGCCAATTGTCTCCAGGCTCGACGGCTTGCTGAGCGAGGAGTTCGCTATATCCAACTGTATCATCCGGGTTGGGACCAGCATGGCGGACTTCCGAGCGGTATTAAGAAGCAGTGCCAGGAGACGGATCAGGCGTCGGCCGCATTGATCCGCGATCTTCGACAACGCGGACTGCTGGACGAAACGCTTGTTATCTGGGGTGGCGAGTTCGGCCGCACGAACTACTGTCAAGGAAAGTTGACCGGTGGCAACTTCGGTCGCGATCATCACCCACGCTGTTACACCATGTGGATGGCAGGTGGCGGTATCAAGGGCGGCATGAGCTTCGGCGAGACCGATCCGTACTGTTACAACATCGCGGAGAATCCCGTTCACGTCCACGATTTGCAGGCGACGATTTTGCATCAACTTGGAATCGATCACGAACGCCTGACGTTTAAGTATCAGGGCCGCCACTTCCGACTGACCGACGTGCACGGTCACGTCGTCAAAGACATTCTAAGTTGAAAGCGTATGAATCCTGACGCCGAAGACCGCCGATGGCAGTTCAGCTTGCGAAGCTTTCTGTTCACCATGTTGATCGTTGGGCCGATCGCTGGTGTCGTTGGGCCAATCGTTTTGGAATCGATCACTGAGTGGAAGCCACCACCGCGTCCGATTCCGGCGGGCGTGAAAAGCAGCGCGCCGTTTCCACCGCATGATGATTCCGAGAGCTATTACGAAACCGGTGAGACTCCCCTGTATTAGTCGAACAGTGTCGCGTGGTCCATACGCTCATCACACGAGGAGTGATGGTTGCGAGTGGATCACGGAAAGAGCATTCGCCGCGACCAGGCACTTTCGTGCAATTCGTACACAATCCGTTCATGCAGCCGCGCTGGGCGACTCGACCAAAACTCGATGCGCCGCGGCTCAACGCGGTAGCCGGACCAAAACTCAGGGCGCGGAACGGCTTGTCCGCGAAATTCTGTTTCATACTCAGCGATGCGATGGTCTAGCGTTTCCCGAGCGTCGAGTGATTCGGATTGGCGCGAAGCCCACGCTCCGATCTGACTGTCGCGATCCCGACTTTTCCAGTAGGCATCCGCTTCGTGATGCGAGATCGCTTTGGCAGTTCCTTCGATGCGCACCTGCTCGGCAATCGCATCCCAATGCAAACAAAGGGCAACCTCGGCATGGGCGTTCACTTGATGAGCCTTGTCGCTGTTCAAGTTCGTGTAGAACACAAACCCACGCTCATCAAAGGCCCGCAGCAAAACGACTCTTGCCGAGACTCGACCATTTGTGCCGACGGTCGCCAATGTCATCGCGGCCGGCTCTCGCAGATCCGTTTGCCGGGCCTGCTCCATCAGCTCTTGAAATCGTACTAGAGCTTCATTCGGGAGAGTTGTCATCGTCTTACTGCGTCGCTAATCCTAAAGTGTCCAACCGTCTGCCAGCACCGCTTCTTTTAAGACAATTGGAATGTGATCGCGAACAACGCAATCCTCGGCATCCTCGCTGTTTTCGACGGCGGCTTCATTAATGATTCGCACGTTTTGACCCACTCGACAATTCTTGTCGAGGATCGCTCCTTCGATGACGCTGCCGTTGCCGATTCCGACCGCAGGTTGGCCGTTGCGGAGGCTCTCGGTGTCGAAAAAGTCCGCACCCATGATGATCGAGTTTCGGATCGTGACGTTCTCGCCGATGTTACATCGCAGTCCGATCACGCTATTCTCAACGACTGCGCCCTTGCCGATCTTGCAACCATCCGCGATCGTGCTACCGCTGATCGAGGCACCGTCGACGATGGTCGGTGGCAAGAAGCGGGCTCGCGAGTAAATCGGTGCTTCCGGAGAGTAGAAGTCAAACGGCGCGTCGGAGCTTGCTAGACTCAGTGTCGCATCATAGAAGGCCTTAATCGTTCCGATGTCTTCCCAATAGTCGTCATAAAGATGAGCTTGCACTCGCCGTGTGCGAAACGCAGCAGGGAACACCTCTTTTCCAAAGTCTTGATAGGCAGTCTTTGTCAACACGTCCACCAGAAACTCGCGGTTGAAGACGTAGATGCCCATGCTAGCAAGGCACTCGCGGCCCTTGCTCTCGATGCCTTGCGCGTCAATCCATGCAGGATCGGTGCGAACAATATCGATCTCTTCGTCTGTTTGTGGCTTTTCGAGAAACCCGGCAACGCGACCGTCATCGTCAATCCGCATGACGCCAAGCGAGCCAGCATCCTGTCGCGAGACGGGTAAGGCTGCGATCGTCACGTCAGCGTTTGTGTCTTGATGCGTTTTGATCATCTCTCGATAGTCCATGCGATACAGTTGATCGCCGGATAGGATTACGACGTAGTCGATGCCAGGTTGATCGAAGTACTTCATGTTTTTCCGCACGGCATCGGCAGTGCCTTCGTACCAATCTATTCCGGCGTCCATTGTCTGTTGAGCCGCCAATAACTCGACGAAGCCGCCGCTGAACGCGTCGAACCGATAGGTCTGCCGAATGTGCCGGTGCAGGCTCACCGACATAAACTGCGTCAACACATAAATGCGATTCATGCCGCTGTTGATGCAATTCGATAGCGGAATATCGATCAGCCGATACTTCGCTGCCAAAGGGACAGCAGGCTTCGAGCGATATTTTGTTAGCGGGTACAAACGCGTTCCTTGGCCGCCGCCAAGGACAAGAGTTGTAACATTCTTCATGCGAGAGCAGATCCATTTGAGGGAAGGAGCAATACGTCCCTATCGTAGCGGTTCTCGACCTTCTCAAGAACGGGCCCTGCTGTGACAACTCGCGTGACGTTGCCAGGGGGGGGAAGACCACCTAGCGAGTCTTGATGACTCGCTTATGTAAGCGATAAGAGGTATTCGTAGGGTGCCGGCATCAGCCGCACCAGATCTATTCCAGAATGATGGTGCGGCTGCGCCGACACCCTACAATGTACTACGCGCGCTTCGCTTTCGAACTTAGCCGTTCACTTGAGTTGCGAAATCCACGCACGTAGCAACTCGACGGCTGCCTCGTCGACTTTGGTCGTCGCTAGTTGTGGCATCTGGCCGGTGCCGCGTGTTGCGATGCGATGTAACAACAGCGAGCGAGCGGGGGCACCGGGGGCGACGAGCCGGGCATCTGGAATCTCGAACTTGTGATGCAGCGGGACCTCGTTGAGGAGTTTTGTCTCGGCCAACGGTTTGGTGAAGTGGAGATCGATCTGCGAGTTGCCGCCGCCGGCACCGATGTGACATTGCGCACAATTCGCGTGCAGGTAGGAACGAGCTCGCGCGGCGAGATTCTGCTCTTTGTCGTAAGGAGCTACCAGATGAGGAAACGCTGCCGCCCAATGCGAGGTCAACTCGGTTGGCAGCGTTGCGGAAGTGCCCTGGCCAGCAGTTAACTCCTTCATTCGAGCCATCGCCGCGGCGTCGTCGGCACCGTTCGCCTTTAACAATTCGCCGAGTTGCTTCTTCGCATCCGCCGACCAAGCAACTCTCAATACACCAAGGTAGGCAAGTGCTTCCAGCTGATTCGAGCTCGTGCCGAAATAGTCGTGTTCCTTGTTCATCTGTAGCGTCGATGGGCCGAGTACGTAATTGGCCGCTCGGCTGTGGCACACCATACACTCGGTGCGACTTGGGAATCGCCACGCTTGCGTTCGTGGTTCGCTATCCGATGAATCGACGGTAAACTCCCGATTGACTCCTTCTTTGGCGACGAGTGTCGCTTCCGTTTGCTCGTCGTTCCATGCATACGAGTAGCCGATCCATTCGCCTTGCTGTTTTGTGAGCAGCCGCGTTTCGATCCAACGACGGGAGCTTATGTCGCCGAGTTGTTCGAGCGCGAACGACTTTACGAGAACCGTCCGATCAGGAAAGTCCCAACCGCCATTGTTGGTCATGGTGATCGCGGCTGGTTTCTCGTCCTTGCCATCGCCCGTTTTCGGCGGCAGGTAGAAGTAGCGTTCCTTGTACGCGCCGTCGGACCACAGTGGCGAATTAACCGAGTAGGGAATCATGCCGGGCGCCGCTTGGTGATCTTGAACCGAAACAAACAAACCGGTTTGACTGAGCAATTGTGGAAACTCGTTGTTCTCGTCCTCGACATCGTTCAATTCGAGCGAGTAAAAGCCACCCTCGTGCTTGCCGCGATAATCTACGATCAGCAACTCACCGTCTGCGTCCGAACCAAATCCAGCAATAGCCAAGGTCGAGTCGGCAAGTTCCTTGTGCCAGACGACTTTGCGGCCTTCGACTTTGGCACCCCAGATCTTGCCTGTCGAGTAGTCGCCGTAGATATAAGCGCCCCGCAGGTTGGGATGCTCGTTTCCGTAGTAGACTACGCCGCCGGTCATTGAGCGAGCTTCAGAATGCGGATGATCGAAAGTTGGTTTCGATACGGGAGTCGGACCTAGCTGTCGAGTCGCGTAGAACAGCTGGCCGCCTTCGTACACGCTCCAACCATAGTTAGCGCCACGCTCGACCAGATAGATCTGCTCCCAAAGGTCTTGTCCGTTATTTCCGACCCAAACGTGACCGGTCTTCGGGTCGACAGACATTCGCCAAGGGTTACGCAGGCCATAAGCCCACGTCTCCGGCCTAGCGCCTTCGACGTCTACAAAGGGATTGTCGTGAGGCACTGAGTAAGGCTGGTCGTCGCTCGGACGATCGACATCAATTCGAAGAACTTTGGCCAGCAGATGGTCGAGTCCCTGGCCTGTTAAGTTTGTGTCCGAGTCGCTCGTCCCATCGCCTGACGTGACGTAGAGCATTCCATCCAAGCCAAATGCGATGGCGGCTCCGTTATGACCATTTGATTCCCACTGGATGATGATCAGCGCGGTCGCGGGATCAATGAATTGTTTGGCGTCGCGTGACACTGTGTAGCGAGTCACACGACAATGCTTTGTCTTGCCGTCTTCTGAAACTGAATAATTGGATCCAATGTAGAGAAATCCGTTCGCCGAATACTGTGGATGAAACGCGATGCTGTAAGCGACTGCCTTGTCAAAATCGAGCAATGTTTCAAACTTGCCGTTGCCTCCGTCTGCTTCGGTGCGACAGAGCTGGTAGTTGGGATCTTGGTCGATAAAGTACAAGCGTTTGCCATCCGGCTCTCGCACAACCGTGATCGGATTCGACAACTCCAACTCCGGCAATACGCGACGGACGCGGTACGGCAGCGGAGGATCGGGCGAACCGATCACACGCGACGAAACGGACTTCCATTCCGCTTTGAGTTGCTCAAGTGAATTCGACGACGGCGACTCAGCGTACGCAGGAACGGAACTCAAGACCAAAAGCAGGGGCAGCGCAACTCGAATCATCAATCATCCTCTTGTGGGGTGTTCCACTTTCGAAACTACGTCAGCCCAGAGATCGGTTGCCCGTAGTAAATCTGATGTGGGCGGTCTGACTCGTCGTACCAGGCTGCTGTCTCGGGGATGCCGAGCGTCTCGTATATCGTGGCCGCCATGTTTTCCGGCTTCTGCGGTTCGGAAGCAGGATACGCACCAAGCTTGTCCGTTGCGCCAATGACTCGTCCGCCCTGGATGCCTCCACCGGCAAGCAGCACGGATTGTGCGCCGCCCCAGTGATCGCGGCCCGGCAGTTTATAGTGTTGCGGCAAATGTGAGATCCGAGGCGTACGTCCGAATTCACCCGCCATGACGATCAGCGTATCGTCCAACTGGCCGCTTTCGTTCAAATCGTCCAGTAGCGCTGACAATGCGCGATCGGTTGGCGGCAGCAAGAAGTCTTTCAGCTTTGGGAAGTTCGCGCCGTGTGTGTCCCAGGAATTCCAGTTGCCCAGATTGACTTGCACGAGATTGACGCCGATGTCGACCAGTCGGCGTGCCATCAGCAAGGACCAGCCAAAACTGTTGCGGCCATAACGATCCTGCGCATTGTCGCTGGCGTTGGTAACATCGAAAGCGTGCTGTACTTTCGGATCAGCCAACAACGATATCGATGCTTGACGATGACGATCGAGTTCGGCGACTGACGCTGCTTGCTCTAATTTGCGTCGTTGCTGCTCGAGCGTATTCAGCAGTTCGACGCGGTTGCTCATGCGCCCCGCGTGCAGCCCTTCCGGCAGACTCAAATTAGGAGCTTGGAAGAGCAATTCGCTTCCATCGGTCGCCGCTTCCTTTAGATGGTTAAACGAATAGGTTGGAAAGGCTCCAGAGGACTGACGGCCTTGAAATGGCGATGCCTCGACGAACCAAGGCTCTCGATGCGATCCCATCTCGCCAGCGAATTGGCCGGAGGCGACTTGGCCCCCTGGGTTCTTCAAGATTTCAGGCAGCACAACGGCTGGCGGCATATTGTTCCTGGCCCGCGTTTTGTCACCGGTGATCGCGGCAATGGATGGCCAGTCGTTCGGCTGTGGCTTGCCGGAACGAAAGCCGGGCGGTAATTGCGTCCGCCCGCTCAACATCACCATGTGTGCTTCAAAATGTTCGTTGAAGGGGTGTGTGAGCGACCGAACTAGCGACCAGAGGCGACTTCGCTGCGCGAGCAAGGGAAGATGCTCGCAGATCTGAATTTCGGGAGTTCGCGTCGCGATAGGATTGAACTCGCCTCGGACATTGTCCGGCGCATTCGGCTTCAAATCGAAGCTGTCGTGTTGTGCTAGACCACCCGAGAGAAAGATGTAGATACACGATTTCGCGCTTTTCGTACCAGTATCAGCTCGCAGCGCCTGCACATGGTTCATCCCCAGTCCCATTAGCCCAATCGTTCCCGCTTGGATCGCAGTACGACGCGAGAGGTGAGCGTGCGGAGAGGCTAACGGTTCAAACATGGATCACGACTACGTTAGCCCTTTGATCGGATGACCGTGGTAGATGCGATGCGGACGATCTGACTCGTCGTACCATGCAGCGGTCGCGGGAATGCCAAGAGCGTTGTATATCGTGGCGGCCATGTTTTCAGGATTCTGCGCATCGGAGGCAGGATACGCGCCCAGCTTGTCCGACGAACCGATGACCGTCCCACCCTTCACTCCTCCTCCGGCAAAGAAAACGCTTTGCACGCCTCCCCAATGGTCGCGGCCTGGGCCAAAGAACGAGTCGGTAAGCGTAGACAGCTTCGGCGTTCTCCCGAACTCGCCAGCCATCACGATCATTGTTTCGTCAAGCATGCCGCTTGCTTGTAGATCGTCGAGTAATGCACATAGCGCGCGATCGGTCGGTGGAAATAACTTGTCCTTCAGACGCGGGAACGCGTCGCCATGGGTATCCCAGTTTTCGTTGTTACCAAGATTGACCTGCACGAGATTGACGCCCGCTTCGACCAGACGATACGCCATCAGCAACGACCAACCAAAGCTGTTCGCACCATACCGCTCCTGAATCTTGGCATCGGCGTTCGTCACATCAAACGCTCGACGCACTTTCTGGTCGGCTAACATCGAGATGACTCGCTGACGTTGTGCATCGTAGCTTTGCACGTCGGCCGATCGTTCAAGATGTTCGCGTTGTTGGTCGATGCTTTCGAGCAGCTTCAAGCGATTGACAAATCTACCGCCGCCCATGCCTTCTTCGATTTTGAGGTTCGGAGCCTGATAGACTCGCTCGTCGGGGTGTTTTGGCGGCGTCTTACTCTGGTTCGGAAAGGTGTACTCCGGATAGGCTCCTCGCCACATCGGATCGCCATACGGCGAAGCCTCGATGAAGAAGGGGTCGCGATGCCTTCCCATCAAGCCGCCGTACGCTCCAGGGATCACACCTCCGGACCAATGAACCAGCCGCTCGGGTAAGACGATTGCTGGTGGAAGATTATTGTTCTGCGGCGGCAAGGCATCACCAACGACCGAAGCGATCGACGGCCAATCCGAGGAGCGTGGCATGCGGTCGCCGCGGAAACCGGGTGATGCCTCGGATCGTCCTGTCAACATAAAGTAGTGACCCAAGGTATGACCGTTCGTAGGATGGGTCAGCGAACGGCAAACTGCCCAATTCTGACTGCGTTGCGCGAGTCCAGGCAGATGCTCGCAGATCTGAATGCCGGGCGTGCTCGTCGCGATCGGATTGAACTCGCCGCGGATCTCGGTGGGCGCATCAGGCTTGAGGTCAAAGCTCTCGTGTTGCGTGAGGCCGCCGGACAGAAATATGTAAATACAAGACTTGGCTGTTGCGCCCGTCTTGCCATCGGCCGCCTGGAGAGCCTGCAGATGGTTGGCCCCCATTCCGAGCAGTCCGACGGCACCGGCTTGAATGGCGGTCCGCCGCGAAAATCGGGGGTGAATGGGGTAGGGCGGGTGGGACGCGTCCATCGTTATTTCTCCGTTGACGTGATACTGCGATTTTCGGGGAAAGACGGTAGCGAGTCAACCTTTTCTGGCAGCCGACGGCGAATCGTTGTCCCGGGTCGCGTGACCGGTTACGATCAACTCACCGTCACCCTGCACACGGAGCCTAACTATGCCTTCCTCGTTTGTTAATCGTCACACTTTGTCCAAACCCTTTCGCCAATTTCTGCTGCTAGTCGGCGTCGGGTTGATCTTTCCCCAATTGCTGCTCGCCGACGACTGGCCTCAGTTTCGAGGGCCGAATTGCACGGGGATCTCCGCGACGACGAAGCCACTTCCCGTCACGTTCTCTGAGACGAAGAACCTGTTGTGGTCGGCTGATGTTGGTGATGGAGTCGGTTGCCCGGTCGTCGCAGCGGGTCGTACGTTCGTCAGCGGAATAGTGGGGGACGAGACGATTCGGTTGTCTGCCTTCGATGCGGCCAGCGGCAAATCGCTCTGGCACCGCGACTGGGCGACCGGCAAATTGCCCGAAATACACAAGACCAACAGCCATGCCAGCACCACACCAGCGGCCGATGCGGATCGCGTCTACTTCTACTTCAGCACGCTTGGCCTAATTGCGGTCGATGCCAAGACCGGCGCCGACGTTTGGCATCAGAAATTGCCTTCGCCTTTCTTTGTCTTTAAGTGGGGCCCGGCTATGTCCCCCGTGCTGTACAAGGACAAAGTGTTGTTCTGTCAGGACGACGATCTGTTTCCTGCGTTCTACGCCTTTGACAAAAAGTCAGGCCAAGTGTTGTGGAAGGATAACCGCGATGACATGGCCGTTAATTACTCGCATCCGGTAATCTGCCAAGCGGAACAAGGTGACGAAATCGTCGTCGCAGGAACCGGCTTGTTGATCGGTTACGATCCGGATAACGGCAAGCGATTGTGGCAGTCACGAACCCTGTTGCGAAATATTAAGACGACTCCGGTTAGCCATGATGGGACGGTCTACATCTCGCTACAGAGCAGTGGCATCGCGAATCAATGGTTGGCGACGGCAGACCGATCGGAGACGGGCAACAGCGATGGGAAGCTGTCAAAGGCCGAGATGCAAGCGTTTGTCGGAGAAACAAAGATCCCTGACGTGTTCTACAAGAAGACTTTCGATCGCGGCGATGCAAATCAAGACGGATTCCTCGAAGGTGCCGAGCTTGATGTCGCCTTCTTGAGTCCCGACAACTTTGCCGGAGCAACTTTTGATGTCGAAGAGCCTGGTAACGAATTTGTCATGGCGGTGCGCGGCGGCGGGCGCGGCGACGTGACCGAATCGCATCTGCTTTGGAAGCACGAGACGAAATACACCGATCACATTGTCTCGCCGTTCGTTCACCACGGACGCATGCTGCTGCTCAAAGGCGGTGGCATTACAACTTTATTCGAGACGGAGGCCGGTAAGTTGGTGCGTGACGCCAAGCGAATTCCGAATGCCTGTGAATACTTTGCGTCGCCAATCTACGGAGACGGCAAGATTTACATTGCCGGCGAGAACGGATTCGTTGTCGTCCTCAAGGATAGCCCCAAGTACGAAGTCCTCGCGAAGAACGACATGGGAGACAGTATCGTCGGGACACCGGCGATTGCGGATGGAAGGATCTTCGTCCGGACGCGTGCGAAGCTGCTTGCCGTCGGTCAAAAGTGATTCTTGGAGAATTATCTCGCAATTCGAAGAAAAGATCGTGCCACCGTGGTAGTTGCGAGACTCTATTAGTGCGAACAGGAGGACATTGCCGCCTGATGAGCATTGCAACACTGGACCATGATTGCTTCGCCGCCGCATCCAGCGACGACGAAGTGGATTCGGACGAGGCCCTGTTACGAGCGTTCGTTACGAGCCGAGACGATATTGCGTTTGCCAAAGTCGTCTCGCACCATGCGGGCCTTGTCATGGGTGTGTGCCGCCGAGTGATCGGCAGCGAGCAGGATGCGGAAGATGCGTTTCAGGCCACCTTTCTCGTGTTGGCTCGTAAGGCCGGTTCACTGAGGAACGGTAAGTCGTTGCCGGCTTGGTTGCACAAGACGGCACACCGAATCTCCTTGAGAGTACGTGCAAATAAAGTACGCCGTCGCGAGCAGTCACTCGAGACCGAAATCATGGTCGAAGACAAATCTTCTTTGCACCGAATCGCGACTGACCACGAACGGTCGGCTCTCGATGAAGAACTTAATCGGCTGCCGGATCGGTATCGGTTGCCGCTGTTCCTGTGCTGTCTTGAAGGAAAGTCGCGCGACGAGGCAGCACAACAGCTCGGCTGGTCTAGTGGATCGCTCAAAGGGCGGCTTGAGCGAGGTCGGCAATTGCTTCGCCGGCGTTTGATGTTACGGGGCGTTTCGTTTGCCATCGCCCTGTCGTTAGTGATGCGAACGCCATCCGTTGCTCATGCTGCCGTGTCCCCTGGAATCGTCGCTTCAACCGTCCAGGCTGGTGTGCGTTACTCAGCTGGTCAATCCCCGGTCGGTTTCGTTTCTCCCAATGCCCACCATCTCGCTAATTGGAGCTTACAAGTTATGTCAATTACTTCCGCCAAGTTTGCTGTATGTACGCTGTTGGTTATCGGCACGTTAACGATCGGAAATAGCTGGACAGTCGCTCCGGCTGCCGCAGACGGTAAAGACGGCGGCGCGATCGTCGTCCAGCCTGCAAGTGCCATGGCCCCAGAGCTAACATTCGTTGCCTTATTTGATGACGATCAAGAGGAGCGAGAACGTGACCAACCGCGGCGAGACAGTGATCAACCGCGCGAAGCCCAGGGGCTACGACGCGACAGCGATCGACCTCGCGAAGATGAAACTCGCCGCGACAGTGACCGACCACGCGAAACGGAGCAACGCCGCGCGGACGAGTCACGTCGCGACAGCTTCCGCCCGAAAACGGAGAGTGAAGAAGTACTCTACCGGATGATCGTACAGCTGCAACGCGAAGTGGCAGAACTTCGCAACGCGTTGCGATCTCGCGACGGCCAACCCAGACGAGACGGTGGTGATCAAGAGCGAGGCCGTGATCAACTCCGCCGCGGACCAGACGCGCCGCGTCGCGAAAGTGACCGCCCGCGCGAACGAGATAGTGATCGCCCTGCAACTTCACGAGATGGCGCTCGCGATTCGCGGACATCGCGAGCGGCGCGATGGCAAGACACCAAAGAAGGCAAGATCTTTAAAGCCTACGACAAGAATGGAGATCTCAAGGTCTCGCTCGAAGAGTGGATCGCGATGAAGGAAGGCGAGATGACCGATGCGAGATATAAGCTGGAATCAGACCGATTCAAAGACGCTGAGCCGAGCGGCGATGGCAAGTTCTCCGTCGAAGAGTTCCTTCACTGGTACACCAAGGGCCGAAAGCAGGATGCCCGCGAAGGCGAACGCCGCGAGTCCAGCGGCCGTTGAATGGCCGACTCTCTAAGTGGCGAGCTGCCAAATGATGACGCCTATTCCAACGGGAATGCACCAAGCGGCGAAGTATTGAAATCGCCCGCGCTCAAGCCATTTGACCAATAGCCAGAGCGAAGCGAGCCCGACCGTATACGAGACTGCGGCCCCAATGCCAAGATTCACCAATCGGCTTGTCTCGCCAAGAGCCGGCGTGAGTGAGACGTCTCGCGAGAGTTTAACCATCTCCAACAGACAAGCTCCACCAATCACCGGTATCGCCATTAGAAACGAAAACGTCGCGGCGGATGTCGGGGCCAGCCCGAGGCGGAGCCCCGTTGATATCGTCGTTCCACTGCGCGACAGGCCAGGAAGAATCGCGAGTGCCTGGCTGGCGCCGATCAGTGCGGCGTGCTTGTAGCTTAGGTTTCCGCACTCGTCCTTACCGTTAGCATTGCGAGATGCCCAAAGCAAGATGAGTCCGGTCACGGGCAGCAAGCAGCCCGCTAACAGCGGACTGGAGAGCATTGCGTCAGCGCCGCTTAGCTTGATACTGAGACCTATCACGACGGCTGGCACGGTTGCGATGCCCAGTGGTGCGATCAGCGCGCGATCGGTTGATAGCAGCTTCCAGATTCGATGCCAGTAAAACACGACGATCGAGAGTAACGTCCCGCCGTGTAAGCAAATATTGACGTCACCGACGTCCAACTTCTCGACATCACCATCCGCCATTAACGCGGCCACGATCACAAGGTGGCCGCTCGAGCTGACCGGGAGGAACTCCGTCACGCCTTGAACGATCGCCAGCACAATGATCTCAGACAGTGACAGTTCCACGAACGCACGGACTCCAGTGACAGGTTAACGTCGGCGGAGGGTAGATCTAGGGGGAGCTTTCGTCAAGGCAGAGATTCGATTGTACGAGCGATATTACTCGTCGGCGATCGTCACCTTTTCCATCACGTCACCGCCGACGATCGCATCAACGACGTCCTGTCCTTCTAGAACGTTGCCGAATACGGAGTGCTTGCCGTCCAGGTGCGGTGTGGCGACGTGAGTGATGAAGAATTGCGACCCGTTGGTGTTGGGACCACTGTTTGCCATCGAGAGGACGCCAGGACCATCATGCTTGAGGTCGGCATGGAATTCGTCTTCGAACTTGTAACCAGGGCCGCCCGTTCCTGTCCCTTGCGGACAGCCGCCTTGGATCATGAAGTTGGGGATCACGCGATGGAACTTCAGGCCATCGTAGTAACCGTCCGCGGTGAGTTTCTCGAAGTTTTCAACAGTCTTCGGCGTCTTGTCGTCGTGCAGTTGAATGCGGATGGTGCCTTTGTTCGTTTCGATCGTTGCGACTTTCATGAATGTTCCTCTAGGGTTTTGGTGCGGCTGACGCCGACACCCTACGGTTGGATTGTCGTTTGCTATGCTCGTTTGATTGGTTGTTCCGTTACTATGCCGTCTTCGATGCGGAATACGTTATCTGCCAGCCGCTCGACGTCCTGCATGTGATGCGTAACGTGAAGTGTTGTGACGCCTGTGTGTTCCTGAACATGCTTAAGTAGTGAGTAGAGTTGGTTACGGGTCTCATCGTCAAGGGCGCTCAACGGTTCATCCAGCAACAGCGTACTCGGGCGAAATGCTAATGCACGCCCGATGGCCACGCGTTGTTTCTCGCCGCCGCTCAATCCGCGCGGCAGACGGTGAAGCAGATCTTCGATCTCCAGTAACTCAGCCAATTCGGCCACTCGCTCGTCGATCTTAGGCCGAGACACGCGTCGAATGTCCAACGCGAACGACAGGTGTTCTCGTATCGACATTGTCGAGAACAGAGCCCCATCCTGCGGGACGTAGCCGATGTTTCGTTCGGCCGGCTTGAGGCCAGTCACATCGCGGTCGCCCAACAGGATCTGCCCACCGGTGACATGCTTGAGCCCGGCGATCGCTTCGAGAATAGTCGTCTTGCCGCTTCCCGTGCGCCCCATCAACATGCCGTACGCGCCGGTCGGCACGACGAAGGAGGCGTCCTTCAACGTGAATTGACCGGAGTGAGCGGTAAGTTTCTCGATGACAATCACAAGCAGCGCCGTTAGATCGCGAGGTTACGTGTGCCCCAAGCTCGGGCGAGTACTAGGACGATAACTGCTGCTGCAACCATGATCAACGAGACAGCGACTGCGGCACCGAGGTCGCCGATGTTCAATTCCAAGAAGACCGTTGTCGAAAGGACTTCTGTCTTGCCACGTGTTGTTCCAGCAAAGATCAGCAGCGGACCGAACTCACCCAACGACCGGGCCCAAGCTAGTGTCGCCGCTGTCAGTACGCCGCGCTTCGCCTCGGGCAAAACCACCATGCCGAATGCTTGGGCGCGGCTGCAGCCAAGTGTCAATGCAACTTGCTCGTGTCGCGCGTCGATGTGATCAAACGTTGCTCGCATGGTTCGGACGGCGAAGGCACACGCTACCGCGAACTGCGCCAAAATGACGGCAGGGATCTGGTAGACGACCGCTTCGCGCAACGCAACCGGAAAGAATTGAAAGAGGATTAACAAACTCAATCCAACCACCAGCGGCGGCAAAACGATCGGAATGTCGAGTATCGCATCAATCAAGTTGCGGCCGAAAAAGTCATGGCGCGACATCAAGTAGCCGATCGGAATCGCAACCCAAAGCGAAAGGATCGCCGTGATCGTACACGAAAGAAGAGTCAGGCGAATCGAGTACTGGATCTCGGATTTCTGAAGTGCGGTGGTGATCGGATTGTAAAAGAGACGCGCCGACCGGGGGTTCTCGCGTTGCCATGCATCCCGGATTCGTCCGTTCCAAGTAAAGCTCAGCTGAGCGACAGCGCCGCCGTCGGGGAGATGTACTTCGAGCTTTGCGACGCCTGGTTGTCCGATTTCGATTCGTTGTACGCTGTTTGGCCCGCCGTTGTCGATCTCACGGTTTGCGAGCTGGTTGCCATTCATATCGTAAGTGATTACCGAGCCTCCCGCCGCGTTGATGTCGAGGAGTTGAAGCTCGTCGATCTGGACGGGATCTTGCCACGTAAAGTTCAGCGACCCGGAATCGGACAACGGTGAAATCTGTCCTGCCTCCGGCGGCACGACACGAACACTGCCGATGCGAATCGTCTCGCGGCCCGGTTGCTTTAGCTTTGCGTCCATTACGCCAGCAAGCGTGTATTCGACGCTGGCTTCGGCGGTTGGTGAGCCGGTCGTGACATCCATTCGGGAGACGTCTTCATCGCCGATCTCGGTATCAGAGGAACCGTCGGCTGCTGGTTCGGTGATCGCATGTCGCTTGATCACCGAACCGTCGACACCGTAGGTCACGATCTCGCCGTCGTCCACCGTCAACGCACGAAGTCGAACACGTTCGACACGCACCGGGCTGACCCAATTGGTGACGAGCTGTCCTTTCTTGGCGGCATCGTCATCCGTCTGCGACTTGGCCGCGATCACGAGAACTTTGCCCAGCGGCATCGCGTTTCGACCGGGCGACCGCTCGCCACCACCGCGTCCGACGCCAGCTCCACCAAACGCCTGGTTCGGCGTCCCGAGATTGCTGTTGGCGGCGGACGGCTTATCGCTGTCGATGATTCGTGCCGGATGGTCCGTCGGATCGTGTGTCGAAATCTGCATGCCATACATCGAATACTGGTCGGCGACGATGTCACCGATCTTCAGCGGCTTTCCCTGATCGTCGGTCGAGAAGTCTAAGATGACTCGCTCGCTCATATCGCTTGTGAAGATATAGGCCGCATCAGCCAGCAGCATGGTGATGATCAAAACGACGTAAGTGCCGCCGATCACGCCCAAGATTGCGTAGAACAGCGGGTCCGTTCGAACGCGACGCGTAGTTTCGGGTGCGTTGTCTGGCCCAATACTTATAGGCCCAGTGTTTGGGGACACAGTCATGAAGCTCCGACTAATCCACTCGTGCGGAGCTATGATTGTCGAGTCGCCAGTTAAAGCCCTTGGACTCGAATCTGTCTCGCGATTGTGCCAACTTGGCAAACAGTCGGTGCCCGAGATACTTTTGGTCGCTTGAACGCGCAACGCTGAAGGGCTGAATCGCCTTGGCCAATTGCGAATCGATGTCGATCACTCCCAGTCGTTCGCCTTCCGCGCGGGTGTCGGTCCGGTACGCGAGCACGGCGTCGGCGGCTCCGGTTGTTACTTGCGGAATCAAGAACGCGGAACTGGTTGTTTGGTTCACAAGGTTGCCATTCGATTTGATCTGTTCGTACAAGCCTTCGCCCTGTAACAACCTCTGCGAGAGAACGCCGATCGTGCATTTATCCGGCTGGCCTAAGACGACTCGTATACCTGGTTTCGCCAAGTCGGCCAGCGAACTGATCTGTTTTGGGTTGTCTTTCTGAGTGACGATCACGATATCTGTATCAGATACGTTAACAGCATCTTGAAATAGCTCGTTGACGGCTTCCAAATAGTAAACGTCGCACGCCATATAGACATCGGGAAAGCTGCCGGCTTGTCCACCGAGAATGCCGCGCATCGTCGCCGTCAGAATGCCGCATCCGTTGAAGACTGCATTGACCGTCACGCCCTCTCGCTCCTCAAACTCTCTAATAACAGGTTCAAGTGCAGCCCGATTGACGGCTCCCGCGAAAAATGTCAACTCCGGATGCTCTTCCCAGATGTCACCTTCGACCGACGTGAAGCTCAGCGCACGAAACACTTCCAAACCGCGATCACGTGCGGAGGCATAGCGGGCAAAGTGGATGGCAGCAGCCGGATTCTTAGAAAACGAGACGACGCTCGTTTCGATGCTTGCTATTCCGGCATCGAGCTCACTTACTTCGATTGCGGCAAGTTCGCTGTACTGCGCGACGGTAGAATCCCAGATGATTCCTGCGTCGACGCTGCCGAGCTTCACTGCATTGGCGACCTCGTTGACCGTAGGTTTGAAGACACCGCTTTCTGTCACGCGAGGTTCAAGTGCCGCCCAGTGGCCCGATGCGGAGAGTAACTTACGAACCTTCTTTCCGACGGCTGCGGCATCGGGATCACCCAGTGCGACTTTAACATCTTCACGAGACAAGTCTTCGATGCTTCGAATGCCTTTGGGGTTGCCGGCCTGGACCGCAATCACTGGCTTCATCAACGCCAGGGGAAACGCTTCGGATGTCAATCCTTTCTCTTCGGCCAATCGAATGTAGCTCGCGTCGCCAGCCAGATAGAGATCACCTGACTTGTTGACTTCGAGTTGGTTCAGCAGCGTATTCGAGCCGCCGTACTGCAGGTTAATGCGAATACCGTATTCCGCTTCATACTTTCCGGCGATCTGTTCCATCGGGTATCGCATTCCCGCCGCACAGTACATCAACAGCTCGCTCGTTCCAGCGGCTGAGTTCGCCGTATCGCCGTGTGTTGTATTAGAGTTGGCGACCGCGGTAGCCCCACGACCGTTGCTCTTCTTGCCGCCGCCCATCAGCAAGTAACTGAGCATACCGACGAGTACCAACGAACCGGCCGCGAGGATGTAAAGCGAGTTTGTCGAGCCACGGGGGCAACGTTTGCGAGGCATTTCGTAACCTGTAGAGCGGGAGCGGCGTGCTTCGGGAGGGGCGGCATTTCGCGGTCTCGTAGCTTCCAGGGGGAAAGCTTACGACCGAACGAGCCCCATTCTGACACCGCGCCAAGCGTCACGCAACTGTATGCCGCTGGACGGCAGAGGATAGACCGGCCTGCTGTTTAGGCAGCTTTGGGTGGTCGGTCGCCCGCATTTTCGTCCTTGAGTCGTTGCCAGTTCTCGACCGGCAATGCGATCGCGAGTTTTAGTGCTCCGGCGGCTCCCGCGAAAACACTGTCATAAACTTTCGTAACGCTTCCGCCGCCGTATTCGACAAGTTCCGCCTCGATGGCTCGATCGAGTCCTTTCAGCTGGCTGCCGCCGCCCGCCAGGACGATGTTCTGCAGGAGTGCTCTTTGTTGTTCAGGATCAAACCGAGTGACAAGCGATTTAATGCCTTCGAGAATCCCTGGGACGATCGCTCGCGACGCTTCGTGCAGCAATTCAGTTACGTCAAATTCTTTTGGGCGACCATCGACCGGCAACATCACGACCGCGCGTTCGTGATCATCGGTGACGCAGCCGTGCTTCTCCTTGATCTCTCGAATCATCCGTTGCGAGATTCTTGCGGCTGGGAATGCTTCTTGCAGGAGCGTGAAGAAGCGGGCGTCGATGTGATCGCCTCCGATCGGTATCGTGATCTGGTCGTCGTCCGCCGGATAGGCACCGAACATCGGGCAAAGGTCAATCGTTCCCGCACCGATGTCGATCATCAAGGTTTCCGTCAATCGATTCATCCCGTACGCAACAGCAAATGGTTCTGGGACGATGACAACGGCATCAAAGGCGGCCTGAGCAGCTTCAATGATGACTTCCTTGTTCTCAAGCGTCGCTCGCGAAGGAGATCCGACGACTCCAACCACAGGAACGTCGACCGGCGAGACCCGAGACACAGCGTGTCGGACGAGGTGTTGTGCTGCCATGCGATGCAGCGCCACGGATTCGGACGTGATTCCGGCGACACGGTGATCGTTGAATTTAAGCGATCCCATCGCGAAGGGGCGGATGATATCCAACGCTAATGGGTGTCGCTCGATATCTTCACCGAACGCAATCTCACCACCGACCAAGTGTCGAGCGACATGATCCTTGGGCCAACCGACGCAGCTCTTGAGTGTCTCGCGCAGTCCATTGGAACAACAGACCGAAGTCTTGAACGTTCCAAGGTCCATGCCGACGAACACGGCTTCCTGTTGCTCGTTCATAATTCTGCTCCTTCTTCCGATCGGGGATTTTGATTCTTGGGACCGTGAGTCTCTCGCTTGACGCTTCGACTTTGTTTTCGCAATTGGTCGCGCAGGTGAAGATTCTGCTGATAGATCTGTGACAGCATCGAGTCAGAGTTGTCCTCGCTTGGAATGTTGGTCGAAGTGTTCTGCGGCGATTCCGTCGGAATCGAAGGGTTGTCGACGCGAAGTTGGTTCTCCGAGTCGTTGATCGATTCAATGACTTGATCGCGGACCGGAACGCTCACGCGACGCGGTTTTCGCAAAGGCTCGTGGTCTTCTCTGTCGAGGACGACAACACGAATATCAGACTCGCGTTTTGTGAGATCAACGTACTCGCGAACAATCTCAACGCATTGTGCATGAACTAGCGAAGGCAACATGTAGTGAACGACGAGCAAACACGCAGCGAATCCGACAGCAAAGCACAGCACAGCGCCAATGATGCTGTTAGCTTCAAGAGCGGGGACGCGGAAATCCGCCGAGATCACGGTCTCTGCTGGTTGCTGTTCTGGACTCACCGACGGTAGTGATTCGAATTCGAGTTGGGCATGTTGAGCCGCGGCAGCAGTTGTAGAAATCGCCAGCAACACGCAGACCGTGATGGTCCCGATTCGACGGGCGATTCTCTGAGTGCTGTCTCGATGCAACATGTCCGCGATCAGTAATTGAATTCTTCGTTGCGCACGTTTCCTTACCGAGAGCATCGGCTGCGACGATCGGATCGCTTGAAGCGGAAGCGACAAGCACGACAGGATGAACGCGCCGCTCCCGGTTGCGTAAGATATGACGGGTAGTACTTGGCGGTTCGCGTCGGGAAACGGCCACGCCGCGGCTACTCAGATAGGAGCCGAACCGCATCGCCGACGCGCAGCGTGCCGCCGCGAATGACTTGGGCTCGCAAACCGCCACGATGAATTAGCGGCTTCATGATGCCGGGATGCATCGATTCAAGGTAACTGCATGGTTCGCACAATTCGACGCCCAACAACTCCACTTCACCAATTGAAAACGACTTGCCAACCAGATGATTGAGAGGCACGTCCTCGGTTAACAAGTTGCGCCGCGTATCCGCGTGAGAGAATTCTGCCCCCGATTCGTTGGCGATTGCGGTCAACGATTCGGATTCGATTAAGGTGACTTCGCGCTTCGGCAACACGTTGCCGTCTTCATCCGGTGGGTACTTGCCGTTGCAAGATGCATAGCGATCGCCCACGAGTCCTTGTCCGGGCGTCGCCTCAACCTCGTCCATTGATTGCATCGCAGTGGCTGCCGCATCGGCGACTCGAATAGCCAGCAGTTGTCCATCGATCATCAGAGAGTTTACCTTACCGCGGCCCGCTCGAAGCATATCACCGATCCAATTCTGACGATGTATGATCACTGCGCCAAGCTGACCGGCTTATCGTTGGGGGTTCTTTGCAATCGCGGGTTGATCCTCAATAATGACTTCTTCACAGGAACTGCTTGTTCCGTCGCAGTACGATCTAGACACGCTCCCACAAAGGAATGGACTCCATGCCTCTGCTCGTTGTTGGTTCCGTCGCTCTTGATTCCGTTGAAACGCCTCAAGCCTCGCGCGATGACGTCCTCGGTGGTTCGGCCGTATTCTTCTCCTATGCCGCTAGTTACTTCACCTCGGTCAAGCTCGTTGGCGTCGTGGGAGACGATTGGCCCGAAGAACACACGAAGCTGCTAACCGATCGCAAGATCGATGCCGAGGGACTGCAAGTCGTTCAAGGCGCGAAGACGTTTCGCTGGCGAGGCAAGTACTTGCCGAACATGAACGATCGTGAAACGTTGGAAGTACACCTGAACGTCTTTGGCGACTTCGATCCCGTGCTGCCCGAGGAGTATCGTCGAGCTCCGTTCTTATTCCTCGCCAACGGATCACCGCGCGTTCAGTTGAAAGTGATGGATCAAGTCGTTGGCGCGCGATTGACGGTCGCCGACACCATGGACCTTTGGATTCGGGAGGATCACGACGCGCTGCTCGAACTCCTGAAACGAGTCGACGGACTTGTTTTGAACGACAGCGAGGCGAAGCTGTTGACCAATGACGAGAACCTCGTTCGTGCTGGTCACAAGGTTCGCGAGATGGGACCAAAGTTTGTCGTCATCAAAAAAGGCGAGCATGGTGCGATGTTCTTCTCCGAACACGAGACCTATGTGATGCCAGCGTTTCCCACGGAAGATGTCGTTGATCCGACCGGTGCGGGCGACAGCTTTGCCGGAGGCATGATGGGCTACCTCGCTGAGCAGGGCAACTTCGAGCCCACGACGCTGAAGAAGGCATTGGCCTACGGCGTTCTTGTTGCCAGCTTTAACGTCGAAGACTTCAGCCTCGATCGCATGAAGAACATCGAACGCGCCGAGATTGAATTACGAATGGAGCAATATCAAAAGATGTTAAGCTTCTGATTCTGTGCTGTATCGCTCCAAACTCTCCGCCCTCGACTCTCCGCTTCCGCAATGGCTCGCATCCGCACATTTATCGCCGTTGACGTTTCGCCCGCTGTTCGCCGGCGCGCTGCGGTTCTTCAGGGCAAGTTGGCCGAGAGCGAAGTGAATGCCAGCTGGACGGATTCCGAGAACATGCATTTGACGATGCAGTTTCTGGGTGACGTTGACGAAACGGACGTGCCCGAAGTTTGCAAACGCGTCGCGGTTGCGGCAGTGCCGTTTGCTCCTTTCCACGTCGAATTCGCTCAAGCCGGAGCTTTTCCGGCAGCGGACCGTCCGAGGACTGTCTGGATTGGCGTCGATCAGGGCAATCAGGAACTCGTTGATCTGCACTTTGCCGTTCAAGAGTCGCTTGCCGAAATGCGATTCCCTCGTGAGCGACGGACCTACAAACCGCATTTGACGATTGGTCGGGTACATGACGGCGGAGCGAGTCGGGAGCGGCTCGCTGAATTGATTGCCCACTATCGCGATTTCAATGCCGAGTCGTGCGATGTCACCGAAGTGCTGATCTTCGCGAGCTACTTAGAACGATCGGGCCCCACTTACCAAATCATGGGACGTGCGCCGCTCAACGGCTGATCGATCGCCCTTGTGGGAACGAGGCAACGTTTGTTATAAGCTCCGACCGCAGTGTTCTTGGGTAGATGCTGCGCCCCTTGTTGCTCCGTTCGGAGAATGAATCATGTTCCGCAGACTCTTAGCGTTTGCTTTGCTAGCGTCGTTGACGGCGACTTCAGTCGAGACGGCCATCGCTCAATGGCCCACTGACGAATACCTATATCGGCTTCCAACAACGCGATTGTCGGCCACGACCGAATCACCGCGCGTTGCTCAAGGAACGGTTGTGGAAGCCCCTGAAGCACCGGCGGGACAGTCGCTCGCACCCGAGGAGCTTGCTGCAGCCGACGAATCCGATAGCTGGATCTTGCCCACTTATTGGTTCAACACGGTTGATTGGGAGGGAGGTGCGGAGATTGGAATCAGCGGTACCGACGGCAACTCCGAAGCCCTGAGCTTTCGTGCCGGCGCGAATTTGAAGCGAAAGACCAACGTACACGAAACAACCTTCGACTTGACCTATCTGAAAGCAAGTGCCGACGGAGTCGAGACGCAGAACAACGCCATACAGAACCTTGGCTATGAACGTTCCTTCGGCGATTCGCGATGGAGTTTCTTCGCGAAGGAGTTTCTAGAGTACGACGAATTTAAGGCCTTCGACCTGCGACTCGCGTTGAACGCTGGTGTTGGATACAAGTTTATCGATACCGAAACGACGAAGCTTAAGGGACGCTACGGTGCTGGTGTGTCGCACGAGATTGGCGGTCCAACTGACGATTGGGTCGCGGAGCTTGTTTATGGAGCGGACTTCGAGAGGCAGCTGACAAAGCGACAGAAATTGTCTCTGACCGTCGATTACTTTCCCGAATGGGGAAACTTCGACAATTACCGCATGGTCAGCGACCTCGGCTGGGAAGTTTTGCTCGACGAAGAGCACAACCTCAATCTGAAGCTGTCAGTCAACGATCGCTACGACAGCACGCCCAATGGCAGAAAACCGAACGACATCAACTACGCGTTGCTGCTGCTTTGGAAGATGTAGCCTCTTCGAGTGTCCTAACAGCGCGAGGAACTGGCCGGGCGATTTACCCACCCCCGACTTTGATGCGAATCCGACGATACTCCATTTGCCCGCGGTCTGCTTCTAAGCCAATGGGGCCGGTTGCGGGGAGTGGCCGCGGGAAGTCAAGCGGTTCGCCGTTGCAGGTGCAGGTCGCGACGTCACCCTTCACGATGACTTCGATTTCGTTCCAGCCTTGTGGCCGATACTTCTTGAGTTCTTTGTAGGGACCAGCCACGAAATAGTCTCGACATTGAAGTTGAGGCTTGCGGAGGAAGATACCGCTGTCCGCGTCGACACCGGCTCGAAACTCGAGCTTGAGATGAAAGTTCGTAGAAAACTCTCGTGTCGTCCACATCTGAGCCAAGCCCTTACCGGGGTTCACTACGATGCGATCGTCGCGCGCCGTGTAGCGACCGTCGCTGGCGTGTTGCTTGCCGTCGAAGGGAGCACCGTCTTTATAGTGCCAACCCGTCAAATCCGTTTCGTTGAACAAGGGCTCGAAGCCAGCCTCTGCTTGATACGCACGGTCCGTCTGGAATGGTGACGCAGGCAAACCAGCTTGGTTGTACAAGTTGATATCCGGCACGTTGCTCCAGCCGTATCGCACGATCGATGGCTTGGCGACGGTATCGCTGGAGACGACGATCTTATCTCCGTTGATCGACGCATTTGCGTCGGCGAAGTTGCCATCGGCACCTGCGATCGTAAAGCCCTTTAGACCGCCGGCCTTGGCGACCAAGCCGCCGCCGATGTGCTTCATAGTTAGCGTCGCTTTGTTACCGTCGACCGCGATGGAATCGTACGTCGGTCCAGAGTACTCGAGTTTCTCCCCGTAGGTTAATGCTCGCGCCGCAAGTCCCAACCTCTCGCCAATCGGTTGCTTTTGCTTTGGGTGAATGTCCGTCGGGTGACCAATATCGATCGTGACAGCCATGGCAGTGTTCTGTGTCGTCTCAGTCGTCAGGCGTTGCGCCTCTCGCACTTCGGGCGTCATGCCTCGATGTGGTGTGATCTGAACGAAATAGAACGGAAAGTCGCCTTGCCCCCAAGCTTTGCGCCAGCTGCCGATCATCGCCGGGAACAATGTTCGGTACTGCTCACCTCGCGATGAATTCGATTCACCCTGATACCAAATCGCTCCACGAATCGCGAACGGCTGGAGCGGTGCGATCGATCCGTTGTACAAGCCGCTCGGGCGGTTCGCGCTCATGGTGGGATGCTGGGGTGGTCGCGGCTTGCGAGGTGCGCGCGTCTTGGCTGCCTTTGCCTTGGCAAGTTGGTCTTCGTACCGTTTGAGCAGTTCTGGTTCACGTTGTTTGTAGGCTTCTAGAACCTTTGGATAACTCGCAACTCGCTGCATCTGTTGATCGAGCAGCGGTTGCAAGGTTGGGTTTCGCTCCAGGTCAGCTCGCGCGGTCCACGCTTCTGCGACCGTTCCACCGACTGCGGACTTGATCAGCCCGACAGGAACGCCGACATGTTCGCGGAGATGCTTTCCGAAGTAGTAGCCGACTGCGGAGAAGCGAGCCGCTGAATCTGCTGAGTCGACTTGCCAATCACCTCGAATGGCTGATTGCGGTTCATCAACGGCACGAGCTCCCGCACTGAACAAACGAAGCTGTGAGTCGCCGGCGGCTTCGATGGCCGCTTTCCCATTCACCGAGCCCGCCAGGCCAAAAGCCATGTTGGATTGACCGCTGCAAATCCAGACTTCGCCGACGAGTACATCGACGATCATCGCCTTGGAATCGCCAGCGGTAACAGTCAGAACGCGACCTTCGGCGGAGGCGTGCATGGCGTCGAGTCGTACTGACCACTTGCCGCTATCGTCAGCAGTTGCCTGTTTTGTTTGGCCCGCGAACTGTACTTCAATGGCTTGACCGGCATCGGCCGTGCCCCAAACGGGCGCGGACATCTCTCGTTGCAAGACAACATGATCCTGAAAGAGGCTGCCCAACGACAACTCGGCGGAGGCGACGTTTGGTGCAAACAGCAGTGTAAGAAGAATCATCGAACACAAAGGCTTATTAAATCTCATGATGTGGGATCCCATCTTGGAACGAAGCGGGCAGCGAGGAAGGCTTACTGAGCCTGTCGGCGTTGAGTGTGATCTCGGGGTATGGCCAACATTGCTTGAAACACGGTCAACTGGTCTCACGCAATAAAGTAGTCACTCCCGCTACCGTACGCCACCCAGTAGGCATGTTCATGGCCGATTGCAGTTCGTTCATCCCGCCTTTCCAGTAACGTCCGATCCGTGTAAACCAGAGGCTTCGCAAATCGAACCGAATGCTCAGGTGGAACTCGAATGAAGATCGGAATCGTCGGATATCAAGGGTCGGGGAAGAGTACCTTGTTTCAGTGGCTGACTGGTGTCGAACCGGATCCCGCCAAGTCGCACGAAACTCAAAGCGCGATGGCTCCCATCCCGGACGATCGATTTGAGCCGCTCTGCAAGATCTACAGCCCCAAGAAGACGACCCACGCGGCACTAGAGATTGTTGACACTCCGGGGTTGAGCCGGTCGCACGAAGGCAGCGCTCAAAAGCTCGCCATGATTCGCGAAGCGAGTTGCTTGGTAGTCGTTGTCGCGGCGCACAGCGGAGCAGATGCGGCAGCTGATCTTAGTAATTTCGACGATGATCTTCTGATCGCCGATCTTGATATCTTGTCGGGCCGCGTCGAACGGCTGAAAGAACAGGTCAAGAAGCCGCGCCCCAACCGTGAAGAACTTCAGAAGGAATTGGAAGCCTTGGAACCGCTGGTGCCGGTACTGGAAGAGGGAAAGCAGCTACGCGACATCGATCTGTCCGAAGAGCAACACAAGGCAACACGAGCGTTCAAGCTGTTTTCCGAGAAGCCTCGGTTGGTAGTCTTCAATATCTCCGATGACGAGTCGCCTGAATCCTATCAAGCCAAAGTTCCCGAAGGCATGCAAAGCATCGCCGTCTCGTTGTCGCTTCAAGTTGAACTGTCGCAATTGGACGGCGAGGAACGGCAGGCGTTTTGCGACGAGATGGGAGTTGCACCGTTCGATCAGGATATGGTCGTTCGTCAAATCATGGACACTTCGGGACAGATGGTGTTCTTTACGGCCGGTGAAAAAGAGGTTCGGACATGGATAATTCGCTGTGGAGGCACTGCCGTCGAGGCCGCCGGCAACATTCACACCGACCTCGCGAACGGATTCATTCGCGCCGAAGTGATGACCTGCGATGACTTAATCCGACTGGGCAGCGAGCGCGAAATCAAAGCGAACAGCTTGATGCGGCAAGAGCACAAAGAATATGTGATCAAAGACGGAGACATCCTGTTGATCAGGCACAACTAGCGGATGGCGGAGAGTCAAGAGCGGAGAGCCAGAAAGTTACGTCGGTCATCCGGCTGTTATCTTTCTACGCTTAGCCATCTGTCTTCTTCTTAGTCGCTTTCTTCTTGGCCGACTTCTTCTTGGTGGCTTTCTTCTTGCCCTTCTTCTTTTTCTTTGTGCCGCCCTTCGCGGCGCGTTCCGCAAGGAGAACAACAGCTTGATCAAACGTAAATTCGTCGGGAGTCGTCC
The DNA here is from genome assembly GCA_014381825.1 of Planctomycetota bacterium. GTDB lineage: Bacteria > Planctomycetota > Planctomycetia > Pirellulales > Pirellulaceae. The sequence goes on from JACNKX010000128.1 coordinate 80,107, forward strand.
CCTTCGGAAGCGACGCATTCGTTTCGCCGTCTGTTACATACGGGCCATACCGGCCTTCGAGTAACTTGATCGGTTCTTCTGTGACCGGCGAGGCTTCGAAGACTTTCAGTGGCTCTTTGGGCGCTCCGCGACCGCGCGTCTTTGGTTGAGCCAGCAGCTCGACGGCCTTCTCGAACGTGACATCAAGTGGCGAAATATCAGCTGGTAGCGATCGCGTGTCTTTCCCACACTTGATGTACGGGCCAAAGCGACCATTTTGTGCGACGATCGACTCCTTTAACTCCGAATGCTCGCCCAGGTCGCGCGGCAGCGAAAGAAGTTTTAACGCCATCGCTAGATCGATATCTTCGGGAACCATGCCCTTCAGCAGCGAGGCGTTCTTTGGTTTTTCATCATCTTCTGGCGTGCCTCGTTGTACATAGGGTCCAAAGCGACCGACTTTCATGAATACGGGCTTATGCGTGTCAGGACAGATGCCCAGTGGCTCGTCATCCACAGAACTCTGCTCGAGCAATTCGACGGCTCGCGCCAGTGTTAATTCGTCCGGTGCCATGCCTTCAGGCAGACTTGCTTTGCGTTCGCCTTGCTCGACGAACGGACCGAACTTCCCGACTCGCAGGACGATGTCCTCCCGATGCTCGCCTTCGGTTGGTGTTCCGACCGGAAAACGGCTCATCACACGCGGATCGATCTCCTCGGTCTTCGCGGCCAGCTTGGCTTTCAAGCCCGGTTCGTTTCCAAAATAAAACCGCTGCAAGTAGTCGACGTGTTCTGCTTCGCGGCGACTGATCGAGTCAAGAAGATCTTCCATCTGGGCGGTGAATTGATAATCGACGAGCGAACCGAAATGGTCTTCCAGCAGTCGAGTCACTGCGAACGCGGTCCACGTCGGAACCAGCGCGTTGCCCTTCTTAAAGACGTACTCGCGGGCTTGGATCGTGTCGATGATCGAGGCGTAGGTACTCGGCCGTCCAATCCCTTTGTCTTCCAACTCACGCGTCAACGAAGCTTCGGTGAAACGACTTGGCGGCTGAGTCGTGTGGTCGTTTTGTTGCAAGTCGCGGCAGGCGACCTCTTGCCCCTGCTCGACTGATGGAAGAATCGTTTCACGGTCGGCCAGTTGTGCGTTCGGATTGTCTGATCCTTCGACATAGGCTCGTAGGAAGCCGGGGAAGTCAATGGTCCGCCCGCTGACACGGAAGATCGCTCCATCGCCTTCGATCGTCACGACAGTATTATGACCACGTGCATCGACCATTTGACTGGCGATCGTTCGCTTCCAGATCATCTCGAACAAGCGATACTCGTCGGTGTTTAACTTGCCTTTCAGAGTATCTGGCAGCTCGAACGGATGGCCCGCCGGACGGATCGCTTCGTGAGCTTCTTGGGCGTTTTTGACTTTGTTGGCGTAGGTGCGTGGCGTCTCCGGCAAGTAGTCGTTCCCGTACTCGGAATTGACCAAATCCCGAGCCGCATCGACCGCCACGCGAGCCAAGTTGGTCGAGTCGGTACGCATGTAAGTAATGTGCCCGTTCTCGTACAAACTTTGAGCTGCGGTCATCGTGCGACGAGCCGTGAAGCCAAGCTTGCGGTTGGCCTCCTGCTGCATCGTGCTCGTCGTGAACGGCGGAGCTGGTTTTCGAGTGTACGGCTTGCTCTCGACGCTGAGAATCTTGAACTGCGCCGAACGTATCCGCTCGCTGAGAGCGTTGGCCCCTGCCTCATCCAAGACCATCAGGGAATCGTCCTTGATCTTGCCGGTCGCCGAATCAAAGTCCTTCCCGTGGGGGATCTTTCGTCCGTCAACTGAGACAAGTGTTGCTTGAAATTCCTCAGTTGAGTTGGCTGCGAAAGTCGCCATCAAGTCCCAATAGGTCGCCGAGTGGAACGCCATGCGTTGCCGTTCGCGTTCGACGATCAGTCGAACCGAGACGCTCTGCACTCGCCCGGCGGAAAGGCCACGACCGACCTTCTTCCACAGCAATTGTGAGACGTCGTAACCGTAGAGCCGATCGAGGATGCGGCGAGCTTCTTGAGCTCGAACCAATGCGTCGTCGATTTCTCGCGGGTTGTCAATTGCTTCCTGAATGGCTTCCTTGGTGATTTCGTGGAAGACAAGTCGCTTGACCGGGACTTTCGGCTTGAGCACTTCGTGCAGATGCCAGCTGATGGCCTCTCCTTCGCGATCTTCGTCCGTCGCGAGATAGAGTTCGTCCGCATCCTTCAACGCCTTGCGCAGCTTCGCGACTTGCTGCTTTTTGCTTGCCGGGATGATATAGATCGGAGTGAAACGATCCTCGACGTTCACTCCCAAGTACGACCAGGACTGTTTTTTGAACTCTTCGGGAACTTCCTTGGACCCTTGTGGCAAATCACGGATATGTCCGATGCTGGCCTCGACAGTATAGTCCTTGCCCAAAAACTTGCCGATCGTCCGCGCCTTCGCCGGCGATTCGACGATCACAAGTGACTTCTTGCCGGTTGAGGCTGTTTTAGCCATAGGTAAACATCAATCTGGGTGGTTTGCGTTGAATTCTGAAACGCCGTGACTATCTATCAGGTTTTATCTACAAGCTTCCTGAGCAGCATCTCGCCGGGCCGTATGGTCGTGCAAAGCGGTGTAACTGAACCGGTACTAAGTCGACGACATTCCTGATTGGGATTGAATTTACGGCGATGGGCCATACAATCTGCAATTCCTGGCTATGCCTTTCAACAGGGCAAATCATTAATACGTGACTGCCAGTGCTGTCAACCCGTCTTGCTGTACGTTCGACGGCTGAACGCTGTTCCACGTGTGCGTCGGCCAACAGGAGACGGTCGGCGAATTGTGGAACTCAAACGGAACGTTTCGACCGCGATAAAAATATTCACCTTGCGTGATTGGAGAGTTTTCGATGTCTCGCATGATGCATCTGTTTCGTAAGTACCAGTACATGCTGCTGATAGTTTTTGGCGTGCTGCTGATGTTCGTTTTCGTGATCGGAGACGCGTTGACCCGCTTGACCGGAGCCGGCCCCCGACGCGGAAGCCAGGATGATGGAGTCGTTCTCACCTGGAAGCAAGGTGCTGTCAGCGGAAGTGATTTGTATAGCCAAGCCGTTAGACATCGGTTAGCTGTCGAATTTCTGAGCGAGGTCGTCCAGGAGACGGTGCGGCGCGAAGGCACTCCCAAAGGGCCCGGCGTCTATCGCGATCAGTTCGGCCGTTACAACCCCGGAATCACGATCGCCGAAAATGATGAGACCATCGTCCAAAAGATGCTGCTGGCTGCTAAAGCCGAATCGCTTGGTGTGAAGGTCGATGACGATGCGGTCAAAGCGTTTTTGCGCCAGCTGAGCGATGGCGAGTTAACCGAGAACGATCTCGGCATTGTGTACAACAAGACGATCGCAGGACGCATGACGCAACAGCATCTCATGGAACAGTTGCAGCATGAGCTACTGGCTCAGCAAATGTTGATGATGACTCGGGCCGGTTTGTTCGTTGTACCACCGCGCGAAGCCTGGGAGTTCCACAATCGCATGCGTCGTCGCGTGCAAACCGAGTTGGTGGCGTTGAAAGTCGATGACTTCAAGGAAAAAGTTTCCGCGATGCCGACGGAAGCCGAGATCAAACAGTTGTATGAAGAGGGCAAAGGTCGCTTTCCCAATCCATACAGTCCGGAACCCGGCTTTCAGCGAAGGCGCAAACTAGGTTTCGAGTATGTCCGAGCTGACTCCGGCAAGCTGCAAGAAGAGGAAGCAGCCAAGATCAAAGATACGATTACCGACGAGGACATCGAGAAGCATTACGAAGAGAATAAGGAACGCTATCGAGTGATCGAATTGCCCGATGGTGAGCCTGAGTCAGATCCCGCTGGCTCCGATTCCGATGCACCTGCCGAGGGTGACGAGAAGCCCGCTGCAGAGCCCGAGGCAGACGAGAAGGCGGACCCAGCAGCTGAGAAGCCACCCGCTGAGAATCCTGCGGAAGAGCCAGCCAAAGCAGACGCCGCCCCAAAACCTCCAGCAGCAGAGTCGGAAACGCCTGAGACTCCCGCTGCATCGGAATCAGATTCTGCACCTGCGGCCGATACGCCGCCCAGCGAGCAACCTTCGGCGAGTGAAGAAGAGAATTGTATCGCGCAAGAGGAGACCCAAGCAGAGGAAACCGAGCCAGCACCGGCGGAGTCACCTGCCACGACGAAGGCGAACGAACCCGAGCCTGCGGCCGCGACCGAAACCGCTAAGCCGACAGACAACGATCCACCGGCTGCGACAGAGGCAGCACCAGCCACGACTGCTAAGGAGGCTTCGCCAACGAGCGAGACGCCCGAGCCAGCGACCGAGGCTCCTCCGAGCGATTCCACGGAACCTCCTGCGACGGAGGAAGAGCCAGAAGAACCGAAGTACAAACCCTTGGATGACAAGTTGCGAGCGGAAATTCGAGACGAGATCGCCGATGACCGATCGCGTCAGCCTGCGCAGGAAAGACTCGACAAGGCACTTGACGAGATCAAGGCAGAGATCGATGCCTATGGGCGAAAAGTCCGCCGAATCGAAGATCCAGAATCTGGCGCGAATCCAGAATCCGTTGACTACGAGAATCTGGCAGCCGAGCGAGGATTCAGTGCCGGCAAGATCGACCCGACCGACGCACTCGGAATCGAGGAGTATGATCTAGGCAAAGCATATGAGACGAAATTCGACCAATTTACGTGGCCACCACAGCGTGTTTCGTTCGCACAGAAGGCGTTTCTTGACAGCGTCCAACTCTATCGTGCAGAGCGCATCAAGAGTGCGGAGCTGGATATTGAGTTTCTTTATTGGAAGGTTTCGGAGGAAGAGGCGTTCGTTCCTGAACTGGAAGATATTCGCGAGGAAGTCGTCGATACGTGGAAACGTCAAAAGGCGTTTGCAATTGCAATGGATCGAGCTCGCGAGCTCGAGAAGCAAGTTGCCTCCGACAAACCACTCGGGGAATCGTTAGGTGCCGAAGATGGTCATGAGGTCATCCAGCCTGCGCCGTTCAGTTGGATGTCGACAGGTTCGACTCCATTCGGGGGTGCCGGAGCGCCAACGCTGAGCCAAGTGGATGGCGTTGAAGCGGCCGGCGACGAGTTTATGAAAAAAGTCTTTAGTCTGAAGGCCGGGGAAGTTGGCGTTGCCGTCGATCAACCGCAAGCGGTGGTGTACGTCGTTCGCGTGGCCGCCGAGACACCTTCTGAAGAGATGCTCAAGGAACAGTTCCTCGCGTCCGGCGTGACCCCAGAGATGTCGCAAATCGCCTTCGTCGAGATCGAAGACGTCTGGCAGGATTGGTACAAGGATCTCCAAGAAGAGATGAGCGTGAAGTGGACCGAGTAGAGATCTATCGGTGTAGTTGAAGTGCGATGGGACTTCGAGCCCGTCGCGTATCGGACGGCACGACGAGCTTGGCAAGCCAGCGTACCAGTTTGGCGGCTCGAATCGAGCATTACCCGCCGGGCTTCAACACGACGACGCTCAACGGAGGCAGCGTCAGTTCGAGCGACAGGGATCGGCCGTGGGCTTCGTTTCTTTCGGCGTTCACACCCGGGAAATTGCCTACGTTGCTCCCGCCATAGTGTTTTGAGTCGCTATTGAAGATCTCGTCGTACCAGCCTCCACGCGACACACCAACGCGGTATCCTTCGCGAACGACCGGCGTCATGTTACAGCAGACCACGACAAAATCATCGGGATTCTTTCCCTTGCGCATATAGCACAGCACGCTGTCGCCGCTGTTCATACAGTCGATCCATTCGAACCCGCTGGCATCAAAGTCCACCTCATACAGCGATGGTTCGCGGCGGTACATCGCGTTTAGATCAGCGACCAGTCGTTTAACGCCACCGTGCGTGTCCCATTCCAACAAATCCCATTGCGGTTCGGATTCGTGGTTCCATTCGGTCCACTGGCCGATATCGCCACCCATGAATAGAAGTTTCTTGCCCGGATGCGTCCACATATAACTGTACAGTAGCCGCAGGTTGGCGAACTTTTGCCACAAATCTCCCGGCATCTGGTCGAGCAATGAACGCTTGCCGTGAACGACTTCGTCGTGCGAAAGCGGCAGAAAGAAGTTCTCGGTGAACGCGTAGATCAAGCTGAACGTCAACTCGCCGTGATGATGCTGGCGATGAATCGGCTCGTGTTGCATATATCGAAGCGTATCGTTCATCCACCCCATATTCCACTTGAACGTAAATCCCAAGCCGCCCGTATCCGTCGGTCGAGATACACCGCCCCACGCGGTTGATTCTTCCGCAATCGTCATCGCGCCAGGGAATTCAGCATGGGTCTGGCGATTGAACTCTTGCAGCAAAGAAATGGCCGGGATGTTCTCGCGTCCACCGTACTCGTTGGGCACCCAACCGCCGTCTTCGCGGCTGTAATCTAGGTACAACATCGACGCGACCGCGTCGACTCGCAAACCGTCGATGTGATACTTGTCGAGCCAGAACAGCGCATTCGCAATCAGGAAATTGCGGATCTCTGTACGACTGTAGTTAAAGATCAACGTTCCCCAGTCTGGGTGCTCGCCTTGGCGGGGATCCGCGTGCTCGTACAAGGCAGTGCCGTCGAACAGGCGCAGGCCATGATCGTCCTTCGGGAAATGAGCGGGCACCCAGTCGATGATGACTCCCACACCGTTTTGGTGGCAATGGTCCACGAAGTACATAAAGTCTTCGGGGCTGCCATAGCGACTGGTGACTGCGTAGTAGCCCACCGTCTGGTAACCCCAACTGCCGGTGTAAGGGTGTTCGCTGATCGGCATCAACTCGAGATGCGTATAGCCCATCTCTTGACAGTACTCGACCAGTTGATGAGCCAGCTCGCGGTAGTTCAACCAGCCGTGCAGCCGATCTTCTCCGCGACGCCAGCTCCCAAGATGAACTTCGTAGACCGACATTGGTTGTTCAAGAGGATTCGAGTTGTGCCGCCGATCCATCCACTCGCCGTCCTGCCATGTGTGTTGATCGAGATCCGCAACGATCGATGCGGTCGACGGCGGCAACTCGGCGGCGACGCCATACGGATCGCTCTTGTCAATCGAACCACCATCTGCCTTGTTAACACGGAACTTGTACTTCTCTCCAGCCTTTAACTCAGGGACAAACAACTCCCAGATGCCGCTCGGAATGTGTTTGCGCATACTGTGACTGCGTCCGTCCCAGTAGTTGAAACCACCAACAACTTGTACGCTCGCAGCGTTTGGCGCCCAAACGGCAAAGTTCACACCGCTCACGCCATTCACCGTGCGCAGCTTTGCGCCCAGTTTGTCATACGATCGCGAGTGTGTCCCTTCGCCTAACAAGTACAGGTCGTAGTCTGTTAGAAGCGGCTCAAAGGCGTACGGATCGTGCATAGTGATTGTCTGACCGCTGCGTTGGGTCACGCGAAGTTGATAGGGTTGGTTCGTAGTCTCATCGGCGACAGGTCCAATGGCTTCATACAATCCTGCCGGATGGATGCGCCGCATAGGACGCAATGAGCTTCCAGCCTGATCAATCAACCAAACCTGTTGCGAGTTTGGAAGAAAAGCTCGCACGGTTCGAGTGGGGCGACCACCGTCTTCAACTTCGTGTGGTCCGAGGACATCGAAAGGGTTAGCATGGCGGCCCTCGACCAATGCACTGATACTATCCAATGAAACGCTCGTCCGCACGTTCTCCTCCTGAAAACTCGTATTACTCCTGAAAACTCAGGATCTTCCTTGTCTTGGTCCAGCGCGGCGTCTTCCGCACTTTCTATCGTTCGATTTCTGGATCGGCAATGGGCCGATTCGTCTCGCATCGCGAACGGAGCGTAATCTAGTAATTGTCACGTACACGGAAACCTTCGGGTAGCAGCAATCGCCGTACCGAAAACCTCTGAGAAACTCATTGCGAGTGACTCAACGACTTGCGTATCGGTGGGAAAACTGCGCGGAAACAAGCGTTCAGTCTGCGTGTGACTCCTGACCACCGATTGACCTGGCGGGCCGGTAAGCCGACGGGTGCTGAACGCCTTCGTGCTGAAAGCTTGGGCTTGAGTGCTGCCTCTTGTGGCGGGTCGAATCGCCACGTGCGACATCGAACCTTGTGGAACTGGAGCGCGTGATCAACGCGTTGCCACAGATCCCAGTCCTTCACTGGTGCCATCTTTCCAAAGCATTCCCATTGCCAACCGTTTTCCCGCCATCGATCGATACCGAAGCGAAGACCGCGCGTTACGCTGCGGCTGCGCGTAACCAGAGTAACTTGTGACGGTTGATCAAGCGCCTCCAAGCCGCGGACAACAGCTAGCAGCTCTAACCGTTCAGCGTCCAACTCCTCGGGCTCCTCATCGGTCGCTTCGATCTTTGCGGCGCCATCGACAGACTCAAGAACGAAGTGCCAGAGGCCGCCGTCTTTAGTGGTGGGAGAAGCTGGACGGCCAGTCGTTCGAGCTTCAGAAAACAGCAAGAAGTGAGGGGCAAGTACTGTCATCGTCACGGATTTCGCGTGTTTGGGTGGCAAGCGGCTGTTAGAACGAATAAAATCGCGCGCATCCATACGACGCAACTCGTCCACACTCCAATTCGAGTGTACTCATCCGTGAACGATTTCATTATCGGAAATCACGACGTAGAATCTCCAATTTATCTCGTCTAGCTCACCGGAAGCCGATGTTTGATGTCCCCACCGAAGTCCGCACAGCTGCAGGTTACTTGCTGGTGCTTTGCGTCGGGGTTGTCTTCTACATGCGATTTACTTTCGCGCGCTCTTCGAACGACGTTGCGAACCGCTCATCGATCGCGAGAATTGCAGTTTGCTTCGCCTGGGGAGTCGCGATCGCCACGATCGTGTGGTGGCCAGATCTGTTGAGGCATTGGAATTTTTTCATGATTCCCCAAGTCCGCTGGTTCACGACCGTTCCTGCAGCGGTTGGGATCTTGCTGATAATATGGGCAATGCGGTCACAACTCGCGGTCGACGATAACGGCAGTATTATCGCAAGTGGTCCTTACGCCTGGTGCCGCTATCCGTTCGACGCAGCTCTGGTTGTTTACTTCATTTCATTGACGTTGCTTTGTTCAAATTGGATGCTTTTAGCAATCACCCTGTCGACGCTGCTATTGCATCGGATTGGCGTTCCTTTCGAATTAGAGCGAGTCCGTCGAAGGCACCTTGGTGACTCGTACGATGAATACGCAGCTCGAACCGGCTGGTTTCTGCCGAACGCTACCCCTGTGAAGAAAACTCAATATCAAGTTCCTTCGCGGTTTGGATTGACCGCGATCTTGGGTCTACTGACCGTATTGGCAGTCATCTTCGGTGCGCTCAGGGCAGTCGAGGCTCCAGCGGTCATTTATTTGTTCGTTGGTTCGGAGATCGTTGCAATTTGTCTGGCTCAGATCCTCGTCGGCTCCGCGCCGCGAGGCGGATCGATGTTGATTGGCGCGATCCTGCTGCCGCTCTGGGTCTATCTGACTTTGGAGATGCCTCCAGTTTCTCGATTGATCTACCTGACGATCGACGGTTCGCGAGATCTTTCGCCGACGTTGATTCATCTCTTAGTTGCGGTCGCCAAGTTGCTCTGGTTTGTAACATTAGGAGCGTTTGGAGGCCTGATGGGTTACTGTATCGGCACGCTGGCGGCGGGGTTCTTCTTGATGATGGACGTCATCGAACCGTGGCTGATCCGCGACCGTGCCATCTATCAGTTGCCAGCACAAGAATATCCATTGTCCGACGGCAGCGCAGATTCTGACTAGCATCCTTTCCCGTAAGCTGAGGCGATTGATTCATGGCGAGTAAGAAGATCCTGATGTTGGTCGGTGACTACGTTGAAGACTACGAAGTCATGGTTCCGTTTCAGATGTTGTTGATGGTCGGACACCAAGTCGACGCCGTTTGTCCCGGCAAGCAAGCTGGTGACACGATTGCAACGGCGATCCATGATTTCGAAGGAGACCAGACTTACAGCGAGAAGCGTGGGCACAACTTTCGACTCAATGCCTCTTTCAGCGAGATTGACGAGACTTCATACGATGCATTGGTGATTCCGGGCGGACGAGCCCCTGAATACTTGCGACTCGACCCGCGAGTCATCGAAATCGTTCAGCACATTGCTACTGCCAATAAACCAATTGCCGCGATCTGTCACGGACCTCAATTACTAGCTGCCGCTGGTGTTCTCTCCGGTAAGTCGTGTAGTGCGTATCCGGCGGTCAGCTATGACGTGACAAGCGCTGGCGGTAACTTTGTCCCTGCGAGTGAAAGTTTCGACAACGCCCACATTGATGGCAACTTGGTTACGGCTCCCGCTTGGCCCGCCCATCCTGCTTGGATCCGCAGCTTCCTGCAAGTGCTGGGCACGCCGGTCAGCGTCTGAGAAGATATGCGAGACGACTTTCAGCTAGAGACGCGACACAAGCTCGTTCCAGCGTGGCTGCTTTCGGTCGCCGTCCATGTTGTCCTGTTGATTTGCATCTCTTTCCTCGCAGTCGGTACGGGCGACTCGTCTTCACAGGAAGAAGCCGCGAGGCCCGTCGGCATCGTCCTCGCGCGAAAGGCGGCAGAAGCAGAACGCGAGTACTTCGACGAAAGTTCGGAAGAAGAAGCAGATCAAGATTCGCAGACACAGTCGTCTGCAAACAATGATCCAGCGCAATCGCAGATCGCTGCGAGCGTGCCCGAGTCGCTTGTGTTGTCCGAATTTGCATTGCCAAGTTCAACGAACGATCCACTCGTGGGTGTCACAACGATTGATACGCCGAAGCTGACAGTCAGTAATTCGCGTCCAAAGCTGCCTGGGATCGACGAATCGGCAATCATCGCTGATGCGCAAGCGAAGTTGCTCGCTGCCAATGCACGCGGCCCGACGACCGAACTGGGCATCTTTGGCAGCGAAACTGCGGTTGGTGGATCGTTTGTATTCTTGATCGATCGATCGCAGAGTATGGGCGGCGGGGGTCTCGGCGTTTTGAAGGATGCAGAAGTTGAGCTTGCTCGTGTACTCAAGGGACTCGATTCGAAACATCGCTTTCAAGTTGGGGTCTACCACCATAAAAGCGTCTACTTGCAGCGCCGAGAACTGCTTCCGGCAACCGATGCGAACAAGGCATTGGTCCCTGACTTCCTCGGCACAAAGGCGGCGTTCGGGTCGACTCTTCATGGACCGGCGTTAATTTCCGCACTGTCGCTCGAACCCGACGTGATCTTTCTGCTGACCGATGGCGGCGAGCCGACGCTCAAGGTGCATGAAGTTCGAGGGATCGCAAAATTGGCAATGCCTCGGACGGCAATTCATTGTATCCAATTTGGCTCGGGCCCGTTGCAAGACTCTGGCAGCTTCTTGGCCCGGCTTGCGGCGGCAACGGGAGGCGAGTACGGTTACGTCGACGTCAATCAACGCCGAAAATGATCCCCGTACGAACAGGAGGGCCGAGGCATTTCGATCCCTGAACTCAGCGCCGCGGAGCTTGAGCGATACGATCGCCAGATCGGTCCAGGCGTACTGTCCGCTGAAGGGCAACAGCGGTTAAAGGCATCGACAGCCTTAATCACGCGCGTTGGTGGAATGGGCGGGCCCGCGGCGTTAATGTTGACCATGGGAGGCATTGGGCGAGTCATTATCGCCCACGGCGGCGACATGATCTCACCCGACTTGAACCGGCAAGTCCTGGGTTCGGAACGCGTATTGGGAAGGCCTCGAGCGGAAGATTTTGGCGATTACCTGCGGTCAATGAATCAGTTCGTCGAAGTCGAGGCAATCGGGCATGAGCCAAACGCGACGGAAGCAGCCGAACTTGCTGAGCGTTGCGACATCATCCTATCTTGTCCACCTACATTCGAAGAGCGGCTACGACTCAATCGCGCTGCCGTCGAGGCGGGGATCCCCTTCATCGACGCAGCTCAGTGGGGCATGACCGGAACGCTCATCGTTGTCAAACCAGGCGAGACAGCGTGCCTGGAATGTCTTTATCCCGAGCCTCCCCCGTTTGAAGAGTTTTTCCCGGTCGTCGGAGCAATTTCGGCCGCAACGGGTTCGCTCGCCGCTTTGGAGGCGATCAAGATTCTTTCCGGAACGGGCGATCCTCTGTGGGGCAAGATGTTGACCTACGATGGCTATCGCGGCAAAGTCACCACCGTCCAATTGCAACGACGCGCCTTGTGTGCGTGTTGCTCATCGCGTTGAGTACTCGTCTATCATGAAGATCCAGATTTCGTACACCGGTCGCAGCTATCAAACTGCGGCGATATTGCCCGCAGAAATAACGCTCGATGATGGCGGCACGGTTGATGATGCACTGCATCTGCTGACGAAGGATCTTGCCGACGATCAGCAACTCCCGATGAGTTGTCTCCTCGCGGTTTCTGGCGAACACATCGGGACACTGGCCAGTCACACGAATCAGTCACTGCAAGACCGCGATGAGCTGATCTTGATCGCTCCGGTCGCGGGTGGATGACTTAACCGGTCGTCACGGGAGAGACTACTTTCCCAGCGGACAACTCGACAATTCGTTCCGCTCGCTCCGCAGCACGATCGTCGTGCGTCGCAAGTACGATCGTGCCGCCTTGCTGATGAAAGCCAACGAGGAAGTCCAGCATCGCCACCGCGTTCTTCTCGTCCAAGTTGCCGGTCGGTTCGTCTGCAAGCAACAACTTGGGACGGTTTAGCAGCGCCCTCGCCATTGCCACGCGCTGACGCTCGCCCGCGCTTAACTGACCTGGGCGATGTGTGATTCGTTCTTCCATACCGAATTCGGTCAGCAGCGCTGTTGCATAGTCACGATTCGCTGCACGCGCCCCCGATGTCGAGGCGACTAGAACGTTGTCCAATACGTTTAAGTAGGGAAGCAAGTGGAACATCTGAAATACAAAGCCGACGTTCTCTCCACGGAAACGGGCACGCTCGCTGGAGGAGAGGTTTCCGACGTCGTGTCCCGCGACGGAGACGCTGCCTATGTTCGGCAATGCCAAGCCGCCCAGCAGTGCGAGCAACGTTGACTTGCCGCTTCCGCTGTGCCCCTTCAGCGCCACGAACTCGCCCTCGTTGATCGCGAGCGTGACATCATCCAACGCTCGCACTTCACCATGCGCAGTGCGATACACCTTGCTAACGTCAGAGATTTCGATCATCGGAGGGGAATGGCCTGCGAGCGACTACTGTGGACGCAATACAAAGAAAGTAATACCAAATAGAGCGACCAACGCAACGCCGATGCCGGCACCGACAATCCAGACGCTCGTCATGCTTGACGACGAAACGCCATCAACCGTGCTCGGCGCTTGAGGGGAAGGAGTGGGAACAATCGCTGCGACTTCGGAGCTATCGGGAGTTGCCGACAGTTCTGGATCGACTAACGCTTCGGTGGCCGTCGCCTCGACGACGTCGCTACTAGAATTCTCGGTGAGGCTTGTATCGGTCGCCGCGTTCTCCGCCTCCGGTTGCTCGATGATCGTGTTATCGGTGATGGGTTCATCGACGTCCGCAGTGGCAACTTCCGTGCTGGCTGGCGATCCGCTCTCCGGGATGATCAACTCCGGGAAGAACATTTCTGGTCCAAACTGGCTTTCGTTCCCCTCCTCGTTGCCAAATTTGTCCGCTAATGCGGCGGCCGCAGAATCCCAATCGTATCGGACCAGCAAATCGACTCCAGGGTTTTGCTCTTTTACCGTACACGAACAAGCTCCGCTGATGAATTCGATTTCGCGAACGAGATTCTCGCGAGTGATTCCTTTCCCGATATAAGGGAGCAGTGCCCGGGCGCGTCCATAAACGAGAAAGACCATCGGGCGTTCTTCCGCCGCCAAATCCGGTTCCATTGCCAGCAAGGAGCGAACGAACCATTCTTCTTCCGAGTCTTCGCGATCGATTTTGATAAAGCCGAGATCGAAGTCGGGCTTTGTTGCGGCAGCATCGCCTTCGCCAGCTGCGTCTGTCGGCGAAACGTAAAGGCTGACTTTCCCGTCGCGCACTTCTTCTACCAAACCGCTCAAGATCGCTTCGGTCGCATCATTCTCAGACGCTTCTTTCCCGCCGAGCATTACGAAGACGCCCAGCTTGCCAGTCTCGAGCTGCGCGGCCAAGCTCTTGCGAGCTGGCGATTCGACGAGCGTCTTGACGTTCTTCTCTTCTAGCCGCTCTGACGAAAGCCCCACGCCGTATGGTGTCGAGATGAAATAGGATGGCAGTTCTTTGTCTTCGCGCGCGAGCCAGGCCTTCTTCACATCAGGCGGCACGGTCGTCAGTTCTGGATCTTCGGCCACGTTGACGGGGATGCAAGCCACATTCGCGCGCATGGCGCTTCCACGTTCAAACTCCGCCAGCAGTTCCTGAACACGTTGATCTTGCTCACTGGCATCTTTTTCGTGAAAGAAATAGACCTCATAAGGAGCAGGTTGCCAGCGATACATCGCGTAGCGATAGACAGGCGTCTCGCATGCCATCACGACAGATACGGCGACGAGCACGAGCAGGCAGCCGGAGCAGAGACTTCTTTGCAGCCTTCCCATGGTAGTTTCCTTGGTGGGTGGAACGGTGGCGGGCTGTTTAGGATACCAACCAGCCGCGGACTCAGCAATTCATGGACTCGCCGACGTAGACGAAAGAGATAAAGAAATCGTTGATCACGACGACGCTAACTAATAGTCCGCTTCGTCACAAACACCGTCAAGATCCCGCCTAGCGTAAGCCCGAGACCGAGTACGATCAGCATCGGGATCGGGGGCCAAGTCTCTTCCCAGCCATGCCGAAGGTTCGCACCGAAGATGGCCATCAGGGTCGCGATAGGAAAGAAGAAGGCCGCCAACATGTTCAAGCGGTGGGCGGAAACAGCCATGTGGTGGCTCGTGGCGGCTTGTTCCTCCGCCCGCTTGGCGACTGCGACATCCAAAGCATTCTTGACTTCCGCCAGTAGCAACTCGGCCGTTCGCTCGATCCCGTACGCTCGGTCACGCACGTCAATCAATTCACGAAAATCCGGGCATTCTTCACGAGCGTCCTGGAGAACTTGATGCAGGTTCGCTGCAGATCGATGCACGGGCGATAACCGCTCGAGGATCGCAAAGTACTCGCTCGAAGTGGTCGCTTGCTCTTCGAGGTGATCGAGCGACGTAATCAGTTCGTCGTATTCGTCCAAGTGTTTGTCCAGGGCATTGATCCCGGTGCCTCGCTCTTTCGAGGTCCACTGTCCTTCAGAATCACGCCAGAACAAACGCCCGTGCCGTTGGTTCTCGTTCGGCTTGGGTGGGGCATGCAGCACGAGTAATAAATGCCCGTCCGCCGTCATCGGTCGCTGCCGACCTACTTGTTCGCCCATCCGGTCGCGGAAATCTTGAGGCACTTCCCAAAGCGGAGGAATCAAGTCAGTTGCCATGGTTATCCTTCGATAGATGCTTCACTGCTCGTCATTCGCAACGCGACCGATAATCTTAAGTTTCGCGTCGCTTAAGTAACCGTATCGATTTAACCAGACTCCGTGAGGGCTCGCGTTCCACGCGACCTCGAAACGCCCTTCGAAATCATCTGCCGGTCCATAACCGTGTGCAAGCGTGTAGACGGGACACTCGCCAGCAGCGGATTGTGCCTGTGCAATTTTACTGGCCTGTGCAAGATCACCGCCAGGATGCGGCTCGTCGGGAGCTGGGTAACGATAGTCGGCCAAGTGCGGCGAGCCTTCACCGTCTTCGATACCGAGCAGCGTCACCAAAGCTCGAACGAGCAATAGTTCTGAAAGACCGGGATTGGCGTCGAGCAGCTGGTCGCCGTACGACCGCAGCATCATCGCCCAATGCATGCCATACAGCTTCACGCTGATTCCCTGGCTGTGCTGCGCCGCGAGTCCGAAATCAAAGCCCGAAACACGCGACCACGGTGGCGGAAAGGCGTTCGGTTGCATCGCCATGTCCCCTGCCCCACACTCGTCCATCGTCTTGCGGAAACCGCCTAGTAATTCGCCGGAGAGCAGTGCTTTCAGCACCATCATTTCCATCACACCTTCGTACCGGGCAAGCCCTTCGGCGACGAACTCCTCGGCTTCACCATGAGCGAGTGTGCTTAGCCCGAGATCGGTCAAGCCGCCGTGCAACATCTTGTAAAAGGCCTTTGCGTCTCGAAGGCATAGTTCAAAGTCGATGTTGTGTCGTTGGGCTGCAGTGCGGGCGTGGTCGCTGAAGTCGACAAACATGTCGTCGAGCGAATACGGAGGGTACTCAGGCCAGTCGAAGCGGATCCCATCGAGCTGTGGATATCGCTGACACAGATCCCGAATCATGGCGTGTTCGTAGGCGATGACGTTTGGGCTTGCGAGGCTCGCATTGTTCGCGACTCGCTTTTGAGGAATGTTGCCGTCGGGCATTCGAGGCTTGTCGTCGTCCGTTGGGCCACCGAATTGAACGCGATACCCCGGCGGAACTGCTGACATCACCTGGAAATAGACGAGCATTCTCCTCACATGTGCCGCCGTGATCAGCTCGTCGATCACACCGCCCGCCTGCTGCGTCAGCTCGTCCGGTTCTGAGGGTTGGTACTGCAAGCCGTCGTACAGCCGCTTGTCCGGTTCAAAGCTGGGCGATGTGCGAACGAACAACTCGCGCTGGCCCCACAAGGGACGGTCCAACAGACGCACTTTTCCCGCTCCGGCGTCGATGGGCGGTTCGCGTCCGCCGGTTGCTTCGTCTGCGGGCTCCATCACGTAGGGAGACGTTGTGATCGAATTAACGCCGATCGCTTGCAAGCGGTCTAAGACGGCGTTGACCGATTCGCTCTGCAAGTATTCCGGCATTACCGTCACGCCGAGTAAGCGTTTTGTCGTCATAAGTCGGCTCGTGGGAGGAATTGCTTGAGTGAGTGGCCGATGGCTGCACGGATGTGGGCATAGTATTCACGCGCGTCTACATGCTGGCAAGCATAGCGCTGGCAACCATTGCGGGTTGGATTATGTCGATTACACGAATTCCTACGAAGAGCCTGCACATGGCGGCAGCGAACGTATTCGGATACTGCATCGTCACCCAAGTCACAAGCTAAGGTTGAACAGACAAAACCGCATTGCCGGGCGCAGGGCACGCGTGCGGCGTTTGATCCGACTCACCGGTCGCAGCAGGATCGACGACCCAGCCGCCCGCGAAACAATGCATCCGCTACAAGAAGTGAAGACCTTCCGAACAATTGGGGCAGTTTGGACGCTCGCTCGATGAGCCAAACTGACAATTTCAAGAAACCGCCAGGAGTGGGCGTCGAAGAGCCTTCACCGGGCTACGGCGCTGCACTGCTCGAAGCCGTACGTCGACAACCAAAGCCAGCGACCGGTTTTGGCAATCCTTCGGCGCGTGGTGATACGGGGGCCATACGCTCTGCACGGGCATCGAGCGCCCAAGCTCCCGCAACACGACCGACACCGATGCCGAAGCGTCCCAAGGGGCGTCTGCTGGTCGGAATGTCCTTAGCCTTGGCGGTTGGTCTCGGAGCGACGACCGTATGGAATTCGTTGTTTCGTTATCAAGCTTATGGCGGCGTTACCGGTCGAGTAGTCGAGCTTTCGGCTCCGTGGGGTGGCGTTTTGGAAACCATACACGTCCGCGAAGGCGCATCAGTCCAGCAAGACCAAATCCTGGCGACCGTCGGGAATCCCGAACTGGAACAGCAACTCGATGCCAAGCGAGACGAGCTTCACATCGCGCAAGCGACCCTTGACGCTCAAGTGAGCGAGTTGCGATTTCAGGCTCGATTACGAGATGACAATCATCATCGCACGATTTCCGAATACTATGAACTGTGGGGCCAGTTGCTTCAGGAGCAAAGCACGCTTGCCGACATGGTTGCGAAACGTGAACGCAGCGAGAAACTGTCGCGACGAAACCACGTTCCCGAAGAGAAGCTGCAGGAACTTCAATTCGACGAGACCGGCCAACGTTCCAAGGTCGAGAAACTCGCCGAGGCAGTACGAAAACTCGGGGCGATCGTCAAGGAATCGGAGTCCAGTGCCGACGATCTTCATGCACAACTGAAACCGTTCGCCTTGCGCATTGAATCGGTCCAACACGAGATTGATCGGTTACGACAAACGGTCCGCCTCGGTGCGATCCGATCACCAGTTAACGGACGCATGATCAAAGTTCATCGGTTTACTGGCGAGTACTCGGACCCCGAGGTCCCAATCTTCGAACTTCTTGTCGATGGATCTATCGAGGCCGTTCTGTATGTCTCGCAAGAAGACGCGAGTCACTTCTCTGAAGGCCAACTCCTGGGCTTGGAGGTGCCACCCACTTCGGCGTTGGCGAAATGTGTCGTTGTTCGCATCGCGGATCAGTACGAGCCCGTTCCCAAGAGCATCGAGATTCACTATCGCCACGACGAGAAATTGTTGCCTGTGTATGCGAGACCGCTGGAAGGATCCAATGATGCGGCGGCCTTGCGATTGGGCGGCGAAGTTCGACTGCCGTTTGCGGTCGTCCATCCATGGACGCTTCTTAACGATCTTCGGGAGCGAACGCAGTGAAACTACTTCACGTTGATCGAGACCAGAACTTCGTTGACGGCTTTCAGAGCGATCTATTGCGTAGCGGTGCCATTCTGTGTGATTTGGAGAGCGCGACAGATCTGAATGAAGCTCGGAGATACCTTGAGCAAGATAACTATGACGCCATTGTAATCGATCCGTCTTCATTGGAGATCGACTTGGTGGCGGGACTTGCCGAGTTGCGCGAAGCCGCTTCGCAAACGCCTCTGCTCGTCTTGACGAGCGATAACGACGAACACCGCGCGGTCGAGGCAGTAGCGATCGGAGCGAGTGACTATTTAATCAAAAAGCTAAGCCAGCCTGAGTGGCTGATGCGGCGAGTCCGCTATTCGATCGAACGTGCCAAACGCAGTGCCAAGCGACATTCGGTTGGTCAACCGCACATCACTCGCCGATGGCGAACAACCGTAGCGAGCGTGTTTGCTCGATCAGTCGCTGAAGTCTCTCCCGACCATCATTCGTTCACGTCTGCTGGCATCGAGGTAAGTGGCGCTTCGCCAACGAGCCGGTCAACGATCGACGATTTGACGTTTCGTGTGCTGCAGGTCGAAGACGACACGTCGTATCAACGACTAGCTGCAAAGATGTTGGAGACGACAAGCGTATTGAAGTTTCGCTTGGACCATGTGACTCGATTGGATGAAGCGGTTCGAATGCTCAAGGAAGAAGCGTTCGATCTCGTCATGTTGGATTTATCGCTACCCGATTCCACCGGACTTGAGACACTCCGCGAGTTACTGAAGGAGTCGCCAGACGTTCCCGTCATCGTCCTTACCGGTCGGGACGATGACGCGACCGCGATTCAAGGGATGCAATTAGGTGCCGAAGATTATCTGACCAAAACGAACACGAATCTGCGATTCTGTCCCAGGGCAGCTCAACTCGCGATCACTCGCCATCGTCGGATCACGCTGGAGCAGCTCTCGGTCGAAACGGAGGACGGCGCGCCTTCAGCCGACGATGAGAATGGAGTTCGAATCGAATCGGAACGTCGTCAGCACAGTCGCTACTTGCTCACGAAACCGATCTTCGCGATTCCGGTCATGCCCGATTGGTCACCCTCCGAAGCGTATAGCGCTGACGGTTTCTCGTTGGACGTAAGTGTCGGTGGACTGCGTTTCGAAATTGCTGGGATCGATCGGCTGCCGACCAAGCAAATACTCGTTGGGATCGAGGCGCACGATAGTGTCTTGCACTTCGCGGCCGTCGAGGCCAAGCGAGTCGAAAGGACGGAGTCTGGCATCCGGATTGGTGCTGCATTTACTGCGGGTGAACGCGACTTGCTGCGCCGAGCCAACATCGAACCGACATTCAATCCAAGGACCGGTCGCTTTGGCATGGAGTTGCCGGTGGAAATAATCGCTCGGTGGGTTGAGTTCGGAATCCTGCGTGCGACGCTCATGGATCGCGTCTTGATTTGCCCACAATGTCAGGCAGTGCCGACGTTTCGCAACGGCTGTCGCATTTGCGGATCGGTGCGTCTTCACAGTCGACCGCTCATCCATCACTTTGCATGCGCGCATATTGGATACGTCAGCGACTTTGAGCAAGACGGGGCGATCATTTGTCCGAAATGCCGCACACGACACCTGATCGTCGGCGCGGACTACGAGCATCTTTCCGGTCCGTATCGCTGTCTCGATTGCGATTGGTCAGATACAGACCTTGAATTGGTCGGAAATTGCATGAAGTGCGAATTTCGTTTTCCGATGAACCAAGCAATGGAAGAGGACTTAGTCGGCTATCATGTTCACCGATTGGATGCACTGGCTCTCATCAATGGCGAATGACCAGTTGTTCTGGTTGCTCGTCCCCGTTCTGCTCATCGATCTTCCCAGGTACTCGTTGGGACTGTCCGCGATGTGCTTCTGGGACATGCTGTGCGAGTTAGTTCACGGCGGCGAAGAAGTTCGAGCCTACGAGTATTGCCCAACGATCAGCCTGATCATTGCGGGGCTGAACGAAGGCGACACGATTCAGGCCACACTAGCGTCGATTTGGGGAACTTATCCGCGCATGGAGATCATCGTCGTTGACGACGGCTCCAGCGACAAGATGACTTTGATCTCGCAAGACTTCGCCAAACGCCACGCGGGCGTTCTTGTGTTGACCAAGCCTCATCGCGGAGGCAAGTCATCGGCGCTAAACTTTGCGCTCCCGTTCGCAACCGGGGAAGTCGTTGTCTGTGTCGACGGGGACTCGGATCTGAGCGATGGTGCAATCTGGGAGATTGTTCAACCGTTCTCCGACCCGCAAGTCGGAGCCGTTTCGGGCGCGGTCGTTGGACGTAATCCCTACGTCAACCTTTGTACGTGGTGCCAGGCCTACGAGTACCTTCGCTGTATCTTCGTCGGACGGATGTTTGCCGCAAGGCTGGACCTACTTGGTGTTATCTCGGGTGCCTTCGGTGCCTATCGGCGCTCGGCCTTGCAACGCGTCATGGGCTGGGACGTCGGGCCAGGGGAAGACGGCGACCTGACGTTGCGAATGCGAAAGGGTGGTTATCGAATCGCGTTCCAGCCTTATGCGCAATGCCGCACGAATCTGCCGACAAATTGGTGGACACTGATCAAGCAGCGACGCCGTTGGGAGTGGGCGGCGATTACCTTTGAATGCCGCAAGCACGTTGATATGGGAAGTATATTTAGCGCGCATTTCCGGTGGAGTAACCTCGGCGTGCTGGTGGACCGCTGGGTCTTCAATGTCTTGTTGGTGTATCTTTTGTGGGGCTATTTGGCGTGGGAATGTTTCCACCTGCACGAAGACACGTGGAAGCAGTTCCTTCTCTATTATATCTGCTACCTTCTCTGCGATGTCGCTATCCTGACCGTCGTGCTGTACTACTCGACGAACCGCTGGCGCGACCTGATGGTTGGATTGTGCTTGCCGTTCACACCGTTCTATACCTTGCTACAAAAGGCCATCTCGGTCTGGGCGATTACGGAGGAGATCTTTACACGTCGCTCGTTTCGTGACAGCTTCGTCCCCGAACACGTTCGCCAAGCCACTTGGCATTGGTAGCCTTGGTGAGAGCTTGCCGTGAGCCTCTTGGACGGCTCACACTGATCTGGCACAATGCAGACCATGCAAGCGAATTCGAGTAAATCAGCGTCTGAATCCAGAACGGTGTTGGTTGTTGGCGGGACCGGTGGAATTGGCGGAGCGATCTCGCGTGCCTTTGCGGCAGACGGTTGCGAGGTGATCGCGACAGGCGTAACGCAAAACGAAATTGACGCGTTTCAGCCGACGTCGGGATCGAGAATTGATGCGCGACGGCTCGATATTACAAACACGAATGAGATCGAGCAACTCGTCGGATCGTTGCCGCGACTGGACGTGCTCATCAATGCGGCTGGGACGATTTTGCGCAACGACGCCGAACATGAAGCGAATGCCTTCGAACGCGTGATCGATGTTAATCTCAACGGGACGACGCGAGCGTGTTTTGCGTGCAAGCCGCTCCTGTTCGCCAGTGGCGGTTGTGTTGTGAATCTCGCATCAATGTTGAGCTTCTTCGGGAGCGGGCCCGCTCCCGCCTACAGCGCGAGCAAAGGTGGAGTCGCCCAACTAACGAAGTCGCTCGCGATCGCATGGGCATCCAATGACGTGCGAGTGAACGCGGTCGCTCCCGGTTGGATCGAAACTGCTCTGACCCAGCCACTCGTCGACGACCCGGTTCGTCGCGACGGCATTCTCAATCGGACGCCAATGGCTCGTTGGGGGAAGCCGGACGATGTGACCGGTGCCGTTCAGTTCCTGTGCTCGCCTGCCGCCGCTTTTATCACCGGCGTCGTCCTACCAGTCGATGGCGGTTACTCGATCGCTTAGTCTCATCCATTCAAAGTTCGGAGATACGTCATGGCCGATACTCGACTCGAAACACCCTGTGGCGTGGCAGACTTGGTGATCACCGCCATACCGGAAGACGAGCGGCTTTGGGTGCCCCAAGCGGAAAACGTCTGGTTTCGACCGTTGCTACTGAATCGCGTCAATGGCGAGTGGGTGAATCTCTTACGCGTACGCACTTCGGGTGTGTTGAGTCGGCATCGGCATCCAGCGCCGGTCCATGGCTATGTCCTTAAAGGCGAGTGGCGTTATCTGGAGCACGACTGGGTTGCCCGCCAAGGGACTTATGTGTTCGAGCCCCCCGGCGAGGTACACACGCTCGTGGTCGACGATCACGTTGACGAAATGATCACGCTATTTCACGTCTGTGGTGCACTAATCTATTACGATGATCAAGATCGAGCCTGTGGACATGACGACGTTCACACGAAGATCAACCTCTGTCGAGATCACTTTTCCGAAGTTGGTCTAGGCGAAGATTTCGTCGAACAGTTCATCCGATAATCCGTTCAGGCCTTGAGCTGTGAGCATTCTGGCTTAGAATCAATCGCTGTTGGAATTCAGTTATCGTGACCGCGCAGTAGGAGTTTTACTGACATGTCTGGACCGATCGTTCGCTCAGGCCCGAGTACAAAGTTTACAGAACAGTGGGACAGCGTTTTTGGCGACAAGAAGCCGAAGGCAAAGAAGGCCACAACCAAGGCCACCAAAAAGAAAGCCGCCTCGAAGAAGAAGAAGTCCTGATCAACGGGCACAACTTCAAGAGTTCGGCGACTCGGCAGAATGAAAGAGCGTGGACGCGAATGTGTCCACGCTCTCGACATTTCTTGTCGATCAGCTCGCCGCTAGCTTTTGATCTGAATCCGTTTCGGTTGAGCCGCTGCGGCCTTCGGAACGTCAACCGTTAGGACGCCATCCTTGTAGGTGGCAGCGACGTTGTCCGCATCTACTTCATTGCCGATCGCAATGACACGACGGAACGAACCGTAACGACGTTCGACCCGATGATACGTCTTGCCCTTCTCCTCGGACTCGCTCTTGCGCTCACCCGTGATCCAAAGGTGTCCATCCTTGAACTCAACGTTCACCTCCTCAGGCTTCATGCCGGGCAACTCGGCCGAAACTTCGTATCCAGTCTCTGTCTCCGCAAAATTCACGCTTGGCGCGAAGGCATTTGCAGAAGCCGCGTCATCAAAAAAACCTTCCGCGAAGCGGCCCATCTCTTTACGGAAGTCGTCTAATAAGGTGGGCGTCCATCGATAGCTGGTTAATGTGTTACTCATGGCATCTTCCTCCAATCCGCATCCCGATATTCAGACTCGCCAAGGACGCGGGGATGCGCGCAACCCTGTTGCGAGGCTCTTGCGTTACCGAGCCGTTCCCAATTCTGAAGGGCACCTTAGCGTTCTGGGAAACCAACTTGTGATTTCACAAACTTGCGTTTGCAAAGTACGTGAACTTGCGTTTGCAAAGTACGTGCCAATTCACAGATTCATAGGCGTGCGTTGGCCGAACCTGTTGTCGGAAAGAGAATTAGAACGACGAACATGTCTCTTCGGATTCGTCTGGCCGCCCACGCTCGCTCTGTCAATGTGACAGTACTCCCTTCCGCTAGAGGTCAACGACATTCAGCGGTGCGCAATCACGCGCGAGTCATTCCGGCATCCACTCTGGCTTTTCCAGGATCTCGAACAGATTGCTGAATTGATCGGTCCAGGGGGCGATCGATTTGTAGCTGCCAGGTTCGACGTTTTCAGAACTTTCAAGAACGTGATAGTCGTTCATGAAACGGTCGTTTCGCGTGAGTAACAGCCAATCGGAACCCGCTTCACCGGCGAACCCGTCGTCATCTGTCTCGACCCTCAGAAGCGAGAAGTTGTAATGTTCGGCGATCCCGCCAACGACTGGAGTGAGATCCAGATGACGGTTGCTGATGTGGACCGCGATGACTCCATCATCGTTCAAGTGCCGAACGTATTCGGCGAAGGCTTCGCGAGTGAGCAAGTGAGCTGGGATCGCATCACCGCTAAAGGCATCGAGCGCGATGATGTCGTATCGCTGAGGCTCTTGCCGCTCGAGCGAAATCCTCGCGTCACCGAGTTCGATATTGACGCTGGCTCCACGTTGTTGTGCGTCGCCAAGGTAGGTGAAGCGTGTGGTCGCGAACAGACGAACGTTAGGATTTATCTCGTAAAAGCAGTAGTAGTCTCCTTCTTCGGCGTAAGCGGCAATGGTTCCCGCCCCGAGCCCGACAGTAGCGACACGCTTTGGATCGGAACCCGGGAAGCGTGCTATTGCCACGCCGATTCCACTTTCTTCGTTGTAATAAGTTGTCGGGTTCTGGCTACGGTCGTCGTCCAGGAATTGTGAACCGTGCAGGATCCTTCCGTTGAGTAACTCGCGAATGTGTAAGAGCGGTTCGCCGAGATCATCTTCCTCGACAGACAACATGCCATAGAAATTGCGAAGTGAGATCACCGCGTCGGTCGTGAAGGTCACAAACTGTGCTCGGACAACGACGATCAGCAATGCAAAGCAGATCGCAAAGGCCACGCATTGTTTCCAAAGGCGATTCAGTGCCCAAGCGTTCCAGAACTCGTCGGCGAGGACGGTCACCGCGAGCATGAACGCTAGAACAAGGCCGATTCCCATCTCGATGAATGTGGAGAATAACTGCGGACAAACCAATGCTACGA
This sequence comes from Planctomycetota bacterium, assembly GCA_014381825.1. Taxonomy (GTDB): domain Bacteria; phylum Planctomycetota; class Planctomycetia; order Pirellulales; family Pirellulaceae. The sequence continues at coordinate 105,147 of JACNKX010000128.1, forward strand.
ACAGCCCGCCGAGCGCTCCGCCCGCCGAAACCATGAGGTAGAACGCGGTCAAATGTTGTGGAGCCGGTTTGCAGCGAACCATCTCGCCGTGGCTGACCATGCAGATGAGGAACAGCACTCCAAGGTAAACGCCTGCCTCGACAACTATATCCGCGACGAGATCCTCGAAGACGACATTGACGCCTACTGTCGTGAGCAAGTTCGCAATTCTGGTCTTCTCGAGAACTGTATCAACTTCGTCACCGAGCATCACGAGGCACAGTGCAAAAGTCGCAAGAGCCGCCACTGCCGCGAACATCCTTCGGCGATACCACCGAGGATGATCGAAACAAATGATGAACGAGATCAGGTAAAGACTCAGCGGGACGACCCAAAAGAAGGGGACGACTGCGACGTCTTGGCACAGATGGTTCGTAATCGCCAGCAACATCATCGAAGCGAGCGCCGGCAAGAGAAGCCACGCCATACGATGTTCAAGTCGAGGCATCGCGTCGGTTGATTCGGAATCCGAATGCGGTGATTCAACTGCTGACGTTGTTGCGGGCTGATATCGACCTGCGGCGACTGCCAGTGCGGCACATAGTACGGCGTAGACCGCGAATCCTGCAGACCAGATCCGCCCTTGCGAGCTCGTGGTGAGAGACGGCTCGACGAAGAACGGATACGTTAACAGTGCTCCAAGCGAACCGATGTTCGACAACGCATACAACCGATAAGGCGATTGTCCGGTGTAGAACCTTGTGTACCAAGCTTGTACCAGCGGGCCCGTTGAAGACAAGATGAAATAGGGCAATCCGACGTTGGCCGCTAACAGCAACAGAATGCGTATCGTTGGCTGAGTCCCGTCCAGCGGCTTCCAGTTGACATCGGGAGAAATAGGCAATGTCAGCGCAGCGATCACGAGAATGGCAACATGAATGACAGTTTGTCGCCGGAGGTTCTTCGACGAGATCAAGAAGTGCGAATATGCGTAGCCGCCGAGCAGCAACACTTGGAAGAACAACATGCACGTCGTCCAGACGGCCGGGCCACCTCCAAACCACGGCAGAATCATCTTGCTGATGATCGGTTGAACCTGGAAGAGCAGAAATGCACCCAGAAAGATGGTGGCCGCGCTCCACCAAGCGAAGCGGGAGGAAGGGGAGTATTGCATTCAGGTCGCCGGTGGGTGTGCCGAACTAGTCGTCACCGACGCCGGTAACGCGCTAGCCTAGCTCTAGGATAATCCAATGATGGCTGAATAAGATACCCACTTAATCTTGGTGAATTGTTACCAAGACACCCTTAAAGGCGGGTGTCTTGGATTGGCCGTCGACGTGCCGCGGAACGAGAACATTCGACTCTGGATAATACATCAGCGTGTTGCCCGCCTTAATCTTGTCGAAAGCACGAACGCGGATACCGGTCAACTCGCCCGTCTCGCTGCGTATGGTCACGTGTTGTTCTTCCGTTAAGCCGAGACGCGAAATGTCGTCGGGATGCAGCAGAATTACATCGCGTCGGTCCTGCCCTCGGTAAAGGTCTTCTTCTTCGTATACGACTGTGTTGAACTGGCCTTCACTTCGGACGGTCATCAGCCGTAACTGGTCTCCTCCGCCACGTAAGTTTGGCAACTCGTGTCGATGCATGACAGCTCGCCCGCTGGGCGTGGCGAACTTCGGCTTGTGAAACGTTCGGCCATCGAGCTGGAATTCGGTTTTCGTTTTGTCGATGTCTGCGATCTTTGCGTAGCCGGGAACCACCTTTGCGATCGCATCGCGAATTCGCCCGGTATCCTGCATCGATTGCCAATCAATTGTCGTCGAATCAGCCAACACACCTTCCGCAACTTGCGCGATCACTTCGACCTCGCTTCGCGGCCCTTCAAATCGACGTGGCCCACCATCGCTGAATCGCACATAGTTGAACATTGACTCTTGAGTGGTTGGCTGTGGTTCCTCGTCACGAGCAAGCACCGGCAGGATGATCGTTTCGTCAGCCAAACCGTGCGCATGGCCTGTGTTCAGTGTTGTGTTAAGAAACACCATGCTTTCAAGCCGCGACAGCGATTCGGCCGCGTAGGTGGAATCGGGGTTTGAGCCGTAAAGATTTCCGCCGAGGCAAAAGCCCATTTTTAGTTTCTTCTCATGCGCCGCTTCCATGCATGCAAGCGTGTCGAGCCCGGCGGCAGTAGGCAGTGTGACGCCGTACTCACTTTCCAGCCGCTCGAAAATCGCGTCCTTCAACTTCGGAGTCACACCGACCGATCCGATGCCTTGCACATTGGAATGACCGCGAATCGGTAACAGTCCCGCGTTAGGTCGCCCAACCATGCCACGCATGAATGCGAGGTTCGCGATCGCTTGTACGTTTTGCACGCCGTGAACGTGATGCGTGACTCCCATCGTCCAACTGAACACAACGTTCTTAGCCGCCGCATATCGTTCCGCGATCGCGTCGATATCGCTTTGGGCTACGCCCGATTTGAGATGAATTTCGAACCAACTGACTGATCGGATATGTTCCAGCCACTCTTCGGAGCCTTCGCAGGAGCTCTGTAAGAAGCCGCTATCCTGGGCACCCATCTCGTCGATCCGCTTGGCGATCCCGGTTAGCAATGCGAGGTCGCCCCCGATGTCGGGCTGGACGTAAAGCGTTGCAATCTTGGTGCCCAACAGCAGGCTACGGACGTTGCTCGGTACGCGGAAGTTAACCAATCCGGTTTCGATCACCGGGTTGATGACGATCACTTCGCCGCCGCGCTGACGGATATGAGTGAGAGTCGTCATTAGTCGCGGGTGATTACTCGGCGGATTGCCGCCAATGACGAAGACGAGGTCGGCTTGTTCGACGTCTTCGAGTACGACCGTCGCGGTGCCACTGCCAATGGAACTGGTCAGTCCAACACCGCTCGCTTGATGGCAGTAGTAGCTGCAATTGTTGACGTTGTTCGTTCCATACAGCCGCGCAAACAGTTGCAACAGAAAACCGGCTTCGTTCGAGCTGCGTCCACTGAAATACCAAAACGATTCGTCAGCGGGCAGGGACTTTAGTCGTGCCGTGATGCGACCGATCGCTTCATCCCAGTCAATCGGCTTGTAGTACTCAGCACCACGTTCATACAAAACCGGCTGCGCCAACCGCCCGCAATGTTCGAGATCAAAGGGCGAGAACGCTTTCAATTGCTCGATGCTGTACGTACTCCAGAACTCGGGCTTGATAGCTCCTTGCATATCGGCAGCCATCGCCTGGAGCGACTTTTTACACACTTCGGGAAAGCCGCCGATCTCGTTGACCATCCCACCGCTCTGCCCACCCATTCCCAACGCACAAGTCTTGCAAGCGTTCTTCGTCCGCAACGCCTTATACATCTTCCAGATGCCACCAACATCCTTGGCCTTGCGCAGCGTATATCGAATCGCCGGCCAACCACCGCCACTAGAAACTTTCTTCATTTTTTGATTCCGTTCGTACAGCGCCCACGACTACTAAACCCTTGATTTACGAAGAGCATACGCTTCCTACACGGCATTTGGAACGCTTTTCTGTCAGTGTTACAGAACGCTCTCTGATACCAGACTCTCACGTTGCACCGGACGTGCGCCCGTCGATCACTCGACGGGCCTTTCTCATGTAGCTCTCCCTGGCTCAAAGAAATAATTCCAAATAATATTTGACACAGTATGCACCCGGGGTTCTAGTGTCGCCAGAACAAAGGCAGACGGCAGTTATCAGTCTTAAAGCGGTCAGTGAGGGCGGGATCATGGTTGGCGGTAGCGCGATTGAGATTTATGGATACGTTCCATCGTCTCCGAAGAATTCCTGCGATCATAGAGAACTCAAGTCAATCATAGAGAACTCAAGTCAATCATAGAGAACTCAAGTCAATGGGCAGCGCTGGCAGAGAACGTCGGAATACACTCAAGTGTGGCGGCTTGACCCTCATTGAGTTGTTAATAGCGATCACCATCGTTGGAATTCTTGCCTCCCTTCTACTGATGAGCGTCCAAGCCGCTCGCGAGTCTGGCCGTCGGGGACAATGCGCATCACACATTCGGCAAGTTGGCCTGGCAATTGCGGCCTACGAATCGACGTATCGCGTGTTTCCTCCTGGGTTATCGGAGCACGGCGGATTTCACGTCGCTATCCTGCCCTTTTTAGAGCAGGATCAGCTTCACGATCAACTAATCACTCGGTTTCAGGCTGGGAACTACGGTCCGTTCGCTGAGCTACCAAGGATTCCCGTGCTTCAATGCCCTAGCGATGGCGCAATTGCCATGGAAGGCGGGGGTGCCGGCACTAATTACGCCGGGAATTGTGGAGTCTGGGGCCACGACAGCGACTGGGACGGAGTACTCGTTTACTGGGTACATTACTCGAATACCGACGAAGTAGGGCCGGTTCGTCTAGCTGACGTACTTGATGGTTTGTCGAACACGTGCGCCGTCACCGAAATCTTGCGTGCTAACGGCACGCCGGACAGACTTCGTGTTAACTGGAACACACCGCAGACGTTTAAGGATATTGACGCGTTTGCCGAAAGGTGCCGAACAGTACCTCCTCATCCAGAGCAATACGGTTGGAAAGGCAACAGGTTTGCGAGAGGCGTACCTTGGACCGATGGAAACGTCGGATATACGCTGTATGACCACGTGTTGCGACCCAATCAGCCGAGCTGCTACAACGGCTCCGGGGTCGGCGATGCCGCGTCTACTGCGGCTAGTCAACACAAGGGTGGAGCGAATGTCCTATTCGCCGACTGGCGAGTTGAGTTTTACTCGGATGATGTCGATTTACGCGTGTGGCGATCACTAGCTTCGCGCGCGGGTGGAGAAGCCAAATAGCGTCCAACGATTAGTTTTCTTTAACTAAAGGGAGAATGTTATGAGTCGGTTCTGTTTCAGAGTGTAGTTCGTCGTCATCGCCCTCGTGTTTCTGCAAAACGTGGTGGCCAGCAATTGTGGAAGTAACTTGGATTGGTCAATTTCAAATCCACCACACCCTGACTCCATAGACGTCGGTATCGGAGATATCGACGGTGAGGGATTTGGTCCTATCGGCGCAACGGGTTGCACCTTCAAAATCAGAGCGGGCGGGACAACTTATGCGGACGGTGCGTTTGACGTTGATGCGGAAGAAACCAGTTGGTCAACAGTTGCGGATCGGGATGACGACTACCCTGCAGGATCCGCAACTGCCGAAACCTGGTGCAGTAATGGTGGACCAAGTTTCCAAATCGGTCCCACGAGCAGCATTACGTTCACAGAAATTCGGTGACAGACTCTTGCACTTGGAGGAAGATGTGAACCTTTCATGCATCGGGCAGGAGGTTGTTGCTGTGCGAGTAAACGCGGGCTCAAGAACTGCGCTGGCTCTAACCCTAAGTACCGCGATGGTATTCGCGCTCGGGTGTCAAGAACCATACGATACTGTCGAGTATGGGGTGACTTACGGTCCGGTTAACGAGCTTGTCTTCGTAAATACGACGTACGGGTCGACAAACGCAACGCATGAGGTGTTCTCGACGCCCGTTCGCGTTGAGGAGCAGCTAGCTTTTTCTGGACACGTCGACGCTCCCATGCCAGAGCGAAAGAGAGGCTATCTGAAAATCCGGAAACGACGTGGGACGGAATGGACGACGTTTCGCACCGGATCAGTCAAGCTGGAAGCGGCAGATGGCGATGACGGGTTTCAATTTCGTGGCGAGGTAAAGGCGCCCAAGCGACCCGGAAAATACTCAGTCGAAATAACGGCGGGAGACGCCCTGCTGGCGATGGGCGAGATTGTCGTCAAGGAAGAAACGAGCCTGTGAGATAAGCCGGTTACGCGGAAGAAACTCGCCGCTCCATAAACTCGCCGCTCCATAAACTCGCGGGCTGTTTATTTGCTAGACTACTCGTGTTCGTCAGTCTTCACAGGGTGGTTCAGCAGCAGCCTTTACGCTGATCTCGTCAATGGCGCTCTGACGCTTAACGGGACGCGCCGTACGAACGCTGACAGCAGGTCGCGACAGCATCACAAAGCCTGCAGGCAATCTTCGTCCCGTGGAACAGCTACTGCCGGCACCACGAGACGATCAAGATGACGCCGATGGTGGCCAAGGTTCTCGGTCAGCACGTTGGTGATCTTCGTGACGCTGGTGTGTTGCTACGCGGCTTGTTGGGGACCGACGAAGACGCGGGGTGTGAGGGATCTCAACGACGTCAAGACGCGTGCCGTCAATTATCCAGCCACACCAGTCTGGCCGCTCGTCGTCGGAGTGGAAGAGTTTGGGATGTCTCCGACCGTATACGAGCTTAAACGCTGCTACTACTTCTGGTTCTTCGGCTACGTCGCCAAACTGCCGTTTGAACACGAATCGAAGTTTGAGGGCGAGTTCTTGGACGGAGTCAGGCGATTAAACGTGCCTTGATCGTCAGCACCCTGCCCACTTCCCAAGCACCGAAACTTTCTCAGCTCAAACTGTACCACTACCCGCCGTCGGCGAGCGTTGACAATCTGCGACTCGCCTCTCTAAAATCGAGGTTCTTCTCCTACCAAGCCCCGAGAACCAATGATGGGACAAGCAACTTACAAGGATGCGGGCGTTGACCTGGCAGTCTATCAGGAGTCGATGAAGCGACTGCCGAAATTGATGCATCGTACGTTCTCGTCGCGAGTTATGAAGCTCGATGGCGGGTTCGCCGGGCTCTGTCAGCTCGATTTTTCTAGCGAATTGTTCAAGCGGAACTACGTCGAGCCAGTTTTGGTGACTTGCACCGATGGTGTAGGAACGAAGCTGCGCGTCGCCAGGTTGAACGACGTTCATAGCACCGTCGGCATCGATTTGGTCGCCATGTGCGTGAATGACGCGATTTGTTGCGGCGCCGAGCCGCTGGTATTCAATGACTACGTCGCAATGTCGCATGACGATCCGGTCCTGCTCGAACAGATCGTGCAAGGAATCAGTGATGGCTGTGTCGATGCTGATTGTGCATTGAACGCAGGCGAGACGGCAATCATGCCCGATCTGTACAGCCACGGTGACTATGACCTCGCGGGATTCTGCGTTGGAGTCGTCGAGAAGAAGGAGTTGATAGACGGCTCGAAAATCGCGCCGGGCGACGTCGCGATTGGCGTTGCTTCGACCGGCTTGCACTCGAACGGCTTCAGCCTCGTGCGACGAGTTGTCTTTGATATGGAAGGACTCGGCGTTGATGACTATGTCGAGGAACTCGAGACGACGGTCGGCAAAGCTCTCATGACGCCGACACAAATCTATGTTCGAGCGATTCGCAAGGTGTTGACGCAATATCGAGGTGCCGGTGTCGTGCGAGGTATCTCACATATCACAGGTGGCGGACTGCGAGAGAACATGGAACGAATTCTCCCCAGCAACGTGCGCGTTGAGCTTCGACGCGATAGCTGGCCTGCTGCGCCTATCTTCGGCTGGTTGCAGCGGCTGGGTGACATCGCTGACGACGAGATGGAGCGAGTCTTTAACATGGGCGTGGGGATGGTCTTGATGGTTCCCGCCGACGAAGCAGATGCCGTCCAACAAGTCCTTAGCGACGGCGGGCTGGAGAACTGGCAAATCGGCCAAGCTGCGAAAGGCCCTCGTGCGGTGGAGTGGGCAAGCTGAGTTGAATTCTGTTGCATCGAGCGCGTCAGTTGTAGCGAAAGCCATTCACTCCCAGCTTCAAACGAAAGACCGCCTCTTTCGCCGCGACGGTTGTATATAGATAGCCGTCGTGAAAGTGGCAGTTTGTTGCCTTGAGCCCGCCAGCATCGTATTGACGCAGCAGTTTGCCGGTCACGACATCAACGACGTTGATGACTCCGCCGACCCACATGGCCACATAGAGGTGTCCGGATGCGTCGAAGATCATTCCGTCTGGATCGAAAGAACCACCTCGGATGATTCCCGCGTCTTGTTGAGGGAATTCGATAAGCACTCGTTCGTTTTCGGCCTGATCATCGACGAGGTCATAGATCATCAACCGATAGCGAGAACTTTCGGAAACGCACAATTGCTTCTGGTCGGCGGTCACTGCCAGGCCGTTTGGAAAAGCAAGGCCTGTCGCTAACCTTACGACCGCATTTGTAGAAATACTGAATCGATACACCGAGCCAATCGGCTTCTCGGCGTTCGAACCGCCAGGATCAGAGAAGTAGATGTTGCCCTTTGTATCGAGCGCAACATCGTTGATCGAATTGAATCGCGTTCCGTCCCAACGATCCGCCAGCACTTCCACACTCTTGCCATCGGCGGCGACGCGCAGCAGTCGTCCACCGCCGGCATCCGCTACCACGAGCCGTCCCTCGCTGTCAACTTTTAGACCGTTCGCTTGCGACTTCTGCCCTTCGATTGGAGCTAGTTCGTCGAGTACGCACCAAACACTGGCAGTGCCGTCGGCTGAAATTCGACCGATGTTTCCATTACCGCGATAGTTAACGACAAACAGATTCCCGTCGCGGTCAAACGCTGGTCCCTCTGCAAACTCAAAGCCGGTTGCGAATAGCTCCGGTTGAACGCTGTGGCTCGGAGGCAATTCGGTAACTTCGGCCGCGCTTGTTCGAAAACAATTTGGACAAGCCGCGATCGATACGATCGCGAGCAACACCATGTGGACGAACGGGCCTCGAGCGAGATAAGTCATGATACTTGCTGAAATCAATGACGAAAGCGCCGACTTTCCGAGTGAAAGTGATGCGGTGAACCAGTTCTCTAGATTAACACGCGCAAGACCACGTTACGAGTTGCGGGTAATTACTTCGATTGGTTCCAGGCTTAACGGTTGGTCGGCCATCGGATCCGCGACGCGGAGCCCCAGTTCGCCCCGCAGAAGCTTTTCAATTTCGGGCCCGATGACTTTCGCTCGCCATCCTCGGGCGAGGCGAGGCGGCTCGTCGTTCGAATTCGTTAACCCAAGACGATGGGCAATCAAGTCTCGCGTATCCTGAACTGAACCGACCAATCCTGGGGCCAAGTCGGTGGTGCGACAGATGCACCCCAGCGCCGTACTGAGAAATTGGCCGAGCAAAATCAGTGACGGCTGCGAAGCGTCGCTGCGACGGGCACGTTGCGGGCACTCCGCGTCAGGCAGTTCCAGGGCTCGTCGGACACAATCGGCAATCGCTTCAAGATGACGTTGTAAGTGACGATGTTCCATGCCACGAACCGAACGGATGCGTTGCACGTTGTCGGTCTGCCGGCGCGCGATCTCGACGATCAAGTCATCGCGAAGAATCCTCTTAGGAGGTGAGTTACGCTCGGTCGCTTCCGAATTTCGCCAGCGCCACACTTCACGCACGATCGCAAGTTTGCGGGCGGAAAGTCCAGCGCTTCCCGAAACACGTCGCCACTGTTCCGTGCTTTCGGCGTTCTCGATCTGAGTGAGCCAGCTGTCAAGTTCGTCGGCCAGCCACTCGCGACGGTTCAACTCTTCTAAACGCCCTGTCAGAATGTCGCGGATCTGTCGGAGGTACACCACATCCTGCAACGCGTATTCAAGTTGCTTATCGGACAACGGTCGACGCCGCCAATCAGTTCGCGTCTCGCCCTTCGGCAAATTCGTACCGACCAGTTTTGAAATCAGCGTGCTGTACGCGGCGGGATACTCCAGCCCAATAAAACCGGCGGCGATCTGAATATCGAACCAGTTCATGGGCCGCTTGCCAATCGCATCGAGACAGAACCGATACTCTTCGCGTCCTGCATGAACAATTGTTTCGTGGCCGGGCTTCGCGAGTAGTTCCCAAAAGGGTGTCACGTCGTCGATCGCGATGGGGTCGATAACGGCGAGTCGATCATCGGCTGCCACCTGAATCAGGCAAAGGTGTGGGCGGAAAGTGTCCTCCGACACAAATTCCGTGTCGAACCCGAGATACTTTGCGGACGCCGCGCCATTGCAGAAATCCCGGAGTTGTCGCTCGTCGTCGATATGCTCGTATTGCACGCGTTGGGTCTTTGCGGATGAGATAAGTGGTGAAAAAGGAATCCGTCCAGAGCCGCAAATGCCCCAAAAGAGCCGACGTATTTCCGAAGTGCAGATCTGCTTGAGATTCAAGTATACCCCAGTGAAGCCTTTCGCGAACTACCACCGAGAGCGTGCCAGGGGATGCGACACTGCCAGCCTGTGACGTGGCGTCCGTTTTGATACATTGAAGATCATTGGACGCTACCAATCTATATCTGCTCGTCATGGAATAACGGATTCTTGTTCGTGTCTACAACACGCGTCACTTGGTTGCATACGAATCGTCGCGCACTGCGTTTGGGGCTGATCGTCCTGTTGCCAGCGTTTGCCGGTTCGCTTGCATCCGTGTCGCTAGCCTCGGGCGGCTGGGTTCGTTGGAGTGGAGCCGCCGCCTCGATTCCCTTAGCGTACTTGATCTTTTTGTGCGGCTACTTGATGTTCCAACCTCGGCTCAGCTACGCGGACGAGCATTTGCACGTTCGCCTTCGCCAGGGGCCTGCGATTCAGGTGCCCATTGATGTTGTGGAGTGTTTCTTTCTAGGGCAAGGTCCGGCGCTGCTGCCACGACCATTCGGCAACCGAGACAAGCTGGAAGAGACCTCAACCATCGTCGTTCGCCTTGCTGAATCAGCCGAGCACTGGAAGCAGTTCGACGTCAAGCCGACATGGGGACTGTGGTGCGATGGATACATTACGATTCGCGGTACGTGGTGCGAGCCAATCACGAACGAATTGCTTAAGCATCTGAACGACCGTTTGATCGCAGCCCACCGAGAACTGCGTGGGCAAACGCAACGGGGCACGAAAGTCGAGCAACCGATTCACGAGCAGGAAGTCGGATGAGTGGTCTGCTGGTTAGCGTTCGCGACCCGTCGGAAGCACTAGCAGCGTTGGATGGCGGTGCGGATTTGATCGATATCAAAGAGCCACGAGCAGGATCGTTGGGAGCAGCTGAAGTTGCGACTTGGCATCAGATTGTTGATGTCGTTGGAACGGCCAAACCACTAAGCGTCGCTCTCGGCGAGTTGCGAGAAGAATCCGTCTACGACCTGGCGCGACAAGCCAATCACATGCAGTACGCGAAGATCGGCCTTGCCGGTTGCGGCAACGAATCGCATTGGGTCGATCGTTGGCAGCGCGCTATCGGATGCTTACCGAACGATGTTGCCAGCGTTGCGGTAATTTATGCGGATCACGCCGCTGCTCGATCACCGAGACCAGCGGAGATTCTCCGCCGCGCCGTCAAATTCCGATGCGAGGCGATCTTGTTTGACACTTATTCTAAGTCGCAAGGGCACTTATTCGATCACTTAACGGAGCAGGAACTGCAACCCATTCTTCGCGAAGCTAAACAGGCTGATTTGAAAGTCGTCCTGGGCGGTTCATTGCGCGGGGAGTTGGTCCAGCGAGCTCTGGAACTTGAGCCAGATTACATCGCGGTTCGCGGAGCGGTGTGTCGGGGCGATCGACGTGATGCAGCCGACCAGACGTTGATCGAATCGCTCGCCAAGATCGTTCACAAATGCTCGCCCGCGCCGTACTGAGTTCCGAAACGAGCGACCCCGAACGCGTTCCACGATCCTGGTGTAGCGCCCTGAAAAGTGCTGCGTCAACCCCGCACCGAGGCACTAACAAAAGTTTCTCAACATTTGCTTGACTTTCATTTTTGAGACCTTGATATTGGGGGCGCAGCAGTCGCGTCTCAACGCGGTGTTCTCTCCGGACCAAGTCGTTGAGGCACTTTCATATCAATGCTGTTCGTTTGAATTAGATCTGGTTTTCGTAAGTGACTAGGAGGCAAGCTGTGGCCAATTCGGTGCTGGAAGCAATTAGGGAAGGGATCTGGGATTACGAACCGGAAGATACGAAGGAGGAGCAGTATTCAGCCACTCCGGCAATGCCTGGCAGTGACAATAAACTGGAAGTTCTCGCCGATCGCCTCGCCCAAGGCCTGCCCTTGTGGCACCCCGAAGATCGCCAAACCTACAACGACGGCGATCTCGACTAGCAGAAAGTCGAGCCCGTAGCTGAACTCGCAAGAGTTCAAATTGAGGCGACTGGCGTTGCAGCGCTGGCGAGATGCCTCCGTTGGATCAGTGCCAAGCCGCGATTCTGGACCTCCCGACTGTCTGCTATACTGCGGGCACCACCCTGAACTGCAGCTAACTCCAAGGAAGATATAATGCCAGCATTTCGCACGGAAGTACCACACACTTACAGCAAGGAAGAGGCGACTGAAAAACTCACGGCGTTCATCGACAAAGTTCGAGAGCGTTACAAAGATCAGGTCAGCGCGATCGACGGTTCCTGGGAAGAGAATAAGCTCGACTTCTCTTTGACCACGTTTGGCTTCACCATCAGCGGTGCCTTAACTGTCGAAGACAAACTCGCCGTCCTGGAGGGCCAATTGCCCTTCGCCGCCGTTGCCTTCCGAGGCAAGATCGAACAGGGCATCAAGGCCGAGCTAGAGAAGGCACTGGCTTAAGCAATTCGCGATAGACGAGTCTCTGTGCGGCGCGCGGTTGCGATCGTATCGGGTGATCATTCGACGTCCCGTCGCGACGATCGCTGCCATGGAACTGCACCGCCACGTTGAATCTGGACGCGGAGCGCCGCCGATAGCTCGATGAATTTGCCGCGATTCTTTTTCGATAGTTCGTTTTCTTCCAGCGGGTCCGTGTGCAGATTGTAAAGCTCAAGCGGCGCGAACGGGCTGTTTTGAATCAGCTTCCAATCCTCACGACGAATCGCGTTGATGGTTAGTCCGCCGTATCGTTCGCCACCTTCGCGGCGATGAAAGAATAAATCTCGATTCTCCGTCGCTTGAGATTTCCCTAGCAGTGTTGGCAAGATCGAGCTGCCGTCGACTCGGTGTTTCACTGTAATCCCCGCCGCTTCACAGATTGTCGGATAGAGATCCATGGTCAATGCGGTTCGGTCGGAGTGAGTACCGTTCGAGATCTTGCCCGGCCAGACCGCGCAGAACGGGACTTTCAGTCCACCTTCGTACATGCTCTGTTTTCCGTCACGAAGCGGACCGTTGTTTGCACCAGCGCTCAGTTGCCCGCCGTTGTCCGACGTAAAGATAACCAGTGTATTCTTCGCGACACCGGTTTCCTCCAGCTTCGCCATGACCTTGCCAATGCCGTCGTCCATATGTTCGATCAACGCAACTAACTTGGCTCGACGATCCGAAATGCCAGGCTCGCGCGCCTTGACTTTTTCAAACCAATCTTGCGGCGGTTGGATTGGCGTATGCGGAGCGTTGTAAGGCAAGTACAGGAAGAATGGTGATTCCTTCTTAGAACGGTCAGCGATGTACTCACAGGCCCAACTTGTAAACAAGTCCGTCGCATGCCCCTCTGGATCAACTTCACGTTCCTCGCGTCGCATATAATTGATACCGTGCCGCCGGTGGTTGTAGTAGTCATCCATCATATCGCCAAGATAGCCGTAAAAATGATCGAACCCTCGCTCGTTCGGACGACTTGGCGACTCTAGTCCAAGGTGCCACTTGCCAACGATGGCAGTGTGATACCCAGCTTGCTTCAATAACGTCGGCAGCATCACCGCAGCGGGATCAAGGTACCCCCAACTGTTCTCAGCATGCGTTCGAATGACGCCGGGCACACCGACTAGTTCCGGATATCGCCCGGTTAACAGGGACGCTCGCGTTGGCGAACACACCGGGCAGTTGGCATAGAAGTTATCGAAGCGAATGCCTGAAGCAACGATCTTGTCGATATGGGGCGATCGCAAGTCAGTCGCCCCGTAGCTACTCAGGTCACCATACCCCAGGTCATCCGCAAGAATCATAACAACGTTAGGAGGCCCGGCAGCCACTGAACTGCCCATCGCATCAACAAGTACCGGCAGGGCGATGAGGTGAAACACCCAAGCGAAATAACAACGTGGAACACAAGCAAGTCGAATCATTCGAAGCCTCTCGATCGATGCAGTTTAAGTCGGAAGAATGCGGCGAGAGGATAGTATCCTCAGCAAGATACAGACGGTCAAACGCTCACACCGAACGCGTTGCGATCAAGATGTCTTATAGCTGGTCTGTCGTGCGCAAATTCGTTGTGAACACCGCCATCACGCAAAGCAGATGGCAGTTGTCACAATCCGGCGACGCTAGTAGCATTAGATCTTCAGGAATTTGGCCGGATGGCGGAATTGGCAGACGCACAGGACTTAAAATCCTGTGGCCCTTACGGGCCGTGCGGGTTCGACCCCCGCTCCGGCT
>JACNKX010000195.1 GCA_014381825.1 Planctomycetota bacterium
GTTGCGCGATCACGGGACTCCGGCGTGGCAGCGATTACAAGCAGTTCGCGCGGTGGAGCTCTACCGGAATCTTGTCTTGCAAACGACGCAACCGTCGATGCACAGGATTCGTCAAACTCTGGGTCGACTGGCCGACCGTGAGCGGGCGGATGGGAACGGAAAGTCCCCCTCACCTAGCCTCTCTGCAAAGGGAGAGGAGCAACTCGTCGGGCGTATCGATCCGAGTGAACCGGCGATCATTCAACAAATGCGCCGAGAGCTTCGGTTGCGTCGTTTGGCGCGGAGTACTGAAAGGTCCTATGTGGGCTGGATCGAACGTTTCATCAAGCACACGGGTTCCGAGCACTTACAACAGTTTGGCGAGCCGGAAATTCGTACGTTTCTAACAACTTTGGCCGTTGAAGGAAATGTCGCTGGTAGCACACAAGACCAAGCGAAGTGTGCCTTGTTGTTTTTTTATCAGCGTGTCCTGGGGCGCGAGTTGGAATTTCTAGACGTGACACGCGCGAACAAACCGCAGCGGTTGCCCGTGGTATTTAGTCGAGGTGAAGTTGCGATGCTGTTACGAGAGTTCGTTGCACTGAAGCGTCTGATGTTTCTTACCATGTATGGTGCCGGACTCAGACATGGTGAATGTCGCCGTATGCGTGTTAAGGATGTTTGTTTTGACGAAGGACACATCGTGGTTCGCAACGGCAAGGGTGACAAAGACAGGATTACGGTTTTACCGGAGACGTGTCGCAACGGGTTACGCGAGCAGATCGATCGCGTGAGACGCGATCACAAGTACGACCTGGAGAATGGGTTTGGATCGGTTTACCTTCCCTATGCTCTAGAACGAAAGTACCCCAACGAGCACGGAAAGTTAGGCTGGCAATGGGTATTCCCTTCCCAGCAAATGTCGAGAGATCCTCTGACAGGAATTACCCGCCGGCATCACGTAAGCGAAGAGTTTTTTAGAGAGACGTTCAAGGTCGCATTGAGCCGCATTGGTATTGTCAAAAATGCCGTGCCTCATTCTTTGCGTCACAGTTTTGCAACACACATGCTCGAAGATGGTGCTGACATTCGAACCGTGCAAGAGTTGTTAGGGCATAAGGACGTTGCCACGACGATGATCTATACACACGTCATGAACCGGCCAGGGATCGCGGTAAAGAGTCCGGCGGATTCGTTGTGAAATCTCAGAAGCCTCATGAGTTCTGCTGCGTCACGAGGATCAATCGCCCAGCAGCATATCGCCGATGTTTCCGATCTGATTCAAGATTGTGCCTTCGCCTATACCGCCTCCTCCGCCGGAGTTTTCAGCGACCTGACCGGCTAGCCGCGAGAACGGCAATGACTGGAGCCAGATCGGTCCTGGCCCGGTGACGGTGGCGAGGAACACCCCTTCACCGCCGAAGAACGTATTCTTGATGCCGCCAATGAACTCGACGTCGTAGGTAATCGATCGACCAATCGCCATCAGGCAACCGGTGTCGACTCGCAGCCGTTCGCCGTGCCCGAGCATGCGATGCATCATGGTACCGCCGCCATGGACCATTGCTACGCCTGCGCCGTTAATGCGTTGCATGATAAAGCCTTCGCCACCGAATAAGCCGACTCCGATCTTCTTCTGGAACGCGATATTGACTTCGGTGCCAGCGCTGCCGCACAAAAAGGCACCCTTCTGGCAAATCACTTCGCCGCCCAGTTCATCCAGATGCAAGGGCAGGATCTTGCCCGGATACGGCGAAGCAAAAGCAACTTGTTCGGAGCCAGACCCGATATTTTCGAACATCGTAATAAACAGCGACTCGCCAGTGACGGCTCGTTTGGCAGTGGAAGCAACTTTCGAGAGGAATCCTTGGCTCTCCTTGCCATCGCCCATGACTGTGTCCATTTTGATACCGCTGCTCATGAACATCATAGCACCCGCTTCGGCCGCGACCGTTCGGCCCGGGGCGAGCGTGATGACACAGTACTGCATCTCGCTGCCGCAGATCTCGTATTGCAATCCACCGGCGGTCCCTGACGAAGAAGCCGCTGCTCCCGAGCCGGCACTTGAAACCGGGCCGGGTTGCATCTTCGGCATGCTTGCTCGCGGAAGACTGGGAGCGGTTGGAAGGTCGGCTGAAAAATCCATGTCGGCAAAGTTGTCGCTAGAACGTGAATCGCCAAACAGATCGTCACCCGTCCCGAAATCGGCGAGCGGATCAGCAGCCGTCTCGAGTGCCGGGACTTGAAACACATTCCCGCAGGCTTTGCATCGCACGCGCTTTCCGGCAACTTGCTCGGTCAGTTTGTACTGTTTTCCGCAGGAACCACACTGTGCCATGCTCATGCCGCACCTCTTGTGATTAATTCGGTCGATTGTCGCACGCGGTACATTGCTGCTGCCGCAGCACGTCGATTAAGCTACCTCTGGAGGACCGAAAATTCAACCAACCAGAGCTTTCGATCCCCGTGTGCCTCAGGGGGTTTCGGCTTCTCACGTTGGGCGTCGTGACTCAAATCACCAAGGCCTGCAGTTCGTCTGGCTTGAGTCGTATTGGCGGGCGAGATACGCTAGAGCCGTACCAAAGCACGTAATGAACTTCGACAGATCCGATTCACAACGCTCGCGCGAACTTTGAGTCGTGCCCGGAGAGTATAGATGTTTGGTCGATTCGTTAGGATTGCCGTTCTCGCGCCGTGTGCGTTCCTTCTGCTAGGTGATTTGCTTGGCGCCGAGGAACCCGAACGCGTTCAATTTAATCGTGATGTCCGTTCGATCTTGGCCGACAAGTGTTTCGCGTGCCATGGCCCCGACGCGAACAAGCGTGAAGCGGAGTTGCGATTGGACGATGAACAGAGCGCGAAGGTTTCGGCGATCGTCCCGGGCAAGCCCGACGAGAGTGAAATGTTGCGACGGATCTTAAGCGACGATCCGGACGAACGAATGCCGCCGGGATCGACCGGCAAGGCATTAAGTGACCTCGAAATCGATACGCTTCGTCGATGGATTGTCGAGGGTGCTCCGTGGCAGCAGCATTGGTCGCTGATCGCGCCCCAGGCCGCAGTCGTTCCGAACGGCCCGGAGCTTGATGGGGTCACGAACAACATCGACCGATTTCTCCGAACGTCACTTGCCGAACGTGGCCTGAAGCCCTCTCGACAAGCGGTCCCGCACACGCTGATTCGACGTTTGAGCTTTGACTTGATCGGTCTGCCTCCAACGCCAGCCGAAGTCGACGCCTTCATTACCGATGCTTCTGATGAAGCGTACAGAAAGCTGATTGATCGGCTGATGCGTTCGGAACACTTCGGCGAGCGAATGGCGATGTATTGGCTAGATGTCGTCCGTTACGCGGATACGGGCGGTTACCACAGCGACAACCATCGCGATGTCTCCCCGTACCGAGACTATGTCATCGACGCGTTCAATGACAATTTGCCTTTCGACCAGTTCACGATCGAACAACTTGCAGGCGACCTGTTGCCCGATGCGACGAACAGTCAGAAGATCGCATCGGGTTACAACCGGCTGCTGCAAACAACGCAAGAAGGCGGAGCACAACCCAAAGAGTACACCGCGAAGTATCAAGCCGATCGCGTCCGTAACACGGCCGCTGCATGGCTGGGCCTGACGATGGGATGTTGCGAGTGTCATGATCACAAATTCGATCAGCTCACGATGAAAGATTTCTACAGCTTCGGAGCCTTCTTCGCAGACATCCAGGAAATCGCTGTCGGAAATCAATCGCAGACAAGTTTCCCGACGCCCGAGCAGGAAACGCAGCTCGCCGTTTTGGAAAAACAACTCGCAACGTTGCGGGAAGAGTATGGGCGGACGGCCCCGGAGTTCAAAGAGGGTTTTGCGACATGGCAAGCGGCGACACTCGCGCAGCTCCTCCGCGGCGAAAAGTCTTGGCAAGCGATCAAACCGAAATCACTTGTCTCCGCCAACGGGCAAATGCTGTCGGTTCAGGATGACCTTTCGGCGCTGGCTAGTGGCGAGAATCCTGCGACAGACACGTACACGCTCGAGTTGCAGCCCGAGCCCGGAATGCTTACCGCGATACGGCTGGAGGCGTTCGTCGATGACAGTTTTGCGAGTAAAGGACTTTCTCGTGGGAACGGCAACTTCGTTCTGACGGCGGTTGAGATTGATTTCAAGACCGCAGACGCGGACGAGCCAAAACGGCTTGCCATCAAGGCAGCGACCGCTGACTTCTCACAAGACAAATGGCCGATCGCGAACTCCATCGACGGCAAGGCGAATACGGGATGGGCTGTCGATGGTCACAATCGACGCGAGAAACGGAAGGCAATGTTTGTGTTGGCCGAACCGGTCGCGATCACGGAGAATTCGCTACTTACCGTTCGGCTGAAGCATGAGTCGCCGCACGCTCAACACAACATCGGACGATTTCGGCTGGCCACGTCGTCGCAGCAATCGCCTTCTTTAGATGAGACGGCCGGAGTGCCGGATGCGATTGCCAACGCACTGAAGGTAGATGTGGAGAAGCGAAGTGATGCCGAGCGGAAGTTGCTCGACAGTCACTATCGAACGTTGGCCCCTGAATTGAAATCGGTTCGAGACAACACGGCTGCGAACGAGAAGCAGCAGAAGGATATCCGAGCTGCTTTTCCAAAGACGCTCGTTTCCGTCTCGATAACTCCACGCATGGTTCGCATCTTGCCACGAGGCGATTGGTTGGATGATTCGGGGGAAGAAGTGAAGCCAGCAGCACCAGCGGCGTTGCCAAGACTAGAAATCGGCGAACGCAAGACGGCGCGGCTGGACTTTGCTCGATGGATGGCAGCTCGCGAGAACCCGCTCACGGCTCGCGTTTTTGTGAATCGATTATGGAAGCTCTACTTTGGACAGGGACTTGTCAAATCGCTCGACGATTTCGGCACGCAGGGCAACTCGCCGACCCATCCAGAGCTTCTTGATTGGCTGGCCGTCGAGTTTATGGACAGTGGCTGGGATGTGAAGCACGTGATCAAGCTGATGGTAACATCAGAAGCCTACAAGCAGTCGTCGTTCGTCACGCCAGAAGTTCAGGAAGCGGACCCAAGCAACAAGTGGTTGGCGCGGCAAGCTCGTTTTCGCTTGGATGCCGAGATGGTGCGAGACAATGCGTTGGCCGTGAGTGGTTTGCTGTCGCCAACCGTTGGCGGACCGAGCGTCAAGCCATATCAGCCGGCTGGATATTGGCAACATTTGAACTTCCCGAAGCGAAAGTGGCCTCAGGACAAAGGAGCTAACCTCTATCGTCGTGGCCTCTACACTTACTGGCAACGGACGTTTCTACACCCAAGTCTGTTGGCGTTCGATGCACCGAGCCGCGAAGAATGCACGGTCGAGCGTCCGAGATCGAACACACCGCTGCAAGCTCTCGTGTTGTTGAACGATCCGACTTATGTCGAAGCCGCTCGTGCCCTGGCGAATCAAGCCGTTCGCGATGGTGGAAACACGGAGCAAGAACGACTTAACTACGCGTTTCGCAAAGTTCTCGGTCGGCTGCCCTCGCCTGATGAGGTCGCCATTTTAGTTCCGCTCTACACCAAGCATCTTGAGGAGTACACGGCCGATCAAGAAGCCGCGACTCGATTGCTTCAAGTTGGCGAATTACAAGCACCGTCCGACGTGAATGTGTCAGAACTCGCTGCCTGGACCTCGATCACCCGAGTCATTTTGAATCTTCATGAAACAATTACACGGTATTAGTGGGTTCATGATTGTTTGTTTGAGACATGAGCCCTGCCATTTCATTCCGTCGCCTACGGTTTGTCGTTCGATGATCGCGCGTCCTGACGCTGATCGCCACAACTCCGCGAAAGAATTGTAATGCATCTCCAAGAACTCATTGGCACACAGAACACGCGTCGTGCTTTCCTCGGTCGAACGCTTACCGGAATGGGAGCGACGGCTTTGGCTTCATTGATGTCGGATCGAGCCGACGCTGCGACGGCGAGCGCCCAAGGAGTCATCCAGCCGCTGCATGTCCCGCAAAAGGCAAAGCGAGTAATTTGGCTATGCATGGCGGGCGGCATGTCGCACTTGGAAACCTTCGATCACAAACCAAAGCTTACCGACATGCACGACAAGGGGATGCCCGAGTCGTACACGAAGGGCCAGCCAATCGCGCAGCTGCAAGGCAAACAACTGAAGTGCTTCGCTCCGCAACAACCATTCAAGAAGTTCGGCGAGTCGGGACAGGAGCTTTCGGAAGTCTTCCCGCACTTGGGCTCTGTCGCTGACGAATTATGCATCATCCGATCGCTGAAGACCGAGGCGATTAACCACGATCCGGCTCATACCTTCATGAACACCGGAACAACCATTTCGGGACGCCCCGCGATGGGATCGTGGCTGACTTACGGACTGGGGACCGAAACGGACAGCTTGCCCGGATTCGTCGTGTTGACTTCGATCGGCAAGCATGGACAAGCTCAACCCATCGCACAGCGTCAATGGCACAGCGGCTTTCTGCCGAGTCGGTTTCAAGGCGTGGAGTTTCATTCGACGGGCGATCCCGTTCTGTACGTTGGCAACCCGCAGGGCGTGAATCGCAATCAGCAGCAGGACATCGTGTCTGCCGTGAACCAGCTGAACGGAACACTGAATGCGTCGGTAAGCGATCCAGAAATCGCCACTCGAATCGCGCAGTATGAACTTGCATTTCGCATGCAGACCAGCGTGCCCGAGTTAATGAATGTCCAAGACGAGCCCGAACATGTCTTTGAATCCTACGGCACCAAGGGCGGAGACGGGACGTTTGCGGCAAACTGCTTGTTAGCGCGACGCTTGGCCGAGCGAGGCGTTCGGTTTATCCAGCTGTATCATCGAGGCTGGGATCATCACGGCAATATCAAGGCCAACATCAGAGGCTCGGCGGGGGAAGTCGATCAACCGACCGCCGCGCTGATCAAGGACTTGAAGGACCGTGGGATGCTGGATGAAACTTTGATTGTTTTTGGTGGTGAGTTTGGTCGGACACCGATGGCGCAAGGAAACGGGCGCGATCACCACATCAAGGGATTCTCGATGTTCATGAGCGGTGGTGGTATTAATGGGGGCATCACTCATGGAGCAACGGATGAATTGGGGTACAACGCCGTCGAAGACGTCGTCCCGGTTCACGACGTTCATGCCACGATGCTTCATCTACTTGGCATCGATCACTTGCGCATGACCTATCGCTTCCAAGGACGCGACTTCCGATTGACCGACGTGCATGGCGAGCGGATCGACAAGATCTTGGCGTGAGTGGATCGTTGTCCGTCCGTAAGGTCTGTGCCGAGGATAACGACCTTTCGGTTACGTTCGATCAATCTGTGACGGCTATCACGTCTCCGGCTGAGACAGATGCCGCGTTTGCAGACGTTTGTGTCAAAAGTTCGTCGACGCATGGACGATCCGACACTTAACCTCGAAATGGCGAACGGCGAACGGACTGTATTCCGCCTGGCCCACTTACACGGATGTGACGATGCCCCGACGACGAGTAATCTCACTGTTAAGCCTGGCTGGCTTTGCCTTCTTGCACGGCTGTGCGGATTCTTCGACTCCGTCCAACCCGGGTGCGCAATCGTCTTCACAGCGCCCCGTTGTGTTCGCGAATCACTTCGAGTCGGTCCCAAGAATCGACTTCTTGCTCGACGAAACATCGATCGCCCGACCGCCTGCCGCGCAAGAGGGTTCCGATAGGTTCCGTCGTTTACCGCCGGTCTATCCGATCCCTGTCTTACCGATGCCTGCCTCTCCGAGGTCTGGCGAGGCAAGTCCGAACTCGCTCGCCGGAGAGGCCGCGCCGAGTTTCAAGCGGCTACCGAATATAAATCACGTTGCGGCCGCGGAAGCGCAAGCCTATGCAATCGATCTTACCGTGGAAGAAGAAGCCAATCTAACGCCACCTCCCGTATCGTTGCTTCCTTCGATCGTGAAGATCGTGACGGAGAAAGAAGAGGCAGTCGAACCGGTTGCTCCCAAGAGGCGTTTCGTTCACACGAAGGCCCCCAAGCCACCCCTCCCGCCGCTGACGCGACAGTCCGCAGCGGCACCTGGTGGATCATCCGGATGGCTGATGACGGGTAACGCTTTGACGGCTGTATCGCAACGCGCCGACGGTATGATCGAACGAGGCTTCGCGCTCGCCGAGAAAGGCGCTTTCTACTCGGCCAAGACGGAGTTCAAACATGCTCTTCGCACGGTCGCGCAAGCGTTGGACACACACTTTGGAACCAGCAATCACAGCAAGGCATTGGCCGCTGGTTGGTTGGCTTTGGACGAAGCTAACGATTTTTCCGCCCAAAGCCAACGCGGTCCCGTCGTTGACGTGGCCTTGATCGTCGACTCACACCAAACACCGCTGCTGAAAGAATTCGAATTGGAAGACGTCTCGCCTGTGTTGGCGATGCAACACTACTTTGCCTTCGCCCAGGAACAACTGGCCGAAGGTTGTGGACAAGCCCCGGTCGCATCTCGGGCGCTTCACGGGCTCGGAAAGATCCACATGGTGTTGGGCGAGAAGTCAGCTTCCGCCGAGCGGTTGCACGGCCCCAAGGCAATGGCGTTTCAACAAGCGGCGTTGACGACCGATCCTGGCAACTTCCTGGCGGCGAACGAATTCGGCGTCCTGTTAGCTCGCTTCGGAAAGCTGCACGAAGCGCGCGCGATCTTGCAGTACTCTGTTGGCTTTTACCCGCTCGCCGAGACGTGGCAGAACTTATCGATCGTTCATCAACGGCTGGGCGAAGAGAATTTGGCTGCCCAATCGGTAGCCCATTGGCAAGCGGCATTACAGAGTCGAGGCGACGGTACATTATCGACTCGACAAGCTGATAATCGTTCGACGGTTCAATGGATTTCTCCGCAAGCATTCGCGAACCAGCAACCAGGGACGTCGGCTGCGCCATCGATGCCGATGCCTGTGGCGCCGCCAAGTCCGCCGGCGCAAGCCAAGAAGAAGTCCGGATTCCTTTGGTGGTAAAAGACGGCTGGGACGCCGCACGGAGCTTGATCGCAATGAGCAATGGATGGAAGACACAAACCCTGGCAGCAGTCGCGATTGTCGCTGCAGGAGCGGCGATGATCGTCGCCCAACCGCGAGGTGCTTCGAGGCAGCTAACGCATTCGGGCCAAGGTCATTCAGGCCAAGGCACAGCAATCGAACACATCCAGCGCTCGCGTCCCGAGGTCATCGAGTTGACTCGATTTGATGGGACAGCAAGCCGCGTTCGGCTTTGCCAAGCGACGTGTGGAACGATGTACGGCGTGGCTTGTGACGGCTGTGGCACTGGGTGTGGCGAAGCGCGGTGGTCGGCGAGCGGTCCGATTCCTTGGGAAGTTTTCGCGCAGGGCGATTACGTCGGCCCAGCTCGCGTTCAACACGTTCCGGAGTATGCGCTGCGAGTGAACGATGTCATCGAAGTGATCTATTGGTTCACGCTG
>JACNKX010000196.1 GCA_014381825.1 Planctomycetota bacterium
TTTGATAACTATCCCTCAATCATGCTTGCTGTGGAAGAAGCACACGACAGTGGCAGTGATCCACGTCATGCGCTTGAGCAAAAGCTGGCGCATCTCCGTGAGCGTTACAGCTGACTGAGCAGTCAAGCCGGGCTCAAACCGCGGGCAGAACTGGCTCGGATAAACTAGTGCTTTGTTACGTCTTAATCTTAGGGTGGCTGGGGTCGAGCGCAGCGAGCCCCCAGCAGACAATCTGGGGGCTCGACACTCGTTCTCGTGACTCGACCCCAGCCACCCAGCCGCACCCCGACGCCATTCCCTGCCAGTTCAAGGCTCCCAACAGCTTGAAAGAGCCGACCGGCGTCCAGCCATAATCCTTCAGCCAGACCCGCCGGCTTCCCGGCAGTCCGAGTTCCTTCTCCAACCGATACGAGCGAATCAGGGGCGTGGGTGAGATGTGCTGCCGGAAGACCTCTTGCGCGTCGTGAACGTCCGCGATTGTGGCGATGCGAATCGGCCACTCCTCCATACGATCCGAGGCGGGCACCTAATGTGCCGACGGCGATTATTGTGGCAGATTAAATGCGTGAGTTGCAACAAACGATCTGTTCTCTGTTCGTCGATCTCGTTAGGCCTGGTTTAGGAGTCCAGTGGTTCGTGCAAGGGATACTTGTGGTTCAAAGCCTGGCGGTGGTACGAAGGCGACCTTGGAGTGATGATGTCTGCGCCTCCACGGAGTTCTGGGAAAGGACAACAACTTCACAGCGCGAGCAGCACGGGCCTTCCCCACCGATTCGCTTCCAGTTGGAGTCCAACGGTGTGGTCACCGAGGCGCGCATCGAAAATCGGCTTGACAACCCGGTTGCGCCCACCCGTGCTTCGAACCTGACCTGCGGAACTGGCGTCGGTCGCGATGACCGAAGTCACGAAGTGGAAGAGCCGAAGTGCAGTTTTGACTGCGCTTTGCGAAGTGGTCGGATTTGCTCTGAGGATCGCGAAAGTCAGACTGACTCGCGGTTTAAGTGCTCTCGGTTTGTTTCACCGGCGCGCCGAACGGAGTTCGCTTAGAGCTGGCGGTTGATGCAACCTCAGCGAGTACGGTTCGCGGCGAAGTCGCATCGGTCGTTGGAGTGAATATGCACCGCGCGCGGGAGTGCAAGATGCTGAGCAACTGCGCGCCGTCGACGCGTTCAGAATCATCAGGCAAGGAGCAGGCGAGGGCTGCGGAGTTGGCAAACGTCGCTAAGTCAACGCTTTGAGCGAAAGTCCTCTTTTCGCAATCCAAGTCGTTTCATCTTTTCAAACAACGACCTGGGTTGGATGCCTGCGCGCTTGGCCGTTTCAGCAATCTTGCCGCCTGTTTCTTCTAGCAGGCCGACAAGATATGCCCGCTCGAATTCGGTAAGCAGTTTTTGGCGCGCGTCGCGTAAGGGTTGCTTCAGCCACTCCTGGGGTACACTGAGACTTTCTTCCTCGATGGCTTGTGGAGTCGGGAATTCGGGGTCCAAGTCCGGGACCAACCCGCTGATGGTTGCCGGTAAGTCTCTACGTGAAATCTCGCCGTCATTGGTAAGCAACATCGCCCGCTCGATGACATTCATCAGTTCACGCACGTTGCCGGGCCAGTCGTAGCGGCAGAGCGATTCCATCGCGTCGGGCGCAATGCCTTCGATTTGGTGCGGGATCTCCCCTCGAAAATGCTCGATCAAGCCCTGCACCAATGCTGGAACGTCCTCGCGGCGTTCGCAAAGCGGCGGGATTGTCAGCGATACGACACTGATTCTGTAATAAAGGTCCCGTCGAAAACGACTGGCCTCGACTTCGGAAGCCAGATCACGATTCGTGGCTGCCATCACACGAACGTCGATAACGATCGAAGACTCGGCACCAACCCGCTGAACCTCGCGCGTTTGCAGAACGGTTAATAATTTGACCTGCAAATGCTTCGGCATCTCGCCGATTTCGTCCAAGAAGATCGTGCCTCCGTGCGCTAATTCAAACCACCCGCGCCGCGCACGGCTGGCTCCCGTGAAGGCTCCTTCCTCATGCCCAAACAGCTCGCTTTCAAGAAGAGTCTCCGACAACGCGCCACAGTTGACCGAGATGAAAGGACCAGTTGATCGCGGGCTCTCCGCATGAATCGCACGTGCTAACCGCTCCTTCCCAACCCCAGTCTCCCCCATGATCAGCAACGTAGCGTCGCTGGCGACCACGCGATGGACCACCTCCATAAAGGTCTCCATCGCCGGGCTCGCCGAAACAAAGTCACTCAGTTGTGGCTGCGCCGGCGCATCAGTAGGAACGAGCGCCTCCTCGGCGGTTTGAAGTCGGCGTTCAAGAGCGGCGGATAGCGCCTCCTCCAGCATCTCGTTCGGTAGACCGGTGTAAAGCACCGACAGGCAGCCCGCCGCCAACAGCGTCGCCCGTTCCTCGGGATCCTCCTCTTCGCATAGGACAACGATGTCTGGTGATTCAGGCAGCGTGCGCAGTGAACTGACAGTTTCGGGTGCTGAAGCTCCGATCAGCGCTCGGCTCACGATCACCAAGTCAAAATTCTCGCGAGATACAGTTTCCCACAAACTTGTGTCACCAGTCGCGACCTCGACGAGGGTATCAGGGCGATCTGAGATCTGGCGCAAACGACTTTGAATCGCCTGTGAAGTGGTTGCGAGCAGGATCCTGGCAAGCATCGGTGTCTCAGACTCCTTTTTTGGTTGTGATTATCCGAACAGCATCTCTAAATCGGATTTTATAGCGCCGATCCGTCCATCACAACCGAATCCATCGAAAACTATTAAGTCCATTGAAAAACAGGGCTTACAGGAAAACAGAGGTTTTCTGGTCTGAATGGCACTCCTCTTGCTTTGCCGATCTGCGTCCGAATTTCCGATTCGTAACACGCCGTTGAGACCTCAGAAATGTTGCCAACTTGTTTGCCTTGGTATTTGGAGCGGGGGGATGGTCCCTTGGTTGCCACAGCCATCCACGACGGGCAGGGCGTACAGCCCGACATGCTGAAAGTAATGGCCCTGACCAGAGCGGAACGCCTCCGTGAAGAGGACCCATTCACTGGAACGTGGACGACCGTGGCACCAACACGATTGATCGGCTTGCGCTCGCGCTTTGAGGTCGACTTAAACCGGCCTCGCGACAAAGCCGTTTACCTAACTTCCGATGATGCGTGGGGACTGCAGGTATGGAAAGAGGCTCCTTCAACCGAATGTGTCGAGAGATCGCTGGCAATCCACGATGCCTTCTATGACGAGGTGCGCACGCTGTTGCAGCGAATGGTTCACAGGTATCAGCGAGTCGTTGTGTTGGACCTGCACACGTACAATCATCGGCGCGAAGGGCCCAACGATACCGCAGCCGATCCGATCGAGAACCCTGAAGTGAACATTGGCACGGGCACGATGGAACGTCGTCGGTGGGCTCCGATCGTCGATCGATTCATTGTCGATCTACGGAACTCTGACTTCCTCGGCCGGCGATTGGACGTACGTGAAAACGTCAAGTTCCGCGGCGGCTACTTCCCAACGTGGATTCACGAGCAATTCCCTGAATCGGTATGCGTGCTGTCCGTCGAATTCAAGAAGTTCTTCATGAACGAATGGACAGGAGAAGCGGATCGAATCCAGCTCGACGCAATCGAGCGGGCACTGAAGTCAACCGTGTGGGGACTCCACGAAGAGTTGGTCAAGTTTGGTCTTGCCGAGCAGGAGATCCCGGCCTGAGCGTAGTGGGACCGATATGGACGAGTGGACCGGACTGCCGGGCAATAAAGCGATCGACGCCATTCGCGACGCTTTACAATCGATCGTCGATGGCGTGCTTGAGGAATTATCGAATCTGTGAACAAGCCAGCACAAACAACGGACTGGATCGCCGACGAATTCGTTAACGAGGTTCGCACGCGGCTGCGATCCGGCAAACGCGTGCGCCGAACTCTGCCTGACGGCGGGCGGTTGCACATCGACCGGCAACTCCCGTTTCTTTGTGTCTATCGCCAGCCGATGGGCCAAACCGACGACGGCACGAGCGAACTTGTTGAAGGTGAGGCGTCGTTCCTGATCGCCACCGCGTCCAAGCGTGCGACCGCCGATTTGTCCGACCTTGTTCACAAACTGGTCGAAGCGTTGTCTGATCAGTTCGATGCATTCCTGATTCTGGAGATTTGGTCGGCTCCGGATAAAGACGTTGCGATTGCAGCGGATGAAGACGACATTCTACCGACAGAGTTGCAGCCGGATTTTGTCATTTCAGCTCGCGGCACGAACACGCCGCAGCGAACGCTGGCCACTTTTCGTCGACACTTGGAGCGGGTCAGCATTCTCAAGCAGAAAGCATCAGTGCAAATTGAACCGGCAGCAGAGGCACATCCGCCCAAGCTGCCTTATCTGCTCAAGGCCCAACAGTGCAAAACACTGAATTGCGACACAATCGGATTGTGTGTGCGTCCTATCTACCGCGACCATGACTCGGGCGTTTTGTTTCCCGGCGTACTGCATGATCTGAAACGAGGATTGGGACGGGCGTTCAAACAAACGTTCTTCACGTTCGCCAAGACTCGCACGAACGCTTCACCCAAGCATTTCTACTCGCTCGGTCGACGAGCGATGGTGAAATCCGTCTGGGACGTGGATCGTCGACTGTCAGAGATCAGCGATAGTTTCGATTTTCTGTTGCAAGTTACGCCGGTGAATGCCGAAGCGGCGTGGAGAGAATTTCGTCGCAAGAAGTTTCAGACCGTGCCTCGGTTTTACTATCGGCCACTCGCGGTTGAACCAGCGGTTTTGAAGCGGCAGTTGTTCGACGTTCATATAGAACACATCGAAGACCCGACGCTTGCGGAGTTGTTCCGGCAACGTCAGGACGAACTCGACCGCAAGATTACGATGCTGACCGACGTCGGGACACCACGATTCTTGCTTGGAAGTCGACAAGTCTACGGGGATATTGACGCCAATTTGCTCGACATTGCCAATGAATTGCTTCGTCGGTTGTCGTCACGGAGCCGTGAGGATTCCGGTGGCCAACTGTCGGCACAACAGTTTGCCGAGGAAGCCGAACAGGAGATCGCATTCTATCGCGCCCAAATGCCAAGCTTCGCCGCCAAAGCTGAAGTACGCGAAGACATATTCTCCGGTCTGCTATGTTCGGGCGGAAATCTGTTGATCGGTCATCGGGCGTCCATTCCGAGACGCCGAGTTCAGGCATTGTTACAACACGAAGTCGGTACTCACTTGTTGACGTATTACAACGGACTGACCGAGCCGTTCCAACAACTGCATTCGGGATTCGCCGGTTACGACGCATTGCAGGAAGGGCTGGCGGTTTTGACGGAATATCTGGTTGGTGGCTTGAGCAGCCCACGAATGCGAATGCTGGCCGCTCGCGTCGTCGCCGCACAGATGCTCGTGGACGGTGCTACGTTCATCGACACATTTAATGCGATCGACCGCGACTATGACTTTTCACAACGCATTGCCTATACGATCACAATGCGAACGTACCGAGGTGGTGGACTAACCAAGGATGCGGTTTACCTGCGGGGCCTGATGGAGATGCTTGAATACCTCAAAGGCGGCGGCGAACTGGAACCGCTGTTTATTGGTAAGATCGCGGCCGATCACATTTCACTAATTCAGGAACTTCGACATCGGAATGTGCTGAAGCCACCCGCGATCCGACCTCGCTATCTCGAAATGCCGGATGTTCCGGAACGTCTAAACGGTCTACGAAACGGGGTCGCCGTAACGGACTTGGTGAAAGCAACAATTCGATGAAATGGTGGACGGAAAACATCTAACGATGACGGCAACAGAAACAACGAAACCTTGGGAAGAATTAGCTCGCCTCGCAGAGAGCGGCTCGCCGCCGGAACTGGAAGCGTTCCTCGACGAGTTGCCCGCCAGCGACGTGGCGCTGGCCATGTCGCGACTTTCGGACGACGAGCAAGCACAAGTCGTCACGGTGCTTACCCCCGACCATGCGGCGGATTTGGTCGAACAACTGACCGACGTGCAGGCCGTCGAGTTGATCGAACATCTGGAGCCACAAGACGCCGCCGCGATTCTCGACGAACTGCCCAGCGACGAACAAGCCGACTTGATCGGCGACTTGGACAATGACGACGCCGAAGCGATCCTCGACGCGATGGCTCCGGACGAAGCCGCCGACGCCCGCCAGTTGAGCCAATACGACAACGACGTAGCGGGCGGGTTGATGGTCACCGAGTTATTGAAGTACTCGGAAAGTTTCACAGTCGGCGATGTCGTCGAGGACATGCGCGAAAGAGCGGAGAAGTACCGCGACTACGACGTGCAATATGCCTATGTTTGCGACGACTCTCATTGTTTGACGGGCGTCCTACGACTGCGGGATCTGCTCCTGGCAAAGCGATCCCAACGAATCGCCGAATTGATGATTCATGAGCCACGCTCGGTACAAGATCACACGACGCTGGATGAACTGTTCGATTTTTTTGAAAGCCACCACTACCTCGGGGTACCAGTAGTCGATGTCGCGGGATGCCTGCTGGGAGTCGTGCAACGCGCCGCTGTTGATGAAGCGCGTAGCGGACAGCACGACAGCGACTTCCTGAAAACTCAGGGCATCGTCGGCGGCGAGGAGATTCGGACACTACCCTTGCTGCTTCGCTCGCGGCGGCGATTAGCGTGGCTAAGTGTCAATATTGTGCTCAACGTCATGGCGGCAAGTGTGATCGCCTTTTTTCAGGACACCCTTTCAGCAGTGATTGCTTTGGCCGTGTTTCTCCCCATCATTTCTGACATGAGCGGCTGTTCGGGAAACCAAGCCGTCGCCGTTAGTCTGCGTGAACTGTCCTTGGGGCTAGTGCGCGTCGACGAACTATTGCGAGTGTGGCTAAAAGAAATCGCTGTGGGCATGCTGAACGGCGTGGCATTGGGGCTGTTGATCGGTTTGGTAGCATATCTTTGGAAGGGCAACCCCTACTTGGGCTTGGTGGTCGGCGGCGCGTTGTGTTTGAACACGATGATCGCCGTTTCGATTGGCGGAATCGTACCGCTGGTTTTGAAGCGATTTAAGGTCGATCCGGCCATCGCTTCGGGACCGATCCTCACGACTGTAACTGACATGTGCGGTTTCTTGCTGGTGTTCGGCATCGCCACGGCCATGTTGGAACAACTCACAAACATTTAACGACCGAAAGGGTTATTCGATGAGAATAGGATTCGTTGTCAACGACATCGCCACGGAAGAAGCCGGATACACAACGACCAGGCTGGCAATGTCGGCGATCAAACGTGGCCACGAGCCGTGGCTGATCGGAGCGGGCGACATGGCGTTCGACCCGGATGATAGCGTGCGCGCCAGAGCGCGTTCGGTGTCGAAGACGAGTTACAAATCCAACAAAACGTTTCTCGAAGAACTTCGTGGTCCCAAAGGACGAGCTGAACGGATCGCGGTCGACGACCTCGACGTGTTGATGCTTCGCAGCGACCCCGCAGCGGATCAAGGCCGACGTAGCTGGGCACAAATGGCCGGCATCAATTTTGGACGTGCCGCGATGCGCCGTGGCGTGATCGTCGTGAACGATCCTGACCGGTTGGCACAGGCGATGAACAAGATGTACTTCCAACTGTTCCCAGAAGAAGTGCGGCCGAGGACGCTTATCACGCACGACCGCAATGAGATCAAAGAATTTGCCAAGGAACAGGGTGGCCAAATTGTCATTAAACCGTTGCAGGGATCAGGTGGCCAAGGCGTCTTCTTGGTCGACGCCGACAACCTCGGCAACTTAAACCAAATGATCGAGTCCATCAGCCGAGATGGATACGTGGTCGCTCAAGAGTACCTCGAAGCAGCCGCCGAAGGCGACATGCGATTGTTCATGATGAACGGCCAACCACTTCGTTATAAAAACAAATACGCCGCCTTCCGCCGCCTCAGATCCGGCGACGACATCCGCAGCAACATCCACGCCGGCGGCGAAAAGGCAAAAGCAGTTGTTGATGACGTGGCTCTGCACCTCGCCGAGATCGTCCGCCCTAAGCTCGTCGAAGATGGAATGTTCCTCGTCGGCCTCGATATCGTCGGCAGCAAATTGATGGAGATCAACGTTTTCAGTCCCGGTGGACTAGGGAGCGCTCGACAATTCGAGGGCGTCAACTTCGCCGATGCGGTGATCGAAGCACTGGAGCGCAAAGTAGATTACATGGGCTTCTACAAACGAAATTTCAACAACATCGACATGGCTACTCTTTGAGACGACCAATGAACACACCTGACGATAGAGAACAAAGCAACGGGCAGAAGCGGGTCTCGTACGGCAACCCAATTGTCGGTGTATTGCGGTGCCTGGAATGCGGCTACGACTGTTTTCCCCGGCATCTCCGCGAAATGGAAGCTCGACCTCCATTTCGCTGCCCGGACTGTGGGAATGAGCTGGTTTACGACGAGGAAGAGTGAAAGTCATGGCCGTGACATCTTTAGACGAGGTGCGTCGGATTTACGACGAGGCGGCGGACTCCTACGACAGAATGATGGACGAGGAGATTCGACTGCCAATTTACGACCAAGTGTTGAATGAACTAGCGACGAAGATTCACTTGGTCACCGGACCAGTCCTCGATGCGTCGTGTGGCTCCGGCCACATGCTCCAACGCATTCAACAAGAGTACGCCCCAGGCCGCCTGTTGATCGGCATCGACCTTTCTCCCAGAATGGTCGGCATCGCGGAACGGCGGCTTGGCCCGAGTGCCGAGGTATTCGAAGGTGACATGAGGGATCTTGCACAAGTGAGTGACAACTCGTGCGCCGCCGTCATCAACTTCTTTGCAATCCATCATTTGGACGCCGAAGATTTGCAACGATGTTTTCACGCAAGCAACCGAATACTCGCACCTGGCGGCTTCGTCTTGATTGCAACCTGGGAAGGTGAAGGCGAATTCAGCTTTGATGGAGAGTTCGATCCGGTGACGAGGAGGTACACCACGTCCGAACTCGCGGATGCCGCAATAGCCGCAGAACTCGGCGTAATGGATCTGTCGGTACAGGTGATCGGTGACATGGGCATCGACGCAGTGCTTCTATGGGCGGCCAAGGCAAGCGTGTCTGCATCGGCATCCTAGCCCGCTCACTTTTGTTTCGACGTCTCCTTCGGCCCAGCGGTTGGACAAACTTCAGCGGCCAAGCAGAGTCTCCAGCGAGCGGCGGTGTCCACGACAACGTGGCCTCGACCGGGCCGAAACCGGCTGACCGGTGTATCAGATTGAGGGCGCGCCGGGCGAGTTTGAGCGCGATCCCCACCCCGTCCCCGAACTCGCATCGGTCATCAACCCGTCATCAACCCCGGAGCTGTTTACCGCCATGCTCTTGCGCGCCTGGGTCGAAAAGACGAATGGCACTTAGAAATCGTAAAGCTGTTGGCAACAACGACTAAGCACCGC
>JACNKX010000119.1 GCA_014381825.1 Planctomycetota bacterium
AGCACTACTCACTATACAACCCCGTTCTGCGCCCAGCGCATGGGGTCCACTTCAGTGTGCCCAACGAGATTCCAGATCAGTTCGCCGTTGTGCGCCTTCCACACTTTGATCGTACGATCGCTTCCAGCAGACGCGATCGTCTTTCCATCAAGACTGAAGGCAATGCTAACGATGGGAATATCTTCAGTATTGATTCCGGACGGCCTGACGTTCGAATGGCCGTTGAAGGAAGATACCTCCTGCGAGTTTTCCGTATTCCACACCTTCACCATTCGATCGCCGCTTCCTGTTGCAATCAACGAGCCGTCCGGACTGTATACGAGGCACGTCACTGCACTGAGATGTCCCACCAACGGGGTTGCCAGCTTTCCTGATTCAAGATCCCACATGGCAACTTTTTTCGCGGGATCGTCAAAGCCATGATTAGTATCCCACCAACGCTCGGAACAACTGGCGGCGATTTGCGGTCGTTTGGGGTTCAATGCGACGCGGTCGAATGCGGCGTCGCCGGACAGCGTCTTCAAGACGACTCCGCTTGCCGCATCCAAGACAGTGATGTCATTCACGTTGTGGGCGGATGCGACGTGCAAACCAGCCCGCGAGACGTCCACTACTTGCCGATTCAACATGGTACTTACGACATTCTGTCCAGCGAGTGTCGTCACTCGCACGTCGCTGCCGCCTGCTGAGATGACCTGGCGCCCATCTTTGCTCACTGCGACACTCGTAACGCCAGAGGTATGCCGGTCGAGCGTACGATGTTGCGACTTGGTCTCTGTGTCCCAAACTGTGACCGAACCGTCCATGCTTCCTGTGACAAGTCGTTTCGAATCCGGACTTACGGCAAGATGACGAGGTCGTTCTGTGTCAACTTTGAAGGACCACACTTCTTTCCGTGATGCCAAATTCCAAAGTCGTACGTACCGATCCGACCCGAGGGTGATGAGATGTTGGCCATCAGGGTGAAAATCAACGTCATTGTATGCCGATCGCTTCGCGGCAGTGAATCCGGCTCTCAGCTCTTTGCCATTCCAAAAGGAGATCTTTCCATCACCTGCCAGAGCGACCGCGTTGCCATTTGGGCTGACCGATAAGGCTCCAAAGTGGACCCTGCCGGGAGTCTTTCGAACAATGCTCTGGCTGTCAACATTCCACCATGTTGCATTTTTATTCCGAGCAACAGAAACGACGTGTTTACCGTCGGGCAGGAACGCGATGATGATCACGTCATCGTCATGTTCCGCCAGATCGCAAATCAGGTCGCCGCTTGACACATCCCAGATCTTGACGACTTTGCCCGCCGACGAGGCAACTCGTTTGCTTTCTTTGTCAAACGCCACACAATGGACGAGTCCTGTTTTTGAAGGAAGGTCGTGGACAAGTCGGCGCGTATTGGGATCCCATATTTTGCACGAGGACCCGCCTGCAGTGGCCAACCACTTTCCGTCCGTGCTAATCTCGGCACTGTTTGCTGTGAATTTGGTTACTTTTTGCACATAACTTTCTGATCGGCAGGCACCTTTGAGGTATCGCCATTCCCAATCCCGAAGTTGTTCGGCGCATTGATCCAGTATTCTCTCGGCGTACTGCAGATTATTCGCGGTCAACTCTCGTTCGGCCCTAGTGATTCTCTGAACATATTGGTTGAATGCATCTAGCCCTTGGGCGGTGTTGGCTCTTTGGGTCTGCTCCCTCGCAATCTTCTTTTCCTCTTCAAGTCGCTCGATGATGAGCTGCTTCTCGTCACCGCTGCGTTCCGCTTCGATTCGCGCCTTTTCCAATTCCTGCGTCTTCTTCAATAAGTTGTTTGCCGAAATGATTGCTTCATTCTCTGCCTTGATTGCCTCTTCCTTCGCGACAATCGCGTTCTCTTTCTCCTTCACAGAGTCTTGATGCAGTTGCTTCTCGTTGGCTTCACTAAGGACAAGGCGTTCCTTGGCCCTCATGGCGTCGTCTGCTCTTCGGAATGCTAACATGGCGAAGAACGACGAAGCTACAATCCCAGAACACAAGACCACAAACACCGCTGCGACAAGGCCAGCTGGAACTGGATTGCGGATCGCCCACCGAAAAAGTCGTTCAGGCGACGAGACGCTTCGAGCATGAATCGACTCGCCATCGGACCAGCGACGAAGATCTTCGGAAAGATCCAGGCAGCCGGTGTATCGCCGTTCTGGCTCTTTGGCCATCGCTTTTAGGCAGATGATCTCCAGATCCTTCGGAATCTCTGCGCGAATCGATCGTGGCGCTGGCGGATCCTCCTTGCGAATCTGATAAATCAACGTCGCGAGTGTGCCCGAGAAAGGTCGCTGGTCGCAAAGCAACTCGAACAAGACAACACCCAGACTGTATTGATCACTCGCTGGCCCTACCTCCAGGCCCGGCTCGCCAGCCTGCTCTGGCGACATGTACGCTGGAGTACCAAGCAAGGACCCCTCTTGCGTCAGCTTCTGACGTTCATCCGCCAAGCGAGCCAATCCAAAATCCATCACGTGTGGCTGGCCTTGCTGGTCCAATATGATGTTGGCCGGCTTGATATCGCGGTGGATCACTCCTTGATCGTGAGCATAAGCCAGCGCATCCGCCAATTGACGCAGAACTTCTGCCGCACGCTGGTCATCGAGACGGCCTTCCTTGATCGCCGCATCCAACGTTTGACCCTCGATGTACTTCGACGCGATGAAGACGTCCTGCCCGTCAGAGCCCGCATCGAAGATCGGTACAATGTTGGGGTGCGTCAACTGTGCGGCTGCCTTGGCCTCACGCAAGAACCGGGCGGCGGCTTCCTCGTTGCCCACCACCGACGCTTGCGGCACCTTTAACGCCACCTCGCGTTCCAGCACGGGATCGTAAGCTAGATAGACTGTGCCGAACGCACCGGCCCCAAGCTCGGATTTGATCTGAAACCGGCCGAGCGTTTCAGGTATCGCCGCTTGGCTGGATGTCTTGGCGACGTCCGCCTTCGTATCAACCGGTTGTGCCGTTTCCGCAGGAGTTGATTCGGAGGAGTTGCTGGGCGTGGCCCGGGATGATTCGACCGGCCTCTTCAGTGGTTTGGCGTCACGAGCTTCACTTACAACAGCGGCACTGCGAACGGAAGCATCAGAAATGCCGCTATCCCACTCTAACTCGATGACCGATCCGCAACTCTTACATCGCGCGCGGCCCCCCAGGCTCTCCCCGCTCACTTGGTACGACTTGCCACACTCTTCATTAGGGCATGTAATGGTTGGCATCGCTGCTGGCCCTTCGGCACGCTAGTTGGTTCGCTGATGACTCAAGCAACGCTGATCGATCCGTCCTAAGAGTGAGATTTTACTACAAGCAACGCTTCGATTGCACGGACTCTTTCGGATGAAAGTGGGACGGCGATGAGATTATAGCACCTCGCCGAGCGCGCGATTGAGTTCCGAGGCGCTCTGAAATCGGGCCGTCACGTCGATTGATAACGCCCGGTCGAGCACCTCAGCCACGGCCGCAGGTATCTCAGCGCAGCGGTCGCGAATCGGAATGGCATCATCGTGGAGGATGATCTCGATCGGATCGCGGTCCTTGGTCATATTGCGTGGATACTGCCCCGTGAGGACATTGTAGAATGTTGCCGCGATGCTCCAGATATCGCTGACAGGTTTCAGATATTTGAAGTCGGTCAGTTGTTCACGGGGCATAAAGTGGTACGTTCCGCCGATCGATCGCGTGGCCGTCATGCCGGATAGTCCTGCAGTTTCAAAACTCTTTGCCAAGCCAAAGTCAGCGACCTTGGCGACCCAGCCTTTGGCGTTTTGATACAAGAGGATGTTCTGCGGCTTAAGGTCCCGATGCACAATGCCTTTTGCATGGGCGTATTCCAAACCCTGGAGGCAATCGATCATGACAGGCGCGGCCATTTTCAGGGTTAGCTTCCCGCCTTGACGGTGCACCAATTGGTCCAAGCTCCCACCTTTGCAAAACTCACAGATGAAATAGAAAACACCGTTTCCATCTCCATGCTCGAACAGCTTGACGATGTTTGGATGATCCAAGCCGTCAGTCACTCCGATCTCTCGTTGAAACACTTCGCGAGCTGATTCGCTGACTGCAATCGCAGGCAACATCATCTTGATCGCCACGGGCCGTCCGTCACTTGTTCTTGTTGCCTTTTGGACGAGTCCCATGCCACCTTTGCCAAGCACTTGGCCGAGTTTGTAACCGGACAAAAGCGGTTGCTGGTCGGGCTGGATGGTCTTGGCTACATCTTGTATCAAGTGCCGGAGCCCGCCACTCTCAGAGAGCAGTTTGGTTCGACATTCCTGGCACACGTAACTGCCAGTCGGCCGGCTGCCTATCTCCTTAGAGACATTTCGTCCACATTGGTCGCAGCGCGGGGCTTTACGAACGGTGCGAGCTCGTGGTGAATTGGACTGTATAGCAGTCGACAATTGACCACGGCAATTGCGACACATGAAACTGCCCGGCATCCATTCGGCATTTCCATCGTCCGGAAGGATCTCGGCACTGCATTGGCAGCACTGCAGGCCGACCTCAATCTTGACTTGGAGCTCTGTCTTGCCGACCGCAATGGTGTCACCGTCGGACAAGTCGACGGTGGGGAACTGTCGGCCCGTGGCGACCTGCGGCTCCTCATTCAGCGCGCGGCCGCCGTACTTCGTGCCATTGACGAAGGTGCCACCGAGGCTGCCGAGATCACGTAGCTGGGCGTCCGGAGGATTCACTTCCAAAATGAAGTGATGGCGTGACACGAAACCATCACCAAGAATCTGAGCGTGACATGTTCCATGGCGTCCGAACAAGAAAGTGTCATGCGCCTCAAATGGAAACACCTTTCCTTTGATTGGACCTGACGTAACTTCAAGAAGCACTTTTGCCGGCATGGGCGTGATTCGATTGACCAGTGATTTTTGATAGAGAGCTATACTATATGCGAGCACGACAGCTATTTCACTCCGGCGAGAGTCAGTACCACTTGCTGCACTGTGGGTCATGGAATGCGGCACTCTCCCCCGTCGGTTGCATCAAGAGAGTCATGGCATGAGGATCGATTCGCGAAAGTTGCAAGCAGAAGGTCGCTATGGCACCGTTGCCGCATCGTGGTTAAAGACTTGCAATGCTCGCCAAACCCGCTATCTTGCGTCGGTCTAGTCTCAAGCACTTCGCATCGGAGGTCTCACTGGTGCATCCTGCATTAAACCGCAATATTTTTTTTGTCAAAGAACACGTCGGCTTCTTCAAAGCGGCCAACAACTACGACATCCTCGATCCGGAAACAGGCGAGGAACTCTTGCATTGTCGCGAGGAACGCATTGGAATCCTGACGAAAATGCTTCGCTTCACCGACTACAAGACAATGACGCCGTTTCACATCGACATACGGACGCCACAGGGTGAGCCAGTCTTATCGGTCAAACGTGGCATTTCGGTCTTTCTCTCCAAAGTTGATGTCCTGGACGAGAGCGATCAGCGCCTGGGCGGCTTCAAGCAGAAGTTCCTCTCCTTGGGAGGCTCGTTCAAGGTGCTGAGCAACAATGATGAAGTGATGTGCGAGCTAAAGGGGAAGTGGACGAACTGGGACTTCAAGTTCATCGCCGGCGAGACGGAACTAGGTTCCGTGACGAAAAAGTGGGCTGGACTTGGAAAGGAGTTGTTTACATCAGCAGACAACTATGTCCTCGAAATCTCCGACCAAGTTCCCCCTGACCATCCGCTACGCCAACTGATCGTGGGTGCGGTGATGTGTATCGACATGGTGCTTAAAGAGCGATAACGACTCGAGATTCAGTTACTCGTCCTCCAACGCCTGCTTGATGATGTCGTCGAGATTGAACGTACCTCCGGCGATCGAATCGAAAATGGACTCTCGCATCGATTCGGCATCACGCGCAGCCAGACGCTTCGTAATCTTTGCGACCTCTTCTTCTGTGTGGCCGCGTTGTTGCAAAAACTCCTCCAGAATTTTGTCTTCGTCGTCACTCATGCTTGACTCTCCAATTAACAATCATCATTAGCTATTTCAATTATGCATCGCGATGCAATGCGGATCTACGGCAGTAACATCGCTTGTATTTCGACGACATGCTCTGTGGCGAGAGAGCGCAAGTCACGCAAGTGCAACTGGTCTGCGGGCAGCAGTTGCCGAAAGCAATGCTCGATCAAGTGAGCCCAGGCGTCAGCCATTGTTTCTGTCCGTTCCCTAAGAAGTTCCTCCTGACGATTGACGATCGCTTCGTGCAATCGCCGAACCGCCCCACGAAATGCCGAGGCGTCGCGAGCCGACTCGAATCGGAACCGTTGGTCGTACCGGGGGTTCGAATACACATGCCTCTGCACTTCGGCAATCACGCTGTCGGAAGAAACGATCAAGGCAGCTGCGACCTCGTTCCCATGCTTCCAATCGACTTGCGGCGCTAACCCGATGGCATCTCGTAACGAGACGAACGACTCTTCGATTCCCTTCAATGACTGCACAACTTCGGGAGTCCGACAAGGGCTGAAACAACCCGACAGCTCAGGCCACGAATCGACGAGGTACCGATAATCGCTTTGAAGCTGACGAAGCGGCGCACGCGATTCAACTGAATTGGTGAAGTTTTCGCAGAGACCATAGAACTCACTGGCAACGGGCAACACGCGCGCCGCCTGCGACAACTCCAGGAGAACATTCAGAGAAACGGTATTGAACATGCCATCGACATCGCGGCGAAGCGATCTTGTCAAGTAAGACAATCTCCCGTAGTCAACATCTTCAGGAAGCCAAAGCAGCTCATGGATGGCATGAGACGATTCGTCAATGCGACGCACGTTTCGCTCTAAGTGCCGACTATCCACCTGTCGAATCTTGCTCGCAACGCTACTCCATTGGCTGTAAAACCCTCGGAAGGAGTTAACGACTTCTTCATACTTGCGTCGCTGCGACACTAGGTTGCTCAGCAGCAGCGACCGCTGTTGGACTTGCGCGGCTTCAGCGATCAACGATCGACCGATTCGCGTTCGCGGCAATTCAAGCTCGATATCTTCGATCAAGTGCGACAGCGATGTATTCAGCGCCAAAGTTGCTGCAACCAGACTATGAAAGTCAACTTGCGGCGACACGCCAAATGCGGTGCACAACACAGTGTCAAGTTCATTTAAGCGTCCGATGCAGCGTGAGCACTCGGGGCTCAGGTTTTCCGTTTGTTTCAATCGGTGGGAGAGCAGACGCCATTCGCGATCGAGTACAACAATATCGGCTCTTAGATCTTCCACGTGGCGGGCGTTCGCAGCTCGCGTTTGCACGTTCGCCACAGTGGCATTCAACTTAATGAGATCGCCCAACATGTGCCGGCTATTGGGAGAGCGTGCAACGTTCGCGCTCCAGTCATTGACTAACTGTGCAGAGTGCGTCGAAAACGAATCCAAGTTCTTCCGAGCCACCAGCAAGACTTGCTCAAGGCGGGGCAGGGGAGGGCGATTGGGCGGCGGCGGACGACGATCGATCTGTGACTCGATCAGCGATTTCAGCAGCCCCTCAACGAACTGCTTTCGCGCGTCGCGAGTTGGTTGCTGTGCGGTGGCGTCCGTACAGCATGCTGTGGCCACCAAACCACCCGCGATCAGCAAGGCGATGACATGAGGATGGTAAGCCGCTCGCGGCGGCCTTAATGAACGCACAGCACACTCCTCGAAAATGAAACCTGATTGTGAACTCGTTACCGTCATCATATCGGAAAACCATTATCGAGCCAGGAACGAGCGAGTTTGACAGTTGTATGATCGATAGGCCATTGATACGCGACACTCGGCCCACAAACAGTTTTCAGTAAGATACCCTCAGTTGCATCCGACTTCCTGAGTACCTAGATTAAGGTGACCTTCTCAATCGCGTTCATCCTGCGCCGAGCGTTCCATGGCAAAAACTAATGCGTTGCTGAGTACGCGCTTCGACTCAAGCCAAGAACATCTCCTCGAAAGCCTCTTGCAGTCGGTTAACGAGATCGTGTGGTGTACGTCGGTCGACGGCAACGAATTGTTGTTCGTCAGTAATGCCGTCGAGCGCATCTACGGACGCCCGATCCAAGAGCTTGTCAAAGATAAATCTTTTTGGCTCGATGCAATCCACCCGGAAGATCGGGGACGATTCCAGGCACACCTAAAGCGTTTGCGAACCGAGGGACAAGTCGAATTGGAGTATCGGATCGTTCGCCCGGACGGTGAAGTTCGCTGGTTGCTCGACAACACGGCGATGGTTTACGACGACGATGGCAACGAAGTCCGTGTTGGCGGCATCTCAACCGACATCACACAAAACAAGCTATCGCAACAGGCGCTTCGCGAATCGGAAGCCGTCTATCACTCGCTCGTCGAAAGCCTGCCGCTGAATGTGATTCGCAAAGACTTGAACGGGAAAATCGTTTTTGGCAACAAGAAGTACTGCGACTCGATGAACAAGTCGTTTGAAGAGTTGCTTGGAAAGACGGATTTCGATTTCTTCCCAGCAGCGATGGCGAAGAAGTATACCGAAGACGACGCCCATGTGATTAAGACCGGAGAATTGCTGCATGATGTGGAAGAGCATCGAACGCCAGACGGCGAGGACATCTATGTCGAAGTCCTCAAAGGTCCGGTTGTTGATTCCGATGGAACAACCGTCGGAATCCAAGTGATGTTTTGGGACGTAACGGATCGCAAGCGAGCAGAAGTTGCGCTAGATCATGAACGATACCTCTTGCACAGCTTGCTCGACTACCTCCCCGACAGCATCTATTTCAAAGACCAAGAAAGCCACTTCCTTCGTGTTAGCAGCGGACTAGCACATAAGTTTGGTCTCGCGACACCGAGCGGCGCAATCGGCAAGTCGGACGCCGACTTCTTCACGCCCGAACACGCCGAACAAGCCCAACGTGACGAACAAGAAGTAATGCGAACAGGCGAACCAATTCTCGATAAAGTCGAGAAGGAAACCTGGAGCGAACAGGCTGACACTTGGTGTTCGACAACAAAACTGCCGTTGCGCGACAGTAGCGGTGAAGTCATCGGAACGTTCGGCATCTCGCGAGATATCACAGAGCACAAACAGGCCGAAGCGAACCTCGCGCGAGAACGCGACCTGCTGAAAACGATTATTGATAACGTTCCAGACTTAATTTTCATCAAGGATCGTGCCGGGCGATTCGTCGCCGTTAATGCGGCGATGCTTCGGGTGCTTCAAGTTGAGAACGAGCAACAAGTCATCGGCAAGACCGATTTCGACTTCTCGCCTCCGGAGCTGGCAGCTAACTACGTCGCCGACGATCAGACCGTAATGCGTTCTGGCGAACCGATGATCGACCAAGAGGAGGTCTCGCCAGATTCCGGTGGTGGCGAAGTGTGGCTGCTGACGACGAAGGTTCCTCTTCGCGACCAGAACGGCGACGTCACTGGACTCGTCGGGATCGGCAGGAACATCACAAATCGAAAACGTGCGGAACAAGCGTTAGTTGCCG
The DNA here is from genome assembly GCA_014381825.1 of Planctomycetota bacterium. Classification (GTDB taxonomy): domain Bacteria; phylum Planctomycetota; class Planctomycetia; order Pirellulales; family Pirellulaceae. The sequence goes on from JACNKX010000119.1 coordinate 9,456, forward strand.
CGAAGGAAGCAGCCGACTCTGCGAATCGAGCGAAGAGCGATTTTTTGGCCAACATGAGCCACGAAATCCGCACGCCGATGAATGCCATTATCGGCATGACGGAATTGGTTCTCGACACACGGCTCGCGCAATCACAGCGTGATTACCTGCGAATGGTTCGAGAATCTGGCGAGTCGTTACTGACGGTCATCAACGATGTTCTGGACTTCTCTAAGATCGAAGCGGGGAAGCTGGACCTCGATAATGTCCCGTTCGACTTACGGGAAAACCTTGGCGACACGATGAAGTCGCTCGCCCTGCGAGCCCACAGCAAGAGTCTGGAACTTGCGTTTCGCGTCGAGCCGGATTTGCCAAGGGCGTTGCACGGCGATGTCGGACGACTGCGACAGATCCTTGTCAATTTGGTCGGTAACGCGATCAAATTTACCGAACAGGGTGAAGTTGTCGTCGACGTGAATTGTCCCTTTCAAACAGCGGAGATCGCTCAGTGCCACATCACCGTGCGTGATACGGGAATCGGCATTCCGGAAGAGAAGATCGCGACCATATTCGACGAATTTGAACAAGTCGACAGTTCCACCACGCGGCGATTCGGCGGTACCGGTTTGGGACTTGCGATTTCATCGCGGCTCGTCGAGTTGATGGGTGGCAAGATTTGGGTCGAGAGCGTTGTTGGTCAAGGAAGCGAGTTCCACTTCCTGATCGAGTTCGCACTTGGTGACGAAGACGAACTCGAACGACCGATAAGAAACGCCGTAGTCGTCGGCGGCACACCGGTACTGGTCGTTGATGACAACGCGACGAACCGCTTAATCCTCGACGAGATGCTACGAAACTGGGGAATGAAACCGACACTAGTCGACAAGGCAACCGTCGCATTGGAAGTGCTTAAAACGGCGCAAGTTGCTGGAGAGCCGTTTCGCTTACTACTGAGCGACGTCAATATGCCCGACTCCGATGGATTCATGCTTGCGGAATGGATTCGGAACGATCCGTCACTCGCAGACTTGCCGATCATCATGCTCACCTCCAGTGGTCGTCCAGGTGATGCCGAGCAACGAGACGAGCTTGGAGTCGCGGCCAGCCTCCTCAAACCCGCAAAGCAATCAGAGATATTCGACGCCATTGTGCGAGCACTCGGCGTGTCCGCGCCGGAAGACGATCCGACACAGCAATCGGTGCAAGAAAAGGTGAACAAACTCGGATCGCTGCGAATCTTGCTGACCGAAGACAATGTCGTCAACCAAAAGCTCGCCCAGGGAGTCCTGAGTCGGCAGGGGCACGATGTAGTAATTGCCAACAACGGGCGCGAGGCTATCGACGCTTTGCACTCTGGGGAGTTTGACGTTGTACTCATGGATGTGCAAATGCCTGAAATGGATGGTTTCGAAGCAACCAGAGCAATCCGACTCGCGGAACAAATGACGGGCAAGCATCAACCCGTCATCGCGATGACCGCTCACGCGATGGCGGGCGATCGCGAATTGTGCATCGAATCCGGTATGGACGAATACGTCTCCAAACCGATTCGCGTGAACGAGTTAATGGACAAGCTCGCGATCGTGCTAAGCGGGCATGCACCTTCCGCCCGGAAAGCCCCAAGGTCATGTCCCGCTTCAAACTCGTCAACGGTCGACTGGAGTACAGTCTTGGACGGGGTGGCGGGTGACGAAACATTACTTCGCGAATGTATCGCAGCGTGTTTGTTAGAGGCCCCTCGATTCATGGACGCAATTCGGGATGCCATCGCAGTCGGTAATGGTGACGCATTGAATCGAGGCGCGCACAGCCTGAGAGGCTCAATCGCTTTTTTACATGTCGACGAGCTGATTCAAATCTCACAACGACTCGAATCGCTCGGCAGCAACAACGACACCGATTCCGCCCACCTAGAGGTCGCGACTCTTGAGACGCAACTCAATATCGTTATGACAGCGATCAACGAGTTCCTTCGCCGCCCAAGCGATTAACGGCGCTCCGTCACGGGAGTTCGTAACCGCGCCACAGCCAACGCAGTGAATCGGGCAGAATGGCTCCACCGTGATTGCCGTTGTGGCCGCCCTCGCCATAGACGAACTCAAGGTCGTAATTCGCGTACTTGAGTGCTGCATTCATTTGAAGATTTCCGAGTGGCCAATTGCCGTGATCGTTATCCAGGTCGTTACTTCCATCTTGCAAGAAGATGCGTAGCGGCTTGCGTTCGGTCTTCCGAATCAACGCTGGATAGACATGTCCGCCACGGATATTCGTGAAGCTACCAACGTGGCTTAAGACTTTGCGAAATTGCTCGGGTCGCTCCCATGCTGCCGTAAAGGCACAAATTCCGCCACTGCTAATTCCGCAGATTGCATGCCCCTCTGGATCATCGGTGATGTTGTACGACTTACGCACCTCAGGCAGAATCTCTGTCAGCAGAAATTCAGCGTACTCGTCGCTGAGCGAATCGTATTCGTAACTTCGATTCTCTGGGCGAGGTTGCCAGCCAGCTTTCCCCGGCAACTCCTTCTTCTTATGTCCCGGATCGATGAACACGCCAATTGTCACGGGCATCTCGTCACGGTGAATCAGATTATCGAAGACGATTGGCACTCGAAAATCCCCAGATTCGCCGACATACGCATGTCCATCCTGAAACATCATTAAGGCAGCGGGCTTGTCGGGGGCGTACTGCGCCGGAGAATAAGTCCAGTAGCGACGAATCGTTCCGGGAAATACCTTGCTATTGCTCCAAACGTGCATCGCAATGTCGCCCATGGGCACGCCATCCTGCCGTGACGAGTCGGCGGTGTACTCATATCGCTTCGGCTCTGGCTTTGCTTCCGCCAGGCCGAAGACCTTACGATTCTTCACCGGCCACCAGCCATCGATCTTCTTCGCCAATCGCTGAACGACTTCGACGTTTCCTCCCGCCAGGTTCTTCGTTTCAAATGGATCAGCGAGCAGGTCAAACAATTGTGGGCTCAACTCACCACGCCGCTGCACGACGGCATAGCGATTCACTGCTCCGTCGTAGGTCAACAACAACTTCCAACGTCCTTCGATACACCACCGATAAATCAGCGATGCTTCGGGATTGCTAATGTCTGCAATGTCGTGCGCAAAGCTCTCGCCGAAAAGCGTGTCGCGATCGATCTGCTTCGCGCCTCGAGCAGCCGACATAAGATCCAACCCTGGCAAGTTATCGGGCACCTTCGCGCCGGCGGCGCTCAACATCGTGGGTACGATGTCGATGCTACTGACCAATTCATCTCGCTTCGCCGGTTCAATCTTTCCGGGCCAGTTGAACATAATTGGGGTCCGCACACCGCCATCGTTGGGAGACTGTTTCGATTTCGGAGCGAACGACGATCTCCAACCCTCAGGGACTTCCGTTTCGGGCGTTCGCTGAATCCAGCCGTTATCCGTCACGTAAACGATCAGAGTATTGTCACGAACTTTCTTGTCGTCCAAGTGATCAATCAGTTGGCCGCAAGTCTCGTCGAACCAATCACACATCGCGTAGTACTTGGCCAAAGCGATGGGGCGATCGTCGGCTTTGTACTTGTCCAGAAGTCGCGCCGGCGGATTGTGCGGTGTGTGCGGCAGGAAGGGAGCGTACCAAAGGAAGAACGGCTTATCGTCGGAGACCGCTTGGTCAACAAACTCGAAGACGGGCGTCATCCCTTCGCGTCCGATCTTCAACCCGTCGTCGCCATGCCGCCCGCCACGTTCAGGGAATCCGCGAGTCATTCCTGCGGTGAAGCCGCCTCGCTGATAACTGCCTTCCCACCACTTGCCGCTTTGGTGGCTGACGTAGCCGAGATCGGACAGGATCTTTGGAACAGTGGGATGCTGGTCAACATGCGAAATCAACTTCTCGCGTTCTTCGTTGTACGCTGGTGACTTCGGATCAGTTACCGCCGGAGATGGGTCGTTCCCGGTTGTCTTGTGCTGGTGCGCATACAAACCAGTTACAAGCGTCATCAGCGAGGGCCGGCACAGGCCGGTCGGTACATAACCCCGCTCGAACACAACACTTTCGGAAGCCAAGCGGTCCAGGTGCGGCGTCTCGATCGTCTCGTGCCCCATGAAGCCATAGTCGTTCCAGGCTTGGTCATCCGAAATGATCAACACAATGTTCGGGCGTTCCGCGGCGTTTGCAGTTGCACGTAATGCAGAACAGCAGGCAATGGTAATGCAAACGGCTCGTAACCATCGCGGCGTAGGAGAGGGGAGCATCATGATGTCGGTCTCTAATCTAAAGAAACAAAGCTGTCGGTTGAAAAGCCGCAGGCCGCCTCACGACACTGCGTGGGCTCATTGTAGTTTCATCCGCTGGAAGCTGTTAGTACGGCGGACGACAAACTACAATATGGAACCGGCTCATTCTGTCGGTGACGCCCAACACTCACCGTCTTCTCCCTCACTCGACAAAGACATATCATCAAGCACGAGGCATACCATGACTCAGACTTCGTTATTCCTGACACTTTCACTGCTCGCTACCCTAGCGGTTGTTACCGTTCGTCACGCCGCCGCCGACGATCAATGGGTGGTCTATGAGGGAAAAGAGGGACCGGGGCACGGCAAGCATATCGTTTTCGTAACGGGCGACGACGAGTATCGCTCCGAAGAGGCCATGCCTCAGATGGCGAAGATCCTCGCAACACGATACGGCTTCAAATGTACGGTGCTCTTCGCCATTGACCCCAAAGACGGCACGATCAAACCCGATCACCAAACGAATATTCCCGGAACGGAGGCACTTAACGACGCCGATCTGATGGTGTTGTTCCTTCGCTTCCGCGACTTGCCTGACGATCAAATGAAGCCAATCGTCGACTTCGCGAATTCTGGCAAGCCGATGATTGGGTTACGCACTGCAACGCACTCGTTCAATATCAAGAACGCCGAAGGAACCTATGCGAAATATAGCTGGGGCAGCAAAGAACCAGCGGGCGGCTTCGGTCGAGCGGTTCTAGGAGACACCTGGATCAGCCACCACGGGCATCACGGCAGAGAGAGTACGCGCGGCGTCATCAACGAAAAGCATGCCGATCACCCGATCGTGAAGGGATGCGATGACGTCTGGGGCCCCACGGACGTTTACGGCATCATTCACCTCAAGCCCGACGACGAGATCCTGCTTTGGGGCCAGGTCCTCGAAGGCATGAACCCAGCCGACAAACCGCTTGCGGGTCCAAAGAACACTCCCATGATGCCGCTCGCGTGGACACGGATGTACAAAGGCGAAACTGGTAACACATCTCGCGTCTTCAACACCACGATGGGAGCCGCCACCGACCTCGTCAGCGAAGGAACGCGCCGGCTAATCGCAAATGCTTGCTTCTGGGGACTGGAGATGGACGTGCCCACCAAAGCTGACGTCGATCTCGTCGGAGAATACAAGCCAACGCCGTTCGGATTCGGCAAGTACGTGGAGGGCGTAAAGCCTGAGGATCACAAACTGTAAACGAGAGTGAGGGTCAAATTGGGGATAAAACACTGCCCCGCGCGCACAATCATCGAGAATGCGATCAGCGGTCGGCTTGATATTGACGCCTTCCTCCTCTGCCTTCCGATTTAGATCGGGCGTTTCGTTCGCCCCTCACGCCTGCTCTTCCTCGTTCGTTCTCATCAGATTACTTGTCTCGGCGAGGATGGACTTTATCACGTCGCCGCGTACCTTTGGTGGATCAGCAGCGTCAAGTGTTGTGAACATCTTCTTCAGACACTCGTGGACGGGAAGCCCATTCAAATCGACCCACATACGAGTCGCTTCGCGAATGGTCTTTGCAGAGTTCTCCAGATCGCCATTGTGAAACTCTGCCCATGCCAGCGTGTCAAGCAGGCCCGGCAATGTTGCACGATGTTCGGAGTTCTTTCTAGCAAGACGAACCGCGGTTCGGGAATCCTCGAGAGCAACTTTGGCGTCGATTTCGTAACGGGCAATGGTGCTTTCGTTAGCCGGTGCGTCTTTCAATAAATCCATACAAAGCCAAGCCAAATCATTGAATGCCACCGGATCATCAGGAAAGCGGTCCTTCGCCAGCGTGTACAAAGCGATGGCCTCGTCTAGCTGGTTCAGTTTGCGAGCCAGCCAGGCTTGGCCAACGATCTCTTCCGAATTCGCCGTGTCACACCAGACACTGCGGTCCGCATCGGCACGGTGATAAAGCGAGGCGATCAAGTCCCTGACAACGTCGGGGCCACCGGCATTTGATAGCTGTCTGACCTTGTCGCGTAGTATCGCGCCCATGCGTGCGCGGGCAAGCGAATCGGCGTCTCCCGTTGCTTTCAGCGACTCAGTCCGACGACTCTGCCAATACGTCTCGATACGGTGCATGTTGGGACCGGCCTCGGTCGTTCGATACAGCGCGTCGAGGCGTTCGGGCGTGCTTTGCAACTGCTGGGCCCACGCTTTGCGATCGTCTTCCAATTGCTTGGTGGGCTTTGGTACTTGAATCAATTCGCCGCTGATCTGTCGCTTGCGCATGATGCAGAACGCTCGCCAATGATCCTGGAAATCCGTCACCGACCGAATACCGCCTCGGCGAAAACTCTCGATTTCGTTCGGCTCCAAGTAAAGGTAGAGAACCGCTTGGTCGACCCAATCGATGATTTCCTGCGAGTTGAAGGGAGTGTTGCCTACCAATTGATCCAGATCCGCGGCGGCCAGGTTTTGAAGATTGTCGATGCCTTCGTCCCGTAACCGCTCTTCATGAAGCTGGCTCAGACCGTCAATCAGGCCTAGCTGCAAATCACTCGAACGGCGTTCCTGCTGCCTGGTTGCTGCATGTGCCAACTGGCGAAACCAGCGGAGGGCAAGGTACTGAAAGTAGCCAAGTGAAAAGGCGATGATGGCCGCCAATCCCGCGCCCACACCGGTCGGATTCGGCGCGGGCGACGACGTTTGATTCTCCATTGGCGTTCCGTCGGGACTGGCCGGTCGCGGTTTCTTATCGTCGGGAGATTCTGACTTCTCGACTTCGACCGTCGCATTACGTGTCAATACATTGATGGCCGAAAAGGCCACAAAATTGAAAACCATTCCCGCCAGCAGAACGCCTGCACAGCTCATGTAAACGAAAGGCTGAAGATCGCGCGTCGAATAACGACGTCGAATGAGCTGAAAACAAAACACATAAGCGCCCAGGAATCCAAATCGCACCGCTGACAACATGTCCGGCAACATGTCATCAGGAATGAAAGGCAATTTCAGCGGCGGTCGGTAGAATAGACTCGAGCCGAGTACGGTGAATAGCACAACGGGAATCGACAACAGGACGTAATTCGAGTTGGAGTAAGTTTGGCTGAGATTGCGAAGTTGGGTGCCACGATTCTCAGTATTCAGCCGAGAAAAGTCCCGCTCCGTTTCGGCTTGTTGCACGCCCTTCACCGATCGCACATAGGCAATGGCGGAGATAGGAAACAGGCTCACCAACACCCACTGAGCGAGCAACGCAGTCACAATCAACTCGTGCGTTTCCGGATGGCTGCCCCCACTCGAAGTGAGCTCGTACTCGAGGTACGTCAAAAGGGAGGCGGCCACGAGGATCAAACACGTCCCAATGAAAAGCATCCAACGAAATCCCTGCGTTTCCACCGGTTCGTCGGGCTGATTTTGATTGATCGAAACTGCCATTGAAAACTCCCCCATTGAATGAGCTAGCCCTAAACGGGCGGCAAAACAATTTCGCTATGGTGACTCGACGTGACCTCGTTTGCAAACACAGATCATGCAGCGGACCAACACCAATTAGTCCAACCGATGCTTGACAAGGGTCCTTCACGGCTTGACTAGAGCGATAGACCCAACGAAATCACGGCAGTGAACAACCCGATCATGCTTGCCCAGCAAACAATGGCCCATAGATCACATATGCCGACGATTAATCTTCGACGACAGCGATGGAAGTCCTTCGTGAGAACATTCAAAACGTACCTGCTCGGGTCAACGGCGTTTCTTTTTCTTCTTTTTCTTCATGAATCTTGACTTTCCCCATTTCTGTTGGGCTCGCTCAATATCTTCCGTTTGGGGTTTGGCTGCAGTACCAACCGTCGAATTCATCAGTTGTCCCGGAGTACTCGTATGCTGTAACCCAATTAGGTGACCAATCTCGTGACAGATCGCCGCTTCAAATTTATGCTCTGTGTCCCAGACTTCCGAATCGTCGATGCGGAGTTCCAGTTGGAAACCGTCTGAGGGGCCAATGTGGGCGTCGGCGAGCGTGTTTCCGCGCCCGTCAATACTCTCAATTTTGACAAGAACATTTGCTTTGTCGGGATCCTTAGTCTCAGAAAATTTGGCACCGCATACAGCTTGCCAGTTGATGAAGCATCGAACAATTGCCTCCCGCGTGTCAAAAGCCGCAGTGGGCACGGATTGAAAGTGGTACTGATATTCGAATGTTGGTAGGCCCTTTGCACCGTCAGGCAAATCCTTTGCGTTGGATGCATTCGGGCGTTCTAGTTTGCCGTCACACCCCATAGCGGTTAGCAGCCAGTTGAACATCTTTTTGCCCAAAGTCGGGTCAGACAGGCCGCCTGCCGAATCTAACTGTGCCAGTCTCAGAGCGTTTGAGATGGCCTGCTGAATCTCATCGAATTTGGGGTCTTTCAACAAAGACTCGACAGTCGCGTTTTCCAATTCACCAAGATTTAGATTTGTGAGAAATTTTCGGTCGACTAGCTTTAGGAGTCCATCCGCGACATCTCTTTTGCCCATAAGGGCCGACCCCAAGAACGGCGATTTTGCCTTGATCGCGGCACCCGCGATGGTTGTCATAGCTTTGGCAAGCGATTTCGAATCGGCCATCTGAATTCCCCCACTTAGAACAGTTGTTATCGAATGTCCTGTACTTAATCCTCACTCGGTCTAATTAGGCTAGAAGACGCTGCTCACCGGCTGTATGCACGGGCGCGATTCTCGTAAACTCTAGCACGATGCTCATAGTAGGCTTTGCGCGAATCCCGATGCTTCAAATACCGACGTATGCGAGGAGTGATGAATGCCGGATCAGTGCTGGATCCGGAGCCCCCACCGGAAGCGACGCTCGTTGGGTCTCTGGAAATCGCAATTGCTTTTTGAATCGCCACGGCCAATGCGGGGATGACGACATTGACTGCTTCTCCGAGTGCTCGCTGATAATCAGGACCGTGGTAGCTTCGAACCTCTATGTCCCAATCGTCGACGAACCCAACCCATCCTTCCAAACCTTGAGTGTCGGACGCTCCAAACGTAGACGTCAGTTTGCCATAGAGTACAGTGTCCGAGTAGTCATCACCGTTTAACATGTTGAGCATCAGGCTCTTCGCAGTCTCGTTACTCATGGAATTCGAATAGACTGGTCGCAGCTGATCGAGGACTGCGTCAGGCCCAGATTCCGGTTTCTGAGAATTATAAAGCGCAAAGTTTGCGGCCAAATTTCCCATCCAAAAGTCTTGGTCGAGGACTTGGTCTGTAGGAATCTCAAGATAAGTTTGAATCGTCTCTAGAGATACTTTGTTGCGTTTATCAAACACCGTAACAACGAGCGGCATCGAGAAGTCAACGGATCCATCATTGACACCAACGCGAACAGAATACGTCGAGTTGGCAGTCAGCATCGTTCCTTGGCGGATTTTCAGCTTGTCACTTCCGTTTGGAATAACAAAGCTCGCGTTGTCGTCATCATCATCGCCCGCAACGAGACTGAAGGTATACGTCTTCCCCTCGTCATTCGGGATCTGAGAAAGCGTGCCGACGGTAGCGTTACCGTTCGTCAGGTCCACATCGTCAACTACATAGGTGGGGGCAAGCTTGAGTTTGCCTACCTGAGCGTCAGATTCTGACGGGGCGGAAAACAATGCACAAGCGAGCGCGCAAATAAGTGTATCGCGGCGCATTTCTTTACAGCCCTCAAGTGTTGAAAAAAACGGTGACCCTGAGGCCGTATAAGGCAACGGGTGAGGGTGAGTATAGTTTTCGTCGCAACCACTTGCAACTAACCCAGATCACCTATTTTACGGAAGACTAACCGAAAGAAGATTCGGCGTACCAGCCATATAGAGCCATAATCGTGGACAGTCGAGCGAACCTGCACCTTTCGCGATGGACGAAGCCTCATTTTCCAATTCATAGTAGCATCTCAACCGCGACAGAGTAGAAACAGACTAGTTCCCGGCGTCAAGCATCGGATCGTTGCACGCGGTCGCGCCCTCAAACACTCTTTCGTAATACATCGCCAGCGCGTGCAATGCGTGACCTTGCGGCCCGATTTCCCATCGCCTGCTGGGGTTGTCGTGCAATAACTCAGTCAAATGTTCAACTGACTTTGTGACGCGTGGCTGCGTTAGCTCTTTGGGTGGGAGTAAATAGGTGAGCCATTCGAGCATGTGCCCCGTTGTTTGCACGCGTCGTGCGACATCGTCTCTGGCCCCACGTTCGCGGAACCATTCAGTGCTGAAACTGCCGTCGGGATTCTGAAACTCGAAGGCATATTCTTGAAACTCGCGGACGTAAGTTTGCGCGCTTCGCCACTGCCCCTCGAACGGATGTCCTTCCTCGCTGCGTTTGCGTACTGCGTAGCTGAGCGCCATCAGGCGGTGCGTGCCACCACAGGGCGCGGCCTGCACAACGGGTTGAGTAAGTTCCTCTTTGATCAAACGTGAGATGCTCCATGAGTCACCGTCACGTGCTTCCCAGGTTGACTCCGTGTCCAAGTAATAGGCGAGCCCAATCAACTTGAACGATAGATCTGCTCCGCTCGAACAATTGAATTGCTCATACTCAATCAAGTCGGTCACGTTAAAATCACGGCCATCTACTTTCATCAGATTCTCTCGCCGCACACGACATTGTGCCAACACCGCCAAGAACTGCCCTGGATGCCCCTGCAAACCAGCTCCCTCAAGGGCCGTTAGTTTTCCGGCACTCAAGCCAAACAAACGCTGACCGCCGCACGAGCCGTTCCAGCAAAGCCAACCGATCGCGTTCCGCGGATGGCCACGAACTGTAACTTCCGCGTCCACACCGTACGCCAAAGCCCAGTGCATAAGTTCCCAGGGGCTGCGCCTTGATACGTCTTCTGGCTGACCGTAATGGTACGTCAAACACGTGCGGACTTTTTCGCGGAGCTCTTCATGACTAGGGTCGGGACGACGGTCTTCCGCAATTACTACGTTAGCCCAACCCAATACGTAGATTGTCACCAAGAGTAGATTCCTGGCGATTACGCCAGAAGCCGCAGGACTGTTGCTTGTTTGCAAGAGTTCGGCCCTTGATGATCCGAGTTATAGGAATCTCAGCGAAGTGCGTCAGACTCGGGTCAAATCGTCTGCGATTTGAGAAACTCCACGGTCTAACGAAGACGCTGGCCGCTGACTGCTTGAACGGTCGGAAGCCCGCTCCGCAGGGCAGTTTCGTCATAAATGACCGGAATGGGCGGTTGAGCTGGTGGCGCCCCTGTTTGTTCTTGGTAATCACTTCCAGCTTGGTAATTATGGCGTTCGCGATACCCCCGGCGGAAGCCGTGCCCACAGTGTTCGCAGTCGTCCTTCCCACACGCTTTGCCTTTCTCGGGTAGACACCTCTCCTTGACCGGTGCACGTCCGGGCTGGGCTTCGGTGTAGGCCTGCGACTCCACGTCCTGATCCATCTCGAACTCCATTTTGTATCGCACCGGCATTTTCGGCGGGCTGGATTTTACGGGAGCTCGGACGGGAGCCCTTTTCGGAGCGGGCTTGCCGCAATCGGCTTCAGGGGGACAATTACACCCATGACCATGAATGCGACAAGACGGGTGCCAGGACGCAAATTGCGCATCGGATCGCTGAACCTCAGCTTGCTCTTCGAGCCATTTCGCTAACTGTTCCTGATATATCCGCTCGTTTTGCTCCTCGAGTTTCGCGAACATCGCGGCCGTCTTCGCCATCTGGGCATAGTCGGGTACCAGACGAAGATTCGTAATCTTCTGAGCTAATTTCGTTTCCAACGTTGACTTCAGCTCTGGCACCATGGCAGATGTTTCACGACGAATTTCGTTGATTTCTGCGCGACGGAGGCGTTCCAGTTCTGTTCGTTCTCGCTCCAGTTCTGCCTGCCGAATCGCCATCTGCTGTTCGTGCAATTGCGTTCGAAATTCTATTGTGTCGTTGATATTGTTTATATGCTGACCTATGGCGCATCCCATCAGAGGAGAGATTCCCAACGCCAGCGCGATCAGTTTCAATTGGGAAATACTCATTATGGAGCAGAATCCAGTATTGGCAGTGAATCGGTTGATGTCGCATAGCGCGACCGCAATAGTTCATCGGGTATTTCCGTGTGTAGGTTTGCTCCTACCAGTTCGATGCAGGTCGTAAGAGTTCTGCAGAGTTTAACGATCCGATCGAGTCATTCGGAAAATCCCTCAATCAGCCATCCCATCCGTGAAAGGAGACCAGGACAGTAGGCGTTGCAGATCGGTCGCCCCGATTGTACGGATTGCGCGAAACGATTTTGGATCTAGCGAATGGGCGGATGGCACGCAAGGATCGAGCCGATCAAGTCGACGAGCCGTACGATAGCGTTCCGCGAGCTTCTCCCGTGACAGCTCACCCCTGGGCGGCGAACAGCGCTGCCACGACAAGGCGTAATCGCGCCATGAACTCCGATGCTCCAAACCCAACGAGCGCCGTTATGCTGAGCCACCACAAGCTACTTCGGGGACTCTGATTATCAACTTCGAGGAAGCCTGACATAATCATACTAATCGCGAGTATCCCTAACACGAATCCGATAAGCGGTCTCATTAGATACCACGGCCACCACGTGACGACGTCAAGTTCCGGCGGATCCTTGAAGCAGAGGTTTCGTATGAAGTCCCACATTGACCGCAACTGCACACCGACCATGCCACAGCAACCACCGAGGAGAAGCAGAGCCACCACATATTTGTTCGCCAGAAGCAGTGACTCCTCTGACAGAATATCGACCGCCGTAGAGTATGTCGTTAGGTCACGCTCGTAGTTCTGCGCAGCCTCCGAATCGGACGGCACGTCGTCAAGAGTAGGAAACAGTCCTGCCAACTTCAATCGCGTCTCGTCGCTCATCGGGCCAATGTATTTCAGTTTTCCCTGTACGCTGTCATGACGGAAGCCCACGGGACCGGTCGCCAAACGCACATTCGACGGACACCTCCAATCCGTCTCGACAGCCACATATAGAACGTCTTGCACGGAGTTCAGTGAAACCCACGCCATTACCAGCGACGCAACGGTCCACGCTACTAGCATTGTCGCCAGGCTAACCTTCTGTTTCATCGTAGCTGGGTGAAATACTTCCGGGGCCGGTGGTTCGGGAGGAGCAACTCGCTCGCTAGGTGCTGGAGGGGCAGTTTGCTGCCCTTCGCTCTCTTGGATGCTCAAACCTTCAGGTTCGTTTGCTGCAACGCGGCCAGACGCTTTCTTTGCCATTGCCTGCTTTCGTCGAAAGAGTACCGAGAGGAATTACTCGCATCGCGTCTCATCGCGTTGTTTGAGATATTACTACGACCGAACGGACAGAGACTGCAATTGCCACTGAAGCTAATCCAAGCGTCGCCCATTTACAAGAAAGAACGACGCCGCACCGGGACTCGCGCCAAGTCGATTTCCAGCATCGCTCCTGAAAGCGCCGCGAACGCGATAAGCGGATTTGGTTGTCGACATCTCCCAGCAGCAGGACGAGCTAGGTGCTTTTTCACAACTTAATTTGAAAGTTACGGCCCTCGTTGGAGTCCACGCTTTAGCGTGTTTGTTCAGCCTAAAAGGCTGTACTCCAACAAATGATGCGACACCCCGTTCTGAGCTGTGACGCTGCACTAATGCTGATCGCCGCCTGTCAGCTTCTCTTCGGCGCGATCGGCTTGCCACGCTACAGCGGTCACTACGCGAGTGATCTCTAAAGGATCGGCGGTGTCGGCAAGTTGATTCGCTTGCACGACGACCATGTCGCCTGACGGAGTGTTCCTCACGGCGAAAGCACCGTGAACCATCTGCTGATTGAAGCGAAGCAGTAGCAGAGCGTTCTGTGGCGTCGCGGTGCCGCACGTTGCGGAGTAGGCAATGATCGCATGCCCCTCTTCGTCCGAGCGGCTGAAGTCGATTGTGACTACCTGCTTGCGGAGTGAGCCCAATGGAACCGTTACGTTCCAAGTGTCGCCCTGCTCGTCGATGCCCACGCCCTGAATTCCTTGCAGAACGGTTCGACAAAGCTGCTTCGGATCGGTGGCGGTGGAAGAAAGAGCATCAAAGTTCAAGCCACCGGCTGGAGTCGCTGGTTGGCTGGTGCCTGAGTCAGGCGCTGTGGGCGTTGGACTCGCCGCGGGTGCGGCTTGCATGCCTTGCATCGCTTGTTGAATCATCTGCGGCATCATCATGCCAAACCCAGCACCCATTCCCATCCCCATCGCGTTTCCACCGGTGCCGCCTCCACCACCATTCTCCGCCATCTTCGACATGCTGTTGGCGGCTTGGTACATCGTGAAGGACCGCAAGTCGCCGATCGCTCCCATACTGCTGCGCGCATCGATGGCTTTTTGCACTTCTTCGGGAGGCGTGATCGAGTTGATGAAAAAGTCGACCAACTCCAAACCATACTTGCCAAACTCTTCGCCGACTTGCACTCGCGTCGCCGCACTGATTTCGTCAAAGCGCGCCGGCAAATCGAGCATGCTGATGCCGAGCGTACCAAGCAAATCGGTCATCCGAGACACGATCAGATCTTTGAGGTATGAAGCGACCTCATCGGTAGTGAACTTGCCTTGTGTCCCGACCAGCGTGTTGAGCAAGACATCTGAATCGACGACCCGCATCGAGAACTTTCCAAAACTTCGCAGCCGAACCATCCCGAAATCCTTGTCGCGCACAGTGATCGGTTGTCGCGTGCCCCACTTTTGATCGAGGAATGTCTGCTTGCCAACGAAATAGACCTGAGCCTGAAACGGAGACTTCTCCCATGGAATCGTAAGAATCCGCGTCAGGACCGGGACGTTCATCGTTGTCAGCGTGTGACGGCCTGGTCCGAAGCGATCCATCGCTTTTCCATCGCGAAAGAAAACGGCTTCTTGGTTCTCTTGAACGATCAGCTGCGCACCGAGCTTAATATCAGCCGACCCTTGCGGCGGTATGCGATGAACCAAGGAACGATTCGACTCGTCGAAGTATTCGAGAACTTCTAGACGCAATCCCATGACACGCTTCCTTCCACGTTATGCTTGCTGTGAACGTAAGTAGCAGAATCAGTTATTTGCTCGGGCCAAGCCCCTGGAGTAACTCGCTTCGCCGATCAAACTGAAGATGCAACTCCTCGACACGTTTAAGAAACTCGGCAATAGCCGCGTCCGGATCTTTCTCGGGAACGAGTAACTCGTCAACAGCTTTAAGAAGCCACTCGGCCTGGTCAACTAAAGTCACATCCAAGCCATAAACTTGATCTAGTAACTCTTCGTCGACACACACAAAGTCGAATACACCGCTGTATCCTCGCATCGCGCCACGAACGCGGGACGCTAAGGTATCGAGACGAATTCGCACCCGCTCGCAATCGTCTAAGTAATCGATCTTGCGAGCGTCGAGCAAATTGCGCTGATACCGATCGACGCCTTTTTTGCAAGCCTCAAGGCGATCCGCTAGCCACAACCGGGCCAAATGATCGCTTTCCCGACGATACTCCTGCTCGAGATAGCCTCGGAAGCCGGGAATCTTCCGAAGGATCGACTCAACGGCACCGCGCGCGTCCTCATGTTTCGTTGGATCAACCACTTTATTCGCTCCGTAGGTTCCATTTAACGGTTCATAAGTCGCACGGCGGTACAAGCTGCGACCCAACTTGTCTTCGCTCGTTTTAGCAAAAGTTTGGGAAAATCGCAGCATGAACCGCGAAACGACGGTAATTCAATAGCTTCAACCGGAAAGAATTGGATTAGATCCGTCTGGCAGTAGCGATTCCATTTTGCTAGAGTTCCGCGACTTTTCAGAAACCCCATTCGCACATAGATCTGGATTCTCATCGGTGGCAACACGATTCTCCTCGGCTAAGTCTCTGTTTGTTCTCATCTTGGGAACGAGCGTCATCGGCTGCGCTGACGGCCCATTCGGCGGAGTTGCGGCGCTGAACCCGTACTATCGCAGCCAGTGGGAAAAAGACGAAAGCGCCGGGCCCACCTTTCATTCACAATTGGCCGAGTTGCGCGCCATTCGCAACAATCCAACGGGGTTATCGCCGGAGGAACAAAGCCGCGTAATTCCAAGGCTCAGAGGAATCATTCAGGATTCTACGAATTCGGTCTTACGTGCGGAAGCAACGATGACGCTGGCCGAATTCGGCACGCCAGAAACGATCCCAACACTCCAACTTGTGGCAAACGACGCAGACGCTGACGTCCGCATTGCCGCGTGCAAGGCGTGGGGGCGTCGTGGCGGTCCCGAAGCGATCGAAGTACTTTCACGAATCGTCAACGGAGACTCGGACCTTGACGTGCGACTCGCCGCAACGGCCGAACTAGCCAATTTCCAAGACCGACAGTCGCTCGAGGCGCTCGCCGTGGCTCTGAACGACAAAGATCCGGCGTTACAGCATCGCGCTGTTCAGTCATTGAAATCGGTCTCTGGGCAAGACTACGGCGACAACGTTCCGGCTTGGCGAGACTTTGTCGAAGGACGTTCTCCCGCGCTGCCAGAACCTCCCACGATCGCCGAGCGTCTACGCTCGATGAGTTGGTTCTAACGGGTCCCAAACCAGCAGAGCAGGGTCGTTGCTTCGGTCGCCAAAACGCTTTACCATGTCAGGACCGCCGTGTCCTCCTTCCTCGCCCGCCCCATAGATTCCACCTTTGGCTGAATGAAGCAGCAGCGATTCAACGAGCAATTTGCATCGATTTACGACTTGGCCGTCAGCCTGAGTAAGCAGGTGGACGCCGACGTACTTCTCGTAATGCTTGACGGACCGACTGATTGGGCGGAGTTGAGCAAGCGGGCGGGTCGCGAAAAGATTTTGGCCGCGGCCGACACGGAGGAGGCGCTTGAAGGTGCTAAGGAAGCTGGTCTCGATACGATCGTGCTCGGCATGCACGACGCGCCGGTCTTCGAGAAACTGACGCAGGCATTGCTCGAAAGCGTTGCGGACGAAATCCTTGAACCAAACTCGGAGGTCGTTGCAGTCTATAGTGGCTTCGAAGCCGATTCGATGGACTCAATCAGCTTTATTCGTCTCGACGAACATCTCGGACGGTTAACAGCGCGAGACCTGCGACAAATCGAGACGAGCGTGCCTCTTGAAACGCTAAAAGTTGTGGTCGATCTTGCCGTCGATATCGGACGTGAGGGACGAGAGGGAAAACCCGTTGGCACGATGTTTGTCGTCGGGGACACGCGCAATGTGATTTCGCTCAGCCATCCAGCGGGCTATGACCCCGTCAAAGGCTATGGCCGCAAAGAACGTTCGCTGCCGGATCGTCGCGTGCGTGAGGCCATCAAGGAAGTTGCGCCGCTGGACGGAGCTTTTATCGTCGCCCCCGACGGTACGGTCGAAAAGGCCTGCCAGATCGTCGATGCCGATCATGTAAATCTGACACTATCTAAGGGCCTCGGCGCTCGCCACTGGGCGGCCGCCGCAATCAGCAAGAGCACGAACGCCATCGCCGTTGTCGTGAGCGAATCAAACGGAACAGTTCGTCTGTTCAAAGACGGCGAAGTGATTCTGCGCATCGAGCCGTTCCGCCGCGCAATGAAGTGGAAGGATTTCGAGTACGAACCTCCTTCGCCTAGCGGTGACTAGAGAGTGACTTGATCCTGCCGTTCTCCTCTTGGCGAGTGCCATGGCTAACGTAGCGATAGCGAGAGTGAATACGATCAAGAACGGGCCTTGCTGCCGCCTTAACTAACTGGAGACTCGCCGTGAGTTCACCTTCAATCGTCCGGGCAAATCTAACAGACGCCATGCATCAGGCGGGCATCGTCGAATTGCTAAACATGTACGCCAGCGAACCGCTTCAAGGTGGTCAACCGCTGTCCGATGAAGTCAAGTCGAGGTTGATCCCAGCACTCGCCGAACAGACAAACGGTCGCTACTTTCTGGCGGTGCAGACCGATCAACCAGTTGGCGTCTCAATTTGCTTTGTGGGCTTCTCGACGTTTAGCGCCCTCCCGATACTCAATGTCCATGATCTCGCCGTCCATCGGGACTTTCGCGGGCAGGGCATCGGAACGAAATTGCTCGACGCGGTCGAACGGGAAGCGATTCGTCTCGCGTGCTGCAAACTCACGCTCGAAGTACAGCATGAAAACGTCAACGCTCGTCGTCTCTATGAGCGGGTCGGTTTCGACAGCGGTGGCCCGGTCGGAGCCGATTCATCGTTCATGACGAAGACGCTCGGGTAAGCAACGCTAGGGAATCTCAAGCGAAAACTCGCGTTTTCGATCGCGCAATCGATCGCGGACGCGGGCCATAACGCGAAGTACAGCGTAGACGCAGACCATGTAGGCAAACAACAAGATGTTGAGAAGGATGCCCTGCACGACGGTCGTCAAGAACACAGAAAACGTCGAGGCGGATGCTCCGGCTTCCGACAACTCGGCAGAGTTCGCCGGCGAAATATTCTGAACGATTGCCACGCTGACTACTCCTGTCATCATGTCAACCGCCAGGCCAATGGGAAAGATGACAGAAATCAGAATTCGCGTTCCATACCCGACCAGCGCTGTACGATGCATATGCGGACGGGTGATAATCTGCTGATAGTGGTGGGAACACTCGACGACCGTGTACGCCAACACGAACACCAGAATTCCGCAGATCATCCCAACGACATGCTCCGCCCCACGATGCATCGCGCAGCCCCAAAAGAAGCTCGGTGCCGCGCTGATACAGCAGACCAGCGTCCAGCGCCCCAATGCTCGTAACGGGCGCGACCTCCGCTCCGGCTTAACGAGTACAGCCGCTTCAATCGGAACGGACTGGGGCGACAAATAGGGATTGAGATTCATGCTGAGGTCGCGCCGAGCTTCAAGAGACGAAAGGTATTCTCTGTAAGCATAGGCCACACTCTGCCCACTGCTAAACGCGGCGCGAGCCACTTCGAAACAAGAGCGGGACAACCAAACCGGCTGTCCCGCTCACATTAACTTTTAAGAATATCTGCGTGACGGTTAGTAACTGCCTGTCGGATTACCATCACCAATGCCCATCAAAAATTCAAATGTCGTATCCACGTCCCACGTAGCGGGAAGATTGACGCCATTGCCATCAAAGTCGGTTTCAATCGTTTCGCTAATGAACCGAACGCTACCGTCAGCGAGAGAGAATTGCGCCCCGCCGGGATGCTGGCTGGAAAACCCGCGTCGCTTGTGGGTTGTGACGGAGTGATCTGCACTATTATTGATCGTACATATGCTGGCACCTAACGCGTCCGCGAGAATGTCAAGTCCGGTAACAGGATTGGCACCGAGATCCCGAATTCCCCATACATTCGCTGCACCAGGCAGTACGATATTCCCCGCTTCGTCCTTGACCTGCCAACGGCGTTCGCCCAGGGCGATTATGTTGCTGCTGCCATCAATCATATCGCGGAACGACAAACCTTGATCCTGACGAAAGAGGCCCTTCGCTGCGGTGGCACCACCCGTCTGCGAAAGATCAAAGGCAGAATTCGCGGCAACGTAATTCGAGGTTGTCGTGGGGATGTTCGTAGTGCTGTTAAGTGGACGTTCGAGATTGGTCTCGCCGCCAACGTCGGATGGGCACTTGAAGCTCGCATTTGCGGTGATCAGGATTTCCGTCTGAACGGTAATGTCGCTATGCAATGCGAGGGCATCGGTTGCAGTGCCATTGTCGAGCCAGACATTGCCAATATCCATCGTGTCGACTTGCGAGGCACCCTCGATGAACCTTCCAACTAGTGCGCCCCACGACCACATTGCTTTGTCGACTTGAATCGCCGCAGTTTTGGTGGGGGCTGTACGTTTCACAAGATAGCCAGGGGGAAAAGTCTTATAGGTGTCATGGTAGTTGTGACACGCGAGCACCAACTGCTTTAACTTATTGCTGCACTGCATTCGACGGGCAGCTTCACGAGCGGCCTGCACGGCAGGCAATAACAGCGCCACCAAAATTCCAATAATGGCAATCACGACTAACAACTCAACCAGAGTAAAGCCCTGGCGTTGCTTGCTACGAGTCATAGCAACCCTCCAATTCAAAATAAGTGACAGAGACTCAAATCAGAACGACGTTACCGCCAGTGTTACACACATACACCACTCTCACGAACGATGAACAAATAGTGAGACACCGGAACCGGTATACAAGGCACCGCAACGAACGACGCAGACACACACATCATATATATTTGAGATCGCGTAGTTCTCAGTCAGAAGCAATGTTGAAGAAGGGGAGAAGAGAACTCTCTGTTCCTGAGCCTCTAGTGCCTCTTAATCTCCGCGCCTCATGTCCCAAAATGGAGCGATCACGGGATATGTGCAACTTGGTCCGATTATAACCAAAGCTTCGTCAATCTTGCAAGTATCAATCTCACAAGTGGCTAATACACCACGAAAACAACGAACCCGGAATGATCAAAAACACCCCTTTCGAGGAAGAAGTTCGACGAGCATGCCGGGGACAAAGACCTCTGGTAAATCGTCAAGTCTTCGGTCATCCAGTCGCTGAACGCGCAAACCATGCTGGGGCGCAAGTTGTTCGAGCGTCAAAATCGCGTCACAGCAGCCGTAGGCCAACAATAAACGTCCCCCAGGCTTAAGATGCGTTCTAACCCCCAACAATATTGACCGCAGCAACTCAAAGTCACGGTCGTACAGCGCGTACTCATCAATCGATCGCGGCTGCGCATTCTCCCAGGGCGGGTTTGATAGGATGATATCGAAAGTTTCTGTCGGTATGAGTGTGGAGAAAGCGCCCGCCGAGTGAACTGAAACCAGGCGAGTCTCAAAACGATCTCCTAGATCGAGCGCATTGGCGTTGTACCGAGCGTTCTCGATCGCGTTTTGATTGACATCCGTCGCAATTACACTTGCAGCTCCGGCTCTAAGACTGCACAAAGACACTAGCCCGGAACCCGTTCCGATCTCAAGCACACTCTTGTTCCGAACTAAATCCGTCGTTTCAATCAGTTCGCGCATGCTGTTCGTGTCACGCGGCTCCCAAAACACAGTTTGAAACACCGCGATTCGTTCGGGAAATCCGTCAACGTATTCCCAGCTGCGAATCGTCGGCGCTCTCTTTGATACCACGAGTTGTTTTACAGCCGGACGATCATAGAGCTGCGTCGCAACACACAAAGTACCGAGCAACAACACGGATAACGCCCGCAAGATGACAGTGTACATAGAAGGTACGATACCACATTTTCCGGGCAGCGAACGCGCACTAGTCGTTCGGTGGGATCGCGCCAGCTATCATACAGATTGGTCGGCGCGAAGGATGGCATTAGCTCGCCGGCAATTCACAATCATTCGCGCATTCCAGTACCTCGTTTGAGTTTTAGAATAACTTCACCGCCAATTGCCTTTACCGGAGACTTCGATGTTTCGCCGCCCAGTTCAATTATTAATTCTAGCGTTCTTTTTCGTGACATCGGCTGCACAAGCCGGAAGCCCGGTCGATTCTGAGTCGAAGTTGGAGACGATTGCGACTGAGTTTGGACTCGCCGATGGGCCAGCGTGGGACGGAAATGGCGCTTTGTACTTTCCGGACGTGAAAGGACAAAAGCTGTATCGATACATGTCGGCAAAGAAGAAAGTGCAAGTCGTACTCGAGGATGCTGGGAGGATTAGCGCGGCCTATTACAGCCACGGCAAGTTGTTTCTCTCCGACAATGGCAACAGCCGCATCGTTCGTCTTGCAGGGAAAGAGAAGATCGCAATTGCAGGCCAAGATCCTGATGCAAAGCCACCGAGGCGCCCCAATGATTTGGTCGTCAACGGGCATGGCGGTATCTACTATACGCTGACTGGTCAAAAACAAGTCATCTACATCACACCGCAAGGCCAACAGGTCACCGCCGTGGATGGGATTGACTCACCGAACGGCTTGATCCTCTCGCCTGACGAACAAACGCTTTATGTCGCGTCTTATGTGCCGAAGAAGATCTGGGCGTATGACGTCAAAACGCACGGAACGGCCACCAACGGTCGCATTTTCGCTGCGATGGATGCAGGCCCCGAGAAGGGAGCTGACGGAATGGCGATTGATCGGGCAGGCAATGTCTATTGCGCTGGCCCAGCGCACATCTGGATCTGGAGTCCCAGCGGCGAGCTGCTCGACAGAATTGGAACACCAACGCGTCCGATCAATTGCGCATTTGGCGACCAAGATATGCGGTCCCTCTACGTCACAGGCTTTGGCGGCCTCTACCGTCAACGAATGAAAATCTCGGGCCGATCCCCGCAGCCACCATCTGATGCTAGTGACCAGTCTTCGAACGCAAAGCGACCGCCAACAACGATCCCGGCGTCGATTGAAGCAAAGTTGGATATCGTCTTTGCACAAGTTGCCGACCGCAAGCTGCTCGCTGATGTCTTCCAACCCGCGTCATCAGCCGGTCCGCTCCCTGCGATCGTCGTCGTTCATGGCGGTGGTTGGTTAAATGGAGACAAGTCCAAATTTCGAGCCTTGGCCATCGAGTTGGCAAAGCGGGGCTATGTGACAGCCGCGATTGAATACCGCCTCGGTGGTGAAGCAAAGTTTCCCGCCGGCATCCAGGACTGCAATGCAGCTGTGCGATTCCTCAGAACGAACGCAAAGCAATTCAATCTTGATCCGCAACGCATCGGAGCCGTCGGTGGTTCCGCTGGTGGTCACCTAGCCGGACTAATGGCGGCCGCGCCGCGTGTCAAAGAGCTACAAGGCGATGGCGGAAACTCCGACCATTCATCGCAACTTCAAGCCGCGATCGTCATGGCTGGTCCGATGCAAATGACAACGGGCTCCGTCGCAGAACGCTCACGCGACTCAGACTCTGGATCCAATTCCAATCAGTGGCTTGGCAAAACCATTGATGAAGCCCCTGAACTCTATGCGCTCGCAGACGCGCATCTTCATTTCTCTAAAGATGCTCCGCCAGTACTCTTCATGACCGGCGAACACGACAACCCTCAACGAAACGCCCTCACGCGGGACAAACTCAAATTACTGGGTGTTTGGACCGACGTAAAGATCTACAAAGACTGCAAGCATGGATGTTGGAACCAATTGCCCTGGTTCAATGAGATGGCCCAGGATATGGACGAATTCTTCAAGGAACATCTGTAGAGGCAGATCGCTGCGTCAGTACTTAAGGATCCGTCAGATTCGGAGCCCAAATGCCTTCGCGAATCTGTGGGATCTCTCCAGATTCGGGCAAGGTGTTTGCTGCGACTTTTTGCAGCGTCCTCGAGAACTCGGCGATTCGATCGGCGTGCTGAGCAACATCTGCCAAGTTCGTCTGCTCGAGCGGATCGTTTTCGTGGTCATACAACTCGTGACCTGCATTGCCAGAATCCCATTCGGTATACCGCCAGCGCGGAGTCCGCAACGTGAAACCAAACAAAGGTTTGGCCCGCGGGCCGCGAGTCACTTGGCTCAACGCCCAACCTCGGCCAGCTTCACTCGGATCAGACAAGATCACGCCCAAGTCCTGTCCTTGTAAGTTCGTTGGCGTTTCGACGGCACAAAGCTTTGTCAACGTCGGGTACAAGTCGATCAGACCAACCGGCGTTTGCGCGACGCCTCCGTTTCCTTCCGCATTCGGGGCCGCAATAATCAGCGGCACGCGAGCACTTTCCTCGAACAGGCTCATCTTTTGCCACAGCCCATGTTCGCCGAGGTGATAACCGTGATCACTCGTAAAGACGACGATCGTGTTCTCTGCCAAGCCGAGTTCATCGAGCTTGTTCAGCACGCGACCAACTTGAGCATCCATAAATGTGATGCTCGCGTAGTAAGCCTGAATCGCTTGCTGCCTCAAGTCATTGGTCAGCAACTCGTGCTCCTTCTTGTGGCTGCCGAGGGCATGAGCGGGTAAATCCTTCACATCCTCGTCGACACCTTGCACCAACGGCATCTCTTCCTTCGGATAGTTGTCGAAATAGGGAGCCGGTGCGACGTAGGGCGTATGCGGTCGATAGAATCCAACGGCCAGAAAGAATGGTCGCGATTGGTCTTTGGCACAACGCTCCAAGACCCATTCAGCGTCACTAGCCAGCATTCCATCCGTATGCAACAAATCACCATGCGGCGAAGCGTACCAACTGAGCGTGCCGCCAAAACTATCCTTCTTCAACGAAAAAATATCGGGCTCCTCGAGCAGGCGATCACAACCGGCCGGATTCAACTCCAACTCCCACGAGCCTGGATCATCATGCCCGTTCGTACCCACGGACTTCGGCACGTTGTAGTGATACAGCTTTCCAATCCGCGCCGCGAAGTATCCCGCCCGACGAAACGCATGCGACAAACTCAGATGTTTCGGGATCGTTTGCCGAAAGATCTGGCTGTTCCGCAGAATTCCCGTGCTGTTCGGATACAAGCCCGTGAGCATCGAGTTACGACTCGGGCCGCACAAAGGAAACTGGCAAAAACTCCGCTCAAACCGCACCCCACGATCCGCCAAGCTATCGATGTTTGGCGATTTTACCTGGGGATGTCCGTAACAGCCAAGCGAGTTGTTCAAGTCGTCCGAAATGATGAACAAGACATTGGGGCGAGATTCAGCCGCATTGAGGTGCTGGACAAGCGTCCGTGTATATTGAGAAGCAGCGATTACGATGCAGCTAACAAGCAAAGTAAGTCGACGTGTAAGGTGACGTGTGTTCATGAGACATGCATCCGGTCAGTGGCGGTTGAACTGGTGTGATACGAGGCAACGTCGAATGGAGTTGCGGTTTGCGTCAGTGTAATCAAGCATTCGCCCCGATGCGACAACGTCACATCACCGCTCTTTTTCCTAGGTCACAACTTGCTTCCGCGACACAGCAATCCGCTTGCGAGCAAGGTCGACTTCCAGCACCTTCACTCGAACAACATCCCCCACCGAAGCAACTTCACTCGGGTCCTGCACAAACGTGTTGGAAAGCTCTGAGATGTGAATTAGTCCGTCTTGGTGAACACCAAGATCGACGAAGGCCCCGAAACGCGTCACGTTGGTGATGACGCCTTCGAGTATCATGCCTTCCTTTAAGTCAGCGAGTTCGTTCACACCTTCGGCAAACTGAGCCACCTTGAATTCGCTGCGCGGGTCGCGTCCCGGCTTTGCTAATTCCGCGAGAATATCCTGGACGGTTGGAAGACCAACTCGTTCGTCGACAAAATCGGCCGCGTTCAACTTCGCGGCAAGCGTTGCGTTGCCGACGAGATCCTTGGTCGCAACCTTTAGCTGTTTCGCCATCCGCTCGACGACGTAGTAACTCTCTGGATGAACTGCCGCATTGTCGAGCGGCTCCGATCCATCGCGAATGCGCAGGAAGCCAGCGGCCTGCTCGAACGCCTTCTGCCCGAGCTTAGGAACCTTTAACAGTTGCTTGCGAGTGTCAAACGTGCCGTTCGCATCACGATACTCGACAATCCTAGCTGCCAATTTCGGCCCGATGCCGGCAACATGCGTGAGCAGCGGCGCGCTCGCCATATTCAAGTCGACGCCAACCGAATTCACACAAGACTCGACTTCACGATCGAGGGACTTCATCAACAGCAATTGATTCACATCGTGCTGATACTGCCCGACGCCGATCGACTTTGGATCGATCTTCACGAGTTCGGCCAGCGGATCTTGCAAACGATGAGCGACGCAGATGGCTCCGCGAACGGTCACATCGAGATCAGGATACTCGTGAACGGCTAGTTCACTCGCCGAATAGATCGACGCCCCCGACTCGCTGACCATCACTTTCGTGATCGCCGAATCATCTGACCGCAGCATCTCAGTCACAAATGCATCCGTCTCGCGCGACGCCGTGCCATTCCCGACCGCGATCAACTCGACGCCGTACTTCGCAATCAGTTCGTGAAGCGTCTTGCTGGCTCCGGCAACATCGTTGCGAGGCGGCGTTGGATAAATCGTCGCATTCGCAAGGAACTTGCCTGTGCCGTCAACAACCGCGACTTTGCATCCCGTACGAAATCCGGGGTCGAGTCCAATCGTCACTTTTGGCCCAGCCGGAGCTGCGAGTAGCAGTTCACACAGATTGCGCGCGAATACTCCGATCGCTTCGTCGTCTGCCTTCTCTTTCAGCTCCTGCAGCGTAGTGGATTCGACGGCAGGATGCAGCAAACGTTTGTAACAGTCTTCGACCGTCGCAAGCAAATCACGATGAAACTCGAATCGCGAGTTATGAGCCAGCCGCTGCCTTAACTTTCGTAGAGTAAACTCGTCATCCAACTGCAATCCGACTCGCAACACGCCCTCCGCCTCGCCACGTTTCATCGCCAGAAAGCGGTGCGAAGGGATTCGTTTCGCAGGTTCGGTGTGATCAAAATACATCTCGAACTTACTCGCAGCTTCCTTCTTGCCACGTTTTACCTTCGAGATGACACGCCCGAACCCGACCGCTTGTCCAGCAAGCCAACCTCGCGTCGCCGCGTCCTCAGACCAGACTTCCGCAACAATGTCGCAGGCTCCCCGCAACGCACTCGCCTCGTCAGGCACTTCGTTTTCAGGCGATACAAACCGTCGCAGCACTTCGCCGCGTGAACGATTCAAGTTCTCTTGAGCGAGCAGAAGATCCGCCAGCGGCTGTAATCCTCGTGCTCTGGCAGCGGTCGCTTTCGTTCGTCGCTTCGGTTTGAACGGGAGGTAGAGGTCTTCAAGAATCTTCTTATCGTCACAAACTTCAATTCTCCGACGCAACTCAGTGGTCAGCAACCCCTGTTCGTTGATCGTCTTGAGAATCGTGCCCTTCCGTTGAGCCAACTCCCGAGCTTTCGCCAATGCGTCCTCGATCGCCCGCAGAACCAACTCGTCCAATCCCTTTGTCGCCTCTTTGCGATACCGGGCAATGAAGGGGAGCGTATTACCTGCCTCCAGCAAGTCAATCGCCGATCGAACTTGCGCGCGGGCTACTCCGAGTACGGAGCTGATCTGCTCGGTCACATGATCGAGATCGAAACACTCGAATGATTCGTCCATGAATTTCTTTCTCGCGCAATGGACCCCACGGAACTAATCGCGTGTCTTTGGCAACGGCGGCAAATCCATCTTCGCTGGAGACCGGTCGCTCGCCGGACGCGTGAACGGCGTACCATATTTGGTATATCCGGGAACGAATCCTCCGTGCGACAGAAAGAACTCGCCACCTTCCATCCCCATAAAACGATCGAGCCGATCCATTTTTCCTGTCGGGTCATGACTGAACGTGGCCGTGGTTAACTCACTCCATTCGCCACCAGCGTTGCGAATCCACTGGTTTCCGTACAACGCCTTGCGAACGACGTGGCCGTTTCGCCCGGCAAAGTTCTCGCTGAAGCTGTAGAGTCCGCGGAGGTACTTTCCTTCCTTTGGGGCTTTCCAACTTGAAATCAGCATCCATTGTTTGGTGTCGGTTCGAAAGTAGTAACCCGCAAACACGGTGTGCGTTCCATCAATGGGCTCTGCCGTGACAAGGAACCGTTGTCGCTCACCGGTTTTCCACGGAAACTTCAGGTGACTGTGTCCACCTGTTCCTTCATTGCCAAAGCTGCCTGAATAGACGTCTTTCCCTTTGTCGACCAACGTTACACGATCCTTGGCGGCGACTTTGTTTCGATCGACCGCCTCGCCACCGCTGTCCCAAACGCTGAAGATAATGCGCCGCTCGGTTTCGCTGTTTACTTGCATCCCAAAGTATCCGCGATGCCAACCGCAAGCCATGTAGTAAGTCCACAGTGGCTCCTCGACTCCGGTCATCTCGCAATAGAATGCCGAGACTTTGGCGTCTCGCGGAACGGGATAGGCTAAATGAACAGACGCTGCGTTACGACGCGGCTTTAAGTTGAAGTGGGCTCCCTCCGTCGCCACTCCATCCAAGACAAGCGCTTCGATATCACCTGCCATCACTCCAGATGCATTTAGCGATTGCAGCCTGAACGAGTGATACCCTTTCGCACGGATCTCGTATTCGCCGAACTGAACGGTCATTGCGTCTTCCGCTTTCCCGGTAACGACAACATCTTTCGCATGACCGTCGACCGTCAAGCGCAGTCGTGAAGTGTCTTCGGCGTTTAGCCGAATCACCAAACTCGCATTGAGCTTTCCGACATGTTTCAGCTCTCCGAACCACTGAACAACAACCTTCGGGTCATTCCATCGCACGATCCCGTGGTCCGCGGAAACACGTGCGCCGCCATCGTCGGGATCGAGATAAGCCGTCGCCCCGGGGATTCGTATTTCCGCGCACACACATGGGCAGACGAAAATAGCGACGATCAGCGCCCGACAAACACATTGAAACATCGTTGGATTCCCAATCCGTCAAGACACTTTTGATCTAATGCAAAGCAGAAAAAAAGGACAAATGAAGTCCGCCGAGTCTAAGGCATTGGAACAAGGCTCGTCCAGGGATGCGATAGAGATAGTGTTCCTTGTTGCTTCGTTGCGTCAGCAAGCCATAATCAGGTGTCTTCGTCCAGGAAGCAGATGACGCTTCGTTTGATGACGGCTATTCACGGGCCTATACCGAAGTCGCAATACAACTGGAGTTCACATGTCTTTCAGCTGGAGAAGCATTCTATCGTTTCGATGCATTCACCATCTCGTGCTCGCCATCTCAATTATTACTGCAGGTGCGACAAACGCGTCGGCAAAAGAATTAGACTGGCACCACTTCGAAGTGGCAGGCCGACCTGCCTTCATGATTCTTCCCAATGGGGAAAAGCGTTGTGAGCCGATGCCGTGGGTGATGTACGCCCCGACGTTCGATCGAGGATTGCCCAACGAGTCGCACGAAGGATGGATGATCCGACAGTGGCTTGACGCTGGAATTGCGATCGCCGGCGTTGATGTGGGTGAGTCGTTCGGCAGTCCAGCGGGACGCGAGAGCTATGATGCGCTACATGCGCACCTCACAAATGGGAGTTCGAGATTCAAACAAAGGGCTTGCTTGTTGGCGCGCAGTCGCGGCGGCTTGATGCTTTACAACTGGGCAGCCGAGAATCCGAACAAAGTCTCTTGCATCGCCGGCATTTATCCGGTCTGCGATCTTCGCAGCTATCCAGGACTCGCACGTGCTTGTGGAGCGTACGGGATGACGGAGAGTGAACTTGCCGACGTCCTCACAGAACACAATCCGGTCGATCGACTAGCGCCGCTAGCGAAGGCAAACATCCCACTCTTTCACATCCATGGCGACATCGACAAGGTCGTCCCGCTCGAGAGCAATTCCGGAGCCGTCGCCAAACGATACCAAACACTCGGTGGCAGGATGGAGCTTGTCATCGCTCCTGGGCAGGGGCACAACATGTGGAATGGTTTCTTCCAATGCCAAGCGCTCGTGGACTTTGTGATCAGCCACGCGCCGGGAAAGGCGTCGCAGATCGAACTTCCGAAACCGATCGCACATTGGGCGCTGGACGAAGCGGAGGGTGACATCGCGCAGGACTCGGCGGGCGAGCATCACGGCAAGATCGTCGGAGCGTCAGCGACTTCGGGCAAGATCGAGGGAGCAAGACTGTTCGATCGTTCGAAGCGCGATCACGTTTCGATCGACTATTCAAAACAATTCGAGCTTTCGACGTTTACGGTTTCCGCATGGGTGAAATTGACTCGCCCGCCGACGTTCTCTGGAATTCTCGGAACGCGGTTCGGCGGCGAATGCACTTTCGATATGAAAGTGAACGACGCCAAAGTGCACGGTGACATCGGCGACGGGAAGAGTTGGATCGAAACGAAGGTTAACTTCTACGCCGACGACACCGGCTCAAATGAGCAAGGAGGCGACCTCGCGCTCGGCGAATGGTTTCACATCGTCTACGTCATCGACAACGAGCGGCAGCAATGCCGTCTCTACCTGGACGCGGATTTGAAAAAGACGATCGCCTTCAAAGGAACGCCACGCCTGATGCAGCCTGGACAGGAAATGCGAATCGGTAACTCGTCCTCCGACGAATTTATGGACGGCATCATCGACGACGTTCGTATTTGGGCAACCGCGCTCACGGAGCCACAGGTGCGGATGCTATATGGTTCGACGACCCGTCAGTTGGATTGAAGGCCGAAGTATTGAAGGCGCTATCACACTCAGCCTTTCACATTCTGAAACTCAGTCCGCCCTGATCGACAATTCAGCTCGACGGATCGAGAAATTGTCGTTGCCCGAAAATCGTCTCGGCGGCGCACTGAACAGCGCACGGCCGTCGAAGGTGACGCGGTCAACGTGTAGCTCGGTCAGCAGGTCATCTAAAGCTGCTTCATGTTGAGCCTCGTCGAAAAACTCGCGGTGGCGAACTTCGACTGTATCAGGAAACTCCGGTGGCAACGCGCGCAGATAGGCTTCGAGACACGCTTCCGAATCCGATCCTATTGCCAAAGTGGTGCGACGGGCTCGCGTCAATTGTTGCACTCGACCAGGACGTTAGCAACAAGTCCTTTGTTTGCAATTCATCAAACTGTATACTCCTGCTCGAATCGTTTACCACAAACTAAGAGCAGATTGAGCCGTCGACGCTAGCGCGTTCGGCTCAAAGACGGAACTCCATGAACAAGCGAGCATTGCACGACGGCCAGGACGACGGACTTGTCCCTTTGGAGAGCCTCTCCATTCGAGATGTCGACTCGTTCCCACAGCTGCTGCGCGCGATGTCGAAGACCGCGTTCGGCGGAAGACAGCTTGGTGAAGCGTTCGATATTCTGTTGGAGATGTCGCGTCAAGATTCTTGCAAGGTCGTGTTGACGTTGTCGGGGGCGATGACTGTCGCGAAGCAAGGACGCCTTGTGTGTGACATGATCGATCAAGGCCTCGTACACGCCATCGTGGCGACCGGTGCTCTTATCGCACACGGCCTCACGGAATCGATCGGGTTGGCACACTACCGATACGATCCCACCAAATCAGACGAAGATCTGTTCGAGCAAGGTTACAATCGCATTTACGACACGCTCGAAATGGAATCGAATTTGAACGATGTCGAACGACTCGTGCGAGCGGTACTGACCGAACAAGTGCCTGAGGATGGCGTTTGGTCCTCAGCACGTCTATGCCACGACCTGGGACAAAAGCTCTGCGATTTGGCCGAGGGCCCAGGCATCCTTCGAAGTGCATTCGAACAAAACGTGCCTGTTTTCATACCGGCTTTCACGGACAGCGAAATAGGGCTCGACGTTTCGACCTGGGCGATGGCTTCTGCTTTGCGTGCCGAAGGCGCGGACGTGGCAACACTCCAGCCAGACGATATCTTTCAAACGGTCCCCGCCTTCAATCCGTTCCTCGACCTTCAAGAGTACGCACGGTTTATCGGAACCGCCCAGGAGCTGGGCATCCTCACGATCGGCGGCGGTGTGCCTCGCAATTGGTCTCAACAAGTCGGCCCTTACTACGACATCACCAACGCAAGACTCGGCACGAAGTTGACAGCACCACGCTTTAAGTACGGAGTCCGTATCTGCCCCGAACCGGTTCATTGGGGCGGCCTGTCGGGTTGCACCTACTCCGAAGGCGTTAGCTGGGGCAAGTTCGTCCCGCCAGTCGAAGGTGGTCGCTACGCGGAAGTCTACGCCGATGCGACGGTTGTCTGGCCGCTTCTAATGAAAGCGGTCTTTGATGAGTTGGGATGACAACGACTCGCCGAAGAGTCCAAGTCGTGACTCAAGCTTAAAGCCACGTAACGCCTCTGCAGTAGTCCGGCGCAGCTCAATGCAACGCCAGGAGGTTGCCGAGCTTGTTCTATGATCGGCGTGAGGTAGATGGGGATGAAGATGATATCGGTTACCATAAGGCGAGCCAAATGTCTCCGGTAGCTGAGGATTATAATGAACTCGTCACGATTCCCCGTCGTCATCTGGCTCGCTTCCGTGTTGTTTGGGCTACCAGCAACTTCGGCGCAAGACTGGACTCAATGGGGCGGCACTTCGCACCGCAACAACACACACCTAGGCGCGATCGTTCCAGACGATTGGGAGATCGGTGAATTCGTTCGCAGGACGGGCGAGTGGATCAAGGACGACGCGAAGAACATCAAGTGGGTTGCGAAATTGGGCAGCCAGACGTATGGAACTCCAATCGTGGCCGATGGGAGAATTTTTGTCGGCACAAACAACGGCGCTGGATATCTCAAACGCTACCCCAATACCACGGACGTCGGCTGCATGCTTTGCTTTCGCGAATCGGATGGCAAATTCCTTTGGCAACACTCGAGCGAGAAACTGCCGAGCGGTCGTGTCCATGACATGCCGATGCAAGGAATCGTCAGCTCGCCCTTGGTCGAAGGCAATCGAATGTGGTTCGTGACAAGCCGGGGAGAGGTCGCCTGTCTCGATACGGAAGGCTACTACGACGGGGAAGATGATGGACCAGAGCCGGGTGGTTGGGCGGTGATGTTTAGAGGCACTTCCACACTGACGCCTCCCGAAGAACCAACATTGGTTTCTTTTTATGACCGAACTCTTTACGCTGTGATGGCAACGCTCGGAGTGAGCTTGCAATACTCATCGCGATATGAGGACTTAGCCGGGAAGGAGTGGACGATACGTAGCCGAAACCAGGGCTCGCGGATTGTTGGACGCCTCATTCTGGATGGAAGCGAGTTGCGATTCGTCGAGCCGTCAGGTGGCGCGAAATTCGTCTTCAATACATACCTAACGAGCGGGTTAGACGATGGCCACGTTTCCACGACGCTTCGCGCACTGTTGACAAAAGCCGGATTAGAATTGCCTGCTAAAACTCTCGTGACGCGAGAGGAGGTCGGCACAGCATGGACCGTGTTCGCAATTGTAAATGGCGACTACACATGGCTGCGTTTCGTCGTCGAGGATTCGAAACTCACCATTTCAAAGGCCGTGACAATTAAGGACCAACGTGAAGCCGATGTTGTGTGGAAGTTTGACATGATGAAGGAGTTGGGAGTCCGCCAACACAATCTCGCCACATGCTCGATAACGTCGTGGGGTGACACGATTTTTGTAGGCACATCGAACGGAGTGGACCAAAGCCACATCAATCTTCCCGCGCCCGACGCCCCTAGCTTTCTCGCCATGAACAAACATACCGGCAAGGTGCTGTGGACCGACAACTCGCCCGGCCACAACCTCCTGCACGGACAATGGTCCTCGCCAGCCGTTGGCGAACTGGGCGGAGTACCTCAAGTCATCGTTCCGGGTGGGGACGGGTGGGTGTACAGCTTTCATGCCGAAGAATCGACGAATGGCAAACCGACTCTGTTGTGGAAGTTCGACATCAACCCCAAGGAGGCGAAGTGGGTATTGGGAGGTCGCGGCACACGCAACAACATCATGGCGATTCCCGTCATCTACGAGGGGCTCGTCTACGTATCTGGAGGTCAAGACCCAGAACACGGAGAGGGCGCAGGGCATCTCTGGTGCATTGATCCGACGAAGCGAGGCGACGTCAGTTCGGAGCTTGCGATGAAACGTCTC
Organism: Planctomycetota bacterium; assembly: GCA_014381825.1. Taxonomy (GTDB): domain Bacteria; phylum Planctomycetota; class Planctomycetia; order Pirellulales; family Pirellulaceae. The sequence continues at coordinate 42,989 of JACNKX010000119.1, forward strand.
GATGGGAGGCTGCAACCCATTCCCCATCGGAAGCGACAGGCAGTCATACCGGATCAAGGCGAGATCGCGGTCGATAACCCAAATTCAGCGGTCGTGTGGCACTACGACAAATACGACTTGAACGGAAACGGCGAGATTGAATTCGAGGAGATCTTTCACCGGACGGTCAGCAGCGTCGTCATCAAAAACGACCTGCTCTTTGTTTCGGACTTTTCGGGCGTCGTCCACTGCATCAACGCCAAGACCGGTCGCGCGTTTTGGACGTTCGATATGCTCGCGGCAAGTTGGGGTACAGGCATGATCGCAGGTGACAACGTGTACATCGGTGATGAAGACGGCGATATCACGATCTTTCGGCTGTCCGCTGATCCCGCGGAGTCGTTTACGCAAGTCCAATCGAAGTCTAACGGCAAGCACTCCACCTACAATCAGGCAATACGCGAAATCAACATGGCTAATTCAGCGTATTCGACGCCCGTCGTTGCAAACGGCGTTCTGTACATCGCGAACAAGACACATTTGTTTGCGATTGCAAATCGAGAGGAGTGAAATTAGCGGTTCAAGCGTTTCTCGTAACCACGTGACGGCCTCAGTAAAGCGTTCGCCCTTCGGCGCAGCTCAAACATCTCGGGGTACAACATGCGTTTGCAATCGCAGCGGGATACCTCAACAAATGGATTGGCTGTTCACGCTATGAATGTTCGGGCCGTATTGAGTTAAAGGCCTGTTCGCAACCTTTGATCATATACTCAAAGTCGTTGCCCGCTTGTAGCCACTGAACGCCACAGTCGATAAGAACTTGGGCGAACTCCGGATCGGCACCGAGCCCTGACCCGATGAACTTGCCTGCGGCTCGCGCTTTCGACGCGACCGTTTTCATGGCGTCGACGACATCTGGATGTTTCGTATCTCCAAGGCGGCCCATCGAACCGGATAGATCTTGCGGGCCGAGGACTAAAGAGTCGAGTCCTTCGATCTTCAATACTTCATCGAGTTCCGAGAGTAACTCGACCGTCTCGACTTGTGCGACCACGAAGACATCGCGGTTGGCCTGCGCAAGATACTCCTGTTGATTGAGCCGACCGTACTGCATCGGTCTTCGTGGCCCGAACCCTCGTGTTCCCATCGGCGGATATCTACAAGCGGAAACAAACGCGGCAACCTCTTGTGCCGAATACGACCGGGGCAGAATAATGCCTTCGGCTCCCGAATCGAGTACACGCTTTACCCAGCCGACGTCGTTGTTCGGAATCCGTACGATCGACGCCGCTCCGCCCGCGCGTGCTGCGACCAAATGCCCAAGCATGGATTCCGTGGTTGTCGCGTTATGCTCAAGATCGATCCAGAAAAAATCGACGCTGGGAGCGAGTGCTTCGGTCACGGCAAAGTCAGTCATCGTGATTCCAGCGCCGAGGACGATTTCACCGGCCTGAAGTTTCTCGCGCATGCGGTTGATGTGTGTGCTGATCATGGAATCAGATCGCTCCGTTCGCATTGTTGAAGGCGGGCATGACTTCTCGCGCAAACAGTTCCAGGCTGTGAACCCACCGATCGCGGTCATCCCAGTCGTGAGCGGTCAAGACAAGACTGCCGAATGGCCCGATCTCTTCACGTAGTTGGAGTAGCTCGCTGGTGACGTGCTCCGGATCTCCCGCAATGACGACGTCGTCCATAAAGTAGTCGAGCGTGCAATCGGAGTCGGCTTGCTCTGGATCACGTTTCCACATGGCAACGCCATGGGGCGCCGTCGCAGAAGTAAGGTCCAAAATGTACTGAATGCACGAGCCCAACGAATTTCCTTTTGCGAGCCGCTTCGCCTCGTCCGTCGAATCCGCAACGAAGACATTCCTGGCGACACTCCAATCCGATGGAACGGCCGTCCTGCCCGCAGTTTCCGCGGCATCCGAGTAGGTTTGCCACTGCTCCTTCAATGCGTCGGCATGAAGCATGTGGTGACTGATGAAACGAAATCCACGCGCCGCGGCTTTTTGAAGACCAACGGACGCACGACTGATACTCGGCACATAGATCGGCGGATGCGGTTGCTGAAACGGCTTGTGTAGATGGCCAACGCCAAACTCCGCATGAATGTTGTCCTTCATACAGACATTCCAAAACTGCCCTTCGATGTCGATCGGCAATTCACCTTCCCACAACCGCAGAATCATGTCGATCGACTCGGCAACACGAGCTCCCATTTCGCTTGGATGAGCACCGAACACTTCCATGTCGGTCGGAATCGCTCCCGGGCCGAAACAGACGTTAAGTCGTCCGTGCGACATGTGATCCAGAAACGCCAACCGACCAGCAACGTGCATCGGATGATGATATTGCAAACACACCGGTGCCGGACCGACACGGATCCGTTCCGTCATGCCCAGCACCTTCGCCAGAAACAACTCTGGCATGACGATGTTCTCGACGCTCGACGAATGATGCTCGCCAACCCAGAAATCGTCGAATCCAAGTGTCTCGCACGTTCCCGCCAATTCAAGATCCTCGTCAATGCATTGAGCCAGCGGCTTGTCAGGATCGTGAATCGGCATGACGAACATGCCCAATCGCAGTGGCGGAACGTTGCTCATCAATTCGTCCCTGGAGCTTTACCCAAGTTGAACGCAAGGTTAAGGTAAACGCGGAATGGCTACCGTGGCATTGTCATGTTCGTACTTAACCATTGCAAGCTCCGAAATATGCATGGAGAGAACTCGATGATAAGGAAGTTTCAACAGTTCCTCGTCGTCATGTTCGTCAGTTTCTTGCCGACCGTCGTCTGCGCCGTGGATGACGATCTTCTTTGGTCGCTACGCACGTCCACGCGTCCCGATCCGCCGCCATTTGAGTCGCTCAAACACGGTCAGCAGGTTCGCAACGCAGTCGACCAATTCGTTTTGAATCGGCTGGAAGAAGCGAGCTTGGAACCTGCGCCCCACGCCGCCCGCCGAACGCTTGTTCGACGAGCCTACTTCGACCTGATTGGCTTGCCACCGAGTCCAGAGCAAGTCGATGCGTTCATGGAAGACGAATCACCCGATGCCTGGCCGCGGCTGATTGATTCGCTGTTAGAGTCGAAGCACTACGGCGAGCGATGGGGGCGGCACTGGCTAGACGTCGCGCGCTATGCGGACAGCGGCGGCTACGAAACCGATATTTATTATCGCAACGCGTGGCGATATCGTGACTATGTCATCAAGAGCTTTAATGACGACAAGCCTTACGATGTCTTTGTCCAGGAACAGATCGCGGGCGACGAACTCTGGCCGGACAACCTCGATCTCGATCCGCGTCGCGTCTACATCATCCCAGAGAAAAAACAACGTCATCTGGAGGCACGAATCGCGACAGGGTTTTATGCGCTCGGGCCGCGTGTGCATGAATCCGCGCTCGACGCCAAGCGACTCGCCTACGAGACCATGACGGACTGGGTTGATGCGACAGCGTCCGCCTTCATGGGTCTGACCCTAGGCTGCTCGCGGTGCCACGATCACAAGTTCGATCCATTCACGCAAGAAGACTATTTCGCGTTGCACGCCATCTTTGCCAGTGCGCGGGAGGTTGAGTTGCCGTTATGGAACGCGATGGGCGAGGCGGACTGGCGTCAATCTTATCCACGTGTTCTGGCCGTCGAAGAAGCCCGCAAGGCTTATCGTTTATTCGAAGCAAAAACAGCCGGACAAACGCTTTCCCCTGAACAACAGACTCGCAAACAAGAGCTGTTGGCGGCGATCGGCCAAGCCGTGTTGGCTTTGCCCGAACAGACTGGCGGACAGGCAACGATTCCATATGACGGCCTGATGCATATCCCGACGGCAAGCATCCTGGGCCGCGAGCATCCGGCCTTGATCAGGACTGTGCATCTGCTCGAACGTGGCGAGCTTCAAAAACCTGGGAAACCGATTCAATCCGCGTTACCGGTGTCACTGGCGATTGCCACTCAGACGCCCGCCGACCTTGCAGACCCGTTCACCGCTCGAAAGCGGTTCGCACTCTGGCTGACAAAAAAAGACCATCCGCTGACGGCTCGCGTCATGGTTAACCGGATCTGGCATTGGCACTTTGGCCGCGGGATCGTCGAGACGCCGAACGACTTTGGCAACATGGGTCAGCCGCCGTCGCATCCGGAATTGCTCGATTGGCTGTCCACGCGTTTTGTCGACGGCGGATGGAAGATCAAGGATCTACATCGTCTAATAATGAACTCAGCCACGTACCGACGTAGCAGCCGGTTTGGCGACGAGCGGGCTCTCGTCAAAGATCCTGACAACCGTTTGTTGTGGCGAATGAATCGTCGCCGACTCGAAGGTGAAGCGATTTGGGACTCGGTGCATTCCGCCGCTGGAACCATTAACCTAGCGATGGGTGGTCCACCCGTCGCACCACCGCTGGCCGGAGATGAAATCGCGTCGCTGCGCGAGAAGTGGCATTGGGTCGTCTCGGCGGACCCTGCTCAGCACACTCGCCGCGGCGTTTACCTATTGGTACGACGCAACTTCCAATTTCCAATATTCGAAGTATTCGACGCGCCGGTGACTGCCGTTAGTTGCCCGGTTCGAGATGTGACAACCGTCGCGACACAAGCACTGTGGGGGCTTAACAACCATTCCGTCTTCCGTCAGGCGATGCAGATGGCCGGTCGAATCGTTACGGAAGCCGGCGACGATCGAACGGCCCAGATCGACCGCGCGTGGCGGATTGCTTTGGGCCGTCCGCCAACGGATGACGAAGCTGAATCGTCACTACTACTGCTCGAAGACTTGGAAACAGAAACCGCCATGCCCTTAAAGAATCCGCCGGAAACGCTGAAGTCCGTTTCCCCCGTTCGCGCCCAAGCGCTTACCAAACTTTGTCTAGCCTTGTTTAACTTATCGGAATTCGCGTTTGTCGATTGATAGTCGTTGTTCGCTCCGCGAACAACGACTATAGCGAGACTCCTATATGCATCCTTCCTCATCACGTCGCGATTTCCTGTTCCAAGGTGGACTGGGATTTGGCACCCTCGCTCTAGGCGATATGCTCCACGCGGAAGACATCGATCCTCGCTCGCAAGACCCACTCGCAGCTCGTGCGCCGCACTTCCCAGCCACGGCCAAGAACGTCATTTTTCTGTTCATGCAAGGCGGTGCTAGTCATCTTGAGACATTCGACAACAAACCCATTTTAACGAAGTACGATGGGCAATTGCTTCCGGAAAGCTTGCAAGACTTTGATCTAGCTCAAATCAACACCGCTGACGCGAAGGTCATGGCGTCGCAGTTTCCTTTCGACAAATACGGCGACAGCGGTGTCGAAATCTCGCGTCTGTTTCCTCACCTAAGCCAACACGCCGACAAGCTGGCGATCATCCGCTCGATGCATCACGAGCTGTTCATACACGGTTCGGCAATGATCATGATGCACTCCGGAACAAGCCTACTTGGGCACCCGAGCGTTGGCGCGTGGGTCGTCTACGGTTTAGGTTGCGAGAGCGACAACCTCCCCGCCTACATCGCAATGACCGACGGCATCTTTCGCAACGGCGCATCAATGTATTCGTCTGGATTTCTGCCCGCAGTCTACCAGGGAGTCGACATGCGAGCCGAGGGAGTGCCGATCCAGAATCTGCAACGCCAGTCAGACATCACCGCCGGCGAGCAAAGGTTGTTGCTGGACCAAATCAATGCCTGGAATCGCGAACATCGCCAGACACGGCCAGGAGACAGCCGGCTGGCCGCGCGAATTGCCAACTACGAGTTGGCATTCCGAATGCAAACGGCTGCCCCGGAACTAATCGATCTTTCCGGCGAGACCGAGGCGACTCGCAAGCTGTACGGCATCGACGACGAACCATCGGCGCGCTTTGGCAAGATGTGTTTGATGTCGCGACGGATGGTTGAAAGAGGAGTACGCTACGTACAATTGATCTGTGGCGGATGGGACGCTCACGGCGACTGCAAAGGCAATCATCAATCGCAAGCGGCGAAGATCGATCAACCCATCGCCGGACTGATCGCTGATCTAGAACAGCGGGGAATGCTGAACGACACTTTGCTCGTCTGGGTCGGCGAATTTGGTCGCACGCCGATCCGCCAAGGCACCAACGGGCGCGATCATCACCCGTACGGCTTTAGCGCTTGGCTAGCCGGAGGTGGTGTGGCCGGCGGCAAGACGATCGGAGCCACTGACGACTTTGGATTTAACGCCGTCGAGGACAAGGTCCATGTCAACGATCTGCACGCGACGATGCTCGGGCTCATGGGTCTCGATCACGAGCAACTCACTTACCACTTCGAGGGCCGGGATCGCCGTCTCACAGACGTCGGGGGTGAAAACAACTTGGCTCAGCGGTTGCTGCAGGCGTAGATTAAGCCAGGCATTTATTCAGTGCCGGCATCAGCTCTTTCGCAAACAACTCCATGCTGTGTACCCAAGCGTCTTTGTCGTCCCAATCGTAGCTCATCAGGACAAGCGTTCCGAAGGGGCCGGTTTCCTCGACAAGCATCAGCAATCGACGCAGCACTTCGTCGACATCACCGGCGATGATCTGCTCGGTCATCAGGAAGTCGAGGTTGCACTCCGAATCTGGCATGTCCAGGTCTCGCTTATAAATGCGTCGACCGAGTCCTTTGTCGAACAGGCCACCGATGTATTCGTAATTCTGTCCGAGGGAATTTGTGCGAGTACGCTCGACGGCTTCCTTCGTCGTATCCGCAAGAAAGATCGAACGTGCGACTTTGAAATCGGCACGATCTGGCGTCCGGCTCGCCTCTTGGGCGGCAGTGGCGTAGGTGTTCCACTGATCGGCCACGACGTTACCCGTGACCAGACAGTGTGCAAACGGCTGAAAACCCTTCCGTCCAGCGACCTTCATACTGTACGAGTTGCGGCTCATGCCCGGCATCGCGATGGGTGGATGCGGTGACTGGAACGGCTTGTGGATATAGCCGATCAGAGATTCCTCATCGACGGTATCCTTCAATTGGAACTGCCAAAACTCTCCGTTGTGCTCGTACGGCGGGTCGTGCGACCACAGATCGAGAATCACATCGATCGCCTCAACCGCCATCTTCCCACCGTCTTTCGGATCCACTCCGAACAGTTCCTGATCGGCGGTCACGCTGCCATTTCCGAAACACAGGTTGAGGCGTCCCTTCGCAAGATGGTCGAGCATCGCCAGGCGGCCGGCGACCATCGCGGGATGATGTTGATTCAAACAGACGGGTGCCGGCCCCAGGCGGATGGTGCTCGTTTCGCCAAGCGCTCGGGCAATGAAGAGTTCCGGCATAGGCATCGTTTCGTATTTCATCGTGTGATGCTCGCCGACCCAGAACTCTGTGAAGCCAAGTTCTTCGGCCCGCACGACTAGTTCCAGGTCCTCGTCATATCCCTGAGCAAGCGGTTTGTCGGGCGAATGGAACGGCATGATGAACATGCCATAGTCAATTTGTTGGACGGTGTCGGTCACGGTTCGGTCCTTATTTGTGTTGGAGTCCATACTTCAGCTCGTGCATCGGTGGTAAAGCTCGCTAACAGCCTGAAGGCTGGACTCCAACATTATCGAATTGCGATCGGATTCCCGGGCGAGCCGGTTGCTCCCTTGAGTCGTAGCGGGCTGAACACAAAACAAAACTCGTAGACTTCATCCGCAGCGAGTTGCTCCAGATCAAGGTTCTCGATGTGGTACACGCCGTTCTTTGTCAGGTCCCATTGATGAACAGGAAAACCAAGTTCCTCACTTTCGTGTGGAACGGCCTCGATGGCCCAGGTGTCGGCTCCGATCATCGACACTTTGCGATCAGTCAAAAATTTGGCCGCCGCCAATCCGATTCCAGGCTCGCCCTCGCCGTACGCAAGGTTATCTTTCATCCACAACTTGCCGTGTCCCGTACGAATCAGGACGACGTCGCCTTCTTGAATCGTTAAGTTCGCCTTCTTCAGACAGGCTTCGAGTTCGTCGGGAGAGATGACGTATCCGGCGCGCAGCCGATCGGCTCCTCGCAGAGCACACACGTCGAGTAAGATGCCGCGTGTGAAAAAGACGCCGACGTTTTCGACGCCTAACTTTTTCAAGCCGTATGGATCTCCGAACTCGGACAGCTTGTTGCCGTTGTAAAAATAGTCTTCGCCCTCGACTCGCATCCCGACATGGCCGAGCCCATCGAACTGAGTTCCTACTTGACCGATTTCACCGCTGACGAGTTCATCATTCGAGACCATTTGATTCGCACCCATCGGGCCGCCTGTCGGTCGCCCTGGGATCGTCAGACTGAAATGTCGTTTACCGGGCAGCGGCATGCCGTGTTCGTACAAACGACCAAGCTGATAGATATCGCCATCCTTGATCATCCGCGCGGCACTGACAACTTTTTCGGGTGTAAGCCGATTTGCGGCTCCACGCTGATCCTCGGCACCGAACTCGGACGGCCAGAACTTTTCGCCGATCACGCTTTTCGTCGCTGGCTGTGCCTGGGGATCACCACTGGCCCACGGCGAGACAGTTGCCAGGAAGGCTCCACAAACGATGCCGACGATGATCTTGCCGCAACCGGCGAAAAGCTTTGAATGCGTTTTCATAGTGTGTTTTCTCCTGTGGCGCGTTCACTGTTTTTCGAATGTGACTTCTAATCTCGAATTGATCACCTTGGCAACGACCATGGCGATTACAAAGATGCCAACCATGCTACAAACGACGATGATTCGGTGCTCGTTATCCCAATATCCCTTGAGCCCCAGCGCGAGAAAAACGACCGCTGAGAGTACGTTCATTGCGATCTGCCACTTCGGCGGCTGCAAGCCGGACGGCAACACACGGCGGTCCATCCAGATCACCACAATACAAATCAGACCGCACGACAGCACTCCCGTGAAGAGATTGATAGGCGTCAAAATCGCCAGCAACAATCGCGGCTTCTGCACGCGGATGGGATCAACGTCACCTCCGTCTGTTGCGAGTTGATTTTGAACTACAGCATGCGGCTCGGTGCCCGGAAGTTCCAGCGTCGACTGACGAATGAAGAGCCAACCGAGCAGGAGCAACGCGATGGGAGCACACCACGCGAGTACGGCTCGCTTGAGCTTCCGCGCTCGGACATTGGACCAGTCTTGAATGAACGACCGCACGATTTCGTCGGCGATGCTGCATGCGATCTCGACGGTACCGTAGAGCGTTCCCAGCATCGTCAGAAACGCTCCGGTTACGTACAGCGGCAACAAGAGCGAGTGAATTCGCGTAACGAAGCGCGCTTGCAAGTTGAGCAAATTATCCTCGTCCGGTACGACTTCTTCAGGACGAAGAACCATGGCACCGCAGGCGACAAATACTGCGCTAAACGCCACGATCAGCGCGAAGCTGATCGCACAATCAACCAGTGGCGCGTTGATCCACTTACGGACTTCGTGATTCGGATCTGCGGCGATTTCTTCAAGCTGCTCGCGCGTTGCTCTGGCAGGCAGGACTCCCCACTGTTTTTCTCTGAGCCATGATGTATAGGCCAGATAGTCGAACCCAGCGCCACCGATCACCCCGACGTAACGTGTTGTCTCGACCCAAACAGAATGTCGCGCGATTTCGGGATATTTTTCCGGCAGCCAATCGGGATAAGACAACCGTTGCGGCACAATCCCGAAGATGAGTTCGAGCCAATTGGGATTGTAGAGAATCATGGTCAAGCCGGCACAACCGACCAATGCCGTGACGACGAACATTTGCACTCGTTCAAATACGGTGTAACCGCCGGTTGCCGAAAGCAAGAGAACTGCGGCCAAAAGCCCGGCACCCCAAACATAATCCATGCCACCTTGGAAGACGCCGCGAGTGCCGGTAACCCACGAGGCGAGGTTGCCGAGCACTCCACAGTGAAAACTGATCCAAATAGGAAGGCAAACCATCGCCATTAAAAAGAGCATGATCGGCAGCCAGCCACGAGGACCCGGTAGCTCGATCATTCGCTCGTACGGATGCACACCCGTTAGAATCATGTGCCGGCTCGTGGCAATCACGAGCCCCCACTTCAGTAGCGAGATGATCGCGAACAGGAACAGGATTCGATATCCGAACAACGCTCCGCCACGCGTCGAGAATATCAACTCGCCCGTGCCGATCGTCAGTGAAGCAATGATCGCCCCTGGTCCAAAGATACACAGCCACTCGCGGAGATTTCGCGGTAAACAAGGGCGAGCGTTGTTACCAGGTTTCTGTTCGGGCACCGCGTCGATTCCTAGGCTCTATGGTCGTCTTTCGCTCCGAGGCTGTGAATAAATCGTTGGAGTCCAGGCTTTAGCCTGTCTGCGTGGGCTTTCGCCCGATAAAAGGCACGCTAAAGCGTGGACTCCAACGAATCGCATCAATTAATTCACAGCCTCTCCGCGAAGAATCACATTTGTCGCGGAGTGAAAAACGAGCGTGTCTACCATTTCCAGCCGTCCTGCAGTTCACGGTTGATGACTGCGTCCGCAGGCCACTCGCCCGAGTGCAGTTTGATAATGCAATCAGCTGCTTCAATCCCCATGTCGTCTTGTGACTTGGTGTCGCTGCCTGCGATATGCGGTGTGCAAACGACTTGTTCCATCTGAAACAGCGGGTTGTCTGGCGAAGGCGGTTCTTGTTCAAAGCAATCCAAGCCGGCACCGCGCAAGTGCCCACTCTCCAACGCCACGATCAGCTCGGACTCTACGACAAGCCCGCCCCGAGCCGTGTTGATCAGGATGCTATCGGGTTTCATCTTTGCAAACGCAGCTTGATCAAATCTCCCGCGAGTTTCATCGTTCAGCGGGCAATGAATGCTCAGATAATCCGAGCGAGCCAATAGCTCGTCGAAATCGACGAGTTCGATCTTGTGTTCTCGGACGAAGTCATCATTGGGATTCGTCTCGGTCGCGATGAGCTGCGCGCCCAGCGACCCAGCGCGGATCGCGAAACTTCGCCCAATTCGTCCCAGCCCCAGAATTCCGATCGTCGTGCCACGAATGGGATAGGACTGCTGCATCGGCCACTCACCCGCTCGAGCCTTGCAGTCATTGAAGGTTAACCGCTTGGCTGTGGCCAACAACAACATCAACGCATGCTCCGCGACAGATTCGTGATTCGCGGTCGGAGTGATCGTAAGCACGACTTTGTGGGCAGTGGCTGCCGCGACGTCGACTTTATCGTAGCCAACTCCCGATCGAGCGATCACGCGCAATTTCGGCAGAGCCGCCAATGCACTCTTCGAAAACACTTCTCCACCTGCAATGACTGCATCGCACACACTCAACTCGTCGATCGTTTCTTCTAAACTGCAAAGTCCGCGAGTGAAGACCGGGTTTTTGGGATAGGCAACATCGAAGCCGGCCGCGTTCAGCATTTCGACGTACCGGGTTTCCTTGTGCAGCATGACTTCGGGCGTAATCAAAACAACGGGCATTCAAGGGTCTCCGGTGCAATGAAGAGGCGAGCGGCAATCGATTACAGCGACAAGCGCGATCGCAAGCATATCGGTCGATAAACGCGCACGCAACTTACTCAGCGCGTCAAAGGATATCGTGGCTCGACTTCGGGATTCACAATGCGATCCATATTGGGCCAGCGATTCGACAACACAGCAACTAGGTTCGCCACCGAACCGTATCCAACCCCACGACTCGAATCGACTGAGAATGCTGCGACATGCGGAGTAAACACGACGTTTTGCATTTGAAACAGACGATGTGTTGGTGGTTCGGGTCGAGATTGATGTACATCGACGACGGCGAACGTATCGAGCCCGGCACCGGACAGATGACCCGCGTCAAGAACATCGGCGAGCGCGTTTTCATCAACGATTGCGCCTCGCGCAGTATTGATCAGAACGCCGCCCGGTTTCATCTTCAAAAGTGCGTCTTTGTCGAGCAAATGCCGTGTCTCGTCGTTGAGTGGCAGATGTAGCGAGACGAAGTCTGACTCCGCTAACAATTGTTCCATCTCTACCATTTGAATTCCCAACGACGCAGCTTCCAGATCGACTGCGGACATGTTTCTACGCGTGGCCAGAATGCGCATTCCAAACCCTGCCGCGCGCCGCGCCATCGCTCGCGCCGAACCACCGAATCCGACCAAGCCCAGCGTGCGGCCTGGCAGCCGGCGTAACGGTCGGCACTGTTGACGAGCCTCATGGTATCTGGCCTCAAGCATGCAAATGCGCATTTCGTTCAGCCTGCGAGCAACGGCCAATAGCAGGGCGAAAGCGTGATCAGCTTGTTCCTCGAAACAGAAGTCCGGCACATTGGCTACGACAATGCCGCAGTCGGTTGCCGCGGCAACGTCGATCTTGTCCGTTCCGGCGCCAAGACGGCAGACGACGCGGCATCGTTGCATCGCGGTGATGGCTTCCGCCGACAACGACTGGGAAACCACCATCGCCGCGTCGGCATCTCGGACGTTGTCGATCAACGTTGCCTGTGAGAACACTTCGACGCAAACCGGCACGATCCCATGCTGGTCGTACTTCTCTTGCTCGAAGCTGGTAACCGGAAACGACTCTGCGTTCAGACGCACGATTTTGAAATCGGAGAAATTCATTGTGGTAGCCGGGCTCGTGAGAGCTCGGGGCGCTGGGGGGAACAGAAGTCTCGCGACTTCGGCTACTATGCGACGCGGAACTTTTTCACAAATCCTTCATCAAGCTCCACTCCAATGCCCGGTCCCTGCGGAGGCCGAACAAATCCTCCCGTCTCTTTCACTTGCTCACGGATACCGAGCGGCTCAGTCAACAAGTGTTCGTGAAATAAGTTCGGCGTTGTGTCGTATTCTAACATGGGTTCAAACTGGTGAAGTCCACCCGGAATGTCTGGAATCACTGATACCAAATGCATATCGACGGCGATTAGAACATCGGATCCCCAGACGTGTGGAATGACGGGAGTTCCAAATGCGTGAGTCAGCGACAGGATCTTCATGAACTCGCTAATGCCGCCCGTTGCAGCCACTTCCGGTTGAAGAATATCGACGCAGCGGCGAGTCAGCAGTTCGCGGTGACCGAAGCGCGTCCATTCGGCTTCGCCGCCAGCAATGTTGATGCCCGGCAACGCTGCGCGGATTGCTCGATAGCCCTCGTAGTCTTCCGGCATCACTGGCTCCTCGAACCAGTAGAAGCCCAGATCCCGTAGCGATTGTCCAAGTTGAATCGCCTCGCCCACTGTGTAGGCGTGGTTTGCGTCGGCCATCAGCTTGAATCCATCGCCCGCGCCCCGCCGGACTGCCGCGGCAAGTTCCTTGTCCCGTTCAACGCCCATGCCAATTTTCATTTTCGCGGCGGTGAACCCCATCTCGACAATTTGGGCGACCTCGTCTTCATAAACAGCGGGCAAGTCGTCGCACTTGCGAAACATCATCCCGTAACCGTAGGCGACAAACTGGTCGCGGGCCTTTCCGCCGAGCAACTGATACAGAGGCAGCGACGAGACTTTGCCGAATATATCCCACAGCGCTATATCGATTCCGGACAAGCAACAAATCGGCAGGCCCTTCTGTCCATGATCGCGCACCGCGTTATAGACCTCATGCCAGATCACGTTGATGTCGAGCGGATTTCGTCCAACGACCAGTGGTTTAAGAACATGATTGACGATGGCCTGATTGGCGAAGGCAAAGTTTCCCGCTCCAAAGATCTCACCGATTCCAGTGATGCCTTCGTCGGTGTGTACTTTGATTAAGTGAGCCGTCCGTTTGTCGTAGTACCCTTGGGCAAACCCAAGCTCGTACTCCATATCATGCTGAAGGATGATGGATTCAATGTCCGTGATTCGCATTTCGGATGTCTCGTTTCCTGTAGTCCAAGTCAATCGATTCAATTCTATCGGTTTTCATGATGCTACAAGAAACTATCCGCCACCGTACGTCAATCGGAGGCTCAGGATCCCAGTTCGCATGGTGGATCTTGCAACTTGCGTCGATTACATTCGGCAAGACAGCGAGTTACCTCAACTCGCTGATATCGCGAAGACGCTGCCGTCGAGCGAGGAATGCATGAATTCGGGAGGCTGCCTATTATTGGCCACCGAGTTTATGCTCAAGTCCCCTCGACACGTCTTGTTCCCGATCAACCAATGACATCGCTCAATCTATACGGAGCAGAATGAAATGCCGCTAGTTGCAAGAACGTCTTTACGCACCGTTTGTAGCTGTCTGGCGTTGTACGCAGGCATTGTCGCGTTGCTGCCCAAAGCCCTTGATGCGAACGACAATCCAAACGTTGTCGTGATCCTTACCGATGATCAGGGTTGGGGCGACCTGAGCCTGAATGGCAACACCAATCTCAGCACACCGAACATCGATTCGCTGGCTCGCGATGGTGCGAGCTTTGACCGGTTTTACGTCTGCCCGGTTTGCTCGCCCACGCGAGCGGAGTTCCTCACCGGTCGATACCACCCACGAAGCGGTGTCTACAGTACGTCCGCAGGTGGCGAGCGAATGAACTTGGGCGAAATGACGATCGGCGACACATTCCAAGCCGCTGGATATGCGACGGGAGCATTCGGCAAGTGGCATAACGGGATGCAGTATCCGTATCATCCCAACGGGCGCGGCTTTGACGAGTATTACGGCTTTTGCAGCGGTCATTGGGGCGACTACTTCAGCCCGCCGCTTGAACATAACGGCAAGATCGTGAAGGGAGACAGCTTCATCATCGACGATCTCACGAACAAAGCCATGGCATTCATGGAAGCCAACAAAGACAAGCCGTTCTTCGCTTACCTGCCCTACAACACGCCTCACTCGCCGATGCAGGTTCCCGATCGCTTCTGGGACAAATTCAAAGACAAAGAACTCGCGATGCACAACCGCGACCCAAAGAAGGAAAATATCGGACACATTCGATGCGCGTTAGCGATGTGCGAGAACATTGATTGGAATGTTGGTCGAATTCTGGAGAAGCTTGATTCGCTTGGCATCGGCGACAATACGATCGTTGTTTACTTCTGTGACAACGGCCCCAATGGAACTCGTTGGAACGGTGGCATGAAAGGACGCAAGGGATCGACAGACGAAGGTGGCGTTCGTTCGCCACTATTGATGCGTTGGCCTGGTCACATTCCAGGCGGCATGAAAGTCATTCCCATTGCAGCCGCCATCGACTTGTTGCCGACGTTGGCTGAACTCGCCGATGTTCCGATCGCCAGCCAGAAGCCACTTGACGGCACAAGCTTGAAGCCGCTATTCGCTCCAGGCGAATTGCTATGGCCTAATCGAACGATCATTTCGCACTGGAACAAAAAGGTTAGCGTTCGCAACCAACGCTATCGCCTGGATCACCAGGGAAAGCTGTTCGATATCAAAGCTGATCCCGGGCAGAACACCGACGTTTCCAAAAGACATCCAGACCTCTTCGCTAAGCTCACAAAAGAGGCCGAGACGTTCAGACGGGAAGTGTTGGAAGGTTACAACGATGACGACCGGCCGTTCCTGATCGGACATTCCGAATACAAATACACTCAGATCCCCGCGCGTGATGGCACTGCCCGCGGCAACATTAAACGCTCCAACCGATTCCCTAATTGCTCGTTCTTCTCGAATTGGATCAGCGTTGACGACAAGATCACATGGGAATCCGAAGTCGGGGCAACCGGCAATTACGAAGTCGAGCTTCACTACGCTTGCCCAAAACCAGACATTGGTTCGACGATCGAGTTAAGCTTCAACGACGACAAGCTAGTCAGCAAGATTGCCGAAGCTCACGATCCGCCACTTCGCGGGGATGAGAATGATCGGGTAAAGCGGCAAGAGTCGTACGTCAAGGATTTCAAAGCGATGTCGCTCGGCACGATCCAGCTGCAGAAAGGCCAAGGTACACTAACGCTGCGAGCGACCGAGATGCCAGGCAAGCAGGTGATGGAGTTTCGGCTGTTGATGCTGACGCGCGTGAGTGACTGACGTGCCTATCGTAATCGCCTGGCCGGGATTGTATATTCGAGCCCGGCGTTTCGAACGATCCACACCTTGAGCCGAAGCGCTAGCCTCGGGCCGAGTCCATGAAACCCGTGCTATACCGAGACCTGCGGCTAGCGCCGTCGGCTTACACAAGTGCATCGCACGGTATTGAAACCACTATAAGGGAGCCTCTCATGAGTTGTCGCGTGCGTTTAGCTTGTTTTGCCGCTGCTTGTTTTCTGTCTAGTCTGGTTACGTCCGTACATGCCGATGTGAAGCTTGCTTCCATCTTTGGCGACTCGATGGTGTTGCAGCGTGACCTGCCCGTGCCTGTCTGGGGTTGGGCCGAATCCGGAGAAGATGTCAGCGTTACCTTGGGCGATCAAACGAAGAAAGCGAAAGCGGATCAGGCTGGACGCTGGCAAGTCAAGTTGGACGCATTGAAGGCCAATGCCAAAGGACAGACGCTCAGCGTCGCTGGCCGCAACACGATTGAACTCAAGGATGTTCTCGTCGGCGAAGTTTGGATCTGCTCGGGACAATCGAACATGGAATGGAGACTAAGTAACTCGCTGAATCCGAAGGAGGAGGTTGCCGCCGCTGATCATCCGTTAGTCCGACTGTTCGACGTTCCCGGCCATACAACTTCTCCCGTCGCGAAGGACGAGTGTCCCGGCAACTGGCAAGTCTGCCAACCGAGTTCGGCAGGCGGGTTCTCTGCCGTTGGTTATTTTTTTGGCCGACGTCTGCAACAGGAGTTGAACGTGCCAATCGGTTTGATTGGATCGAATTGGGGTGGCACTCGCATTGAACCCTGGACGTCACCCGCCGGATTTCACAGCGTGCCGGAACTAAAAGCGATCGCAGATCAGGTCAACGCTTACAACGAGAAGACCAAGGTCGGTGGCAGTTCACCGTCGGCGATCTTCAACGCCATGGTCCACCCGCTGGCCCCGTTCGCGATGCGTGGAGCAATCTGGTACCAAGGCGAATCAAACGGGAGCGAAGGCGAGTCCTACTATCACAAAACTCAGGCGCTCGTGAACGGTTGGCGTAAACTGTTTAATCCGGACTTAGCCTTTTACTGGGTTCAATTGGCTAACTTCCAAAAGCCAAACGATAGCGCGGAGGGCGGCGATGGCTGGGCGAAACTCCGCGAGGCGCAGCGCAAGGCACTCAACATGAAGCACACCGGCATGGCTGTGATCATCGACATCGGCGAGGCAGCGGATATCCACCCCCGCAACAAACAAGACGTCGGCTGGAGATTGGCACAATGGGCATTGCATCAAACTTATGGCAAGCAAGATCTCGTTCCTTGTGGTCCGCTGTACAAGAGCCACAAAGTCGATGGCAACTCGATTCGAGTTTCGTTCGACCATGTTGGCAGCGGCCTGATCGTTGGCGAGAAAGCCGGACTCGAGCCGACGAAGGCAGTCACCGATGGCAAACTGAATCGATTTGCCGTCGCCGGTGCTGACAAGAAATGGCATTGGGCGGAGGCCACGATTGACGGTGGCGATGTCATCGTCAAGTCAGGCGAAGTTACCGAGCCGGTGGCGGTTCGTTACGCCTACTCGATGAATCCAACCGGCGCGAATCTCTACAACCAAGAGGGAATCCCAGCCTCGCCGTTCCGTACGGACGATTGGTAAGCGCCGTTCCGGCGATTCGTGGGCGCAGTACGTTCGTTGCCACCCTAACACCAAGGCCACTCCATGTCTCGACGAACTCTATCCGCGCTGATGCTGGCGTTGCTCGTTTGTGCTCCGGCGATTGCCGACAAGCCATTCCCGGCTCATCGCATTGTCGATGATGTGTACTTCGTTGGCTCCGACGCGTTGGCGATCTATCTGATCACAACGCCCGACGGTCATATCCTGATTAACAGCGGTTTCGACGAGACGGTGCCGTTGATTCAGGCGTCGGTTGAATCGCTCGGATTCAAAATGACCGACGTGAAAGTATTACTCGACAGCCACGCACACGCGGACCATGTCGCCGGACATGCACGGCTGCAAACGCTGACCGGGGCCAAAGTGCATGTGATGCGAGGCGACCACGAGGTGATCGCGGCGGGAGGGCAAGGCCAGTATCTCTATACCGACAGCCGCTGGACACCTTGCCGCGTGGATCGAGTGTTGGACGATGGCGACGAGGTGAAGTTGGGTGGCAAGACGTTGATTGCACACCTAACACCCGGCCACACGCGCGGCTGCACGAGTTGGGCCTGGCAAGCGACGGATGGAGACAAGAAGCACAGCGTCGTCGTCATCGGAAGTCCCAACGTGAATCCGGGCTATCGCCTAGTGAGCAATCAGGCTTATCCGCGGATCGCCTATGATTTCGCCAAGACCTTCACGACGCTGAAGAAGCTGCCGTGCGACATCTTTCTCGGCGCACACGGAAACTACTACGGCATGCACGCGAAGTATGACCGCGTGAAGTCAACCGACACGAATCCGTTTATCGACCCGCAGGGCTATCGAGCTTACGTTGCGGAGAAGGAGCGGGCCTATCTAACAACTCTGACCGATCAACGTGCCGAGCAGGCAAGCGGCATCAATGCGGCGGTCGAGCCGTTCGTTGAGCGGACGGAATTGGCGGGCGCAGTCATGTTGGTCGCAGACAAGGACCAGATTCTCAGCCACTCGGCGGTGGGCTTTGCCGATATCGCCGAACAACATTCCATGCAGCCCGATTCCCTGTTCTGGATTGCGTCACAGTCCAAACCGATCACGGCCACGGCACTGATGATGTTGGTAGACGAAGGCAAAGTAAATGTCGACGACGCCGTAGAAAAGTATCTGCCCGAGTTTCGCGGCCAGATGGTGGTGGCGGAGAAAGACGACGCGCATGTGTTGCTGAAGAAGCCGGCGCATCCGATCACAGTAAAGAACGTACTTTCGCATACCAGCGGCCTGCCGTTCCGCTCCGAGTTAGAACAACCGACACTCGATCGGCTGCCATTGGCCGATCGAGTCCGCAGCTATGCGATGACGCCGCTCGTCTTCGAGCCTGACACGAAGTACCAGTACAGCAACGCCGGAATAAACACCGCGGCCCGGATCATCGAAGTGGTCAGCGGCATGAGCTTCGAACAGTTCCTAGACGAGCGTTTGTTCAAGCCGTTAGGGATGAACGACACGACGTTTTGGCCCAGCGAAGCCCAGGCTGCGCGCATCGCCAAGTCATACAAGCCCGGTGCAAACAGCAGCGGTTTGAAAGAGACAACCATTGGACAGGTTCAGTATCCACTGACCGCCCGCGTAAACCGTTACCCGATGCCAGCGGGCGGCCTCTTCTCATCGGCGACGAACATGGCAAGGTTTTATCGGATGCTCGCCAACGGCGGGCAACTCGACGGACGGCGTTATCTATCCGAGGCTGCCGTTCAGCAAATGACTAGTCGCCAGACGCCTGACAACTTGCCCAATGACTACGGCTTCGGCTTCTCGACCGGCGGCGACAGAATCGGACATGGCGGAGCTTACTCGACCAACTCGTACCTTGATAAGCAGCACGGGCTGATCATGATTTGGTTGGTTCAGCACGCCGGATTTCCAGGAGAAGGCGGCAAGGCGCAAGATGCATTCCGGCAAGCAGCGTTAATGAGCTTTGCGAAGTGACCGACCGAGAACGCGTTTCGAAATAACTAGCGAGCTGTTTTGGTGAGCCGACGGCGCTAGCCGCGGGCCTCGAATCGAGCGATTGTCTAGCTGCGGCCCGCAGCTAGCGCCGTCGGCTCACATTTCAAAACACGTTCCATGGACGTGAGACTGTGACGGCACGAAGAACCGTTACGTCGAACGCAATACTTTACGTGCCGACTTGGTAGCTCGCGCCGGCCCTGACGGGGTTTGAATATCGAATATCGAACAAGGAATGTCGAAGTCAGAAGGAAACCCAGAGAATCACTTCATCATTCGATATTCGAAATTCCTTGTTCGATATTCCTCAGCCGTGATATTACGACCGCGTTACGCAACAAAGTAAATTCGTGATTCAGGACCTGTGCATCAGGCCACCTCCCGACCGTTCTAGGGAGTGGTCTCGCTACTCGGCAGAGTTCGCATGCGAATTCTGTCGTCGGTGACGACAGAAAAATGTCCGGCCCAATCTGTACGGCTTTGCATCACGTCCAGCACGCGTTGAGTATTTGCGGCTGGATCGTCGGCCGACAAACGGAATAACACGATCCCGCACGTCGCGGGCAAGCGATACTTGGATGCCAACTCGCCAAAATCTTTGTCCTGTGTGACCACCAGCCGTTGTTCGGCCTCCGCACGCTGAAGAATCGAGGTGTCATCGACACCTCGCATCGACTCTTTCACGGACAGCACGTCGTAGCCGCGGTCGCGCAGGCCCTGGATCACGGTGTGTGTGATGTTCTCGTCGACGATGACTCGCATCACGAGTCGCCTAGCTCGTTGTCAAATAAATGCGTTCTGACTTCAAGACCTCGCTGGCGTACGATAGGCATGCCTGAATGTCTTCCGCCGTCAGGTGGTCGTATTCGTGCAAGATTTGTTCGATGGTCCAGCCCCTCGCCAGCAGATCAATCACGAACTCGACAGCTATCCGAGTCCCCTTGATGACCGGCTTGCCGACGAGCACCTTGGGATCAATCACGACTCGATCTTGCCATTGCATTGCTTCTCTCCCGCTCATCATTGAAGTCGATGTCACCCTCTCAGATTCCATTTTACTGCTTAAGCCCACCTTCGGTCTTCCTACCGTCAAAATAAATCTCCCTTTCGGCCTACGCATCGTCGTGGCCGAGCCAAGGGGAGCCAGGGGACATCTCGCCTTTCAGGTTGGTGGCCACGAGAAACACAAGAAGGCACGAAAAGTCTCGCGATGTTGCCGCACTATTTCGTGCCTTCTTGTGTTTTTCGTGGCAAGAACACGTGTATCCTTGCAAGCAAATGTGACTAAATTCGCTTTGAGATTACCCGGAGTTTCTACCTACACAGGTGTTCCGTTGTAGGGGCAATACCGATCAATACGGGTTAACCGGAACTTCGAAACGGTCAAGTATTTGATGTGTTATTCCAGTATCAAAGCCGTCATTCAGTGCCGCTTGCAAGATTGGCAGCGCATCGACATTCATCGAACGGTAGAGCGCTTGTGCCGCGACATCGCGTAAAGCAATAGTTTCCCCGGCGTCTTGCTTGGGATACCGCGATCGGAGTAGCTCAGCAACACGATCGTTCCACTGAGGATCAGCGGCGGCGGCGATGATACTGCACGCTAAGCGCTGCCGTGGCACATCTCCGTGGAGCAATTCGGTGACGAGCGCTGCATCGCATTCCCCGGTTAGCAACGCGATGCTAAATTCCAGCATCGCACTTTCGCGCCAATCGATTACTTCCACCCTTCGACGTTGAAGTGCAGAGATAACCGCCTCGCCCAGCCCCAGAAGGTATGCGATTCTCGGTGCCTCCGTGCGATCACCTCCGTAGGCATTGCGGTCAGGTGTCTGTGCTATCTGAATCAATGTCTCTGACCATCGCGACACAACCGCATCGTAGAACTCTTCGTCAGTGTCGTCTGCATGAACTCGTTGCCAGGTGATCAAGTCTTTGATTGCCGGCGCTCGTCGTTTGAGTTCTTGCGCCACGAATCTTTCGATCTCGGAGGCTGATGAGTTACCGCAGAGGCCACGACGCTCGTATATGGCGGGAATTCCATACAATTGCTCAATCGTCGTGAAGAGTTCATCGCCGAATCGGTCCAACTGGTGGTGTTGAATACCTTCAACGAGCGAATCGGCCGATTCACGATCACCAATCGACTGGAGGCACTGTAAAGCTGTTCTGCCAGCGCCATTGGGATCGGTTCCGTGTTCGGGGCGCGGACAGCTTGTGACGACTCGCAACAATCCATCTCGCGCTTGTCGACCAGGATCGTTTGTCGGCCACCGACGGTGTCGGTGGATCTCACCTGCGGGGCTGACGTATTGAAACTCCGGCGGCTGACTGCTGACAAACAGAGCGACTTCTCGAATTCCAGCTTGGGCAAACCTGCCGTTCGCAGAGTCGCAGATCCGAAGCAGGGTTGCGACGTGCTGATCGTGGGAGACTTCGCGCAATCGATCGCCAAGTTCACGTTGTTTCGGATCACTGCTCCCAAGCAACTGGTTGATTCTTCGGATCTCCAGCCACTCAATGAAATCGGTTAAGCTGCCATTCAGTTCCGTCGTTTGCCCCGCGTGCTTCCATGCAAATCGATCTGGCGCGACGCGCCAGATGGGAGATGGATCGTACGAGTACGAAAACATTCCGGATGGAGGAAAGAAAACTTCGAATTCCGGTCTAGATGGTGGCACGCTCGCAGTCTTTGTGCCGCCTGTAACGAAAGAATGCAACACGACAATTGCTGTGGGATCACGTATATCGAGCGTGCGTCGGCTTCTCCCCGAGTAAATGACGACATTGACGTAGCTTGGTGTGCCAGTTCGTATGCCCCCGCTGTGCAATATTGCGAACGTACCAAGCGCGAGACTACTCACCAGCAAAATGCAAACGGGAATCCAATACTTTTTGGGGAAGCTCATTCTTGCGTTTGACCTTCGTCATCCTCAGCAGACGCCAGCCCTTCGCCAGATCACACACTTCACGGGCTAAGAATTGCGGTCACCGAGCATCATACCAAATTACCTGCACTCGCGTCGGAAGGCAACCAACATGAGTCATCAATGTCCATCCAAAAGGCTGTTGATGGTTTTAAATTGCGTGACAAATTGCATGAACTCGCTGGCCATGTCAGCTCGGGCGCGACTAACGATCCTCAAGCTTCCTAGTGGCTATGCTACCTCTTTGAACTTGCTATCAATCGAATAGGGCAACAGGCCTAACGGTCTCTCCAGTAAATTGCCCGGCTGACGATTGAAGAGTAAGCTGAAACCGGAATTCAAAAACGTTTCATCGAACGGCCATTTGCAATCTGTATACCTGACAAGCTCATGCACATTTGCACTTGATTGCGTAGTCCGCTGCCCGCTCGGTACGATTGACCTCAACCAGGACCAGATCCATGATCCCATCCGTCGCAAGAATCGTGTGGACTATTCCGCTGCTGCTCGTTGCATTGGCGACTGAACTGCTCGCGCAGCAACCGCCGTATGATGTTTTCCCGTCGGCCGCGCCACCTTACTATCGCGTTCGTTATGAGGCTTCGGCGGAGCCAGGTGAGCTCGTCTATCCGGTCAACTACACCATTTGGATTCCCCCGAATGTGAAGCAGCTTCGTGGCGTTATCGTACACCAGCACGGATGTGGCACGGGGTCGTGCAAGTCTGGTCTGACGGGGGCTTTCGACTTGCATTGGCAGGCACTGGCGAAGAAGCACGACTGCGCTTTGCTCGGCCCTTCCTATGAGCAACCGGATGGGGCCGATTGCCAGATGTGGTGCGATCCTCGCAATGGGTCGAGCGCTGCGTTTCAGGAATGTCTGGTTGATCTCGGTGCAAAGTCGGGGCATCCCGAACTGGCTTCCTTGCCTTGGGCATTGTGGGGACACAGTGGCGGTGGTCATTGGGCGGGTGGAATGGTAATGCTGCATCCCGAGCGAGTTGCTGCCGCGTGGCTGCGATCGGGCGTACCGTTGTTAGAGCCGAATCCAGAACGTCCCGATATCAAGGCTCACACGCTGCCCGATGCAGCGCTGCAAGTGCCTGTCATGTGCAATCCGGGAACGAAGGAAGGAGTGACTGTCAAAGATGTCCGGTTCGGCCGCGTGTGGCCGGCGAATGAAGCGTTCTTCTACGGAGTGCGAGGCAAAGGTGGACTGATCGGCGTGGCTGTCGATCCGTTGACTGCGCACGAGTGTGGCAATCAGCGCTATATGGCGATTGCGTGGCTCGATGCCTGCCTGAGCGTTCGGCTGCCGAAGATCAGCGGCGATCCGCTCCAGCCGATGTCGACTGATAATTCGTGGTTGGCTCCGGTCGCTGGCTTCGAAGCCGTCCTCGCCGCGAAGTATGACGGGGATCCATTGAAAGCTGCTTGGCTGCCGAACGAGTCCATCGCGGGGACTTGGATGCAGTACGTCAAAGATACCAAAGTGACCGACAGAACTCCGCCTCCTCCGCCGACAAACTTGCGAGTGCATGGCAACGAATTGAGCTGGGAAGCCGAGGCCGATCTCGAAAGCGGACTGGCCAGTTTCATCATCGAGCGTGACGGCCAGTTCCTCGCCAACGTGCCCGAAGAAGGCAAGAACCGGTTTGGGCGACCGATCTTTCAGAACCTGCAATACAGCGACACTCCGACACAACCGCTCGTGCCAATGCAGTTCACAGACACCAAGGCCGAATCTGGCAAGAAGCACGCGTATCGGGTCATTGCCGTAAACACCATTGGTTTGAAGTCGAAGCCGACCGCAGACTCCGTGGCTGGAGATACTCGCTGAACACAGTTCGCACGCAGCACTACGGCTGCGTCAAAGCTTAATCTGAGGATCGTGGCACTTGTTGGAGTCCACGCTTTAGCGTGCTTCTTCAGCCTAAAGGCTGTACTCCAACAAATGGTGCAACCCACGTCTTTCGCTGTGACCGTTGTCGCGTCCATATCGCTCAGGACGATGGTCCCAAGCAACGATCAACCCTTCGCTCAGCGGTCGACCGTTCGATAGAGAAACGCGTCGGAGGTGACAAGCGACGCGATCAACGCCTTCATGCTACCGCCATTCTCTGCGTAAGCGCGGTAGGCGTCTTGGAGAACGGGAGCGTCGTTGATGGTTTCGTTGCGGCCCATCCAGAAGCGGAAAGCGTGACGGACGAAGACTTGTTCGGCACGTTTGCTTGCTGCGAGCTTCTGAATCAATTCAATCGCATTGGCGACTTCGCCGTCGAGTTCGGGGTCGCCGGAATCAATGATCTCGCCCGAGGTTTCGACCGGTTCATTGAGTTCCTTTTCCCGATACAGACCGGCGTGGTTGTACATCTCAAACGGCAGGCCAAGCGGGTCCATCTTCTTGTGGCACGTCCAGCAGTAGGTTTCCTTCGTGACCCGCATGCGTTCACGCAGGGTGTGGTCTGGCTCATCCGGAAGCATCGCATCCACAGTGATTGGCACATCGGGAATGCCGCCACCCAGCAGCCGTTCGCGAATCCATCGGCCGCGCAGGATGGCATGATTGTCCATGGCATCAGAGTGTGAAACGAGCCAACTCGGATGCGTCAGGATGCCCAGGCGTTGGCCTTCGGGCGCTGTGGCCAGGTTACGGTCTGGTTTCATGGACCCGTTGCCAAAGCTGCGCCGACTTACGCGAGCGTAGATCTTCGGCCCCGAGAGGTTTGCCTCGGTAACGCTGTGATTGACGTTGTCTCGCTTCCGTTGTTTCTTCGGCTTCGGCGGTTCCTTTCCCGGGTTGGCCTTCAACCAAGCTTCAAGCTCGGCCGCTTCTTTCTTCTTCGCCTCCGACGCCGCTCTCTTCGCTTCAGCCACGGACGATGCGATCTCTTCTTTAGTACGCTTCCTGCCGAAATAAACATTGTCTGTCTTGGTGGCCACGACCTTGTCAGTGGTCAGCAACTGCTTGAACACGTCCTTGTCTTCCTGCAGGATGAGTTCGATCAGGCGATCGGTGCTCGCGGTCGCATCGAACATCGCGCGGTAGTGCGAAGTTCCCCGTGTGCTGACGCCCGTCTCTGCCAGCGCCTTGGTGTCCTTGCAGATATAACCGCCTAGGTCATAGTCAAAGTAGTCGCGGAAGAAACCCAAGATCCGTGGCTTGCGGATGCTGTCGTCGGCCAGCATCCGCTGAACTTCACGTTTCGCATCTTCCCGAGTCCTCATCCGCCCTTCGACGATTGCGTCACGCAGCACTTCGTCCGGTTTGATGTATCGCAGCGAGTGATTAACTGCCAGACCCAGTTCCCAGTCCTGTAGCGTGACACGTCCATGGCGATCTGGTTTGCCGTTTTCGGCAAGTTCCGCTCGGAAGAGCGCGTCGCGATCGAGAAAGATAGATGACAGGCCCAGGACTGCGCCGTCTTTCTTGCCGAGTTTTTCGATGGATTGTTTGACGATCGCCAGGTAGTCGTCTGATTCCTCTTTGCTCGGCGGATGGAAGGTCAACGCTTCGAAGAGGTAATCCACCGCAGCACGCAAACGCTCGTCGGTGACGCCCTCTTCCTTCATGAGGTCATCGACCGGCGTCAGCGGACGGACGACCTTTGTGCTGTAGACAAGGCTTGTGGGCAGGCCGCGAAGGTCGCCCACCATTTTATCCGCGATTGATTTGGGATCGTCCGTGATCTGATACGGTTCGGCGATACTCAGTGGACCTTCAGCCATGTAGCGAATGATGTCGTTGGCAGCGCCCATGATTTGTGTCGCTTCCGCACTGTTGACCGTGTAGAAGTCGGGGTAGTTTTCCAAGCCATGATTGCGCGCCGACGACAGGACAGCTGGAACGCTCTTGACCGATGTGGCGTAGGCTACCGTCCCACCCTGCCATTGGATGATGCGATCGGTACCGAAATAGAGCTTGAGTTCACCGCCGTGGTTGGTGGGAACGACATCGCCACGCGTGCGAAGGCCCGGCCTTTCCGGATCGAACTCCGGTTCCGAGTTGATCAATTCGTTCAGGCGCGTGACATGTTCCTGAGGGGTCACACGCCAGATGCGCGCTGGAGATGATGGCGGCTGGAGTTCGATGCCATCGGGCAGCGGACCGAACAGAAGATCGTGATCGACAAAGTTGCCCTTATTCGGATCGAGGTGGGCACGGAATCCGCCCTTGTCGCGCATGACGTGTGTCAGTTCACCGACGATCCAATCGGAAAATTGCAGACGTTCCACAACCTCTGGCTGCTCCGCATCTCTGGGCGGCATCTCCTTCAAGGTGACCTGCGCCCAAACGCTCCTCCAAGTGCTGGCATTGACTTCGTCCACAGGTCCCAGGTTATGCAGCGAGAGATTGCCCTCAGGTTCTGTCTCACCATGACAGTCCACGCAATGGCTGGCAAGAAACGATTTAGCGAAGGTGTTGTAGTTCGCGTGGACCCGCTGTCCGGGAGTGTAAGTCTCGCCGCTTGCTACAGACGCCAGGCCCCCCGCGAGCATTACAGCCAGAACAAATCTGACCTTATTCATGCCAACACTTCCTTGAGGGGGCCGGTACTGGCGTCGAACTTCTTGGCCAGTTTGTCGTTCATGTTGAAGCGATCGACGTTCTTCCCAGCGGCTCGAAGGAGCGTTGTGTACAACGCGTTGATGGGGCGTTTGCCATCCATCTGCGTGAAGCAGCCAGTCTTGAAAATGCCACCGCAGTTGCCCAGCAACATAACCGGCCAGTTGGCTCCGTTGGTGTGCTGTTTGTCCGCGTTGTTGCTGGTGTAAACGATCAGCGTATTGTCCATCATTGTGCCACTGTCTTCGGGCACGCTTTCCAGCGCTTCCATAATCCGCACCAACATACGGCTGTTGTATTGCCGGATCTTGATCCAGATCGGATTATCAGGCTGCTGCATGTGTCCGAGGTTGTGCCCCTGTTCTTCCAGGCCGAGCCCCTTCCATGCACCGAAGATCTCGCCACGACCTGACCCAATGGTCAACGTGTTGGTAATACCGGACGTAAGCGCCGAGATGCCAAGGTCCAGAAGAACATCGTGCCAGTCGGTTTCGAACTCCGGCTTTGTGTATCGCTCGTCTACCGTAGGTGCAAACTTGCGCAGGTGATTGGCAACCGTGTCGAGGCGATCGCGCAGGCCGTTGACCTCCTGGAATCCCTGGACGTATTGCCCGTAGCGCCGCTGGTCAGCGGCTGGAAGCGCTCGGCCCTTGTTAGCGGCCAGCATTTCGATCTGATTGAACACATTCGATCGCGCTTCGTGCTGGAGTCGAATGTCGCCTGTGGAGATGCCGCCGAAAAGCATCTGGTAAAGATGATTCGGATTCGAATGCATGAAGATTGGCTGCCCCGCGCCGCTGGCCGACAACGTGGCGATCGTCGGCTTGGTCTTCATGTTTTCGATGGAGTCCATGCCGATGCACAGATGAGGCAGCAATGTCTGCGGCAAAACCTTGCTGAGTTCGTAATCTATCGTGGCACCACTGGGCGGCACACCATCACTGCCTCGATATCCGCCGAGCGCACCGAAGAAGGCACTATGCGAGGGGCTGGTATGGATGCCATGCAGCCCGTTGATAATGTGAAGTCGTTCCTTAAACGGCTCCAGTGCCTCGATGGGCTCTGGAAGCTTGGCTTGCGCCAGCGAGCCGCTGCTACTCATCCCTTCCGGAATGCAGGTCGCCGGATCGAAGCCTTGGTTCTGCATGAAGAAGATGACTCGCTTGGGGGCACCCTGCTGAGCGGCAGCGGCACGAGCGATGTTGGGAGCAAGCGAGGAACCTAGTGCAACGCCGACACCAGCCGCCGTTCCTTTCAACATGTTTCTGCGATTGATCATTATCTATTCTCGAGAGGATCGGCAGGAAAACGTGGGATAGACTTCCAGTCTGTCATTCACAAACCGACGGGCTGTGTTGAGCAGACAGAAGATCATTATAGTGGCGAAAAATGACTTAGTGAACAGACGATCGAAGCGACGACAATATTGCGACCAATTGAACAAAATACGGATAAATCGGACACTCCTCCGTGAACATCACAAACTCAGAACAAGAGTATTGCCTTTAACCGGCAGCCGAATGCTACAATCGGGCGTGTCGCATTTCATGACTGACCCCTCAAACAGACCGGCGACAACACCCCTGTCTAGGCGAATTCGCGATAATCCACGGTATCGGTATATGATATATAGTGAAATTGTTAAGTGTCTCCCATGCATACGGGTGGACGCGTCGCGATTGATGTCATTCAAACAAGGAGCTTGAACGTGAATCCATTGAATCGCCGCGCAATGTTGCGAACGTCTGGTGCCACGAGCGCCCTGTTGGCACTGTCGCCGTTCACCGGACTTTCGAGCTTCGCGCGTGGGGCGGAAGCAGCGAGTGATTCGTTGCCGATGCAACTCTACAAGAGCCTGAGCGACGAGCAGCGGACGAACATATGCCTAGCGGTTGACCATCGCCGTCGTCACTTCATTAGCAACTGGTGGTACGTCAATCCGGAGCATCGCATCCATACGACGTTCAATGGTGACCAGCAAGAACTGATTGGAACAATCTTCGAATCGCTGCATAGTCCAGAACATCGAGATGCAGTCAACAAGCAAGTGAAAAGCGACCTGATGGGAAAAATCGGGAATACACCCTCCATCGGATTTTTCGGCACACCACAAGACGATGATTTTGAGTTCATCTATACGGGCCACCATGTGACTCGGCGTTGCAACGCCCATAGTGACAAGGGACATGGATTCGGTGGAGCACCTATTTTCTACGGTAACTTCGCTGGAAACTTTCACGAGACGAAAGATCATCCCGGAAATCCGTATTGGTATCAGGGGCTGATCTTTAACGAGTTCGTGCAAGCGTTGGATGGCCGCCAGCAGAAGGATGCTTTGATTTCAGCGAATCCGCGTAGCGAAAAACCGAAACTTGTGATTCTTAAAAAGAAGCGTGAGTGGACAGGTTTAAGCTGTGCAACGCTTAGCCAGGATCAAAAGAATCTGTTGCTCGAGACGATGCGAAAAATGATGGCCACGTTCCGAGACGGAGATATCGCTGCGACGATCGAGTCGATCAAGAGTCGGAACATCATCGATGAGCTATACGTGTCCTACTACGACGGGAAATACGACATCGGTTCCGACAAGGTCTGGGATACTTGGCAAATCGAAGGTCCCAACATGGTGTGGTACTTCCGCGGCGAACCACACATCCACGCTTACTTTCATTTGAACGCGTAGACCTCTCGCCAAAGTGCCCGAGCGGGGAAAGGACCCGCTCGGTCGACCGATCTTCGGAACTTGCATACAGCAACGCTCCCGCACAATCGCTCTAGACAACGCGCAAACAAACTCAAACTGTAGAGCGTTAGAAGATGTATAGAATTCTCCTGCTGGCTTGTCTGTTCGCCGCATCTGTCGTGGTGGGCCAACAGCCCGGTCCGCGTCCGTTGTACGTCGAGGGCTATACCGATCAATTGAGCTACGTTCCTGGCGAGGAAGTTGCCTTCCATCTCTCGACAACAGCCGTGAAGGCCTCGATAACGATCGAGCGGATCGGCGTACAAAACAAGGTGGTCTGGGAGAAGAAAGATATCGCAGGCGCGGAATATGCCGTTCCGGCCAACGCCTCATCGCACGGCTGCAATTGGCCCGAATCGTTTCGGTTGAAGATTCCCGATGATTGGCAGACAGGATACTACCACGCGACACTCCACGTCGAGGATCGCGGCGGCGAGTTCGTTCAACGAAACTCGCGTACGGCGACGGGCTCCCTATTTTTTGTCGTGAGATCTGCCACGCCAGGAACCAACTCGAAGATTCTTCTACAACTCTCCACAAACACGTATAACGCCTACACGAATTGGGGTGGGCACAGTTTGTATTCGTATCACGGACGAAACAAGCTGCAAGGACATCGCGTCTCGTTCAACCGCCCGCTCAGCAGCCAGTTCTATAACTGGGAAGTTCATTTCGCCAAGTGGGCCGAGCAGAACGGAATCGCAATCGATTATGCCGTGAACAGCGATCTGGAGTTTCATCCCGAGATACTCGCTAACTACCGACTTGTACTCAGCGTCGGACACGACGAGTATTGGTCGGCCCCGATGCGAAACAATCTCGAAAAGTTCATCGCCGATGGCGGTAACGTGGCCTTCTTCAGCGGCAACACTTGTTGCTGGCAAGTACGCAGCAAAGACGAAGGCCGATCCTTGACCTGCTGGAAGCAGTGGTACAACCTTGACCCGCTCTATCGCGAAAGCGATCACAAGCTGTTGAGTACGGCGTGGAGCCACCACCTTGTTGACCGTCCCGAGAATCAATTGACCGGCGTCGGATTTTTGTTCGGCGGCTATCACCGCAGCCACGGACAGTTCATGGATGGACCAGCCTCGTTTGAAGTGCATCGCGAAGATCACTGGATCTTCGAAGGCACAAAGCTCCAACGCGGTGAGCGATTCGGCGGCAAGGATACGATCGTCGGGTACGAGTGCGATGGCTGCGAATTGAAGATTGAAAACGGTCTGCCCGAGCCGACCTTCCGTGACGGTACACCAAAGAGCTTCACTGTGCTGGGCACTTGCCCCGCCCGTTGGGCCACTGGCGATAGCGTGTGGTACGAAAAGTTCCCCAAAGATCGAGTTGGCAATGCGGTGATGGGAGTGTATACGCGGGGTGGGACCGTCTTCACCGCTGGCACGACGGATTGGGCCCACGGCCTGCGGGGTGGCGACCCAGCAGTCACGCAGATCACGAAGAATATCCTCGAACGACTCTCGAAGTAGAAAATCCGAGCCGGCTGCCCTAGCTCAGTCGTTCGCCCGAACAAAGCGTTGAAAGTCATACTCCTCGCGAAGCGCGCTAAAATCGGGATCTTGCATCAACCAATTGGCCCTTTCAGATTCACGAAAGTAGCCGCCCAAAGCGGCAGCGTCGAGCAACTCGATGGCACGAGTCGCAAACTGTCGTCGCAATGCCGAGTCGGCGTCCGTTAACGCTTGTGGGCGAGACTGCTTGTCCAGCGCTAACACGCACAAGCCGTAACCGCAGGCAGCGCTATACAGATTCTCCGCGTCGTCTGGCTCCAGTTCGGCAAGCGTCTCGAGAGTCGTTGCAGCCTCGTCGTACGATCCGCGTTGCGAAAGGATTTGGCTCCGCTCGTAAAGCAGGTATCCCACGCGCTGTTTGTCTTGAGCCAAAGTGAATTCAAGATCGGTTGCGACGCGCTCGTAGAACGTACAAACCTCGATGTGATCGGAGAAATGTTGCAGGTAAGGCTTCAACGCGGCCTGTTGCTCCAGTACGCCTTCGGCCTTCAGCCCCTGCAACGTCAGTAAGCCTCGTTCAAAACAGTTCCTGGCCGCCGTAAAATCAAAGCGTCGCTGCTGGGCATAGCCAAGTCGAAACGCCAAGCCAACGAAGTCGATTCTCGGTTGCACTGCCGACGGATCGACGGCGAGTATTTCTTCAAGCAGCCTAATTCCACGTTCATACAACTGCTGCACCGCAGCGACATCGCCGTCGGATTCGCACACCAAAGCCTGTCGATCCATCGCGACCATTCGCGCTCGCATCAAACGCGCGTCGAGCGGCGAGATGGCTGCCAAGCGCTCCCGAATCTCTGCGCAAGCCGAAATATGCGGTCGCGCCATCCCGATTTCGCCCATTTCCCAATGCAAATCGAAGAGCTGTTCATGAGACAAGGACAGGTTGTATTGTGCATCAGCGTCTTCCTTCTCGCCCTGAGCAAGTCGTTCACGAGTCGCCAGCGACATTTCGAGGGCCTCACGGGCGGCGACGACATCACCAGTTGATCGCCGCGATCCCGACAACCCCGAGTAAGCGGATGCTAAATCCTCGTGGGCTTGTTCATCGAGCGAATCGGCCGCGGCGAGTTCTTTCGCAATTTCGACTGCTTCGAGGAACGCCTTGATTGCGAGGGCATGCTCCCCACGAGCGGTGTACACGTTTGCGATCCGGCCAAACGACACGAAGAGATCACGCTGCGCGTGGCGGTCATCCGAGGCGGCATTCGCCAACCGTCGCGCAATGCCAAGACTCTCTTCATAGAACGAAAACGCGTCGTCAATTTCCAGGCACTGCAATCTGAGGTCGCCAAGTCGCCCTAATGCGACAGAAACGCCACGCTCGGTCGTCGTGTCCGTGGGATCTAACGTTGCCAGCTCACGCGCGACGGTTAACTGTCGTTCATACAACTGAATCGCCGCCTTCAAATCGCCGGAACGTTGCAGCGCCTCGCCAAGCCGAAGACAAGTTGCCGCGATGTTTTCCAAGACTAAGTTGCTGCCATCACCGCGCGACCGCAGGTCGTCCAAGATCGAAAGGGCTTCGCCGTATAGACGTGTGGCCGTTTGTAGATCACCACCTCTTTTCAACGCATCGCCAAGCTGCTGCTTTGCCGCCGCTAGGTCCATTCGGTCGAAGAAACTGTCTGGATCTCGGCGAACCAACTCGGAGTCGATCTGCTCGACGTGCTCGAAATGTCGTTTGGCGAGACTAAGGTCTCCGGTGCGAAGCGCAAGTTCCCCCAGCTTGCTGTGGGACGATGCGAGTTGCTGTTGAACAACCTTGTGACTCGGATCGGACTTCGCGGCGCGCGTGAGAACGGCGACACTGCGTTGGTAGTAATGGCCTGCCTGCTCCACGTTCGACTGCTGCAAGAGAACATCGCCGAATCGCCTCAGACCAATGGCTAGATCAAATTGAGCTTCGAGATTGTTCACGCTCTCGGACGTGCTCGCCAACTGTTCACGCAACGCCAAACTTGCCTCGTAGGACTCTCTGGCAAGCTGAAGTTTTGACTGCCGAAGATAGATCGTTCCAAGAAAGTTGTAAGTTACGGCGAGACTGCGTTGATATTCCTTGTTCCCTGCATCCGCGTTACGTAACTCCTGAAGGATAGCACGGCTTTGTTCGTGCGCGTCGCGAGCCGATTGCACTTCACCCAGATTGAATCGAAACTCTCCAAGGCAACCGTGTGCGGCGGCTAACGACTTGGCATAAGTTGCATTGCCAGTGAATTGCTGGCATAGTTCGTCAAGCAATTCGTAGCCTTGATCCTGTAAGCGAAGAGCTTCTTTCATGTGCCCCAACGTCTGTTCGATCTTCGCTAGCTTGCCGTACGAAATCGCCAGGTTATGTTGCAAGAAGTCGTTGTTCGGGTCAGCTTCGTGCATCTTCTGAAATGCTCTGTTCGCCATCTCGTACTCGCGGCGAGCCCGTTCAACGCCGTTCGTATCTCCGGGAGCATTGATCGAAAGGAAGATATCCCCGAGTTCGACGTGTGCCACCGCAGTGTGATGATCTGCCAAATCGTTCGTTGCCAAATTGCTGGCGACTAAATCAAGTTGTTCGATCACCGCCACCAACATATCGTGGCGAACGCTCTGTGCTGCCGGAACGTGTTCAAGTCGGCGTTGAATGTCGAAGACAATGCGTTCGAGAGTGTGAAGTGCGAGATCGGCCTGCCCGCGAGCCGTCTCGGCGTTAGCGTCCGAAAGTTGTCTCGCCTCATCTGCCTCTTGCCGCAACTTCGTTTCGAGAGCATAACCACCTGCCAACGTCGCAATCAGAATACTCGCGAGCAGAATCGAGACCGTGGCGAGCGTTGACACGCGCGGATTCCGTTTGCACCATCGCCAGAGGCGTTCCACGCCAGAAATCGATCGAGCGCGGATCGGCTCGCCATTCAAAAACCGCCCAAGATCATGGGCCAACTCGGCTGCTGTGTCATACCGTTTCGACGGTTGTTTCTCGAGGCACTTCAAACAGATCGTTTGAAGATCTCTATCGATCGATTGGTTCAACTGCCGCGGAGCAACAGGGTCCCGCCCGGCAACCTGGGCCAAGGTTTCCACCACCGTCGCGGCCTGAAAGGGAGGACGCCCCGTCAGCAAGCAGTACAAGATCGCGCCGAGCGAGTAGACGTCGCCCAACGCCTCGGATTGACTAGCGTTGCCGTCGACATTTTCCGGTGCCATGTATGCCGGCGTCCCTAGAATGTCACCGGTCACAGTGGGGCCATCGGATTCTAGTCGCTTTGCGAGCCCGAAGTCGGTGATCTTCGGAACGCCTTCGTCGGTCAACAAGATATTCGCTGGCTTGAGATCACGATGCGCGATGCCGTGCTGATGCGCATAGTGAATTCCATTGGCGATGTCGCGAACTAATCGACTCGCTTCACGCGGGTCGAGCGGGCCGCGAGCGACTCGATGCGCCAAACTCTCACCATCGATATACGCCATCGAGAAGTATTGATGCTGTTCGTGCTCGCCGACAGAAAAAATCGGCACGATGTTTACGTGGTCGAGTCGGGCGGCGGCCTTCGCTTCAATGTGAAATCGCTGGACTTCGATCTCCGACGCGAAGCGACCTGCCAAAATCATTTTCAACGCGACGACACGATCAGCACCGCGCTGCCAAGCTTTGTAGACGACGCCCATGCCACCCCGAGCAACTTCTTCAAGTAGCTCATAGTCGGCGATGCGACTCGCCGAATGCAATTCAATGGCCTCGGTTGGCGCGAGCGCTCGCGTCGCAAACGCATCAGTTGACACGTCATCGATCGCTCCAGTACTAAGACTTCTAGTGATATGCGGCGATTCGCTTTCGAGTGCCTCATGCACTTCAAACAATCGTTGCAGGCGATCGAAGCAATCAGGAAAGCGTGAAAGGTAGTCGGCGGGCGCTACATCGTCTCCAATGGCTTCACGCAAACAGAACTCCGCATAGATTAGCTCAACGCGACTTTCCTCACGACGCAATGCTGGATGTTCTTCCAGCAACGTCTCGACGAGAACGTTTTCGCCGTTCGTCCAGCTCGCGTGTTGCGTTTTACGGACACTATCGAGCAAATCGTTCAACGCGTTTGAGCCGTCATTCATCGGTTGCTCCGTCGAGACCTAACGCGGAGACAGCACGATTGAAGAAGTTCGCCGTGATCGATTGGCAGATGTCCATCGAGTCCATCATCCGCCGGAGCCGCGGATCGGTCAGTCGAACTCGGGCAATCACGCGCAAATCCGATTCATACCGTAGGATCAGTTCTTCGGCCGCCCGCTCGTCGCCGCGACGCACGCGTGTAATCAAGGCGTCGAAAGACTCGCCGACCTGAGTCATATTCCCCCCCAAACTGAATGGCCCGTCCCATTCAACTATAGGATGCGGAAGTAGTACTCGTCGCACGTTGGGTCGCGAAGCAGCTTACGCCGACAAGTCGATGCTTCGCGCGCCGTCACGTCCCGAAACTAGCATCACTCTGTAACGACTCTAACGGGCGTAGGCGTTGAAACGGTTATGGTTCTTTGCGGTTGAACTTTGCATTTGGGTCGCTAGAACGCATAATCACATTCTCTGAATGTCATTCCGCTAGGAGATCGAATTGCTGACCTTCTTTGAACGCAAAAGGACGAGCTTTTGCGATGGTGTATCCCGACGCAACTTTCTTCGCATCGGCTCGCTCGGCTTCGGTGGGCTGTCGCTTGCCAATTTGCTGAAGGCAGAAGCGGCGCTAGGCTCGGCGTCTCGCAGTAACTCGGTGGTGATGATCTATCTCCCGGGCGGTCCCACGCAGCATGAATCGTTCGACCCCAAGCCTGATGCGCCGAGTGAGATTCGAGGATCGTTCCGTCCAATCAGTACCCAAGTTCCCGGCGTTCGCTTCTGTGAATTGCTGCCCAAATTGTCAGGCATGGCGAACCAGTTTTCGGTCGTACGAAGTTTAGTGGGGATGGAGAACCGGCACGAATCGTTTCAGTGTTACACGGGTCGCGCGGGAGGCCGCAACGAAGACAACGAACCAGCTGGCGGTTGGCCGTCGTTCGGGTCCGTCGCGTCCAAGGTACTTGGCCCTAGTGCCGGGGGCATGATTCCATACGTCGATGCCGCACCAAAGATGGGATATCAGCCGTATGGCAACCGTGGCATTCACCTGCAAGGCCCTTCTTCCTGGCCTGGCTTCACCGGGTACGAGCATATTCCGTTTGCGCTCGAAGGCGAAGTCAAATCAGATCTCGTTCTCAATGGAGTCGACCTTTCGCGACTAGGGAATCGCCGCGAATTGTTGGCCGCATTGGCGAAGTACCAGCAAAAGGTCGAAAGCGGAGGAACTGACAACTTCCAAGAACAAGCATTTGGGATGCTCTCGTCAAGTCGGCTGGGCGAAGCGCTCGACGTGGAGAAAGAGCCGCAAGCGGTGCGCGAGCGTTATGGAGAGGTGCAGAAGACCGATCCAAGCTTTGGCGGCGCACCACAGAGTCCGCAACATCTGCTGTTAACTCGTCGATTGATCGAAGCGGGTGTTCGCTGTGTGAGCGTGGCTTTTGGAGCTTGGGACTGGCATGCGAATCGAGAAGGGACGATCGAGTATCTTTCAAACAAGTATCTCCCGGTTTTCGATCACGCCTTATCCGTCTTCTTGCAAGATCTCGACGAACGCGGGTTACTCGACACGACAACGGTAATCGTGTGGGGAGAATTTGGCCGGACACCTCGGATAAATGCCAAGGGAGGTCGAGATCATTGGCCGGGTACGCAATCGGTACTGATGGCGGGAGGTGGTATCCAAGGTGGACGAGTCGTCGGCGAAACAGACCGGATCGGAGGCGTGCCAGCGGAGCGTCCTGTTCACGTCCAAGAGGTCTTCGCGACGCTATATCATAACCTCGGCATCGACACAAACGGTGTGAAGATCCCCGACTTGAACGGCCGTCCGCGATATTTGGTTGATGATAACCGCCAACCGATCAAAGAACTCTTCTCATAATGCGACGTGCGGCGAACGCATCTGCAAGTCGCCGAGCGCGACCGACCTACTCGCGTCCGAAGCAAACAATACAGACGTCGTCCTGTCTGTTCGCTCCATCCAAAAACGCCTCGAGATTGCTGACGACGTTCGCGACAACGTCAGTCGACGTCGGTCCCGCGGTCACCAGATCGGCAACACGCGAATCGCCGAATGCCTCGGATTTCGAATTCTCGGCTTCGGTCACTCCATCCGTATGGAGAAAGAGCAGTTCGCCAGGTTCAATCTGAAATGAATGCGATTGATAGTTGGTTTCCTTGGCGGCCCCCAACGGTGGACCGAACAGATCTCGCCCCGGCAATTCGATCGTGCGATTCGTTCGACGCAGCAGCGGAGGCATGTGTCCAGCAGATGCCAGCGTTACGAGATTCTTGCTGGGGTCGAGTACCAACATCAGCATCGTGATAAAACGGCCAAGTCGACTCGATCGGCAGGTGATCCCATTGAGTACTTCAAGC
This sequence comes from Planctomycetota bacterium, assembly GCA_014381825.1. Lineage (GTDB taxonomy): Bacteria > Planctomycetota > Planctomycetia > Pirellulales > Pirellulaceae. Next base: position 80,713 of record JACNKX010000119.1, read on the forward strand.
ACCATCGCAGGCTCTTGAAGCGACGCCGTCAGGAATCGTGTCTCGGCCAATATCTTTGACATAACTAATGCCGCCGGAACTCCGTGCCCAACCACGTCGCCAACAACAACTCCTAACCTTCCGTCGGGCAAAGGAATATAGTCGAAGAAATCACCGCCAACCTTCTCGGCTGGTTCGTAGTGGTCGAAAAACTCATAGCCTGAGACCGTTGGTCGGTGTTCGGGCAGACTATTTCGCTGGACTTCTGCGGCGAGGATTAAATCGCGTTCGAGCGTGCGCGTGCGGACTTCAGTCTCGTGTAGTTTCGCGACAGTAATCGCAAGTGATGCTTGCGTGGCCATTGCAGCCAGAATTCGAAGGTCGTCTTGCCGGAAGGCCTTGCGGACATTCGAAGTGTCGAGTTGCACGACGCCTAAGACTTCGCTTTCTCGATCAACAAGCGGAGCGCACATTACAGACTTCAGCTGAAAGTCAGCGACGCTTTGACTCGCGTCAAACCGTGAGTCAGTGGACGCGTTGCTCGTTACAATCGCACTGCGAGTTTGCATCACCTCGCTGATGACCGTCCGACTAACTCGCAGTTCGCCCTGTCTCACTTTCACCCAGCCGGGTTTCAATTGTCCGGCCGAGTCTTTCAGGATGATGCAACCACGATCGGACTGCGGCAGCATCTTGAAGAGTGAATCGAGAACCTGAGCCAGCAGTTTATCGAGCGACAAGAACTGCCCAAGGGACTGTGTCACCTCCAGCAGTGCGTCGAAGCGTGCTTCAGTTGCCGGAGAATACGTTCCCGTATCGCTGCCTCCCGAGTCGGAGAGTTTAATATAGGCACCCGTGTCATGGGTCACTCCACAATCGTCGTCTTCGTCGATGATGCTACGCTGATCTGGCAATAGATGCTCACTGTCCGATCCATCCAACGGTGTCAGCGATTCGTGGAACAAGAACACAAACTGACTCAGCCGAATACTGTCGCCGTCTTGCAATCGGACGCGCGACTGTATGACCTGATTGTTGACAACCGTCCCGTTGGAACTATTCAGGTCTTCGAGATAATAGTCCCGACCAACCGACAGGATGCGGGCGTGATGACGGCTCACGGAATCAGCGTCGACAACAACATCGCAATCCGATTGCCGCCCCAAGACGCACCGTCTCATGGACAACGGAATCGTGCGTTTCGGAGAGGGTCCCGTAGAAGTTTCCAGATAAGCCATCGGAATCTCGACGGATTGTTAACTTAGAAGAGAAACAGAATCGGAATTGTAAACCAGAATTCAATTCATGACACCCACCGATACCGTTAAACGCAACACCTGAAAGGCGCGGCGGCACGAAGCCCTCAGGTCACAATGGCCGTTTCTGGTAGGAGAGTGACGAGTCGAACGAGATTCGATCGAACCGATCCTTGAGGTCGAACAGCGTTTCCGTCGCACCGAGGATGAGGAAGCCACCAGGACGGATCGTCTGGTGGACGCGACGGAGGATGGTACGTTTCGTATCGTCCGACATGTATATCAAGGCGTTTCGCAAGAGGACTAGATCCATCGGGGGCAGCGTAGGCAAAGGCTTGATGAGATTCAGTTCTCGAAACTGGACAGCAGCTCGCAGCGAATCGTTCAGCTGCCAACCCGAACGTTGCCGTTGAAAGTAACGGTCGCGCCGTCGGGCAGACAATCCACGAGTCATCTCAACTTCGCTATACTCGCCCGCAACCGCCTGCAGGATCGATTGGTACGAACAGTCACTACCGAGGATCTCGACATCCCATCCGGACACCGCGTCGCTGAAGCTCTCACGCAGCAACATGCCGATGCTATACGCTTCCTGTCCCGAGGCACAAGCGCAGCACCAGATTCGCAGACAGCGCTCGGCTTGCCGTTGGTGAAGCAACGCTGGAAGAATGTGTTGGCTCAAGTTCGCGAAGTATTGTTCGTCCCGAAAGAACGAAGTCTCATGCGTCAGCATTGCTTCGACGACTTCTCGTTCCAGCTGTGGATCTCGGCTCGCCTGAAGCTTGGCAATGACTTCCTTTACCGAAGGGCAACTCCACCGCTGAGCGACTGGTAACAGTCTGGATTTAGCAAGATAGGCTTTGTCCGCTTCAAGCACGTTTCCCGTTCGCTCGGCAACGATGCGGCAGATAAAATCAAAGCCTGATGATTCGGCTGACATGGAATCGATTGCCTATGAACTGCGTGAACTTAAACGGCTCGTGATCTCTGGCCCCAACTGGTCCAACGGCAGTACGTCTTCCGCCAGGCCAGCTCGCGCAACGTGTCCGGCCATTCCCCAAACAACGCTGGAGGCTTCATCCTGGACGAGGATCGTTCCACCTTGTTCCTTAATCGCACGACAACCAGCGAGGCCGTCTTTCCCCATTCCTGTTAACACAACCGCCAGTATTCGTGAGCCATAGATTTCGGTCGCCGAGCGGAATAGAACGTCTGCCGATGGGCAACAGGAGTTTTCTGCCGGGGCGTGATTCAGTTGAACGCGAATTTCGTTCGTCGCTTGTGCCACGACCATGTGGCACCCGCCTCGTGCGATCCAGACCTGCGCCGAGGCAATCGCCTGATCTTCCTCAGCTTCGCGGACGTTCAATTCCGTTTTGGTGCAGAGACGTTCAGCGAATGTGGCGGTGAAGTTGGGAGGCATATGCTGGACGACAAGCACGGGCGTAGTGATTCTCTTCGGCAGCGAGGACAACAGCGGGGCGAGTGCCATCGGGCCACCCGTCGAAGCCGCGATGACGACGACCTCCGGGACGGCCGACTTCCTCTGCGGCACAAGGCCCGAGCGAGATGTTTCGGCAGACGGCGACTCGCGTCGTGGAGTTGCCAATGCCTTGATCTTGGGAATTAGTTCCTGTTCGATCGTACGTTCGACTTCGTCTACGGCTTCCGGCTTCGGAACGTAATCGTTCGCGCCTAACAAGAGCGCGTCGATCGTGGCCTCGACACCGCGCTGCGTCAGTCGGCTGAACATGATGACTGGCAAGCGAGGATGCGACTGACGCAGAGCCGCCAGCGCCGTGAGCCCATCCATCACGGGCATCTCCACGTCCAGCAGCACAAAATCGGGCCGGAGTTCGTCGAGCTTATCTAACGCCTCTCGCCCATTGACGGCCGTGCCCGCGATTTCCAATTGAGGATCCCGAGCCAGAATTTGAGAAAGAATCAGCCGAATTGTCGACGAGTCATCAACAAGTAGTATGCGGATTCTAGAGGCCATTAATCGAGAGTCGTTTCGTGAAGACTGGACACGTGTTCCACGATTCGATCAGTTTCCAGAATCAGCAGCAAGCGGTCGGCCAGCTTATACCCGCCGAGAATCAGTTCCGCAGCCGCCTGATCCGCGTTTTCGGGAAGCGTCTCAAGACGATCCACATCGACATCCAAGACCTCGCCCAAGCGGTCAACCAAAAAGCTTACACGCTCGGCGCCGTAACGCACAATGAGGTTGACGGACCGAGCCACGGGAGTCGAATCGGCTAAGTGCAACACGGCTCGCAAGTCGACGGCGGTTACGATCTGGCCCCGTAAGTTAATCAGTCCTCGCACGAAGTGACCGGCGAGCGGGACAGGAGTCAGTGGTTGTGGCGGAAGGATCTCCTGGACATGACAGACGTCGATCCCACACAACAAGTCGCCCAGGTAGAACGTGCACAGTTGTTGCCGCTCGTTCATTGAACGCCCCGTAACCGATCCACGAGATCCTTTAGATGCGCCGCCATTTCGTTCGCTTGATGAGCCGATCGCTGAGTTGTCGCAGCTCCCTCGGCGGTCTGCTTCGCGGCGTCCGCGACGGCGGCGATGTTCTGTGCGATATCGGCGCTGCCTCGTGCAGCTTCCGATACGTTTTGGGTGATCTCGCGAGTTGTGACACTTTGCTGTTCGACGGAACTGGCGATGGAGTTCTGGTAGTCGTGAATTTTCATGATAATCTCGTTGATCACTTCCATCGCCTGAACCGCGCCCTGGGTCTCCTGCTGAATTGCCGCGATCTTGCGGCTGATGTCCTCGGTCGCGTTGGCTGTTTCTTCCGACAACTCTTTCACCGCATTGGCAACGACGGCGAATCCTTTCCCTGCATCGCCGGCGCGCGCCGCTTCGATCGTCGCGTTCAGCGCCAGCATGTGCGTTTGCTCAGCAATCGACGTGATGACCTTGATCACTTCGCCAATTTCGCCGCTGCTGGCTTCCAGCGTATCGATCTTCTGGCGCGTTGTGTTGGTGACTTGCACGGCTTCGTTCGCGACCGTGGCCGCATCACTGGCGCTGCCAGCTATTTCGCGAATGCTGATACCGATATCTTTAACACCACTGGAAGCCGTTTGCGCGTTCGCGCTCACTTGCCCTGCCGCCGCCGAGACCATCGCGGCCTGGCTTGTTGTTTCCTCGGCGGTCGCTCCCATCTGCTCGCTAATCGACATGAGTTCATCGGACGACGTGGCCAGCGTATCGGTTGTAGTGGCTACGTTGGCGATCAAGTGTGCCATTTGAGTCTTGCCGCGGGTGAGGAGGCCGATGACTAACGCGAGTCCACCAGCGCCGAGAATCAAGTAATTCATCATCGACTGACGAAAGTTCGCCAGTTGCTGTTCAGCGATCCCATCTAATGGGAGTGTCACCTCCAAGACGCCGCGCACATCACCCACCTTCCAATCGTTTTTCGGAGTGTCGATATGTGTGTTGTGGCACTCGATGCACGCCTGACGCATCACGTCGGCCGTTGCGTAGCGTAACGACTGACGACCGTTGAGCGATTCCAACTGCACGAAGGGCTCGTCGGGATTCGTCGTCAGCGCGTCCCAGGCGTCCTGGGCAAACTCATCGCGCAAACCACCTGCGTCGACTCGCCACGGAAACGGGTACTTGCTGTACAGATCCGCCTGCACGCCGGAACCAGCTTGCCCGATGCTGCCGGCCAACATTTTCGTCAATGTCGCTGGCAACGGAATCGCCCCTTCTTTCTCGCCATAGTCGTGTGTCACTTCCATACCATGAGCTTTCGCCCGATTGACCACTTCGGAAGTGTAGAGGCTGCGAAACTCTTTCAGCGCCTCGGAGTAAGCTTTTGCGTCCTGATGGGCGATGGTCTCGACGAACTCGGATTGCGCGTTCCACTGTCGCCAAAGCAAGAAGGCAATCGCGACAACCGTCATCAGGACCAGCAAGTGGACGATCGGATCGCGCACCATCGTGGCGAAGAACTCGGCAGGCCCCGACCGCTCGGACGTGGCTGAACTCAACGTGTGACTACTCATGAATCCACCTGAAAGCGTTTGGCAAGTTTCTCGAGACCGGCGATGACGTTTCCGTCTGCCGGTTGTGGTGTTGAAATTAATGTTTCGCGAGCGGTTCGCGCCGCTGCGATGATCTCGCGAGCTGTTTCCACGCTCCCTTGAGCCGCACGTGCGACGGCAGCGCTGATCCCGGTCGTTGCAGCCGATCGCTGCTCGACAGAGCAGCGATAATCGTCGATTTTCACGACGATTCCGCCAATGCGATCGATCGCTTCGACGGCGTTTTGCGTATCTTGCTGAATGGCCTCGATCTTCAGCCGGATGTCTTCTGTGGCTTGAGCCGTCTTCTTCGATAGATCCTTTACTGCATTAGCAACAACAGCGAAGCCGTGCCCCGCCTCGCCCGCGCGAGCCGCTTCGATAGTCGCATTCAATGCGAGCAAGTTCGTCTGCTTCGCGATGGACGTGATGACTTTTGTGATGTTGCTAATCTCGGCGCTGCTCGCTCCGAGCTTGCTGACCGTCGCGTTTGTTTCCTGCGCGACATCGACCGCTTCTTGCGCGACGAGAGCTACGTCGGTGGCACTTCCCGCGATCTCCTCGATGCTGAATCGCAGTTTTTCAACCCCTTGAGCCACGGTCTGCGCGTTGTCGTCGACTTGCCGCGAGAACGTAATGATCGCGTCGCTGGCGCGTCCGACGACAAGTTCGGATTCCTGCTGAGCCTGTTGCAATTTATCCAACACTCCGTTGTAACGCTCCGCGATCTGGCCCACTTCCGTAAAGGGTTCAACTGGCGCTCGCAAGCTTAGGTCGCCCGTTCTGGCCTGCTGATCCATCGCGGTGAACAAATCGAGCAGTTCCGTCGTTGCTCCATGTTCGGCGACGTTCAAGCCGATAAGTTCGTCTTCGGGCGACACACGTAGCGAAACGTGTGGCGCGATAAGCTTCAGCGCAAGATAAGCAGTACCAAACGACCAGACAAAACAGACCACGCACCCCAGCAGCTGCACACCGCACTGGGCACCCCAGCTGAGTCCCGTTCCGAGCGACTCCGTTTTGCCAAAGATGGCGACGGCCAAGGTTCCCCAGACGCCTGCCGCTGCGTGGACCGGGACGGCGCCGACAACATCGTCAATTCGATTTCGTTCCAGCAGTACTTCAGCAAAACTCATCACGATGGCACCTACGGCACCTATACACACTGCCGACGGAGCGTTGACGACGTTGCAACTCGCCGTGATCGCGACTAAACCTGCCAAAGCTCCATTGATCGAAGCAGTTACTTCTGCACGTCCTTGCCTTATCCAGGCAACAAATGTCGCGGTGATTATTCCCGCGACGCCAGCAAGCAATGTGTTGACGATGATGCCTGGGACACGATCGTTCATCTCCAGCATGCTGCCGCCGTTGAAACCGAACCAGCCGAACCACAGGAGCAACGTGCCGAGGATCGCCAGGGGAAGGTTGCCACCTTGGATCTTCGCGGGAGGCCCGTCGACCGGGAAACGACCAGTTCGCGGGCCGATCACGAGGATTACCGCCAGCGCGACCCATCCGCCTGTACAATGCACGACCGATGAACCGGCAAAGTCGCGGAAGCCCAGCTGTCCGAGCCAACCAACGTAGTTTCCCTCCAACGCACCGGCCCATGCCCAATGACCATACATCGGATAAATCAATCCGGACAAGATGGCTGCGAACACCATATAGCCTCGAAACTTCATGCGTTCGGCGACCGCTCCGGAAACGATTGTCGTTGACGTACCTACGAACATCGCCTGGAACAAAAAGAACGTCGCGAGCCATGCTCCGTTTTCGCTGACTGCGGCAAAGAAATGCGAGGACCCGAACACGCCACCCTCGCTGTGACCAAACATCAACGCAAAGCCGATTCCCCAGAACAGGAGTACGGAGATTCCGAAATCCATAATGTTCTTGATGGCAACGTTGATGCTGTTCTTAGTGCGCGTCAGGCCGGACTCCAGGCACATAAAGCCGGCTTGCATTAAGAATACAAAGCCTGCACTCACGAGGACCCAGGCGATATCAAGAGGCGTTTTGTCCATGGTGCTTATCTCGTACTAGTTTCATTCCTGAGCCGGGTATGTCAGGTCGGATGCCTGTCTTTAAAACTGGTCCGCTCAGTCGGGAGTCGTTGCGGCTCCGAAGAAGGTGGGGGCAGCGGTCCTAATCAATCCGGGAAGATCCAAGACGTCGGTTACGTGTCCATGAATTACCGCTACGCCAGAAACGTTATGTTGATTCGCCGAATGCTCCATCTCAGATGGCTGCTCGACGATGTCGAGTACTCGGTCAACGATAAAGCCGACACTTCCGCGCTCTTCCGTATGAACGACGACCGGCAACTGCACCCGCTCGGACGAATCGACCGGTTCACCGAAGACATCTCGCAATCGCACTAAAGTCAATAAGCCGCTGCGGCATTGCATCACTTCGCTACTGCCAGATCGTTCGATTGCCAGGGGCGACACTTGTTCCAAGCGAGTCACTTCCGGAAGTGCAATGCCAACGCGACGGTCACCGACTTCGCAGACCAACAACGGCCTTTCCGCGCTGACTTCTCCCGATTGCGTTAGGGAAGTTGGTACGTCTCGTTCCTTGAGTTGCGAGAACAACCCGACACGTCGAGCCAGCCCCAACGCATCGAGAATCAACGCGACTTCACCATTACCCATAATTGTCGCGCCAGCATACGCCGAAACTGTCTCCAACATCCCGCTCATTGGCTTGACGACGATTTCTTCCGTATTGCTGATCTCGTCGACGATGATCGCTAAGCGGCGCGTGCCGGCTTGCAGAATTAGGATGTTCGTTTCCGTGTCCTCGCCGGCGGGGACGGATCGCTCGCCGGTGTCAAGGATTTCGCTAAGCCACGCCAGCGGCAGCAACTCGCCGCGCAAACGCAGCACGGGTGTGTTGTGGAATCGCTCGATCATACGATTCGGCTCGTCGCCTTCCAAAGAGAGCAGTTCGGTCACGTTGACCTGCGGGATCGCGTAGCGCTGTTGCCTGTCGTGAATGATCATCGCGGGGATGATGGCCAAGGTCAGCGGAACGCGAATCCGTATCGTTGTCCCCTGTTGCGGATAGCTTTCGATATCGACGGTGCCACCGATGTGCTCGATGTTCGTGCGGACGACATCCATGCCAACTCCGCGTCCCGACAAGCTTGTGATTTCGTCCGCCGTCGAGAACCCCGGGGCGAAAATAATCCGCAGGATCTCCTGGTGACTCAATCGCGCCACCTGGTCGATGGTTAACAAACCGCGATCCACGGCCTTACGTTTGATGCTCTCGACATTCAGGCCCGCGCCGTCATCCTCAATCTCGACGTTAACGTGACCACCTTGATGATAGGCACGCAGCGACAGTTGACCTTGCTCCGACTTGCCTTGCTCCAAACGGTCCAACGGCATTTCGATGCCATGATCGATCGCATTCCGCACCAGATGAACAAGCGGGTCGGCGAGAGCTTCGAGCAATGTCTTATCGAGTTCGGTCTCGGCTCCTTCTATCTTGAGCATCACTTTCTTCTCGCAACGCCGAGCGACATCACGCACCAGTCGCGGATACTTTTGCCAGACGCTGCCGATCTGTTGCATCCGAGTCTTCATGATTCCTTCCTGAAGCTCGGTCGTTAGTTGATTCAGCTGCTGAGTCGTCTGCGCCAACTCCGGGACATCGCGCAACGAGGTGATCTGCACAATTCGATTGCGGGCCAGCACCAACTCGCCGACGAGATTCATCAATTGGTCCAGCAGCGACACATCCACGCGTATGATGCTCGAAGGCGCGCCAAGCCTGCTGGAATCACGGCTCGCTCTCAATTTACTGGGTTTCGCCGTGGCGTCGGCTTCAGGCTGAGGCGTGACAGCCTGAGATGAGTCCGGCGTGGAAGGAGTCGACGAAACAGAGTCGCTCTCTTGAATCAGCGAACTATCGTATTCTCCCGTCACGGCCAGCCGTGAATCGAGCGACTGAGTCTCGGAGTAGTCGACTTCGAGATTATGTTGACTTGCTTTCGGCGCGACTTCGTCAACCGAGAGCGTCTCGTTCAAACGCGCCGTCTGACTGCTAAGCTTAGGATCGGAAACGTCTTCGGAGGAAACAGCAAGTAGCTGAAGCAAATCCAACAAGTTTCGATGATCTGTTGTGGCTTCGCGGCCTGTTTCTTGGATCGGCTTGAGCACGCCGCGAATTGCATCTAACAGCTGCAACAGGCTATCCGTGATCGCTTCGTTCAATACCAGTTCGCCGGAACGCATCCGCCCGAGTAACGTCTCGCCGGCGTGTGCCAACTCGCCCAACACGTCGAATCCGAGGAAGCCCGAACTCCCTTTGATCGTATGCAACGTCCGAAAGATGCGATCGAGTCGCACCGTATCGCGCGGATTCACTTCCAACGACACGAGGTCGCTGTCAAGTTGATCTAGTCCTTCCCTGCATTCAACCAGAAACTCCTTTATAAACTCATCGCGATCGGCCATGGGCTAATTAGAGTGGTGGTGGGTGTTGCAAAGTCGGGGGAAGATCATCACGCCACGAGATTTCGACCTTTCGTTCACGGTGCAGTGGCAAAGGTCGATTGTTGGCAGGGTGGATTCACTCTGCATCATAACTACGGTAAATGGCGATTGCCAAGATTTCCAGCCGGAACACCGTTTGGCGTGTCTCCGGCTTAGGAACGGTTCGTAGATTGAACCTGGGATCATGGCAACGCGACGTGCAAGCGAGGCGAAAGCAGGACACCGCCACCGAACTACAGAAACAGCCGCACGATGATGTTGCGGACCAACTCTGGATCGAAGCTCTTGTTGCAAATCGCCGAGACGCCAAGCTGATAGATTTCGGCCAGCTTCAGCGGGTCAAATTCGGTCGTCACCATGATGATTGGAACGTCCGGCTGTGAGCTTTCGCTCCGGATATAGGCCAATAACTCGTTACCGTTCATTTTCGGCATGTTGTAATCGGTGACCACGAGATCGAACGTCTGGTTTTCAAGTTCTGTAATTGCGTCGGTACCATCCGTCACGCAAGTGAACTGTGCAAAGCCCAAGTCCGTCAGCACCTGCTGAATTCGCCTCCGCGCGACGCTACTGTCATCGACCACCAGCACCCGCAACTCACTCAGGCCGACCATATCGTCGTGCCGTGCCTCTTGATCGAGTAGCCTCGTAATCGCTTCTTGTAACTGCACCGCGTTAAAGGGCTTTTGCAAAGCCCCCACACCAGCTAGGCGGCGAAGGACACGCAAGACTCCTTCCGAAAGTTGGCCCGAAGTCATTAGCAGCACTGCGACGCGAGACCAACGCAGCTCGCTCCTAATGCGTTCCGCCAACTCGACGCCAGTCATGTCCGGCAGTTGCATGCTCGTCATGACGATACTGGCCCGCGTAGCGGCTAGGCTTTCCAACGTCTCTTCGCCCGTGTGACACAAAACTACATCGTCGATTTGCAACTCGTTCACGACTCGCCGAATCATGCCCGCCTGCATCTTCGAGCTCTCGACGAGCAACACACTCGTCTCAGTCGGATTCCATGTCGTAGTTTCCGCGTCGGCTTCGACAGCGTCGATGCTTCGCAGCGATGCAACGACGTCTTCCATGGACTGGAAGCGATCGTCTGGCAACTTGGCAACCATTCGCTGAAAAATCGCGTTTAATTCTGAAGGCACATCGTCTCGCAACTCACAGAGCGATTCCGGCGTCTGCTCGCGATGGGCCAGCACTCGCGCGACCATCGTTCCACCGCTGAAGACGGGGCGTGCCGCCAACAAGAAGAACAGCGTACAACCGAGGCTATAGATATCCGCGCGGTGGTCGACCAGATGCGTCTCGTGCGATTGCTCGGGAGGCATGAAGTCAACGGTGCCAGCGACCGTACCTGCCTGAGTCAGCGCAGCTTGTTTTTCCGCAGCGGCTGCATTTTGCGTAACACTCGCCAGCCCGAGGTCCGCCACTTTGACAACCCCATTCACATCTCGCATCAAGTTGGCTGGCTTGATGTCACGGTGAACGATCCCTTGCGAATGGGCATAGCCGAGCGCCATGGCAGCTTGGCGAATCGTGGCAATCGTCTCCGCGACGGACAACGGCCCAGCTTTATCAAGGATCTCTTCAAAGTTCGCACCCTCGATATACTCCATCACCAGGAACTCGCCGAGTTCACACTCGTCCGCATCATAGGCGGCAACGACATGCGGATGATTCAGCCGAGCCGCTGCTTGAATCTCGCGGCGAAAGCGCTCGACAAAAACGCTGGACGAGCAATCCTTCCTGATCACTTTGACCGCGACGACTCGCTCCATCTTGCGATGCAAGGCCTTATAGACGGTACCCATGCCGCCTTCGCCGACGCGATTCAGAATCAGATAGTTTCCGAGCAGCAGGTGCGAGCCGAGACCTTGCGCAACTCGTTTCGCTTGAAACGCAGTTAGCTTTCCTTCGGCCTTGAGATGTGCCAGCAACCGCATCCCACTCAGCGGCTTGCCCGACCGCTCAATGTTTTTGCGCGCATCGGAGATCTCGGTGTCGGTCAGCAAACCGATCCGCAGCAGAGAGTCGGCCACTTGCTCCAGCACAACTTCCACAAAAATGAATCTCTCTTTGGCTGGCCGGAACTAAGGCAACCGGCCAACGACGGAAAGCGCCTCAGCAAATTCACCCATCGTCGCAAATCGGTCGTTCGCTTCTTTCGCGAGTGCGCGCAAACAGATTTGATCGATTGCAACGTCCAATCCGGGACACAACTCGGACGGATGCACCGGCAATTCGAGCTCGATCTTGTTGGCAACTTCGATGAAGTTCTCGCCACCGAACGGCGGGGCGGCAGTAAGCATCTCGTAGAGCGTGACGCCAAGACTATAGATATCGCTCGTTGGTCCAACTTCATCCAATCGCCCAGTCACTTGTTCGGGCGACATGTAGCGTAGCGTTCCGATGAGTTGCTGATCTAACGTGACGCGAGCCGAATTCTCCATCGAGGCTAAACCAAAATCCATGATGATCGGCGTGCCGCGCTGATTGACAATGATGTTCGACGGCTTGATGTCTCGATGAATCACGCCTTGCAGATGGCACTCATCAAGAGCTAACGCGACATCGCGAACAATCTGACACGCTTCGAGGAGTTCAATCCGGCCACCTTCATGAGTCATCGCTTCGAGCGTCGGCCCAGCGACATATGCCATTGCGATGAAGTCCTGTCCACGAACTTCACCGATATCGTAAACCGGACAGATATTCGGATGATCGATCGCTGCCGCAGCGCGGGCTTCGCGATAGAAGCGAGCTCGCAAACCACTTTCGACGGCATCTGTCGAAAACTTCGGCAACTTTAAGGCGACAGGGCGATCGAGCCGCGTGTCACGCGCCAGATAAACAACGCCCATCGCGCCTTGGCCAATCTGATCAACGACCAGATAACGACCGAACCGCTTGCCTTTACCAGTCCGCTCCGCCTCGACGGCCTCGCTTTCCGGCACGCGCATTCCCGCGAAAGTCGATCCGGCTGAAGGAAACTCGACCGTGTCCGTGACTCCCGAACCTCCCGACGCAATATCAAGGTGCTTCGCGAACAACTTCGTCAGTGCGTCGGAGCAGGTTGGAAAACGGGTGATGAAGTCATCCGATTGAAGTTCTTCACCCTGCTCTTCGCGGAGACAAAACTCTTGGAAGGCAACTTCTGCCAGGACGTTCGGGTCCAACGCGAGAGCCGGCAGTTGCTTGACAATCGTCTCAACGCGAACACACTTTCCACTCTTCCAAGATTCGCGACGTTTCGCGCGAATTTGATCCCAAAGCTCTCGGGGTGTGGTGTGCTTTGCGGGGGTCATCCCAAAGTTCCCTCACGGTTGTGTTACACAAGCCGCCGCCCCCCCGACTGCCCGAGCAAGTATCGCTTCGCCTGCCCCAGAATGCAAGCGCAACATCCTTCGGTGGTACCATCGGATTATCGCCGCTAGATACCATTCCGGACGAGCCCGCAGGGCAGTTGCTCGCCATTTGGCACCGCGCTACACTGTACGCAGTCATCGTGGGGACGCTTTCATACTGGGGAGCCATGTACGTCTTCGAGAATCCGGTTCTACAGCGAGAATTGCTGGTTAATCTGCGGATGCCACGCGGTTTTGTACTGCTATTCTTATATCAAGCGTTGCTCGCAACCGTTGTTTACTTTGCTTGGCCACAAGATTCCCGGCTCGACCTGACTGAGAATCCGTCCGACGCCCGCAAACTGGTCGACATGTTCTTTCTGGGGCAGTACATCCTGGCTTCGATGATGGCTCCCAGCTTTGCGGCCGGTACGATCACTGGCGAAAAGGAACGCAAAACCTACGAGATGCTGCTGGCCAGCCCTTTGCGCCCCGGGGCCATCGTGATTGGAAAAATGGTGGCCTCGTTGACCCATCTCGCGGTGCTTGTCTTCGCTTCGTTACCCATCGTGATGCTGTGCCTCCCGCTCGGAGGCGTTTCGCTGTATGAAGTGTTGGCGGCCTATCTTGGACTCATCATTTCAGTGATCACCTTTGGCGCGATTAGTGTTGCGTGCAGCAGCTTCTTCAAACGGACGTCCGCGTCGCTTGTCGTGTCCTACTTACTAATCCTCCCGCTGGCGTTGATCGGCGTACTTACGTGGTGGTTGCTCTCCGATTTCGGCCCGTTGAGACTTTTACTTACCGTCACTGTCTTTCCGATTATGGGACTCGCGATTTGTGTCGCGTTACTAGCGAACACTTCTTCGCGACTGCTGCACCCGCCGGATGTCGGCAGCGAGGGGAACGAAGTGGTTGACCTCGAAGTTGAAGCGCAGGAGGCGGTCGGCCTAGTCATTCAGAGAGATCAGTTTCCGGATCGACTGTTCGCGCCGGGCAAACGAGACGACTTGTTGGAAGATGGCAATAATCCCGTCTACGACAAAGAGATTCGCAGTGAGATCTTTAGCCAAGGTACGTTGATGCTGCGGCTGGTGATCCAAGTCAGCATGGTGCTGGCGATTCCGCTGATGGCAGTATGCCTCTATATCTGGTCTCAATATGCGGCGTGGTATATCAGCTATGTCGTTCTGTTCAACGTTCTGGTCGGCCCCGTGTTTTCTGCCGGTAGTGTGACGAGCGAGCGCGAACGCGAGACGTTGGATCTTCTGTTGACCACGACGATCACTCCGTGGCAGATTCTGTCGGGCAAGCTCATCGCTGGATTGCGCGTGTCGACCGTGTTGACGATGTTTCTGCTGTGGCCAGTGCTGTTAGCATGCTTGATGGTGTCGTCGTATTGGACGAACCTACACTGCGTAGCAGGTTACCTTTCGATCGTTCTGCTGACTTGCGTCACGACGGCGACTATCGCGTTGTTCTGCTCGGTCTTATTCCAGAAGACGTCGACGAGCTTGATGTGCTCCTATCTGGTGATCATCGTTCTGTTCTGCGTGCCGTTGGCCGTAAATTTCTTCGCAACGGTGTTTTACTCGTCACATCCTGCGACCGAGTACGTCGAGTGGGCAGGCGTCACGAGTCCGTTCGCAGCTTCGTTCGCAATACCGCTCGACATGGATTTGGTCCCAGGAGACAACGACGAGGCGGTAAAAGGCAATTGGCCGCTATTTGGTGCTTATGGAGGCTTCACGGTCGCGATGAACCTGATCTTGCTATCGATCATGGTCTGGCTGTTCAACAGTCGATGGCGAGTTGCGACGTGAGCGCGGTCGAGCATTCCGTGTCGGGTGTCGGCGTCAGCCGCACCATCAGAATTGAGCAATATGGTGCGGCTGACGCCGACACCCGACGGTTTCACTTTGTGATCGATTCGAGCATATCATCAAGCACGCTTCTATCATCTTCCATGAAAATCAGTCGATCACCTTCGTGGATCGCATAGTCGAACTCCGGAAGCACCATTTTCGCCTTGCGGTCATACTGGATATTGATCTTGTGATAACCATGCCCATCGGGTCGAGGACGCCACAACTCGATCTTTACTCGACCAAAGTGCTTCCTCGCGTTTGATTGCGTTAGGACACCTTGGACATACGTTGCGTCGTCGGTCAACGGTCGCTTGAACTTTTGCGACTCGTTGTTTGCTCCGCGCATCTCGACGACAAACGAGGGAACGTCAGGTGGTGGTGCCAGTTCCGAGCTCGCGAACTCTGGGCTCTTTGACCTTTGAGCGGCTTGGTCGCCGCTGACGGCGAATATTTCCCCGAGGCTCGGAGTCAGCGTTGTGCAACCGGTGGTTGCCAAGCAACCCAGAGAGATGAACAGGAGGTGACGGCGATGCATTTTCTGTTGCTCCATTCATGGAAAGAATGAACGCCAGACCCAGACGCCTCCCTAGTCTGCGCAATCGTTAATGCCGGAATCATCGGCATTGCCGACTATGAAGTTGAGACGAAGTGAAAAGAAATCGAGAAGTAGACCTTACTGCGTGCTAGCGACCGTTCGATTCCGCCCTCTGACTTTGCCCGCTCGGAGATTGTTGTCCGCGACAGCGAAGAGCGTCTCCGAATCGTCGTGCTGATTCTGAATCGCAAAACCTGCGGTTGCAGTCACAACAACGGCTCCAGCTTCTTTGAGTGCCGATGCGATGCTCGAACGAATTCGTTCGACGACCGCTTCTGCTCGTTCGACCGAGATATTCGCGAGCAACGCGCCAAACTCATCCCCACCAATACGGGCAACGAGATCTCCCGATCTCACACTTGCCTTGAGAGCGATCCCCGTCTGTCGTAATACTTCGTCAGCCGCCGCATAGCCGTGCGCCGTGTTTACTTCTTTGAAATGATCCAAGTCGAACAGCGCTAAGCAAACACCTTCGCTTTCGCCACAAGCGTGTTGCATACGGCGAGCCAATTCCGAATTCCAGGCGCGGCGATTCGCGAGTCCGGTCAAAGCATCGAGCTCGGCAAGTTCTGTCAGTTTCTGTTGCGTCTGCTGACTCGCCGCACGCTCGCGCCGAAGTTGAACGATTTCGAACAACAAGCCGCAAGCGAGTTGCAATTCACGCTCGGTTGGCTCATCGGGCATCGCGACATCGGCTGCCAGATTGCCCCCGATACCAATGACTCCATGAATCCCAGAAGCACCCTCGCCCAAAGAATTGACTTCGATTTGGCTCTGGCAGTCGGCAATGAAGATATCGATCGACGAACGATTCGCGGCCAAATCCGCTCCATGAATCACCTTGCATGTGAATCCAGAGAGTAGTTCTTTCCAACGTCGCTCCCGCTGTGGCGACTCGCTCAACAGCACAATGATGGGCCTATCTGCCATGATTCGTTACCGTCCGCAACGCGGCTTGTGACACCGTTGCGCGGTGTTACAATCAACTGGGATACAATCAGCGGGAACTAAGCTGATCACGCCTCTCCGAAGATTTGAGTCGCTGCACATGACGCGTAGCCTTGTTTCGATTGAAGACCTTGATAACGACGAAATCGAGGCGATTTTTGAACTGGCCGATCGCTTCCTTGACGAAATGGCGACCACGGGCAAGCCGCACCGAGTTCGCGGTCGCCGAACGCTCGCCCGCGACTTCATTCTATCGACTTTGTTCTACGAACCCAGCACGCGCACGCGTCTTTCATTCGAATCGGCGATGTTGCGGCTCGGCGGACAAGTCATCTCGTCCGCCGAAGTGACTTCGTCCTCGGCTTCAAAAGGCGAAACCATTGCCGATACTGTCCGAGTGGTAGAGAATTATTCAGACATCGTCGTCATCCGCCATTCTCATGAAGGAGCGGCTCAAGTTGCGACCGACTACACGGATCTACCGGTCATTAACGCGGGCGATGGCGGACACGAACATCCGACACAAACGCTGTGCGACCTGTACACGCTTCGTGCCGCGCATCGTCAGAAACAGAAGAACGCCGACCTCTCGTTCAAAGATGTCACCATTGAGTTGCGAGGCGACCTAAAGCATGGACGCACGGTCCACTCGTTGGTTTACGCATTGGCCCGTTTCGGCGCGAGGATCATTCCCTCGCACGCGCCCGGATGCGACTTGCCCGATCACGTCAAGCAGCGGTTGGCGCGCGACTACGGCTGCCTTTTACTCCGCAAGCAGGAAGTCGAAGATCTCTCCAGCGAAGATTTCCCCGAGTTTGTCTACGTCACTCCCGAAGGCCCTCATCAACGAACATTGTGGACGGGCGAGGAGGCCGACGTCTGGTTCAAGCTCAGTTTGGAACAACGTCAAAAGCTTCGCGAAATGAAAAGCGTCGACTTCTTCTACGCGACGAGGTTTCAAAAAGAGCGTCACGAGTCGGACAGTGCTGAGGAGTATCCAGCAATTGATGCCGCGATGATGAAGAATAAACGCTATCGACAAACGAAGGTGATGCATCCGCTGCCCCGAGTCGACGAATTGAGCTACGACCTGGACGAGGACCCTCGTGGCGTCTACTTCAAGCAAGCCGCGTACGGCGTGCCCGTGCGGATGGCATTGATCGCCAGCCTGCTGGAGCTGTTCCCAGCATTGCTGTCGCAAAGTCGCGAAACTCGCTACCCGCTCTACTCGAACGCTCAAGGCTTACGTTGCACAAACGCCAAATGCGTGACGCGGCAGGAAAACGAGGCTCGCTACGTAATCCCCAAGTTCTGGATCGTCGACGAACAACCGCTGACAGTCCGTTGCGTCTACTGCGACTTTGAATACGAACCGCGAATTGTCAGCCGCAGCTCGACAAAGAAGTACACTGCAAACATCGGCGAGTGGAAAGAGATTTATGACCGCTCGCCGCGAGACCTGATTCTATATCTGAATGAACAAGAAGCGATCGACGCCGGCCATCAATTACGACGCGGTAAAAAGCGAGCAACTGGCCGACCAAACGTATCGGAATCATTGTCGGGCAGTTAAGTGCCGCACAGGTAAACTCGTTCGCATCTGAAACGCATGCCGTACTACAATTGGCCGCTAACTGTCCACATTGTGGTGAATCGGTAGTGAACCGATCATTTCGTCTGGACAATAGGTACTGTTGAAATTGCGGCAAGTTGCGTTGCTCGGTCGAGCGACTCAACGACCTGACGCGCGGAAAGTTTGTCCTTGGTGGTATCGGTATCTCGGTAGGACTGCACCACTCGTTCGACGCGCCGTATATCTTATTGATCCCTTTGTTTCAACTTCCCCTAGTCCTTTTGTTGTGGCGTTTTTACACCCCGTTCGATGAGCAGAACGTGCCGCGTCAAACGATCGTGAAAGATTGACTGCGCCGGTTGATCTGGACGAGGACGTGACGCGAGAGCCCTTCAAGAACATCTCGCGCACGGGGACGTTCACACGGCGCAACATGTAGTGCCTTAGGGCTTAGCCAACTTGCGCAATACTTCGATGCCGCGTTCGATGACTCGATCATCGGCAGCGTACGAGATGCGAAAGTGTGTGTCATGCTGACTGAAAATGTTGCCCGGAATGATTAGCAGATTGTTCTCGATCGCTTTGGCAACAAACTCCGAACCTTTGCCCCGGGGGGCTCGCGGAAAAACGTAGAACGCTCCTCCCGGACGAGTCACTTCGTAATGATCGGACAGTCCGTCAACGAGCATATCCCGCTTCTTGCGATACTCCGTGACGTGCTGGCTAATATCTATTTCCATCGCAACCGCACCGGCCCACTGAGCTGGCTGCGGAGCGCACACAAAGGTGTATTGTTGCAGCTTGATCATCGTCTCGATCACTTCAGACGGACCATGCACGAAACCAAGCCGCCATCCGGTCATCGCGTGACTCTTGGACATGCCGTCGATAACGATCGTCTGGTCGTTGAACTTGGTCGGCGATGTAAACTCTTCATCGTAAATAAACGACCGATAAATTTCGTCCGAGACGAGCGCAAGATTCCGCTCGGCGGCCAGTTCAGCGAGGCCTCGAAGTTCTGCTTCTGTCGCTGTGACGCCGGTTGGATTGGCAGGGCTGTTGACCAAGATTGCCTTCGTCTTGGGTGTGATCGCGACCGCCACACGATCGAGATCGATACGAAAGTCTGGATACGTATCAATCATCACGGGCACGCCGCCCGCCAACTGGACCAGCGACGTGTACATGACAAAGTAAGGATCGAAGATGATCACTTCATCGCCCGGATTGATCAACGACAACATGGTCAGCACCAGGCCGCCACTTGTACCGGAACTTACAAAGACCTTTCGGTCAGACTGACCGTACTCGCCGTTGACCTGCTGCTGCAACTTATCGCGCAGAACAGGCATCCCCTGCGTCAATGCGTAGCCATTCTTTCCGGTCTGAATCGCATCAATGCACGCATTTTTGACCGGCTGCGGAACATCGAAGTCAGGCTGACCGATTGATAGGTTGATGGGATCCTTCAGCTGGGCGGCGAGGTCAAAGACCTTGCGAATTCCGCTGCTATCGAAGGCGCGAGTGCGGTCGGCGATCCAGGGATGCATAAGAAGGAGGAGGGTAGAAGGCTGAAGGAAGAAGAACGCTCAATCAAGAAGCGATCGTATTCCTACTCGGCATCATCCGCAAGCGGCTTGCGAATCTGCAACTGCTTCGAATCCCAATTCAGCAGCTCACCAACTTGCGTTGCATAGTTCCAAGCTGCCGGATCGTCGCCATACAAAGCAATTCGGCTTCGCTCTGCAGCCATCGCAAGTGCTTGAGGCAGATCCAGAAAGCGAGTCACATTGAGGAAGAAGGGACCGTCGCGATGCGATCGGGGTAGATCATGCAGATCCAGCCGCGTTACTTCCGGCTCGAAGAGCGAAGCGTAGAGCGCGACGCCAGCCATCTGACGTTCGCTTTGCAACCACAGCGGCACGTCCGTGAAGCCTTCGACGGCACGGAGCGATTGCGCGGCACGACGCACGTCCCAAACTCTCATTCCGTCCAAAGATTGGCCAAGCAGATAGAATCGCCGTTGATGCTGCGTTTGCTTCCTCGCGCTTTGATCCCAAGCGGTCGGGCCGATGCCGCGGGGAGCAACGTACGCCATCGTCCAAGCCGTCGACTTGAGCATCCGCTGCGTCTGCTTGAATGTCGCCGCGTCGCCCGAGGGAAGCGTCTCGCCGTCGAGTTGCTTCTCGAAACCAACTCGCATTTCTGCCAGGAACTCGTTCCAGCCTTTGGCATCGAGCACATTCAACACCACCAAGTCTCGTCGGTCTAACTCAGCTCGCTCGACGATATACAGCCGCAATTCAATCGATTCCTGACTGGTAAAGTCAATCGCTCGAAAGCGTACACCATCGTTAACGACATTGAACACTTCGCGCGAATCAGCATATTGCGCATCTTTGGGCCAGCCGGCAAAGCACTTCTCCTGCAGCGAAGCTCGCCAAGCGTCACGCTCTTTGGCCCATTCGTCATTACTGGCGGGCAATTCAGAATTTGCGAGCATCACAAAAGTCTCGTCGATCTTCGTGTTAATCTCATCACTTGGTAGCTCTTGAAATACTTTGAGTTGTTCTGGCTCAAAGAACTTGACGGCGGTCTTCTCGATCAACGAGTCGTCGCCTTTCAGGTGCTGGTTGAACCAACGAAACGCATGAACTCGCAGCTCTTGCGTGTCCTTGTGGCCACCAGCCGTAATGTTCAACGCAACTTGGTCCGCCGCACCTTGCAACGAATAGATACGCCGAGTACTCTCGAACGTTCGATAAACGCCGTCGAGCGGAAAGATGCCATCCGTATCGGTGTTGCTGATCAGCAGCGGTCGCGGCGAGACCAACGCGGCTACTTTTGCGTAGTCCCACTGATGCGTATTAACCATGTACATGCAGTCACAATGGCCTTCGACACAGCCGGTCACGACGTGGTTCTGGAGATCCGTGATCCCTGCGACCGGCACGGCACACTTTATTCGCTCGTCCAAGGCCGCAATCCACCAACTGTACGCTCCGCCACCGCTGCGACCGGTTACTCCGAATCGTAACGCGTCGACTTCAGGTCTTGTCTCCAGGTAGTCCAGTGCTCGCAAGCAGTTCCACGCCTCGACACCAGCCGATGTATAGCCTCGATTCAACCACCACCATCGATCGTGGCTGTATGTTCCATGATGGATGCCTTCGATCTCGCCAAGTTGAAGCGTATCAATTGTCAGGCAAACATAGCCATTACGAGCGAACCAGCCACCGTGGTGCTGGTAGTGCGTCTTATTGCCATAGCTGATTCCGTCTTTCTTGACTCGTCCATGGCCACAAACATAAAGAATCGTCGGCAGCTTCCCCGCGACGTTTTTCGGCACATACAAATTGCCCGTGACATACAAACCAGGCCGCGATTGAAACTGAATGTTCTCGACCGTGAACTCGTCGTGATCGACCTTGCCAGTAACGACGGGCTTCAAATCCGTTCGCTCTGGTGGCGGGTCAAGCCCCAACATCTCCAAGAGTTCATCGCGGTATTGCTGCTTGCTCTCCCGCCAATCATCCGCGGACTGGATCTCAGCCAAACACGCGTCCTGTAGTCGAGCCGTCTCGACACGAAAGTACTCGGCGATCATCGCATCGCCGCGACTCGTGTCGATTGTTACGTTTTCATCTCCCATTGCGAAGATTGGGAATAGCAGAAGGAACGCACAGACCAGCGCAAAACGATTCATAGTACGATTCTCTCGGACAAACCTTGAGCAGTTACACTTCTTCTGGTTATCGTCCCTAACTCACGCCACCAATGCAACAACGCGGCATTGATTCGGCGGTCACAAGCCCGTCCTGGCTTGGGTTAATACGCACAGTACAAACTCGAAATGCCCCCGCGGAGGCAGCGTCCACGCGGAGGCCCCTTAGCCACGATAGGTCGCAAAACAGCGGGGCGTTTCCCACAGCCGCGTCTCGACGATCGGAAATCCGTTTTCTAGAGCGCACTCATGGATTAATTTGGCGATGTTCTCGGCGGTGGGATTTGAGTCCAACAGGTACATGGGCTCACCCATTTCTTCCAACACGGGCACCATCGGATCGTTTCGGTTCAGGAGCATTCGGTGGTCCAGATTGTCGTCGATCCAGGTGCTGACGACCTTCTTGATGTCCGAGAAATCAAGCACCATCCCGCGATCATCCAGTGTTTCCGCTTCGATCGAGATGACGGCTCGCCCGTTATGCCCATGCAAGTAGCGACACTTGCCGTCGTAATTCAACAAGCGATGGCCGTAACAAAAGTCGATCTCGCGAGTCACTCGAAACACAGCGGGCTCCTTCGGCGGAAACGAATCAGTATGATGGGGATTGTAAGGTGGGGAGCCGAGAGCGGAAAGCGGAGAGCTTAAAGGAATGACCAAATTACAATGACCAATGACCAATCCGCCGTCACTCAACTGCACTCGGGCGAAACTCCCGAATGGCAGCAAGCCGGCGTGTCACACATCTGGAGTCCATATACTCAGATGAAGACCGCGCCGCTGCCGATTCCGGTCGTGCGGACTGAAGGCGTTTGTCTCGTGCTGGAAGATGGCACGCGGCTGATCGATGGGATGGCTTCGTGGTGGACGGCTTGTCATGGTTACAACCACCCACACATCGTCGACAAGGTAACCGAACAGTTACATCGAATGCCGCATGTGATGTTTGGCGGTGTGCATCATGAGCCCGCACTACGTCTCGCGACCCGTTTGACCAAGCTGTTGCCAGGTGATCTCAATCGTGTCTTCTTTTGCGACTCGGGCTCTGTTGCTGTTGAAGTTGCGTTAAAGATGGCTGTACAGTTTTGGTTGAATCAGGGCGTCAGGGGGCGATCGAAGTTTCTTTCGTTTCGCCACGCGTACCACGGCGATACCGTTGGTGCCATGTCGGTATGTGATCCCGTCAACGGTATGCACGCACATTTCAAAGGCTTCTTGCTCGAACAGTTCACACATGGCGTTCCGCACACCGAACAGGAATTCCACGCACTCGAGCGATTTCTAGGCGAGAGACGCGACGAGTTGGCGGGCGTAATTATCGAGCCGCTGATTCAAGGCGCAGGCGGCATGAAGTTTCATCCACCAGAGTCTCTCTCGCGTCTGCGCCAACTCTGCGATCGCTGCGACGTACTGTTAATCGCAGATGAAATCGCAACGGGCTTCGGGAGGACGGGCACAATGTTTGCCTGTGAACAAGCGTCGATCGTGCCTGATGTCATGTGCGTCGGCAAAGCCTTGACCGCGGGTACGATGTCAATCGCCGCGACAATTGCGACTGATCGAGTATTCAACGCATTCTGGTCCGATGATCCAGGCGGTGCGCTGATGCATGGGCCAACCTATATGGCCAACCCACTTGCATGTGCCGCCGCGAACGCCTCACTGGATCTCTTTGAATCCGAACCGCGACTGGCAAGAGTTGCCGAGATCGAGAAGGGGCTCGCCAAAGGACTCGAACCGTGCCGTGCATTGGCGGGCGTCGTCGACGTGCGAACTAAAGGAGCGGTCGGCGTCGTTCAGGTCGCGGAACTTCATCACTTGGAGCGATTGCGCGCCGCGCTAGTGGCCGAAGGAGTTTGGCTGCGGCCCTTCTCCGATATCGTCTACATGACGCCGCCGCTAACGATCAGCGATAGGGAACTCGATGCACTGTGCAGCGCCGTGCATCGCGTAATGAATCGCTGGGGCACCTGGTAGCCGAAGTCGTCAAGACTTCGGACGGACAACAACACTCGAATTATTGCGCACCCTGCTACAAGCGGCTTGTGACCCGACGACCAATCAGTTCAAAAGGTGAAATCCATCGATTCGTTCTTGCGAATCAAAAGTTCCCGCCACTCGTAGCGACTCTCGCCCAGCAACTCGGTCGGTGGTTGGACGTACCGTCCCAGCTGTGCGATGTCGACTTTGTCGAGTTCCTCGTCACCGCCGCGATACCTGTTTTTCGAAACGATCAAAACAAAGTATCGCCCGCCGTCTGGAACCGTTAGCTGATACTTGCCCGCCGCATCGGTCCGGGCGTACGCCCCACCGATTGATTGTATGATCCGCAGATTGTCGCTGTCACCGCGCGGAATGGGATCGCCTGGTCGGAGGCCTTCGACGGGTGCTTTAGCTGTCGGCGCGGGGCGTTGATCTGTTGGGAGGACAATCACGACCGAGCCTTCATCTGGCAAACTTCGTCCGCCTCCGGTGGCATAGACGACCTCGCCCGATAACTCGCACGGAACGGCAGCTACGATCGCGGTCTCTTTTGTCCGATCGCCAGCCACCATCGTGCCGAGAATAAAAGAAATCACAGCAACGACCGCGAGCAAGATGCCTTGAGCGTACAAAACGCGGCGTGGCACGGCGACGCGATCCAAGTCCGTCGCCGTTGAAAGCTGCGGTGTGTACTCGTCATCATCCGATTCGTAGTGCCACTCGACTTCGTCATCGTACACGACAAACTCGGCGTAGGGATTTGCTTCGTCTGCGGCCGGATCATCGCCCGCAGAGTCACTATCGCCGCTGACGTCGTCTGTCTGCTCCGACTCCTCGTCGCTCACTTCGGGGACTTTGAACTTCCCATTACACTTTGGGCACTTCGCGCGAACGCCCGCCTGCTTTGAGCTGACTTTCAGCCGCTTTCCACAATGTTCGCAAGCGAATTTTATCGACATAGTTGTCGCAGGTGAATCTTGAATGTGCGAGGGAATCGTCTAACCAGACTAACACGCGTCTGAAAAGCGTACCAGATTCCATGACGAGATTGTCTGAGCATGACGGAGCGTCTACGGTGGCGGCTGGATTCAACCATCAACGCAGACTATCCTCACGGTGCAAACGGGCCTCACGGTGCAAACGGGCCAAGCACTTTACCGATCACCCCGCCCTAGGAAACCTTCAATATGTCAAGACAAGCCTCCTGGCAGTTCATCATGCTGGTGTCGATCGCCGCTGCCGGATCGCCTGCCCCGCGTCTCCATCAGTTACACGCGGCTGAACCAGTAAGAGTTTTCATCCTGGCGGGTCAATCGAATATGGAGGGCAAAGGGAAGGTCTCGCTACTTGAACATCAAATCGCTCAGCCCGAGACAAGGTCCGAATTTCAGCACCTTCAACGCAATGGCAAATGGGTCGAACGTGACGATGTGTGGATCAAGTTTCTGGATCGCAAAGGGAAACTGACAGTGGGTTACGGAAGCCCTGGCCGTATCGGACCGGAATTGGAGTTTGGCAATGTCGTTGGAGATCGCTACGACGAACAAGTGCTAATCATTAAGACGGCGTGGGGCGGTAAGAGTTTGTACCAAGATTTTCGTTCGCCAAGTGCCGGCGAAGCAGATCCGAAGATTTTGGATCGACTGCTCGAACAAAAACGCAAGCGACAACCCGATACAACGATAAGCGAAGTCAAGTCGTCATTCGGGACTTACTACCGCGAGATGCTCGATGAAGTCAAAAACACACTGGCAAACCTCGACGAGCACTTCCCCGAGTACGAGAACCAAGGATACGAACTGGCGGGATTCGTGTGGTTCCAAGGCTGGAACGACATGGTCAATCCCGACTATGTGCTCGCCTACGAAGAGAACATGGTTCACTTTATCAAAGATGTCCGGAAAGATCTCGGCTCGCCAAAGCTTCCCTTCGTAATCGGCCAGTTGGGTGTCGGAGGTGTGGACGATGAGAAGCCAAACCCTCGCCGAGACGCGTTTAAGATGGCACAAGCAAATGCGGCATACTATCCGGAGTTCAAGGGCAACGTCGCCGTGGTGAAGACGGATCAATTTTGGGACACGAAAGCCAACGCCGTGTTCAAGAAGGGATGGAAACAGCACTTCGAAGAGTGGGAGAAAATTGGATCAGACTATCCATTCCATTACCTAGGTAGCGTCCGGACTTACTCTCAAATCGGCAAAGCGTTCGGCGAAGCGATCCTCAAGCTATCGAATTAGAAGGAACCATAAGTCATGCGGTACTCGTTACGTTGCCTATTGCTCATCGGGATCGTCGCTCCCGCAGTTCAAGCCGAGGACGGCGTCTCGTTCTTCGATCCCGTTGAGACGCAAGTCGAAGGTTGGACGGTCGCGGTGGACCCTCAGCTTTTGTCTGGCGAGCACAAAGCGACCGGTGACAGAGCGTTGAAAGCTCTCGCCAATCACCTACAACGCATCTCGTACATTGTCCCAGAAGATCGCTTGATGAAGCTGAAGGAATTACGGATTTGGCTTGAGTTCGAACATCCAGAGCTAAAGTCCATGCAGTATCATCCCGATCGCGGCTGGCTGCTCGCGCACAAGCATGACCCACGGTTGGTAAAGCATGTCCACATCCCACAAGCTCGACATCTCTTCGAGGCTCGTACTTGGGCGAAGCATCCGTACGTCGTACTACACGAGTTGGCGCACGCCTATCACGATCAAGTCTTGAGCTTTGATAACCCACAAGTCATCAAAGTGTTTGACGCCGCCAAAGAGCAGGGCATCTATGAGGAGGTTCTGCTTTATACGGGCAAAACAGTCCGACACTACGGCCTAAGCAACCACAAAGAGTATTTTGCTGAGTCCACCGAAGCGTATTTCGGCATGAACGATTTCTATCCGTTCGTAAGAGCCGAACTCAACGAGCACGATCCAGCGATGTTCGCATTGCTTAAACAGATTTGGGGCCCTGTCGAATAGCGAATCAATCCTTGCTCACACCATAGAAACGCCAAGGATCGAGCTGTCGTCACTTGGAGGCACGTGACCACGGAAATCGTCGAGGTCAGCCATCAAGGCAGCAGTCGTTTCTTCGATCGAATCGCTGCCGTGCTGTGCCAACGACTCGAGCAATCTCGCCGCGCCGTAAACTTCGCCGTCATCTCGCATCGCGTCGGTGAGGCCGTCTGAGGAAATTAGCAATCGGTCGCCTGACTCCAATACAAGGCTCTTCTCGCTGAAGTCGTCGCTGTCGGGAACCATGCCGATCGGGAATCCAGAGACATCAACCATCGTGGGTGAACTACCTTGACGTTGATACAGCAGTGGAGTGTGACCAGCACTAGTGAAAGAGAACTCACCTGTGTCGATATTTAACACTCCATAAAGCAGCGTAAAGAATTGCTTTCCTTCCTGCCGACCAAACCTACGATTTAACTCACAAGCAACTTCTCGAGGTGTTCGCAGCCGAACGTTCGTGTCATCGTCGCGTTCAGCTAGTATCGATTGCGGATCGGAAGCAGGGGACAAAACACGACTGAGCGTTGTGGCCAACAGTGTCGCTGGCACACCATCACCAGTCACATCCAGAACGTAAAGCCCGACATGTTTCTCGTCCAGGCGAAACACATTCAGCATGTCGCCCCCTAACTCGCCAGTGGGTCGCTGATCCCAAGCAAAGTCATAGCCTTCGACAACTGGTTTCTTCGCTGGCAAGAATGACTGCTGAATCTGCGCCGCCGCCTCTTGACTTCGCTGGAGCCGACGGTTCGTCTCGTTCAGCTCTCGATTGAGCTTGGTGATTCTCGTGCCGGCCCGCAATCGAACGTGAAGTTCATCTCGATGAAATGGCTTCGACAAGAAATCGTCCGCCCCGGCCCCCATCCCCGCAACGATGTCGTGCTTCTCTGATTTTGCAGTGAGCATGATGATGTAGACGTAGTCGGACGTTTCCGTCTCGCGAATTTTCCGGACGAGTTCAAGCCCATCAAGCTTAGGCATCATCCAATCCGTGATGACAATGGCAAACTCGCCGCTCTTAAATAGCTCCAGCGCTTCCTCACCGTCTTCCGCGCTGGTAACTTCGTGCCCCCACTTGGTTAGATCGTTCTCGAGCTTAAAACGACTAAGCTCATGGTCATCGGCGATAAGGATCTTGGTGACATCGCGTGTTGCGATGCTGTCTCTCGTTTTGGTCGGAACGCTTTGGGAAGCCAGCCGATTCGTCTCGGCCTTCAACATCGAGCGCAAGTCCTCAGCCATATCGGCTGCCGTTGTGTATCGATTCGAAATCTGCTTGGCCATCGCCTTGAGACAGACTCGCTCCAGTTCCTTCGGAATGCTACGAACAAACTGGCGTGGTGGCGTTGGTTCGTCTTTGATGACTACCTCGAGCAAGTCGGAGACGCTCGGCGCTTTAAACGGCAGTTGACCGCTCAAGATGCGATACAGGATCACTCCCACCGCATAAATGTCGGTACGCCCATCGATCCGATGTCCTTCGCCACGTGCTTGCTCCGGTGCCATGTAGTTCGGAGTCCCCGCGATCCGTCCACGCCGGCCCAGATTCGTGCCCGTAGTAACTTCGCTGACCGCCAATCCAAAGTCGACCAACACCGGGACGAAGTCATCACCGCGTTTTGTCATGATGATATTGGCAGGCTTAACATCGCGATGGACGGTGCTGCTCGCGTGTGCTGTGTCCAGAGCCTCAAGAAGTGACACGACAATGCCAACAGCGTCTTGCCAAGACAGTTCACGGCCCTTAATCCAATGATTAAGATCCTGTCCGACCAAATACTCCGATACGATGTAGCACAGATCGTTCTCAATTCCGACGTCGTGAACCGTGACAATGCTCGGATGTGTTAGCTGCGCCAACTGGCGTGCCTCACCGAGAAAGTTCTCTTCCGGTGCCTCCTTTGCATCTAGCAGCGGCACTTTAATCGCGACTTCGCGGTCCAATTGGTTATCGTATCCCCGATAGACGGCTCCGAAGGCGCCTCGACCAAGAATTCCGCGGATCTCGTAACGACCGATGTGATCGGGAACGCTGATGTCAGATTTTCGGCTCATCGAAGGACTAGAGCCGGCGGTCGACGTATAGCCAACCGTTTCTCCAAACTGATTCACAACGAACTGAGCGTCCATCGTTTGGTCAATTTGAATCGGTGCGCCAGCGAGGCGTTTATCGTCTTCTTCGTCCGCCATTCGACAGTCTCGATATTGTCCGTGTGGATTCAATTTACGAAATGACTAAATCACCGAGTCGCTGCCGTAAGACTCGCAATTGATCCTCCAACGTCGCGAGATCTGCCTTGGCTTCACTCAAATCGCCGTCGCCACCCATTGTTTCTAATTTGTACGCCGTTTCATAGGCTTGGCCAGCGAAGAACGTACTAATTCCTCCCTTCAATGCATGAGCTTCTGCTTTTACCGCCTCGCCATCACCGCTTTCAACAGCCGCGCGCAATCGAGGCAATCGCTCTGCCGAATCGCGATCGTAGATTTCAAGCATCCGCGAAAGCAGGTCTTTGTCGTTGTCACACTCTTCCATTAATGCCACTGCATCCAAAATCATCGCGTTACTCTCCTCAGTTTCCGAATCAGACTCATCGTCGGGCGTCGGTTCGCTTGTTGCCAGAAAACGCTCTGCGACTCGCTGGAGGACTTTCGACAACTCTGCTCGTCGGATCGGTTTCGATATGTAATCGTCCATCCCGGCTTCAATACATTTCTCTTTGTCGCCCTTCATGGCGTGAGCGGTCATCGCAACGATCGGCATGTGAGCTGTTGAACCTTGCTCTCTCTCTCGGATCTTCCCGGTCGCGGTCATTCCGTCCATTTCCGGCATCTGTACATCCATGAAGACCAGGTCAAAGTCCTGCTCCGACAACCGTTCGATGGCCTCGCGGCCATTGTTCCCCACAACGACCTCGTGCCCAAGCTTCTCGAGCATCGTCGTGGCCGTCAATTAGTTCACGGGATTGTCTTCAGCCAACAGAATCCGAAGCGACCGATCGAAGCTCGCCGCAGCTATCGAGTCCTCCGGCACTTTCGCTGACTTAGTAAAAGCCTCGTCCGCACCTATCGCGAGAGCGATTGCGTCGAACAAGGTTGATTGTCGAACGGGCTTTGTGAGATACGAAGCGACATCCAACGCCTTCGCTCGCGCACGATGCTCCGGTGTCGGTCCAGAACTCAAAATGATGACATGTGCCTTTTCAAAATCTGTCCGACTTCGTATCCACTCGATTAGCTCCAAGCCATCACGCTTAGGCATGAACATATCGGTCAAGACAAGCTCGACCGGCTTGCCTGCATTCTTGGCTCGCTCCATCGCTTGAACTGCTTCGTCGACGCTCTCGACCGCAGTCGGCTTCATACCCCAAATCGATGTCATCTCTTCCAAGATGAAGCGATTAGTCGCATTGTCGTCCACCACCAGCACATTGAGTCCCTGTAAGAACTCCTGTTCGACGGCGTCGCGCTTCGCGACAGGATTCTTCTGAACATCGAACTTGGCGGTGAACGCGAACGTCGTTCCACGTCCCATCTTACTTTCGATGCTTATCTCGCCCCCCATCAACTCGACCAATTGCTTCGAGATCGCCAATCCCAATCCAGTACCACCGTACTCACGAGTTGTCGACGTATCGGCTTGCTCGAACGCTTCAAACATTCTCGCTTGTTTTTCCGGCGGAATGCCGACGCCTGTGTCGGAAATGGAGAACTGAAGTTCTGCTTGATCATCATCGCCCGACAGCTTCGAGACACGGACAACTATCTCGCCTTGTTCTGTAAATTTGATCGCGTTTCCGACCAGGTTCACAACGATCTGTCGCAGCCGACCTGGATCGCCGATCAGATCGTCGGGAACGTCGGGCTGAACATGACATGCAATTTCAAGCTCTTTGGCGTGTGCGCGAAACGACATGAGTTCCATGCAATCGCCTACGTCGTTGCGTAACGCAAAGGCGATCTCTTCGAGATCCATTTTGTGAGCCTCGATCTTCGAGAAATCGAGAATGTCGTTGATGATGCTCAGCAACGCGTCTCCCGATGACTTGACCGTCTCTAAATAGCGACGTTGCTCGGGTTGAAGATCGGTCTCCAAGGCCAACTCGGACATTCCAATAATGCCGTTCATCGGAGTCCGGATCTCATGGCTCATGTTCGCTAAAAACTCACCTTTCGCAAGGTTGGCTCTTTCGGCCTCGGCCTCCGCCTTTTTGCGATCTTCAATCTCTCGTTCTAACTCCTCGGGCGTCCGCATTTGTAAGAACTTGGGCATCAACGGTATCAGAGCGATCACGGTCCAGACGGACGCAATCGCAGTCACACCCTTCAACAAGCCAGAAAAGCGATACAAAGGCACCCAGAAAATCGACGCTTCGACGAGGTGGACGCAACCGCAAGCGAGAATAAAAATCGCAAACAGCCAGAACACCGGCAGAAACGAGCCCGCCTTCCGCTTGAAAATGAAGAAGAGCAACATCAACGGAATGGCGGTATACGCCCCGAAGATCACTACGTCAGAAATAATATGCAGCAACCCGTGTCCAGTCGTCCATGCGTCGCCGCAATGCCAGCGATCGGGGAAGCCTGTTGTATCAAACAGGTTGGCGAAGAAGGAAAACATTGCTTACCTCGTCGATGCGTATAAAAACGAAAGGCGGAGCCGTTTACCGGTCCGCCCACAATCGCTGGTGTTGCCACTTCTCTTGACGAGCCGATAATGAGTTTGCCTGACTGAGCAGGCTCGACGTCCGTCGTCGCTTAGTTTACTGTCAACCCCTCACTTTTGCTACACTGTGCAACAGGAGCTAACAACAACCGCTCGCCACTTAAAAGCGCCCGAAGCTCAACTAGCAGCGGGAACTACGAAGCTCAGATGCATCTCTGCGTGACGCAGATGAAACTGCTCGGCTTCGTGCTTGGTCATCTCGCCGAACATCGGATGCCGCACCAAGTCAGCGTCTGATGCTGCTTTAAGGCGTTCGATAGCCGATCGCAATTCGCCAACTGCTGCTTCCGTTTCAACGTCGTTGCTCGGCAAGAACTGCCCCTCAGCTGCCTTTGGGATCTTAAAGCCTGTTGGCATCTTTCCGGTAAGGAACTTCTTCTTCATGAACGGCCCGATCAGTCGAAAGATGAAGGGAGGATTAAACGACGAGCCGTCCAGCGCCGAACTCATACCAGCCGCAAGGTGTCCGCAAATCTGGCCGAGAGACCAATTCCCAAGCGTTTTGACTTCACCACTTGCCAACTGATCTAGGTCCGCCAGCACATCATCAAGGGACTGGAATTGCAACTCGCGGCGGCCCTCTACTTTTTTCGTGTCAATCGCCATATCGTGTATTCCCTCGCAACAACATTAAGTTTCGGATCGGTTCGCATTGTGGCATCCATGCAAGCAAGATCCTATACCACAGGCGAGCCATCGCGTGGCTGAGTTGCTACACTAGACATCGACCAATCAATTATGGTCGTAGTGGTGACTTCCAGCCTCCAAAAAAGTCTATAGCTGGTGGCGGCTGGAAGCCACTACGACACGAAAACGCGACAGTAATTGATTGGCCGATGCGAGACTCTACTCAACTGCTACATCTTTCCGAGGACGAATTGATATGACGTCAAAGTTGCTTCAATCCATAGTCTGCTTCACCTTCGCCGTTGGTTGCTGTTGTGCAAACTTACTGGGCGAAGAGTTCCGTGTCTACGAACTCGGCCAATTGCCGAACGACAGCCGGCTCGCCGATGCAAAGGACCTAAATGGTTACTTCCCGTTCAAAGTACCTGCGAGCGCAGCAGCCTGGGAAGCACATGCGGACGATTTGCGTCGACGCGTCAAGGTTGCGACTGGCGTCTGGCCATTGCCCCAACGGACGCCGATGAATCCGGTCATCTACGGCAAAGTGCAACGCCCGGGCTTTACGGTCGAAAAGGTTTACTTCGAGAGCATGCCCGATCACTTCGTGACGGGATTGCTCTTTCGTCCCGACGATGGCAAACAGAACGTGAAGCGTCCTGCTGTCCTATGTCCACACGGGCATGGCGGACGATTGCAGGATTATGGCGAAGCCAACATGGCCAAGCTGATTGAAAGCGGAGCCGAAAAGTTCGAAAAGTCTGGTCGCTTTCCAAAACTCGCTCGTTGTGCGCAACTCGCACGCATCGGATGTGTCACATTCATTTTCGACATGCTCGGTTATGCCGATAGCGGTCAAATCAATCGGCAACTCGCACATGGATTCGCCAAGCAACGACCCGAGTTCGAAAGCAAAGAGAGCTGGGGACTGTACAGTGCGCAATCGGAGTCGCGGCTGCAAAGCATCATGGGCATCCAAACCTGGAACTCGATTCGATGCCTCGACTTTTTAGAGCAACTTCCGGACGTCGACGGCAAGCGGATGGCGGTCACAGGCGGCAGTGGCGGTGGCACGCAAACGATCCTGCTGTGCGCGATCGATCCGCGACCGATCGCTGCCTTCCCCAACGGAATGGTATCGACCTCAATGCAGGGCGGCTGCACTTGCGAGAACTGCACGTTACTCCGAGTGGATTCGGGTAATGTCGAGCTCGCCGCGCTCTTCGCGCCAAAACCGCAAGCCATGACCGCGGCCAATGACTGGACGAAGGAGATGATGACGAAGGGCTATCCGGAACTGCAACAGCTCTACGGGATGCTCGGTGCCCAAGACAACGTCTACTGCCGCGAGATGACTCATTTCCCCCACAACTATAACTACGTCAGTCGAGCGACGATGTACGATTGGTTTAACAAACACATGCAGCTTGGCATCGACGGACCAGTCATCGAAGAGGACTGGGAACCGCTGACCGTCGAAGAATACAGTGTGTGGAACGGCGAGCATCCCGCTCCCGAAGGCGGCGAAAAGCACGAGCGTTATCTCACCAAATACATGGCCGAGGAGTCGGACAAGCAGCTCGCCGCCATCGCGCCGAAAGATGCCGCCTCGCTCGGAAAGTTCCGCGAAGTCATCGGCGGAGCATTTCGCTCAATCATCGGACGTGATGTGCCAGCCTTTGACGACATCCAACGCACCAAAGTCGACAAACAACAGCAAGCCGGATACATCCTGTTCGAGGACTTCTTGCGTCTCCAAAGCAAAGGTGAAGAAATTCCAATCATCTCGTTGTTTCCGACTGGTACGACGTGGAACGGCGATGTTGTCATCTGGGCCGACGGTGCGGGCAAGCGAGGAATGTTTAACGACTCGGGACAACTGCGCAGTGAAGTCCGCCGCTTGATTGATGGCGGCGCTTCCATCGTCGCCCCCGACCTCTTCCAACAAGGTGAATTCCTGCCCGGCCATCAACCGCTTGTCGAGCAACCCGTTGTCAAGAACCCGCGTGAGGCGGCAGCTTACACGTTCTGTTACAACGACACAGTCTTCGTTCGCCGAGTCCACGACATCCTCACGCTCGTCTCTTTCATTCGCAACGATGAACACGCCCCCAAACACCTGCACTTGATCGGCGCCAACGGGGCTGGCCCAGTCGCTGCAGCCGCCCGAGCCATCGCCGGCAGCCAAATTGACAAAGCCGCCATCGACACACAAGGCTTTCGCTTTGCAGACGTTACCTCATATCGAGATCCCAACTTCCTTCCTGGTGCCGTAAAGTACGGGGATCTGCCAAGTCTTCTTGCGTTGTCCGCACCGAACGCACTTTGGATCGGCGGCGAGAATGGCAAGTTACACAAGACAGTTAGGCAAGCATACAAATCGGAGAACAGCTCGAAACAAGCTAGTTCTTCATCGCTTCAGACTTCCGCCGATGCGGCAGTCGATTGGTTGCTTTCAGGGCAATAACCAACCGGGTGGAAGAGCTCGAATCAGTTGTAGTGCGACCAATCGGCATTTCGATTCCTGATTCGCGCACGGATGGCAAAGCCGACCCACGGATGAAAATCATCTCGCCTGGATATTCATGGGCAAAACCAAAGCAGGAAGAATGACCAGTGAATCAAACAAGTTCTTCAATTACGACCGCACTTTTCATCGCCTTGTTCGTTTTGCCACTCGACGCACAGGAGTGGACTCGCTTCCGCGGTCCAAACGGCTCCGGAATCAGCGATGCGAAGACGATTCCCGTCACGTGGACCGAGAAGGATTACAACTGGATCGCCGATTTGCCGGGACGAGGCCATTCGTCGCCCGTCGTTTGGGGAGATAAATTGTTCGTGACTTGTTGCAATGAGGCGGCCAGCTTGCGGCATCTGATTTGCCTGGACACAAAGAATGGATCTGTACTCTGGACGAAGGACTTTGCCTTCGAGAAGTACAAGCAACAGAAGAACAACAGCTTCGCTTCGAGTACGCCGACAGTCGACGCGAATCATGTTTATGTCCTCTGGCACTCGAAGCAAACTTCACCATTGGTTGCAGTGGGTCACGACGGTAAAGAGGTCTGGAAATACGATCTCGGCGCATACACCCACGGACAAGGCGGAGCGACTTCGCCGATCGTCGTCGATGATCTTGTTGTAGTCGCGCACGACCAGAAGCAGCCTAGTTTCCTACTCGCTCTGGATCGTATGACCGGTAAAGAACACTGGAAGGTTCCCCGTGAAGGCAAGCATGCCTGCTACGCCACGCCATGCATCAATACGCCAACTGGCCGACCAGCCGAGCTCGTCTTCTCGCATTGCTTCGAAGGAGTCGTTGGCGTAGATCTGGCATCAGGCAAGCAGAATTGGCACATCGACGTCTTCGGTCGCGAATCACAACGCTCGTTGGTCTCGCCGATCATCGCTGGCGACCTGATAATCGCTGGCAGCGGAGCCGCGGGAGGAACTCGTCATGTCGTCGCCGTAAAGCCCGATCAAGCGGCGGCGGAGGTCACAGCAACGGAAGTCTATCACATCACTCGGCAAGCGCCGCACATTCCGACGCCGCTTGCCTATGGCCACTGGCTGTTCATGTGGAGTGATCAAGGAATCGCAACTTGCCTTGATCGAAGCACGGGCAAGATCGTTTGGCAGAAGCGAATCGGCGGAAGCTTCTACAGTTCGCCGATCTGCATCGATGGGAGGATCTACTGCATTGATCGTGACGGCGTGATGGTCGTCATCGCCGCAACTGACAAGTACGACGAGTTGGCCCGCATATCGCTCGACCAACCGACTTCGGCCACGCCGGCTGTTAGCAACGGAACGCTCTTCATCCGAACCGAGTCGTACGTCTACTCGCTTGGCGGAACAAAGTAGCCAACGACCTCAACTGCCGCTCGCATCCGACACATAACTCGACCATAATGCCCCCAGCGAATTTCAAACCCACCATCTACGCGGATTCTCCAACCATGACCAAGACTGCAACGGTACTCAGCCTTCTTGTCGTCGCCTCGATTACATCGTTCGTAAGTGCTGGCGATCTGTCTTCGAAGTCCATTCGTGCGTTAATCATCACCGGCGGGTGTTGCCACGACTACGATTTCCAAACCAAGGCCATCAAGCAAGCTGCGGCTGATCGAAACGTCGACGTCGACTGGACGGTCGTGAATGACGGCGGCAAGGGGACAGATGCGCAGATCGATCTTTACAACAACGAAAACTGGGCGAAGGGCTTTGACGTTGTGATTCACAATGAGTGCTTTGCTAACACGACCGACGCGGAATACATCCGAAAGATCACCTCGGTCCACAAATCCGGCGTCAACGCTGTTGTCATCCACTGTGCGATGCACACCTATCGCGCAGCCAAGATTGACGATTGGCGAGAGTTCCTTGGCGTGACAAGCCGCCGCCACGAACACAAAAGTCGCTATGCCGTGCGTCCCACCGCCATCGACCACCCGGTCATGAAAGACTTTCCCGACAACTACAAGACTCCAATGGACGAGTTGTACGTGATTGAACACGTTTGGCCAAACACCAGAGTCCTCGCACGATCGACGAGCGAGAAGACCGGCGAGACGCATCCTGTCGTCTGGACCAGCAAGTATGGTAAGGCTCGCGTTTTTGGCACAACCTACGGCCATTCGAATGAGACTTTTTCCGACGAAGTGTTTCTCACTACTCTCACGCGCGGCATTCAATGGGCTGCTGGTACACTGAAGAAGTGATGTAGCCTTCTCATTCCACAAGACGAGCAATTCCTTCCCGCGATTGTAGTTTTCTCTAAATCCAATCGAACGCGATTGCCAGGCTAACGGGGCTCATCTCTCGGAGAGAGATGGCTACTATGAACTGTTACGACTATCCACAGTATTGGGATCTCGCTTTTCGTTCGGAGACGAAACTGGAAGCGGACTTCATCGAAGATGCTTGCGGGAAGTACTGTGACTTCCTGGTCAAGCGTCTGCTCGAGCCAGGCTGTGGGGGAGGGCGGTTGGTCGTGGAGACGGCAGCGCGCGGCTACGATGTGACTGGCTTCGACCTCAGCGAGCCCTCGATCGAATATTTGATGAAGCGTCTCGCTCGTCGGAAACTCAGCGCCGAGTCCTTCGTTGCTGACATGACGTCGTTTGTCCCACGACGCAGAGTCGATGCCGCATTCTGCACGTTCAATACGTTCCGCCATTTAGCAACCGAAGAAGCCGCGCGGCAGCACCTCGAATGTGTTGCTAATAGTCTTCGGCCGGGCGGCATCTATATCCTCGGCTTTCACCTCCTACCACCGGACGCCGATGAAGAGTGCATCGAACGCTGGTCGGCCAAGCATAGCAA
>JACNKX010000048.1 GCA_014381825.1 Planctomycetota bacterium
AAGGCAAGACACCCAACGAAGTCTACTTCGCACGTCGACCTGCCAATCATCAGCCTCGCATCGAACCACGTTCCAATTGGCCACGTGGTTCGCCATGTGCCAAGCCGCAGACACTCGTCGCCGGGAAACCCGGCCATCGGTTCACGCTACAAGTCAACTTCCACGAAGGTCGTCGACATCTGCCAATCGTGACGTTGAAGCGGGCTGTGTAGCGACGTCGATTACGTCGCTTCATAAGGCATCTGTGCTGACTGTCTGCGCCGACGGTGAGCACGGTCGTATTCTACAACACCAAATTGTCAAAGATCATTCCAACGTGGCTCATTCACCCCCGAGTTCACAATTCTCAGTCGTCCTTCTACTCGATCGCGATCGGCATTAAACCCCTCACTTGGGCTCCGTCAAAATCGCTGGGTTAGAGCACCACAACGCGTATTCTTCTCGCACCGATTCCGACTCGGTGAGCCCGTCGTGGGCGATCAACGCTTGCATTGCTAACCCAGCAAAATGTCGGATGGCAGCGAGATCGTCACCACTCGTCACACCCGATGTCCTTTCGCTCATTTCCTGTCTCCTCATTCCTTCGTTGTTCGAGGCGCCATGCCTTCCTTAGTCGCATTGCACTGCGAATTTGGCAACAAGCGGCTCCTCAATCTGATGGAAATCCTCATAACGCATGCGAATCGCTTCGTGATGGCAATTTCCCTCGAAGACAATCTCTCGATCTTTCGTGAGACTCTCTTCGACGAGTGTCTTCAATCCATACTGCGATCCAAACGGAGGAAGTACTCCCATCTCACAATCCGGGCAGCGCTCTTTGATTTCAATTTCATTCGCAAGTTCAATCGTGCTGCCTCCCAGCGCGGTCGACACCTTCTCGAAATCAATCGTCTTCGTTGCGGGCAATACCGCGACAACGTACACGTAGCCGTGGTCCGCTCGAAGCAGGACGGTCTTGGCCACTTCCTCGCCCGGCGTGTGCAACTCGTGTGCGAGGCGCTGTGCGTCGTAGGCATTTCGGTGAGGAATAGTGTCGTAGGCGACTTTCTTTTCGCTGAGTAGTTCTTGGACGTTCATGACATCCTCCTTTCTTAAACATGCTTGGTCGCTCGGCGATGGATCACTCATGCTTTTGACTCGCCTCCACGAATATGAAAGCAAAGCGCGCGCCATTGATTGAGATCCCGGCCTTCGTCGCCAACCAAGGACACGAAAGGGGGCCTCCCAAGAAAGGTCGCTTTGCGGCACTTAGAGTCCCCGCATGGCATGATGCTTGCACAAAAAAATGCTGAGACAATGATGCGTCCTTTCTAAACCAACCTGAGTAAAGTTCCATGCTTCGCTATGACGTAACGACCAATGACTGGGTGATCTACGCACCTTCGCGGACACTGCGACCGGATGACTACACCTCGTCATCCAGTACTGAACGGACCTCCGCGGCTCGATGTCCGTTTTGCCCCGGACACGAGGACATGACGCCAGCGGAAATTGCCTCAATGCGCGAAGGCGATCACTGGAGCGTGCGGGTCGTGCCAAATAAGTTCCCCGCCTTGCGAATCGAGGAGCCGGAAGAACGTCATGAAGACGGTCGCCTCTTTCGGTTTATGGGCGGATGCGGTGCCCATGAAGTAATCATTGATTCGCCGGACCACGACACGTCGTTGGCACTGCAACCGGTTGACCAGATCGTTCGCATCCTGTCGATGATGCAGCAGCGATACATTGATCTGATGCGTGATTCGCGGTTCCAAGCAATCGTCATCTTCAAAAACCACGGTGAAGGAGCGGGAACTTCGTTGGCTCATCCGCACTGTCAACTAATTGCTACTCCCGTCGCACCAAAGATGCTTAGAAACAAGTTGGCGATCGCTACGCAGTATTTCGATCAGACCGGAAGATGTCTCTACTGTGATCTCTTGGGGCACGAATTGGATGCGAAGGATCGCGTGCTTGCCGAGAATGAGCACTTCATCGCAGTACTTCCTTATGCCTCGCATGTGCCGTTTGAGACATGGATATCACCGCGCGTTCGACAGTCTTCGTTTCGCTGGCTCGATCCGGCGTTACTCAAGCCATTGGCATGTCAACTGAAGGAGATCCTATCGCGGTTGCACTTCGGTCTCGGCAACCCTGACTACAACCTGACGATTAACACAGCTCCTCGGGGCGAAGAAGATTCAGAGTTCTTTTCTTGGCACATTCAGATCCTGCCGCGTCTAACGACTCCGGCCGGATTCGAACTGGGGAGCGGCATGTCGATCAACACGATGCTGCCCGAAGATGCGGCGAAGTTTTTGCGTAGTGTGGAAATTCGATAGCGTTGGCGAGTTACACAAGATGCCAGCCTTCGTCTCCAATCAGAGGCGCAAAGGCGAACGCGCCCAAGTCGTCTGTGAGTACTTCATCACCCTTGCGACGAAAGCGGTATAAGTATTGGCTCGTCCTGTACTTGCCGACCGGGATCACGATGCGGCCGCCTCCGGCAAGCTGCTCCGTGAGCGCGAAGCTGAACGTCGACCATCCGTTGCCTGCGCCGCGAGAAGTCGTCTGTGGCTTGGCTCACCTTTAGCGTGCTACCTTGATCTTTCGAGATGTGTTACGCGAGTGTGATCTGGAGTCGCTAGAGCGGTGGGACACGTGTCGGCGTATCAGGAGAGGCTGAAACGCAAGATCTTGAGATGACCTCGCGGCAACCGACTACCGCGAGCCAAGCCACCACGCCGGTAATTGTTCCAATGAGTACAACGAGTGGCGTAGCCAACGCCAAGGTTCCAAAAAACCCGAGTCCAGAATCTTCAAACGGCTTGTTGGATGTGTAGGCTTCAATCAGTGTTATGACGACGCCGGCAAAACCGCCGATTCCTGCACCCACGACCGATTCCAAAGCGCCTGCAAGCCGGTGCCGCCAAGCGAATCGAATACCGCACGCCGTCCCCACTAGCGTCAATAAAAAGAACGCAATCGATGGCATAGCCAACACCACGGCAACAACGCTAGTAACAATCAGCAAGTTGAAAAGGCTGAACTGCCAGCGAGGTAAAAGATCGTGACTCGTCATTGCTTCCCACCGGGAAAGTCCATACGGAACGGCTTGCTACTTCTTTCGCAGTTCCTTGTGGCAGTTCACACAACTAATCGTCATCTGCGTGAAAGCCAGAGTTGCACCATCAAGATCCTTGTCTTCAGCATTGCGGACAAGCTCGTTGACGGAAAACTCGAATGTCTTTAGCTGCGTTCCGGTAGCCTTCGGGTTTCTGGCGGATGAAGAACTCGAGTGTATTCAAACCCTTCATACTCATGGCATTCTTCTGGATCAACTCGTAATCCTCTTGAGCCAAGCCATTCAGAATTTGCTGTGAATATATCAGCTTTTGCTTCATCCAGAAGATTGGTCCCTTAACTTCCTCCTTGTCTTCTGCGGTCACGTTAGCGGCGAGGAAGAATACCGACAACACTCCAATAATAAACCTCGTTCGCATCATGATCTCCTGTTTCACGCAGGCGTTGGTCCCGTTTCAATCTGGACTTTGAAGAGCGGTTGTCTCGGCGCGACCAAGGACTGGTCGACGACCAGAACCTCCACGACGGTCCCGCTCAACATCGAGTGAACCGGATGCAGCCTTCCCCGAACCTCGACGTTTCCGACGACGGTGTCTGGTTCGAGCTTGTTGCCGATTGCAACGTAAGACTCCGCGCCACGATACTGCCCGGCGACAAACGTTCCACTGATGGGACTGACAATGTATGTCGTGACAGGCTCTTTCGGCGGGTCGCTGGAGTCCGCTCCGGCAACGCGTGTTAGAACGGCAAGAACAAGCAACATTGCCAGCAAGCAGATCAGTGTCCAAACCCAAACTTGCGAATGACGAATTGACTGAACGGCAGTCATGATGCACCTCCTTTCGGCCTATGGTGCGACTTTCGACTCTGACATGGTGAGTTGCAAATTACGGGCCAACCAAGCAGTTGGAGGCATAGCGTTTGCAGAACGCTTTGATGGAGTACGTAGCTCCGAGATTCCTTGCCGCGTGCGCGCGGTTGTGTGCGTGACGTGCGGTCTGGACACACGTGGGAGGGTGAAATGGCAGTTACGAAAACTGAACCGCTTGCAACGAAGACGTATCTGGCGAATTCCGAACTTGCTTTGGCATTGCGCGAGACGGCGGAGTTACTGGAAGCGCAAGGGGCGAGTCCCTTTCGCGTGCAGGCGTATCGAAACGCGGCGGAGACGATCGAAGTATTGGACGCTCCGTTGTGGCACACTTTGGAAGCGGAAGGCACGGCGGGCCTTGTCCGCTTTCCGACAATTGGTCGTTCGATCGCGGGAACGCTGGCACACATGATCCGAACGGGAAAGTTTCCCTTGCTGGAGCGGCTTCGTGGAGACAACGCGGCAGAACACCTATTCGCCACGGTCGCTGATATCGGCCCACAGTTGGCTCAGCGCATCCACGAACATCTCGGAATTGAAACACTTTGGGAACTCGAAGCCGCTGCCAACGACGGTCGGTTGGCTCAGGTGCATGGGATCGGGAAGAAACGGCTGCGCGCGGTTCGTGAATCGCTGGCGGGTCGTTTTCGGCGAACGCCTACGACTAAACCAATAGCCTTGACGGAAACGGATCTCGACGCTCCGATCGCAGAGTTGCTGGGTGTCGACCGCGAGTATCGCGAGTCTGCAGAGAAACAACGGATCCCCCGCATTGCACCTCGCCGCTTCAATCCAACCCACGCAGCCTGGCTGCCCATCTTGCACACCGAGCGTGAGTCGCGTCACTACACCGCGATGTTCTCGAACACCGCACGAGCTCATGAAATGGGAGCGAGTCACGATTGGGTCGTGATCTTCCGGGATGACGACGGCAACCACGGCCAATGGACGGTGATAACGTCTAACTTCGGCAAGCTCCGCAGCAAGCGAATTGTGCGCGGACGCGAGTCCGAATGTGCTTCATATTATGACCAGCAAATGAGATAACCGACACGCCACAACAATACGCTAATCAATCGCAAAGAATGTTCTTACCATCAGGAGCACTCAAATGATCAAAAAGGTCGACTTTAACACGTTGCTTGTTCCCATCGATTTCTCTCACAACTCGAAGACCGCGTTTGCGCAGGCGATTGGCCTGGTCTCTGGTGACAGCCCGGTTGTTATTTTGCTGCACGTCATCGACTCGTCACTCCCTGAGTTCGCCGAGGCGCACGATCTGGGACCGCATGAACAGATCGTACATCGCATGCGCGAACGGGCAGAACGTCTTCTGACGGAGTACACAGATGCTTGCCCCGCCGAGATTGAAGTCGACACGCTCATATGCGAAGGCCGACCATTCATGGAGATTTTGCAGAAAGCCGACGACTTTGCAGTGGATGCGATCGTGATGAGCAAGATCGGGCGGCGCGGTAGAGTCGAAGAATTGCTGTTCGGCTCAACCGCCGAGAAAGTTCTTCGCGGCAGCGACAAACCCGTACTAGTCTTGCCCTCAAGTGAGTGAGTTACTCTCAAGTGGAACGGAGAAACTCCAGCTAATTTAGTCCCAATTCGTTGGGTGTCTACATACCAACAAACGGACCTGTGCGAGCAAGGCCGCACACTGCGCACGCTCGCCGCACATCTGTCACGGCATCATGTCCCAATAGTCCATACCGTCGTACTGGATGCCACCACCTAAGCTTGCCAACCAGATGATCAGCGCAAATAACGCCGCCATCACTGCAACGACGAAGAACGCAGTCCAACGATCATGTCGAAGCTGCTTGTCGTCGCGCGACTCCTTGGCCGGTGGCGGAACAATCGAGCCCAAGCCTTTCTTCATTACTGTGGACATTTCACACCTCCTTTTGAGGCAACTCAGCCTCTATTTATCCTACGTGCAAAAGACGGACCACGTTCGTCAGATTGAACGTTGTGGCGCGAAAAGTGCAATAGTTGCAAGTACGGAAGTTGCGAAAGTTCCGAGATTCTCAGTTGTCGAGATTCTCACAAATTCCGGTACGATGACTGCCACGAGGGAAAGGGGGAAGTGAGATGAGAAGACATGAAGCCATTCGCAGAATGCGATCACATTTGTTACGCCGACGCGAGGCCATTCGTAAGTCGTTGGACCTTTCTCGTTCGCAGCTTCAGGCGACGAACGAACAAGATGTTGGAGATAGTGTGGATGTTGCGCTCGACGCCGAGTATCACGAGATCAGTTCGCAACTAGCGGAGGTTGAGAGCAACGAGCTGACGCAGATTGACGTTGCCTTGGACCGAATTGCGACGGGTGACTATGGAGTTTGCGACGATTGTGGCCGCCATATCCCGTTGGTCAGACTACGCGCCGTGCCCTACGTCACGCTGTGCATCCATTGCCAACGCGGTCAAGAGTCCCTTCGGGACCAACGAGGTGGCACGTCGTTGATTGTTGAGACCACTGACAGGGACTTGCTCCTAAACGGCAATGGAGCCAATGTGTCCTAAGGTAACACGATGACCGAACCAGCCTCGCTCAAGCGCAGCCTTGGGTTGCCGATGCTCACGTTCTACGGCGTGGGGACGATCGTGGGGGGTGGGTTCTATGCGTTGATTGGTGAAGTTTCATCGGAAGCAGGAATGTTGACGCCACTGGCGTTTCTCGCGGCCGCGTTGATAGGACTGTTGAGTGCGTTCTCCTTCGCGGAATTGTCGGCTCGCTTTCCGGTTAGCGCGGGCGAATCGCACTATGTGCTGGAAGCATTTGGTAAACGTTGGTTGTCGGGAGTCGTTGGTTGGATGGTGATTCTGACCGGAGTTGTTTCCGCCGCGACGCTGGCCCGCGCCTTCGCACGTTTCGCGGAAACCCTGGTCGCTGTTCCGCAAGAGTGGGTAGTTGTGGCTGTCGTGATTGGGCTCGGACTGGTCGCAGCCTGGGGTCTTGCCGAATCCGTGTGG
Organism: Planctomycetota bacterium; assembly: GCA_014381825.1. Classification (GTDB taxonomy): domain Bacteria; phylum Planctomycetota; class Planctomycetia; order Pirellulales; family Pirellulaceae. The sequence goes on from JACNKX010000048.1 coordinate 6,920, forward strand.
TTGGCGGCGATTATTACAATTATCGAAGTCGGCGGTTTGCTGTTCGTGTTCGTTGTCGGCAGTCACCATCTCGCAGCAATTCCAGATCGTTGGCCGGAGTTAATGCCCGACTTCAAATCCTCCGCATGGTCCGGAGTGTTCTTGGGGGCGTACGTCGCGTTCTATTCGTTCGTTGGATTTGAAGATCTTGTCAACATGGCGGAAGAAGTCAAAGAGCCTCAGCGCAACCTTCCCGCCGCCATTATCATCTCGTTGGCCCTGACGGCGTTGTTGTATGGTGCCGTCACGCTTGTCGCAGTTCTTGCGGTCCCACTCGATCGACTTTCCGAGAGTAAATCGCCGCTGAGTTTGATCGTTGGAGAAGGTACGACACGGGCGAAGGTCATGGCGTGCATCGGCATGCTCGCAGGTGTCAATGGCGCACTCGTTCAAATCGTGATGGCGGCACGTGTCGCCTATGGAATGGGTAAGAAGGGGCTCGCGCCACGCATTTTCTCGCATGTCAACCGATGGCGGCAAACGCCAGTTGAAGCAACGTTCGTAGGCACGCTGTGCGTGTTGTCACTCGCGCTGTGGTTCCCGTTGATCTGGTTGGCTAAAGCGACAAGCACGATCCTGCTGATCACCTACGCACTCGTCAATCTTTCGCTGTTGTTCATCAAACGCCTTAACCCAGATCTCGGCGGACCAGGACCTCGTTACTCTGCTTGGCTTCCGTCGCTAGGCTTCGCTTCCTGCCTGGCATTCCTTGCCTTTCACGCATCGTCGGTCCTGTTCTAGCTTGCAGCGAGCGATTGGGAAAAGTCGGACCAATTCTCTGGTAAGCTGCTTGAAGCGATTACGGACGCAAGCGATCAGAAGGGTCGTTTGGATGGCTCGACTCGCAACAAATGGTCTGCGACGAATAGACTATCTTGTCGGGAGCGATGCACGTTGCAGCCAGAAGTGGTCGATGGCTTCAATCAACTCGGTAAAGCCTTCTCGAGTCTGTGGCTTTGTCAGATAACAGCTGGCGTGCAGCGAATGGGCCTGCCGGATATCTTCTTCTGCGGTCGATTGCGTTAGGACAATCACCGGTATACCGTTCAGATGTTCATGCTGCTTGATTGCCGCCAGGACTTCGAATCCGGTCATTTCTGGCAGATTCAGGTCGAGCAAGACAATGTCAGGTCGCGGCGCATCGGTGTACTCGACGCCGTGATACAAAAACGACAATGCGTCCTTACCGCTTCTAACGACGTGAAGATGATAGTTACCGACGGAATTGCCAAAGTATGCTTCAAGAATTCGAGCGTCAGCCGGGTTGTCCTCGACTAACAGAATCTCGATAGGACGTCCGTTCATGACATCTCCTCTTTGAGTCTTAACAAAGCGCGCTCACTCGACCTGTTCGTCGAGCCGGCTGGAAGGCCAACTCCACGGCCGGTCGATTCACTGCACGGTGTCTTGAATTGTTCTTTGCAACTCGAAGTCGTGTATGAATCGAGTTTTGTTGTCGATCAAGAAGCGTTGCAGTTGCTCAGTTGAAGCGGTCAGCATGTGGCGTGAACCGAATGTCGCCGATGGTACCTCAGTAGGGTGATCCTTCACATACTTCTCCAGCCACGGGTAGTCGATCGCGGCGAGCACCACTTTCTCACCAACCTCTTTGACGAGGTAGATCGAGTGAATCGGAATCTGGTGGAACCGATAGAAGCCGGGCGTCGCGTCGTGGGTCTGCTCGGGGAAAAGGTCGAGGAATTGTATGCCCTCAACGTCGGCTAAATGAGCGATGAAGCTACCGCTGTGGCCTTGGCGATCCGTGTAGATTAGTCGATACGACTTCGCATCACGTTTCTCGAACTCCCAGGTTTCTGGCGAGTTTTGTTGCTGCCAGACGCCAAGGACTTCCGGGTTGAACGCCAAGTCCTTGTCGGTGTAGACCGCATGCATGCTCGGCACGCAACCACTAAACAACACCAATGCAATCATCCACCAAGCTGTTTTCTTACGCATCGCTCTTTCCCCCCTCATGTCGGAGTGGCTAAATCTGTTTTTCTCGATTTATAGAGATTGCAAATGCTGCGCCGCGGATCGCGAGGCATCAACAACAGCGGGCATGTGCCAGATGTGGCTAATAGTGGGCCGATTCGCACGCTGTCTCACTTCATGTACTGGGCCAATGAATGGAACTCGCGTAGGGCACGATTCGAATCATTCCACACGCACCGGCGTACGAGTTGCTTTGGTGTTGTCTCCGTAGCTGCGTTTCCACAAAGAGGAGTCATCATGTTCGGCAAGTCGTTTCCGCTGGCGGTCACAGCGAGGGATGCGATCTGGCGCTTTCCAAACCGTGGTGGCCGGCGGGGTCTCGGCTCCCATGCCCCCGCGACCTGTTCTC
>JACNKX010000045.1 GCA_014381825.1 Planctomycetota bacterium
TCAACGCACGATCTATCCGTCTCAAAGCAGCCGGATAGATCGCAATTCGTTAGCCAGCAAAGGAGTTCATCCAATGACACGCCCCAGAATGACATGTGCTGTGATTGCTGTTGTGCTTGCCGGACTGCCGGCATACACGGCGCTTGCCGCGCAACCGTCAGAACAGACGACTTCCAGATTGAAGGTACGTGTTGGCACATTCGATTCTCGTTGTCTGGCGATGGCCTATTACGCATCCGATATGTTCAAGAGCCATATGCGCAAGCTAAAGGCTGAATATGAAAAGGCGAAAGCGGCGGGGGACAAGAAACGCGTTGAGGAATTAGAAGCCAGAAGCGCCAGTGGAATCTGGCCCGACACGGGCTGGCCACAGCACGCGGCTCAGGGGGAAATGATCCACAAACAGGGATTTAGCACTTGGCCCGTGGATAATATTCTGGAAAGAATCAGAGGGAAAATTCCAGAGATAGCAAAACAGGCTGACGTTGACATCATTATCTCCAAGTGGGATATACCCTACCAGCGGCCGGAGGTTGAACTCGTTGATGTCACGCCTCTTTTGGTGAACCTCATTGTCGAAGATGAGACAGCCCGCAAGAATGCATTGAAGATTCGGGCGATGCGCCCTATTCCCCGTGAAACACTTATAGACCCAAATGATTAACTCAACTGCTACTTTGGATGCATGGCTAACACATGAGAAAACACGTGAGGATTTGACTTCGCGTTCCAGGTAGTTTGGTGGTGACGCGGGGTGGGGTTTGGGGATCGAGGCGGGTGTTGAGCTATGGGGGCGAGAGCCGAAGCTCAAATTCTTTGTTCAAGGGGCCCGTGGAAGCGAATCGCAGGTTGCTATTTTGTGTTTCGTTGGCGCAGCGCGCAGCAGCGGGCGGCTCGGCAACGTACGGCGTTGGCGAGTGGCGCTTCCGGTGAAGAATCGGCGGGACGAAGACGTTCAGCCGGAATCGAGATAGGGCAGCGGATGGTTGTAGAGTAACCGACCGGTGCCGTCGGTGATCGCTACGAGTTGCATCTGGCCCCCACACTCGGCGCAGCGAACGGGCGGCGATGCACTTGGGTTGGCATCGCCATTCTCTTCTCTCAGCTTTCGAGGTTCGCTCATGACTCCCTACCGCAATCGTTTAACGCCACTCACCACACGCATGTCAGAAGATATGCTCGTCCGTAATCTCTCGACGAACACGATTGATGCTTACACCTATCACGTCGATCGATTCGTCGACTTCGTGAGGCGGCCTGCAGAAGAGTTGCGACCGGAAGAGATCCGTGAGTTTCAATTGCATCTGATCCGTGAGAAGAACGCGGGCTGGAGCAGCTTCAATCAAGCTGTTTGTGGGCGGTAATGTGATACAGGTGGGGTTTCTGTCTCGCTTCACGATTCCTCGCGATTGGCACGTCGAGATGATTCCCGTCGGCATCGCCACGACTATCTACAGCGTTGTCGCCAACTGCTGCGAGTCGCCGAGCCCGGAATCGAACCACCCATCGAACCACCCATCGAACCACCCATCGAACCACCCATCGAACCACCCATCGAACCACCCATCGAACCACCCATCGAACCACCCATCGAACCACCGCCTGAAGACGGGCTACCGGAGACGACACGCCCTTGTCCGCATTGCCAAGGCGACATGGTCTGCATCACCTCGACGGCACGTCCCTCCTGGCGAGACCTATTCGCCGAACACGCAACTTGTCCACCCTTCCCCAACCCAAGCGACCAGCCCAAGCGACCAGCCCATCAACATCACTACGCGGGATGGCCGCTCCCAATTCGCTCAGCATCAGCTTGTTTGGCAACCGCGTTCGGCATTAAACTAACGCCGAGCCACTTCGTGACGTGATTGAAATCGCATAGCCGACTTCATCCGCGAAGCAGCAAAGTTCAACGCACCATCTATCCGTCCCAAAGCGACCGGATAGATGGCAATTCGTTAGTCCTTACAAGGCTGGTGACGAATGACACAATACTATGCAGCTTGGGCATGCACAGCCGCGGTCGTTGTTTGCTTCTCATCGGCTGCGGCACAGGAATCTGTCCCCAAGGATGATTTTGTCCAAGTATCTGCGACCACTCCGTTCATCTGCACACGGGTCAACGGGCCAATCGTCGGACTTTATGGCGCCACTCCAAAGCAAATCATAGAGAAGCTCACGCCCGGATTGCCAATTGTTGGCGTGCGCCAGCTGCCGTCGCATGTTCGTTTCAACATCGCACTATCGCGCACTCCTCCCACCCCCAAAATACTCTTGGCTCGACTTGGGAAGAAACTCGGCGTAGGAATCACAATCGGGGATTCGCGTTCCGACTTCCTGATCGTTCGGAATACTAACGTGCCGAATTCCTGGGAGCGATCCTCCGAAGCCACCAAGGAGGACATCCGCCTCATTGACAAACGCGACGGACTTTACCGGGCAACACAGACCAGCGTGACGTCGCTAGTTCAGTTCATTACCGATCACGATGACCGACCCGTCCTGAATCAATGCGCTCTCCAGGAACGATACAACTTCACTTTCGCATTTTCAGATCGGAATGGCCTCGCATTGTTGAAGTCCTTCGGATTTGACGTGAAGTTGGAGAATCGAACGACGAATGCTGTAGTGGTCTCGAAAACAAAGGGCCCGGACTAACCCCTATATGGCCTCAGACGTCAAGAGAGCGCACGGATATTTTTCCCGTGTTGTTTTGCTTTTTGACTTCCCTTCTTTCGTGGTGCCGCGAGTTGACGTGGCTCCACGACCGAACGTTGTCGTAACGGGTTGGAGCGAGGATTCGCGGGATCACTTCGGTTTTCGATTGCGCGAGCGTTTCAAGTTGTGGTTGCAAAACTTCAAGGGTGATGCACCAAACACCTATTTGACGGTCTGCCTCGGGCGGCACGCAGCCGTCGAGACGGTGGCACGGATTGCGCACGCGCGATCCACCACGACTCCGCTCGATCCGAGCAGGAGTCGAGCGTGTGCCACGCCGTAGAAGCTCATCGTTACCCTGTACGCCGTCCGAGCAAAATGGGGGAGTTCATCCCGCAAGTGGGAGTCTCAGATATGTCGGGGCTCGCGCTCAAGGGCAATCACGCCGTCAGTGAATCCGTGTCTCCTGGCAACGATGCGCTGTTGCGCATCATCAATGTTAAAGTGCGGGCGCCAGCGGCGGTCCAATCAATCGCTAGCAGGTTCGGAGTTTTGACGTACAGCGACCGCCGACGTCGTCCGTAAGACGCGTCATCGTATCCTTCGTCGCTCGTTGAACGCTCACTCATCAGTGACCTGAGTTATCCGTGCGGCTCCACCGCCAGCCCCACGTTGGTTGGCAAGGAACTTCGCTATGTCAAAGGCCTCCTTTCGCTTCAGCATCTGATAAACGGCGCGGCCGATCTTGCGAGCGAGCATCGTCATGGCTCGCGACTTGCCGTGTTTCCTCTCCTTGCGTTGTACGAATTGTTTGGCTTCGAGGCACTCTCGGAGCATCAGCGGCACGACCTCCGAAAAGGCCCACTTCAAATGCGCGTTGCCAATCTTGGCACCGCCTCCGCCGGTTCGCTTACGGAGTGCGCGAATTCGTTTGGGAACCCACCGCAGTCACGCAGCCGAGGCACCGGGTCAAGCGTCCTCCCCCAAGGATAAGTCGTAGCGAATCAACGGACTGTTTCGACTCTTCACTGGAAGGATTCTTCCAGAGGAGGAGACCTCTCAAAAAACTACAACTTTCTACCAAGATCAACCTTCGCGCTACTTGACTTCAAGCGACATACAGATGTTAGCGGCGGCGTGGTTAGCAAAGATTCGCGTTACCTTCGATGAAGCGTCCGTTTGCGGTCCACCATTCCAAGACTTGGCTCTTTGCGTCGTTGAGTTCTGACGAAAGGTCAAGCAGCATCGACAGTCCGGCCGGTTGCATCAGGCAGATCATTTCGATTGACCGAAGGGCATCCTGGCGCACGAACAGCGCATTGTCAGCAAGAGCATCAATTAGCGATGGGATAGCGTTCCAATGCTTTCGCTCGCCGAGAATCTCGGCGACCTCTTCGCGAACTGCTGCATCGGGGTGTTCTGTCAACGCGTGCGAGAGAGAAGAGAGCGCACGACCGTCTGCCGCTACCAACAGTTTGCGTGCATCGCGTCGAGTTGGACTGAGAAGTTCGAGCTGTTCAATGAGGGCGCGGTATTTTGCCAATACGGGAGCCGCCGCCTAACGGTACGCATGCCCGACGCCGCCCCGAGCGAAGCGAAAAACGTCGAGCAACCAAAGACCATTGTGACACAGCGGTCGCCCCAAGTGAATCCGAAGGCGTCCGCCGCATGAATGCGGCGGCTCAACGGCCACGCGGTCGTACGCCCGGAATGGGCGTGAACTGATGGGGTGCGAGTCCCCTGTACGAGGATGAAAGTCTTAAGGTAGGCAGTCCATGACTGTGACTCCGATCGACAAAGTACTAGCCGACGGCAACTGCGGGGAGGTGACGAACCGTGGGGAGGAAGCCCGAGTGCAAACTTGTGGGGCTACGAACAGAAACCGCGCATACAAGGCCGGCGCAGCCAGGTGGGTGGGCCATGCATCACGAAGCCGTTTTCGTCCAGTTGCGAAGGCGGGCACACATCTCCGATGGGTCGGCGAAAGTTACTCGGTGTTGGACAGAAGTCAGCAGAAGGCATAGTACTTGATCCGATACGCCACTCGGACGAGGAAGGCCGGAACGAGACGCGCAAGTACGCGCCATGTTGACCTCGCGACGTCAAGCCGGTCCTGCCGAGCTTGAGCCACAAGGTGGTCAATCGTCAGCGGCAGTCAACAGGAGAGCTGGCTTGGACGAACGTTCGATGTGACCGTTCGTTTAACACGCGGCTCGAACCGCCGAGTGCGTTAAAACGCACGCTCAGTGGTGTGGCGGCTGGGCGGGGAAACCCGCCCGGCTACCCGATTTGGGCGACGGCGAACCGCGCGGGGACGTTCCAATTATTCAACGGCGTCGACGAGACCGGGCAATTCATTGAAGCAAAATTGGCATACGGATTGTTGGTCGAATTCAAAGACTGCATCCAAGCCATCATCGCCAGGTAACAATGTGGATTCAGAGATGCGGTGCTCGGTGGCACAAGCTGGGCACAATTGCACGGACCACGCAGGCTCACCGAGGTATTCGGCGTCCACGCGAATGACAGACGCAATCGGACGTTGATTGATGACATCGTCCTGCAAATGCGGGCAAACGAGCGGCGCGACATGTCCGCCATGTTTATCGCAGAGAACAAAAGCCATCTGAGTCGCCTAACGTAATGTTTCCACCGATCTACCTGTCGCAGTTTACGGTTAAGCTAGGCAAGCTTGCCGCGACATCGGTCGATGCGATGGATTGTAGCAGCAAATCCGCAGCGTTCGAAATTCGCCGCCTAAAGCGTTATCTCGTTTTGACGCTACCCTTTTGGCGCTCGCACCCGCGATTGTATGCCTCGCCTTTTCCTGCCGCTTCGAATTGCCGAATCGGTACAATGCCCCGATGTCCAGCGAGCGCGAAACTGCATCAGCCGCCTTTGCGTGAGGAAGCCGTAGAACAAGCCCCTCGGAAGCGAGCCCTGATCGGGCCGACCCGACGTGACTGGGTGCTCTCCATCAGCATCGCCGCTGTCTTTTTTATATGGCTATTCTGGTACATTTCACAGATCGATTTTCCGTAGGCATCGGACATGACTCCGAACCGCTGGCGACTACGATTCTCCGTCAGGACGTCTGTGACTGGCACGCTACGTGACCTGCTGGGGACCGACGAAGCGACAGGTGGATAACCGACCGAAGGTCAAGAAAAACGCCGCAGTCGCACCACTGATCCTATCTGTTGATTTCGAAGAGATGAATCCTAGGACGTTAGTAATAGTGCGCAGGAGCAGACGTTACTACTTCTGGCTCTTCGGCCTCGTCGCCGAGTTGCCGTATGAACGCGACATCTAACGGCCCCTCAACTTTAGGACACCACCGTTGTGTGGCGCATGTATCCGCCTTAATGGCTATTTCATATAATCTGTTACACTATCGCGTTCACGTTTTGTGTCGCATCGTAAGTCCTCGCCGAGATACGTAAGAGTATTAGCTGAGATCGCTTTATGGTTGACGCAATTGCGCAGGGACGTCGAGTGCCAGACGAATTGCGAGGAGAACTCGTAGACAGCACATCACGGTTAGGTCGACCCCAGGAATTGCGTGAGCGTCTTTGTGGTGACGGCTATGTGCTACTGCGAGGAATGGTCGATCGAGAGACTATCTTATCGGCTCGCGAAGAAGTGTTTGACCGTCTTGTCCAAATCGGGGAAATCAAACAACCAGCTATCGATGGTATCGCGACGGGAGAAAGTCAGCGGCGAGCACTCGCTAATGATCTTGGCGACTTTTGGCGCAGTGTATGTAGCGGTCCGGCGCTACGCGACGCGACACATGGGAAGCAGATGGAGGCTGTCATGACGTTGTTGGTTGGCGAGCCGGCGCAGGCTCACGACTTCATGTTCCTGCGACCGGGTCGCCCAGGGGTCAGCACACGTTTGCACTATGACTTACCATTCTTCGCGCGTGGATCGAATCGTGTTTACACGGCTTGGCTGGCGTTGGGCGACATCCCGCTGACCGATGGTCCGCTGATGATTGCCGAAGGCTCAAATCAATTCAACGACTTGATCGACCCGATCCGGCAGATCGACTACGACTCGTCAGAATCACCAACGGTTCAGATCATGGAGGACACGGTCCGGTTCGTTCAAAATCGAAGCGCTCGTCTTTTGACCTCATGCTTTGGCCTCGGTGACCTGATCGTCTTCGATATGGTCACATTGCATGGAACACTGGACAACTGCTCGGACATCGGTCGAGTTCGCCTTTCCTGCGACGTCCGCTGGCAACCGGCAAGCGATCCGATAGATCCGCGATACCGCGGTGCCAACCCTCCGGGAACCACCGGCGCTGGCTACGGAGAACTCAACGGAGCAAAACCACTGACGGACGATTGGCACACGCGTTGAGTTCCAAGAATGACGGTAACTTTGATAGTTTCCTGAGTTGGAGGAGACTGGCCGCCGATTCGCAGCGATCTGTTGATTAACGGTCGCCCAGCAGTTCTTCGGCGTTCTTGTGCTGTATTGCCTCGGTGATTGCTCCACCGAGAGCTGACTCTCGGAACTTGAACAGCGATGCCTCCAGATTGAAGAATGGAAAATGTGACCCGAATAAAAGACGTTCTAGAGGCACGTCCTTCGTCAGTTTTTCCAAAGCACCGACTTGCTCGGCATGAGAATTTTCGAAATAGACGTTTCCCGCTTCGGCCAGTTGCGCGGCGGCGTCTCCCCGGACGGAACCGTAGTTATTCATCACGATCAGCGGCACATTGGGATGCCGTTTGACCAACGCAGCAAGCGGCGTGGCATCGACGGTCGGGACGACCATCAGCGGGTGATTCGTCCGTACGTCTTCCATCTTCAAGGCCACTTGCACGATCAGCCGAAACCGTTGTGCCTCGGCCAGTAACTGGTCGCACAGGTCGGAGTCGAATCCGTATCCGTGATAGTTGGGATGTAATCGAATCACTTTCATACGGTGATCCTCGGCGCAACGACGCACATCTTCTTCCCAATCTGGGAGCGATGGGTTGACGCTACCAACCGGAAGCAACAACCCGTCTCCATGCCGTCGACAATCCTCAGACAGCCTGCGATTTACGTCGGCGATATCACGGTGCAAGACTCCGTCAAAACTTCCCGCCCAGGCCTGGGAAACGCCGCACTGTTGGAGCTTCTTGACCAGTCGTGAAGTTTCATCGTGCGGCAGTCTCCGAAAGGGCCATCGAGAAAGATTCACGTTCACATCGACGATCATACGTTGACTCCTTTGGAACGCAGAATGGGGGTCAGCATACGGCGTAGATTACCACCAAGGATCTGTCTTCTTCCTGCTTCCGAAATCTCCGCGCCATAGACTTTCGCCAGTTGAGACGAGAAACTTCGCCCGCCGGCGTCGCTGCCATAAATCACTCGCTCGGCGCCCAACTCGCGAACCGCCATTTCAACAAAACCGGCCGTCGGCTCCGACCCTCCAATTCCGATCGACACATTCTTGGCTGCCCGAACGGCTCGGATACCTCGCGTCCAGTCGCCGCCCGTGTGTCCGCAAATAATTGGAACGTTGGGGTGACGTGCTGCGAGTATCGCCAAATCCATTGGCGTGGATTCTCCCGGTCCGTTGCCCTGAGTCTTGAGCCAAGTGTGCTGGTAGATCGCGGCCTGCAGTTCTCCACATCGTTTGATGATCGGGTCGAGAGCCTCCTCGCTACACTTACGGGCAACCCAAAGTTTAACGCCAATCATCGGACCCTCGGCGACGCAGCGCTCGATCTCGGCAAGACTCTCCTCGGGGTGGTGGCCATTCAAATACGCAAAGCCGAATATTCGGTGCCCCCATTTGCTGAGCGCATCTAGTACTTGATCATTCTGGCGACGGAACTCATCCGGTTTTGGGGCTGTTGACCACGGCCATCCCATAAAGAAAATGAGACGGTGAATTGCCATCCGGTCGGCGTATTCGACTATTTTCTCGACACGGTCGGCTGGCGTCTCACCAACCACTCCGGAGAAATGACAGTGCAGATCCCAAATGTCGTCACCGTTCGTTGGGGCTAGCTCGGCAAGTAATTGCCGAGAAGTTAGCAAGCTGCTGGCGGAAGCGACCGTCGCGGCCTCGAGAAAGAAGCGTCTGTCCATGGTCAGCCTTTGCGGTGCCGACGCCAGCCCACGGTGCGGCCGGGATAGCGACGGACCCTTGGTTTGGAAGGAGTTGTTTCACGCTCGTCAGCCCATCGTACATTAACGCAGAACGAGCGACGAGGATTGTTTTGCCAGCAGGTCGCGAAAGCGACAAACGAAAGGACATCTTCAACGGGCTCGTTGATTCAAGAGGCTTCTTCTGATGTGACGATGCCTTTCGTCATCACGCGCTGCAGTGGCGGACTGATCGAATGCTGATAACGTCGGGTTGTGGTAATCTGGAAGACCTGAACCCGTCCCATAACTGCGATGCCACCCGCGGATCTTCATGCCTTCGCCTGCCAGAACTTCTCACTTGTCTAATCGTTCTCGGCTCAAGAAGCTCGTATTCGCCATCGTCGCGACGATTGCCTTCTTCTTGATCCTCGAGATCGGATTGGGGCTGTGTGGCATCACACCGGTTACCGAAACGCACGACCCGTTCGTTGGGTTCTCGCAGATTCCGTTGCTTGAATCGGTGACAGGTGAAAGCGACGAAGAACTTCTAACAACGGCAAGTAGTAAGCTCGTGTGGTTTAACGAGCAGACGTTTCCCAAACATAAGCCTGCGGGATCGCGCCGCGTGTTTTGCGTTGGCGGCTCGACGACTTATGGACGTCCATACTGGGACGCAACGTCGTATTCCGGTTTCCTGCGCGAGCTACTCCCTTTGGTCGACGACTCGTGCGAGTGGGAAGTGATCAACGCGGGGGGCGTCAGTTATGCGAGTTATCGTGTGGCGGCAGTCGTCGAGGAATTGGCTCGATATGAACCGGATCTCTTCATTGTCTACAGTGTTCACAACGAATTCCTCGAACGTAGAACTTATGAAGGAATGTTCGAGCAACCCGAAGTGCAGCTGCGCATCTCGTCTGCGTTAAGCCAAACGCGAACATGGGCGTTGCTTGCTCGCGTCCTCAAGCGTCACGATAACGATGCACCGATCGACGCCTCCACAATGTTTGCGGAGGAAGTTAACGAGATACTCAACGATACGGTTGGTCCGTCGGACTATCATCGCGACGACGAGTGGCGTGAGGGTGTTCTCCGCCACTATGAGTTGAACCTTCAACGGATGGTGAAAGCCGCCAAACAAGCCGGAGCGAAGATCGTCGTTGTCACACCCGCGTCGAATCAAAAAGATTGCTCGCCGTTTAAGAGCGAACCGCAGCTTGGCTTATCCGGAAACGAACTGACTCAACTCCAGTCGCATCTCGCGCTTGCCGAAGAGCAACTAGCGAATGAACAGCTTGACGATGCTTTACTCTCGATCGAACAGGCGAAAGCGATGGACGACGGGTACGCGGCGATGCACTACCTGAACGGTAAAACGCAATTCGCTCTGGGACGCACAGATGTGGCTAAGGAGGCATTTGATCGCGCGTTGATCGAAGACATTTGCCCGTTGCGAGCGCTACCGGAGATCACCGAAACGATTCGCCGCGTTGCGGCGCGGGAAAGGGTTCCCGTCGTTGACTTCGGCAATCGTTTACTTGCGAAATGCGAAGACGACTTCGGACATCCGTGCATCGGCACGGAATACTTTCTCGATCACGTTCATCCAACGATCGACGTACACCGACAGCTTGCCTTGTGGATCATTGAGACCCTCCAACGCGAGGAGATTATTGGAGGCTCTTCGCCTTCGTCCGCTGCTATTTCATCTGTCGCTGAACGAATCGACGCGAGAATTGACCGGACGGAACAGGGAGTTGCACTGCGCAACCTCGCCAAAGTCCTGCATTGGGCAGGCAAGTTCGACGAGGCGGCTCCTCGTGCAGCCGATGCTCTCGCGTTGCTTGAAGACGATCTTGAGAGTCAGTTCCTGCTCGCCGAGTGCTTGCGACTGACGAGAAGAAACAGCGAGGCGATGATTGAGTTTGAACAGCTGTTCGACATCGAGCCAAACTACCATCGCGGCTACATTCCGTTTGGAGTGCTTCTCGTCGAGGAGAGCCATTTGACCGCCGCGAAGATCTACCTGGCGATGGGCATTGCGCTGTACCCAAATCGTGACGACGCACATCAGGCGTTGGGCGCTGCTCATCTTCAGATGGCCGAATACGAACTGGCCACGCAGTCGTTGCTCGAAGCAAGTTTGCTCAATCCATACGAACCCGATACCTTGTTGTTGCTCGCGCGTACAAGACTCGCAACTGGCGAGGCAAACGAAGCCGTGTCGCTCTACAAACAGGCGATACGGCTGGGAAGGAACGGCGCAGATACGAATAACGAACTCGGCGAAGCACTGCTTCGCGCGGGACGAGTCAAAGCGGCGCTAGCGCACTTCCTGAACGCGCTTTCAATCGAGCCCGGCCACGAAGGTGCGCAACTTAATTTCGATTCGGTTCGAAAGGACTTGGGGCTCTAGCCTCTTGGAACAACGATGTTTCATCCGCAAGGACCGACATTCTGGGAGTTGGCGCGACAAGCGCTGTCGTCGACACAGCGTGGTTACGATTTACTTGCTCCAAAGTTCGACTACACACCTTTTCGGACTCCGGATCCCTTGTTGGAGTTGGTCGCACCGTTGATCGGCGCACCGCAAACGATTGACTCGGCCATCGATCTTTGCTGTGGAACAGGTGCTGGCATGAAGATGTTGCGACCGCTTTGTCGGGAACGCGTTGTGGGGCTAGATTTCAGCCACGGCATGCTCGACGTTGCCCGTGAATTGTTGAGTGAAGATCCGGAGAAAGCGAAGCTCGAATTCGTCCATGGCGACGCTCTAAATTTGCCGTTCGAGAACGAATTCGACGTGGCCGTCTGCTTCGGTGCCTTGGGGCACATTCTGAGGCGCGACGAGACTACTTTCTTGAAACAGATTGCAAAAGCACTGCGTCCCGGCGGTCGGTTTGTCTTTATCACCGCGCATCGCCCATCGCGGCTGTCGGTGATCTATTGGCTAGCTCGCTCGTTCAACGCGGCGATGCACCTACGTAACGCGTTCCTTAAGCCTCATTTTGTGATGTTCTATTTGACGTTCCTCCTTCCGGATGTGACGAAGTTACTCGAGGCACACGGCTTTCATGTTGCGATCCATGAAAGCGTCTTTCCAAAGCCGTATCACCAAGCGTGCGTCGTCGTTGCAACGCTGGAGGCGTAGTGCGAGATGATTGGCTATGATGGTGAGTTCTTTGAAATCACACCACCGTCCGGGAGCTGAACCATGATACAGAAGACGATGCTCGCGCTTAGCTTGGTACTGTTCGTCAGCAACGCGGAAGCGGCGGACCATGCCGATCTAGTTGCCTCCAGTAAACGCGTGTTGTTCCTTGGTGATTCGATCACGCACGCGGGGCATTACATTAGTCGTATCGAAGCTCAACTGCGCACGGCGAATCCGAAGTCCGTTCCAGTGCTGATCAATCTCGGCTTGCCCAGCGAGACCTGCAGTGGGCTGTCGGAGCCAGATCATCCGTTCCCACGACCTGACGTTCACGAACGAATCGAGCGAGCGTTGGCGAAGACGAAGCCGGATGTTGTCTTCGCCTGCTACGGCATGAACGACGGAATTTACTACCCGTTCAGCGACGAGCGGCTCGCCGCTTATCAGAAAGGCATCAACGGCATCATCACGAAAGTTCAGGCAAGTGGCGCGAAGTTAGTGCTAATGACGCCGCCAGCCTTCGATCCGCTGCCGCTGCATAAGAAAGGAAGTCTGCGACCCGCGGGATCGGAGAAGTACGCGTGGTTCGCGATCTACGAAGGCTATGACGACGTGCTGAAGAAGTATGCCGCATGGGTGATGACCCTTGGGGATCGCGTGGATCTCGTTATCGATCTCCACACGCCGGTTTACGATTACGTCGCGATAAAAAGGAAAGAAGATCCTGAGTTCACAATGTCGCCCGATGGAGTCCATGTAAACGAGGAAGGACATCAGGTTCTCGCGGCGGCAGCTCTCCAGGCACTTGGCATCAAGCCGATTGACCTCGATCCTACATTGCTTGGTCTTGTTACCCAACGTCAGCAATTACTTCATGCATCCTGGGTCAGCCGCGTTGGCCACGAACGCCCCGGTGTCGCAGCGGGCCTGCCACTCGATGAAGCACAAGCAAAGGCTAACGAGTTCGACCAGCTAATTCGAGAGCAACTCTCAAAGAAAGACTAATGCTCTGTCACAGCTAAAAGTTAGGTTTGTCCATCGTAGCCGATGGTCTTCTGGCGGAAAGGCCAGGAGCATGCTGTCCGTAGCGGCAATTGGAAACTGTGCCTCAGGGCGGGATAGGCGGAGATTTTCAAGATGGACGACGATCTTGCCGCAGGTGAGCGTAAACGAGTCGAAGAGTTGCGACGGCGCTGGATCGAATGGCAGAACGATGTGAACGCCACCGCGGCGATGTACGAACGCTAGAAAGTGGTCAACGCAAAGTGACGAGCACACCATCACTTCTGACGAGCGCATCCGCGTACAGGAAGCAAATGGTTATAGCTCTCAAGTATTGCTGTGCAGTTAGCTGCCAACGTACTCGGCCATTATGGATCTCTAGATCAATTTATTGTTGATATGCGAGTGCGAAGCTATATACTGTAGCACTGTTTGCGATCCAAGTGGCTATCGGTTCTTACTTCTAACAACGAGGAGTCTGCGATGATGAAGAAGTGTCTTTTGGTTGCCTTGCCCCTGTTGGCCATGACAATGTTGTCTCTTGCCGCTATCGGCCAAGTGAGTAAGGGCAAAACGAGGCCGCTGTTGACGAAACAGTTGATGGGCGGGTTGGTGCAACCGAACTGCAAGAATCTCGGCGGCGGTTTGAAGGAAGCTCCTGCGGATGACAAGGCGTGGGCAGCATTAGCGACGAACGCTGCGCTGCTGAACGAGGCCGGCCACATTTTGATGGCGGACGGTCGTTGTCCCGATGCTGAGTGGGCAGGAGCTGCGAAGACGCTACGGGAGTGCAGCGAAGTAGTCTTGGCGAAGATCGAAGCCAAAGACGCAGAAGGTGCCCAAGGAGCTTTTAAAGCCATGACTGCATCATGCGCGGCGTGCCACAAAGCTCACAAGAAGTAGCCTAACCGAACGGATCGTATTCCACGAAGAAGAGCCAGCCTTGGGAGAAGGGCTGGCTCTTTCTTTTGTTTAACCGCCGAAGCTGGCGAACCCTGTCGCTACCTGTCCGCGATCTTGCGCCATCCACGGAGAAGGTCATTACGGATCTGAACGCGATGCTGCGAGGCTTTGCGAACTATTTCAAAATGGCCAACTAGCAATGACGCTTTCGTGACTTGATGGCATGGATTCGACGGCGTTTACGCGCCAAGCAGCTTGTGCGCTGGAAACAACCGGGTCGCCTTCATCACTGCTTGTGGCAGTTGGGCTATCAGGGCGATTCCCAGAAGACTCGCATGTCCGCGAACGCTACGGCGATGGAATTCAATTTAAATCGCCGATTAAGACAAAGTGAACGCCTGCCATACAACCGAAAGTTCACGACGTCGATCGAATGCTGGTTCTCGGAAGCCGTTTCGCACCTTGCTCTCCAACTCCATCGTTCGATCCTGTGGGCACTAACACCACTTCCCAGACGTTTCCAGCGAATTCTCACGGCACACGGTTTGCAGACTCTGCTCGGGAGCGAACTAAGGAACGTTGATGTTTTGTTCAGCTTGGTGGCTTGATTAGCGACGCGGTAGACGCCACGATTGGTCACCTTGAGTTTGTGCAGTCATCGCAGGAACGAAGATCATGGAAGCCGACCAACTCAGATTCATTCTGCAAGAACTGCGTTTTTCCGCGGTCTTGCCGGTGGAAGGACTTGGTCGCTTGGCCGAGGAATCGACCGTCAGACGCGTGGCTGCTGGCGAAGTCGTTTTTCGCGACGGCAGTACGAACAACAATCTTTATCTCATTCGGAGCGGTCGCTTGGCATTGGAGATGAACGTGCCTGGGCGTGGTGCCGTTCGGATTCTCACACTCGGCGCAGGCGAAATGGTTGGCTGGTCGGCCTTGTTAGGTCAGGGCAAGATGACAGCCGGTGCAATTGCCATTGAAGATTCTGACGTCGTTGTAGCGTCTGCAGATCGACTCCGGGAACTGTGCGAAGCGGATCGCGATTTCGGATTCCTTCTCATGCGACAAATGGCGGACGCACTCTCCAAACGACTCGTTGCGACACGATTGCAACTTTTGGATCTGTTCGCCGATGCTCCGTCATTAATTCCGACCCAACAAGCGGATTGAGAAGCATGGCCACGGCAACCGAAATGGGAACGAACGAGCGGTTTCTCACCGAGGCAGCATTCGCACGTATCTTCGAAGTACTAGAGTCACAAGGCTTCACCGTGGTGGGCCCGACTATCGACCAGGAAGCGATTGTCTATGATCGAATTCGCTCCGTCGATGACCTGCCACGAGGTTGGACGGACGAGCAGGCACCCGGTCAGTATCGGCTTCAGCGCCGCGACGACGAGGCGTTGTTTGGCTACGTCGTTGGGCCGCATTCGTGGAAGCGATTTTTGTTTCCTCCTCAGGCGACGGTATCCAAAGCAGACAAAACAGAAACTGGTTGGCAGTTTCAGGCAGTCGAACCTGAACCAGCAAAGTTTGCATTCTTAGGTGTGAGAGCTTGCGAGTTGGCAGCGATTCGAGTGCAGGATCGCGTTTTTATGCCCGGACCGTACGTCGATCCGATCTATCAACAGCGGCGCGATAACGCGTTGCTTATTGCCGTGAACTGCACACAAGCGGCACGGACTTGCTTCTGCACGTCGATGGAAACGGGACCGAAGTGTACGAGTGGGTATGACCTAGCCCTGACAGAAATCGCCAACGGCTTCATCATCGAAGCGGCCACCGCCGAGGGAGCGGAAATACTGTCGGCATTGGAAAGCGATGATGCTTCGATCCAGCAGCGACAAGCTGGACAAACGGCTAGACAACAAGCTGTTGACCAGATCGAACGGCGGATGGACACGACCGACATCCGTGATCTGTTCCTGTCTAACTTAGAACATCCACGTTGGGACGATGTTGCCTCCCGCTGTTTGTCCTGCACCAATTGCACGATGGTCTGCCCAACGTGTTTTTGCAGTTCCGTGGAAGAAGTCAGTGATCTCACGGGCGACCACGTCGAGCGGCAGCGGCAATGGGACTCGTGCTTTAACGTCGATTTCAGTTACATGAACGGTGGCAACGTCCGAGACAACACTCGTTCACGCTATCGCCAATGGCTGACTCACAAACTAGCATCGTGGATTGATCAATTCGGCAGCTCAGGATGCGTCGGCTGTGGTCGCTGTATCACGTGGTGTCCGGTTGGAATCGACCTGACGGAAGAGGTGGCTGCCATCCGAGGGGACGCGACATGAGTGATGGGTATGCCTCTCGAATGCCCACGCCTGAGGCTGCAGCGCGCCCTTGGCAAACGCACACCGTGGCGATCCGCGACGTCCGTCGCGAAGTCGAGGGTGTCTCGACGTACGATTTGGCCTTTCTCGATGACACAGTGCGCGAGGCGTACCGTTTCGCTCCTGGTCAATTCAACATGTTGTACTTGCCGGGCGCGGGCGAAATTGCCATCTCGGTCAGCGATGACCCAAGGAACACCGAAGCCTACGGACACACCATCCGCGTCGCTGGAAACGTAACGCGAACATTAGCCGGGCTAGGAGTTGGCGAAACGCTCGGTTTGCGCGGGCCGTTCGGTACAAGTTGGCCATTGTCGGAATGCATTGGCCGCGATGTCGTCATCGTTTGTGGCGGCATCGGACTAGCCCCTTTGCGGCCCGCAATTTGTACGCTGTTGCAAGATCGCCAGCAATTCGGGCGGCTCAATCTACTGTACGGTGCCCGTTCATCCGACACTTTGCTTTTTGAACGCGAGTACGACGACTGGTCGCGGCAAGGTATGGATGTCCAAACGACCGTCGATCGGTCTTCGCCGGGCTGGTTGGGAAACGTCGGCGTCGTCACGCTGTTGTTGGATCAGCTGCCTTCATTCGACCCTCACAACACCGTGTTAATGTGCTGCGGTCCGGAAGTGATGATGAAGTTCACCGTCATGGCGGCGCTAAATAGTGGCTTGTCAGAGCAGCAGATTTGGGTTTCGATGGAGCGCAACATGCAATGTGCAGTCGGCTTGTGCGGACACTGTCAATTAGGCCCGACGTTCATTTGCAAGGACGGGCCCGTGTTTCGCTACGACAAGATCGCTCCGTTCATTGACGTCGAGGGACTGTGATGAGCAGCAAACCAACGCTTGGCGTGTTCAAGTTCGCTTCGTGCGACGGTTGCCAACTTTCGCTGCTGGCTGCGGAAGATCATCTGCTGGGCGTCGCCGCCGAGGTTGAGATCGCTTACTTTCTCGAGGCAACAAGCCACATCCAGCCAGGGCCCTATGACATTGCCTTAATCGAAGGCTCGATCATTACAAGCCACGACGCTGAACGCATCCAGCAGATTCGCCGTGACTCCAAGTTTCTGATCACGATTGGTGCGTGTGCCACTTCGGGCGGTATCCAGGCGCTGCGTAACTGGGCGGACTGTAACGAGTTTGTGCGGTCAGTCTACGCGACTCCGGATTATATCTCGACACTGGCTACGTCAACGGCGATTGCCGACCATGTTCAAGTGGACTTTGAATTGCGTGGCTGCCCGATCAACCAGTATCAATTGATTGAAGTGATTCAGTCGGTTTTGGCTGGGCGCCGTCCACGAACGCCCGTTCACAGCGTTTGTCTCGACTGCAAACGACGCGGCACCGTCTGCGTGATGGTTGCGCAAGGCACTACATGTTTAGGACCGGTGACGCAGGCAGGCTGCGGTGCGATTTGTCCGACATACAATCGAGGCTGTTACGGGTGTTACGGACCGGCGGCACAACCGAATCTCGTGAGCCTTACCGGCCAGTTCGAATCGAGCGGCGTACCGCGTGAGCAAGTCGTCGATAGTCTCCGCAACTTCAACGGATACGCACCAGAATTTCGTGCGGAGAGTGAACGCCTTGAGGCATCCAGGGAGTCGACAACGTGACCGAGCGTACCATCAAAGTCACCGCTCTGACTCGTGTTGAAGGCGAAGGCGGCCTCTACATAAAGATGCAGGGCGACGCTGTGGAAGATATCCGGTTGGAGATCTATGAGCCGCCGAGGCTGTTCGAAGCGTTGCTCCGCGGGCGGGCTTTGGAGGAAGTACCTGATATCACCGCTCGAATCTGCGGTATCTGCCCCGTCGCGTACCAGATGAGCAGCGTTCATGCGCTCGAAGCCGCGTTAGACGTCACGATCACTCCAGAGATTCGTCAGTTGCGGCGGCTGCTCTATTGTGGCGAATGGATCGAGAGTCATGCACTTCACGTGTATCTGCTAAATGCTCCCGACTTCTTGGGTTTTGAAAGCGGCTTGGAGATGGCCGAGCAGTTCCCCGACGAAGTCAACCGTGGCCTCCGCATGAAAAAACACGGCAACCAGCTTTTGGAGGTACTCGGCGGTCGTGCAATACATCCCATTAACGTTGCCGTTGGTGGCTTCTATCGTGCGCCGCGCCGCGACAATCTGCAGACGCTGATCGCCGATTTCGAGTGGGGCCTAGAAGCGGCAATTGAAACGACACGTTGGGTTGCCGGATTCAATTATCCGGATTTTACGTGTGACTACCAACTTGTTTCTCTCTCTCACGACGAAGAATATCCGATGAACGAAGGTCGCATCGCGACTAGCATCGGCGAGTCGATCGCAGTGGCCGACTATGAGAGCGAGTTTGAAGAGCGGCACGTCGAACATTCAACGGCTTTGCATTCATTGCGAAAGAAAACAGGCGAAACGTATCTCACGGGTCCACTGGCGCGCGTCAGCTTAAACTTCGATCGTCTCTCCTCGACAGCGCGAGCGATTGCTGCTGAAATTGACATGGCTTGGCCATGCTTCAACCCGTTCCAAAGTATCATCGCTCGTGGTTTGGAATTGATACACGTGTATGAAGAGGCGCTCGATATCATGCGAGACTATAGCCCCCCTCGGCCGCCTCGCATTGAATACTCGTATCAGGCTGGCGAGAGTTGCGCCGCAACCGAAGCGCCTCGAGGATTGCTCTATCACCGCTACGTCGTCGATGCGGACGGCAAAGTCGGCGACGCTACAATCATTCCACCCACGTCGCAAAACCAAGCGCAGATCGAATCCGACCTGCGAGACTGGGTGCCCTACGCTCTAAGTGATGACGAAGCGGCAACATCGCGTCGACTCGAAAACCTAGTTCGTTGTTACGACCCCTGCATCAGTTGCTCGACGCACTTCTTGAAAGTAAAGATCGAACGAACATGAGCGTCAAACGAATACTCATCGTCGGTATCGGTAGCGCTCACGGCGACGATCGAATCGGTTGGCTGGTTGCAGATCGCCTTGTTGCGATGGTGGAATCGGAGAACGTCGAAGTGCGGCACGCGAAATCACCCATCGACTTGCTCGATTGGCTTGCAGGTGTCGAACGATTGGTGATATGCGACGCGTGCCGCGGTCTGGGTCGCGTTGGCGAGATGCGTCGCTGGGAGTGGCCGACGACTGAGTTATCTGCGATCGGCCTGTCCGGCACGCATGGTCTCTCTGTCCCAACAGTACTAAAACTGGCCGATCGCCTTGGGCGTCTACCCGAAGTCGTTGTCGTCTGGGCCATTGAAGGTGCAGGAAGAGGTACTTCCGGACTCTTGTCAACAGAACTCACCCAAGCGCTGCCAGAACTGGTCAGCCAAATCGTTGGCGAACTGAACGAGCCTCCTCTGTTAGAAACTAACACATGCACGAACAGTCGTTAATGAAGACGTTGCTGCGCCAAGTAGACTCGATTCGCTGCGAACACAATGCGGATCGCGTGACCGAAGTGCGTGTCGAAGTCGGTCCGCTCTCAGGGGTAGAGCCGATGTTATTGAGTAGCGCGTTTGCACTACTGGCATCCGAGCAGACGGTGGCCGGTGCCCGCCTCGTCATTGACAAAGTACCGTTGCTCGCTCATTGCGAAGCATGCGACAAGGAGTTCGAAGTGAACGGCTTCGTTTTTCGATGCCCCACTTGTCGTGGAAATGTCAAAACGATCAGTGGCGACGAGTTTCATTTACTCAGCGTCTCGCTGTCCGAGGCGAACGCTGAGTTTCGCGACAGCCTCGATCCGAGTTCTCACAATTGCAGCGACACTCACGAGACCGCGTCATGACTGGCACAACGAAAACGATTACGATTCGTCGCGACGTCACAGCCAAATCAAAGGCGGACGCAGCCGTCGAACGCGCACGACTTGCCCGGCGTGGCACATTGGTCGTCAACCTCCTCTCTTCGCCCGGCAGCGGAAAAACGACACTGTTAGAAGCGACCGCGCGCCGTTTTGCCAGCCAGCACAGCATGGCGGTGCTGGTCGGCGACTTGGAAACCGACCGCGACGCCCGCCGGCTCCGTCCACTGGTGCCGACTGCGCAACTCACTACCGGAGGAGCCTGCCATCTGGAATTGCCATTGGTCCGTCGTGGTCTCGAGGCGCTCGGTGATCCGCAGGTGGACTTCTTGTTTATCGAGAACGTGGGCAATTTGGTCTGCCCCGCATCGCATGACCTGGGCGAACACTTGCGAGTCGTGCTCGTCAGCACCACCGAGGGCGACGACAAGCCGGGCAAATACCCAAAAATGTTTCGTACAAGCCATGCCATGATCGTCACCAAATTAGACCTGTTGCCTCACGTTCCGTTTTCTGTCGCAGCGGTCACAGAAGATGCCAGCCGTATTCAACCCGACTTGGATGTCATGCAAGTCGATGCACTCGACGGCACTGGCATCGAAGAGTGGTGCGAGTATTTGAACGAGGAGCGAGCTAAACGACTCGCTAAGTACGAATGACCGCCACGCGCATCTTCACCGAATCTCCTGGAAGAGTCGCGGCAAGGTTGACTTTAATGGGCCGCGTCCAGGGAATCGGTATGCGCCCAGCGATTGCCCGCCTCGCCCAGCAGAGATCGCTTGTCGGCTACGTCAGCAACACGCATGATGGGGTTGAAGTTCATGTCGAAGGATCTACTCGTGACGTTGAGCGGTTTGAGCAAGAGTTGCCGCAGACGTTCCCCGCCGCCGCCAATGTAACTACGCTACGGAAAGTTATCGTCGACCACGAGGGATTCGACACGTTTGTGGTGGCGAAGAATTCTGATCTGCCGAGCAGCCGCGAAGAACAAGTTGGTGTAGAAACCAATTCGACCTTGTCTGTTCACGTCCCGCCCGACGTCGCCGTTTGTAACGAATGCCTAACGGAAGTTCAGGACCGAGTGGATCTCCGCTGCGGATATCCGTTTACGAGTTGTACAAACTGCGGCCCGCGATTTTCCATCATCGAGCGCATGCCGTATGAACGGGCACAGACAACTATGGCCTCGTTTCCGTTGTGCGTTTATTGTCGAGGTGAATACGGGTCCGTTGATAACCGACGTTTTCACTCGCAAATCAATGCTTGCCCAGATTGCGGCCCACAGATCTGGCTACGTGACACCGACAATCGAATCTCGGCTCGCGGTGACAACGCGTTACGAGCCGCAACCGCCGCCATTCTCGATGGCCAAATCGTCGCTTTGCGAGGAGTCGGTGGATACCAGTTGCTTGTCGACGCGACATCGGACGAGGCCGTCGAGAGGCTTCGTCTTCGGAAACGCCGCCGAGGTAAGCCGCTAGCCGTGATGGTCAAGGCGATTGGGGAGGCAACGAAGCTCGCACGCCTTGGCGAAATTGAACGGAACTTGTTGTGCGAGCCTTCAAATCCGATCGTCGTTGTTGAGACTCGTTGTGGCGCGCGCTTGGCAGCATCGGTGACGTCGGGGCTGAATACCATCGGAATCATGTTGCCATCCACGCCACTGCACTGGTTGCTGCTCGACGCGATAAAGCGACCTCTCGTTTGCACCAGTGGGAATGTCGAGGGCGATCCGCTGGTTTACGAACCCGATGCTGCCTTGACACAACTGAGTCAGATCGCCGACGTGTGGTTCGAGCATGATCGTCCAATCGCACAACCGATTGATGACAGCGTCGTGCGCGTGATGGCTGGGCGGCGCGTCTCGATTCGTTTAGCACGAGGCTACGTACCGCTGCCGCTCGACATTACAACTGACGAACCGTTGATCGCACTCGGCGGGCATCAGAAGACCTCGCTTGCGCTGAGCAACGGCGTTCAATCTGTGCTGGGGCCGCATTTGGGCGATCTCGATTCGTTGAACTCTCGCCAGCGGTTTGTGGAACAAGTGAGCGGTCTATCTGAATTGTATGGCATCGACGACTGCAAATTTGTTGGCGACATGCATCCTGAGTATTTCACTTCTCAATGGCAGGGCGATCAGTTGAATTCCGTCGCACCAGTCCAACATCATCATGCACACATCGCGGCAGGTGTGTGTGAACAAGGCTGGCAAGATCGACAAGTGCTCGGTGTCTCGTTTGACGGAACCGGCTATGGCACGGACGGGACAATCTGGGGCGGGGAGTTCTTACTTGCCACAACAACTGGCTTCGAGCGCGTCGGCTGTCTACGACCCTTCGCGCTAGCGGGCGGAGAGCGAGCCGTGCGCCAACCATGGCGAGTCGCAGTGGCCCTGGTCCGTGACGCTCTCGGCAATGAAGAAGCCTCGCGTCTTAGGTTTGATTCGGGCGATGCTAAATCGCTCGTGCCCTTCTTGAACCGGCCCCACTTATCGCCCGTCACGACCAGCGCCGGTCGATTATTCGACGGCGTAGCAGCGTTGATTCTAGGGATCGAAGAATCGCAATTCGAAGGCCAAGCCGCGATGTTTCTTGAAGCCGCTTGCGATGAGCGGATTGGTGACTCGTCTCCTATGCTGAAGCGCCAGAACGGGTCGGACGGATATAGCATTCCAATTCACGAAACCCAGCCGAAACAGCTGGATTGGCGTCGGCTCGTGCGGCAAGTGTTGCGAGATCGAGCGGCCGGCGTGTCGTCATGCGTCATGGCGATGCGATTTCATCGGGGACTCGCGAATGCGATCTTTGACTTTTGCGGCAATTATTCACCGCTGCCCGTCGTACTGGGAGGCGGAGTGTTTCAGAATCGAGTGCTGCTAGAACTCTTGGCCGAGCGATTTGCCGGGACCGCTCAGCTACTTGGTCTTCCCGGATTGATCCCGCCCAACGATGGTGGACTTGCCGCAGGACAGTTGGCTGTCGCCGCAGCACGGGCGAGACAAGGGAGAACGAGTTCATGTGTCTAGGCATCCCAGGACGAATTGTTCGCTGGATTGAGCGTGAAGACCCGCTGGCCCGCGCCGAAGTCGAATTCGACGGGGTGCGGCGGGTGTGCCACATGGCCTGTGTGACAGAAGCGCAAGAGGGGGACTACGTGATCGTCCATGCTGGAGTGGCGATTAGTCGCGTTGATCCTGAGGAAGCGAAACGGATCTTTGAGGATTTGGCGGCACTCGGCGGCGACGACGGCTGGAAGCGTGGGCAATCATGAAATACCTCGACGAATATCGCGATCCAATCGCGGCACGAAAACTATTGGCCGAAATTCGGCGCTGCGCGACTCGACCGTGGACACTAATGGAAGTGTGCGGCGGGCAAACCCACGGTTTGTTGCGGCACGGGATCGACGTTGAATTAGAAGACACGGTCGAGTTGATCCACGGGCCGGGATGCCCGGTTTGCGTGACACCGTCTGAAGCGATCGATTTCGCTCAACAATTGGCGATGACGGATGACGTGATCCTAACGAGTTTCGGCGACATGTTGCGCGTCCCCGGCAGTGGCCGCTCGCTGCTGGATGTTCGAGCCAGTGGAGGCCGAGTCCGCACCGTTTACTCGCCATTGGATGCCGTCGACTTGGCAAAGCGTCATCCGCAGGAGGAAGTTGTGTTCTTCGCCGTCGGATTCGAAACGACGGCGCCCGCCACGGCTTTGGCGGTAAAGCAGGCAGCGCGTGATGGCGTCGACAACTTCAGTCTGCTAGTCGCTCATGTGCGCGTGCAGCCGGCGATGGAAGCAATCGTGCAGTTGCCGGACAATCGCGTGCAGGCGTTCCTTGCCGCTGGCCACGTATGCACCGTGATGGGCTACGAATCGTACGAGCCATTTGTCGACACGCATAAACTCCCTGTCGTAGTAACTGGCTTCGAGCCGTTGGATTTACTCGACGGAATTTTGGCGGCTGTCAGGCAACTCGAATCGGGAGAGGCACGCGTCGAGAATCAATACGGGCGCAGCGCTCGTCGCGAAGGGAATATCGCGGCTCAGGACATCGTGCATGAAGTGTACGAATGCAGCGATCGTGAATGGCGAGGATTTGGAGTCATCCCGCGCGGAGGACTTCGCCTGCGAGACGAATGGGGGCGCTTTGATGCACGCCAGCGGTTTCCAGCTGGGATCGCTTTGCCAATCGTGGAATCCACGCTCTGTCGCAGTGCGGATGTGCTGGCTGGTCGCATCAAGCCCACAGAGTGTTCAGCCTTTGGTACGAGTTGTACACCGGAATCGCCGCTGGGCGCTCCGATGGTTTCGTCGGAAGGTGCCTGCGCGGCTTATATGAGCTACCGCCCTCGCCGGCAACCGCAGACAACATAGATCGAATGAATCACGACGAACAAGCAACTTGGCAGCGACATTGCCCCGTCCCAGTTCCCTTGGACGGCGAACGGATCACGCTCGCTCATGGCGAGGGCGGTCGCGTCATGCGGAAGTTTATTCGAGAGAGCATCGTGT
Source organism: Planctomycetota bacterium (assembly GCA_014381825.1). Lineage (GTDB taxonomy): Bacteria > Planctomycetota > Planctomycetia > Pirellulales > Pirellulaceae. The sequence goes on from JACNKX010000045.1 coordinate 24,478, forward strand.
CATCGTTGGGAGATGAAGTGCTCCATTCAATGGGGGACGCAACTCATCTGCCGCAAATCGATGGGCGACTGGCCTTCACGACAGACAGCTTCGTTGTTTCGCCACTGTTCTTTCCGGGCGGTAATATCGGATCGCTCTCTGTTTACGGAACGGTCAATGACCTGGCCGTCAGCGGCGCGAGGCCGTTGTATCTTGCGTTATCCTTGATTCTTGAGGAGGGCTTGCCGCTTGCGATCGTCGACCGCGTCCTGGAAAGTGTGGCGCAAGCTGCGGTGGCGACCAGTGCTCGAATCGTGACCGGTGACACGAAAGTCGTTCCACGCGGTATGGCCGACGGCCTCTTTATCAACACGACGGGAGTCGGTCAGCTTATTGGCCCAGTGCCTCCCGGACCAAGTTCGCTTTGCGAAGGCGACGAGTTAATCGTTACCGGCCCGATTGGCCAACATGGTATCGCGGTGATGTGCGCACGCGAAGAACTGTCACTGGAACCGCCACCACAAAGTGACTCGGGATCGCTTGTTCGTGTAGCAGTGTTGCTGCGTGAACAACTTGGCACTCGTCTCCGCACCATGCGCGACGCAACACGCGGTGGCGTGACCGCGGTGTTACACGAGTGGGCGGAGGCGAGCCAGCACACGCTAACTATCAGTCAAGCCGACATCCCAATCTCGCCGTCTGTTCGCGGAGCGTGCGAACTCTTGGGACTCGACCCGCTGCACGTAGCCAATGAAGGGACGTTGGTTGCGGCAGTGGAACAAGGATTCGCGGATCTCGCGCTTCGCGCACTGCATTCCTGCCCGGAATCGGTCGGTGCAGCCCGAATCGGTCGCGTCGAACAGCGCGGGTTCGCGCCGGTAACGATCCGTCGCACGCTCGGCCCAGATCAACCTCTCGATGATCCCACCGGTGCACCGCTGCCTCGCATTTGCTAGTTGTTTCACGTCGCCTGCTCATCAGTAAGCACTCAAGAGGAGATGCTCGACGATAGAAGTCCGGCAACCATCAACACTCGAAGGTCGGCGGATTACTATCACACGACGGGACCTCGCAATTGGGTAACGAGTTCGTAACAGGTTTGCGAAATTCGGAGCGATAGACCGGTTCGTTATTCATTCGCATTCGACGCTCGAAGTGTGTGCGGTAATCAAGGTCGTGTTCGGCGGGACGCTGGGCGACTTTGAGCGGCCCTTCGAAGGAGACTTCCGAGGCGATCATCTCGAGTGTCGCCTGATAATACTCTTCCACGTCCGTCCAGAAGTGCAAGGATCCTCCGGCGACCAGAACGCGCTGTATGTCACGGAGAAACTCGGGCTTCATGACTCGACGTTTGCGATGTCGATCTTTCCACCAAGGGTCTGGGAAGTAGACATGCACGGCATCAACGCTCTCGTTTGGCAAGAACTCGCGGAACAACCGCAAGCCGTCTCCGCTGATCATCTTGCCGTTGTCGAGGCCGTGTTTCGCGAGCCGCCCCGCCGCATGACGGGCATACTTGTGAGCCATCTCGATGCCAAGGTAGTTCCGCTCTGGATGCGCCGCAGAAGCAGTTTGCATGAACAGCCCCTTGCCGCTGCCGAGTTCGACTTCGAACGGAGCTTCACGTCCGAACAGATCCGAAGCGACCAATGGTTCTGGCAGCTCTTCCAACGTATAGAGGAATGATGAAAGATCGATCGAAGGATCCACTGCCTTGAGAGCGCGGCGACCCATTTTGGTACCCCTGACGTGGCTGATGCGGGTAGCGAATTCTTCACGTTACTCTTCTTGCAGGCTGAGTTCTAGGTCCGCCTCAGCCATGCGCTATTACGCTCGCTTCGGGATCGCTGGGCAACACAGAAGAATGCAGCTTCTTTACACGTGGGATGCGTTTCTTTTTCAAACTTCACCCAGTCGCGAAGCCTGAGGAAGAAAATGGTGGCTCATGAGAGGGGTGCGATTGACCGAGCGCGGGTCCGTACCATGGATCACGGGGTTCTGTACTGAGGATTCGGCGATTCGCAGTTGAGAAAACGTCTCCTGTGATTTGACAGTAGGCGGTACCTCTTTCGTACCAGGCAAACGAGGATAAAATCCTTGCTTATTGGAAGCGGTCTCGCTAAGCTGGCCAGCGGTGTCGCGTGGCTTTGTTTCGTGAAGCCGCCTGGTTTATCTTCCTCATTCAGGAGTTGTTATCGTGATGCAATCGTTCAAACGGGCAATCGCTTTGTTTTCGATCGTCGCTGTGTCAGCATTTGTTGTTGGCTGTGGTGGGCCTGGCGCACCGGTTTCCAGTAGTTCCGATCCGGTGATGGAAGCTGCCGACGCAGCTCTTGCCCCAGAAGGCGGTGGCGAGCAGGAGGCAGCTCCAACAGAGGGTGAAAGTTCCGAAGCCGAAACAGCTCCATCAGCAGAGGTTACGACCGAGCCGGCACCGGAAGCGGAAGCGGCCGAGGCCAGTACTCCCGAGGCCGATACTCCCGAGTAAGCTTTTGGTTCGTCAATTACAGTCAAGTTGTCGTCCGTGATCGCACGACGGGACGCTTCGTTATAAGGGTCGTGATTCGGCTGGCTACTAGATCCAATTCCGCGTTAGATCCTGCACTAATTCCTATTCATTCTCAATTGCGGAGGACATGGTATGGACCGTTTCAATGGTCGTCGAACCGGATTTACACTTGTTGAGCTGTTGGTCGTCATTGCGATCATTGGCATTTTGGTTGCTTTGTTACTGCCTGCCGTACAAGCGGCACGTGAGTCCGCAAATCGAATTCAATGCAGCAACAAGCTGAAGCAGATGGGCATTGCGCTCCACAACTATCACGATACTTTTAAGACGTTCCCTCCCGCTTGGATTACGGCGGCTCCCCCGAATATAACGGTCAGCGTCACGAATCCGTTATTCGCGACAAACGATTGGCCGCAATGGTCATGGGGAGCTTTGATCTTACCGTTTATGGAGCAGCAACCGCTGCACTCGCAATTGACGGTTGGATCTCCGTTACATCTGGAGCAGGTTCGGGCTTTGTCGGTAGCGAATACTACGAATATTCTGAAGCCCACGATGTCGGACTTCTTGTGTCCATCATCCGTTGCGTTACCACTGAATGATCATGTCGCGAGACGGATTGGTATCGGCCCTGTTCTGGTGCCAAATCTTCCGATTCACTACACGTCGACATCCAATTACATTGCAGCAAGTTCAACCTATGCAACGGACGCCGAGGGTGGCCTGCCTGTCGAGCGGGGGGTCTTTGTCGAGAACAAGGGCAACAACTTCGCGTCGATTCAGGATGGCACCAGCAGCACGATTGCGGTTGGCGAACGAGTTTGGCAATTCAAGACGCGTCCGAATCTATTGACGGGTGGTGGCACCAGCATTATTTTTCGAGCTGGGGCCGGAAATGTATTCGGAATTCCGCGTCGCAATGGAAGTAATGGTGCGAACCCTAGCATTTCGGGAGGTTCGGACTCGAGCGTGCCGCAGGGCTCCGATACGCGAACTTCCGTAATCGGAATCGGGCGGCCCCGCATTAATCTTACTGACCATTTTAACCGAGGGTGGGCGCGACGCGGGTTCAGCAGCCAACATCCTGGTGGCGCGCAGTTCCTGTTCTGCGATGCAAGCGTTCACTTTCTTCCCGAGGCAATTAACGCCGACCACAACAACGGACAGGTCATGCCCAACTTAACGTTTCTCGAGCGGACGACGGAAGTTGACACAGTCTGGGAACGATTGATTGCGAAAGCTGATGGCGGAGACGTGAACTTTACTCCATAGCTCATATAACCGGCTTCACGCCGGTATAGCTGGGATTAAAATCATCGAGCCTGGCCGCCTTGAGTTATGTGAACTTTAGGCGGCCTCTTTTTTTCGAATGATCACGCTCTACGCGATGATTTCGCGTTTGCGATTTAGGTAATCCCAAACGACGTAGCGGTCGAGGTCATTTCCGGCGGTGAAGAAAACGCGGCCTTGCGTCGATTCCGCCAATCGATAAGCGAATCGAATGTCCTCCTCGGACTGCGACCAACTAGGCACCAGGAACATGTTGATCGTGATACTTTCGCGATGGCAAAGCAGCCCTTCGCGCATCGTTGCCTCTTCCGTTTGTGGATCGGGCGGATAGAGCATGTAGAGCCACTCGCCTTCGAAGTGAGCCGTCGGCAGCCCGTCGGTGATCAGAATGATCTGGCGATTTGGCGTGTCTTGAGCGACCAATAATTGGCGGGCCATCTGCAGCGAGTGTTGGATGTTTGTGAAGTGCGGTGGCAACTGATATTCACTGACATCTTCGCTACTCATATCGGCCTTGAAGCGAACGATGGGGTCGTGAACGGTGACCGGCTTCGGGAGCAAATCGATAATCTCTCCGCTTCGACACGGCCGAGCGAACGTGAACATCTCGACGAAGTGGACGTAGTCGCCGGGGTACTCCGTGCGGATCAATCCGTCCAACGCGAGACCCATTCGTTTGACGTTAATATACTGGCCGTCGTAGCGCATCGAGCCACTCATATCCATGATGACGACGGTTGCCGCCTTCGGTGAATTGCGAGTGCGATGGACCTCGATGTCTTCCGTCTTCAAACGCAGCGGCTTCGCGTTCCCTTGCCGCAGCATCGCGTTGATGAACGTTTGGGGTATGTCGAGATGCGCGAGCGAATCGCCGAATTCATACGGTTTGGTCTGTTGCATCTCGACGGCGCCTTCGCCAATAATCGGTCCTTGATGCCGGCCGCTGCGCGAAGCTTGGAGGTTACTGAAGATTCTTCCGAGGAGTTGTCCTTGGAAGATTCGATAAGCCTGCGGCGTCAACTGAAATGCGTCACCATCACGCTCTAGTCCTTGGCGTTCCGCAAGTTCTCGAATGTAATCTTCGACCATTTGCTGAAGCTCTGCCAATCGATCGAGATCACCGGGATCAGCGAACTCAGCCAGCGCCTCCATGTCGATGACTGCAATCTGGGCGTTGTCGCGGGCCTCTTCCAGCTGTTTCAACAACTCGTCGATCTTCTCTAATTCGGCCTTGATCTCTAATGCCTCGGGGATGGTCATCGAAGTTTGCCCCGTAAACTCGTACTTGGCGACGAGTTCGTCGACTTGATACTTGTTGCCGAGCGATTCAAGCACTTGGACCAGCCCGCGCGCGAATGGATGCCGGTCGTTGCCAGTGGCGTACCACAGTCGTTCGAGTTCGTAGATCTGTTCGCTCTCAAACGCAAGTTCAAAACGCGGTTGCAGCTTCTTCGGCGGATCGAGTTGTTGCCCGACTGCGCGGTACTCTTTCCTTGCTCGATGCCGAACGGTATCCGTCTCGTACTTTTCTAGTATTTTTCGCTTACGTTCCAATAGCATCGCGATCAGGGCGTCGATACTTGGACCGAGACCAGCAATCTGCGTCGGATCGATCTTGATCGCGCGGGCCAACTCTTCATCGGTCAGACGCCGCATGTTCCCGTACATCAGCGCGTGTTCGAAGGCGGGCGAGACCGCATCTGGTGGAGGTTGGGTCGGGCTCGGGAAGCTCTTGGGATCGAACTTCTGGTATGTGTGAATGACACCGCCCAGCGGCTTGCGATCTGGCATTGAGTTGTCCTGACGAGTCTGATTGATCGACTCATTATACGGTTCGCAGACGACCAGAGCGCTTCCGCTGCAGGCGGACCGAGTTCTGTTGACCGTAGGTCAACAATAAGGCACCATCGGCGGCGCAGCGATCAAACAAGCGGTCAATGACATCTTCTTCGCCCGGCCATGGATAGGCGAAGATAATGTCGAAGTCGTCTGGATCGAGACCGAGTTCTTCGTAGGCGTCGTCCGTCTCGGTCACTAACCACACAACGCCCGCGTCGTTGTCTGCATAGGCTTCCTCCGCACACGCCTCACTCCCTTGTGGGATGAAGCTGCCGTGAACGAAATCGGCTTCCAACTCGAAGTCGCTGACTAATTTGTGTGCTTCGTCGACGAGATCTCGATCAATCTCGATGCCATAAGCTTGAAATCCTGCCATCTCGGCGAGAATAGCGACGACACCAAAGCCACTACCCCATTCGCAGAAGTGCCGCCCTGTTGTTAAGTTCGTCGCGGTGATCGCTCTCAACGCGTAGTAGACCGTTACAAAGTCACTGGGAACGAAGCCGCTACCCCAAGTGGGATGCTCCCGCATAAACTGATCGATGCGATCATCGACTTCCGTGAGGAATGCGGCGACGTCGCTTGGTAATGGCGACGTTGTCTCAGACATTTCGATTTCGACCAACGCCACTCGCTACTCCACTTCGTAAGTCATGCGACCGCGGTGTTGCGAACGCGAGATGCGATCCATCGCGTAGAGCCCGGCCAAAACGAACTCGACACACGACGCACGGATGGCGGGACTCTCTCCGGCGTTGACTTCAAACGCCTTATCCCACACAGGCGGAACTCGCTTCAGTAGTTCGGCGTACTGCTGCGAAGGCAGCATGTCACCGACTTCGAGCTTGACGCCGCGTCCAAAGATTTCAGAGATCTCGGCCAGTCCATGCTTGTCGACATATTCTTCGAACACGATCTGTATTGCTTCAGCAACGACGGCGTCGAGAACTTGGCGTTCTGACATCTGATGGCTGCCCATCAAGTCGAGTTCAAGCTTGCCGAGCGATGAGGCGTACAAATGACCAAGGTCGCTGATGCGAGGCACGACGGGTTCTTCGCCCAACACAATGCCGCGCTGCCGAGCCGATGCGATCATTGTTCGATAGTTAGCGATGCTGAAGCGAGCACTGACGCCCGACTGTTGATCAATATATTTTGACTTACGAGCCTGAATCGTAACCTGCTCGATGACCTCTCGCATGAAGTAAGGCACGACCACCGGAATGTCTCCCGGTCGGATGTGGGCTTCCTGTTCCATGATCTGGATGCCGAGATCGCGATCACGCGGGTAGTGTGTGTGAACGACCGAGCCGATGCGATCCTTTAGCTGCGGAATGACCTTGCCACTTCGGTTGTAGGTCGATGGGTTTGCCGAGAACAAGATCAACACGTCGATGTCAAAGCGGATGGGATACCCGCGGATCTGGACATCCCGTTCCTCCAGGATGTTGAACAAGCCGACTTGCACGAGTTCGTCCAACTCGGGCAATTCGTTCATCGCAAAAATACCTCGATGCATCCGTGGGATGAGTCCAAAGTGCAGTGCCTGCTCCGCCGACATGCTGACGCCACCAGCCAGCTTGCCGGGATCGATCTCTCCGATGATGTCAGCGAACTTGGTGCCGGGTGCCAACCGCTCCGCATAGCGATCGTCTCGCGACCACCATCCGATCGGAACTTCTTCCTCCGCATGGGCCGCGACAAAATCGCGGCACGCTCGGCTGATTGGTGCGTACGGATCGTCATGCAGTGGAGCTTCCGGGACATCGACGAACGGAATCGCTTCATCCAGAAATCGAACCAAACCTCGCATCAGGCGGCTTTTTGCTTGCCCTTTCTCGCCGAGGAACAACATGTCGTGCTCGGCCAAGATCGCGATGTTCATCTCGGGAACGACTGTGTCTTCATAACCGATAACGCCGGGGAAAAGTTCTTCTCCGCTGGCAAGCGTGCGAATGAAGTTGTCGTGAAGTTCTTGCTTGACGGTCTTTGAGATCCAGCCGCTGGCGCGGAGTTCTCGCAGATTAGTTGGCTGCGAAGGCATAGCATTCTTGATGCGAAAGTGATGGATTTAACTCGATCGCATTATAGGGCTGCTGCCATCGATTCCAAGCCAACGAGCGCACTGAGCCGACGAACACTACGGAAAGCTCACCGCTTCGCCACCTTGCATCGTCGCCAGTGCGAAATAAACATTCAAGTCGATGGTTTCGACGATGATGTGGACCGAACCATCGGCGAAAACAAAGTTTGTTCCGCCCGGATGGTAGCTCCCCGGATCGTCTAAATGTCCGCCGCCGGAGTTTGGTGGCTCATCGGCGATTGCAAGAATCCTCGCGAACGATTCATCAGCACCCGGAACGGCACCGAGCCATGTCGATCCTCCGTACTTGGAAGAGCGTTCAGCCACCAGCAGCGTGCTGCTCATGCCGTCGATGAAATCCCGGAAACGGGAAGAGCTACTGTGAAAGAACGGACCATCGCTGCGGCACTGCACTCCCGGTGGCAAGAGCTCGCAATCTTCCAGTTCCAATGTTCCAAACATGCCCACATAGTTCGCCGTCGGCACAGTCGCCAAGACCGCGCCGCCGGCATCTTGGAGATCGAAGAACTGCTGCGAGTTGGCATCTGACGGACAGCGATAAATCGGGAGGTGTGTATTCCGCGCCGATTGGTTTTGCGGGTCGGTAATCGGCAGCGTATCTCGGACGATATCCGTCACCGTGTTCTGCTCGATGAATGGCAATACACGGGCCGCCCAACCCCAACCCGGCTCGCCTTCTGACAAGACCCGCCCGTTCGGTGTCTCTAACCCAATCCAACCCATTGGCAGTGACAGGTAAGTGTCGTGGTAGTTGTGCAGTGCCAAGCCAACTTGCTTCATGTTGTTGTTACAAGACATGCGGCGCGCAGCCTCGCGTGCGGCCTGCACAGCCGGAAGCAACAGCGCGACCAGAATGCCGATGACCGCAATGACAACGAGTAATTCGACCAGTGTAAATGCTTTTCTGAAACGGTTCATGATCTTGAGTTCTCCTAGATCGCGCATTCGAAATGCGCGCATGACAGTCGCTAATGACAGCGGGAATATGAAAGTTGAGCGGCCGAACAATAGCTTTGCGGCGGTGGAGCCGAAAGCCTGGAAGGCGCCTGTTGCTAACTCAACTCAGGAGGAGAACGTGGCCGGTGCAGGCCAATCGCAGTCGTTGAAACAAGAAGTGACTCGCCGTGTTGTGCGAGTTCGACAGCATCGCCTATGGCCAGTGATTCGAGTTCGAGCGTCAGAATCGCGGCGAGGGCCAAGTGCCGACAAACGGAACAATCATCCTTGTCCGTCGGCTGGTCTGGAAGTGGCGGATGCTCGTGCGAGAGTTTCGCGTCATGGTGATGCGAGTGTCCAACAACCCCAACATGGCCGTGCGAACCGGTCGCGACATGCGCGTGAGAGCGCCCCCAACCGGCGACCACCGCCTGCGCGAACAGCGCGGCGACGAGCAGGATCGGTACGAAGCGGTTGCGGCTCATGTTGTGACTACCTGTAGTGCGGGCCTTTACCGCGCTGTCTCGAATCGTGCAACGTCAATCTGTGTTCACGTTCGTAGAACCTTCGAACCACTCCAATGTACGGACTCAATTCTCTGACGGTTCATTCGTTGTAGCCGCCAATCGCAGCATCGTAAAGGTTGAGCGTGATGTGCGCCTGCCCCTGGTGGTGGGCTTCGTGCCAGTTGAGGATTTGCAGCGTGGCGCGGAGTGTCAGGCGTCGCCCATCGCGAGCTTCCCAAGCGATCTCATCGAGTTTTGCCTCGTCTACCTCGCTCAATGTCGTCAGCAAAGCGTCCCGGCCTGCGGCCAGGACATCGCGAATCTGCGCGATCGTCGGGACATCGTCGTCTGGTGTGCTTCCGCCTTTGAAGCGATCCCATAGCTGCTGGAATCGGCCTTCCTTCGTCGCAAGTCGTTCGACCGCGAATATCTCTTCGGTCACGCCAATATGCATCAGCTGCCAGCCGATATGCGCTCGCCCGGGGCCAGGTCGCCAGCCGAGTACTGCTTGTAGCTCGGGCATCTGTTCAATGCGGTCGAGTAACCCCAGCGTTCGCCCGCGGTTGAATTCGAATTGTTGCTGGTAGGTATTGAAAAGACTCATGGCGGAGATAGCTCTCTTTGCTTGCACGTTATTCGTCCGTCACGCAACCCTCGGAAGCTGACTTCACGTTCTTGATGTACTTATACAGCGTGCCTCGCGTTGCTTTGTAGGCTGGTGCCTTCCAAGCGGAGCGACGTTCTGCAAACTCCTCTTCCGTGATGTCTGCATCGATGACGCGGTTCTCGGCGTCGACGGTAATCTTGTCGCCGGTTTTGACTAAGGCGATTGGTCCGCCTTCTTGTGCCTCGGGAGTGATGTGGCCGACGATAAAGCCATGCGAACCGCCCGAGAAGCGACCATCGGTCATCAGCGCGACGTCGCTGCCGAGTCCAGCACCCATGATCGCGGACGTTGGGGTCAACATTTCCGGCATGCCAGGGCCACCTTTGGGACCTTCATAGCGGATGATGATGACATCACCCTTTTGAATCTTCTTTTCTTCCAACGCGACAAGCATCTCTTCTTCGGAATCAAAGACGTTTGCCGTCCCGGTGAAGACAAGCCCTTCCTTACCGGTGATCTTGGCGACCGATCCTTCTGGTGCGAGGTTCCCTTTCAGGATCTGAATGTGTCCCGTCTGCTTGATCGGCTGATCGAGAGCATGGACGATGTCTTGCCCTTCGTTCAAGCCGGGCAGATCTGCAAGGTTCTCGGCGACGGTCTTGCCGGTGACGGTGAGGCAAGCACCTTTCAGGAATCCTTCGCCTAGCAAGTACTTCATGACGCCAGGTGTTCCGCCAACGTTATGCAAATCTTCTTGGACGTACTTGCCACTGGGTTTCAAGTCCGCGAGAAACGGAACGCGATCGCTGACCGCTTGGAAGTCGTCAATGGTCAACGGCACATCAACGCTGCGCGCCATGGCGAGCAAGTGAAGGACGGCGTTCGTCGATCCGCCCAATGCCATCACAACCACCATCGCGTTCTCGAACGCGTCGCGCGTCATGATGTCACGCGGCTTGATGTCTCGTTCTAGCAGCAATCGAATCGCGGCACCTGCTTGGACGCACTCTTCCAGCTTCCCGGGATCCTCGGCTGGAATCGACGAGCTATAAGGGAGCGACATCCCCATCGCTTCGATCGCACACGCCATCGTGTTCGCCGTGTACATTCCGCCGCACGCACCCGCGCCGGGGCAACTCACTTTGACAATGGCTTCACGCTCTTCTTCGGTGATCGTACCTGCCAGATACTCGCCGTACGATTGAAAGGCGGAGACGATGTCCCGCGGTGTCTTGCCTTGATGTTCGTGATCTTTGAACGCGGTACACCCTGGCTTGATTGTGCCGCCGTAGACCATCAGGGCAGGGCGGTTCAATCGGCCCATGGCGATCAAGCAGCCCGGCATATTCTTGTCACAGCCCGGCAGCGCGACGAGCGCGTCGTACCACTGTCCACCCATTACCGTTTCGATCGAGTCGGCGATCAGATCGCGAGATTGGAGTGAGAAGCTCATCCCTTCAGTTCCCATCGAGATGCCGTCACTCACGCCGATCGTGTTGAATCGCATCCCTACACAATCGGCCTGCGTCACACCTTCCTTCACCTTGGCCGCCAGATCCAGCAAGTGCATGTTGCACGTATTACCTTCGTACCAAACGCTGGCAATCCCCACCTGCGCCTTGTTCATGTCCTCCCGCGTCATCCCCGTGCCATAAAGCATCGCTTGCGACGCCCCTTGGCTCTTCGGTTGAGTAACTCGGCTGCTGAACTTATTAAGGGAAGATGCCATCGAGATCCTCATCTTACATTCTGCGTTGCATTGCCTGCTGGCTGGTCATGAGCATGCAATAGGAACGAATGGTCAAAAAAACTGGGCCAGCGCCGCGTGAAACGGCTCTGACCCATGCTTGTCAATCTAAGAAAGACGCTAGTTACTCCGAACTCGAACCCTCGCCGCCTTCTGCCGCTCCACCAGATGAATCTCCACCACCTGAATCTCCACCCTCGGTTTCGTAGGAGGGAGTGTAATTGGCGTCGTCGTAGTTCTCTGTGGTTCCTTCGTTCGTGTTTCCTGATCCCACCTCTGCTTGGCAGCCAAACGAGAATGCCAGGAGGGATGATACGATAAGGACTCTTGCAAACGATTTCATGATTGGTCTCCAAATGTGGAATGGTCAAAGCGTTATTGAACGGGGCGACGTCCCGAGAGTCAAGGGTACAAGCCGCCCGAGGGCTTCACAAATCTTGATCCCGGATCGGCCCATCTTATTCCAGATTCAACTTGATTTTATTCATAGTCCATGGCGTTTGCGTGCCTTCGCGGATCAAGTAGGAACCAGGCGCGATGTGTTTGTGGTGATCGCTTCCTCCCGAGGGCCAATGAATTTTCAATTCGTCGATCAGTTCGGCGTCGCCAAGCCCGATATGAAGCCGTTGGTCAGAGGCGGATTGATAAGATCCTCCACCCACGATTTCACGTACGACGCGCCGGTCGTCTAGTGTGGCTTCGATCCGCGCGTTGATCGCCGATCGATTCGACCCGGTACCCACCAGCCGTAACAACACGCTACTTTGACTCGAGGCCGTATCATTTCTGAGGACGGCAGATCGCGTCCTTTGATGGGAAATCATGAGATCGATGTCACCATCACTATCGATATCGCCTGTCGCGACACCACGACCTATCCAAGGCTTTCTGAAATAGTCTCCGGACCACTCGGAAACATCCTCGAAGCGGCCATACCCATCGTTTCTGAAAAACTGCGGAGTCATTCCGTAGGGCGGGTGAGTCGGTTGCCACTGAAGATCGTCGACGTGTCCATTGGCCACGAACAGGTCCAACGAGCCGTCATTGTCGAAATCGAAAAACTCGGTTCCGAATCCCAGCTGCAGACGGCTCGCTGCTCCGAGGCCGCTGGCAGGGGTTTCGTCGAGAAAACCTTCACCAGCCAGATTGCGATAGAGGGTATTCGTTTCGGTGTAGAAATGGGTCACTAGTAAATCGATCCATCCGTCAGCGTCGATGTCGCCATGTGCGACACCCATGCTCGCTTCGGCCGTTCCCTGCTGATTGACTGCCGCGCCGTAGAAATTGGCTTCGTCAATAAATTGGGGAACGCGTGCTTGCCCACTCTCTTGCGCTAACGCGCCACTCACGTCGCCTCCTTGGTTGATGTAAAGGAAGTTAGGCATGCCGTCGTTGGCAACATAGATATCGGGCCAACCGTCTTGATTGACATCACAGATGACGACTCCCAATCCCTTGCCATCTAAACCGGTTACTCCAGCCGCCTGTGTGATGTTCATAAATGCCCCGCTTCCGTCAGCCACGAATAAGTCGTCATCTTCGGCGCGAAAAACCGTCGGCGAGCAAGTGACGAATCCGTCTGGGCTCTGAGTGTCCGGACACAATTCCGGATCATTCACCGACGACTTAACATAGTTCGTGACGTACAAATCGAGGTGACCGTCGCGGTTGATATCGGCGAACGCAGCGCTGGAACTCCATACGTCACTCTGTGTGTTCGCCGTCGTGGTGATGTCGCTGAACGTTCCGTCACCGTTGTTGTGCCATAGATGATTCATGCCGAATCCGGTCACATATAAATCGTCAAAGCCATCACTGTCGATGTCACCCACAGCGCAACCGTAGCAATAGTTCGTCGAGTGGAGACCTGCGATACTCGTAATATCCTTGAACTGATCATGGCTCGACTGGCGGTAGAGTCGGCTTGATCTCTCAGGCGTGGATTCCCTTAACGGCATTCTGCATCCATCTGTATAGAAGACGTCTAACTGGCCGTCTCTGTCATAATCGATTAAGCCAACGCCCCCGCCATTCGACTCCATAATCCGGTGCTTGCCTTGCATGTCGTCGTATCGTTTAAAGTCGATGCCGATCGCCGGACCCACTTCTCGAAACTTCGGTAGCAAGCCGGATGGTCTCGTCCGTTCTTTCGGTCGAGTGTCGGTTACCTGCGGCTGCTTTGGTACTGCCTCGGTGCGACTTGCGGGTTTACGGTCGGCGCAACCGATTGAAATCGCGACGGTTGCGAAGGCAGTAAGACACCATAGATGTGTCGAGTGCAAATGAGTCGAGCGCGGTTGCATGCGACGTGTGTGTATTTCAATCATTGGAGGTTCGTGAATGAGATGCGAGGTTTTCTGACTTTTCGGGGTTCGCCGCCGCCAACCGCTCAACGATGCTCCGCACGTCTTGGTTCTCGGGTTCCAGTTTGAGGGCGAGCTTCGCCATAATCAGCGCTTGCTCACGCAGTTCGATTTCCTCGCAGAGATCGATGATCTCGTGCATTGGTTCAAGGTCGCCTTCCTTTGCCTGAATCCAGCCAAGACGATTCTGGATACGCGCGACGACACCTGCCTTTCGCAGTGCTTCACGCCGTTCTTCTGGCTGCCCAAGTCCCGCGTACGCCATGGCGACACCTCTTAACGATTCGGCGTTCGCTGGGTCCTCTTGAATCGCCAGTTCGAAACACTTTGCGGCTTCATCGTACTCACCGGCGTGGTTGTGGAAGTGACCTCTCATTCGAAGTAGCAGCCACGGTTCGGAACGCCCTCGTGTGGGAAGCCGCCCAAGAGTATCGCCCACGTTTTTCCAATCGCCCTTTTCATAATAACAGGCAGCCAGCGCAGCGTGTGCCCAGCGGCTTTCTGGTAGCTCGAGACAACACTCTTCTAAGAGGGCTTGCGCTTCGACGAGCCTTCCCTGCCCGGTGCGATATCGACCAAGTGCTATTCGAAGCCATAGATTACTCGAATCCTCTTTCCAAAAGTTCTCCAGCCAAAGCACCGCTTGTTGACCATTCCAGCGGAGGGCCGTCGGAAAACAGTATGCTAGTGAGTCGAAAGTGCCATTGACCTCGAGCTTGTGCATGACTCGAAGGATCTCTTGACGCTCTTCAAATCGCAATTCCACTTCGAGTAGGAATCGCAGCAAATCTAAAGCTTGTGCCGCCTGCTCGGCGGTATACTGTTGTCCCGAGTCGATGAGAGTGATGAAAGTTCTAATGTTTCGTTCGGCTTCGCCGGCGTGGTTCAGCTGAATTAGGACCTTCGCTTGTTCGAGTCGGGCTGACGGACCGTAAACGGGGTGGTCGCTGGGGATCTCCTCGTAACAGGCCAGCGCTTCATTTAGTTGGCCGTCGAGAAAGAACGAGTCGGCCAGCGCGGCAAGTACATCAGTTCGTTCTGGCTCCTTGCGGTTTTCGACTCGCCATCGGTCAGCATAGCGTTCGTACTGTTGGCGCAAAACACCTTCGGGAAGATTCGATTGCTGGGGCCAAAACAGCACAGTGGACGCTACCGTTGCGAACACAGCAGTTGCGATCGCAACCGACAATAATGTTCGGGGGCGGGGCATAACCGTCTCCCCTAGAGATGGTGCAAAAAAGAAAAAACCAACAGGTGCCAAGTGGCACCTGTTGGTCAGATGAATCGTCAGACATTCCTAACTAGTGACGGCTGCACATTAGGGGACTTGCGAGAGTTCGCCGTCTTGAACTCCGTTGATATCACTGAAGACACCCGTCGAATTGCTGCGTGCCTGAGTCGTTTCTGAAATGAAACGTACTGAAGCGTCGGCCAGCGTCGCTTGGCATCCACCAGGATGTAAACTCTTGGGGCCATGTTGACCATCGCCACCACTCCAGCAATGAATCTTTATCTTTCGCCACTCAGCTCCAGTACCGACGCAGCCATGCATGTCATCTGGAGCGCTAGGTTGATAGTTGATCCCGACGCAATCACCTTGGTCACAACCACCTTGAATCACCGCACGTCCCATCGCCCAGCAACCACGGACGTCACCTCGGGTAGGGCCAGATCGCGTTTCCCAAACAGCGACGCTGTTTGATGTTCCATCGGTGATTGTCGCGATCGACGCACCGCCATTTTGTCCAGCAAACCCCTTCCGTCGTCCCTGCAAATCCGTGTGCTTGTTATAATTATGCGCATACAATCTTGCGCCAGCAACTTGTCGCCCACCATTGATCATGTAACTGCCACGAGCCCAGTCATGTCCACCCACGTTCGCTGGTGCATTCTCTCTCGCAAAGTTATCTGAGGGACAAGCATAGCTGGGAATGAACGTATTCGTGAGCTTCAGATGGTCCGCGCTCCCGTCTGCCAATATTTGCTCGGGATGGTATAAGTCGGCGGTTGTCTGCTGCTCCGCGAATGGCAGTATGAACTGCGCCCAAGAAGGGCCGTATTCGGCTGATCGAGCGTTTCCGTTGTTACCGTTTTGGCCCGGCCATCCTTGGACAGGTTCGACCGTCGGAGCGCCACCGAGTGTTCCAGCGGCATTCTTTCGCAATGCCATTTGAGAAAGGTGTGCAGGCGGAAAAATCTTGTAAGTGTCGTGGTAATTGTGCAGAGCGATTCCGATCTGCTTCATGTTGTTACCACAGGACATTCGGCGAGCCGCCTCGCGCGCTGCTTGTACCGCAGGCAACAACAAGGCCACTAAGATTCCAATGATCGCAATGACAACAAGCAACTCGACAAGGGTAAATCCTTGTCTTCTATCTACCGACTTTTTCATCAGGTCTCTCCTTGAAAGAAAAAAATCTAGGAAAACAGGTGGTTTGAAATTGTGTGCTTAAGTGGGGGGAACTGCTGCCACTCAAACGAATGACAAGACAAAATGGGTCTGAATCAACCCGACTAGTTCTGGCACTTGTAACGCAACATAAGGATTTGTCACCTTCTGTCACCGTGGCAAATTGTAATTGACGAAAACGTGTTCGGCAACACTTTTAAGGTGGATTCTGGAGGCGATTGAAGGTGGCGCAGGGTCCGGGGAAGGAATCTGGACGCGATCTACGTAATTCGGAGGGTACTGATATCCCGCAATAACAGCACAGAACCAGTCAATCTCAGTGACTTCTCCTGCAGCTGATGT
>JACNKX010000043.1 GCA_014381825.1 Planctomycetota bacterium
GGACTCTTTCATTCCCTATTCCAAACCGGTTTCACCCCGGCGCTTTCCCTGACCCCGTTTCTTCCGCGAGCTACGTGCTTGATGCGAATATTGCGCTCATCGACGTGCGATTTACACTCAGATAGACCTCAACTTCACCCACCAACGTCAAGAAGCGACAGGGATGCGGATGACACGGGCGACTTCGCCAAGCGTTGCCACCGCGATTCGAGTCTTGGCAGATCAGCAATCACTATCTGTATTCCTCTGACCAGATTCTTGCACCCCAGACTACCTTACCATACGCTACCTTCCTGCCTATGTCAGGGAAGCAATTTCCCATCAACAAAGTTAGTCATCTTCGGGAACACGCCGGTGTTGCGCGGCTTTTCCAGAGTCCGACATCCTCGTATGCAATCGTCTGAAGATACGCCTGCCGCTCGCGGCGAGCTCACGGAAGGAACTTTGCGATGTTCAACAAGTGCCCGAAGTGCGGTCGTCGGTCGGTGAATCTTTTCGGGCGGCTCGACGAATGCCCCAAGTGTGGTGCCGGCTTCTCAGTGTCCTCAGACCAGGCAAGCAGCACGGTGTCGGGGCACACCCCTTCCGGACCTTCCGGCCCGGCCCACGAGTCCGTGGAGCAGCGCGTCGGCCGCGTCTTCGTATCGTCCACCTTTCGCGACATGAATGCCGAGCGGGAAGAGCTCGTCAAACGCGTGTTTCCGAAACTGCGCAAGCTCTGTGAACAGCGCGGCGTTGTTTGGGGCGAAGTAGATTTACGCTGGGGCATAACGGACCAGCAGGCGGCCGAGGGTCAAGTGTTACCCATCTGCCTGGCCGAGATTGAGCGCTGCCGGCCGTTTTTCATCGGTTTGCTGGGCAGCCGGTACGGGTGGGTGCCGGACGCAGTCGATGCGGAATTGTTGAGCCAGGAGCCCTGGCTCGAGGAGCACCTCGAGCGCAGCATCACCGAGTTGGAGATCCTGCACGGCGTGTTGAACAACCCGGACATGACCGATCGGGCCTTCTTCTACTTCCGCGACCCCGCCTACGTGGAGTCTCTGCCTGCCGCCGAGCGCGACGGCTACCTCGAGGTACCGGACACGCGGGACATCGAGAAGCATGGCCTCGAGGAGGCCGAGCGTCGAGCTCGGGAACGCGCGCAGAAACTCGAGTCGCTCAAGGAGCGCATCCGCCGGAGCGACGCAACCGTGTGTGAAGGGTATACCGATCCTGAGACGCTCGGCGATCGCGTTCTGCACGATCTCACTGCAGCGATCGACCGGACATTCCCTCTGGAATCCAGACCTGAGCCCCTGGTCCGAGACCGTGCCGAGCACGCGGCCTTCGCACAGAGCCGGACAAATGTGTACGTGGGCCGGCAGGCGTATATGGACCGCCTCGATGAGCATGCTGCCGGGGAGGGCCCGCCACTGGTCGTGGTGGGAGAGTCCGGCTCAGGTAAGAGCGCGCTTCTGGCCAACTGGGCGGCTCGAGACTGCGACGCCCCCGCCCACGACGAAGTGATACTCCATTTGATTGGCGCGAGTGCCCAGAGCAGCGACTGGGTTGCCATGCTGCAGCGGATCATGGGCGAGCTTGGACACCGATTCGGCATCCACCAGGACATCACCGACGAGCCGGACGAATTGAGCTCGGAGTTTGCCAACTGGCTGCACATGGCCGGGACCCAGGCTTCGCGCCAAGGTTGCCGTATCGTCCTGATCATCGATGCCCTGGATCAACTCGAGGACCGCGGTGGTGCACGTGACCTGGTTTGGCTCCCGCCTGCTATGCCCGAAAACATCCGGCTGATCGTCTCCACGCTTCCCGGCCGGCCGCTTGAGGCCCTCAAGCGACGAGCGTGGCCGACGCTGGAGGTCGAGCGGCTGGCAGTTGAGGAGCGCGCCGAGCTCATCCAAGAGTACCTCGGGCAATACACTAAAGAGCTGAGCCCCAAACGCGCTCAGCGCATCGCAGAATCGGATCAAGCTGGCAACCCCCTTTACCTGCGAGGGTTGCTGGAGGAGCTCCGCCTGTGCGGCGAACACGAACGTCTGGACGAGCAGATCGACCACTACTTGGCCGCAGAGGACATTCCGGCTCTCTACGCGCAAATGCTCAGTCGGTATGAACGGGACTATGAGCGCGGGCGCCCGGGACTGGTGCGTGACACTATGACACATCTGTGGGCGGCCAGGCGCGGGCTGTCCGAAACCGAGCTGCTCGAGCTCCTGGGCACGGGCGGTGAGCCGCTGCCACATCTCTACTGGTCACCATTGCACTTGGCGGTTGAGCATGGTCTGGTCAGTCGGTCGGGGCTGATTACGTTTTCACACGATCACCTGCGCGAGGCAGTGGCGCGTAAATACGTTCCGAACGCCGAGCAATTGGTGGCACACAGGCGACTGGCGAACTACTTCGAATCGCTACCGTTGAGCCAGCGAACCTTGGACGAGTTCCCATGGCAACTGGCAGCGGCGCAGTGCTGGGACCGCCTGCGTTCACTGCTTGCCAACATCGAGTTTGTGCATGAGATGTGGCAATCTCAATCGGGCCAGAACGATGCGTTTGAATGCTGGCGAAAGCTGAGTGAGAACTCCGATTCTCGGGTCGTCGATGTCTATGCGCACGTACTCCAATCCCCGACGGATTTCTTGCCGTTCCTGCCCACCTTGCTCTCGTTGTTGCGCATGAGGGGACACTACATTGAAGTTGTGGCTCTGTCAGACGAGCAGGCGAATGCCGCTCGCACTCAGGGGGACGAGGCAGCCCTATCTGCAGCGCTCCTGTCGAAAGCGTCCGCCTTGCTGATGTCCGACGACCAGTACGACCGTGTTTCGGCCGTGCTGGATGAGGCCGAGCCGCTTGCGCACAGGCTCCGAGACCCACGCGTCAGCGCCCGTTGCCTCAATCTCCGTGGCACAGTACTGGTTCACACCGGGGGGAGTCCGGAGGATTTATTGGAAGTCCGGCGCGAGACGCTGAGCATACTGCGCGGTGCAGGCGTGCCGGAATGGGAACTCGCAACTGATCTTCACAATGTTGGTGCCGCACTGGCGCGACTCGGCGACGGTCAGGGAGCCAGAGAGACCTACAGAGAAGCGGAAGCCATCGCTCGCGGACAGGGCGACCTCGACAGCGTTGCCCGCAGTCTGATGGGCAGGGGATTGGCAGAGGAGCAGTTCCTCGACCGGCTGCCTCTGTTGCGAGACGCGGAAGATATCTACAGGAGGCTCGGAAAGGGCCTGGGAATTGCCAATGCCCTCCGCTATCAAGTGGCTAACCTCTTGCGCATTCACGCTGGTCCCGGGCAGGCTGCTCTCACGCCGGAAGACGTGAGAGTATTTGAGGCCGAAGGCATTCCAAAAGCGGAAGAGGCCAGCGCGCTGTTTGCCAACTTGGGGATGCACGAGTATGCGTCTGAACTTGACGGCAAGATCGAGACCATGCGGGAGCTGAGTACCTCATCCGCGTCCATGCTCGATATGGTAGAAGACATGGGGCTTTCGGAGCTGTTCGAGGCCTGCATGTCCGACGAAGACGACGAAGAGATCATGGCGGAGTTCGGGCTGTTTGGAGGCCCGGATGGCGACTGGGAAGAGCCCGATGAGCCGCTGCCCGATACCCTAGCCATATCACCGGACGCTCCATCACGCGCGACTGCCGTCAGCCGCGAGGCACAAGCGCTGATCTCCAGGGGGCAGCTTGATGCCGCCGCGTCGATCCTGGAACAGCAGGAGCAGGAATGCCGGGGCACCGGCGACCTGCGCGGCCTATGTGAGATCCTGAATAGCCAGGGCCGGATACTGTTCATGCGCGGCGACCTCCGTCAGGCATTGGCACAGGAAGAAGAGATCGAAGCGCTGTGCCGTGAGTTGGGCGATTCAAATGGTCTCCAGGCAACGCTCGGCAACCAGGCATCCATGCTGTGGGCCGATGGGAACGCCGGCGACGCCTTGGCCCTTTTGCAGCAGCAAGAAAGCATCTGCCGCGAAACTGACAACCGCAAAGGACTCTCTTACGCTCTTAACACCAAGTCTCGAATCCTACTTGGCACAGGGGACCTGATTGAGGCACTCGACGTTCTGGAGGAGCAGGTTGCCCTCTGTCGCGAACGGAATGACGCCCGGGGTCTGGCTGATGGTCTCACGGGTATGGGTTTTGCCCTCGCCACGCTGGCCGATCCGGAAGACGCACTTGCTCTATTCGTCGAAAGCGAGGAACTGAGTCGCCAGTCCGGCGACGCCGAGCAGCTGGCTGCGACTCTTGACACCCACGCCCTCGTATTGTGCCAGGAAATGGGCCAGCCGGATACGGCCGAACCGCTGGCCGAAGAGGCCCTCCGTGTCGCTCGCAAGTATGGAGTCGTCGGACTCGCGCAACAGATAGAGATGAACCTCGAGATGATCCGCTCCAGGCGGGGGTAGCGGAGCGGGGTGCCCAAGTGCAGTTTGTCGAGCGGCCGCGACCCGGTTAGTGCGTTTGGGCCGCCGGGTCCAGACGCAGCACTCTGAAGTCGTGTGCTGCGATCATGAGCGGGTAGCCTTTTTGTCCCGGCGCGATCGGAGTGCCGGTCTCGGCGTCGACCAGTGTCGCGGCCGTGAGTCCGAGGCTCTTCAAATCCAGGCCCAGCCGGGCAGTACACGGTGTCGTTCCCGTGTTCACGACGTAGGAGGCGAGGATTACGGGACAGGTCTGAATGGCATTCGAGACAGGTCTGATTACAGTGCCCCGGTCGGAGCAGGCACACCTAACCGATGAAGTGCAACGGGTCGGCTTTACTGACGACATGAGCTTTCTGATGAGTGGAACGTTCACGCTGACGTTCGATAGCCAAACGACGAGTTCGATTAGCTACAATGCGACTGCGGCGACAGTGCAAACCTCGCTAGAAGCACTTTCCAATATTGATGCCGGTGAAGTCGTCGTGACAAAGACACAAGATGGCACGGGAACGCAAGAATGGAAACTGACGTTCAGCGGCGATCTGGCCGGGACAAACGTTGCACAGACGACCGTAGATTCGACGAGCGTCATGGGCATGGGCACCATCAGCGACATCGAAGCAACCGACACGGCTGGCGGCAGCACGAACGACGAAGTGCAAACGGTCACGCTCTCCAATGCCGACAACGGTACATTTCGACTGGCGTTTGAGGGCGAAACAGCAGCGGAGTTAGCGGATGATGCAACGGCTGCCCAGGTAGAAACCGCTTTGGAGGATTTGAATAGCGTTAATAATGTGACGGTGACGGGCTCTGCCGGCGGTCCCTGGACAGTAACCTTCGTGGGAACTCATTCCGGCAACGATCTTGCGCAAATGAATGGCGACGCAGCTGCGTTGACTTCCGGCACGGAGGTTCGGGAGATCACGTACACGTATGATGCGGGCAGCCAGTTAACCGATGTGTCCGACCCTGACAGTACCTATGCATACACTTACGATGATCTGGGCCGTCTGCTGACCGTGGATAACTACGACACCTCCGGCGTTCCAAACGTCATTCTTACTTCAGCCTATGACGCTAATAGCAACCGGACGAGCTTGTCTGCCGAGATCGACAGCACGGATGATTTCCTCAATAGCTACACCTACGATGCTCTGAACCGTTTGACGCGACTGGACCAAGACGAACAGACTGGAGGCAACACGGTCGTAGAGAAACGCGTCGACTTCTCCTACAACAGCATCGGGCTGTTTACCGAGATCGCCCGGTTCAACGACACGGACGGCAACAGCGGCGACGAGATCGCAACGTCGACGTACACCTACGATACACTCGGTCACCTAACAGATCTCGAATACGAAAACGGCGGTACGGATCTGTTCACTCCGTACGAATGGTCGTTTGACAATATGAATCGCGTCACGCAGTTCATCGGTGCCGATGGGACAACTGATTACACCTACGACAAGACGAGTCAGCTGACTGACGCAGGTCACACCTTTCAATCGGACGAAACTTACACCTACGACGCCAATGGCAATCGGACCATGACCGGTTACACGACTGGCGATAACAACCAACTTACAAACGATAGTACGTACAGCTACGAATACGATGACGAAGGCAACCGCACGAAGCGAACCGACGACACGACATTCGAGGAGACCCACTATGAATGGGACTTCCGTAATCGGTTGACCAAGGTGACCGAGAAGGATGACATGGGCAGCACGACGAAAGTCGTCGAATTCACATACGACGTCTTCAGCCGTCGCATCGCAAAAGCGGTTGATTCGACTTCGCCATTCACGATGACGGACGCTGCGATTGAGCGGTACGTCTATGATGATCTAAACGGCGTCACTTCTTTCGATGGTGGCAATGTTGTACTCGACTTCGTTGATCCCGACGGAACTGGGAGCACATCGATAGCACTTGAACATCGCTACCTGTACGGTAATGCTGTTGATCAGATTCTCGCTCAAGAAGACGATACAACCGCGTCGACGAGTGCAGACCGTGTCCTCTGGCATTTGGCTGACAATCTCGGCACCGTTCGTGACCTCGCTAAGAATGACGGCACGCTCGGCGAGCACTACAAGTACGACAGTTACGGCCAAATCGCAGCCGGCGATACGAGTGTTACGCGTTATCTCTACACCAGCCGAGAGTACGACCCCGACACTGGCCTCCAGTACAATCGGGCCCGATGGTATGATGCAAACTCGGGTCAGTGGATCAGTGAAGATCCACTCGGCTTCGAAGGTGGAGACACGAACCTCGTGCGCTATGTTGGCAACGGAGTCGCGAACCAAGTCGATCCGAGCGGCCTGCAGAGTGTCGCTCCAATTCCAGGAGGTGGTACTAGCTTATTCGACGCGAACGGGAAGTTTGTCGGTATTCTATTTCCGGATGGTTCGATCACTTATGTGAACCCAAAAATGACACCGCTCCCGCCAGTTACCTCTCCTTCGTTCGCGCCGCCGAAGAACTCGTCAAACATCTTTTTTGCTCCGGTCAAACCGATTCAAATGGTAATTCCAAACAGTACGGTGCTTCTTCCAACGAATATTCCCGGACCACCTTTGCAACCCATTAATACCAACAATCTGTATCTTCCGACGACACCCACGCCAGCTGCCCCGTTCTCCCCATCATGGCTGTTGCAGCTAGCGAAGGGAAAGTCCGTTCAGATACCTTTACCAGGACCACAAACGGCAACGATTAACGTTGCGTCGCCGATATCCATGCCTTCTGCGGGCGTGCTGATGCAGAATCTAAATGCAGGGACGTTCCCGATACCGACGATAGGTGCTGGAGGTGTAACATTTGAAATCATACCTCCCGGCTCAGGTCCATTGCCGAAGTTGCAAAATATCCAGAAGCCTTGGGACACAGGCGCGAATCTGCAGTTGCCGTTAAGTGCATTGCAATCCGAAGCGATAAAGATTGCGAAAGAGCAAATGAAGAAGGCGATCGAGGACGCTGATATCGAATAATTGCAGGTGCCGTGATGTCGGTCCGCCCTGGAGCTGTATGGAACTATTGGCATCTCGTGAATGAAAGGATTCCTGAATGGTAGCGTCAGCGATGAGGGGAGTGTTTTTCTGCGTCGCCGTCCTCGTCTCAATCCCACCATCCAACGGGAAGGAACTCGCGGCTCTTCGGTATGACGTGTGGGACGATGTGATCACTGTGCCCGTCAGGGTGGTTGGTGAAGCATGTTGGTTTGTAGTTGACACGGGCTCGTCAGGGACCTTTATCGACGCATCTTTGCGACACAAGCTCGGACCAGTTTTAGGAACACGGATGGTAAATGGGAACGTTCCGGTTGCGCTCTATGCTTCACCGCTTTTCGAAATCGGTGAGTTCGCCATTCGTAGTGACCAAGCGATCGGTTGCGCAAGTCTTGAGAGTTTTCACGGTCCCGGAATAAAACAAGTACGTGGAGTTATTGGCATGGACCTGTTACGGGAATTCATTCTTCAACTGGACCCCGATCACACGACCATTTCATTACTGAAAGCTGGGACCACACCACAAACAGATTGGGGCACAGAGTTGGAAATCGATTTGGATGAGTCCCAACGACCAACGATTGAGGCTCGCGTAAACAACGATAATGTGATCAAGTTCGTGATCGACCTTGGCGACGCAAACACGGCTGACCTCGCGTTGGCAGAAGTCGACAAGCTAATTGCACGAGATCAGGACTCGCTCAAATCCATTGGCCTAGTGGCGCGCGCGCGCTTGACGACGACGGTTCAGGAAATTGCTGTCAGGGCTACCTCTTTTACGGTGGGACCTTATGTTCATGCAAATCTTGTCTTTATTCAGAGCGATGGGTCTCGGTTGGGGCTTCACTACCTGAGACGCTATAAGGCGACGTTCGACTTTCCAAGAAGGACACTCTACTTAAAGCCAAGCAAACATTTTTTTGAGTACGATTACTCACACGACGGATTGATGGTGTTTTCGCAAGAAGACGAAAGGAGAGGACATAAGCTCGGCGTGTTTGATAAGTCGCCAGCAGCTAGGGCGGGAATACGGAACTACGATTTACTCTTGGAGGTTGACGGACTCGCCACCAACACGATGGCAGGAACAAAGCTAATGCGCTACTTTCAATTGATGGTGACGCACGACATCTCGCTCCTCATCCAACGCGGTGAGCAGAAAATGCGGTTTAGGTTGCCCAGAGGGAAACGGATCGGGCGCATTAATGAGGCCGTGAACCAGGAACAGCAATAGCTGTCAAGGGACCCGAAGTCTTACGAGGTTAGTGAACCCGAAGTGTTACGAGTAAACGATAGGTTTGGAGGGTTTCCTTTCTGGTTATCAAGAGTGGCACCAAACGCAACTACGTTCGTTCGGTCAAGCGAGCGATGAAGTGGGCTGGGGAACAGGGCTCACCTTTCCGCAATCATTTCAAATCCTGCTTCAACTCTCGCAGTTTGGCGGCCTCCGGCATGGACTTGTAGTACGAATCAAGCGGGAAGCACCCGGAGACAATGCCATTGCGTGGTGCTGTCGTGCAATCGCTGAACGTGCGGCAGACGAGCTTGCGCCGCATCTCGCGACCGGCGAGCGAATCGGCCGGTAACTCGGGATACGATAGAACCATGCGGCCTAAGCCCACCATGTTGATCCAGCCACGACGCACGACGGCTTGCGCGACGTGCGGCAAATAGTCTTGCAGATACGAGTAGCCGCTTCCGACCATCGGCAGTTCGGGGAACGCCTCTTGGCAATGGCGAGCCGCCTGGATCTGTCGCACGACTCCGACCAGCGGATCTTCCGGAGGGAAGTAGCCGTCGCTTGGCGGAAAGATCGCCGGGCGTTGCATGTGTGGATTGTAATAAGGGCTTCCAGCCGAAAGGTTGATCGCGGCAACGCCCAGTTTCTGCAATTCGCCAATCAACTGAAGAGGTTCGTCGAGATCGGCCTCCATCGGATCATCAGCATTGATGCCAAACCCCAGGTCGTACGGCAGCAGCCTCGCGTAATCCATCGGCTCGCCAATCTCACGGCTTGTCTTGAAAGGTGGCATGTCAAAGACGCTCAATCGTACGACGACAGTCAACGCGGGATAAGCATCTCGAATCCTTGCGACGATCGTTCGCAACAGACGCGTTCGCCCCTCGAAGTCTCCACCGAACTTACCTTCGCGCGGACGCGCGCTCAGAAACTCATGCAGCAAATACCCGTGACATGATTTGATATCAACGAATTGATATCCAGCTTGCAAAGCCAAGCCAGCCGCAACGACATAGTTGTCGATCAGCCGCTCCAAATCGGCGTCGGTCCAGATGACCGATGCATCAGCAGGATCGATTCCGAATTTCTCATCGAGCAGCGGATGATGATACGCAATTCGGGGCTCGAGTTCCTTTGAGTTGGGGCGGCAAAAGCGACCAGAGTGCGTTAGCTGCAATCCGACAAATAGACCTTCCGTATCGCCGAAGCTCTCGACGTGAGCGTCGAGCAACGCATTGAGCAACTGTTTCAAGCCGCCCAAATTCTCGGGAATCGCCAAAGTTTGATTCGGGTTTGCGCGACCGTCGGGTTGCACCGCTGCGGCCTCGCCGCCCCAAATGAACTTCGCACCGCTTAAGCCAAAGTTGCGCCAGCGCCTCAGCGTCAACTTGGTCGGCGAGCCATCGTGATTCGCGTCCCATCCTTCCATCGGATGAATGCACCAACGATTTGCGACTTGGTGACGTCCGATCGCGATTGGCTGCGCCATCGGCGAGCCATCGGCAGATGACTCAATCTCGTTGTCGACCGGAAGCTCAAGTCCTAGCTCGTCAAGTCGCCCACGCAACGCTTCGACCGTCTTTAGCTGCGCAATCTTCGGATACAGTTCGCTCATCAGTCGTTCGACTTTACAGGTTGCAATTGGCTGTGAACGAGAATGAATCGCCGTTCGCGGGTTGAATCGAAGAACTGGACGGTGCCACTGCGTTTGGTTCCGCTGCCGCTTAGCGCCAGAACCCTGCCGAGCCCATGTTCGGGATGATTAACGAGCATTCCTATCTCAAACTGTTCCGGCGCTGCTTTGATTGTCGAGTAAGTAGAATCACTCAACATGTCTGCCGCTGTTACGACTCGCGCGGCGGCTTCGCTCGTGACCGCAACGTTTTGCTCGACATATTCAGGCTCGTCTTCATAGCCTTGACGCTGGTCGTACTCGTCAAATTGTTCGTCTTCATCGTGTGCGTATTCGTCGACCTCGGCCGAACGGTAGGTTCGCGGCTCGTGAACTTCCATTTCGTCTCGCGGCAGTTCCATCAAGAATGAACTCGGAATCGACATACGCTGGCTACCGCGCAGGAATCGGTACGCCGAATAGCTCAATTGCAGCTCTTCTTCGGCCCGCGTGATGCCGACAAACAGAAGCCGCCGCTCTTCTTCAAGTTGCTCGGAATCTTCGCGACTTCGCTCGTGAGGCAACATCCCTTCTTCGACCGCGATCAGAAAGACGACTGGAAACTCGAGCCCTTTTGCCGCGTGCAGCGTCATCAACGAGACTTTGTCGCTTTCCGTCTCCCAGTCGTCCGTGTCGCTGACGAGTGAGACTTGTTCCAAGAACTCTTCCAGCTGAGATTCACCAGGATGCTGTTCATCAAACTCGCGAGCGTCCGTCAGAAGTTCCTGAACGTTCGCCAATCGCTCGATATCGTCTTCGTTACCTGAATTCGTTAACCATTCGTTATAGCCAGCTTCGCGTAGCACATATCCGACTATCTCCTCCAACGGACGATGGACGAGCAGACTGAGCCGATCATGCATTGATACAAAGGCGGCAACATTCGCGGCGGCACGCTTGTTCAGTGTTTCAATCAACCCCGCCTCGCGGGCTGCTTCCAGCATCGTTAAGCCGTATCGCCGGGCATGTTGGGCCAACCGCGTGACGGTGGTTTTCCCGATTCGTCGTGGCGGCGTGTTGATCACACGAAGGAAGGCGACGTCATTCTTTGGATTGTTGACGAGATGCAAGTAGCCAAGAACGTCTTTGATCTCTTTGCGCTGATAGAACTCGAGTCCCTTGATGATCTGATACGGGACCGCGGAACTACGCAGCGCATTCTCGAAGGACCGCGACAGCGAGTTGACGCGATAGAAGATGGCGAAGTCGCGCGCACGTCGACGACCGTGATAAATCTCTTCGGCGATCTGGCTGGCAATGTTGTCAGCCTCGTCACGGCTGGTCGGATAGACTACCAGTCGTACGGGTTTGCCTTCGGGGTTTTCCGTGAACAGTTCTTTGTGCTTGCGGCGCACATTGTTCGAGATCAACTGATCGGCGACACGCAAGATGCAGCGAGTGCTACGATAGTTCTGCTCAAGCCGAACGACAGCGACTGCGGGGAAGTCTTGCTCGAAATCGAGGATGTTGTTTAGATCGGCACCTCGCCAACCATAAATCGATTGGTCCGGATCCCCCGTGACTGCAAGGTTCGGATGATCTTGCGACAGCGCTCGGACGATCGCGTACTGAGCGAAGTTCGTGTCCTGGTACTCGTCCACCAAAATGTAGCGATAACGATCGTCAAGAGTCCGACGCAATTCAGGGTTCTCACGAAGCATCGTGGCGACGTGCAGCAGTAGATCATCGAAGTCGACCGCGTTGGCACTGAGTAGTCGTCGCTGGTAGACCGGATACGCCTGCTGGACGATCACGCCCAGCGAGCGACCTGGTCGCGCGACATACTTTTCATGCGTGATCAGTTGGCTCTTCGCCCAGCTGATTTCATGGGCGATTTGTCCGGGCGTCACGTGACTCAATTCGACCGAAGCTTCTGCTAGTGCTTCGCTCAATAGTTTCTCGCTGTCCTTCGTGTCGTAGATCGAGAAGTTCTCGCTCAACCCAACTAGAGCTGCATGCTGGCGGAGCATTCGCGCACAGAAGCGATGAAACGTCCCCATCCATACGGGTTGTCGAGGCGCGAGGCGATCGAGTCGCAGCCGCATTTCATCGGCGGCTTTATTCGTGAAAGTGAGCGCAAGAACTTGTCGAGCCGGAATGCCTTCCGCCAGTAAGAACGCGATTCGGTGTGTGACGACCCGCGTCTTGCCGCTTCCGGGCCCAGCCAGGATCATCAGCGGCCCGTCGACGTGGCGTACCGCCTCCTGCTGAGTCGAAGTCAGCGGTTGGAGGATCTCGTCTTGGCTCGTTGGACCGAAGTTTGCCATGAATCATCGCTCGAGTTGACGAATCTCGAATTATAGGGCGAGGCGAAGCACAGACGCAGCCCCCGTCTTTGTGCTAGCGAACTGTATGCAAGAAACTGCCGACTCGTTATACTGCCGCAGACTTTACGGGCCCTCTCGCAACGACAGCGGCCGCCGAGAACGGACTCGAACGACAATTCACTATCGTGGAGGGAACCATGACCCGCATTCCTCTTAGCTCCGCCGACGAACAGTCCCGCAGCCAACAGAGTCGTCTTGAGATGAGTACCGCCGAAATCGGCCTCTCGGTCCGGACCACGAACTGCCTCGAAGAACGCGGCATTTTCACCGTACAAGATCTTCTGAACTGCACGCGAGAAGACTTGTTGAGCATCTCGAACTTCGGCGAGAAGACTCTTGACGAAGTGTTCGCCGCTTTGGAGAGCGTGGGATTCTACCGGCCAACGCGGCAGAACACGAACCCAAGATGACGACTCGATAGTCCATTGCGATTGGTTGATGCGCCGAGATGTCAAGTAGGTAGAACGGCTCGCGCACGCGCATGACCGGGCTAGTCATTCAACGCTGCAAGCCCAAACCGCTTCGCCAGGATTCTGTCAATCAACCCGCTGGGGAGCCAGCGAAGAATCGGCAGAAGCGTTGCGCCATTACCGGCGCGTGCCACGCGAGGAGCGTTCGTGCGCATGACGGCTTTGACGATCTTACGGGCGAATTGATCCGTTTCCATCGGATCCTGCTGTGACAAGTTGGCTCGTTCGACAATGCGATCGTACACCTTTCGATAAAACGATGTCTCTTGTGAGTATCTTTCGAGTCCAACGAGTCCCTTGTTGCCGATCTGGGATCTGACGCCACCGGGTTGAACGGTGACGACCTCGATTCCGAACGGAGCCGCTTCAACGCGCAGAATGTCGCTCATCGTGTGAACCGCCGATTTCGTCGCGCTGTAAGCCCCGGTATAGGGCGTCGGAAAGATGCCGACGACACTTCCGATATTGACGATCCGACCACGGCGTTGTTTGGCCATGAATGGGAAGACTGCTTGCGTGACGGCAAGGAGTCCCGTGACGTTGGTCTCTAACAGCTGTCGAACGTCATCAATCGGAACCTCGGTCAGCGGCCCAAAGACATTGATTCCTGCGTTGTTGACTAGAACATCAATACGACCGGCTCGGTCAATCACTTCATTCACCGCGTTATCAATCGAATCGCGATCAGTCACGTCGAGCTGCAACGTTTCGCAATCCTCTAACCCCGCGAGAGCATTTCGGTTCCGAGCGGTTGCAAAGGTAGGGTGTCCAAGTCTTGCGAACTCGTTCGCCAACGCTCGACCGATTCCAGTCGAACACCCCGTGATCAATACGACTTGCTTCTTCAGTTGACTCATCGTCAGCACTCAGCCCCACGCGAAGAATTCAGAAATCTAGGTCAATTCGGTGTGGTCGATTAGTGAGCGGACTCGCGTGCGTCCTTGGTCACGTCGTCAGTTACCGAGGGCGACTCATCGGCTAGAATCTCCTCGACCACATCGCCCACAAAGTCTAATTGGCCGCTTTTCTTTAACCTTCCTGGTGGCGGAGCACCGGCGTTCATGCCGCTGCCTGGATTGAATAGATATGGCAGCATCGCAAAGCTAGCGCGCCAGTAGGTTGGGAAGACGGGATAGTTGATGTCCCTATGCTGCTCGACGTACTCGCACATTTTCGGAGCAAGACCGTCATTGGCCAGTCGCGGATGGCGATGGTGCGGACCGTGGACGAACAAATCAAAATTGAGGAATGACGCGGTCTTGATCAGCAGGTTGCCCGGCACAACCGTTCGTGTCCCGAGCAGTGGATCGTAACTTTTCATTCCAAGGTGCTCAGTCAATTTGCGAGTGGTTTGAATCACACCCGCGAGGAACAGTGGCAACAGCACGCCGAACGCATGATTCCGCCAAGTTCCCAAGTAAGTTGTGACCGACCAAACCAGCGCCCAGAATGCGATCATGCACAACAACTCGGTGCGAATCGTGCATCGGATCGAGTGGTCTTTGATGGGAGAGTTTCTGGAAAGATAAGCACGAGCAAAGATAAGAGGAGTCGCAAGAACCCCAAACAACAGATCAAACCATACGAAACAACGTCGGAACCAGAGCGGTACTTTGGGGTCGACATAAGGCCAAAGCTCAACGTCGGTGAAGCGGTTCATATACGCGTGATGCGACTTATGAACTTCTCGATACAACGTGTATGACGTAAATCCCATCATCGCAAGCAAACGACCACCCCAGACGTTCATGAATCGGGATGAGCAGGCCATCTGGTGCACGGCCTCGTGCAGAATGCTCTGCCAGCAGAAGACCATATAGGCGGCTATCACAATCATGCTGACCGAGAGCCATGCGTAGCCGCTGACTTCTCCCGCAACCACCATGGCGCCGATTCCGATCGGGACTGTGATGAACCGCGGCAGAGTCGTCTTGTTCGCGATCGCCTTTTGCTCGGAAGAAGTAAATTGAGTTATGGAGGACACGTTCAACTCTTTCTCGAAACTATCGGCGCGGCGAGACGAGCGTTAACACCGGCTTCCATTGTAATTACGGCAAAAGGACGCTTCCCAAATCCTCCGAGAGTGCCAGTGCAGTAGCGCACAAAACTTCACCATCAGGCATTACGCGTGCCGTTTTGATAGACCGCTGGCGACCGGCGAGCCACATTGCTTGACTCGGGCAGATCAGAGGCGGCGAGCGATGCTCATCGCGGAACGGAGGAAGCTGCGCAATCGTGAACTGCTCACTGCTGGCGCTCGAAACGCGCTGCCCGTTGAAACGCGAGCCGCCGGACTGAGATCAAGAACATCACGGATCGCGCTAGAGCGCGGTGGGGCGACGGTCGGTTGTCGCCGCGTGAGCTGCTGAATTTTCACCGCTGTGACGATCGAAGGCCCAACACCGTTTACTCGCACTTAAACTCCCCTGCTACAATCACGGCTAGTCTGCGGAATGATCTCTTGCCCGAAGTGCCAGTATGTTTGGGCGAGTTCGTTGTTCAATCGTTGAGCCCTAGTTTCTGATCGGCATTGCTCGCTCGGTAACGAAATGTTCCGGTTGTGACGAATTCGCCGCTATCCCGCTCGCGGATGGCGTTGACGTTTTTGCGCGCTGGATAAGGTCACGCTCATGGTCGATAGATGGCATCAGTTCGTGTTCACGTCATCACTTGTAGCGCTCAGCTGGCTCTTGATGATGGCCGTCCATGAGTTCGGTCATGTGTTGGGCGCGATCGTGACAGGGGGCTCCGTCGAGCGGATCGTGCTTCATCCGTTGGCGATCTCAAGAACAGACGTTTTGCCGAATCCTCATCCCTCGCTGGTCGTGTGGCTGGGACCAATTGTGGGTTGCGTGTTGCCGCTCTTGGTCGCGACGATCTTACCCAGCAACCGGATCGAGTTTCGCAATATCGCTAAATTCTTCGCGGGATTCTGCCTAGTTGCGAATGGCGTCTATATCTCGATCGGGGCGTTTGATCGTGTCGGGGATTGCGGCGTGATGCTCGCAACTGGATCACCCTATTGGTCGCTGCTGGCGTTTGGTGCCGCCACGATTCCTCTCGGTCTATTTGTCTGGCACAAGATAGGATCGGTTGGCGAGTTCTCTAACCACCCAGAAATGGTGACGCCGCGACTGGCCTACACGACTGCTGCCTTGATGATCGCGATCGCGGGCCTTGAGTTCTGCTTGTCGCCTCGCTGAGGCTTACATCGAGATGCTCTTGTCACTTGGCCAATCGCAGACAGATTAACTTGCTGCCCGGCGATCCGTTGTCTCGAAAATAGAATTTTCCGTTGGATAATGCCGGTAGCGATCGCGCCGTGCCTTCATTGATCCTAGCCGACGCAACTTCGACGTAGGCCTTTGGATTGACTTGGGCGAGCCGCAACCTGCCCTCCACACCAAACAGTAAAAGCTGATCGCCAACGAGAATCGTGTGCGCAACTCCAAAGCCTGGTTCGGTCCACCTTACTTCACCCGTCTTTGCTTCGAAGCAACGCAGCACGCCGTTCGCATAGTCCTCGCGACCGTGTGTCCCGTAGAGAAATCCGTCGCGATAGACGCAAGTCGAGTACTGGCTCGACATGACATTATCGTTCGCCCAAAGCTTCTTCACGCCATCAGCGCTGATTAGTGAGGCATTCGCTCCAACACCGTAGCTGGACGAAACAAACAATTGATTACCGAAGACAAGTGGCGTCGCCCCGTTAACCGTTGGGCCTCGACTGCCGAAAGGGAAGCGGAATCGCACTTCTCCGTCCTCGGGGTTAATTGAGACCGTGTTCAGGCGTGTGACAAAGATGGCGTGCGACTGACCGCCGACTTTCGCGAGTGTAGGCGAAGAGTAACTCGCCCCTTCGTCGGTTACCTGCCACGCAGTTTTACCGGTAGCAAGATCAAAGGCAACGAGCCCGGCACCGCGGCCACCAATGTTCACAATCAACTTTTCAGCGGCGACGATCGGAGTACTGCCCGCCCCAAAATAGCCTTCCTGCCCCTTAAAGTCCTGGTATGCAGCACGCGTCCAGCGTTTTGCACCATCGCTCAAACTGACGCAATGCAAATCGCCTGCGGCACCAAAGACGTACACACGATCTTTGTGAATCAACGGAACGCAGCGAGGCCCAAGATCGGGATTGATTCCGCCGCGATAGTTCGCTTCGAAATTAGCCTTCCAAAGCGATTTGCCGGTCGCGGCGTCGAGTGCTTCCACTCGCTCCGCGTCTTCGACCCGATGAAACACAACGACGCGATTGCCCGCGACGGCAGGTCCTGCATATCCTTGACCAATCGCGTAACTCCACAAGGTCTTCGGCCCAGAAGACGGCCACTTCGGGATGACGGGTTCATTCTGCGCCTCGCCGTTTCGTGCAGGTCCAAGAATCTGAGGCCAATCGCCGGATTGGCAGTCGGCTGACAGGGCGAGAAACAGAACTGAGCCGAGAAGAGCGTTTAAGGTGGCGGTGTACGACGTGAATCGCAGAGATCGAACGAGTGACATCACGGGTTGCCTGACTTGTGGGAGGGAGAAACGAGTTGCAAGGCCCCTACAATTCCTCGCGATTGGAGTACAATACCGCACTGCCGTCAAGTTTTGGCGTCAAACTTGTCGTCTCATACCGCAGCACCCTCGTCGTAGCAGCAGAAGCATTCGTGGCTCGTACTTTCCGGCTTTGGCAAAAGAAACGTGGCGGTCGCCGAACAGGCTCCCGGTTGGCTGGGAATGTCGGCGAAGCGGTGTTTTTCGGCGTTCTCTTTCTGCTCGGTGCACTCTCCCTGACCGCAGTGATTACGTCCCAGGCGATGAATCCGACTCCTGAGATCTATCGTCCCGGGTTCGGATTCTGGCTGATGGTGTTGGTGATGGCTTCCTTTGCGTTAATTGGAGGCATCGGCGTGGTGAGGACGGCCCTTCAAGCCGGCACTTCCGCGGAACGTCGCTCGGCATTCGTCAAGCAGGCTGCCGGAATGGATCTAATCAGCGATGCGATGCCGTCTTCGACCGAATATCCCAACGTGCCGCGAGACGCCTATCTTACAAACAGTCCTGGTGTTCAGTTGAAGTATCGATTGCCGACGGAACAGGCTCCTGTCTGGCGGCTTGGCCTGTCGGCGTTGATCTTTCTAATATCGACTGGCCTGACGTCCGTGTTAGGTGTGATCGTCGTGAACCAGCATCTGGCGGGGACACCGGATTGGTTCTTAACGCTGTTCGCCGCCCCGTTGCTCGTCGCGAATCTTTGGGTCGTCCGGTATTTTTTTAGCGAGCTTCGGACCCAGACTCGCTTCGGGCCGACTTGTGTTGAGATCAGCGACCACCCCTTGCGTCCGGACATCGACTGTGAGATTTTCGTGTCGCAGGCGGGCCGACTGTCACTCAGGTCGTTGGTTATTTCGCTAGTGTGCGAAGAAGAAGCGACGTATTCGCAAGGGACGGATATTCGCACAGAAACGAGAGTGGTGTCACGCCAAGAGATCCTGCGCGAGGAGTCGACTCGAATCGAAGACGGCGCACCGCTCGAATGCCACGGCACAGTTCGTGTGCCGAGTGGTGCGATGCATTCACTGCAGTCAGGCCACAATGCGATTCGATGGAAGCTGGTGATTAAGGGAAAATCCGAGCGATCGGGCACCATGAAACGCAGCTTTCCTGTTATCGTATACCCGGCCCAGAACCAGCAAACGAACAACGACAATCATGGAAGATAGCCCGAACGCCACGCTCGCAACTTTGTCGAGAACGCGTTTCAGCGGAACCTGGAAACCCGTCGGAAGCCTCATGGAACCGTTGCTCAGTCTACAAATCGCCGAGCCGCATCGCATTTACCAACCGGGAGACCAGCTGGAATGTGAATGCCAGATCGATGCGGTGGACGCGAAGGAGATTCAGGCCGTGGAAACGGCGGTCCTGTGGTATACCGAAGGCAAGGGCGACGAAGATCTGGGCGTCCATTACTTCAATCGTCGTGTGCCCAGCGATGCCGAAGACTGTGATCTTCGTCCCATGCATCGCTTCGCAACGATCTTGCCAAACACCCCGCTCAGTTATTCAGGAGCGATCGTCAAGGTTCGTTGGTGTGCGCGAATTCGATTGTTTCTGAAGAAGGGCAAAGAGCTCTACTTCGAACAGCCCTTCGCCCTTGGCAACGCAGTTACGCCGCGAGACGATCCATCGTGAGCGACGACGGTCGGCGGTTATGTCACGACCACAACCCGTTCTCGACTTCGGCCGTCAAGCCAGGTGCGATCGCGTTTCAATTCCATGGTGGCACCAGCGCTGCAACGCTCGTTGCCCAGCTCCGTCGAAACCGATGGCGAGGCGAGATTGTCGGGCCGCATGGTTCCGGCAAATCGACCTTGCTTCAATCATTGTTTCCCGTCATCAAGGCGACCGGGCGTGAGGTGTGTTACTACGTCGCGAAAGCGAATGATTCAGGACTCCCCATGTCTACGTCGGATCAAACCGCTTGGACGGACTCGACGTTGGTGGTTGTGGAAGGGTACGAGTTGCTCAGTCGACGCGATCAAAACAAACTGGCGCGAGCGTGTCGCGAGAAGCGAGCGGGCTTGCTCATCACGTGCCACGCGTCACAAGGTTTGCCGGTACTCCTCCACACGGTGATCACTGTCGAGTTGGCAATCTCGCTGGTGGAACAACTCGTCCCTGACGGCTGCGAGTTCGTTGGACCGGTTGACGTTCGAGATAGTTTTGCACGGCACGGTCAAAACGTTCGCGAGTTGCTGTTCGAGATGTACGACCTGTACGAGCAGCGTCGTCCGCGATAATTGCTGCGTTAAGCCAATTTTGGGGCAACGAACGTCGATTTCATGATCTACGTTTGAGCAGAAAGTCTGTTCGAGCCGGATGCGTCGTGCTCCAATCGATCGGGTCAAAAGCCGGCACAACCGTGACAACCGGAGCGAAAGATGTTCCCACCAGTATTAGGCAAATCGCTTGCATCGTTGATGTTTTTCGTAGCAACGCTCCTTGCTACCGAGAACGTGACGCGAGCCGACGTGTGGAATGCTTTTAACGGCTGTAGTTGCAGCAATCAGGTTTCGGCAACAAGTTGGAGTCAGCCTCTATCACCCTCTTGCTTGACTCGATCGTTCTGGATGCGACCAACGCCGCCTTACAATTCATCCTGGGCGCGAGTTCCGGTGACGAACTATCGGCCTCAGATCATGAACGATCCACTGTCCGGAAATAACTTCACATCGATTCAACCATGCAAGACGTACGAGTGGCAAATGCGGCGAACGGCAGGCTGTTCGCTCTGGCATCGGTTCGTTTCTTGGTGGCAATCGCGGTGCACTTGCTTCGGTCGCACAGCAGCGTCACTAGCTGTGGCGCAATGCGATCGGACCGGCGAATGGATCGTCGACAATTCCACTCCGACTGATATGCCCTACTATTCGCCGTCGAGCAACGCACCATCAACCAACGGTCGCTTGGTTCCTGTTCCTTCAGGCGTGTCGCCATCATCGCCCACGCCAGCGGACAGCGCGCCTCAACTTGATCCTCGCGACATACGGTCAGGCGGTGAAGGAGCTGACGCGTGGTTATCGCCACCGGATACGGAAGTCTTCGTGCGAACGATTGACCGTTCCGATACATCGCTCGAACTCGTGCCGCCGCTCGTCACTCCGGCGGCGATTGATCCAAATACGGATGGCTCCGAAGAGCTGCCGGACGTCCCTCCGCTACTCGATCAAAGGTCTGACGCCAAGATGGCGTCCGCCGCAATGTCGTCTCGCGAGTTGCTTCCCGTTAGCTGGTCGACGCCGAACCAATCGCAAGACACCAAGATTCCGACGGACGAGGTCTGGGACGACACAGGGTGGCAGTCGGTTCGATAACGTTGCGAAGTTTCTCGAAGGAATCGCAAATCCGGAATCGAACAAGTGGCTGGGGCATCCTGCCGCAGCGACCGTGACTCCTGCTGCGGCTGGAAGCCCCAGCCACGGGGTTTTGAAATGCCATCTACTAATCGACGGATACGCTGGCCGAACGAAGACGCGTTGGATAGACTCAGCGACTTGGTTTTATCGTCCCTTCCCGCGCCCTCGCGATTCGACATGCCTGCGAATCTGACGCACAAGTACTTGAAGGCCGAACGTGCGTATCGGCGTGCCGCGACGTTGGACGACGAACTGGCTTGCCTGCAAGAGATGTTTCGTGAACTCCCGAAGCACAAAGGTACGGACAAGCTGCAAGCCGATCTAAAGCAAAAGATCTCTCGGGCAAAACAAGATATCGAGCAACAGCGTCAGCGAGGCGTCGGCAAGCCAGCGGTCTTTCGTCTCGCGAGGCAGGGAGCCGGCCGCGTCTTGCTGATTGGCGGACCCAACGCAGGCAAGAGCCAACTGCTCGCCAGCCTAACACGAGCGACACCGGAGATTGCGCCGTACCCGTTCACAACACGCGAGTACACACCGGGCATGATGCCATGGGAAGACGTGGCGGTTCAAATCGTCGACCCCCCGCCGCTCACCGCCCATCTGTTCGACTCCATCACCCACACCCTCATTCCCGCGGCCCATCTTGTCGCGCCGGTCGTCGCTCTCCGCCCCGACGACGCCCCCCACCACCCACAAGAGGTACTCCCTCCCCTCGCCGCCACGAAGACGCGACTCGCCAGTAACTCGCACTTGGACGAAAATGACGTTGGCGTCTCTTACACTCGGACGATTCTGGCGCTCAATAAAAGTGATCTTAGTGACGCGGTCGAACGCACTGAGATGCTGCACGACTTTTGCCCGTGTGAGATGCCGGAGTATCTTGTTTCGGCTCAAGACCCCAATACACTAGACGTTCTTCGGCAAGCGATCTTCTGTTCGCTCGACCTGGTTCGTGTCTATACCAAGACGCCCCGCGAAAAGACTCCCGACTACAGCAATCCCTACACGATAGGTCGAGGCCAAACGCTGCTGGAAGTCGCCGAGCAAGTTCACCAAGACTTTGCCCAGAATCTGAAGTATGCGAAAGTCTGGAGCGAGCCCACGCACAGCGGCACGATCGTCAAAGCGGATTACGTGCCGAGGGACAAAGATGTGGTTGAGTTTCACACTTGATGTTGCCGCCGGAACTTAAGCGGCGTCTTGCCGATGTGTTTCTTGAATTGTTGCGTGAATGCGCTCTGATCGCAGAAGCCAAAGTCGTGGGCGATTTCGGTGATCGAGCGATCCGTGTTGAGCAAATCATCGCTGGCGGCTTGTATTCGCGTCTTGGTGAGGAATTCCTGGACGCTCATGTTGAAGACTTCCATGAACTTGCGGTGGAGTTGTCGCGGGGACAGATTCGCTCTCCGCGCGAGATCGGTGACCGTGATTTTGCCGCGATGGTTCCCTCGGATGTACTCCACGACTTGATCGATCTGAGTATAAGTCAGCAACGAACGGCGGCTCCCCTCATAGCTGCGAACCGTTCCCATCACACCTAGGATCTTTCCGCCACTGTCACGAACGGGAAGCTTGTCCGTGACGAACCAATCGAGCAAGCGTTGTTCGGTGTACCAGATCTCCACACGACCGGTCAGCGGTTCGCCGGTATCCAGAACCATTTGATCGTCGCGTACGAAACTGTCCGCGATGTGAGGCGGGAAGTATTCGTAGTCCGTGGTGCCAATGATCTCGTCTTCCGTAGTTAGACCAAAACGCTCGAGAATCGAACGACTCGCTCCCATCATGCGACTCTGGTCGTCCTTGACGAAAAAGTAGACCCCGGGGAGATGCTCGAACAATTGTTGAAATTGCTGCCGCTCTCCCATGCGCGCATAGAAATCTCGCTGCATCGCAGATCGATCAACGGCTGGACGCGTTGCGGGTGATTTGTTTCTTTTGGCCGGCGGCATGTCTGATTGTTAACAAAACGCGACCGAAAAGTACAATCGTGGTTGATTGTTCTGTGGGACAATGATTAGCTTGGAGGGTCGACCTGTCGTAGTCGTAGCTGGATTTGCGATAATTCAGCTCTCCCGACCTATCTTGCTGAATTCATTCAAATCCAGCCACGTGACGTTCCAACATATCGAGATGAACTAACCATGATGAAACAATGCTTCGTAGTCGCGGCCTCGCTTCTTATATCAACCAGTCACCTTGCTGCCGATGCAATTGAGTTAGAGAAGGGCGATCGCATTTGTCTGGTCGGAAACGAACTGGGCGAGCGAATGCAGCATCACAACTACTGGGAGACTTTGCTACACCAGCGATTCGCCGGAAAAGATCTGGCCGTTCGTAATTTGTGTTTCCCCGGCGACGAGCCCTTTGAGCGGATTCGGTCGAAGAATTTTGGCGACCCCGATTCGCATCTGGCGCACAGCAAAGCTTCGGTCGTGATGTACTTCTTCGGCTTCAACGAGTCGTTCGACGGCGAGGCTGGCCTGAAAGGCTTCAGCGACGAAATGCGAAAGCTCGTCGCAGACACAAAGGATAAAGACTACAGCGGCCAAGGTTCGCCGAAAGTTGTTCTCATCTCACCCATCGCATTCGAAGAAACTGGCGATCCCAACCTATCGAACGGAGCCGATCAAAACAAAAACTTGGAACTGTATACTCAAGCCTTGAGAGATGTCGCGAGCGATACTGGCGTGAGCTTTGTCGATCTGTTTCATCCAACCCGAGCGTTGTTTTCTAGCCATAGCGGACGCTTGACATTGAATGGGGCGCATCTGAACGACGCCGGTTATCGTGAGTTGGCTCCAATTCTGATGAGTGGTTTGTTTGGTGCTGGGAACGATTCAGACAACGAAATGTTGCGAGTTGAGATCGACGACAAGAACTTTCACTGGTGGCACCGCTATCGAGCGGTTAATGGCTTCTCGATTTATGGCGATCGTGGATTGGCGGGTTCTGATGGTACTTACAATAACCGCGACGTCATGGAACGCGAGCGAGCGATTCTGGACGAGATGACGGCTAACCGCGACCAACGCATCTGGGCACTGGCTCAAGGCAAGCAAGTACCGGACGAGGTTGACGACTCGAACACGCTGCCGTTCATCACGACGAAGACGAACGTCGGTGTGCCGGACGATCCAAACGCAAAGAGGGGCAAGCTTGGCTCGCTGGACTACTTGAATGCCGAAGCTCAGCAGAAGCTCTTCAAGCTTGCACCCGGTTACGAAATCAATCTGTTCGCTTCAGAAGAAGACTTCCCGGAACTCGCCAATCCCGTCGCACTCAACTTTGATAACAAAGGCCGCTTGTGGGTAGCGACGATGGCCTCGTATCCACACTGGAAGCCGAAGTCACCGATGAATGACAAGGTCTTGATCTTTGAAGACGAAGACAACGATGGTCGTGCGGATGAATGCAAGATCTTTGCCGATGGGTTGCACCAGCCAACCGGTTTCGAGATCGGAAACGGCGGAGCTTACATCGCTCAGCAACCTGACATCCTGTTTGTTCAAGATACGGACGGCGATGACGAAGCCGATACCCGCGTGCGACAGCTTGTCGGCTTCGACACGGCCGACTCGCATCACGGCATTTGTGCCTTCGAGTGGGGACCGGACGGAGGCCTGTACTTCCAGGAAGGGACATTCAAGTTCTCGCAAGTTGAAAGTCCTTACGGTTTGACGCGGCTTCACGAAGCGGGCATCTGGCGATACGAACCCAAAACGGCCAAGTTCGGCGTGCATGCCTCGATGGCCTTCTCGAATCCGTGGGGACATGTCTTTGACCCGTGGGGCCAGAACTTTATCGGCGATGCTTCGCCCGGGTACAGCTATTGGGCCGCGCCGATCACGGGTCACATCGAATATCCGTTGAAGCATCCTGGTGGTTCGCAACACCGACGTATTGCGAGCGAAACGGGCGGCGACCCCAAGTATCAGTTCCCGCGATTCTATCCGAAACGGACGCGACCGCTCGGCGGATGTGCCATGGTTTCCAGTAGGCACTTCCCACCAGAAGCACAAGGCAATTTTCTGGTGACGAACTGCATTGGCGATCGCATGGTCTTGAACCATGAAGTCCGCGAAAAAGGATCTGGTTTCGTCGGTAAGGAAGTTGCCCCGATCGTTTCATGCGAGGATGGCAACTTTCGCCCTGTCGACATACAGATTGCTCCCGACGGTTCGTTGTATATCGTCGATTGGCACAACGCCTTGATCGGTCATTTGCAGCACAACCTTCGCGATCCGAGTCGTGATCACAGCCACGGTCGGATCTGGCGAGTGACTTACAAAGATCGACCGTTACTGCAACCCGCTAAGATCGCCGGCGAGCCGATTCCGGCGTTGCTGAACCTATTGAAGGAACCGGAAGATCGAACTCGCTATCGAGTGCGTCGCGAACTGGCAGAACGAGATACGGATAAAGTAGTCGCAGGGCTAAATCAGTGGCTCGCCGCGCTGGATAGTTCAGATTCCAACTACGAGCATCACCTGCTCGAAGCACTGTGGATGTTCCAAACACACAATATTGTCCAACGTGACCTGTTGGGCGACTTGCTAGTGGCGAAGGACCACCGAGCACGCGCCGCTGCGACTCGAGTGCTTTCGTTTTGGCTTGATCGCGTCAAGGATCCTGTTGCCCTGCTGAGCGATCGAATCAGCGATTCTCATCCTCGCGTGCGATTAGAGGCAGTTCGAGCGTTAAGCTTTTTGGAAGGCGACGAAGCGATCGAAGCTGCGCTTGGTGTCCTGGATCACGACATCGACGACTATCTTCAATATACGCTCGACGAGACGATGCGAGTTCTAGAATAGTAGCCAATATCGACGCTTGACGCCTCGCATCATGACGAACAACGACGCACCACCGAACATTCTCTGGCTCTGCACCGATCAGCAGCGTTTTGACACGATCGGCGCATTGGGGAACGATCTGGTGCAGACGCCGAACATCGATCGATTGGTCGACGAGGGCGTCGCGTTCACGCAGGCATATTGCCAGAGTCCGGTTTGCACACCGAGCCGCGCGTCGTTCCTCACGGGCCGCTATCCGCGAACGACGCGTTGTCGGCAGAACGGACAAAAGATCCCAAACGATGAAGTCTTGGTGAGCAAGATGTTCGCCGATGCTGGATATCGATGTGGTTTGGCTGGCAAGCTGCATTTGTCTTCCTGTTCAGCTGGCAAAGTCGAATCGCGAATCAATGACGGCTATCACGACTTTCATTGGTCTCATCACCCGCAACCGGACTGGCCGGAGAATGCCTATACGCAGTGGCTGGATGCCAAAGGGCAACGCTGGGAGGATCTGTATTCTGGTCCCGCCACGAACTACATCAAGGAAGGTGTCCCCGCAGAATTCCATCAGACGACGTGGTGCGCCGAGATGACGACGGATTTCATTCGCGGCAATCAAGGGCGACCGTGGCTGTTCAGTTTCAATTGCTTCGACCCACATCACGCGTTTGATCCGCCTCCGGAATACATGTCGCGGTACGAGCCGTCGGGAATGCCTTTACCCAAGTCTCGCGACGGCGAATTGGCAACCAAGCCAACTTTTCAACAGCTCGACGCCGAGTGGGCTCACAACAGCCCCGGCGAGTTTCACGCTGGTGCGATGACGGATAACGATCGCCAGCAAGTCACGGCGGCTTACTACGCGATGTGTGAATTGATCGACGATCAAGTTGGGCGAATCGTGCGAACACTTGACGAGACGGGCCAGCGAGACAACACGATCGTGATCTTTATGTCGGACCACGGCGAGATGCTGGGCGATCATGGCCTCTACTTTAAGGGCCCGCACTTTTATGATGAAGCGATACGCGTGCCGCTGGTGATCTCCTGCCCAGAGCGATTTCAAAGTGGGAGTCGCGTTGACGGGCTGACGGAGCTTGTCGACATCGTCCCGACTTTGCTCGATGCATGCGACCTTCCGATTCCTAACCTCGTTCAGGGCCAATCGCTCGTTCCGCTTCTGACGGGACAGGCGGATCCGAGCCAACATCGCGATCACGTCTATTGCGAATACTACAACAGCTGGACGCATCATGATGCTTACGGCACGATGCTCCGCTCTGCAACCGAGAAAATCGTCGTCTATCATGGGACGGACCAAGGCGAATTATATGACTTGGTCGCTGACCCAGAAGAATTCACAAACCTTTGGGATTCTGGCGAGCATCAAGCGATGAAGCTGCGACTGATGCAGCGTTGTTTTGACGCCAGTGTGCTCAGCATGGACCCCGAACCGCCGCGACTTGGGCCGTTCTAAGGAATCGGCTGCGACCTCGTCGGACTGTTACTCGACCGCCTAAAGCGACAGGAAACCAATGCTCCGCCCAACCACAGTTGCAATTGTGTTACTTCTACTCGGCAGCTACCTGAATGCTGCCGACCGACCGAACATACTCTTCATCATGTCGGACGATCATACGACGCAGGCAGTGGGGGTCTATGGCAGTCGACTTGCCAAGTTGAATCCGACTCCGACGATCGATCGGTTGGCGAAGGAAGGAATGGTCTTCGAGAACGCCTACTGCACCAATTCGATCTGCACGCCAAGTCGCGCTTGCATCTTGACTGGTCAATACAATCACGTGAACGGCGTTTATGACCTCGGCGGGCGGATTGAAACCGAGCGACAGTATCTCGCTCTCGAAATGGGCAAGGCTGGTTATCACACGGCGATGATCGGCAAGTGGCACTTGAAGGTGGAACCCGGCGCATTCGATTACTACTGCGTTCTGCCTGGGCAGGGAAAGTACTTTAACCC
Source organism: Planctomycetota bacterium (assembly GCA_014381825.1). Lineage (GTDB taxonomy): Bacteria > Planctomycetota > Planctomycetia > Pirellulales > Pirellulaceae. The sequence continues at coordinate 27,835 of JACNKX010000043.1, forward strand.
CGAGTTCCGCGTTCAAGGCGAGAAGCCCTGGCCTAAGAATGTTATCAAATTCGACGGCATGCATTCTTCCGACGCGGTTACTGATGTGACACTGAAGTGGTTGAGCGAAGGCTGGGATAAGGAGAAGCCTTTCTTCTTAATGCATCACTACAAGGCGCCACACGACTTCTTCGAGTACGCTCCTCGCTACGAAGACTACCTGGCCGACGTTGAGATTCCGGAACCGGCGAATCTATGGCAGCAACCAAAGTTCGGGTCCATCGCGACTCGCGGTGCGAACGATGAGCTCTTGCCACACATCGGAACTTCGATCGGTCGCCGCAATCCACGTCGTAATTATGTGAAGCACTATAAGATTGACGAGAGCCTGAACGACGACGACGCGAAACGAGCAGCTTACAACATCTATCTCAAGCACTACTTGCGATGCGTCAAAGGCGTCGATGACAACTTGGCGCGGCTGTTCGGCCATCTGGAAGAGACAGGTCAAATGGACAACACAGTTATCATCTATACCGGCGACCAGGGGTTTATGCTGGGCGAACATGACTACATGGACAAACGGTGGATGTACGAGGAGTGTCATCGAATGCCGTTCATCGTCCGCTATCCGAAGACGGTGAAAGCTGGCTCGCGATCAAACGCGATCGTCGAGAACGTCGACTATGGTCCGACGATGCTCGCATTTGCCGGAGTCGATACGCCAAACGTCATGCAAGGTCGCAGCTTTCGTGAGATCTGTGAGACGGGCAACGAGCCGGATGGGTGGAAGCAGGAAGCTTACTATCGCTACTGGATGCACATGGCTCATCATGACAACCCGGGTCACGTGGGCATCCGCACGAAAGAGCATAAGCTGCTGTTCTACTACGGCTGCAATTACAAAGGGGAACAACGAACACCGCCGGGTTGGGAGTTGTATGATCTTCGGAGTGATCCGTCCGAGGTTGTCAATCAATACGACAATCCGGAGTATGCGAAAGTGGTGATCGACTTGAAGGCTCGTTTTGCCAAACTTCGCAAGCGAGTGGGTGATACCGGCGAGGATTTTCCTGAGTGCGAAGCGATCCTCCGTGAGTTTTGGGACTATGATGATGCAGATCGAGCGAAGGCGGTTGCGATCTCGCATCAGTACTTGCAAGCAAGAGAGAACGTAAACCAAAAGTAACGAGGAAACTTTAGCTTTACAAAACCGAAAGGTTCAAACCGATGCGATGTTGCTTCACGACAATAGGAATCACGCTGATCGTTCTCACAATCGGGAATGTAACGCATGCTAAAGAACTCGCGGGCACTCGCCCGAACATTATCCTTGTGATGACGGACGACCAGGGCAAAGGTGATTTGTCCTGTCTCGGCAACGAAGTCCTAAGAACGCCGAACCTCGACCGTTTCTATTCGATGTCAACTCGATTCACCGAGTTTCACGTCAGCCCAACCTGCGCACCAACGCGATCAGCGATCATGAGCGGGCGTCACGAGTTTCGTAATGGTGTGACACACACGATCAAAGAACGCGAACGGATGGCTCTTTCGACGACAACGATGCCTCAGTTGTTGCGGAAGGCGGGCTATCAAACCGGGATCTTCGGTAAGTGGCATCTCGGCGATGAAGACGCCTATCAGCCGTACAACCGCGGGTTCAGCGAAGTCTTCATCCACGGTGCTGGTGGAATTGGGCAGGCTTACGAAGGCAGCTGCGCAGATTTCCCGCCGAATCGTACCGACAAGTACTTCGACATCGTGGCTTTACACAACGACACCATCAAGCAGACCAAAGGATTCTGCACGGACGTCTTCTTCCAAGCGGCCCTCGGATGGATCAAACAGCAGCACGAATCAGAGACGCCCTTCTTCGCCTATATCAGTACGAACGCCCCGCACGGCCCAATGATCGCGCCAGAGAAATCCAAGAAGCGTTTTCTCGAGTTGGGATACGACGCCAACACAGCAGGTCGCTACGGCATGATCGAGAACATCGATGACAACTTCGGATTGCTCGTAAAGAAACTCGACCAGTGGAAAGCTTGGGAAAACACACTTGTGATCTTCATGACTGACAACGGCCAAGCCGGGTCCCGCGCGAAGCTGAACGGCAAGCCAGTTCGGCTACATACCGCTGGATTCAAGACCGGCAAAGGATCGCCGTACGAAGGCGGCACGCACGTTCCAGCCTTTTGGCGATGGAAAGGCGTTCTCGGCGAAGGCGTCGACATCTCGGCACTGACCGCACACGTCGATCTGATCAAAACTTTTACGCAACTTGCCGGGGCAAAACTTCCTGAGGACATTCAAGCGATCGATGGCCGCTCGATGTTGCCTTTGTTAGCGAATCCCAAGGCTGCGTGGAAGGATCGAAACCTGTTCGTCCATCAAGGTCGTTGGGAGAAAGGCGGTGATCCGAACGGCAGCAAGTTCAAAAACTGCGCTGTGCGAAACACTCGTTGGCGGTTTGTTAACAATAAAGAGCTGTACGATATCTCGGTCGATCCGTACGAAAAGACTGACGTCTCGGCGGACCATCCCGAAGTCATCGCGATGTTTCGCAAAGCCTACGACACTTGGTGGGCGGAGACCGTTCCTTTCATGGTGAACGAAGATGCTCCATACGCGCCGCATCAGCCTCAAGCTGTCCGCTACGAAAAGCAACTCGCAGAGCGCGGCATTCCGGCCTGGGAGCCGCCAACACTTTAGAGGACTGCACAAGGACGCATAACGAATGAGTAATAGCGACCCATTCTTGCAGCGATCAACGCGTCTCCGTTCGATGCGAATGATCGTACTACTAGCTTTGCTCGTTGCGAGTGCGATTGCCACTCGCGAGATACGTGGCCAGTCACCGCGGTTTAGTATCGAATCCAACAACGACTCGCTGCATGTCAAATTCGATGAACAATCGATCGCGACCTACTACTTTCACCACGACGAAGTTGCCCGACCATTCTTTGCTCACGTCAGGACGCCCTCTGGAATTCAAGTCACACGCAATTTCCCGCCGATCGAAGGAACCGACCCGACTGATCACCCGACAATGCACCCGGGAATCTGGCTGGCCTTCGCCAATATCAACGGCGTGAACTATTGGCACAACAACGATGGCAAAGTTCTGCATGACGGTTTCGAGTCGAAGCCAAAAGCTGGCCAGGCCGTTCGTTTCGCAACGCGCGAGCGGTACGTCGATGCAAGTGCCAGGGATATCTGCCGATCGGTGACTCGTTACGAGATTACCAAGGCACCGAAAGGTTGGACGCTTTCGATCGATATCTCGATTGAATCGAACGACGAATTAGTCTTCGTCGTGAAGGAAGAGATGGGGCTCGGAATGCGTGTCGCCACTCCGATTTCGGTCAAAGCAGGCAGCGGGGCGATATTGAGTGCAGCTGGCGGCAAAGACGAGAAAGGAACATGGGGCAAACACGATCACTGGTGGGACTATTCTGGAACCATCAATGATCGGCGAGTCGGGATGATGTTGATGTCGGCTCCCGACAACCCGCCGATCTGGTCGCACAGCCGCGACTATGGGTTACTCGTCGCCAATCCGTTTCCCGTTGACGTCAAAGAAAATCGCGGCACACCAACTACGGTTAAATCAGACGAAGCACTTCGCTTGCGATTTGGACTTCTCGTTTACGAGACAAGCCCAGAAAGCTCAATCGATCATGAGCTTGCCTTGGAACGCTTTCATCGCCGTGCCGATCGATAGCAAAGTCGATGACGGCGACGACACTGAATCATTACACCAAAGATTTCCAAGATTTCGGTCAAGAACTACCAAAGGACTTAAAGCTGAAAGCTCCAAGTCCTTGTTGGAAAGTCGAAGTACGAGAGACAGGACTTGAACCTGCACGGGTCTCCCCACTAGATCCTAAATCTAGCGCGTCTGCCAATTCCGCCACTCTCGCGTGGATAAATGATGTTAGTCTTCGTGGGCTAAATCTCCCTCGGTGATCATGGTAAAGCCTTTGGCGTTTAACGTCTCCAGGGCCAAATCTGGATTATCAACCATCAAGGCGACAGCGGCCTTACCATGTGGGCGGACGATCAGCGGGTAAGCCTGGACAATGTTAATCTCTGCCTGCAGGAGCGCAGTACAAACTTGCAACAGCGGCTGTCTGCCCTCGGGAAGCTCAATCCCGATTAAATCCGACTCGATCATCGCCAGTCCAGCACGCTCCAATATCTCACGCCCTTGCTCGGGGTGGCTGAGCAAAAATCGCACAAAGGCACATTCTGTGGCATCGTTGATCGAGAGCGCAACAATTCGAACCTTGCTGCCCTCGAATCGTCGCACGACCTCTAACAATTGCCCGACGCGGTTCTCTAAGAACACGGTAAATTGGCGGATCGTTGGGTAATCTCGGCCACGAATCGTTGCGAAATCGAGGCCAGCGCCGTCGCCAATACTCATGTAATCGTCTTTAAAAGAGTCCGCGAAACACAACCTCAAAGCGTTCCTAACTATAAAGGTACGCCTGAGTTTGGTCAACTCAGGCATCTCCGTAGACGTTCGTCTGCATGCCGTCTTAGAATGGAGCAATGATCTGGACTACAAAGCAATCCCACGCGCTTTCGCGAACCTCGGCCATCTTGGTTGTCACAGTCTGCGTCTCGTGCTTGGTGTGTCGGGCAAACAATCTAGCCGGCGCGGAAACCAGCGACAGTCCGTCCGCGAGAGCGCTCGTGGCTCAGCTGGGACATGAGGAGTTCGCGATGCGCGAACGAGCAGCCACCGCGTTGATCGCCTTGGAACTCGACGCGATGGCGGCACTCAAGAACGGGCAACAACATCAAGATCGCGAAATCCGGCACCGGAGCGCAAAGCTTCTTGCCCTGATCTCGGAGATCGATCTCCAGCAACGCTTCGAGCGATTTAAGAACGATACGAAGCCGGACCAGGATTACGGATTGCCAGGTTGGGACTCGTACCGTGAATTGGTTGGCGATAACGCTGCCGCTCGATCGATGTTCGTTTCGATGCACGAGAGCGAGTCGCGTCTGTTAGGCGAGAGCGGAAAGCATCCGAAACAATTAACGTTGGCCCTCGCGGCGAGGTGCGATGAACTGAGGGAGCAAGCGTCGTTCGGGAGGTTTCAAGTTCGAATTGGCACAACTGCAACGTTATTGTTTGTTGCCACTAGCGATGATGTCGAATTATCGCCTTTGGTCCAGACGGTCGTCTACATGGCGTGTGGCGGCTCGGGCTTCGAAGCCGCGATTGGTAGCGGACCAGGTCGAGAAGTCCTGGTAACGTTGGCAGAGCGATGGATAGCTCGCGAGCCGTTGCAGGGGATCACCTACGCGCTGCACCTAGGGCTTTCGCACGGATTGAAAGGATGCTTGCCGCGCGCCCGCGAGGTATTTGCATCACCAGTGGCTTCCATCTCTGATCGAATCTACGCTTGCTTGTGTCTTGCCAAATTCGGAGACGCATCGGACGTCCCGCTTCTCGAAGCGTACCTCGACGACGTCAACATTTGTGCACAGGACCAGATAAATGGGGTTGTCGTCGTCACGGAGATTCGAGATTTGGCGCTCGCTGCGCTGGTTCACCTCACTGAACAATCGCCAAAGGACTTCGGATTCGATCGAATCCTTCCTGATCGACGAGTGGTCTTCAGCTTGAAGTCGCTTGGGTTCCGGGACGAGCAGAGCCGAGTGCAGGCGATTGCAGCGTGGCACGAGTACCGACGATTAAAAGCACATTCCGACACGAATCCGTAAGCTGTTGTCCGCTAGCTCGCCGCTACCTTGAGAGTGCCACGAACAGCGCCATTCCAGCGTTCCAACCGCTCGCATTCTTGCTGGACGACACTGGTTAGCTCGTCGTGATCAACGGGCTTCAAGAGATAGTCCGCCGCACCGTTCTCAATGGCTTCCGCGATAACGTCCCACGTCGAGTGTGCTGTCATGAAAATGACGCGGGTCCACGCGTTGTATTTGCGAGCGAGCTTCAGCATCTCGATCCCATGCACACCGGGCATCTCAATGTCGGAGAGTAGAATGTCACAGCGACGCTTGCTGATGTAGTCGCGTGCTTCGATCGGGTCGGTGGTGGGGTAGATTTCGAGCACGCTGCCAAAGTGGCGGGAGAGTACGGCCTGGGCGACGCGAACAACACAAGGTTCATCATCCACCAACACCACGGTTGTCTTACGAGAAACAGACATAATTTCCCCCGAATCAAGGCACTCTTGTTGCCAGTTCCTGAACACGCCAACTTCTCAATCGTACGCCGCGACCCACCAATCGGGGAGTTTTCCGGCCTGAAATTCGGCCTTGACCGGACTATGTAGTTCCGGTTGTACTGCCCGCGACGGCGGTGCTCAATGAATCTATTCACCGACCAGCCCGTACGTAATGCGTTCATTGGCAGTCGAATAGAAGCGTCTAGAAAGACCACTGTGACGGATCACACGTCACGGGCAACGGACTAGTCGGAAACTAAAACAACAGTCCTCCGGGTGGTCCATGTGGAATTGGTTGTGGCAAAACTTGACCTCAGCGACGAGCAATTGGCTGCCGAAGCCGCACGTGAAGGTTCGGATGGACCCGCATTTGTGGCGCTCGTTGACCGATTCCAAGACCGCGTTTGGCGGGTTTGCTATCGACTGATGAGCAACGCGGAAGATGCTAGCGACGCTGCGCAGGAAGTCTTCGTTCGCTTGTTCCTTCAGCGAGCACAATTTGAAGGACGGAGTAAGTATTCGACGTGGGTTCACGGAATCGCAATTCGAACATGCTTGATGATGCGGCGCGGTCGAGGGCGTCGGCGAAAACACGAAGAGGTCGCTCAACGACATGGAACGGAACGCCATGAACGATCCCAACGAGACACCGCAGAGACCTCGCTCGACTTGGCTCAAATGCTCGACACACTGGAAGAAGAGGACCGGGCGATGTTGATCTTGAAGTATGCGGAAGGCCACAACTATGAAGAACTGTCGGAGATGTTCGACCTGTCAGTGAGTGGATGCAAGATGCGACTCAGCCGGGCTCGCGATCGATTGAAGCAGCGATTCCCAGAACACACCTTTGGTAACGATGAGGACTGATCATGGCGAGCGACCTACTGCAGTCTCTCTCAAATGACGATGTACCGGATCGACCGGACGAACTGACCCATCAAGTTCATCATCGGTTGAATCCGTTGTTAGTAACCCTGCACATGGTGGAGTTTGTCCTGCAAACTCTGCCGTATGCGTTCTTTCACTTTTTAACAGCACTGCTTGGTGCTTGCCGGTTCAGTCTGACTGGTGAGTGCCGCGGTAAAGGAGAAGATCATGCAAAATGAAACGAATCCAGTGACTGAAGTTGGCGAATTCGCCGCAAACGAGATCTCTCAGGCTGCCTCGCAGTCGACGAGTGCGCTGGTCGACAGCTTCACCTCAGCTTTCGCGCAAGTGATCGATCTTGCGCCAAAAGTGCTCGCCGCGGTCGTCGTGCTTGCGATCGGATACATCGTCGCGCGCCTCGTCGCCAATGCGGTGTCTGCATTGTCCGAAAAGCTTGGACTTCAGCGGGCCGCTGAGCGAAGTGGGTTGTCAAAGTCGATGGAGCAAGCCGGAGTCACTCGGACTGTGCCACAAATCGTCGGCACGATTATGTTCTGGCTGTTGCTTTCCGTGTTCCTTGTCGCCTCGTTCGACATTCTCGATCTGCCGGGCGTGACCGGCGCAATCGAGAAAGTTGTCGCCTACATCCCGAAGGTTCTTGTGGCGACAGTCTTGGTAGTGATCGGTTTGCTCCTGGCCGCGTTCTTACGAGGCGTTATCGCGACTAGTGCCGATCGGGTCGGCGTTTCTTATGCACAGCAACTGGCGAGCGGCTGCTACTACATCTTAGCGCTGATGACGTTCATCGCGGCGTTCGAGCAGTTGGAGATTACCTTTGAGTTGCTGAACTACGCGATTCTCATTGCGTTTGCGGCGGTCGCAATCGCGCTTGGGTTGAGCTTCGGACTCGGCGGACGTGACGTGATGGCAGGCATCCTCTGCGGTTACTACTTGCGACAACGATTTCAATCTGGCGACCGAGTGTCCGTCGCCGGATATCAAGGTACCGTTCGCGAAGTAGGTCCTGTTTCGACGATCGTTGAAACAGACGAAGACGGTCTAATGAACCGCCACTCCGTTCCGAATAGCATGATGCTGAATGAAGGAGTGCGATAGGAGTCGCACATGGCGGTGATTCTCTCCGCGAACCATTGCCTTGTTCGCAGAGCAAAAAGCGACGATTTGAAAACGAGCGACCGTGCCAACATCCTGCAGGCACGGTCGCTCTTGTCGTTGGCTACGAGATCCATCTCAATGAAGGTATCGGCCGAAGTCCTTCTCTCTTGCGGGCGAGGAGGACTACGCCACCAAACGGAACGCCGACTGCCGCTCCCTCACGCCATCGACAAATTCTTCGAAGATGCGTACGTCAAGTGCCGAAGCCGAACCTGCTTCGGGATGGAACTGTGTACCAAGCGCAAGCCAATCTTCCGTGACGCTCTCGATGGCTTCAATCACGCCATCTGGGCAACGCGCCGTCACGACAAAGCCAGGAGCGACCTCGTCGATGGCCATGTGGTGCATACTGTTCACGCGAATTTCACCATCGCCATAAACTCGCTCCATCAAGCTTCCTGGGACAACTTCGAGGCTGTGGCGGTGAGCCGGATCTTGTAAATCCTTATGCGGGATCGCAGTCTCTAGATCTTCGGCGATGTGCAGGAACAAGTTGCCGCCTTGCGATACATTCAGCAACTGCATCCCAACTCCAATACCGAACACGGGCAACCGCCGATCCGCGATCAAGCGAATCAGTTTGCGATCGAATGCCTCGCGGCGCGTCTCCAACGGGCGAACCGTCGGATGCAACATGAAACCATCGCGGCGCGGGTCGAGGTCTTGGCCGCCGATCATGACGAAGCCATCAAGTCGATCGAGAATTGGCTCGATATCCGACTCTTCTTCGAGTGGTGGAAGGATGATGGGAATGCCGCCAACCGCCGTGATGCTGTCGTAGTAGCCGGCACAAACATAGGAGAAGGCGGGCGAGTCCTTCTGGACGTTGCGAAAATCCGCGTTAAGACCGATAAGTGGTTTCGACTGCATCGTGTGAACCTCCCTGATTCGTGTTGAGTGTCTCCGTGACACTTTCGTTAGCGGCAACGTCGTCGTTAACGTGGTCGCAAAGTCTACGTCTCCGGCAAAGCTTCGCAACGGTCAAGCTGTATCTTGGGCGATGAACGGGCTTAGATACAAGATTGTGTGCAAGCACTACTCGTTGCTAGCACTTGAGTTGCAATTCAACGCGCTCTAACCATCTCGCAACACGAGCGACCGCCTCGCATTACGACGGGCAACCGTCCGCCACCGACTGAGTGCTTTACGGCGCGCATAAAGCCCACTATTCTTTAATCTTCTCCGAAGTTCCCGCGCTGGCGCACCACGATCGACCCTCAGGCTCCAACCATGCAATATCGCAACGTTTGTATTGAGTCATTTGGTTACACGTTGCCCAGCGAAATTGTGACGTCCGACGACATCGAACAGCAACTCCAGCCGCTTTATCAGCGATTGCGGCTGCCAGAAGGTCGGTTGGAGTTAATGACGGGCATTCGCGAGCGTCGATTTTGGGAACCGAACACGTTGCCGAGCGACAAGAGTGTAGAAAGCGGTACGAAGGCGATCGCGGCCCCCGGAATCGACCCAAACTACATCGGTGCTTTGATCCATGGTTCGGTCTGTCGCGATCATCTCGAACCGGCGACGGCTTGCCGCGTGCATCACGGTCTTGGCCTGCCTAGCAACTGCGTTATTTATGACGTATCGAATGCATGTCTCGGTTTGCTGAATGGCATGATTCAAGTCGCAAACATGATCGAGCTAGGGCAGATCCGCGCGGGACTGGTTGTTGGTACGGAAAGCGGGAGACAGCTGGTCGAGACAACGATCGACACTCTGAATCGTGACGAGACTCTCTCGCGCAGCCAGCTGAAGATGGCCGTGGCTTCGTTGACGATTGGGTCCGGAAGTTGTGCGATCTTGTTGACTGATCGCGAGCTTAGCCAAACCGACAACCGTCTACGCGTGGCGACGGCTCGAACGAACACGGCGTATCATGAACTCTGTCACAGTGGCCAAGACGAAGCCGGCTCAAGCATGAAGCCGCTGATGCAAACCGACTCGGAACGACTGATGCAGGAAGGAATCGCGACAGGTGTCGATACGTTCACGCGCTTCATGAACGAAACCGAATGGACTCCCGAAGAAATCGACAAGACGTTCTGTCATCAGGTTGGGTCCGCGCATCGAAAGCTGATGCTCGATTCTCTTGGTTTGCGGCGGGAACGCGACTTTGCGACGCTCGAGTGGCTCGGCAATACAGGCTCAGTGGCTTTGCCGATCACGATGGCTGTCGGCTTAGAAGCAGGCCATGTTCAAAGTGGCGACAACGTCGGGATGCTTGGAATTGGATCTGGCATCAATTGTCTGATGCTTGGCGCGACTTGGCAACAAACGCCCGTGAGCCACCAAGCCGAGGCACCTTCCGCCGAATCGTCGCCGATTGGCGCTTAAGATGTGGAGTGGTGCGATCAACGTTCCCGATTTTGTCGCGTATCATACGACGCTCGAGAAGTCGAAAGGTGGCGGAGCGGCAAAGTGACTCGAAACAACCGCGGTGACAAGTCACGTGGAAAGATCGTCGCGTTTCGAACGGCGGCCGTCATCGTCGGGCTACTACCATTCGTTTTGTTTGAGGTAACACTCCGCGGTCTTGGCGTCGGCGAGGCGACCGAAGCGGCTTACCCGGCGATTGGCTTTGAAGCGGTTCATCCGCTCTTTGCGCTAAACGACACGAGCGATCGTTACGAGATTGCTAAGTCACGGCAAGCATACTTTTACCCCGACTCCTTCGCCGCCGAGAAAGACGCCTCCGAATTTCGAATCTTCTGCCTGGGCGGTTCAACAGTTCAGGGCCGCCCTTACAGCATCGAAACATCGTTTACGACGTGGCTTGAACTAAGTTTGAACGCGACCGACTCGACACGTAACTGGGAAGTGATTAACTGCGGAGGCATCTCGTACGCGAGTTACCGACTCGTCCCCATCCTGGAAGAAGTCTTGGCACACGAAGCGGACGCGATCGTTCTTTACACAGGCCACAATGAATTCTTGGAAGCGAGAACGTTCCAAGACCTTCAATCAACCGTTCCTCTTTCCCGCGTGCGAACATTCAATCTGATTCGAGACGCGTGGTCCGGTGAATCGCGATTGGAAGGGCAAGGCCAACCGCGAGAGATTCTGGCCACTGAAGTGGATGCCTTACTGGACTATCGCGACGGCCTCGCCGATTACCACCGTGACGACTCCAATCGAAGCGTGGTGGTTAAGCAGTATGCGGAGAATCTTTCGCGAATGATCGATCTCGCGAGTTCGGAGAGCGTGCCGATCGTTCTATTGAATCCAGCTTCTAATCTTAAAGACACTCCACCGTTTAAGGTCGAGCCGCGTTCCCAGTTGACTGAACGAGATGCTGCCGAATTCGATACACTGTGTGAGCAATCGCGAGCCGCCAGCGATATTGGCGAAAAGGTCGAACTACTAGAAAAGGCGGTTGCCATCGACGGACGGCATGCGGGTGCAAGGTTTCTGCTTGCTCACGCCTACCTCACGCAGAATCAGCCCGACGAGGCCCGCGAACAGTTTGTCCGAGCTAAGGATGAGGACGTCTGCCCCTTGCGAATGATCGAGCCACTTCACGATGCCCTTAGCGCCGTGGCGAGTTCAAGTGGGACACCGCTAATCGACGTCCGTCGCGACTTCGAGTTACGAGTTCCTGATGGGATTCCCGGTGACAACGTTTTTTTGGATCACATTCATCCTTCGATCAACAACCATCAAGCAATTGCTCAACTGCTACTGGACCATCTCGTCGCAGCAGGTTTCTGTCGCCCACTAGATGACTGGAAGGCGATACGCGACGAGCGATATCTTGAACACCTCGCCTCGCTGGACACGCCCTATTACGCAAAGGGAAAACAGCGGCTGGAAGGCCTCATCCGCTGGACACAAGGCCGCGCCAACAAGCTTCGCGACGGCACTTTACTCCCGCCGGGACTTGATTGAAGCAGACCACGCTCGGGGCGCAATGCAATCGTCAAGGCGCGGCCTCGTTTCGTTGAATAACGCCATCAATGGCTACTGAATGCTAACGGGACCAGCGCCGACGTCGTTGAAGGGAGAACCGATGTTGCCGCCGTCGTCTTTGCCATTGCGGCCGACAGAATAGACGGTCCATCCCTGCGGAGTTTTCTTCGTCAACAGGGAGTCCCCGGTGTATGGGTCCGTTATAAATCTCTTATCGAGGCCGAGTTGATCGATGTTGAAGCCAGCGTCGTCGCGATCCGCTACCGTGCGTTGAAGCTCACAGACGACGTACAGACATCGCACCTGAGCGCGGACACGATCGATCGCTTCGCGACTCGCCTGCAACGCAGGATAAGTGAGGCGAACCATCGCGCCATAGGAAGCAACCTTCTTGCTTTGCGCCGCTAATTCACTTGCAATTGAGTACTTCGGTGCAGCACCCATCGTCACTTCGGCGGCCATCATGTCTAGGTAATCGCTCTCCCAGTTCTTGAAGTACCAGAGCGGCAGTTTCCCCAGCGGCAAGTCACCAAAACTCGCGATGCCTAACACGCTTTCCGCCTTGAGGCATTGAACGAAGCCTTGCATGTCGTCGTTCCGGGCGAGTTCATCTTTTAACAGCATGCTGCTTTCGGCAGAGATCGGGCCGTCGATCAAGATCCGATTGATCGTGTCCAACGCTCCAGTTCGTACCCCAAGCGACATGAGGTAGCCGACGACGAAAGGTTCTTGTTCAAGCTGACGTCCGAGTTGCAACGCGATTACGCTCATTCGCAACGCTTCGTCGCGACTGCCCTCGAACAGCAACAAGTCGGACTGTTGGATCAACACTCGCGCGGGCGCTCGGGATAGACCTGCGCGCTGGAGGACCGCATCCATCACGGCTAACCGTGTGGCCGAAAAGTCATACTTGGGATCGTACTCGTCGCAGGTGGCCGCGAGTTCGAGTTGCGGGATAACATCGGCATAGGAGTCGATGGGGGTGCGTACCATGGCAGCGCCCTCGCCGTTCAATTTACCCGCCTCGCGATAGTGACCATCGCCATTGAAGACGTCCTGTAACTCGTTGTTGATCGCCAAGACCTGGCGCTCGACACGCTGCAGGTTGGGGGCAGCGTCCTGCGCC
>JACNKX010000032.1 GCA_014381825.1 Planctomycetota bacterium
CTGAATCGCGAGATTCATCAATCGGAGCAGGCAGGCTAGTGGAACTTCGAGCTTACCAACAAGCGGCCGTAGATGCCGTCTATGAACACTTGCGGACTCGCGACGACAATCCAGTCATCGTTAGTCCGACCGGATCGGGTAAGTCGATTTTGATCGCCCAGATTGCCAATGATGCGGTAACGCGCTGGAATGGTCGTGTCATCGTGCTCGCTCACGTCCAGGAATTGCTGGAGCAAAACGCCGATAAGATTCGACGGCTTTGCCCCAACGTGAAGGTCGGCATCTACTCAGCGGGCCTGAAGCAACGAGACACAACCTCACGGATCATCTGTGCGGGGATTCAGTCCGTTTATCGTCGTGCGTGTGAGCTGGATGCGTTTGATTTGGCGATTGTCGATGAGGCACATCTCATCGCCACGGAGGGCGATGGGATGTATCGCCAGTTCCTGGCCGATGCCCAAGTGATCAATCCGCATCTCCGCGTGATCGGGATGACGGCAACACCGTATCGGATGAAGTCAGGTCTTATCTGTTCTCCCGATCACTTCCTGAATCATGTTTGCTACGAGATCGGCATTCGCGAGTTGATCCGCGACGGCTATCTCTGCCCGCTCGTCTCGAAAGCCGGTAAAACCAAAGCACACACGGAAAACGTTTCTGTCCGTGGTGGTGAGTTCGTGGCTGGCGAACTCGAGTCGCTGATGAACCGCGACGCGCTGGTCGAAGCTGCGTGTAGCGAAATCGTTGAACGGACAGCGGACCGGCAGTCGTGCCTGATCTTTGCTTCCGGCGTCGAGCATGGGAAACACATTGCTCGCATATTACACGAAAAGCATAACGCAGAGTGCGGATTCGTCTGTGGTGAGACGCCATCATCGGAGCGGGAGGAATTGTTAGCGAGATTCCGCGGTGACTCGTCCGGAACGCTGTTCGGCCGCGAGCCACTCAAGTATCTATGCAATGTCAACGTCCTGACCACCGGCTTCGACGCACCCAACATCGACTGCATCGCACTGTTGCGACCAACGATGTCGCCGGGGCTTCTCGTCCAGATGGTTGGTCGTGGCCTCCGCTTACATCCCGACAAGCAGGACTGCCAGATTCTCGACTTCGGCGGCAATATTGAACGCCACGGTCCGATCGACCAGATCAAAGTCAAGGAGAAGCCCGGTGAAGGCGGTCCCGCGCCTGCCAAGGAATGTCCTGAATGCAACTCGGTAGTCGCTGCCGGCTACGCGGTGTGTCCTGACTGCGGTTACGAGTTCCCACCGCCAGAGCGAAACCCACACGAGTCTGAGGCGTCATCCGCAAGTGTGTTATCGGGCGAGGTCACAAATACGGTCTGCGAGGTGCAGGACGTCACCTACTACGTCCACACAAAACGTGGTGCCGACCCGGATGCACCGAAGACGATGCGCGTCGAGTATCAGGTCGCCTTAGACGAATTCGTGAGCGAATGGGTGTGCTTCGAACACACAGGTTTTGCGCGCCGCAAGGCCGAAGCCTGGTGGCGAAGGCGATCGCCCGATCCCGTTCCCGCCACCGCTGAGCGAGCTGTCGAGCTTGCGGAAGCAGGTGCCGTTGCTGACACGCACTCGATCACCGTCCGCAGTGTCGCTGGCGAACCGTACGACCGAGTCGTCGACTACGAACTGGGTGAATTACCCGAACCAGTTGGTGTCGACAACTACGACAGCTTCGGCGGCGTTGATGAAATTCCATTCTGAAATGATTCCGTGACAACAGTTATCCGCTCGCGATTACCGATCGACCCACTGCAGGCTGCAATCATCGCGCTGATCTTCGGTTGGCTGCTCGGACAACTCCTCTTGTGTGCAGTTGAGTGAACATGGCTAGAGTGCTCGTTATTGGGGATTGCCATTGTCCAGGCATGCGTCGCGGCTACGTCGACTTCCTAAAGCGGGTCGCAGACAACTACACGATCAACCGCGTTGTGCATATCGGTGATCTCGTGGATTGGGCGTCGATCAGCTTTCACGAAAAGAGTCCGGCGCTCAGCAACGCGGTTCGTGAGTTCGACGTTGCGAAGCGGCAGGTCGCAAGTTTGGCGAGGGCATTTCCAAACGCAGATTGGTTGATCGGCAACCATGATGCGTTGACGGAACGCCAAGCCGTATTCGTTGGTCTGCCACCACAGCTCTTGCGTGATTACGCCGACGTCTGGGAAGTCGATTGGACTGTCCATCCACGGTTTTCAAAGCTGACGATCGATGGCGTGATCTACAAGCACGGCGACAGCGGTCGCGGTGGCAATGACGCGGCGTTCAACCAAGCGAAAGACAACTTTCGGTCAACCGTTATCGGCCACTTCCACAGTCAAGCCGGAGTGAAGTGGTGGGCCAATCCCGAGTTCCGCGTGTTCGGCATGTCGGTCGGCTGCGGCATTGACGCCAGCCGGCTGCAGTTCGAGTACGGCCGCCGCATCGTTGCGAAACCCATTCTCGGTTGCGGCGTCGTCATCAACGGACGTCGCGCCATCTTTGAACCTTGGTTGTTGAAAAGCCGTTAACGGAGGTGCTTGATGCTAGTTCTCGAAGTCACGGAGTTCCACATGCAGATCGAAGTTAACAACGACGCCCTGCGATTGCGGCTGAAGCAGAGGCGGATCAAGTGCTTGCAAGTGACCGCCGCGGACTTAGATGTCTGCCAACACGAATTCGAAAACGAGTGTCCAGATTGCGGTGACTGCATTGTCTGTTGCCGCTGTTGTCCCGGAGAAGGTTAGTCCATGCCCGACATCATTAAATTCCCAACCGGTGCACAACGGTCCGGCGACGCCGAATCCGAACGCTATGACCTGATCACGCCAATCGGGCTGCGTCGCCTGGCGGAAACCTATGCCGAGGGCGCGGCGCGACACGGCGAGCGCAATTGGGAATTGGGCATGCCCGCCTCCGCGCTCATCAATCATGCGATGCGACACATCAATCTGTGGATGGACGGCGATGACAGTGAAGACCACCTGGCACATTCAGCTTGGAACTTGCTGGCCGCGATGCACTTCGAGGAGACGCGACCCGACCTGATCGATATTCGGACTCGGGTGAAAGTCGAAAACTGAAATCACAGCGGCCGTTCGGAATCCTGGACTAATACGAACTCAACGGTAGGAGGACACATGCAATCTGCGATGTCGGAATCACTTCTATTCAGCGACGCTCCCGAGGCGCATGTCGTCCTGAGGGATGTGCCCATCGAACTCTGCGACCACAGTCGGTTCAATACCCGCAAGACCCGGACCCATGAGCGTATCGAAGTGCTGGGTGAACGAATCCGCCGGAACGGATTCGAACGTACGCGGGCGCTTTGGGCGGTGGAAATCGATGGTCGTTACGAGGTGTTCGCTGGGGGCACCCGCCTCGAAGCTGCTCGCCATGCGGGATTTACTACCGTTCCGATCTTTGTCCACGAGACGCTGAGCGATGAGCAGATCAGCCGCAAAGCTGACGAGGACAACGAAAACGACGAATACCACGAGCCGGTAGGTTTGATCGATGTGTGGGCGGAATGCCACCGACTGTGGAAAGATGAAGGCTGGACCCAACGGCGAATCGCAGACGCGAAGGGTTGGGACGAAAGGCAAGTCCGATCCCGCATTAGATTTCACACAGCACTTCCGGATAAGGCGCGACGCGCCACCGGCGACGGACTCTTCGACGAGGGGCACGATGAGGCAATTCTCTCCGTATCCGGCGACGTCGCCGGTTTGTCCCCTTGGCTTACGACCGAGCAAGCCCAAACCGAGCTCGTACAAGAAGTCCTCACAAAGCATCGCGGCTCAACCGCTGGCATCAAGCCCACCGTTAAGGTCGTCCGCGACGCTGCCAAGCGGTGGAAGTCTCTCATTCAGGCAGCCGAGGATGCCTATCGATCCCTTCCCGAGGACGGTCCCTGGCGGGAGCAGTTCGTCGATCTGCTAGCCACGAATCGCGCTCGCACCGAATCGGCCATCAACACGGCCCTCAATCAAGTCGTGGACGCCAAGCGACGAGCCGACGAAGCTGCGGCCACGCAGTTGCGAACCGAAGCGGATGCCAAAGATCAGGAAGCCCAGGAGCTACGCCAAAAGCAGGCTCGATTGACCTATTTGCAGGCCCAAACAAGCAAGGTGCATCTCGGCGACGCACGCGTCCTGATCGATCAGGCGCCGTCGGGATTTGACCTGCTGCTCACCGACCCACCGTACGGCGTGGAGTTTCGCAGCCATCGTCGCGTGACCAGCCGCAAGAAAGATGCCATCGCCAATGACGGCAAACAGGAGGCTCTCAGTTTACTGTCGGACATCCTGGTCAAGTCTTATCCGCTCATGGCGGAACATGCTACTTGCCTGATTTTCACCAGTTGGCGCAACGAACCCGAGTTCCGCCGCATCGTGGAATCCGCCGGTTTTACGGTTCGCGGCAGCCTAGTCTGGGTCAAGCACAACCATGGTAGCGGCGACCTGACCGGTGCGTTTGCACCACGCCATGAACGAATCATCCACGCCGTCAAAGGCAATCCGAAATTGATTCGCCGCTGCGATGACGTTCTGCACGGTAAGGACAAACAAGATAGCCAACATCCGCACGAAAAACCCCGCGACCTGTTACGACAACTGATCGAAGCCACGACCGAGCCAGGTAACGTCGTCGTCGACCCGTTCTGCGGGACGGGCAATGTCTTGCTCGAAGCTTATTCACTTGGCCGCGACTTCTTCGGTATCGAAATTGACGACACATGGCACCGCATCGCCGAGGAATCCCTACACCGATTAGCGGAAGAGCGATTTGAGCTGGAAAGCTGACAAAACCTGGTCCGATCGCTTCCTGCCCGAGATCAAAGCCATCCTGGGACAGACGCTGATCGCAACCGCCGAAGAGGATGACGACCAACTCCGCAATACGGACTTGATCACCTTGCGCATGCCAGGCGCCGTACGGATTGCCTGCCGGATTCGCAAACATGCTTACCTACAGAAATACGCCGACGAGTTCACGCTCCGCTGCTCGCGCCCCAGTGGTAACGACACGGAAATCGACAAAGTGCTGGCGGGATGGGGCGACTACCTGTTCTACGGGTTCGCAAGTCACCGAGAGACGGAACTCGCAAGTTGGTTCATCGGGGATCTGAACATATTTCGTGAGTGGTTCCGCTGGTATCGACGGACGTTCCAGGACTGGCCCGGCGAGATGAAGAGCAACCATGACGGTAGTTCCGCATTCCTGGTGTTCACGATTCACGATATCGCACCGCAGTTCGTCGTGAGGAAAGGTTGCCTGCCGATGGGCAAAGACGAAACCGGCGACAGGAAGGTGCCGGCTTAATGAAACATCTTGACGTCGCGCGTGCCTACCAGCGAGCCGAGCTTTGTGCGCTGCCAGCGGACTTGGCCGCAAAGCGTCCTGACGCTGGGAATTGGAAGCAATACCAAACGAGGCTCCCAACCGATGACGAACTGACCCGATGGTTCAAACGCGACCGGCCGATATGTCTGGTTGCCGGCGCGGCGTCCAAAGACCTGGAGATGATCGACTTCGATTGCGCCGGCGAGAAGTTCATGTGGTGGAAACACCTGGTTGAACTGCAATCGCCAGGGCTCGTCGATCAACTCGTCTTGGAACGTTCGCCGTCCGGTGGTTGGCACGCGGCGTATCGACACGAGTCGGAAGTGTTCGGCAACTTGAAACTTGCCGAGCGCAGCGTCGTTGTCCCGAGCGACGAAGAAGTCGAGTTCTACGGCAAGAAATACAAGCCGGTCAAAGTTGGAGACCACTACGAAGTCCGTTTGACGCTGATCGAGACCCGCGGTGAGGGTGGCATCTTCCTGTGCGATCCGACACCGGGTTACGCATTGACGCAGGGGACGTTCGAGCAACTGCCGGTAGTGACGGAAGAGCAGCGAATGCTGCTGCTTGAGATCGCGTGGTCGCTGAACGAATTGAAGCTCGATCCCGAACCTGATCCAGACCCAACTCCGAGAATCGGTGGCGATGCGGATGGAAGACCCGGCGATGACTTCAGCGAACGCGGTGACATCCGACCGACTCTTCGCGCCCACGGCTGGACACTCAAGAAACCCGGCAACAACGAATATTGGTGTCGACCAGGAAAGTCGCATGGCACGAGTGCGACGCTCAAAGACAACGTGTTTTATGTCTTCTCGTCAAACGCATTCCCATTCGAACCAGGTCGCGGCTACTCAAACTTCCATGCCTACACGCTGCTCGAACATGGCAAAAACGAATGGTCCGCGGCCGCCTCCGCACTGCGACGAGAAGGCTACGGCAACCCGTACATCGCCCCGGCCATTCATATCGGCACCGCCGAACCGTTGGCCGATCCGCCGCCCCCAGCGGACGAAAGCAAGAATCCAGGCCCGATTCCCGATTCGCTCTTACATGTTCCAGGTTTCGTGAACGATGTCATGCGCTACTCACTGGAAAACGCACCCTACCCGAGCGTGCCATTGGCGTTTTGTGGTGCCATGGCATTGCAGTCGTTCCTGTGCGGCCGCAAGATTTGCGACGCGGGTGATCTGCGTCCCAACGTCTACCTGTTAGCGCTCGCCAGCAGCGGGACCGGCAAGGACTTTCCCCGCAAAGTTAACTCGCGGGTGCTCTTTGAGATTGGGCACGTCAACGCGCTGGGCGACAAATTCGCCAGTGGCGAGGGGATTCAAGACTCGCTGGCTCGCAACTATTCCATGCTCTTCCAAAACGACGAGATGGACGGCGTGCTCCGCCAGATCAACCTGGACCGTGAAAGCAAGCGCGAGTCGATCCCAAACATCCTGTTAACGCTCTACACCTCGGCCAGCGAGGTCTATCCGATCCGAACGAAAGCCAACCAGAAAGAAGACGGCCACATCGATCAGCCCCACCTGACGCTGTTCGGAACGGCCACGCCGCAGTACTTCTACGAGTCGTTGTCGCATCGGATGCTGACCAACGGCTTCTTCGCCCGCATGATCATCATCGACGTGGGAAAACGCGGCGTGGGGCAGACGCCGGGCTCGAGCCGCCAGTTGCCAGACGTGATTCTGCGGATCGCGCACTGGTGGGGCGATTTCCAACCTGGCAACCAGCGCAAAAACCTGCTGGAAGTCCATCCCGAGCCGCGCGTCGTGCCATACACGCCAAAGGCCGCGAAAGCGGTTAGTGAGCTACAGCGACTGGCGGACAGCGAATACGACGGCGCCCATGAACGCAACGATGAAATCGCTCGCGTCGCTTGGAGCCGGACCTGCGAGAACGCCAAGAAGCTGGCGTTGCTCTATGCCTGCAGTGCGAACCACGAAGACCCTGAGATCGATATCACGGCCGTCGAATGGGCGACTCAGTTCGCCATGCATCAGACGCGGCGACAGCTGTATCTCGCGACGATTTACGTGTCCGAGAACCCGTTTCACGCTGAGTGTCTGAAGCTGATGCGGAAGCTCAAAGAAGACGGCGGCCAAATGGCTCGCAACAAACTGATGCGAGCGATGCGCTGCAAGATGCAGGACTTCGATCAGATGGTCACCACGCTCATGACCCAAGGCGACATCGTGCCCATCGAGATCGCCACCAAGACCAAACCCGCCATGGGGTATCGAATCGCATGAATCCGGCTTCATTGAATCTGTCGCGATTCCATCACAATCCGTCACGCTGTGTGACGGATTCGACAACAACACAGGCAGTTCAGGAAGTGTGCAGCGAATTGTGGGTGGAATCCGTCACGAAACCGTCACGCGTTTTTGTGACGGATTTCAGAGGGCTAAAACCCCTTATATATAAGGAAAAACTCTCTCTCACTATGTGTAAATATAAATCCATCACACCATGTCGCGCGCAACGATTTCGTGTGCGCGAGGGGGTCGTGATGGATTCGCGTGACGGATTTCAAGAGTAGTAGCTTCCGACGTACCGCTGCAGCGTATCCAAGCGTCTTAAAAGACAGATGAAAAACAAGGTACCAGACTTCACTATCCAGACCGTTCCAGTGAACGCTGTCATGAGAGGCGGCCACGTTTACCTAATTGATCGTAACGGTCGCCGAATCTCCTCAAGCCACTTGCTATCCAACATCGTCGGCGAAGTATCCGAGTCGGTTATCACCAAACTGAGTTGGGATTACGCGGTTCGCCGGATGTTATCGCGATGTGCCGGGCGTCGTACTGCAGCCAAGATGTCGGACTGGGATCGAAAAGCTGAGACGCTAAGTCGGAGCTTTCTAATGCGTCGCCGTTTTGGCGCGTTCAAGGCGAAGGGCCGCCAGAGATTCGAGCGGTACAAGACAAGTGACTGGGAAACCGCCTGCAAACGAGTGTGGCAGCAAGGGCATAATCGCTACCGACGACACTCACGATCGGGGTGGGTCCGATGGGCTCACACCGTATCCAACAATCACAACAAGAGGAAAGGAGGACGATATGCCGCAGCAACCTACTGTCACGGCCAAGATGATCATGACCTTGATTGAACGGCAAGGATTCAGATGCCCATTGAGCGGCCGCACGCTGACGCCAGAAACCGCGTCACTGGATCATGTATTGCCGTTGTCGCGTGACGGAAAGCACGACCTCTCCAACATCTGGGTCGTCGACCATCAGGTCAATTCTGCCAAAGGAACATTGACCGCTGAGGAGTTCGTTTCGCTCTGCACGGAAGTCGCTGCTACCAATCCATTGCCAGCGGTTCCTTCGCTGGAAATGTGATCTTCCTGACGCCCGTGGGAACAGTCGCCAGTAGCGGCACAGTTTGTTTGTCCGGTCCTGTCCAGTTTTAAAGGAGTTCTGCATGAAGATTGAATCGTGGCCAATTGAACGGGTCAAACCATACGACAACAACCCGCGAGTTAACGACGGCGCGGTTGACGCCGTCGCATCGTCGATCCGGGAGTTCGGATTTCGCCAAGCCATCGTTGTCGATTCCGACGGCGTCATCATCTGCGGGCACACGCGATACAAGGCCGCGCAGAAACTTGGCTTGGAAAAAGTGCCCGTTCACGTCGCCAAAGACCTGACGCCCGACCAGATCAAGGCGTATCGCATCGCGGACAACAAGACTGCCGAGCTGTCCGAATGGAATTTCGACCTGCTACCCATCGAGCTGTCGCAGCTCGGCGAGGCTGGATTCGATCTGGACTTGCTTGGTTTCGGCAAGGATGAACTTGCCGAACTACTCAATCCTG
>JACNKX010000185.1 GCA_014381825.1 Planctomycetota bacterium
GAGCAATTCGCCCGCTTGAACACCGACCTCGGCGACCTTGATGCAACGTGGGCTCCGATGGTCCCGCTAAGACAAGCTCAATGCCTGGCTCACCAAGAGCAGTGGGCAGAAGCTTTGGAGATTGCGGAGAGCGTTAGCGAGCGTTTTTCCGAGTTTCGGCAACTCTATGAAGCAGACTATGTGATGGGGCGCTGCTTCAGTATGCAGGCTCGCTTCAATGAGGCGCGCGAGGCATTCACGCGAGTCGTTCGATCAACAACCGGTGGACGCACCGAGACGGCCGCGATGGCCCAATGGATGATTGGCGAGAGCTTCTTTCATCAGAAGGCATACCGAGATGCCATTCGTGCCTATCACCGTGTCGTCAGTCTGCACGCTTATCCTCAGTGGAAAGCCGCGGCCTTGCTGCAGGCGGGGAAGTGCCACGAGCAAACGGGGCAATGGCGCGAGGCTGTCAAGCTGTATACGCAGCTATTGCGAGAGTATCCAACAACCGAGTATGCGGCCGACGCGTCACAGAGATTACGCGTCGCACAAAAGTCCGCCTCGCTAAACGTAAACTAGCCATCAACAAATCACTCCCGCTGGGAGGAGCAAGGAAACATGAAGACTTCGCCTCGAACAAAATGGATGGTTATCAAAGGGATTGTGATACTGGTACTTCTGATCGCCCCGTTTGGAGCCGCATTTGGTCAGAGTGATCAAGCCGGTGTTGACGCGCCAGTGGCGACAGAAGCCAGCGACCTTGCCACGCCAGCAATCGGCGAGATGGCGATTCCGACGAAGAACTTGCTTCAAGTCATTCGTGACGGCGGTCCGCTGATGCTCCCGATTGGTGTCTGTTCCTTTATTTTACTTGTGTTTGTTTTCGAGCGAACAATCGCGTTACGTCGCGGTCGCGTGATTCCACGTCCCTTCGTCCGGCGATTCCTGGAACAGATTCAAGAGGGACAGCTCGATCGTAAGGCCGCCGCCGAGCTGTGCGACGAGAATGGCAGCCCGGTCTCCGAAGTATTTGCCGGAGCGGTCAATAAATGGGGACGGCCTTCTGTGGAAGTCGAGCAGGCGATTATCGATGCGGGCGAGCGAGTGACGAATGGACTGCGAGCTTACCTTCGTATGTTCAATGGCATTTCAACAATTAGTCCCTTGCTCGGGATGCTGGGCACGGTACTTGGGATGATTCGAGCCTTCAACGCGATTGCGACTGCCGATGCGATGGGACGGCCTGAGTTGCTCGCCGCGGGAATCAGCCAGGCGCTGCTAACAACTGCGGCCGGATTGAGCGTCGCGATTCCGGCTTTAATTGCGTATCTGTTCTTTATCGGACGTGTCGACAAGCTGGTCGTCGAAATCGACTCACTCGGACAACAGCTCGTCTCGCTCATCGCTGGAGACGCCAGACCTCGCGAGGCAGCTCGCGCGAAAGCGAGCGCATCGACGAAGAAAGCGGCATAGTTGAATTGGAACCATCGGAGTAAGGACATAGCACACGATGCCACTGAAGACACACATGGACGAGCAGCCGTCGATCAATCTCACACCGATGATTGATGTCGTGTTTTTGTTGATCATTTTCTTTATGGTGGGCACCAAGTTCACCGAATTGGAACGGAAGCTTGGGCTCGAAGTGCCGGAAGTCTCTGATGTGAAGACGTTGACGCCGGCCCCCGAACGTCGAGTGGTCAACGTCTTTAACGATGGTCACATCGAATTAGATCGAGAGGATGTCACGTTGGAGGAATTGGTGCAACGACTGGTGCAGGCGCAAAGCGAGTACGCGGAGTTGGGCGTACTTGTGCGAGGTGATGCCGAAGGTGCGTTTCAGAATGTTGCCACAGTCCTTGGAGCGGTTCGTGAAGCAGGTGTCTCTGATATGGGAATCTCGGTGCGATTGGCGAGTCGGCGACGATAACCGGAGTGCGCGAGAGAATGGTCGGATGAAACGATGATGGGATTCATTGAATCACTTTTGCAGTTCGAAATGCCAGCATTTTCTGAGTTGTCGATCCGCGCGCCGATATTCGCTGATGCATCAAGTTGGGGAGCGTCGGTGTCGCAGACGCTGGCCATCACCCTTTGGATCGGCCTCGCAATCTTAACTGTCTCGCTGCTGATCCTGATGCGAACGCGTTGGGGCCAAGCTCAGCCGCTGTCGAAGTGTGTCGTTCTTTCAGTGTTTGCGCACATTTTATTTATCGCATATGCCTATGGCACGCGGTTGATCTTCGATGCACCGGCACCTGAGCAGGACCAAGTGATTCGATTGGCGTTCGTCGCTCACGATGCAAACTCGGCTCCGACACCTCGTAAAAAGCATGCTTGGAACGAGTACCCAACCGAATTTGCGATCACGCCCGATAAGGCCAGCCCCGGTCAACAGGACGCCGAAATCGAAGTGGAAATGCCGCCGATCCAAATCGATCCTCCTGACTTTGCCGTCGCGGTTCGTGATGCGCCGGAGTCGATCTCCGCGACCGAATCCGCTAGCCCGACGCCACCAACACCTGAAGCGGAATCCCTGTCCCCGTCCGAACCAACAGAGATTGAGGTTGCCCTGTCAGAACCACCGCGAGAACCAGAGCCGCTCGCGGAGCCTCCCGTTCCGGAACCGCTGGAACGAGTCGCCGTAGAACCCTTACCACAATCCGCCACTAACTCAATCGCAACGAACGAGGCCCCGAGCACGCTGCCAGACTCGTCGACATTGCAAAGATTGACGGACATCGACTTCTCAAAAGACATCGCCGAAGCGCGCCAAGCCACGACCGACATGACTGCCGAGGCCGACAATCGTGACGTTGGCTCGGGCCGTGACGGCGACCAAGGGGCGAACGCCAATCGACCTTCGACTGAGCAACTCGGAGCGGATTCGTCGCGACCTGCGACCAGGGATGGTGATCCATCTACCGCGCGACGACTAGGTGACGGTGAGCCGCTCCCGAATGTATACCAGCTTCGTATGTCGCGCCATCGGATGGCGTTGATTGAACAACAAGGTGGCAGCGAGCAGACCGAGCAATCCGTCGAATCGGCACTCAAGTGGCTCGCGGCGCATCAATCGGCGGATGGGCGTTGGGACGTTGATCAATTCGAAGGTGGTCGAGAAACAAAAGTTCTTGGTCATGATCGCAAGGGCGCAGGCTTGGAAGCCGACACCGGCATCACAGGCCTGGCGTTGCTGGCGTTTTTGTCGGCCGGGCATACTCACTTCGAAGGCGAGTATCGACGTACCGTTCAACACGGACTAGAGTTCGTTCTGGGAAAGCAAGCTACCGACGGCAACCTTGCCGGCTCCGCCAAATTGTTTGCTCGCATGTACTGCCACGGCATGGCGACGCTCGCAATTAGCGAAGCGTACGCAATGACCGGCGACCATCGGATGCGAGTCTTCGTCGAACGAGCGGTCCAGTACACGATTGATTCTCAGGATCGAACGACCGGCGGGTGGCGTTACCAGGCGGCGGATCGTGGTGACATGAGTCAGTTCGGCTGGCAAGTGATGGCACTCAAGAGCGCTGAACTGGCCGGCATTACAGTTCTGGGCGAAACGCGAGCCGGAATGATCCGATTCCTGCGAAGCGTTTCCAAGGGCGAGCATCGGGGCCTAGCGAGCTATCGGCCTTCGGAGCGTGCTTCGGAAACCATGACTGCAGAGGCACTGGCTTGTCGCTTCTTTCTTGGCATTCAGCAAGATGAACGGGCCGTGCATGAGGCAACCGATTATCTCAGCGGGCAGTTGCCAAGTGGTGGGAAGGCGAACTTGTACTACTGGTACTATGGAACGCTCGGCCTCTTTCAAGCTCAGACGCAGCCGGCGACTGTCCGTCTGGGTTCAAACCAAAGCGTTTGGGCTCAGTGGAACCAAGCTCTGCAGCAGCAACTGCTCGCTCGACAGGAGCGTGCCGGCGACGATGCTGGCAGTTTTTCGCCCGACACCGTTTGGGGATCCTACGGCGGACGAGTCTATGCTACGGCGATGGCAACCCTGTGCTTAGAGGTCTATTACAGATATTTACCGGTGTACGAGCGAGGGCCTGCCGCTGCAGCCGCAACACGTAACATCCCTCAGTATCGCGTGTTGCGATGATTGCGCGGCCTCGCAATACCATTTGACATCGCCCGGTGTAGCGTTAGAATTGAACAGTGATGGGTCCACCGCGTTTACGTTGCGTGGTTACACACAGGTTTGGTCCAGGTGACACCCCGCTGGGCGTCTACCCGCTTTCGCCACCTTTCGTGTGCTTGGTGCCATCATCCCACCTTCTTTGTGCGAGAGCGTTGCTATGTTGAATTCACTTCTGTTTGGCATGTTCGGAATGCCCGGCCATCTTGAGCTGTTGATTATCGGTGGCTTAGCCTTGTTGTTGTTTGGGCACCGTCTCCCGAGCTTGATGCGGAGCGCTGGGCGCTCGGTCGTTGAGTTCAAGAAGGGCGTGCAAGGTATCGAAGACGATATCGACTCGGCCACAGATGAAAAGCCCGATGAGTGATGCGTCGGTCGCGTCGCATTTACTGATTTTTCGTCTTCGTCAGCCCACTTCGAGTCGAGCAGTATAACGTTTCGACTCCAGTCCATTCACGAGGCAAGAGATATGTTTGGCCTTGGATTTCAAGAATTGATGATCGTTGGCATCGTTGCGGTGTTGTTGTTTGGAAAGCGACTCCCTGAAGTCGCGAAGTCGCTTGGGAGTAGCTATTCGCAGTTCCGTAAGGGATTGAACGACCTTCAGTCGTCGATCGATTATTCGGATTCGTATACTCCGCCGAAGTCGGCGTCGGCCAGTTCTTACGATGACTACGACGACTATGATGAACCGACTGCTCCAAAGTTTGAACCACCGCCGAGCGAGCCCAAGGTCGAGGATGCTCCGAGTGGCGATATTGAGAAGCCGGTTTCAGAGAAGTAACGTGGCGAAGGCAACCGAGCGGGACTCGTTTCGGTCTTCTGTTCAGTCGCATTGCGATAGGCTAAATTTACAAAGCATCGAGCGACTCATCGAGTCGCTCGCATTGGGCGGTTAGCTCAGTTGGTTAGAGCGCCGTGCTCACACCGCGGAGGTCGTTGGTTCGAATCCAATACCGCCCACTTTGTTAAGTGAAGTAAAGCAAGGGAGTTAAGGTATTGACCTTTGCTCCTTTGTTCGTTTCTTGGTGGCTCGGTGATACCTTTTTGCCAATCTAAGGTACAACAGCCCATGTTGCCACGGGCTGTCTATCGATACCTTGTCGTCTCGCGTTTGCTAGGCCCCTCTAACGTGCTCGGCTTCCCCGTATGCGGCGAAGCTTTGTGCGGCCACTGCTTCGCCCTGCCGACTCCTGCCTCGTGATCCCAAGGAGTACAGACTTCCAAGCTGGTCCACCCAATACGGACTCTCGGGCTCTAGCCGCAGGGGAAGAACGCTGACCTCAATCGCAAATGCTTGACATCGCACTTTGTCATATATACTATGTGTTGCATAGTATCAATATAAAGTCACGTTGCCAAATCGTTCGGGAGTGCTTGTTATGCGAATTGAACGTGAACTGATGCGGGGGGCGGGACCCGTCGCCGTGTTGAAACTCCTGGAGAGCGGCGCTAAATACGGGTATGAACTGGTCGAGCAATTGACAGCCGAAACGAACGGCGTGCTGGAGGTTGGCCAATCGACGCTCTATCCGCTGCTCTACAATCTCGAATCGCAGGGCCTCATCAAACCGCAATGGCAGCAAGCCGATTCAGGGAGACAGCGCAAATACTACTCGCTCACCGGCAAAGGCAAGAAGCGATTGTCGCGAGATTCCAAACAGTGGCAGGCCGTTTCGGAAGCGATGTTACGTTTGGGCGTGATCTCCGACCCTCACATCGAGCCAGCGTTGGAAGGAGGAGCGTAATGACCGAACGCACCGACAATCATCAGTCTTCTTCAAGCACGTTCCGCCGTTTGCTGGCAACACCGCTGCATCGACTCATCCGTGGAACAATCAGCGATCACGTGAGCTATCAGCAGGTCATCGATGAAGCTGACTTTGATCCTGTGCTGGCGAAGGCACTTCGTCTGCGCATTCGAAAGGCTGGCAGACGTTCGTGTACTCGAGTTGAGTTAGCGAAATCGCTCGTTCCGATCTGCCAGGAACAACAGAAGGGTGGACGGTCCGCCGGAGAACTGGCTGCCGCGCTGCAAAACGCCGATCCCGGACCGCGAGGCGTTGCTTGGAAAACGCACTTGCAAACGCTTTTGGAAAGTAGGCTACCGACCAATGCGTTTCACGTGCTGGCTCAGCTTACGCGCCGGATTCGGTCACGTCCGCTGTGCCGAGTCGCCTATGATTCGTGCGTCGCGGAATGGTCGAAGCAAATGGCTGATGGCACGGAGTTCGCAGAGATTCAGGCGGCCATGCCCGACACAATTCAACTCGGCAATCGTATCAACCAACTTCACTGTATTGAGCCAGTGCTGATGGACGATCTTCCGAACGAAGTGTCAACGATTCTCCACGACGCCGTTCGGCGAACGCGATTGTGGAGGAACGAGAAGCGAGACGTAGCGAAAGAGTTGTCGACGCACTTTTCGGCCGGCCTGGAGGCGGGCGCGAGTGCTAGAGAATTGGTTGAATCATTTGGCGACACAACAACGGCTGCCAAACTAATTCGTCGGGCGAAAGTCCGTTGTCGCCCGACGGTTTGGTGGGCATGGCAACGGACTTGGCAACTCGCGACGATTGGCGGTGGACTCATCTTGATGCTGTGGCTTGTGCTTTTTCTTCGACTCGTCACGGCTTCACCCAATGTCATCGTGGACTACGTTGCACGGTTCGACGACCGACAGAGTGCGATTCCGTCAGACGATCGCGCTTGGCCGATCTATCGCGAGGGACTTGTTGGACTCACGAAAGACTGGGTTCGCACCGACTTTGTGGATGCCAGCGAGTTTGGCCGGCAAAGTAAACACTGGGACACCGCGAAAGACTATCTCGAAAGGAACGATGCGAGTGTTGAACTGTTTGTCCAGGCGTCGCGTCAGCCGGAACTCGGCTTTCTGTTTGACGATCCGAGCAATGACGCTTGGCTCATAAAGGACGTGCCGGAGGGCGTCGAGAGGTCAAAGCTATACGATCCGAAAAACTCGGTACTCATGGTACTCCTGCCGCACGCGCAAGACCTTCGACGCGTTGAAATCATTCTGCAAGCTGCGATCAAGGAAGCCGCTGCGCGTGGCGACGCTGAACGCGTGACGGAATTGGTCGAAGCAACATTTCGACTTTCCAGCCACGCCAGACAGACTTATGACTGCGCGGTCAGTTATCTCGTGAGTCAAGCGATCTACAACAGTGCAGGCGATGAAATCGTGCGACTGCTCACGAGTGATCCAGGCTTAATGTCCGACAGCCAGCTAGAACGGTTGACCACGTCAATCAAGCGACATTCCCGTGACTTCGTGATCGAAGGCCTCGTGTTTGACAAAGTTCTCATCGAAGACACACTGCAACGAATCTACTCGGACGATGGAAATGGCGGCGGACGCGTTACACAGGACGGCTTGAGATTGCTTTGCTCGAGTGATTTCTATCGCCCTGATGATGCCGCGGTGAACCTGCGAGGATCTTTGCCGCCGTTTTCTCTTGAAGATGAACTTACGTTTTCCCAAAATGCTCAGTTCGCTGTGTTCGCTCCAAGAGCCGCGTCATTGATCGCCGATCGCAAAACGCTGAAGGCCAAGATGATTGAGTTGCATGATTTGTACGTTGACGACATTCGGCGACCGTATTCGTTCGGCTCTAAATCGAAGTTCGTTGCTACGTATGACGAAATCGTGAATGATGTCGCCGTGCGAGCGAAGCTTCTTCCTGCGGTGATGTTTTACCAAAACTACTATCACTCCTGGCTCGCCGTCACACGAATTCGAATAGGTCGCGCCGCGTCTCAGACATCGCAGGCAAGTTGGTTGGCCGTGATTGCGATCGAGCGGTACAAACGACAAGAGGGCGAATGGCCTCAGTCAATTGAAGCGCTGGTGCCGAACTTGTTAGTTGAAGTACCGATCGATCACTTTGACGGAAAGTCACTTCGATACCGGATCAATCCCGACGGCAGTCCGTTCGTGTGGAGTGTCGGGCCGGATGGCGTGGACATTGCTGCAGAGAAGCTCATTGGGCGCGACGACGTCTACGGAAACACGGATCCTACTAGTGGAATTCCGCCCGGAGACTGGCAACTCTTTCCGGCCGTGCTTACACCGCCCAAGCAGGAACTGGCCGACTAATTCAAGTCAACAGTCGTCTTTCGTTCGATCAGCGGATCCGATTCGGCCTTCAACTTCGACACCTGCCGCCAGAAATCAACATTTCTCACCGAGATCCGCGTCGACGACGACGTCTGTTTTCCCGTCGTCCATCGACAATTCGTTTGACCACCGCGACAGTATTGACTTTTCGAACGAACATCGGTCGCAAATACCGAACTCGCTTCGCGATGTGCGACAACTACGAAGGTCGGTTAAGTCCCAAGCCCTCGTCTGTTCAGACTAACTGAAACGGCTGATTAGCTGACCTGCGTGAATTTCGGCACGACTCAAGACTTCCCGCCGCTCGATTGGCGAGACGCGTTCGACTGACAACGCGTGACCATCACGCTAGACTGGCGTTGGCTGAAGTTTAATTTGTGGCAAGAAAGTGCTTCTGATGCGGTTCAGTCTTCGAGCGTTGTTGGTCGTGATTCTGGGCATCTCCGTGCTGTGCGCCCTGTTGTTCAGTGTGCCCGATCGGTTCGCCTTGTTCATTCTCCTCATGATATCGCTCCATGCAACGGTTGCGATGGTGCTGGGCATTGTGTACTTCGATCGGGAGGTTCGCGCTTTCTGTGTCGGAGCGTCTGCCGGCATGGCGAATACCGTGCTGCTGAATATGCTCTATTCGTCGTCCATGGTCCTTGAGGAAGTTGCCGCGTTTCTGCAGGGCGTCACGACAACCGACGCGGTCGACGATTACTTTTTTGGGAAGCTCATCTTTGTTTATGTTCTTAGTGTCAGCTTAACGGGCGGTTGGATCGGAGTGCTGGCACGTCAGTTCGCCTGCCGTCGTAAGCGTCACGCATGCGATTCGGAGTTGCCTCGCACTACCGAGTCCGAACAGGTCTAGCGGAAACACGAGACCGATGCAGATGGACGGTTGCTTCACTCCAATACGAGTGGTTATCCTCACTTCATGAGCGAAACCGGTGAAGTCACTCAGATTCTCAACGCCTTCGGCCAGCAAGACGGCGACCAACTCTTGCCGATTGTCTACAACGAACTGCGCCGCTTGGCATCGCGAAGACTGGCGCAGGAGCGACCGGGCCAGACGCTGCAGGCGACGGCGTTGGTGCACGAAGCCTATTTGAGATTGGTCGCTGTCGAACATCAGCAGCGATGGGATTCGCGGGGACACTTTTTCACGGCAGCCTCGGAAGCGATGCGACGGATCTTGGTAGAGAGCGCTCGCCGCAAGAAGAGTCTCAAACGTGGTGGCGAGATGAATCGCAGGGACTTGTCGGAATCGCATATTGCGAGTGCCGCGACCGATGATGACTTGCTCGCGCTCGACGAAGCACTCGACAAACTCGCCGAGATCGATCCGCAAGCGGCTCAGCTTGTGAAGCTCCGCTATTTCACTGGTCTTACGATTCCACAAGCCGCCGAAGTGCTGGACATCGGACAACGATCGGCGGATCGACTTTGGGCGTATGCAAAAGCTTGGCTGCATGAGGAAATTCGCGGGGATTGATTGAACCGGAAGAAGGGGAGAGAGCAGAGACCAGACTTCTCCGTTTACTCGGCGCCCTCCTGTTCAAATCTTCTTTTCCCTCTTTTCTGGCGCGATCTCGCCCTGGATTTCGCATTGTTGGATAGACTCCAATTCCAAGCGAGAATAAATCCATGAACGAACGCCATATCTTCACCGAGGCACTTGAACGAGACGATCCAGCGGAGCGATCGTCGTACCTGGACGGCGCATGTGGCGAAGACGCTATGTTGCGCAAACGCGTAGAGAAATTGCTTCGCTCGTACGGCAACGCCAACAGTTTCCTTGAGATCGCTCCCGATGCCCTGATCGCGACGATTGCTGGTGCTGAATTCGCGGCGTCGGATGAAATCTCCCTCAACTTTCTAGAGCCCACTGAGAAAGCGGGATGCCTCGGAATTCTCGGCCAGTACGAAGTCGTCGAAGTAATTGGACGAGGTGGCATGGGAGTCGTACTGCGTGCTTACGATACCAAACTCAATCGCGTTGTGGCCATCAAAGCGATCGCACCCGAGTTGGCGACGAATAAGATTGCCGTTAAGCGTTTCCTACGGGAAGCTCGAACGGCTGCCGCGATTAATCACGATCATGTCGTCACACTACACGCGATTCACGATTCGGAACAGCTACCGTTCCTCGTCATGGAATTCGTCGAAGGGCAATCCTTACAAGACAAGCTCGAGCAAGCTGGCAGCCTCGACGCACAAGAAATACTCCGCATCGGAATGCAGGCGGCAGCGGGCTTGGCCGCCGCGCATGAACAAGGCATCGTGCATCGCGATATCAAACCCGCCAACATCCTGCTCGAGAATGGCGTCGAACGAGTGAAGATCACCGACTTTGGTTTGGCGCGGGCAGTCGATGATGTGAGTGTAACTCAGCCCGGTCTAATCACGGGGACACCCGAGTACATGTCGCCCGAACAAGCTTGCGGGCAGGGGATCGATCACCGCAGCGATTTATTTAGTCTCGGCGCAGTGCTTTACACGCTGTGCACTGGTCACCCGCCGTTTCGAGCGGAGAGTTCAGTCGCAATGCTGCGAGCCGTCTTGGAAGACACGCCACGATCAATTCAGGAGATCAACCCGGAGATTCCTACATGGCTCGAAGAGCTGATCGCCCGCTTGCTGGCAAAGAACCCAGATGACCGATTCCAGTCCGCTCGCGAACTAGCTGATTGCTGTCGCGACCGACTAGCAACTTCGCCGGATGTGGAACTGCAACAGCCCGACATCGGGACACAACGCTTCCATGTATTTCAATCCAAACAGAAAGCGGCCCGCCAACTAAGAGGCATTCATCTGCTGTTCGCGTCGCTGTGCGTCACCCAGGTACTCGGTCTCGCCGGCACCGTTACTTGCATGGCCGAAGAAGTCGACGCGGCGCAGCCGATGCTGCCGCTGCTCAGTCTAATCGGGTTGCTCGTGGCCTTCGATGGTTGGCGGATCGCGCGATCTTGGCTCGCGATTGCTTTTGGTACATCGACGGCGATTCTTGCAATTTATCTGACACTAGTCGCAAACGAGTTGCAACTACCGCCAGCGGATGCCGACGACTTGGTCTTCCACGTCGCGTTGCTCGTTTATGCATTGGTCGCCGTTCCATTCGGTCTCGTTGTATTCGTCGCCGTATTACTAGAACCCGAGGACCGTTGGCCGACACGGCTTCAGTTCACTCTGCGCAATACAATGTTCATGATGGCCATCGCAGGCGTAGCATCACTTGCCGCGCAGTTCGCGATGATGTTTCAAAACGACGCATTGCTAGCGGTCACGAGCTGGCTGTTCGTCGTAACGGTGTTTGCAACGAGCGCTGTTATCCTGCGTGTCGTGAAAAAGCTCGGCGCGCGCGGGGAGCTCGCTTGCCCGGAAATTTGGCGAAAACAGGTGATCATCGCTACAGCGAGCCTGCTCGTCGCCTGTTTCGGCGCAGCGTTGCTCTACCGGCAAGGAACGAATTACGGATACGTCGTCTTTCAATCACCGGTCGACACAATCATGATCGAGCGGTTACGCAACGGACGCGTCGAACGAACGTACGACACACTGCACCTTGGAGGAACCTCTTGGCACGTTCCTGTCGGTGAGTGGCAGTTTCGAGTACAAGGCGACGACAGCGGTTACACTCTTGATCGCGGTAGTTTGAAAATGACTCGGCGCAGCCGTCACGCGATCCAGGTTATCGCTGTCGAAGCCGAGCTTGCTGAAAGTCATCACACTAGCCCGCTGCCGACAAACCTTCGCATGGGCACAAGGATGCTTCCCGAGGTTGACGACGTCCAACTGACTGACGTGACGAAACTATTCGGTTCGGCATTGTTGTTGATGACCTTCGACAACAGGACACGTGAGGACCGGGAAGACGAGACGATCGTGCTCGACTTGAGTTCTGAAGGCAATGACGCGATCGGGGACGAAGCCGAATTCTCGGAGAACGGTCACCACGGGGAAGCATTGAAGCTGAACGGCATTAATTCACTGCGTCTAAGTCGCCGGGTCTTGCCTCCGTCAGGGCCGTTTACGGTAACGGGATGGTTCCGCCACGAACGCGGTCACCTGCAACAACCGGTGTACACGGAGTTTATTGAACCACAGAAGTCCGATCTACAGCTCCGAATTGAAGACGATCAAGTCACCTCACTGCGGGTCGCGTTCGAGTACCCACGCCCATCAACTCATGAAGGTTCGCGTGCCCATCCCTTCTGGGAATCAGAGCGGCCGGCGGATGGACAGTGGTACTTCGCAGCATGGAGTCATAATCCGAATCAGCGCGAGTTCCGTTGTGTGATCAACGAAAGATGGAAGCTCCGAGCGGACGAAAGTGACTTTCCTGAACGACCTGTTGACGGCACCGCTTCGATTGGGCTTGGCTTTCGCGGGATGATCGATGAGCTTGCAATCTTCGATCGTGCATTGTCGGAGCATGAACTCGCAGTTTTATACCGCCGTGGGCATGTTGGATTGTCCGACGAGTGACACTCGCCGAGGCGAAGACAACTTTGCTTTGGTCACTCATTTCTGGTACAAGAGAAGTCTCACC
Source organism: Planctomycetota bacterium (assembly GCA_014381825.1). Taxonomy (GTDB): domain Bacteria; phylum Planctomycetota; class Planctomycetia; order Pirellulales; family Pirellulaceae. The sequence goes on from JACNKX010000185.1 coordinate 12,799, forward strand.
CAATCGGACTGTGAGACCTCTGCCCTGCCTCACCAGGAAACCAGTCCATGCGTCCCACGATCGCTGTACTCGCAATATTTTTCGCGTTACTGCCATCGAGCGTGATTCAAGCGGAAGACGTTACATCGGACGAGTTGCCGCTACACCGCTTGATCGATGAACACATTGAAGCAAGGTTTCCCAGCTGGAATGCTGTGCCAGCGTCTTTATGCTCGGACGCTGAGTTTGTGCGACGTGTCTATCTGGACCTGACCGGAACGATTCCATCGGCACGCGTGGCGTACAGCTTTATTGCCAGTGAGCATCTCGAGAAGCGCACGACGCTCGTTGACGAATTGCAATCGACGGAGCAATACGCTCGTCGGATGGCGACTTACTTCGACGTCGCGCTGATGGAGCGTCGGCCCGACAAGTACGTCACGTCGAAAGATTGGCGAAGCTATCTTGCAGACTCTTTTATGTCGAACAAGCCGTTCAATCAAATTGCGGCGGAGATTCTTGGTGCAGATGGGGTCGACGAATCTTTGCGACCCGCGGCTAAGTTTTACCTCGACCGAGACGTCGATAAAGACACACTCGTTCGCGACATCGGCAGGCTGTTTCTCGGTGTCGATCTGCAATGTGCCCAATGTCACGACCACCCGGATATCGACGACTACTTGCACCAGCATTACCACGGTTTGTCGGTGTTCGTGGCGGGAAGCAAGACGTTTAAGCAACCAGATGGAACGATGGTCCTGCAGGAGATGATCACGCGCGAAGTTGAATTCACATCCGTTTTTTCTCCGGACACAACGCAGAAGACGGGACCGCGACTGATCGATGCGTTGCTTGAGGTGCCCGAGTTCACCGCGGGCGAAGAGTACCTTGAGACACCATCTCGCACAGTGCGAGCCATCCCAAAGTTCAGCTTACGGGAGTTGCTCGCTGACAAGGTATCACACGAGTCGCCAGAATTCTCTCGCAACGTGGTGAATCGGCTCTGGGCAATGATGATGGGGCGAGGGCTTGTTCATCCGTTGGATATGCACCATTCGAGCAATCCGCCGTCGCACCCAGATCTTCTTGATCGGCTGTCGAAGCGCTTCGCAGAGTCGCAGTTCGACACCAAGAAGTTCATTCGCCTGCTGACGTTGAGTGACGCTTATCAACGTTCAAGCCTCATTCCCGAGGGCGTCGCGCCGGCGAATGTGCCACCTGAATCGTTCGCCGTCGCAAACATGAAGGGCCTTTCGCCCGAGCAACTGTTCGACAGCTTGCTCACCGCGACCGATGCTGATCGAATTCTTGCCCAGCAGATTGATGAAGCGCTTACCGAACAAACACTGGATGCAGCGGAGCCTGAGGAAAGCGACAAGTTAATCACTGTGCGTGAAGAGTTGCGCGCGGCGCACGTCGCTGAATTTGTGAGCCTATTCGGCACACCACCGGGACAATCGGAAAGCGAGTTTTCTGCTTCACTGCCGCAAGCATTGTTTTTCGCAAATAGCGAAACGATTTCCGCTTGGTTGCCACCGCGACTAGGCAATCTCTCGGAGCGACTGGTGTCACTCGTCGAACCAGATGCCGTGGCCCACGAACTCTACCTCAGCGTACTCTCACGATTGCCTGTTGAGGAAGAGCTTGCTATCGTCCGAGAACAACTACAGGCGGCGCCCGCCGAGCAGAGAAGGACGGCGATTACGGAACTCGTGTGGTCGTTGCTGGCGAGCGCAGAGTTTCGATTGAACCACTAGGAGCTAGATGATGACCATTGAGCCGTCTTGCAACTCGAACGCTCATCTCGTGTCGCGTCGTTCGATGCTGGGGAATCTCCTCGCAGGAGCTGCCGGCGTCGGAGCGGTTGGACAACTCGTGCATCCCGCAGTGGCCCGCGAACTTGAATCGAAGCAGAAACAGGTGCTGATCTTCTTGCTCAACGGCGGCCTCAGCCAATTTGAATCGTTCGACCCGAAACCGAACACCGACACGGGCGGTCCCTTCCGCGCGATCCAAACTGCCGTTCCTGGTACACACTTTTGCGAACTTCTTCCTTACACGGCAACAGTCGCTAACAAGCTCGCCGTTGTGCGAAGCATGTTCGCCGAAAAGGTCCCTGGCAGCCACGGGGGCGCTCGTGAATACGTTGTCACCGGTCGCCCACCGCAACAAGGACCCTATCCGTGGATGGGGCCAGTTTATTCGAAGTTACTGGCGGACGGAGGCGATTTGCCGGGGAACATTCACATCACACCAAGTCGCTGGGGACCGAGACAGGATGCGGCGTTCCTTGGTCCTCGACATGCTTCGCTCGTCCTGAGTGGTGGTCGAGTCCCTTTGAATGTCGAACGACCAGACGCCTTCAAAGAGTCTTCAGACGATGCTCGCTATCGTCTTAGGCAGCTCGCTGATACTAAGTTCTCGCAACGCCGACGCACGGCGCACACGGAGGCTTATCAATCGTCCTTCGATCAAGCCGTCAAGCTGATACGTCAGAAAACTCTGTTCGACGTGACGAAGGAATCAGTTCAAGATCAAGACCGTTACGGTTCGCACGATTTCGGCCGGCACTGCTTGCTTGCTCGTCGCCTGTTAGAGCAAGGCGTGACGTGTGTGAAGGTGACGCACAATAATTACGACTCGCACATGGAGAACTTTAATTTTCACCTTGAACAGCTCGGCGAGTTCGACAAGCCTTTCGCAACGCTAATGCAAGACCTTGATGATCGCGGCATGCTCGACAACACGCTCGTGATGTTGATTACCGAATTCGGACGCACGCCAACCATTCAACCAGACAACGGGCGTGACCACTGGCCGCCTAACTGGTCGGTTGTGCTGGGTGGTTGCGGAATTCAGGTCGGCGGAGTTCTTGGCGCGACAAACGCGAATGGCACCGAGATCGCTGATCGTCCCGTCCATGTCGGCGAGATGTTCCACACCTACATCCGCGCTGTTGGTCTTGACCCGACCGCAACTCATTCCGTCGGCGGCAACAAAGTCCCGATTGGTGCTCCAGAACGTTCAGCGGTGACAGAATTGCTCACTTAATCGAGTTACGGCAACGCAGCAAAAGGCCCTCGAAGGAATCTCCTATGGCAGACGCGACCGAAAGCACTGCTCTACCGAAGTTCATCGCCCAGCCGAACAGTGCGGACCCATTTGCGACGCGGCTAGTCGCGGAACTGAAACATGATCGCGGCATTCTTGCTTGTCAGTTTGATCCGACGAATCGTTACCTGTTTGCAGGTGCGAGGGACTATTTCGTACATCGCTGGGATCTCAGTCAAGAACCTGTCATCGATCCACCAGTCGATCCGAAGAAGAAGCCAAAAGTTCCTCCCATCCCAGTCGTACCTGCCGACTCGCGTATCGCATTGGCCGCGCATGACAGTTGGATCGGCGGCATTTCACTCTTCGACGATGGTGACCGCTTCGTGTCGGGAGACTTTGTTGGTCGCGTTGTCATCTGGGCAAACCGAACCAGCACGCCGAATGCGGAGTTCGCATTTGTTGCGCACAAGGGTTCAATCCGCAAGGTCTCGGTCAGCCCTGACGGAAAGCTAATTGCGACTGTTGGAAACGACCAAGCTGTGCGAATCTGGCGGGCTGACGCTGCTGGCAAGTTGCATCGTGAATTGCTTGACCACGACTGTCACGTCTATCATGTGGCGTTTCATCCGGACGGCAAGAGTCTGATATCGGCAGATCTCAAAGGCCGAGTCAAGCACTGGGACGTCGAAACCGGGAAGCTCAAGCGCGAGATCGACGCGAGCTCACTCTACACTTACAGCGAGAAGTACGAAGTCGACGTCGGCGGCATCCGGGGCATGACGTTTAATGCAGATGGGTCGCAACTGTGTTGCGCGGGGGCGACCGGCGACAAGGGCATCGCCCACAGTGGCAACGCACGGGTGTTGTTGTTTGATTGGGAGTCAGGCGAGTTGCTGAAGACGCTGCGTCCTGAACAAGAAGAAATCTGCACGGCATGGGGCGTAAAGTTTCACTCCGATGGTTTCATTATCGGTTCAGGCGGCAGCCGCACGGGCGGCTTCCTTTGGTTTTGGGTGCCCGAAGAAGAGGTTGCCTTTCACGTGATCAAGTTCAAACAACGCGCGCCAGGCTTCGACGTCGATCTGGCTTCCGACAACAAGACATTGGCCGTAGCCAACCACGACGGGGCCGTGCGCCTTTACGAAATGTCCGCAGAGAAAGAAGCCGAGCAAACGGAAAAGCAAGCCTGAATGAGGTCCGCTTTAGAGACGGCAATTCGTGATTTCCGTTTCCAAGATCGCAGTTGCTCCGATCGCTTCGAGCTTGTCCATGACGTCGATGATTTGCTTTCGCTTAACCATCACTTGCACGGCACACCACTCACTGTCCTCCAACGCGTTCACGGTCGGTGAATTGAAGCCCGGTGTAATCTGTTCGGCGTCGGCCAGCTTGGCACGCGGGATGTTGTACTCGAGCAACGACCACGCGCGAGCGATGACAACTCCCTCAAGCCGCCGCACAACCCGATTGGCAATATCGCTCTGACGAGTCTCTTTATTCTGTACCAAAACGGTTTCGTACTTCCCAATATCGGTGAGAATTCGCAATCGATTCGCGGCGAGCGTGCTGCCTGTCTCGACAAGATCGACGATTCCTTCGGCGACTCCGAGCGAAATCATGATCTCGACGGAACCGGATAGTGGAACGAGATGCACGTTTGCTTGATGCCGTTTGAAGAACTGGTCCGTGACGTGAGGAAAGCTTGTTGCCACGCGACAGCCATCCAAATCGGCAGGCGATTGAACGGCAGAGTCTTCCGGAACACAGACCGACAAACGGCACTTGCCAACGCCAAGCGCGAGTCGCGTTGTTAGCTCGACGCCGGCTTCGTCCAGCAAGTCGCTGCCGGTGATTCCCATATCGATGGCGCCTTCAGCACAGAGTACCGGAATGTCGTCCGTTCGCAAAAACGTGACGTCGATCGGCAACTCGCTGACTCGAGCAAACAGGCTGCGGTTCTGGCGACGGAACTTCAAACCGGCTTGCGCGAGTAGTTCAGCAGCATGTTCGGCGAGTCGTCCTTTGCTTGGTAAACCAATGCGAAGATGGCTCATTCCGTGTTCCCTTTTTGATTGCGAGCAGCTTTCTCATCCAATCCCGATGTCCCAAACCTACGTCTGATTTCGGCTTCGACTTCTTCCAGCTTGATGTCGCGATGTCCCAGCATGACGAACAAATGGTAGATCAGGTCCACGGATTCGTAGATAAAATGACTACGGCCGTCCTCCCCAGCTTCACCTGCTGCTTCGACGACTTCGTTTGTCTCTTCGAGGATTTTGCGGCCAATCGTTTCCACCCCTCCCTGAAACAAGCTGGTGGTGTACGATCGCACAGGCGGGTTGGTTTTGCGATCTTCGATCGTGGCCATCAGTTGCGCGAAGGCCGATAGCGGAATCGACTCGGGTTGAGACATCGTTCTGGACACCTTTGCGTTATCGCGGCGACAATTAGAATCTTTGATAGTAGGCAGAGAGTTGAGGACTGACAATCGCAAGCGGTGAATTGGAGCGAGAATAATCGGTTAATGGGGTAGCAACAAAAGACAACGCCTCCCGATGACGAACAACACATGATGCCTGCGAATTTCAATCCAAACATCAGCACAACGTTCGAGCCAGTCCGTGACTGTTGGTATCTGACCGGCGCCACCGCCAGCGGCAAGACGCGAGTTGGGGTCGAGCTGGCCAAGCTGCTCAACGCCGAAATCGTATCAATTGATTCGATGTCTGTTTATCGCGAAATGAACATCGGCACTGCAAAGCCAACGGACGAGCAACGCTCGGAGGTACCGCATCACTTGCTTGACGTAGTTGCCCCGACCGACGAGTACAGTCTTTCGCAATATATCCGCGATGCGCATGGCATCATTGCCGACATTCGATCGCGTGGCCGCGAAGTCCTGTTTGTTGGTGGCACTCCGTTGTACCTCAAGGCATTGTTGCGAGGCGTCTATCCTGGTCCACCAGCGGATTGGGACTTTCGTGATCAGATCGAGGCGGAGTTGGAAACGGTCGGGATCGAGGCACTACACGCGAGATTAGAACAGGTTGACCCTCTTGCAGCGTCGAAGTTGCATCCGAATGACAAGCGGCGAATCATTCGAGCATTGGAAGTTTACAAACAAACGGGTCAACCGCTCAGCCACGAACAGACCCACTTTGACGACGTCCCGCACGAACGGTGCAAGGCATTCGTTATGTCGTGGCCGCGGGCAACCTTACATCGTCGGATCGAGGCCCGCGTCGAAGGTATGTTCCAAGCTGGACTGGTCGATGAAGTAGAATCGCTACTTGAGCGATACGGAGATCTAGGTCGAACGGCGGCGCAAGCGGTCGGTTATCGCGAAGCCATCGAGCTGCTGCGCGGCGATCAAGATCTGGCGGCGACGGTTCAGCAAGTTCAAGCTCGCACGCGGCAATTTGCGCGTCGGCAGGAAACTTGGTTTCGAAACCTTATCGAATGCGAGTTCGTTCCATTGCGCGAAGAGCCCGATCCGGTGACATTTGCGCGAAGAATCATCGAGTTATCGGGCTAGACGCTGTCTCGCAAAGCATTCCGCGTCACTTCTCTTGCTTCCGTTGGCCGATCACCAGCATCGCAACAATGCCGATAGGCAAACCGAGACACAACAGGCCACCTGCGACCATCATTATGATTTCTATGATCCCAAACTGCATACTCATCGCGATTTCTCCTAGGTTGCGGAAGTCCCTTGGCGTCAAACGGCATTTAAACGGTTGTGATTCGTCGGTGGTCCCGGATTATTGGCCGACCCTGAATTCTGTTGCCTCGCTGGACGAACGCGTGAACCTTCCCAGAACACTCGTCACGGTCTAGAATGCGAAGTTTTGAATTGTTCGATCAACGCCATTGACGGCCAAGGAGACTCGTTTGTTACGCTCTCACACTTGCGGCGAATTGCAGTTGGACCATATCGACACCGAAGCAACGCTGTGCGGATGGGTCGACGGCTATCGGGATCATGGCAAAGGGATCTTTGTTGATCTACGAGATCGTTATGGTTTGACGCAGGTATGCCTCGCTCCGCCCGACAGCAGCAACGAGCTGATCGAACAGGCAAAGAAGCTGCGCGCCGAAGATGTGATTCGCGTTACTGGCTCGGTTCAGCCGCGGCCTCAGGATCAAGATAACCCCAAGCTTGCGACGGGCCAAATCGAACTCCGAGCCACCGAGTTGGAGGTGCTGAACAAATCAAAGGTACCTCCGTTCACACCTAGCCAATCCGATCCGCCCGGCGAGGATATCCGGCTGAAGCACCGTTACCTCGACCTTCGGCGCGACGAGATGCAGCAGACGTTGCTACTGCGAAGCCGCATCATTAAGGCAATGCGAGATTACTTCGAAGAGAACGACTTTATCGACGTCGAGACTCCGATACTAGGTCGCAGCACACCGGAGGGGGCCCGGGATTACTTGGTCCCCAGCCGCGTTCATCACCGTTCTTTCTACGCCTTGCCGCAATCGCCACAGCTTTACAAGCAGATATTGATGGTCGCTGGCTTGGATCGATACGTACAAGTTGCTCGTTGCTTCCGCGATGAAGACTTGCGAGCCGACAGGCAGCCGGAGTTTACGCAGCTCGACATGGAGATGTCGTTCGTTAATGCCGACGACGTCATCGGCATGATCGACGGCTTGATGTCTCGATTGGCAAAGGACCTAGCCGGAATCGACCTGAAATTGCCATTGCCTCGAATGACATACGATGAAGCGATGGAACGCTTTGGGCACGATGCCCCCGACCTGCGATTCGGCATGGAGATCGTGAACTGCACAGACCTTGCGGCCGAAGCAGAGTTTCGAGTCTTCAAGCAACCAGCAACCACCGGCGGATTCGTTCGATGTATCAATGCGAAGGGTGCTGCTCCAAAGTACTCACGACGTCAGATCGACGAGTTGACGGAGTATGTTAAACACGACTTCGGCGCGAGGGGACTTGCTTGGTTCCGCATGGAAGAGAACGGCTCGCTCTGGTCGCCAATCTCAAAGAACTTTGACGAAGCGTTGCTGAAAAAGTTTGGCGAACGGATGGAGGCCCAGCCTGGTGACTTGATGCTGTTCATCGCAGATTCGTGGGAAGTGTCGTGCAAGGCATTGTACGGACTCCGGAAACGTCTCGGGGCCGAGCTGGAACTGTACAACTCGAAACAAATGCACTTCTCGTGGGTCGTCGAGTTTCCGATGTTCGAGCACGACGACGAAGAAGATCGTTGGGTCGCGATGCATCATCCCTTTACGGCTCCGCGCGACCAGGACCTTGCTTCGCTTGAGTCGGAGCCCAAGAATTGCCGCGCGAAGGCATACGACTTGGTCATCAACGGTTCCGAGGCGGGTGGCGGTACGGTCCGGATTCACGATTCGTCGACACAGCAAACCGTGTTCAATCTGCTCGGAATCGACGAGCAGACGGCGTCTGAGCGATTCGGATTTTTGCTCGACGCACTTCAATACGGTGCTCCACCACACGCTGGAATTGCGTTGGGAATCGATCGCGTCGTGATGCTGTTCGCCGGTTTGGAGAGCATCCGAGATTGCATTGCTTTCCCCAAGACACAGCGTGCGACTGATCTTATGACTCAGGCCCCCGGGGAAGTGGATCGAAAACAGCTTGACGAATTGAGCGTCCGCGTTGTGCCCCTGAGCGACAAGTAAACATAGGCAAAGTGTGGGACCGTTGACGATCGCGAAAGAGCACGCGAAACTGAAGGGGAGTGACGAACTTGATTGTAAGGGTAAACGCTCAGACGATTGTTGATGCAACCGCAAGCAAAGGAACGACTGCGATGATTCGACGGAGCGGCATTAAGTTATTCCAACACGGTTTCGCGTGTTTTCTAGTTGTCATCGCGTTGGTGGGGTGCAACAGGGCGACTCCAGGTACGGCGTCGAATAGTGGGAGTAGGTCAGCGGAAGAATCGGTTGCCTCCTCTGCAATCCCAAGTGGTAATGATGTCACCGAGCCTGGAATTGGGTCATCGGCAGTTGCGGCGTCCTCCGAGGCTCACCCAACGACTGACACGGAGGCGACGAAAACATCGCCTCAACCTGTAGATGCGCGTCGCGCACCCGTCACGCGGAACGAACCAAAGGTTGCGTTATCGGTTCCCGATCCGCCCGAGTACGTCTACGAACCGCAAGTGATAATGACCCAGCGAGACGCTGCGACTTGCTTGGTCAAGCCAGGTGAACCGTTTCCCGCCGCACGGCTCTCGGACGTCGATGGCCAGGAACACTCACTGGAAGAGTTGTTGGGCGAAAAGCTAACCGTCATCGTCTTCTGGGACAACGCAAATCGGTTAGGTCGTGAGCAGATCCGAAGGCTTGAATCCGAAACGGTCGTGCCTTTCCGAGGCATGGGCCTAAACGTCGTCGCAATTAACTCCGGCGATTCGTCCGAACAGATCATCGATCTATTGCCGACCGATCGTGAACCAGACTTCTCGGTGCTGCTGGACACCGACTCGAGTCTATTCGCAAAAGTGGCCACCGAGAGACGGCCCAGAACCTACCTGCTCGACTCTGAAGGAAGCATTCTTTGGTTCGACATCGAGTATTCTCGCGGCTCGGCCCGCGACCTTTCCAACGCCATTCACGTATATCTTGGCAATCGTAAGACAGGCGATAGTTGAGCCGCGACGAACATCGACGCTGTGGTGACGTGACTCTAGAAGTTACCCCATGTGGCAATTATATTGGTGTTAGTGTTTATCCCTTGTCGACAGGAAGGCGGCCTGGGCAATGGGCTCAGCTAGTCATCAACGCGAAGAAGTCTATTACCGTGGGCATGTTCAGGGCGTTGGATTTCGATATACGACGCAACGAATCGCCAAGGGGTTCGACGTAACTGGTTTCGTGCACAACCTTTCTGACGGACGAGTTCAGCTCGTGGTAGAAGCAGAACGTGGCGAGATAAATCGCTTTCTGAAGGAGATCGAGTCGCAGCTTGGGGATTTCATTACAGACGCGAAGTCTGCCAATCTCGCTCCCACGGGAGAGTTCAACCGCTTTTCAATTCTTCATTAACCGAGACTCGGGAATTCCTGGTGTTTTGCCGGGGACTCGCATTTATTGATGAACCATCGACAAGTCGCAAACGTAATGCTGGTCAAGTGTTGTTGTAGACATAACGTGTTTCGAACTCCACCAAACTGATCTCACTCATTCATCAAAGTTCCGATTCGCTCGTCGAATCAGGCCTTCTCTTTAGTCGAGCGATTTCTCTATGACTTCACTTTCGTTGCTTGGTGTTGTTCCCACCTGGGTTAGTGGCTGGTTGACGCCTCTTTGGTTGATTGGGATCGGAGCCCTCATTGGCTTGGTTGTGCTGCTTGCGCTTTGGGGATTGGCGATCGCCGTTTCGCGAGTACCCGCAATCGGCCAACTCGCAGAAAATCGCAGCCTGCGGTCCAAGGTCGTTCCGATTCTCTCGATAGTTTCTTTCCTGGTGCTGCTCGGTTTTACCTTGCCGCAACTGGCCGAGCGTGACAGTGGCAACGATGCCGAATCGACTGTGATGGTTGCACTGCTACTGGTTCCCGTCGCGTTGATCTTTGGACTCGGTCTAGTTTGGTTGACAGCGAGGCGTACGGTTGCCGAGATTCCGCAGGCCGTTCGCGAGGGCTTTCTATGGCCGATCTTTATTCTCACTCTCTCACTCTCCGCGTTTGCCTTCGTCGGTTATGCGGTATCTACACAGCCGAAGGAGATTTTGAATTCGATCATGCGTCTTCCGTTCAGTGGCTCACGCTCGGAGTCTTTTACAATCCCAGCGACAACTCAAGAGATTCTCGAAGACGAGTCGCAAGATCCGCCGCAGCACCCAATTCAAGTGAACATCTACACTTCAGAATTGAAGGGCATCAAGCTGACCAGCGATCAAAGTATCACGATTGATCTCGATAAGGCCGACGCAGTGGATGTCGCGGCGATGTTTGAAGCGTCGCCCGGCGACACGTTTGAGTGGGAGCATCGGATGGATGGCAAACCTCTGTTCGAAGACGATCAAGTCGACGCGTTTTACGTCCGAAACTACGGGCTGTCGGATGCGAACGTAACAGTGAAATTCGTTAATCGTCCAATGCATCCAGAGGTCAATTCCGTCGCCATCACTGCGATAGCCGTTATCGCGATCTTCTTGCTGTACATTCTACAACGAGCTGCATTGCCCAAGATGTCAGCGATCGCGCTAGCGACGTTCAAGTCCGAGTTGGCCCAACCGCTGTTTCTGATCGTCATGCTTGTTGGCGTGTTCGCACTGCTCGCGTTTATCTGGATTCCGTACAACACTTTCGGTGAGGACATTAAAGTCCTCAAAGACTCGGGCATGGTGCTGATTAAAGTCCTCTGCGTCATTCTAGCAGTGTGGGCTGCCAGTACGTCTGTCTCCGAAGAGATCGAGGGACGAACTGCACTGACCGTACTCTCCAAGCCCTTGCGTCGTCGGTCGTTCGTGCTGGGAAAGTACCTCGGTATCTTCTTGACGGTCGCCGTAGTATTCATCTTATTGGGAACGGTCTTAATGTTGGTGACGGCGTATAAACCCATCTATGACGCCAAGGAAAACAGCGGCGAGCAACCGATTTGGCAGTTATGCCATTTGGAAATGGTTGGCGTTGTCCCAGGGCTCCTACTCGCGTTTATGGAGACAGCCATTCTCGCTGCGGTCAGCGTCGCGATCTCAACGCGTCTGCCAATGCTCGCCAACTTCATCATCTGCTTCACGATCTATGTGATCGGACATCTTACACCATTGCTCGTGCAGTCGTCCGTCGAAGGTAGGATGTTCGAGGCGGTCGTGTTCGTTGCGCAGTTGCTTTCAACCCTGTTCCCGGTGTTAGATCACTTCAGTATCGAAGCGGCTGTCGCTGCCGGTGTGGACGTGCCGTATACGTATCTTGGCTGGGCGCTTTTATACACGGTTATCTATGGCATGATCGCGCTGCTACTGGCGCTCGTCCTGTTCGAGGATCGAGACCTCGCTTAATCGCTCAGTCGCGGCTCTACCCAACTCACCTCACCGCTCGCGCAGTTCGTGGTGGACCTGCAGTTGCTCTAACGCCTGATCGGATGTCGTCGCTCAGCTCGCAACGCGTAATCGACGTGGGAATCGTGAAGCAAGATCCTCTGCCTCGCGAATGCGCTCGAGAATCTTCTCGGCAACACTTAAGCAGTAGCGCCCCTGTTCGCCGCACACTCGTGGACGACGTCCGGATCGAATGCAGTTCAAGAAGTCAGCCTGTTCGTCTTGAATTGCGTTACGCTTTTCGACGGCCAAGTCAGTCACCGGCAGCATGTCGGTGAAGAGATTGTGTTTTACGCGCTCTCGCTCGTCGACGGACATCGCTTGGACATCGACCTCACCTCTCAACACCTGTTTGCTTGGCCGGACGATTCGGGCACTGAAGTCCGCGAAATCAACGCTGCCGTAAACTCGATCTGTCACGATCTGCATCGTCCGCTGCGAGTAAAAACTCGTACGTGACGTGTTGAGATTGGCGATGCATCCGTTTGCAAATCGAAGGTGCGCGTGCGCCATATCTTCGTGCGGCCCAAACACCGTCGAACCGATCGCATCAATCTCGACAACTTCGCTACGGACCGTCGATAGAACGAGATCCAGGTCATGAATCATCAGGTCAAGGACGACACCAATGTCGGTCGAACGAAACGTATATCCGCTCATCCGAGAAGCTTCGATGTATCTTGGTCGTCGCACACGAGCGGCAATCGCTCGCCACGCTGGATTGAATCGTTCGACGTGCCCGATCTGCAACACGCGTCCGTTACTCTTTGCGAGCCCGACCAACTCATCGGCCTGCTCGACCGTCGCGCTGATTGGCTTCTCGATAAACAGATGAACGCCCTGACGCAGCAACGCGGCACCGACGTCGTAATGATGCTCGGTCGTCGTGGCAACGATAGCTCCATCGATGTCTGCGGGCAAATCCTCTTGATGCTCGAAAACCGGGACGCCGTACTCCGCAGCGATGTGAGTACGGGCCTCCGGCAGCGGATCGACGACGCCAACCAATTCGACACCGTCCAGCGGTTTCAACAATCGCGTATGGATTCGGCCTAGATGACCGGCACCGACGACAGCAATCCGTAATTGTTTCACGCGGCCCTCCTGCGTTCGCGGCCACGCCCGTGCCGTCCTTCGTGTTGATTTTGAACAAAGCCTAGCAGGTGGTTTACCGCCGGCACGAGATGACCGTTGCCGCGAAGAATCTCGCGAGCGTGATCAATGCCCACTTTGGATCGATAAATAAGTTTATACGCTTCGGAAAGAGCGCGGATCGTTTCTGCGGGGAAGTCGTTGCGTTTTAGTGCGACGACATTCACACACCGCGGGCGCGTCGGCTGACCTTCGACTAGCATGAATGGCGGCACGTCATGCAGCACACGGCTCAATCCGCTGACGAAGCTGAAGCTCCCGATCGTCGTAAAGTGATGCACCGCCGCACCGCCCGATAACGTAGCATCATCATGAACATGAACGTGCCCGCCCAGTAGCGTGGCATTAGCCATGACGATTCGGTCCGAGAGGCGACAGTCATGCGCAACATGACTACAAGCCATCAAGTAACAGTGATCGCCGATCGACGTCACGCCCTCTTCCTTGGTGGTCGCTCGGTTGATCGTCACCGACTCGCGAATGACGTTGCGATCACCGATTGCGACTGACGTTCCGTCGCCTCGATACGAGAGGTCCTGAGGCGGGCCTCCGATCACCGTACCGGGATAGATAAGATTGTACTCACCTAGCGTGACCCGGCCCATCAACGTCACGTTATTCTGAAGTCGCGTTCCGCGACCGATTCGAGCATCGGGGCCAACTACGCAGAACGGGCCGATCTCGACATCTCGATCGATTTCCGCGCGAGAATCCACAACGGCTGTGGATGCGACTGCCATGGTGAGGTCCGTCTCAATTAATATCAGTCGCGACGTAACATCCGTGTCACGCCGTCCGTCGGTGCTCACCGACAACTTCGCCTTCGACCAGCAACGCACGAACAAGTTCTGCGTTCAGTCGATGGCCGCTTCGATGAGCAATCACCGTGCCGACGATCTCACACCCAGCAAGGGCGAAGTCGCCGACCAAGTCGAGTGCTTTGTGTCGAACGCATTCGTCTTCGAATCGCAATTCGTTTCCAATCGGTCCTTCGTCGCCAAAGACTACTAAATCTTCGACCGTAACTCGCGTGCCTAGCCCACGACTTCGAAGCCATTCGGCCTCCGACTCGAACAAAAACGTCCGAGCCTCTGCAAGCTCGCGGCAAAACGATTCCGGTGTTACAGCCAACTCGATGGTCTGACGACCGATGGCGTTCTCGGAACCGTAGTCCAAACGATACTTCACTTTCAATCCGCCGCGCGGTCGTGGGCGAACTTCAACCCAACTTTCAGCGTCACCAACTCGCGTGACATCTGAAACTACAAGGCGTTTTCGAGTTTCATTCTGTTCAACAATTCCAGCGTGCTTCAATGCATCGACAAAGGCTTGACTTGAGCCATCACAACCTGGCATTTCAGGCTGATCAACCCAGATCTCGCAATTATCGACTTCCAACCCGGCACACGCAGCCAATACATGCTCGACCATCTCCACCGAAACCCCGCCGGCGACCAGAGTTGTCCGAAGAGGTGTCTCGATTCGATTCTCGACCAGGGCAGGAATCCGTGGCCGAGAGTCGAGGTCTTGCCTTACGAAGACGAGGCCCGTCCCAGACTCTGCAGGGCGAAACTCGACTCGAACATCTTTGCCACTCCAGTAGCCAAAACCGGCCACTTCAACCGGCTTTGCAATCGTATGTTGCGAACGAAGAGGAAGCATTCAGCAGCAGATCATCAAGATGAAAGGAATCGTCGAACTCAACACAGACTAGTCACCGGCGCGGCGCCTGAAATCGATTATTGCCACCATCGGTCTGCCGAGGTGGCGGGGTGTTGCGATTCATTTGGTCAAGGATCGGCCCCGTGATGTCCAGGCCACGCTGATAAACAACGAACCGATTGATGCCATTCAATACCGACTCTGGCTGCGCCGGGTCCATCTTCTCGGCGTTGAACCGGAGTACCAAGTCAATTCCGTAGGTCGTGGCAAACTTGTTGATGTGTATTTCAACTTCTTGATAGGCGTTGAAATACACTTTCGCCTCTTGATCAATGCGGTCCTTCTGCTTGCGAGCCATATCCAAGCGAAGCTTGGTCTGATCTCCGGCGAGCTTCTCTTCGAGGATCTTATAGTCTGGAGAACCTTTCAGCATCTTCTGCAGATTCTGGACTTCTGCCTGCATCGTCTCTTGCTTTCTAACGACTTCTTGTTTGAATTTTTCGTCGTCCGCTTTGATGTCATCCATCGCCTGCTTAAAGCGAGCGGCGTTCTTAAAGATGAAACCAATATCGAGCACCGCGACATTCGTGCCACTCGCGGTAGCCGCGCGGGGTGCCCCGGGTTGTCCTTGGGCGTTGGCGTCTTTGCCAATTAACAAGCCTGCCACTACAGTGGCGAAGAGAAGAGAAATTCTCACGTTCAGCACTCCTTGCTGTAAACGAATTCGTCCGTGAACCGTGAGCCTCATCCGACGAGACTCCCCCAAATCTGAAAGTGGGGCGGTATTGTGCCGAGAAAGGGTGGACGCGTAAAGGCCAGAAAATCCCCGTCGATCTAAGTCCTTATTGGACAAATTGTCGCAGACAGAACGTCCCCACGCGCCCGCATATTCCCTCGGTGTCAACTATGTTACGCCAGTTGTTCGAAAGTGGTTCGCGCCCATTTGACAATCCCGCTCCGCTCGAATAGCGTGACCCGTGCAATGAATTCGCTCACCCCTCGACACACGTTTCAGTTCATTCGCCGGACAGCCGCCGTCCTCGCGCTCGTCGGCATGTTGAGTTCGTCGCTGGGGATTGTCTTCGTACCCGCCGCTAAACAGGATCCAGCGCACGCATTCCCTTGCCAGGGCGGCGGTTGCGGTTGTAGCTCGGCCGCTCAATGCTGGCAGAGTTGCTGCTGTACAACGGTCGCTGAGCGACTTGCTTGGGCTGACACGAACGACGTAAAACCGCCAGCTTTTCTGACAAAGCTGCTAGCGGCTTCAACGGCTCAGCCGGTTGCCGCCGAATCGAAGAGTTGTTGCAGCCACTTGGCTTCCGAAGAGGGAAGCGCCTCTTCGTGCGTCGAGGAACGTAGTCGCGAGTTGCCTGCTCGTGTGGTTCTTCTCAGCGACATCAGCCGATGTCACGGATTGTCGAAATACATCGCGATCTTTGGGAGTGCGATCTGCGAACCGTCTCTCGAGGCACCGGCGTTCGACCTCGTGGCGGTTTCGTGGCTTCGCTCGCTTGACGAGTCTTTCGAATCTCCTCTCCACTCTCCGCCGAGCCCGCCACCGCGTATCGCTGTGTAACAGCCTGCTCTCCATTGCTTCACGTCGGTGTCCGCTACAGAGCGGCAATGATGTGTTTCAGATCGAGCAACACCGCAGCGTCGAGTCTCACCACCTACGAATCGCGTTAGTGCGCGCACGAGCTAGTTGAATACTAACGCCGCCTAAGCGATCCCGCCTCAATCCATCGGAGGAGAATACCATGCGCCAACGTCATGGTTTTACATTAATTGAACTACTAGTCGTGATTGCGATCATCGGAATCTTAGTCGCGTTATTATTGCCCGCAGTCCAGGCAGCGCGCGAGGCAGCGCGACGGATGAGTTGCTCAAACAATTTGAAGCAGCTCTGTCTGGCGATGCACAATTACGAATCAACGCAGCGAGTCTTTCCGCCAGGGCAGCTTGGTTTTCCATGGGTCTTCTCGGCACACTCGCACCTGCTGCCTTTCGCTGAGCAGGAGAATTTGCAGGACTTATTGGACTTCGAAGTTCCGCCGTTGACATTCGGAGGTTCCTTCCCACAGGCAGCGCCGAATGAACTCGCAGCACAGGATGTATTGAAGTTCCTCTTGTGTCCCAGCGATGGCAACCGCGTGTCGGGATCAACTTTCGGGGCGATCAGCTATCCAGCTTGTTCAGGATCTGGCCTCGCCAACAGCGGTTCATCGACGAATGCAGATGGGATCATCTTCGCTCGATCGAAAATCGGTTTCCGTGATCTCTTGGATGGCACGTCGCACACGGCGGCGTACAGTGAGAGCTTGCTGGGCACGGGAAGCAACACAGCCCCGAGTTCACCCATTACGCGCATGCGTCAGGTCTTGGAATTGCCGATGGGGACTCCCACCACGCCCGCCGCGTGCGCCGCTTCGACGAATTGGTTCGGGCAGCGGGGCGCGAAGTGGATTAACGGCCACTATGCCGACACGATGTACAATCACTACTATGGCCCCAACTCCGACACACCGGACTGTAACAATGGCTTTCACAACTACGCACTAACGACCGCCCGCAGTCTTCATCCCGGCGGCGTCGAGCTGGCGTTGTGCGATGGAAGCGTTCGATTCGTGAGCGAAACCGTCGACCTCGGGCTCTGGCGAGCTCTCGCCACCCGCGCTGGCGGCGAGCCCATTGGCGAGTATTGAATTCAACTGCAACTTTGTAAGGAATCTTCCCATGAACTGGAAAGCTACGGTTCTCGTCTTCCTCCTTGCCGGTCCTGTACTGGCGCACGACATCTGGGTCGAAACGAACACGAACATCATTCGATCCGGTGACGCAATCCACATCGACTTGAAGTTGGGAAATCATGGTAACGACCACCGCGACTTCAAGCTGGCGAGCAAACTGGCTGCGCGGGATTGCAAGTTGGAAGTGGCCGCGCCGGATGGCAAGCAGTTCGATCTTCGGGAACGTCTGATCGACATCGGCTACGCGCCCCAGGAGGGATACTGGACGACGAAATTCGCAGCCTCTCAACCGGGAGTGTACACGGTCATCCACACGTACGATCGCGTCGTCCACTATGCCCCGGTGCGCGCGATCAAGAGTGCGAAGACGATGTTCGTCGTAAGTGAGAGTCTCGACAACGTCGCTCGCGACCAGTCGGGGTTCGACACGCCGTTTGGCCACGCCTTGGAGATTGTCCCCGTGACAAATCCCGTTGCGCCGATGGGACCCGGCCAGCCAATCAAGATCCAAGTCCTGTACCAAGGCAAGCCCTGGACCGCGGGGCGAGTTTCTTTCATTCCCCGAGGTGAAACGCTGGAGGAAGGCTTTGACG
Source organism: Planctomycetota bacterium (assembly GCA_014381825.1). Lineage (GTDB taxonomy): Bacteria > Planctomycetota > Planctomycetia > Pirellulales > Pirellulaceae. The sequence continues at coordinate 31,029 of JACNKX010000185.1, forward strand.
CCGAATACGAGCGGACCACGGACAGCCGAGGGCTCGCGAGTTTTTCGCCTCGCACCGGCAACGTCTATCTCGTCGTCGCTCATCACGTGGAACCGCAGGCATCGGGGGATGGCTACGAGAGTACGAAGTATTCCGCTACATTAGTCGTCTACGTGCCAGAGGTTTGCCCATGCTGTAACGAGTAACTCGGAGGAAGTCCGTGACGAGCGACAAACGCCCAAACATCGTCTTCATCATCACGGACCAGCAGCGATACGACACGATACGAGCGCTCGGCTTTGACTATATGGACACGCCTAACTTGGACCGTTTGGTCACAGAAGGCGTTACTTTTACAGATTGCCACGTAACCGCGGCATCTTGTGCGCCGGCAAGAGCGAGTCTCTTCAAAGGCTACTATCCTCACACGACCGGCATTCTGAAGAACGCCGACCGCTGGCGTCGTTCATGGATCGAGCTGCTGAACGACTCGGGTTACCACTGCACGAACGTCGGCAAGATGCACTCGTGGCCCTTTGAGACGGAGCTTGGCTTTGACGAGCGCTACGTCGTCGAAAACAAAGACCGATACCTCGAAGGCCGTTACTACTTCGACGAGTGGGACAAAGCGCTTCGATTCCGTGGCTTGGTCAAACAACAACGCGAGATGTACCGCAATCGAGCCGATTATCGCGATCGACTCGGCGCTTTTGAGTGGGAGCTTCCCGAGGACACACATCCGGACACATTCGTCGGCGACATGGCAACGTGGTGGATCGATAGTTACCCAAAGACGGAACCGCTGTTTCTTCAAATCGGGTTTCCCGGGCCGCATCCGCCGTATGATCCCGTACCTCGATACGCCGAGCCTTACTTAAGGAAAGACCTTCCACTGTTGGAAGTCACACAAGATGAGCTTGATAACCAGCCGCCAGCTTTCAAGGAGTTGCGGAAGCACAACAACGAGATCGACCACGACTCGGTTGTACTCGAACTGGCACCTACGCACGAACAGCGTCACTTACAGCGAGCTTACTACCTAGCCAACGTGACAATGATCGACGAAAAGGTTGGCGAGATCCTCGAAGCTCTCGAGCGGAACGGATACCTCGACAATTCGATCATCATCTTCACGTCGGATCATGGCGATTGCTTGACCGATCACGGGCACAGCTAAAAGTGGACGATGTACGACTTGATCACGCGCATCCCGCTGACGGTCTGGGCGCCCGGACGTTTCCCGGCAAAAACGGTCGACTCGTTGTGCCAGCAGATGGATCTTGGTCCGACGATTCTTGAATTGGCCGGCATCGAGGTGCCGCCGACGTTGGAAGCCATTTCAATGCTCGACGCGTTAGAAGGAGCCGATTGGAACGGACGCAACTTCGTATTCGCCGAACAAATCAAAGACGGAATTCTGACCGGCTGCGAGTTCATGACCATGGTTCGCAACAAGGCCTGGAAACTGGTCCACTTCCTGGACGAACCCTACGGCCAGTTATTCGACATGCTGAAGGACCCAAACGAAGTCAACAATCTCTGGTCAGATCCCGACGCCGCTAATATGAAGCAAGAGCTGCTCAGCGTGCTTCGCGAGTGGCGGATTCGCAGCGGGATTCACACCGCAGATTGGTCGCAGGATTGGCGGTAGAACGCCCGACTGTGGCAGAACTTTGCGATAGCCTAGTAATGGATCAGGCTGAACGCCTCATGCGGTGCAATTCGAGCTTCACCACCGAGCGCGTCGAGCGCGATTAGGAACGCACAGCCGACGACGTTGACTCCCGTATGCTCCAATAGCTTGCAGCACGCATCGACCGTCCCGCCGGTGGCGAGTAAATCGTCGACAAGCAACACGTTCTGTCCGGACTCGACGCCATCAATGTGCATTTCGAGTGTGTCCGTGCCATACTCCAACTCATAGTGAAACGCATGTGTTTCGAAAGGAAGTTTTCCAGGCTTGCGAACCGGCACGAAGCTGGCGTTCAATTCTAGGGCCAGCGGGGCGGCGAAGATGAATCCTCGCGCTTCGGCGGAGACGATCGCATCGACTTGCCGGTCGCGGAAGTGATCTGCCATACGACGGATCGCTTCGCCGAACGCTTCCGGTGACGCTAACAGCGGCGTGATATCGCGGAACAAGATTCCTGGCTTTGGAAAGTCAGGGATGTCACGGATGAACTGCTTTAGATCAAGTTGTGTCGTCTCGGTCATGCGAATCTCAGCTCACGCAATTGCTCGGAAACATAAATGGCTCGGCTACAAAGTAACTGCTCCCGCGCCGATCGTACACGGGGCTAATGGATCTGCGAAATGCTGCCAGCGAAGCAGCGTTCGATGCCACCCTCGGTCTGGATGATTAAAGCTCCGTCGTCATCGATTCCATGGCAGACCCCGGTAAGTCGCCGCGGACCAAGCTCGATACTCAACGTACGCCCCTCCAGCATACATCGAGTGCGCCATGCCTCGGCCAGGTCCGCAGAATCCGCAACGACGGTTTTGATACGACGTTCGATCTGTTGAAGCTGGCGGATCAATACATCCGTTAAATCAAACGACCTGGCTGTAACATCGCTCATCGAAGTCGCGATGGAACATCGTTCAACGGGAGCATCGACAAAGGTATTGTTGACGTTGATCCCAATCCCGATCACGATCAGCCCCGGTCGCGGAGCAATCGTTTCCACAAGGACGCCACACACCTTTCGTCGTTCCAAATACACGTCATTCGGCCACTTCAAGTGGACACGCCGCCCTGCCAACAAATGTTCGAGCGTTTCGCATACAGACAGGCCGACCGTCAATGACATCTTTGGCCAACTGTGCGGCTCCAACGAGTTCGCTTGCGCGTCGATGGTAAGCGAGAATGTCAATGCACCATCGGCAGCCCACCATTGATTCGCCCCGCGCCCCCGACCTCCCGTCTGGCGGTCGGTTACGGTCAACGAAGGGAAGATGTCCGCGCCGGCGGTTGCCAGCTCGATAGCAAGGTCGTTTGTCGAAGCGATTTCTGGACGGTACTCAATACGTCTGACCATTGTCTCGGCCAGAATGCGTTCCATGTCAAAGGCCGTCATAATTAGCGAGACCGCTCGACGACGAACGTCGCAATCAGTCGCAATGTGTTCGCTGCGTCGCTGTCGGCCAAGCACTCCAAGTTCTCAAGCGCACCCGCCGCAAATCGCTTGGCCGTCGCGTAGGCGTATTCGATGGAACCGTACTCGGTCAACCATGGCAATAGCGACTCGCGACTTGGAGGCACATCGTTACTTAAAAGCGTCAGTAGCTCTTCCCGCTTCTGGGGCGAGCGGCTTTCCAATGCATGGATGATTGGGAGCGTTGGCTTTTGCTGTTCGAGATCTGTGCCAAGTGACTTGCCAGTTGTCGCTTCCTCGCCTTGAAGATCAAGGACGTCGTCCACGATTTGGAACGCGATGCCCAAATCTCGTCCAAAGTTTGTGAGTCGCTCGATAGCTTCTTCCGATGCGCCAGCGTAGTAAGCACCAAGCCGGCAACTACAGGCAGTCAACTCAGCAGTCTTCGCGGCGATAATCTCAAAGTACTCGTCTTCGTTGAGCGCAAAGTCGCCGCGACAACCCTTTTGGCGCAACTCGCCCTCGCAAACGATATTCGTCGCACGACCGATCTCCTGACATGCCCACGCACTACCGGTGGTACTGGCTAAGTAGAACGAATGCGTAAACAAGTAGTCGCCGAGCAACACACTGGCTTTGTTGTCCCATCGCGAATTGACCGTAGCCAAATGGCGACGGGTGTCGGCCTCGTCCAAGACGTCATCGTGGACAAGCGTTGCGGTGTGAATCATTTCGACGACCGCACCCAGAATCAAATGCTCTTGCTTTAGTTGGCCGATCGCTTTCGCAGCGAGCAAGAGGAGCGTCGGTCGGAGGCGTTTTCCTCCGAGCAGACAGCCATACCGAACCAACTCGTCAACGTACGGATGATCGCTGCGAAGCTCGGCCTTAAGAATCCGCTCAACGTCCGCTAGTTCCGACGCGATCGGGCCATAGACGTCCGGTACGCTCGAAGTCGTTACCTCAGGCTCAGATACAGTTCTGCTCACCCTATCAATCCTCACGCGTGATCTTCACGCAAAAAATGGCCGCTACGCCCGCCCGACTTTTCTTCCAGTCGAACTTGCTCGATCACCATTTGACGATCGACGGCTTTGCACATGTCGTAAATTGTCAGCCCAGCGACGGCGACGGCGGTCAATGCTTCCATCTCGACCCCCGTCCTAGCCGTTACACGCACCGTCGCTTGAATCTCAACGCTGTATTCATCCGGAAAGAAGTACTCGACCGAAACCGCGTCGAGTCCAAGCGGATGACAAAGCGGAATCAGATCGCCAGTTCGTTTCGCTGCCATGATTCCTGCGAGTCGAGCCACTTCCAGCACGTCGCCCTTGGTCAGTTGCCTGTCCCTGATCAATCGAAACGTTTCCCGTGCCATCACGATACGTCCCGATGCACGAGCCATTCGCTCGGTGATCTGTTTCTGGCTCACGTCCACCATGCGGCTGGCACCGTGTTCGTCGAAGTGTGACAGCTCATGCGACACAGAAATGGTTGCTCCCATATTGGCAAAGGGCCGTTCCGAGCCCGGTAAACCCACTATTGTAAGGGCCGGAGAGGCAACGTCGAGGGCCTCAACTGTCTTACGATACCCAACTAACCGCGTTGAAACACAGTCGATAACAGACGAATCGCAAGATCGCAGCAACCATCAAGATACTGACATCTTCGAATTGCTTAACATCGCCGACCCGCTCGATATAGTGAGGGCGTTCCATTTAGAAGGGGAGAAGCCGATGGCAGTAAACACCGCTGGGCGCGACGTCGAACGTCGAGTGAGAGGCAGAGCATGGCGGCAGATCTATGGGGCGTCGATTGCGGTGGCGTCTCGTGTTCGGCGCGTCGGGACATTGTCGAGTGGTTGGGTGATTTCGATGTCTCGGTGATGAATGCGAACGAGACGCTCGAACGAAGCCCCAACGCTGTCATGTGTCACACGCGACCTTGCGCGGTTGTCGGATTGATTCAATCGGCAGAGATTCGGCAACCGGTACTGTTGAACAATTCGACTTGTCTAGCCTCGCTCGCTGCTTGCGTACTACTCGACGAAACGTTTGACGAACGGCTTGGCGTCAACTTGTTGCGAACTGGAGTGCAAGAATACTTGGACGTCACACGCATCGACGCGAACGAATTGATTCGTCGCATCGAATACGCCGTGATTCGTAGCGAGTCCCAGGAGTACCCAATTGTCAACCGACAGTTGGCCACGGTCGATTGGCAACGCACTAACGATATCTATCACGGCCTTCCACGTTGCGAGCGCGAAGTTCTCGATTTGTTGATCGCGATGCGGGATCCCAAACAAATTGCCCGAGAACTCGGTAAGGGTTACACCACCGTCCGCACCCAGACCAAGAATCTTCGCGAGAAGTTTGACGTCGAGTCAACGCAACAGCTTGTTGTGTTGATGGTTCACACGCTGTATCAACGCCCAGCATCCAGCCACTAAGAAAAGTCGCAGAATGGACAAAATGATGATTGCAGTCGCCTTCGAGTGCTGTAATTTCATTAGAAGCAACGTTTTGGCAGGTTTGGGGGAGCAATGAATCAGGCAGATACGGAAACACGGCAGGTCACACGAATCGATCGTCGTCAAGTCAGCGAGATCGTACGCTGTCTCGTAGCGGGTGTCTTGCTCACGGCAGCGTCGATGAAGGCAGTTCAACTGTACGGCGATTACACGATCAGCAGTAATCTTGCAACAATGCGAGAGTGTTTTCACATCGTGTTTGAATTCGCGTTAGCGCTGTTCCTTGTTATTCCGGTAAGCCGATCGTACAGTTGGCCCTGGTTTGCTTTGTCGTGTTCGGCGCCGTTGCGTTCTACAAAGCGTTGCAGGGCGAGACGTCGTGCGGGTGTTTTGGAGATGCGATCGTCCATCCATGGTATAGCTTTGCGTTGGATGTCTCGATCGTTGTCTTGCTCGTGGCGTTCTTGCCAGCCCAACTGAACCGTAGGCAGCAAGAAAGTGCCAAGCCGACCGGGCCACCGGCGTGGAACCGCCTTGCGTCGTCTCTCTGTATTGCTTGTTTTGGATGGATTTGTATTCATTTTGCCAGTCCGATTATGCGCCCACTCACGCTGCGCTATGCGCCGGGAGAATGGGTCGGCAATGCGCTGCCATTGATCGAAGACATCGATATTGGCAAGGCTTTTACCTCGGGCAACTGGCTCGTCGTAGTTTTTAGGCATGACTGTCCAGCATGCCAAACGGTCCTGGATCAACTCCGGGAACCGAACATGCAGCTTCCCCCTGAATATCATCTCGCGCTTGTGTCCGTCCCGCCTCACGATCGAGACGAGCTTGACGAGTTGCAGCGTTCATCAACGCTGGTCGGCACGGTTTCGAATCAGTACGAATGGGATTTTCCGACACCAATGATCGTTGCCCTGGTAGATGGTAAGGTCATGGCTGTGGGCGAGCAATTGGACACAATCGACGATCTGGGAGACACGTTGCAACGCGAATTGTCCACTCCAGGAACGGAAGCTTCTCGGGTAACACTCGCGGACCAACTGGCAATTGCGTCGGTCGCATCCAACGATTGTGGAGTCCAATGTCTCTACCTGGCTTCCAGCCTCCTTGCGGGTACGAAGGACTTCGCGTGGTTTCGAGAACAGGCCGTCGTCTCTGAGGCCGGCGTGTCCCTCTTGGACCTCAAGCGATTAGCAGCGCGGGCTGGCTTGACCGCAGATGCAGTTCGGACCTCGCTAAGTGGTATCGAAGCTCATCTGACGGGACCAAGGCGGGCGGTCGTGTTGCACGTTAATGGTGCCCATTATGTGGCGATACTTCGTTTCAAGGATGGGCTAGTTCAAGTGTTCGATCCGAGCATCGGCATCGACGAGCTAGCGACATTCGAATTCTCGGACCGTTACTCTTGGGCTGGTGTAGCGCTTCTCTTGAACAATCCGGATAGAGAGGTGGATACAACATGAAGAAAATGCTCTCCTATCTCTTTGCGTCTGCAGCACTCGGCTGCGCTGTCACATGTAGTGTGCTGGTAGTGGGGAGTCGTGGCACGGTCCAGGCCAGTCGCTGACAGCAATGCCGCAAACGATTGACCTTGGCGATGTCTATTTAGGCGAAGACCGGGAGTTTTTGGCAGAACTTGCGAATAGCACGAGGCAGGACGTCGAAATTACCGAAGCGTCGGCAGGATGTTCATGTACGAATGTTAAACTTAGCTCCCAAGTGATAGGCCGAGGTCTAACCACGGAACTGCGAGGTGTTCTGAAGGGCAAGGGTAAGCCCGGTGAATTTCGTCATCATGTAACGATTCGTACGTCAGATCGAGCGCGGCCCCTAATCGTAGCGATTATCGGAACTGCGAAGAGTCGCATCCGTGTGGAACCTGAGTCCATCGTTCTTCGTCCCGATTTCAAGAGTGGGCGAGGTGACAACCAAGTAGTCACGGTCACGAATGAATCCGATACAGAGTTGGTACTGAACGATCTGTCGCTACCAAGAGGAATTGACATGGATCTTGGCGAACAACGAGTAGCTCCGGGTTCGTCCTTGCAGATTAAGGTCCGAGTTGGCTGTGAGCGAGTTGTTTCAGAGGAGATTATTGTCCGGATTCCTTGTGACCATTTGAGCGAGCGGTATGTCCGCGTGCCCCTGCAAATCGAGCCTCGCCATCAAGTCGTTATTGAGCCACGCAAGTTTCTACTTGGAGTGGCTACGAAAAATGAATTACTGTCACGTGAGCGCCCTACTGTTCTACTGTCCGGCCCACTATTGGCGGACTACGACTTAGTTGTCTCGTCTCTGCCTGCCTATATCTCGTTGGAACGCGCGGAACATGTCGATTCAATGAGCCGGCGGTTGCACTTTCGAGTTCGGAATCGTTGGACCGGCTTTGACCTCAACGGTGAAGTGACTGTCAGCCTACGTGCGAGAGCGAGCGGAGAGATTGCTGGCGATGCTTCTGTGTCCATTCCATTTCGCGGTTTTTTGGTAGACGCTCGTCAGTAGCTGGAGCGACGGCGTCTTTGGATCTTTAGTCTAACTGAGGAGGGAATTCGATGACACGTATTGTCAGTACTTTGTCAGTCGTACTTGCCGTGCTCTGCGTGACAACGACGATAGCTCGCGCGTGGGCTCGGCAGAGTGATCCGATGACGAAGCTTACGAACGTAGAGTTGGTAGCCATTCGAGGCGGTACGCCAGCGCGCTATTGTTCGCCAATGACCGACCCACCTCCTGATGATGTTGATTGTAGCGGGGAAACGTCGCCCACCAAACGCGTTGGCAGCTGTGGGTTTTCTGTACACCATTCAAATCCAGAACAATGTGTCGACGATTTCGGCAATGACAACTGCGACTCGGAAGAAGAGTATCTTCAGGATGTGCTCTATTTAACGAAGTACTTTTGTCGGTGGGAGTATGACACTGGAGAGTGGCACTGCATCGAGGCTGAACTTCGCGCGGAATGTTGTGTGTCGATCTGGACTTCCAGCAATTGCAGCTACGAGCAGGCTTCCTCGTGTTCTCCCGTAGTGCAATGCTCGGGCACACCATGAACTCGTTGCACAATGTGCCCCACAATGAGAGAAGCATGAAAATGTTCTTAGATCTAATCGTTCGCGTGTATCGACCGTTGCCGATCGTTTGTTTGCTCTCGACGTGGGGCATGTTGTGGCAAGCGAGTTCTTGTCGTGGAGATGGTTCGCTTGCTCAAATGCGTGCGGCAGCTCAGGCGTCGCGTGCCAGCTTGAGTTCCGCACGTGGTGAGGGAATAATCCGCATCTATCGCGCAGGTGAAAATCTGGATGTTGACGCGACGTTCGCACTGGTGTTCGGTGGTGACAAGTATCACCTTGACATCCGTTTCAAGCCCGTTGCCGGAAAGCCGCCAAGGTTTACGAGACAGTTGGCTGTCTGTGATGGTAGCGCGGTATTGGCCAATCGATTCTCGGAGCGGATCCGGCCCACCGGATGTGAGGCGGACGTACTCGTCGCCAAACCGGGCGCTGTGGCGAAGGCAACGCATGGGACGTGGTCCTTCACGCCCACGGGTTGGCATGATTCATTCGCAACTCCGTCTCTATTCACACACGACTTCGCAGTGGAGCAACTGGAGGATGGAAAGGTTCGTGCGACTAGGACGTACAAGTCTCCCGATACGGAGCTTGAACTTATCGCGGATCGCAAAGTTGGCTACAATCTAGTCTCGTGTCGTACACAGCAACAAACTGACTCTGGCACGACGTGGGTGCAGCTAAGGACGCTACGTTGGGAGCGTTTGAGTGACATGTGGATTCTTAAGTCGCTCAGCGTTGAAGACACCGAAGACGGGGAATTCTACGCACGCCGCGAAATCGTGTTTGACGAGTTTGAGGCGAATCCGATTGTAGACGTTGTGGAGTTCGGTTTGGAGAATGCCGCACTGTGCGGTGGCTCGCGAATTATCGATCGGCGTCCGCAGGCAAGCGTCAAAATACACAGGATACCTGCCGTGCCGGATGAGAAGCAAAAACGCATCAATAGCATTGCTGAAGCGATCGAACAAATCCCCGCTCAGCAGATCGAGCGATCACCCATTGGCACGGGCAACACTGTTCAGTTCCGGATCATCATGTTCGCTGCGTTGACCGTGCTGTGCGCTACTGTCTCCTGGTTCCTTTGGCAACGACGATAGAGGGGGCGACGTTGCATTTAATCAGTTTCTCTAAATTGCCGTCTCGGATGCGCACTCATCCACCAGGCTTCACGCTCGTCGAGCTGTTAGTTGTGATTTCCATCATTGCCATCGTGATGTCTCTGCTGCTCCCGGCAGTTCAGCACGCGAGAGAGACTGCCAGACGCATGCAGTGTTCGAATCATCTCAAACAGCTTGGCCTAGGACTTCATCAACATCACGACGTTCACGGTGTGTTGCCGAATAACGGTGGATGGATTCCTGGAGAAACGATTTCGAGTTCCAGTGGCGGCATGATCACGCCCGCGACTACCGATTTAGCGCTTGGCAAAACGTTTAACTGGGGAGTCGGTGACCCGAACAAACCACCGAATAACCAAACCGGTTCCTGGCTGTACAGCATTCTTTCCTTCGTTGAACAGCAAGCGATGCATGACGGGCGGAAATGGGAAGAGTCGGTCGAAGTTTATGTTTGTCCGAGTCGCCGTGATGCGAAGGCGAAGGAAGTGATCAGCGGGGATGCACACGGAATCTACGTCGGTGGAGGATGGAAGTGGGGGGAAGACGGACTATGCCGCAAATGTCCTAGTCGTCCCCGGCTTGCCCGGAGACAACGGCCAACGCCGGCCCAAACGATTCGCCGAAATCACCGATGGCTTGTCGAACACATTGCTGACTGGTGAAAAAGCGATCGATCTGGACATTTTTTCGCCACACTCCTGGTACTGGGACGAACCGTTTTTTCTAGGTGGCTCCGGCGGTACGGCACGTAAGGGAACGGCGCTCACGCAGGACAAGCGTGGCAACGATTTTAAACGCAACTGGGGGGCGGCGCATCCTGGTGGAACACAGTTCTTGTTATGTGATGGTTCCGTGCGTCTCGTGAACTATGAAACACGCTGGATGGTAATGACAGCGGTGCTGACGCCCAGCCGTGGAGAAGTGGTGACACTGGAGTGAAAATCCCAAATGATCAATGAACATGCCTCCAACCTTGCTACTTCTGACTTTGCTCTCCGGACAACTGGATGAATCGTTTCGGCAGGATTTTGCTTCTGACCTGCATCCGATGGTGGAGTTGATCGGCGATGGAGTATCCAACCTGACCAAGCGGCAGGCGACTGCTTTGCTGGTGAGCTTGGTTAGTAAGCAGGAGAGCAGTGAAGATGTCGCGGTTGACATGAGGTTGCGGCTGCACGGTGATTTCGAGATCACGCTTGATTATGAACTTGTCTCGATGACGAAGCCGAGGAAAGGTCTTGGTGCGGGTGTGAAGATCTGGTGCCAAATCGGTGCCGGAAACGAAGAACCCGAGCGCATCACCTTGGGACATCTTCGAGGGGCGAAACACGACAACGCGTTTACCACCATTCGCGCACAACCAAATGGCGACGGAAAAAACCCACACGATTTGAAGTGGTTCGACGCGACCGGTAAGTCGGGAAAGCTGCGGCTCGCGCGCACTGGAGCGAAATTGCAGTATCAAGTGGCGGAAGGAGATTCTGAATCATTCCGTCAGTTGCGTGAGATCGACGTGACGGATCGCGATGTGTTCGCCTTGCGGTTCGTGGCCAGTCGGCATGGCGCGACAAGTGCCCTGTCTGTGAAGCTTCGAAACGCAGACATTCGAGCCAACTATTTATTAGCTCCTGGTGAAACAAGAGTCGTTAAACGTGAAACCGGCTGGATGGTTGTCTGCGCGTTGTTGCTGATGGTGATTGGAGGTGGTGCCGGTGCGGGCTGGGTGTTTCGAGAACCGCTTCGCAAGGCACTGCGGAAGGGCAAGCCGACGGAGCCTGCCGAATGAGCGACGCGACATCGGCGATGTTCTGGATGACAGCCACCGTGGCACTCGGCGGCTCCGCGTTTGTAGTGTCCAAACATTGGTTTCCCCGTGATCGCTTCGCAGCCACAGCGATTCATGTCACGATCATGTGCTGGGGCTGTGTCGTTGGCGTCACTTTGCTCCTGGGAGTGCAAGGTTTGTTGATGCCCGGGCTGTTGATGCTTTGTGTCGTTGTATGTGCGGTCTTCGGAGTTTGGATTGTTCGCGGCGATGACACTGAAGCGACCGTAGGCCGGAACAAGCCTTCGCAACTCCGGCATATTCGACGCGTTACACGACCGCCGGAACAGCGCAAAGCCCTGTTCCGGCCTACACTACTGTGGGGCGTGGTGGCTTCGATTTTGGCGGCGCGGGTGACACTTCATGGTTTGCTTCGCTTGCCAGCCGACTGGGACACGCTCGCCTACCACTTGCCGCTACTTTCGCACTGGGCGCAGACCGGCACGTTATACGCGCCCGATTGTGCGTTCGGCTACGTTCCGGGGAATAACGAGATCCTAGGACTTTGGGTGACGGCTCCATTTTCCGGCGACTTCCTCATCCATCTCAACAACATCTTGCCGGCGATTCTGCTGGCGGCAGCGTCGTTTGAGTTATGTGTACTTCTGGGCGTCATCCAACCAGTCGCACATCTCTGCGCCGTTAGCGTTATTTCCACGCGTCCGATGTTTCGGCAACTTGTCAGTGCCGAAAATGACTTGGCTGTGGCGGCCCTGTTCCTGGCGACACTCGTTTATGCGATCCGATTTGCGAAGCACGAACGGTCGCCGGATGTCTGGCTCGCGGCCACGACCTTCGGCCTGCTGATTGGCATCAAGTACTATGCCATTGGATACGCAGCAGTCGCGGGACTAGGCCTTCTAGGACTCGTATGGGCAATACGCGGCGGACGAATGGCAATAAAGGCTACCACGATTGGATTGACTGGTGCGGTCTTTTTCGGCGGATACTGGTACGTTCGCAATGTCTGGCATTACGGCGGGCCTCTCTTTCCGAAGAGTATGATTGGTGACACTAGTTTGTGGGACGAGATGCGTCCTGACAGTCACACAAGTTCGTTGTTGCCTGGCAGCCGTCTCGAAGTTTGGACGTTGTTGGCTCGCGCCGTTTTCGATCAGGCAGGTCCAATCGCGTTGTTGGCCATGCTATTGCTGCCAGCGTCCGTCGCGTGGTGTGTCGTGTCTGCGCTTCAGAAGGAGCGGTCTCGCGAAGCAAGGGCGATCCGCTTGATGCTTGCTGGCGTCATGTTTCTTACGGCGATCGTCTACTGCATCACTCCGAATGTCATCGAAACCAAGGTGGGAACGATGAACATGTTGCTCTCAAAGTATCATCCCGTTCGGTTCGGCTTGGGTTTCTTGAGTACGTCAATGATTGGCATGGCCTTGGCGAGTTCGGATATGTTGCAAAAGCTGTCGGTGAAGCATTTGCAATTCAAGCTATTCGGAAGTGTTACTGGCACCTTGCTAGTTGGGCATTGGATTGTTGGAGCCGTTTGGCAATTCATTCAACACGCGAGCCGCGACACGTCGGTCGAAACACTGCTGCTGGCGTGCAACATGGGGCTCGTTGTGGTCGTTGTCTATCTTTGCTGGACTTCTCGGTCTTCCGCGCAACGGGCAATCATTGCCACCGCGATAGCCTGTTGCGTTCCGCTCGCCGTGGGCGGAATTCATCTACTCAGCCAGCGATGGCACACCTCTTTCAACAATTACTATGATCGACGGATAACCGGAGGATCGCTCGAAGCCCTCGCGACGCTTGATCCAACGTCAGAACGAATCTGTATCTGTGACTCACGTTACTATCCGTTTTTTGGAGTACGACATCAATTCGACGTTTGCCGCCCACTCTGGTTTCGCAATAGCAATGAGTTCCTACAGTACGTCAAAGATCAGCGGGTGACCGTTCTGGTGATTCGAACATCCAGCAATGACGCACCGGGAAGATACACAGCAATTCGACCATGGATCTTGGCGCAGCCGCACATCTTTCACACGTTAAGCGCGAAACACCGCTATACGATGTTTCGCGTCGTCCGTGATGTCCTGCACAATCACCCAAGCGTTACGAAAGGGCAGCCGACGACATGAACAAGTTTTTTATCATTGGCTGCCCACGCTCTGGAACGACGATGCTCCAGCAAGCCCTGAACCGCCACTCGCAGATCGTCATTCCACCGGAAACAAAGTTCTTTTATTACCTAGTTGGCCAATCGTGGCGACAGCAGGTGCGCCATGTCGAGCGTCTTCGTCGCGACCTGCAAGTCGACCTGCCAATTCCCCGGAACAAACTTCGCACGCTTGAAGAGGTTCAAGGTTACTACAATCTGATGGCCGAGTCCTATTGCCACCGGATAAAACTCACCCCCACATGCTTCGGCGAGAAAACACCAGAACATACGAGCCGCATTTTGCTCATTCGCCAAGTGTTTCCCAAAGCGAAGATCATCTTCATCTACCGTGATGGTCGTGATGTCGCGCTAAGCCTCAGCAAAGTTCCCTGGCTGAATTGCGACGTGAACGCCGGTATTTGGATCTGGCAACGGTATCATCGGATGATGCAGCACGCGATGAAGGATAGCGAGTTGGATTGCTATACCATTCGTTACGAAGATATCGTGTCACACCCTCACCGTGAACTCTCGCTGCTACTTGATTTTCTCCGCCTGCCGAATGAAGTTGCAGTTGCGACGGGCTACGGCAATCGAGAAGGAGTGCCGCAGCACGAATTGCCGTGGAAGGCGATGGCACTACAGCAAATTGTCGACTCTCGGATGGAACTCTGGAAACGAGAACTGACCAAACTTCAATTAGGCGAATTAGAGTGCATAGCGGGTGGATCGCTCCAAGCAATTGGGTACAAGCTTGCAGCCGCGTCCAGTCCAGGTCTGAACATCGCTCTCCGCGGGAAGCTCGCGGTGAGTTTAGTGCGTTGCGGGCTCTCACTGCCCGCTACGTGTCTGATCAATGAAACATTCGCTAACGTTGATTCGTCGCCAAATCGGTCACGCAAGCGGGAACATGCTCGAAATGAGGAACTTTCACTTCTCCACGCGAAGCGTGCATCAGCATCCACTCCCTGATGTCGCACCTGGTCACATCGTAGGCCGCCTTCGGGTAAAAAGTTCGGACATCCGCACAGCCATAAAAAAAACCGCCGCGGGGGTCATCCGCGGCGGATTTATATTCGGCGAGAACTGCTATCGTTCAGCAGGTTATGCTAGACGAGTTCCTTCTTGGCACCGATCAGCGTTCGGAGTCGTTCGGCCAAAAGGTTGGCGTCGAACGGCTTTTTGAACGTTTCGTTGATGCTGGAACGATCGAAGCTCATTGGGCTGCCATCATCAGGAAGTAGAGCGATCAAGATCGTCTCTCCGAAATCGGAGTTCTTCCGTAAGTTCTGGCAGATCTGCAGGGCTTCAACCTTACCGATCGAAAAGTCGGTAATAATGCAGTCTGGGTGGAAACTTTCAGCTTGAATACCAGCTTCAAAGCCACTGGCTGCAACAGCAACCTTAAATCGCTTTTCAACCGGCAATTCCCGTTTGAGGTTCTCGATCAAAACCTGATCTTGAGCCACGATCAGCACCTTGGCCATGGCCTCGTCTTCGAGGTCACCAAGAGGCATACCATGCTCTTTCAGGAATTTGATCAAATACTCACGCGGAATGCGACGGTCTTGGGATCCCGGAATCCGGTATCCCTTAAGGCGGCCCGAATCGAACCACTTGCTCACCGTACGCGGCGCCACTTTACAGATCTTTGCGACCTGTCCCGTTGTGAAGACCTTCATCACAGGCTCTCCAATTACTCGCTCGTTGTTTTCGGTCAACTAACCCGCCGTAGGCGAACTAGCTGTGCCCCTTGCTTACCTGCACGATCGACAATGATCTTTTTCCAGTTGCGGGAACCAGAAAACACAAATAAACATCTGGGTCAGGGCTTGGAACTTGCTTCTAGTTGTGGCGGAGGTTCAGTTCCTTCTGATCCGCGCCTCTACGAATAACATCGGCAATTCGGACAATGGTTATTTGGCTAAAATCCGTAAAATAGAGAAGCTTGCTAAGGGCTTCGTTTTCCGGATGATACGGCCAGACTCCCACAATCCTTTCTTCTGGTACTCGACGAGGTACAAACAGTCAGGGAATCGATACAGAGAGTGCAACGGTCGTCGGGCCAACGATCGGTGTACTCAACAAAGGCATTGCGAGCCTTTGGCAAGGCTCCCCTTGGGATCGCTTCAACTGATTCAGCTCCCTTGCGGAAAACAGAGTCAATTGGAACAAACCCTCCGAATGTTAGTTTCGATTCAGACGGGTATGTTTCTTGAGCCTCATTCGCAGATCGTAGCGAAGGAAGTAGTCCTCGCGGTGAAAATGGACCTGTCGATCGAGAAAGTACGCTCGATCGGAGAAGCAGATTCGGTTGCGGAGGGCAATCGTATCAGCAAGCTTGGCGACGCCTGCGAATGGCTCGCGGTAAAGTAATGGAGGAGCGTGAGGGTCAGTTTGCCGGTCGCAAAGAGAAATCCGCCGGACGGCGCAACCGGCAGGACCAAAGCGAGGAGTGCCGATGGATCGGCCACAAGACTACGCAATTACCTGTTTGCCTACGTCGCCCGTAAACGGACGGTCGGCGATGGCCAGGACTTGGTGACACATTGATAAGCGCCCTTTCCACCAAATACCTGGGGCTCGCATCCGTTGAGAAAAAGACGACGACGGAGATTGCATTCTTCGATCGACTGCTCGCGAATCTTGGTACCCCAACCGGTTTCGGTATTCTGGGTTGCCGAATCGCCATGCAAGCGGTATCTGATGACGATCTGTTTCGACACGGCGAATCGCGTGCCAGCAAACCAAGCCCGTGCCTGGAACTCCGAGTCTAACCCAGCACGGTTTCTAGCTGGCTCACCGAAATCTGCGTAGCCATTGAGCGAATTAAACGTAGAAGTTCGGAAAGCCACCGTCGGGTTTAATGCAAAGTACCCTACCTTGTCATCCGCCGGATAATGCGATTGGCGAACCGCATCGCGGCGACCAGCAGACCGACAACTAGCCGCGTCAACGTCGCCTTCGAACTGATACTCTGCAGCACAGAAGAACTCCGCATCGCTAAGACGGAGCAAGTTGCCTGTCGCATGAACTCGATGAGACAGGCTGATGTCGTCGGCATCGTGTACAACCGCGAGGTCCGTCTCAAAATACTCGGAGACATTATTGAACGACGCATACTGTCCGATATTTTGAGTATTTCGGTACGTACGAATGCGTGGATGGCTGGTCCAATATCGAAGCAATTCGTCGGTGTTCTCGCGGCTGCTGTCATCAATCACATGAACTGTGACGTCTGCACGTTCTTGAGCCAAGACGCTCTCGATGGCCTCCGTGAGCATATCGGGATGGTCTCGAAAGGGAATCACAACGTCACACGGAACCGTTTTCTCGCCAAATCCGATCGCGTGATGTCGAAGTGACCCGTGCCGTTTCTCGAAGCCAGGGCACGAGTCGAGAGGCGAATCATGCTCTGCGATGTCAGTCTCCACAAGACATTCTTCAGACAACTCGAACTGGCGTCCCTCGCAAAAGGCGCGATAGACGAATTCCGCGTCAGCATCCGTGCGCCGATCGGCAAAGCCGCCCATGTCCGCAAACGTCGCCCTCCGGACCACCAAAGTCTCCAACGGAAGAACCCTAGCGTACTTTTGCATCGGAGACTTCGGTAAGCAAGCGTCGGAACGACGCATGACTCCCGCCGCAAATAGTTCAGCTCCGGATCGGACAAGCGCCGAGACGGACTGCCCAATACGTCCGGGGTTGCAGGAGACTGTCGGCGTCTGGAATGCGAGAAACTGAGTGCGACATTTCGCGAAGAACTTTTGGACGCTTGCGAACAAGCCCAAAGGTTGCGGGTTCTCGTGAATTACAACGTTCCATCGCGGCGCGTATCTCTCGAACAGCTGTCGCGCGCGGCCCGCGTCATCAATGAGATGCACGATCGCGACAGCGTCCTCTTGGTCTAGCAAACTCTCGATAGCTCGTTGGGTCGTTGCATCGGAATCGCGACAACATAAGAACACGTCACAGGAATGGGTCCGCTCGAAACGACTGATCTGCGACTCTAGCTGTAGCTGAGCTTCCGCCTGCTGGTACAACGACTGAAGATGAGGAAGCCGATCGGCAGGCACCAATCCCGAATTAATCGCATCGTCACAGGTTCCGTACAGGAGTGAAGAGAGGACAGGATTGGAACGCCCTGCCGACCGACTGGACGCGCAACAGATTTCGCAGGTGTTTCGATCAACGGCAACCGGCAGATTGGGAATCCCCAACTGTTGCCGAATCAATCCACAGTCGGCTATTTCGCCTCCGCTCTCCGTTCTGACGTTTAATCGGAAGGGGCAAAATAGATGGTTCATTCGTCAGGGAGTCCGATACAAAAGTTCTTTGGCGACATTTCAGCGTGCTTCGATGCTCTTGCGAACCAGAGTCAGCCCGTTTGCGAACGGAAGATCAAACACTTGAAGATCTTCACGACTCTTCAGCTGATCGACGAAGTCTTTGACGCTGTATTCATACACTCGATCGGGACCATACAACTTCGATGACCTGCGTTGAATGCTGTCATGCATCAGAATGAGTCCACTACCCGGCACGAGTGGTTCGAACGCTTCAAAATCGAAACGAGCCTGCTCTTCTGAATGGTAACCATCAATAAAGACGATTCCCACTTCACCGAGTGACCGGTAGCCGTCGGTTTCGACAAACTCTTGAGTGGTCATCAGGTAGTGCTCGACGTTAGTAATGTCGAAACGTGCGAAATGATCCCGTACCTGTTGCGGGGCTTTCCAGAAGTCGTCAACAAGCGATGGATCGATGAAGATAACTTTTCCGTCCTCGACGTTGTCGGCCAAGGCCCTAGCGTAGATCAATGGCGCGAAACCACGCCACGATCCAATCACCACAACCGTCTCGGGCCGGACAAGTCGCGCGACTGCATAGTACAACCAACCCATCCCCAAATTCAGATCTTCCGGCCTTTGGCAATGGCCCATTCGTAGCAAGTCTGGATCTTCAAACAGACGAGTGATCCATTCTGTCGTATTAGCGCTCATGATTAACTTTACTTGCGGTGGCACGGTGAGTATGACAATTAGAATCAGCAAAAAGACTTGCGAATACATCTGGCGAATGGTATAAAGCCCCCCCACCGGTGCTGATTCATATACCTGTTTAGAAAGGAGCACACAATGGCAGAGGCAGAAACGTCTATCATCGTTAATGGTGACCCGCATCACGGCGCTAAAGCCCGTCACGGTTACTCTCTTTGGGAGTATAACGGTAACGAATGGAGTTTAAAAAAGGACTGCACGGTTTTGGGTGCGGTACCCGGCGGTAAGCCGCGAGTCAAAGGACGATTTCGAGGCCAGATGCGAATGATTCCGAGCGTCGTCGCATGATCGTGGGTTGTGTAGGAAATCGAATTAGTAGGGACGACCTTTGGTCGTCCCTCTTTTTTGTAAAGAAGTGAACGACCCATGACGCCACGTAGCCCTGATTCGTGTCCGCTCCGGATCGAGCCGCGCCAGGTAGATTCAACCGAGGTGGCAACGTGTTCCCTCTTGGCAGCACTGACTCAGGTACAAGACACTTCGCTGAACGAAGTCGAACGGGCCGCCTGTGCAGCTTGCTGCGAGAGCTTCGAGCCAACGCCTGAAGATATCAACCCAGTTGTCGCATCGCTGCTATATAAAATCACCGAGGGCATTGTGCAACGCGGGGGAGTTACTGGTTGCACAGTCGAACGAGGCCGCCAGCTTCAGCGCTTTGCGGAAAAATGCCTCCCACCAGTTCCGGCCGGCGACGACGATGGCTTCGACACGTTCAGTCGATATCAGCAACAAAGTGGCCGGCTTTCATTAGAGCGAATCTATGACCTGATTCCTCGACCAGCGACTCAAAGCGAATTAACCGTCCGCAACTGGGCGGTGGGAGTGACCACGGCACCCCGTCGACAGGCAACGTTGGACGTCTGCCTCGACTCCTTGTTTCATGCCGGCTGGACCGAGCCGGTTATCTTTCAGGACGGCGAGATTGCGCCGTCGGAAAAGGCAGCTAACTGTCCAACCTGCATCCGCAGTCCGAAGACCGGTGCCTTTCCGAACTTCTTTCTGGCGCTTGTGGAACTCTATATGCGCAACGCCGACGCGGACGCTTATATGCTCATCCAGGACGACGCCGTTTTCCCGCGAGAGGCTCCGATTCGAGAGTACCTGGAAGCAATTCTCTGGCCTGGGAACGAACCTTGTATCGTTTCGTTGTATACAGCCGCGGGAAGCAACGGCCCATGCGCAGGTTGGCACACGCTGCCGGCGCGAGCCAACGTGAACGGTGCCGTTGCGCTACTCTATCCGCGCAACTTACTGAAACAATTCATCACCGATCGAGTCGTTCTCGAGTACCGCGAGCGGAGTGTCGACCGGAAACTAGCGGGCTTTCCGGATGCGGTCAGAGATTGGAAAGACACGCACGGCATCCCAGTCTTCCTGCCGACTCCCAGCCTCGTACAACACATCGGCCAGACCAGCTCGATCTGGTCTCATGGACGTGCCGTGGGCGATCGCTACGCCGATCAATTCCTCGGTGACTTGAGTTAAACGGCAGCATGCAGTGCCGTCACGCGCGGCGCGCAAATCCCCAATTGCCACATTCTTGTGTCTCGATAACTCCTGGATGATTTGGGACTACGTGTTGCCACACTGCGCCAACCTCTGGGTATTTCTCGTTGTCGATATCGTCGAACAGGATCCATCCACCTGGCCGGAGGCACGCTAAAGCCAGGCAGAACTGCGGCACGGTTTTCGCCCACTGGTGTCCGCCGTCGATGTAGACAAAATCAAACGGCGGCTTCTCATTTACCAAGTGCTCGAACATAAGTCCCTCCGCCCCATCATCGCGCCGAAATACGGTCACGTTGTCGAGCCCGCAGGCCTCAAGCTGTTGCTCCACCTGACGATTCATCCGATCGGTTGCCGTCCATGGCAGGTCAACCGTCGTTACGTGCCCGTTTCGTTCGCGAACCATCTCCGCGAGGTAGCAGGTTCCCGTCCCATGATAGGTTCCGATCTCAAGAATGTTTTCGGGTTGCCACTCAACAAATCTCACCGCCAATTGCTGAGCCTGTTGCAGACGCATATACGGGAAGCCGGTCGTCGTCTTCGCGATTCGCTGCAGGTCCATGGTGGCGGGAGCTACTCCGTCTTGTCTGGCCGTGATCGAGCAACACGAAATCCGATATAGGTCCAAGTTAAATCGGGAGAGTCCCAGGCGATTTTCGACGGATCGTCGGGATCGAGATCCACGCCGAACCGATTGCCATAGTACTTCCCACAGACGCCACGTCTCGTTCCACTGCGCGAATCGGAGACCCATTCTCTGACGTTTGCCAACATGTCGAATAGCCCGTAGTCGTTTGGCTTTGTGTTTCCGCTTGGCCAGGAGCGATTACCTGATTCCGAGACTGACAACGCGTATCCTTCGACCCGGAGATGGTGTTCTCCAAAAAACAATTGCGTTTGTGTCCCGCCGCAGAACGCGAGGTACCATTCCTCGCCGGTGGGAAGCCGGTATCCCGTGCGGCTCCGATAATCCGGATATAACTCGACGGCAGGCTCGCCTTCCTGCCATTCTGGGTAGCAGAGTTCGTTGTCGTCGAGACCTTCCCGTCGGGTGAGCCAATTGCAGTACGACGTCGCGAGCTGCCATTTGACGATAACGACGGGGCAATCCAAAGTCGGTGCCGTGGTGGAAACGAGCTTATGATCGGGCACAAACTGTTTGAACTGGGACGCAGTCGTCTCGGCAGTTGCGATGTCAAACGCATAGTCCGCCTCGCCACGATCGTTGACGAGATGCACCATCGTGTGACGCTCGGAGTTCACGTACCAGTTCCGACGCTCGTCTTCCAAAAGTTCGCGAGGCTGGCGACGCGCAGCGGCGAGCCACTCCTCCTCGCCCCAGCGTTGGAGTAACCACATCGAAGAACTGGCCAAACCTGCGTCCGTACCAGTTTGAAACCATCCCTTCGCAAGCTGAACTGTCCGCGCTTTCAAATCTCCCGGCAACTGGCTCGATTCAAACTCGCCAAGGGATTGGAGCAGACCTTGCCGAATGGAATCATTAGTTTCAGCTTGCAGCCTCTCGGCAATCAGTTGCGGTCGCACGCCCAAGGGCTTCACCCGGTGTATCAATAGGGAACGTGCATCAGCGAAGCCAGAGTTCTCAAATACGCTCCACACTTCGTCCCCGACCGCACCATGTCGCAGCAGTAATCCAGCCGCGATCGCCCTGCGATGCGAGATCCTGATGCGTTCCGGCTTGGGAACTGATGAATCGACAACGTCGTCAACGTTTTCGACTAACACTTCGCGAACCGCCGACTGGTATTTGTCAAGTATCGGAAGAACTACTTTCAATTGATCGTATTTTGCGTCGAGAAACCGATCTGCAAGTTCCTTGGGATCATCACGAAGGAAATCCACCAACAGCCCCCTGGCGGATGACCGCCGCACTTCCGTCTCGCCGTCGGCGACAAAGACGAGGGATAGATGATCAAGCAAGGCAGCTCGCGCGGGATACACTAAGTCGAGCGTCGCCGGATAATACTGTCGGTCGACGTTTGCCACATCGATCAGCATATCGGCGATGTAACCCGCATACTGATTCCACTCACTTTGGTCGTCATCGATCTCAGGTGGATCGTAAGCGGCCAAGACAAGAGCGGCATTCAATCGCTGCGAGTCATCCGCCGACTCGTCGGAGAGACAACGCCACAGCTCAGGCAGCAGCTTTTCGCGATGCAACTCCAACTCGCCGCGCAACAACAGTAGCATCTCGCGATCCGCGGTGAGCAGTCGCCGACCCACATCTTCCGCGAGGCTAGGATCTCGACGCAGCAGGGCCAAACGAAGATAAGTCTGACCGCTGCTCCCTTCCTCCGCACGGGCTTCGGCTGCCTCAAGCTCGGCGATCGACCAGCGGCGATAGTTGTCCAGGCGGTTGAGAAGTCCCGGGACTTCGGACACGCTGGCGGTCGCCAGTTGTCGCGACAGTGACTTCGCGTTGTTGAACCCGTTAAACTCGTACAAACCCCACGCCCCGAAGATACCGATGACGGCAACGATGAACGTCCAAATGGTATTGCGAGTTGTTGCCGCCTGCATCATCCGGCGCTGTGAAACGTTCCAAGGGCGACGTCTGGCGAACATAAGAATGTTGAGCCATTCGAAATAGCCGGGCAGATGCCGTGTGTCAGGTCGAGCGTTCCAGATCTCAGCCCGCTCGGCCAGACGGATCTCTGCACGACCGCGCCGAGATTCACGCTGTGCCCGAGCAAGCCATTCACGAATCGCGGGCACGAGATAGTCATGAGTGAGTTGATAGAACTGTTGCTGCGAAGGAGTCGCCTCGTCGTCACGATCACTGCCTTCCGCATCCGTTGGCGTGATCAATCGCAATTCCGCGTCCAAAACTCGCAACAGAGCATCAAACTGCGCCGGCCGTTCCTCGTATCCTGAAATGGCTAACAGCTCGTTGCGCGACCGCATGGAACCTTTGATATTCGCGCCGGGGCGCGGCAGCAATTCCTTCAGGGTCGCATGGACAGCTTTTTCGTGAACGCGATGCTCGGCCGGCGCATTCGAGGACGTAAAACACTCGTCCAGGAACATTAGCCCAACGCCAGCAATACCGCCAATCTTCTTCAGGGTGTCAGGCGTCCAAAGTTTTCCCTTGACCATTTCGGCAAACAACGCCAGTCGTACAGGAATCACTTTGTCGTCTTCCGAAACTTCGCTGATGGCTTGATCAAGGAAGTGAATTTGGTCCAAGGTCAGAGCGCTAAAATGATCGGGAAGCCGCCCCAACGCTTGGCCGAATTCGGCGAGTACCTTGCGGGCGTGGAGTTTATCGAACAGATCCACAAGAGCCATGTTCTTGTTCTGGAGTAGTTCGATTTCCAGCTCGGACATAAACCGACTGACGGCCAGCCAAAAATCATCTCGAATCAACAGCACGCACTGAACGCGATCACCGTCGCACTGTCGCAGCGCCAATGCCAATTCCGAATCGGCCTGCTCGTCCGTTGAATACAGCCACTGTTCGAACTGGTCGATAACGATCAGTACCTTCTGGCCGGCCCCCATGACGCGACCGTGTCGCAACCGGGCAATCGATTCCCGCAATCCCAAGTCCGTCGCCAAGTACGGGCACTGGCGGCGAAGACGGTTTAACAAACGCGACTCGGTGGCATTCGGAGCTGCTTCGATAAAGACCGGCGCCACCGACTCGGGCAACGCCGGCAACAAGCCGGCTTTGACAAATGAAGACTTTCCGCAGCCCGAAGGCCCGTAGATCAATCCAACGCGAAAAGAGTTCTCTGGGTCCGTCGCCAGGATGCGGGACCGCCAAAATCGGATCGAGTCGGGAATACCGTCGCGGCCACGCGCTCCCGGCAACAAACGAAAGAAAAAATGAGCATCTTCCCGTTCAAATGATCGCAGACCTTTGGGGACGACGCCCAGCAATTGCTGACTCGAATGCGATCCGGAGATCTCTGACGAGGACACAACATCGGCACCAACAACGCTGAGTCCCGAGTTCTCGCCAAGAAACTGCTTCAAGTCCTCAGAAAAATCGAGCGCCGTCTGATAACGGTCCGCAGACCGTTTGCCGAGCGCCTTGATGCAGATGCGTTCCAGTTCCGTCGGAATACTGCGATTCACTTCGCGCAAGGGCAGAGCCTCGTGTTTGCGAACTTGTCGGAGGACCTCCACGGCGCTATTACCTTGGAACGGACGTGTACCGACAAGCAACTCGTACAGAACGACACCGAGGCTAAAAACGTCCGAACGCCCATCGACTAAATGATTCTCGCCACGCGATTGCTCAGGGCTCATGTAAGCAGGCGTGCCAGCCGCGCGCGATGACTCCACAAACTGGTCGTCTTGCAGCGCGAGTCCGAAGTCCGCCACGTACGGCTGCCCTCGTTTGTCGAGAAGCAGGTTGCCTGGCTTGATATCACGATGCACGATGCCCATGGAGTGGACATAGTGCAAGGCTTCGACAACGGTCGCGATGATCTCAACCGACTCGCCAACCGACAGCGGCGATTGCTTCATCCGAGTGTCGAGATCGCTTCCATCGATGAAGCGCGAGACCACGTAGCAGAGACCATCTTCCGTACGGCCTGCGTCGTGCACGGGAACCACGTTGGGATGTTCTAGCTTCGCCAGCGTGCGTGCTTCCGCAAGAAACGCATCGACGTCGACCGACGATCTGATGCGATCCCGGTGGGGCACTTTGATCGTTACATGACGCTCCAACTCGTCGTCGCGAGCCAAGTAAACACATCCGAAGCCACCACGACCAAGGAGCCTGTCCACCTTGTATCGACCGATCTGGTTTGGCACACCGGACGCGTGTCTCGCCGGGCCTGAATGCTGGGTTGATTCGTCGGTGTGCTCAAGCGTGACATCGGGCATGACAGGCAACGGCATGGCGCCTGTCTCGTCGAGCTGTTCGGCCGGGGCATCGGAGTCTTGATTCATCACGATTTCGATGTGGGTCGTGAGATGTCTCACTACGCGAGACGTTTCCGCACGGCTGCTGCCACCCCGACCAACGTTCGACGAGCCGACAATCGGCTCGCAAGTTAAACGCCGGACTCGCAATTCAAATTGACACTAGGACGATGCCCTTTAACTCTCAATCGCACAATTGTTACACGACATCCGGCAGATTGCAATGAACGATTGATAACCGGAAGACCGAAGCTGGGGCGAGCAGGACCATTCGGCTGCCTACATCGGCTACACATATTTCTCGCGCAGCCTCCGAGCGGCTTCGACTTCGTTCTTCAACTTCGTGTAGACCTCGTCGATACTTACCTTCGCCGCTGAACCCGGAGCAAAACCGCATTCGGGATTAAGTGTGATTCTTTCCGGAGCAACAAATTCGAGTGCTTGTTCGACGCGCGCTACAATCGTGTCCGCGGAATCGACTTCACCAGGCAGGCAACTTACGCAGCCGAGCCCGATCTCGACATCTTCTGGCAGTTCGCGAAAAACGGACATCTCCCCCGAGCCAGGTGTCGTAAACTCCATGGTGATGTGCCCGACGCCCAAACGTCGGAGCTGCGGCATGATGGGATCGTAGCCGCCTTGGTGTTGTGCCTCGCCACGCGCTCGCGCGCCGGCTCGTCGGCAAAGGTGAACGGCAAGTCTGACATCGGCAAAGTCCGCCACAACTTGATTGTCCATATCGACGGCGAAGTCAGCCGCGCGATCCGCATCGTCGTAGTTCGCGCGAACTTCTGGATCAACAAACAAGCAAAGATGCGGATCGTCGACTTGAATGATCGAGACGCCTTCGGCACGTAACAATTCAATTTCGCGACGCAAGATGGGCACACAATCTTGTACGAAGGACTCTCGAGTTGGATACGCTTTCGAAGACGCCGTAGCGTCCCACATGCGTTCGCCTAGCAATGCCGGTGCCGGCAATGTCGCTTTGATTTGCCGATCGGTAAGCGTCTTCAGAAACGCAACTTCCTTCGCAATGAAGCCCGGCTCTTTTGGTGACAACCGATCGACGACGACCGTCCAGGGTCGACCATCCGCAGGATTCAGGCTCAACTCGAAACCATGAGCCAATTCAGCGATCACGCCAATATAGGACTTCCTCCACCACTCGCCGTCGGAAATGACGTCCAATCCTGCAGCTTCTTGCAACGCCACGACGGATCGGATCGCCGCCCCCATCAATCGTTGATACTCATCGCCGGAGTACGGGCAATCGTCAGCAATCAGATCTTTGACAAAATCCGGACGGGGCATGGAACCGATGATCGACGCCGGAAAGAGCGGTCTATCAGACATATCACTTCTCCAAATGACGGGAGGTCCAGAATTCGCGCGCGTACTCGAAGTCCTGCTGTGTATCAACTTCGATATATCCGCCGGGCGTATCGACATGCGACATCCGTTGGCCGGCTTCGATCATGTCTTGCAGCAGGTGGATGAAGTAAGCCTTCTCGAAGACCTTGGCATCGCGGAAAGTTTGCCCCGCGAACTCCTCTCGTCGACGATGATAGTGCTTGCGAAATGCGGAAGCGCCTGCGGTCGAAAACTTCGCGAGTCCAATAAACTCGCCATGCGCATGTGCTTCGTCGATTTCGCGATGAACGCGAGTGATTTCACCGTTCGAAACGGTGACCTTTTCCGCATCGTCACTCGGGTGTTCGGTGCGATGCTCGTACCGCACAAGCCACTCGCTATCAACACCCAACGCGATGTCCGCATCACTCTGCGCAACGAGATCAACGATCGCAGGCGTAAAGAGAACATCCGAATAACAGCAGACAAATGGCTCGTCCATGAGGTCCTCAGCGTACATTAGCGAAGCGAGAATGTTGTTGTTCGGCCAGTCGGCGTTATGACGAAACGTGAACTCGGGGAAATCCTCTTGCACGCGGTCAATGCGATACCCGCCAATGAATGCGATGTCGTCGATGCCGTTCTGACGAAATGCATCGATCGCCCAATCGAGCATCCGACGACCGCCGACTTCGGCATAGCACTTTGGTGTATCCGCCGTTGTCGGCATTAGCCGACTCCCGCGTCCGGCTCCGATGATGATGGCTCTCATGATGTTACTCGATCCGCTTGGTTCTCGATTGCCTTACAGCTTGTGTCAGCCGTGGCGTTCCACAAAACACCAGCAGCGATCGCGGCGAGAAAGGCGCATGCCGCCCAGGCATAAATCGCAAACTCCCAACCGTAGTACTCATACAGATGACCCGTCAAGACATCGCCAAACAAAGCAGCGCCGATGTAGCCCATAAAATTGACGAAACCCGCCGCAGCCGCCGACGTGCCTTTGCGGGCCAAGTCGGCGGGAGCTGTTCCCACGAGTAACACTTGCGGTCCGAAGGTGCAGAAGCCAATCAACGCCAGCAATATCACGGTGCCAATCACGCTGGTGCGCACCATCAGGTCGTAGAAAAGTGTCAACACGCCTAACAGCGTCAACAGAACACAAATCACAGGAGCACGGCGACTGCCGAAGAATCGATCCGTGGCCCATCCTGAGAGAAACACCCCGGCGACGGCTCCGACGGGAAGCACTGCGATCTTTAAGGCCGACTTGCCGAGTCCTGTCTCCTGCACGTCACTCAAATGCGCAAGGCCCCAATCTGCGTAACCGTATCGGCACGCGTTCAGCATCCCAAGTGAAATACCCAGCATCCACAGAGTCGGGTTCGTCACCGTCAGATACGCAGTCTCGGCAAACGATAGCTTGTCGTCACCGGACACATTGGTCGACACAGCTTTCGCGGCGGCGACATCGTCTGGATGCTCCTTCAAAAACGCGAGCATCACCATGGAACACGCAGCCAACACACCTGCCGGAACGAACATCGCACCTCGCCACCCCAGCAGCTGCGCCGAATAACCCGCCAGGATAACCGACAGCGCCGCAGTCACTTGATACCCCGTCCCAACGATGCCGATCACCTTGCCGCGTCGGAGGACCGGAATCCAATTCGCGATCACTCGAACACAAGGAGTCCAACCGAGCGACTGAGAATACCCATTCATCGCCCACACGAAAAGTAAGAAGTATGCCGCCGTCCCTGCGCCAAAGCAGGCACATAAGGCTGCCGAACCTAGCATGCCAATGCCGAGCATTTTGCGAGGCGGAAGTTGTTCAGACAACTGCCCGTTGATCAGCTGACCAAGCGCGTAAGCGATTTTGAGCGAGCCAAGAATCCAACCAATCGTATCGGCTCCGAGTCCTAGGCCGCCGTCTTCAAGCGGTGCCTTCAAACCCGGCACGGCAGCTGAGATATTGGCTCGACAGAAGTAGAACGCTCCGTAGGTGAACCAGACGGTCCATATCAGCGTATTCTCGCCGTGATGGAGGCGTGGAATTTGTTCTAGATTGGATGCGGACTTTGACACGGCAAGTCACTTCGCGCGGGTAGGTGCGATTCAGCGAAGTGTGAATGGTACGGGATCGAGCAGTCGATTACGAGGCACGGCGGCACTACTTCTCGCCCGAAACCGTTTCGGCGATATTCTGCGAATGATCGCAGACGCGAGCGTAGGCGTTGAGCGTCGCGAGCCAAGCGACTGAGATGACCGGCGCAATGGTCCGACCTGACAACTCTTCCAAATGCCGGCGGCGCAACATCTTGATCTCGTTGCGCAATCGCTTCGCTAACGCGTCCGTCTTCGTCAGTACATTCGCATTGGAATGCACGAAGCCCTCGTTGACTGCGGACACGTACTCACTGATGTGCTGATTGAGTTCAGTCAGGCTCTTGCGTTGCTCCACAGTGAAACGATGTCCATTGCGGCGTAGCTTGCGGTCAAAGTTATCCAAGTCTGCAATGTAATCACTGACTGATTCGTACTCGTCGGCGATGCGCAGCTGGCCGCGAGCTTCTTCAGCAACGGAATGCGGTACGTTGCCCGACAGCAGGTTAGTGACGAAGTGAACGATTTCGTCGTGCATCGAGTCGAGAACCTGTTCGCGAGTTTTTAACCGATCTGCCAACTTCTTGTCAGGATCCTCTTGCTGAACTAACTCCGCTAGCCAGCCAAGCATCTTTGCGCACCCCGCGCCCATCTTGACGATCTCTTTATGCGACTGCTCGATTGCCAGTGACGGAGTCTCAACCATCCGGACGTCGAGGTCCGTCAAATGCGGTTTCTCTTTGAATGACTTGGATGGCACGACGCGTTCCAACATGCGGACCAACATCGGTGCAAACGGCAAAAAGAGCAGTGTATTCGTAACATTGAAGACCGTGTGGGTCGTCGCGATCCCAACCGTTGTGGCGTCTCCGTGAAACACCATTTGGACAAACGGGACGAGCCACACAATGAATTTGATGTACCAAGCGAATAGTAGCGTGATCCAGAAAACGCCAATGATATTGAACAGGACATGGAAATACGCGGCCCGACGTGCGTTTGTTGTGGCGCCTATGGACGCGAGCAAGGCCGTGACTGTCGTTCCGACGTTCTCGCCAAGCACAAGCGCGGCAGCGGTTTCCAATGAGATGACGCCAGTAGCGGCGAGAGACATTGTGATACCAAGTGTGGCCGAGGAAGATTGAACGATCACCGTTAGGATGCAACCGGCCAACGCACAGCCGAGAACGCCGGGATAGTTACTTGCATCAAACCGCTTGAACCAAGCTTCGAACTCCGGCATCTCTTTAATCATCGAGCACGCATCCTTCATCAGTTCTAAGCCGAAGAACACCATGCCGACTCCCATGATCGCCATCGCCCAATAGCGCCAACGGTCTCCCTTCGAAAACAGGTAGACGAACGCGGCAGCGCCTAATATCGGCAAGCCGTACTTTCCGATCTTCAGGACCAGAATCCATCCTGTGATCGTCGTACCAATATTTGCCCCCATGATTACGCCAACGCCTTGCGCCAACTCCATCACACTGCTATTAACAAATCCGACCACCATCACCGTGGTAACCGAGCTGGATTGCACGACGACCGTTACGGTCGTTCCGACGATTGTCGCCAGGTAGCGGTTATTGGTTGCCAGCCCAATCATTCGCCGCAGGCTGCTTCCCGCGACCGCCTGCATACCGTCGGACATATACTTCATGCCGAGGAGAAAAATCCCAAGTCCGCCAACGATTTCGAAGGCCATTTTGACAAGAGTTTCAAGTTCCACAAAGAAGCACCTTGTTGGGGTTAAGTTCGGCTTTACATGCGATTAAAGAGCGAATTCTACGATGCCTCCTACCCGACACAAGACCCCCGAAAAACAGCCTGACAGGGATCTCGAGCGGTCACAGCTCGCCGCTCAACTCGAATCGCCTTCAGAAGCCACGACAACTGCCTATTCGCGAGGTCGCGTACCACATTGTCCTGGAATTACATTGTCCTGGAATTACGATCTGTCTGGACATTCGCAGGCGATTTGTTCGTAACGAAGAATGGCTCGCTGGAACGTCTGCTCGGCCTCGCCCTTCTCGTGATCGGCGATTCGTCGTTCACGATTCTTCCACAGTAATTTCGTCATCTCGATACACCACCGTGCGCTGCTGCTCGACGTCCGAATAGGCAGATCGTTGACGATGACGTTGACAGGATTGGTATGCATTTGCGGGAATTGCCGAAGTGCAACCCAACTGCTGCGCTGGATGGGAACACTAAACTCTAACTCGTGAATCTTGCTATCCGCTGGCACATTCCGCGACTCGACAACCAAACCATTGACAACCAGTTCGACTTTGCGAACTCCACCTCGTTGTATTTGGCTACTGCGTTCGCCATGCAGCAAGACGGTGTCACCGACAACGCGACGCCCCGCGGGCGGGACGGCACTGTACGCGACCGCCAGCGGTTGTTCAGCCGCGAATGCGACTCGCGTCCTGACGGAAACTGCCATCGGTGTCTTGATCGAGACATCCCCTTCCCCGGGCGCGACACCATTGATCGTGAACTCGGTCGCATGCGCAAATCCATCGGACACATAAGAGCGCCCAGCAGCGAGCCCTTTGCACCAATCGCCAAAGTCCAGCACTTCAACGTCATCCATGTGAACGTAAACGCGTCCTTGCCCGACTCGACGCCCGCTCATACAAGGAAAGTCAGTCTCGCCGCTCACTTTGATCGAAAAGCCGCAATTCAGAAGATGATACCAGCAGTTCCACTCGGGAATCCGTGCCGTGTCCATGGCGCTGATAAAGTCGCACACCCCCTCCGACGTGCTGACACAAATCTCCATCGCACCAACGCCATTCATTTCCGGGATCGCCAAGTTCGGCAATTCATCCGCCGCCAGATCCAGCCGAGCCTTCAGCTCGCGTTCGCTCAGCGCGCCGTTTCGATCGCGATCCACTGCCTCGAACGAATCGGGGAGCAATCCCCGCGCTGCCTCGTCACGGCTAAGCAACTGATCCTTGTTGCGATCGCACGACTCAAGCAATCTCTTCGCGGCGGCCGCGGGATTGACCTCCAGTCCACTTGCCGAGTGAGCATACCCGGTCACGCCACCCTGTTGTTTCGCCCAACGCATCACCGGTGTCGTCCAGGTCGGCCACCCTTTTGTCGACGTGCCTTCCGAGCCCGGATAGGTCTGATCCTTTAGGTCGAGAAGACATACGTGGCCCAGCGCCGCCGACCCAAATCCGCTGATCTCCAAGTCATACTTCAGAATCGTACGCAATTCGCTCAGCTGGTGCGCCGCCGGAGCGAAGAACTGGCGTTGAAAGTCAAAGCACGGGCCCCAAGTTAAGACACAACCAACATTGAGTCCTTCGCCTTTGACCTGCCGATACATATCCGCCGGCGTGACGCCTTGTGTCGGACTCGTGTAATGAGCACATCCAGCAGCGTGAATATGATGATCGCCGCTGTAGTAACCAAACGCAGCGGGGTCGATCCAACGTTCGAGCTTCACGTCAATCGTTGTCGGCGAGTCAGCTTTGACCTTCACCTCACGTTCCAATACGCGGTACTCAGGGCCGCGACTGAACTGCATGTGAAATCGCCCGGGCGGCAACATCACGACTTCGCCATCGGATCGATAGACGTGAGACTGAAAAAAGAGATCCGGCGCGAGGCGTTTTGATTGTGGCGGGTACACGTGCCCCAACTCATCACGAAAATCAAACCGCCCGGTTGTCGGGCTGCCGTCAAAATCGCGCACCTCCAGTCTTACAGGAACGGCAGGTCGAACATTAAACAACACGGGAGTTTCACCGCGAAATCCCAGATCTTGATTTCCTTGTCCGACGTCAAATCCGATCGTCGCTTCACGCTTGCCAGCTTCACCGCTGTAGATCAGTGCGACGCAGTACTCAACCTCGAGCCCGCTCAACCGATTCGTCATGAGCGGCATTGCGAACATCTCAACTGACAGAAACCGGTCATTGCCTTGTGTATTCTCATTTACACGCAGTTGTTCTTGTTGCTGACGAGCCATGCTGAGCCGTGCAACGCCTCCATAGACCGGTCCCGCTTGTGGACTCGAAATGCGCAACTGCTTCGTTACGGTACTCTCGTTGATAACTTTCACTAGCACCGGCGTGTAGCCTGCTTGCTGTAATGCCGCATTCGCTGGGCCACGTTGAACTTTCACGCGTGATTCCGCGTTCAGAGACACGACGAACAAGACGTGTGGATCGAGCAACTGCTGAAGCATGTTGGCGTCGCGAGCATCCGCGGCGACCAACACACGGTTCGATTCCTCTTCGCTAAGTGGCCTGCCTACATATTCGAGCGCCGACAAAAGTCGTTTCGCGTTCGCCGCCAGTGGCTGGCCCTCGACAGATACCGAATCTAGATCTTGCGCGATGGTGAGGCTCAACGTCGAAATACAGGTCAAGATAGTGAGAATCAAACGAGTCTTCATAATCCACTTGCTCCCTCGAAACTTCCGGTTTCTACCGACGTAGATTCACGATCGATGCGAATATAAATCGCTCACTCGATCGAGGCCATATGGCGATCGCGAACAGCGAAAGTGTAGCAGGTTCTCCGAGACATTGACCCTATGCCGTGCGCCGATGACAATGGCGCACGGTCGGCAGCGAGTAAATTCGATCCACAGCGTACACATTGGAACAACATGATATCTCAGCGTCGCCTCGTGACTCTCGTACTAGCGTGCATCTCTGTCGGAGCGCCAGACGCACATTCGGCGGAAAACGAATCGCGTCCCAACATTATTCTGATCATGGCCGATGACATGGGTTTCTCGGACATCGGTTGTTATGGCAGCGAAATCAATACACCCACGCTCGACAGTCTTGCTGCGGGTGGATTGCGTTTCACCCAGTTCTACAACACGGGCCGCTGCTGCCCGACGCGAGCATCGTTGCTCACCGGTTTGTATCCCCATCAGGCGGGCGTCGGTTGGATGATGACGGATCGCGGGCATGATGGTTATCGAGGTGATCTGAATCGAAACTGTCGCACGATCGCGGAAGCATTACGCCCCGCCGGCTATTCGACCTACATAGCTGGAAAATGGCATGTGACACCGCACGTTCATCCCGATGGACCAAAGGACAATTGGCCGCGACAGCGAGGCTTTGATCGGTTCTACGGCACGATTCATGGTGCGGGTAGCTTCTACGATCCGAATTCTCTATCTCGGAACAATACGCAGATCTCACCGGTTGCCGATCCGGAGTACAAGCCCGAACAGTACTACTATACCGACGCAATCAGCGATCACGCCGTTCGCTTCATCCGCGAACATGATGCGAAGCGCTCGGAGAAGCCGTTCTTTCTTTATGTGGCGTACACGGCGGCGCACTGGCCGATGCATGCCTTGGAGAAGGATATTGCCAAGTATCGCGGCAAGTACGATGAGGGGTACGGTGCGATTCGCAAAGCACGGCTCGCCCGGTCGCGAAAGATGGGCCTGATTGATCCTGCCTGGGAAATGACTGAACAGGCAGACGACTGGGACAAAGCGGAGAACCGCGAGTGGGAAATTCGCTGCATGGAAGTTTACGCAGCGATGGTTGATTCGATGGACCAAGGGATCGGTCGCATCGTCGATACACTTCACTCTGCAAACGAATTCGACAATACCCTAATCCTGTTTCTGCAAGATAACGGTGGATGTGCCGAAACCCTTGGGCGCAAACCTCGAAACGGCTTACTGTCACGTCCTGACAAAGCGACGCTGCCTTTGATGGCAACGAACGAATTGCAAACACAGATGATTCCCCCGCAAACCCGCGATGGCTACCCAACCATCATGGGACCTGGAGCGATGCCTGGCCCCGATGGCACGTACATCGCGTACGGTCGCGGATGGGCCAACGTTTCGAACACTCCGTTTCGCGAATACAAGCATTGGGTTCACGAAGGTGGAATCTCAACACCGTTGATCGCACATTGGCCCGCGAAGTTGAAGCGCGCGGGCATGTTGGAACACCAGCCTGGACATCTAGTCGACATTATGGCGACATGCGTTGACGTTGCCAGAGCGAGCTACCCGAAGCAGCTTGACGAGTACAAGATCAAGCCACTCGAAGGCACAAGCCTGGCGCCGGCATTCGTGGCGAAAGACTTGAATCGCGTGAACCCGATTTTCTGGGAGCACGAAGGCAACCGGGCCGTTCGCGACGGCAAGTGGAAACTTGTCGCCAAGGAGAATAAGCCGTGGGAGCTTTACGACATGGAGGCTGACCGGACCGAACTTAACAACCTAGTTGCTTCCAAACCGGACATCGCGAAACGTTTGGCAGACGAATGGGATGCTTGGGCTGCTCGGGCAGACGTGTTGCCACTCGGCGCTTGGCGAGGCACTCCAAAAAAGGCGACCTTCAATCGCAAGCAGAAGTATTTTGATCTGAAGACCGGCGACAACTTGAGTCAAGAGAAGGCCCCCTACATCGAGAACCGTGCGACCCGAATCGAAGCGACGATCGAGCAAGCCACGAACGGCGTAGTTGTTGCGCAGGGCGGAGATGCCGAAGGTTACTCGCTTTACGTCGAAGGTAGCAAACTTGTCTTTGCCATCCGTCAGCAAGGCAAGTTAACACTCGTCGCAGCCCCCGAATCGCTTGATGGGTCGAAGCATAAGATCGAAGCAACTCTCTCGAAGCAAGGCAAGGCGTCGTTGACGCTCGACGGCAAAGAAATTGCGACAAGCACCCTGAGCGGACAGACAAGGATGCCAATCGACGGCCTGCAAGTCGGAAGCGATTTGAATGGCACAGTCGGTGACTACGACGCTCCTTTCACGTTCAATGGTGTGATTTCACGAGTTACAGTTGATGTGTCGAACAAATGAGTGACCGACCGCGACATGCTATTGTTGGTTGACCTAACTTCGTCGTTCACGTTTGCAAAAATGTGGCTGCAACGATTAATCGTCATGAGCGAGCAAACTATGCTTCGATCTTCAGCTACGTCATTGCTGTTTCTCGTAGCAGGATCTTACGCACTTTGTGCGAATCAAGTCGCAGGGGAAGAGTCAGATTCGCGTGCGCAGACTAAAAGCCAAAATCTAGGCGGACTAACTTTCGACGTCCCTGCCAAATTGCCACCAGTCCGTTTCGGAGAACCGGTTTATCTGCCGATCTCGATTTGCAACCATGAAGATGAACCAAAGTCCGTGTCTTCATTTCGCAACCATCGGCCGTGGTTAACTTATGTCGTCCGATCCGGTTCTGAGACGAACGAATGTATGTTTTACGGCGCGAACGGCGGCGATTCGCATTCTTTGCCACCACGAAGTGTGGAAACGACTGTATTGCTGATCAACATCTGGTCACCTGGCATCGCGTTAGAGTTTTTGAAAACTCAAAGCGTAACGATCGATCTGCAGTTGCCTCACATTGGAGATATAAATCGATTGGAACTGGCAGCAACGACACAAGTAGATCTATCAAATGCTGACTCACCGTTTCCAGAATCTCAAACAGCATTCGGTAATCACGACGCCATTTTTAACATCGCGTACAACTGTTTTTCGCCAGCATTTCGCGATAGTCGAGCTAACTATTTAGAACTGGGGAACGCGCATACGAATGCATTCTGCAAAGGACAATCACCTTTAAACTGGTTGGACTTCAATCAGGAAAACGTCGATAGTTGGCACGCGACATCGGACTTTTACAAAAAGGCGAAGTCAATGGTTGCGAAAGACAGTGCGCTGTTCCGGATGATGACCTTCACGGAATTACGCGACGAGATGCGTGGCGCCAACCCCGTCTCTGAAAGGTCGACTTTGGAGACTCTAAATGCATATTTTAAGTTGTTAGATAAATGCCAACCATCAGAACGCCATTTCCATATCGTCGCGTTGAATGCGATCGGAGACCTCACCGCGTACCCAGACGCCGTACGTGAACCGGATATGAATTGGGACGAACTTCGAAGCGAAATCGTCAAATGGCTCCCTATGTACCGAATGTATTTCACCACTCGATTATACGACCTGCCGTTTTCGTCGGTGTCGATGCTTGATGGTTCGGAAGCGACTAGCAAATGATATTCACGATCCGTTGTTATAGCGGGGACCAGCAAACAACAGATCGTTGACATGCCTTGGCCTAACAACGGATTGTTGCCGCACCGTCCGTCGCTTTGCGCGGAATCTTCTGTCACTTGCCCGCTAGCACAATCGCCGTTAGGGTAAAAATTATCTTGACACGTCGCCAGAAATCCGCAGAATGCCGTCCGCACTGAAGCCGTTTCAAGGCTGATCCATCTTCCGCCTCGCAACTGCTCGCACCCCGTACCCCACATGGATGTGGAAATCAAACGTCTAATTTCCAGGCGTGATCCGTAGGCAAGGAGGCCGAGGACATGCAGCCAACGCTTGAGAGCGCCGGACGCGTGAGCTTACGAGAGCTGATCCCACAAGGTCGGTTCTTCGGCAGTAACGATATACAGTTCGAGTCGTGTTGTGGCGACGCACTCCGCTGTGAATCTGGCGACCTGTTCGTCGCGATCGATGGGCAGGACGGCGATGGACACACGCTTTATCGCGAAGCTGTTCAGCGCGGCGCCACGGCGATCATCGCCGAACGCCCACTGCCGACTAATGTTCCGGTTTGTGTTGTACCAGACACTCGCGAAGCCTACGGCAGTATCTGCCAGCTTTTGGCGGGCCGTCCGGCTGACTCGATGCACGTTGTTGGTGTTACCGGAACCAATGGAAAAACAACGACGAGCATGCTAATTGCGTCGATTCTCGACGCCTCGAAAAGCCGCGTCGGCGTCATCAGCACGATCGGTCGGAGCGACTCGACGCATACGAAACCCGCCGCTCGAACGACCCCCGTTCCTCCTGAGATGGCAAGCTGGTTGAAACGGATGTCGTCCAACGGTTGCTCGCACGCGGTGCTCGAAGTCTCGAGTCATGCTCTGTCCCAACATTACACCGCCGGTCTTCAATTCGATGCCGCAGTATTGACCAATTTGCGCCGAGATCACGTGGACCTTCATGGTTCGGTGATGAACTATCGAAAGACGAAGGCTCGACTCTTTGAACAATTGAAGCCGAACGGTTTCTGCGTTTTGAATGCAGATGACGCTGGCAGCCAAGCGATCCTGCCGAACCTCGACGCTCCCGTCATCACAGTCGGACAAAGGGAGCCAGCCGAGATCACAGCAACGGTCATCGAGCGTCATTCAAGCGAACAGACGTTTCTCTTGATGGCAGGAAACGAGTCCGTCCCGGTTCGCACTCAGATGATCGGCGACCATCACATCTCCAACTGCTTAGAAGCGGCCGCCGTCGGCTTAGTATTGGGAATCGACTTGGCGACGGTCGCTCGTGGTCTAGAAGCCATCGAGCGAATGCCCAGCCGTATGGAACGCGTTGAGTGCGGACAGCGTTTTGGTGTCTATGTCGACTCCGCCGACAATCCCGATCGATTGGCGATAGCACTAAAGGCGCTTAGGAAGGTTACATCCGGTCGCGTTCTGTGTGTCTTCGGAACTCCAGAGTACCGCCCTGCGGACGATCGCCCAATGATGGGACGAGTTGTCGAGCGAGCCGCGGATCTGGGCGTGTTGACCGGGGGACACATTCCGCACGCCGAGCCGTTACAGGCCTTACACGATGTACTCGACGGCTACGATCGCCCAGCGCGGGCGCACTTGATACCAACGCGATCTCAAGCGATCGAATGGACTCTCGAGCAGGCAATGCCTGGTGATAGCGTGCTGATCGCTGGCGAAGGTCGTCTTGGAATCGCATCGGAACTGAATTCACGTGTATTGCCTTGTGACTACGATATCGCTCGCGGATGGCTACACGAAACGGCACGAGCCGAGCCAACTTACTCTTGTTTCAATTAGAACAAAGTGACCAACGAATCGATGTTCAATCTGTGCATCTCAGAACTGAGCGAGATCATCGAAGGCAGCGTCAGCCTCGGCGCAATGCCTCCGCTCGCCGGTCTCTTCGAGCCAATTGGACAGATCGTCGTCGATGTTCGCGAAGTACAGAGCAAAGACGTTCTGTGGACGTTCGAGTCGCCATTGCAGCACGCGTGTCTTCATTCAGAAGAAGCATTCGCGCGTGGCGCAATGGGAGTTGTTGTTGCAGGTCGCAGGATAGAACCGTGGGCCGGAAAGTTCAGTGTAACGGTTGCCGACTCAATCGCGGCGATGCACCGACTGATGCGTTGCCTACGTGTCGACGATGGCGATTTGTCAGCCGCCATATTCGGACAAGACGAAACGACCCGTGAGATGACGCGAGCGGTTTGGCAACAAGATTTTGAGGCAGTGCGATCGATCGTCGCGAGTCTTCAGCATCGAGCCAGTTCGGCAGCTTAAAGGAATCAATAAGGAGACAACTGGAAGTTCCACCTTTGTGTCGCGATTTGCGGGAATCCGGCACAGCCCTCCCCTCCTGGGTTGGACAGGTTGCTTGTTGAGCATGGCGGTTACTGGGTCGACCGCTTCGACAAGCAGTTTTAAGGGTGGAACTTAGACTGTGCGTCGCGAGCGGCCTAGCCGCTCGCGGCGCCAGGGAACACGAAGGCCGGAGTTCATTATGGGCTCCGGCCTTCTTCTTTTGCCGTCCAAAGTCATTCGGGACAGCACAACCGGCACAACCGGTCGATTCCCACTTCCAATCAGGACAACCCGCCTAGACGTCGAATAGAGAAGCAGCGAAACCTTCACGGATCCTGCTGATGCGCACTCGACTAAAACACTCATTGTTCGCGGCCATGGTGGCGGCTGCATGCGCGTTGACCTTCGGACACCCCGCCTGCGCACAGAGCTTTGACCGACTGCCGCCGACAACTCCTGCCGCCCAACTTGAGCGACTTCCACCTACCAATGAAGGCCCCTCCGTTAATGGGCCCCAACGAGAAGCTGCCAACGCAGTTCGATTTGCAGGTGGCGGTATCGAATTGCAGATACCGCCGGGCTGGTGGTCAGGAGAGGTTCCCTTTGGACGCGAGATTCGATTTGTGGTCGCACCGGCTCGCCCGGCGAGCACTCGCAAGATGCCAGTCGACGGTATGTGGATGGCGTACCATGCGTCAAGCTTGTCCGACAGCCCCGACGAAGCGACACTTCCGCGATACTTGTCCGAACGGCTACGACTGGCAACGAGCAGCAATAGCCAATACTCGCCAGCCACTCCATTCCAATTTGGGAACTGGGCGGCAGTCGTCGCGGACTTCACATCGACCGAAAGTGCCTCGCCGAACACTTCGATCACGGGGCGTCACGTACTGGTTCGCACCGACTGGGGCATCTTCGAGTTTCATGCGTCGGCGCCTGATACCATCGTCGAGTCCCGAAGTAACCGTTGGACAGCAGTCTGGGAAAGCCTTCGATTAAATTTGCCGACGACGGCGAACGGACTCTCCCAAAATGATCTCACTGCGTCAGATAGCATCATCGGTGATTGGAAATCCTATCGGAGTCGAATGCGATTCAGTAAGGACGGGCGCGTTGTCATCGTGCCCGATGCAATCGGCGATGACCGTAATGCTAATCCCTTGGCTGGAACGTTCCAGGCTCGCGATGATCTAGTCTTCGTTCAATGGGACGACGGAACTCGTTTGAATTTTCGCTGGCGTCTGCACGACAACGACCTGTTTCTGACAGATCACGAAGGGCAAATCAGCCATCTGAAACGCGTGTTCAATTGACGTCCCGTGCCCAATCGTTGTAGTCTGCTCAGATGATCGAACAACCAGCAGCAATCGTCACCGGTGCCTCCCGAGGGATCGGGCGCGCGATTGCAATTGAGATGGCCGGGCAGGGCTACGCCGTCGCGGTTAACTACCTGCGCAGTCAAGAGAGCGCGGCCGAAGTCGTCGAACAGATCGCAGCCACGGGCGGTCGCGGCATCGCAGTTCAAGGCGACGTCGGTCTTCGAGAGGACCGCGACTCGATCGTCGATCAGACACTAGGCCACTTCGGACGCATCGACTTGCTTGTTAACAACGCGGGCATCACATCTCCAGGACGGAAGGATTTGCTCGAAGCAACCGAAGAGAACTGGGACGTTGTGTTTGACACAAATCTAAAGGGCGCGTTCTTCCTCGCCCAGCGAGCAGCCAACGAGATGGTTGGCCTGATCGAGACCGCGGCGATCAGTCGCGGTACGATTGTGAATGTCTCATCGATCTCGGCTTATGCAGTGTCAACGAATCGCGTCGATTACTGCATCGCCAAAGCCGGGATTCAGATGATGACTTTGCTATTGGCCAGCCGTTTGGCGGAAGAACGAATCCGTGTCTACGAGATTTGCCCAGGAGTCATCGCCAGCGACATGACGGCTCCGGTCACGGAGAAGTACGACAAACTGATCGCCGATGGTCTTAGCCCAATCCGA
This sequence comes from Planctomycetota bacterium, assembly GCA_014381825.1. Lineage (GTDB taxonomy): Bacteria > Planctomycetota > Planctomycetia > Pirellulales > Pirellulaceae. The sequence continues at coordinate 71,979 of JACNKX010000185.1, forward strand.
CGTTGGGGACAACCAGAAGACGTCGCCAAAGCCGTCGCCACGGTCGCCTCCGATGCCTTTCCGTTTAGCACCGGAGATCGCATCAATGTCGACGGTGGCTTTCACATTCGGCGACTTTGAGTTTTCACCAGCTGCCACTGCATCCTGACTAGAGCGGTTGTCACGTACGTGTAGCGACAAAAGGTAGCTGAAGTCGTGAGACTTCAGTTCGGAACTCTCACGAGTTCCGCTACAGCCAGCTTGGAACCGCTCTAGGCAAACGGTCGCACGATCAACTTCGTCTGATGTGTGTCGAATCGTTCGCGACCGGGGTCGCGGCCTTGGAAGTAATCCTTCTGCCAGCCGCGTCCGATGGCTTGCACGTCGCCGGACGCGATGAGCCGGTGAAATTCGTCGCGGTCGGCGCTCCAGCGGCGATAGGCTTGGGCGACTTCCGGGGCGCTGTCGAGCGATTGTTTGTGCGGCGATAGCGAGTCGATCAGACCGCGTGGAAACGGCACGACCATACAGATCGGCTCGCCGGCTTCGAAGCGGATGACGTGATTCGCGCGGGTCAGCTTCCAATTCATCGTGAACGACGCGACCGTCCAATCGGTTTCCACGATCCCTTCGAGGGCGTGAATGCCGTCCTTCGGAGAATTCGTCGGGCCTTTGACCCACAGATTGATATTCTCCGGCGTGCGGAACAGGTACGGCATGTTGAACGTCACCACACCGTGGCCGAACAGCCCGGAAATGCGTTTCTCGGGGCGGTCGTTGTCGAACGTCAAGATCACGTCTTTGGGCCCCGGGCCGCCGTTCCAGTAAACGGTAAAACCGGTTGGATTCGCGATCACCCAGCCTGCTTGATTCGCCAGCGTCAGCGGCAGGCAGCGATAGGCGTAGCGTTGCTCCGTGTCGTCCATCCACTGCCGATTGATCGGAGCTGAGGTCAGCGGCATCTCCGTCTGCGGATAGATTTCGTAGGCGGTAATTCTGGCATCCGACTGCGTCGTCGAATTCGCTAAGCCTGTAGGCGAACTCGCCAAGAGTTCGGACTCGTTCGGTTTCAACTTGTCCTTCGCGCTCGGCGCAGGCCTCCTCGCCTCCGCGCCATTTGATTTAGCAGCAGGCATCTTCGGCACCGCTCGGCGATGTCCCGCAACTTCATACCCGAGCATCTCCATCACCTCGCGATGCTGAATGATCACTTGAGCTGCCTGCCGCGCCGTCAGCACCGTTCGCCAACGCCCACTCTCGCCATGCCGAAAGAAGCGGCCGCTGCGCGCCACCGTACTCTCCTCGGCAAAGCCGTCCGCCTGTTCCGCCTGCTGCAGCGATTGAAACGAGGTCAACTCGACCGCCCGCCGCACGCGCTGCTCGTCGTAGTCCCACCCCAGAAATTCGATTAACTTGCTGAAGTGTTCGAGCGGGTTCTCCTTGAGGTCTTCGTAGCGCAGCACGATCAGCGGGAACTCGTTGTCGTTGTTGATCCACGTCCGTACGTGATGGCTCCAAGTGCCGACGAGCTGGGCGGCGTGTTTGTCGGTCCGGCCCAAGCGATGCCCCGGCTCGTTCATCAACTCGATCGCGGCGTCGTTCGAGTAGTTGGTGTGATCCGCCAGCGAATCGACGATATCCAGCGGATTGCGGACGATGCAAATGCCGGCTTTCGTAAACCGCGAAAACACCTGCCGCTGCCCATTCGGCTTCACACGGGCATTGTGGGTCTTCACCACCCGCTGCCCAATGTTGTGAGCCAACCGCTCTTGCACTGCCAGCCGATGCGTGTCGATATCCTCGTCGGTCAGTTCCGTCGTCGGCTTGCCTGCGATCTCGGCGAACAGCGACAGCAGACTATCGGACCGCGAGAACTGGTTGACTTGCAGCAGATCGAACGTTTCCGAGTTAGCCAAATACGCCGCGACAAACATCCGCACCCAGGTGTTTCCCGACTTCGGATACGACGCCAGCCAAGTGAGGTTTCTCATGGTGAACGATTCAGAATGCGAGGTATTCAGATGTAGGGTGGGGCGATACTTCGAGCCCCACCAGAAGGCGTCACGAATCGTGGGGCGTCTCATGCCTCGACGCACCCGACGAGTCTTGGCTCATCACGGCGGAGCGTGATGGCTACATTAATAATCTCCGATGGCGTTGCCGTCTTGAGTCGCCAGTAAATACTCGTACGTACTGTCGACGGCCGCGTTGCCGTTTTGGACCGAGGCGTTCGACAACGGATTAAAGCTCCATGCCAGATTCAAACCGGTATCGTCATAGCCTTTCGTCTCGATCGTCTCGCTAATGAATCGCACGCTGCCGTCGACCAGGCTGAACATCGCGCCGCCCGGATGTTGGCTGGAGAAGCCGCGTGTCGCGCCGGTTTCGGGATTCGTGGTGGGCGAGACAGCGGCGACAGCCGCGTGATTCGCGTTGATCCGCACCACGCCGCAGCCCATCACGTCGTCCTCGTACCGCGTCTGGTCAATCTCGCGACGCCCGTACACCAGCCCCGCGCCGATGACGACAATCGCGCTGCCCCCGCCGCGTTGTTTCACTTGCCAGCGCCGTTCACCCAACGCGATCACGTTGCTGCTGCCATCCAAGACGTCGCGGAACGACTGGCCAATGTTATCATAGAACATCCCGCGATAGGTGATGTGTTGGGTCACGCCCGCCAGCGTCGGGCCGCGCCAGAATCGCCCCGTTTCCAAGGCGCTGTTGCTGGCGACGTAGTTCGAGGTCGCACTGGCGAAGGCGCCGCCGAACTGCCGGTCCGTGTTCGTGTCAGGCCCGACGTCGGACGGACAGCGGAAGATGGCGGCCTTGGCTTGCAGGATGTTCGCGTGCAGCGTGATCGCATCATTGCCGCCGCGATCCAGCCACGTGTTGCCGATCGACATCGCGTCCGCCGTACTGCCGCCTTCGATGAAGCGTTGCACGAGCGCCCCCCAACTCCACTTAGCGCGGATCAGCAACGCGTTGTTCGCCTTGTTGGGAGTGGCGTTGTGTTTCCAGAGGAAGGCAGGCGGAAACGACTTGTAGGTATCGTGATAATTATGACACGCCAGCGTCAGTTGCTTCAGGTGATTGCTGCACTGCATCCGTCTGGCTGCCTCCCGCGCCGCCTGCACCGCAGGCAGCAGCAACGCCACCAGGATGCCAATTATGGCGATCACGACAAGCAGTTCGACGAGGGTGAAGGCGGGGGTGCGTCGTTTCTTCATCTCGGGTTGAATCCTCTGCGATGAGATCGAGACATGAAATACGGATGTGAATGTCAAGGGGCGAGCTTCGGTCAGACGTTCAAAATGGGCGAGGGGAAACAACTCCTTTATTCATTGACGGTCGGGCGCAGGCAATTGGACTAATACCCTTTCTTCGTTCGTGCCAGGAACCTTTTGTTTACGGTCGCTGACACGAATGGCACCTTTTCAGGTTCACGAACATATTGTCTTTTGGTCGGCTCTAACGGTCCTTTAAAGACCACGAGTCAGAATTCGGTGACTGAAGGAATTGGATCGCAAATCGTAAGTTGCGTATTCCCCTGGAGTCGTCGTCCCGGACTCCGGTAATGAATTCTTGCTGAATGCGGTACTTAGCCAAGTCCGCATCCCGATAGATCCCGCCTAGCGCCACAGCGAGCAGCCTGAGTTGCCTGTTGGACTCTGCAGCCTTCAGTGCGGCGAGTATCTGAGGGACCGCAAGACCGTCAATCTCTATAAGCGCATCGACGCAGGGAAAGAGTTGTCGCGTGGGCGGTTCGGAGACTGTGACATCCGAGAAAATCGGCGCGAACTCGATGTTCTTGAGCAGAAATGGAATCGCGTTGACTGCACGCAGCTTTCCAAGCGTACGAATCGCGGCGTCCTTTTCGAGACTCTGTTTTGGATCAGTGAGCTGAACGATATGTTCCAATACGGAATCTGCTACGCGCTTTCGCTGCGTGTCAACGACCATTGCTTGGCGCGAAAGCTCGGGCCAAGCGGTCGGATTTGCATTCTGCCCGGCTGCAGGCGGCGATGAAACTAGACTTGAAAGCTGTATTGTCGCAACCATCACAAAGTAAAATCGCAAACTCATTTGTGTGTCTCGTTCAGCATTAGTGCGTACGATTATGTAGTTACTCCGCGAGCCGATCTCGCTAGTTTAAGGAGGTGCGTCGGGCAAAGGTTCGATACGCCCTGGTGCCACTTCGTTTTGACCGGCAACTTCCCCTACCGTTGAACGCGCTAAAACCCTGAAACCAAATGCTAATTTGATATCAATCTCATGGTATGTGTGCCAAAGAAACTTATCGGATGCCTGACTTCCCGAGACACCATTTCCGCTGGGGTCAGTACCAATTCCGACTCGGATGTAGTCCTCGTAATTGGACACTCTGAACCGTATTGTCCCGACAGGGAGCGTATCTGCGTATTCAGGCGATTTGAAGATGGGTGCAGGCCCATCGTGTACATACATGTGACCTTTGTCATCGGGGCCCGTGCTTTCGTCACCCTCACTACCGTCATCGTTCGCCTCTTCGGGATTCTTCGGAAATACCTTCAGTTTGCTTGGCGGATCTTTGACCGGTGCCGCGCCAGGTACAGTAATCCATCCAACCGATTCCACACGTCGTGCGAGATCGAATGTGACGATATGCGAGTACTCCCCGATCCGCGGTGGCGACACCGTGAACTGTGAAACGATGACATTTGGAAATAGCTGCCATAGTCCTGAAACTAGGTTCACAAAACTGGAACCCTTGACCCCTGCGCCATCCCATTTGTTAACGCCGACTTTCACGCCGTTGTGTTTAGTCTCCGTCTCCAAATCGGGAAAGTGTGCAAACACTTCTGCTGCTGTTGAGAGGTCGTGCATCGAATCGGTCCGAGTCGACCATACCGCAGTTGCATTCGCGTAATCGGTCATGCCCCCTTCCATGTAGGCATAGCTGAAATTGTAATCGCCAATTTCCACGCTTGGATTTACTAGCTCAACCCAATACTCACGCTGCGCCTCAGATGCACCAAAACTGAACGATTCAAAGTCGTCAATGCGGTGTGTTCGAACCTTCTCTTTCCATATCCTTACGCTATCGCTACCCCCAGGACCAGAGGCATTAAACATCACCGTATCGCCATCCTTATAGATGGATGGCTTCTTTAGCACGATCCGTATTAAATCGATTTCGTCACGGCCATCGTCGTCGAACTTGATACCGCCGGTCAGGGCGAAATCGTCATCTGTTGAATCAACCTTTTCGTCATTGTCAGTGTCATTCTGGTTGGCAACTGTAAAGGCACCTTCTCCGACCTTGATTTTGTTGTCGTGCGCATCCAGTTCAACATCGCCGTTGGCATCAAGTTTATTCTTTACTTGCTCCTTCGTCTTGTCGACCGCCGCCCCTCCCTGTCCGTGATAAATGACCATATCAACTTCGGGAACGTTGACGGTGACGGTGGCGCTGTTACTGTCCTGGGTCGATCCGTCCATGCAAGCCTCCTGGACCTTGTAACTCCAAGTGTCGGTGCCGTGCCACCCTTCGTCGGCACTGTCGTTGGTGGGCGTGTAGGACCAAGTCGAAAACGTGTCCCCGACGCCCAGTTCGCCACTGCCGCCGAATAGCTTCCCATGCGCCGGCAAGCTAACAACGATCATACTTCCCGCGGCGGTATCGTTGCTCATCAAATCACCGCCGGACATCATCCCAGCCATAAAAGGACCATCGTCAACGGCCACCGGAGTTGAACATGTTGGTGTTGGAGTCGGAGTGGTCGGTGTGGGAGTCGGAGTGGTCGGTGTGGGAGTCGGAGTGGTCGGTGTGGGTGTCGGAGTGGTCGGTGTTGGAGTCGGGGTCGTCGGTGTGGGAGTCGGAGTTGTTGGTGTGGGAGTCGGAGTGGTTGGTGTTGGAGTCGGGGTTGTTGGTGTTGGGGTCGGGGTTGTTGGTGTTGGAGTTGGTGGCGTTGGTGGCGTTGGAGTTGGTGGCGTTGGCGTTGGCGGATCGCAGGCGGGGTTTTCTTCGCAGGGGACAACGCCTTCGCTTTCGCCCAATGGCTGCGCGGATGCTCCGCTGGCGGCGACCAGCGTTGCTTCGATGTGTTCGATCATCAACGCGACATCCGCGTCGGTCAATTCTCCGTCCGAGTTAACGTCCGTGGCCGCAAATCTTCCTTCCGCGACCGGCACGCCCGCGGCTACATCAATTACCGCATTGACAACCAACAACCCATCAATGGGCGCGATTTGGCCGTCGCGATTGACGTCGTAGTTGAATGCGACCATCGGCGTCGCCTCGGCTTCGGCGGTCGCCGCCGCAATCTGCGACTCGACGATCGCAGCGATCGGTTCCGGGAGCGGGCCAACGAACGAATCACTGGCCAGCACGACGCGCGCGTCGAGCGATTCCACACGTAGTAGGCGATTCTTGTGCGACGCAGCCTTGCGCCTTCTACGCCCCCCCCCCCAGATTCCAGAACTTCAACGACTCCCACTGCCAGGACCAACGCGGCTTACTCATCGACTGCTCCTTCGAACCTCTTGGTTCGGATTGATCGCCATCACTGCCATCCGCCCGGATGTGATCATTCAATCACACTGCTCCGAGTGATCTCGTCTGCCTCGACTGCCCACCTCGCAGTCGCCTGGATGAGACGCGCGTCAGTTTACGCTCCCCACACCGCTTGTCAATTAAATTCGCGAAAACTTTTCTGGTCGTCGCCTTCTGCGTTCAATCGAACAGCTTCGACTGATCATCATCGCTTCCAGAATTCTTCGGCGGCTCCGTTTTTAAATGGTTGTAGGATTTCACCGTCGCCATACGACCGCGCGGAGTACGAACAAGTAACTCGCTTCTCAGCAAGAACGGCTCCACGTCGTCGGTCAACGTGTCGACGGCGACATTCATCGTGTGCGCAATCGCTTCGATTCCGGCGGGGCCGCCGCTGAAGACTCGCATCAGCGTTTCAAGATACTGGCGTTCGTGCGGGCCGAGCCCAAGATCGTCGACACCGGCCATTTCGAGCGCGGCGTTGGCGACTTCGGTCGTGATATGTCCGTTGGCTCGACTGTCGGCGTAATCACGTAGCCAGCGGAGCAAGTTATTAGCAACTCGCGGAGTACCGCGACAGCGTCCGGCGATCATTTTCGCTGCGTCATCGTCCAATTGCACTTTCAGCTTGCGAGCGTTTCTTCGAGCGATCTCAGTTAGATCGGTGACGTCGTAGAACGCAAGGTGTTCCCGAATCTGAAATCGGTCACGCAACGGAGCCGACAACATGCCAGATCGCGTCGTCGCCCCAATCAGTGTGAAGCGCTTGAGCGGCATGTTCAACGTGCGAGCGTTCACACCGTCTCCCAAAACGATATCGATCCGAAAATCTTCCATCGCGGTGTACAGATACTCTTCGACGGATCGAGGAACGCGATGGATTTCGTCGATGAACAGAATGGAACCTTCGCTCAAGTTCGTGAGGTAAGGCAGCAGGTCTTTGGGCGCCGTCAATCCCGCACCATTGGCCATTTGCTTTGTGGCACCCATTTCGTTCGGGATGCAATGCGCGAACGTCGTTTTACCCAGACCGGGCGGTCCATCAAACAGAATGTGCCCCAGCGCTTCGCCACGCTTCTGCGCGGCGTCGACGGCGATTTCCAATCGCTCTCGCACCTCACGTTGCCCGACCATGTCGCGCATCGTCTGCGGGCGCAAGTCGCGATCGTCATCCTCTGGCGGCTCGGGCACGCCTTCTAACACAGTCTCTCGCGGCATCGTCGGTGTCAGCTCCATCCTCATCAGACAAGCACGGTAATCAGCAATGATTGCTGCGCATCATAGCAGACACCGGAGTCGCCCGGTACGCGTTGCGAACGCCTTGCGCCCCGTGCTCGCCCGCATCCGATGTCGCAATTGCACCGCCAAGCCCGAGCAGTCCAAGGATCGTCAGCAGGATTGCGATCCCGATAATGATTGCGAGGAATACCTTTTTCCAAGATGTCGGAGCCTGTCCCGTCGCTCTTCCAGTTTGGCCGTTGATCAAGAATCGAAAGACGCGATCTTGGTACCGGTAGGCCATTACCCAGATCGGCAACAAGACCGGCTCGCTCGACAAACCTTCGAGACGAACGTTGACCTTCAGCTTTCGGTTGCGACCAGGTACGTATTGCGCACATGCGTCGCGTTCAAGATTTTCCAGCCCTGCCCGTGCCAATGGCCTGGCATACTTACGCTGAACACGGAACTGCTCGACGATGACGTTGTCGAGATCAATCTGGTCCGGAGCGACACCACGAGCAATATCGAAGGGACATAATTCGGAAGTCTCGCCAGGCGTGAGGACGCTGCTCGCGCCAACGAGCAGTCCCAAGTAGCTGCCGCGATGCTCGCCGGACATCGGCACCCAATCACCACGAGCTCCGAACGGCGTTTGGCTCGAATCGGCTGTCCAGTACGTAAATGTTTTAGCCGCGAATACCCAGTAAGGAACATAAACCGCCGTCATCGTCGTGACAGCAGCTCGCTCAGAGAGGTCGCTCGGACGCCAGAACCCTTTGCCCAGCCAACGGCGCATCGTCGCCACGGCACTATCGCGATCGACCGCTAATGGAACGACGCGATTGGGAGCCAACGCTTTCGCATCGGGCTTGTTTTCGAGATGACTGGAACCGCAAAACGGACAGCGCAGCGTTTGTGCGCTGGCATCGTAGCTCATCGAGGCACCGCAACCCTGGCACTCGAAGTTGTGTCGGAACGTTTGAGTCGAATTCTCGGCGACCGATTGCCGCTCGGGAGCTTCCGTGCCACAATTCGCGCAGAACAGATCTTCCTCGTCGACGAGGGCTTGGCAGACCGAACATTTCTGAAGGAGGTCAGACATTTTGCGCGAGCATCACTCCACCGACTACTAATCCAATCAACAAAACCACCGCAACAATCAACATAGTGATGCGTTGCCATGACAGTGGCTTATCACCGACGCATTTGCCAGTCTGACCATTCACGAGAAAGCGATAGACCTGATCGCGATATCGGTAGCTCAAAATATAAACCGGCAGTAAACAAAGATCCGAGTTGATCGAGTGGAAACGCGTCGACAGTTCAAGTGCGCGATGTGTGTTGCCGGGCAGGAAGGCGGCAACATTGTTCCGCTCGCGGTTATAAAACTCCTGCTGGCAAATCTGAAGAGCGGCGTCGCGTTCGATCGAATACTCTTCCGACAACCATCCGGCGAGGTAGTACGGTTCGTAACGCTTGAGCGCCGGCAAATTGAAAGGCTTGATGCGTTCGGCTTGTTTTTGCGGAAGACCTTTGCTGCCAGAAACCAGATAGCCGGCGTAGTAATGATGATGATTTCCTGACAGCGGCCACCATTCCGTTTCGCGAACTTGCCTCGTATGCGTAGTCGTATTCCCCTTCGAATCAGTTGTTGTATAGGTTTCGGTGCGGTACCAGTATTCGCCAATCGTCGCGGACCAGCGACTTTGAGCGAGCATCGAAAACGACCAGAAAGGCAGATAAACTCCCTGCTGTTTGTCAGCAAGTGTTGCTGTGCGTAAATCGCCAGGACGAAACCACGCGTTTTCCTTAATCCACTCGCGGAACTTCTCTTGCGCCTGTTCACGTGTGACGCCGAAACCGACAATGAATTCAGGACGCTGCCGATCGGTCCATTGCTGCAATTCGACGACGTAGGTCGAGTCGCAAAAAGGACAGACATAGCTGCGCTGCTCAGCTGTTGTCGCAACTTCGCTGCCGCAGTTATCACAGCGGAAACGTTTTTGGCCGCTCTCGATCGTTTCAGGGACGACGCTGGCTTCAACGACGTGAGCGAGACCACATGCCGCGCAGAATTTGTCTTCCGCTTCAATTGGACAGCCACAAGCTTCGCAAGGTCGCCCTTGAGGAGTTGCCGCGTCTTGGTCGATGATTGGTTCGTCGGCTTCTCCTTGCGTCGACGATTCGATGTATTCAATCTCGGCCATGACTTTGCTCATAAATCGCCGTCAACAGAGCGTTAACGTCCTTGAAGCGTTTCTTCGTCTCCAGAACCGCGTCAATTAACTGCTTGGCGTCCGATTCACTATGCCCCAAAGCACACAACGCTTGGAACGTATCCTCGACCACATCGCGCTGACCGTCATCGGCGGCACTCGGTTCGTCACGTCCAACCAGCAACGCGAACTTCGGCATCTTGCGACGCAGCTTGGCAATGATTCGTTCTGATGTCGCCGCTCCGATTCCGGGCAGCGTCGACAAGCCTTTTGTGTTCTGCTCTTCGATCAAAACCGCCACATCTTGCACTGGCTTGACCATTGCTCGCAACGCTTTCTTGACGCCGACCCCATCGACCGAGCAAAACATCTCAAAAAACTCGCGTTCCACTTTGCGAAGAAAGCCGATGAGGCGAGGCGTCAGACGCCCGTGCGCAGGATTGCCTTCCATGTAATGAATCGTGTGGAAGCTGACGGTCGTTCCAACTTGTGATTGAAGTTGCCGTCGATTGAAGTCGGGAATCAAAACCTGATATTCAAACGGCTCAACAGAAACCGTAACCGCATCGTCTTCGACCGAGAGCAACTCGCCGGTAAGCTTCGTAATCAAGGCTGTTCTTTCAGGGTGAGATTAGGCGACCTTTCGCCCAAGGTGATGGTGACACAAAGCAATCGCGAGCGCATCAGCGACGTCGGCTGGTTCAGGTGGCGCAGCCAGACCCAACTCCTGGCAAATGGCTAACTGCATTTGAACCTTCGGCGCTCGACCGTTTCCGGTGAGCATTCGCTTGACTTGGGTCGATGCATAATGCCGGATTGGGATTTGTCGTTGTGCTGCCGCCAGACACAAAACTCCTCGCGCATGCCCCATCAGAATCGCAGTTCGTGGACGCTCGTAGTGTGAATAGAGTTCTTCGATTGCCATGGCGGCGGGTTGAAAGGCATCAAGAACCTCGTTCAGCCCCGCATACAGCTCGCATAACCTAGCCTCAAGTGAACGATCCTTTCCGCCACGGATGACGCCTCCCTCGGTGAGTTTCGGCCCAGCGGCAGTGATCTCCAGAACTCCATACCCCGTGATGTTGAGCCCGGGATCGACACCAAGAATCTTCTCACCGATTACTGTCGCTTCTGTCATGACCATCCTTGCGCGATCCCGCTGTTTGACGACAACCGGCGTTCCTATTTATTGACCGAGGCGCCAAGTCAACCCAGTCGCCAAGTCGTTCCCTCTTTACGATCTTCTAACGTGATGCCTGCTGCGGTGAGATCGTCTCGAATTCGATCGGACATGGCGAAATCCTTGTTCGTTCTGGCATCGGCGCGCATCTGGATGAATGTCTGAACTAGTTTGTCCAATACTACTTCGACGCCCCCAGAACTAGTAGACGTCACGGGCTTGAGGAACAATCCCAAAATGGCTGCCAACTCTCGCAATGTTTCGACGCCACGAAGGAACTGATCTATGGCAGCCTGCGTCCGCTTCGATGCTTCTTCAAGATGTTGCTGATCCGCAAACTTGTTCAACGCGCCAAGCAAGTTAAAGAGTTCGCTGACGGCACCGCCGGAGTTGAAGTCGTCATCCATCTTGGCAAGATACGTATCGCGGTAGTTTTTGACTTCTGCAAGCAGGCCGCTATCGCTTGGCGCAAAGTCACCTTCGCTCCTCTGGGTGTTCAACTGGCGATCATCGCCAGCAGCAAGATAGAAAGTGCGACCGGCGATCCGTTCGTAGCGTTCAAAGAAAACATAAAACTTGTCGAGCGCGATCGCCGCTTCATCCAGTGCGGCCTCGCTGTACACGACAGTACTGCGATAGTGCGTCTTCAGCAGGAAGAAGCGAATCTTTTCACCGCCGTGTCGCTCGATTTGACCACGTAAACCACCGGCCCCTGCCGAACGGCTCATCTTTCCGCTCGCCGCTTGTTCCACCGACTCTTCTGCTTGTGACTCGCGGTCGCCCTTGCCACCCACTTTGCCAGCTTCTCCCGACCGCAGCAGTCCGTTATGCATCCAATACTTCGCCATTGGCGTGCCGTGACAGCATTCGCTCTGTGCGATTTCATTTTCGTGATGCGGGAACATCAAGTCCAATCCGCCACCGTGAATGTCGAACGATTCCCCGAGCAGCCGACGACTCATCGCGGAACATTCGATATGCCACCCTGGGCGTCCTTGGCCCCAAGGGCTGTCCCACGCGGGCTGACCAGCCTTGGCTGATTTCCAGAGCGCGAAGTCGCTGGCCGAGCGTTTCTTCGCCGCAGCTCCGCCACCTTCGCCTTGTTGATCATCCGCGGAACGATTGCTGAGCTTTCCGTACTGCCGATCCTTTTGAACGTCGAAGAAAACGTCGCCGTCCGATTCGTAGGCGAAGCCCTTCTCGATCAAGCCTTCGATGAAACCGACGATCTCGTCCATGTTCTCAGTCGCTCGAGGCATGCTCGTGATCTGATCGACGCCCATCGCCAAAAGGTTCGCACAGTAGTCCATCGTCATCTCAGTTGCCACTTGGGACATCGAGATCCCGCGTTCTTGCGATTGAGCGATCAGCTTGTCGTCGACGTCCGTGATATTGACGACCCAATTCACCTCAAAGCCGTTATAGGTTAGGTATCGCTTGATCGTGTCGAAGATTACGGGTCCAACCATGTGGCCGATGTGAGCTTCTTTGTAAACCGTCGGTCCGCAGAGATAGATCCCGACCCGCCCCGGCGCGATCGGCTCGAAAAGCTCTTTTGTCTTCGTCAACGTGTTGTAAAGGCGAATACTCATCAAGCTTTGACCTTGTGTCAATTCCGTGGTGGGTGCAGTGGCAGTTGACATATCAATCCTTTGAATAGTCGTTGTTCGGTCCCCAAACAGACGCATTTTTCGCAGAGCGAAACGCGACTATCGCGAGCAGAGTGATCTAGGTGCGAGCTTCTAGCAAGACGACGCACTGCGCCATTATGGCCTCTTCCTTTCCAACCGAGTCGACCCCTTCGCCAGTTTTCGCTTTAACGCCTACCGCGTCGAAAGCGATCTCCAAGATTGCGGCAATTCTTTTGCGAATCGCTTCCTTATGCGTGCCGAGTTTAGGTCGCTGTGCGAACACGATGCAGTCTAGGTTAACGACTCGAAAACCCGCCTCGACGACCTTTGCGTAGGCCAGTGTCAACATCTCAGCAGAGTCTCGATTACGGTTTGCTTCGTCGGTGTCCGGAAACGACTCGCCGATATCGCCCAAGGCCGCTGCTCCGAGGATTGCATCGGTGATTGCATGTAACAACACATCTGCGTCGCTATGACCGACAGCATGTCGATCGTGCGCTATCTCAATGCCACCAATACGAAGCGGGCCGCCTTCGGCGAGGCGGTGCGTATCATGGCCAATGCCGATCCGTTGGTTCGTCGTTTGGATTCCTTGTTTTTCGTCAATTTAACGGCGTTCGCGAGCCAATACTGAATCGCAATTACGCCGTAAGTTAGGCGTTCTGGTGCAAGCAGCGGATTATAGCGAAAGGAAGAAAAAGCGACAACGCGAGCCGAATTAACGCATCAGACGCTTGGCGTCTCGGAACACACGATCAAACATTGGTTCAGTCAGGCGTCCCGTCAACGTGTTCTGCTGGCTGGGGTGGTAGCTGCCCAGTAACCAGCGATCCTCCGCGAGCTTTGCCTGGGCACCATGTCCGAATTTGGGTTGTTTTCCGACCCACCATTTGCGTCGTTTCGCTTCCGCAATCATGGCCTTCCAAGCGAGTTGCCCCAAAGCCAGAAACACGCGAACCGGAAGATGGTCAATCGTTTGCTGCAGAAACGGCCGACAATGTTGGACTTCATCCAGAGTTGGTTTGTTATCGGGAGGTGCGCATTGGCAAACGGCCGTGATTGCGCAGTTCACGAGTTTCAAACCATCATCCACCGTTGATGAGTTTGGTTGGTTGGCGAAGCCGGACTTATGAAGAGCACGAAACAACCAATCGCCGCTGCGGTCGCCGGTAAACATGCGACCCGTCCGATTCGCTCCATGTGCCCCCGGAGCGAGCCCAACGATCAACAACTTCGCGCGCGGATCGCCGAAGTTGGGCACCGGCTTGCCCCAATAATCGAAATCTTGGTAGGCACGTCGCTTCTCACGAGCGATCTTCTCACAATGTTGCACGAGCCGAGGACATCGCACGCAGCTGATGATCTCTGCGTTCAGCTTGTCCCAGGCTTTCATGAATGCGCTTTCGCGGCGGTGTCAGGAGCACATCGCATCCAGCATCGCGCGGAGTACCATCTCTTCTGTCACGACACCAAGCAGGCGTCCGGCTTGATTAACGACAGCGATCGCTTGTCGCCGATGTTCGATCATCAGGTTGGCAGCGCTACTGAGTCGCTCGCCGGGACGAATTGTAGGCGCTGATGCGGCTAGTGCCAAGATTGACGCAGCGCGTTCCGCCGGTAACTGTTCTCCAAACAAGTCGTGCAAAGTTTGTTGAAGCTTTAACACGCCCAAGTCGCGGCGCGAAACAACTCCGAGTGGCAAATCACCGCGCACCACAGGAATCGCGTCAGCCTGTGTAAGGTGCATCAACATCGCAGCGTCATCGAGCGATGCGTCGGAATCGAGTGGTTCGCAAGGCGACTGCATCGCCTCGCTCACCGCAGTGCAAGCTGCCAGCGATTCGCCATAAGAGAATTCGCGAAGAAAGTCGCTTGTGGTTGCCAGCGCCGTCAAATATCGATCCGTGAGTACCGGCACAGAGTGAATTCCGTATTCCAGCAGAGTCCGTAATGCGGTTACTGGTGACTCGTTCTGCTGAATGCTTAAAACGCGCGGCGACATGACTTCCCTGACGGCCTGAGTACGAATTGCCTCCCGCCGTTCGTCGCGTCGATCTTCGGATGCCGCGATGGCATTGGCCCCAGCTTCGAGTGTACGCACGAGATCTGAGATTGATAGCATCCCAATCAAGTGGCGCTGGTCGTCGACAACCGGCCAGTGATGATAATCGGCGTTCCCCAACACTTCGACCAGCTCGCCGAGCGTGGATTCGCCGGAGATGGCGATGGGATTATAGGTGACAATCGCGGATAGTTCAGTTTGCATCATAAGCGTGGACGGTCCGTACATCTCTCAGATTATCGACTCCATCGCGCCAAGAGTGCGCAAATCCCCTAGCTGCCAAACTCTACGACAAAAGAACGCACCCAGTCAGAGTTGGTGTGATTCTTCGAACACCTGCGCCGCCCATGAGCGAGAACGCGATTCGACTGTATCGATTGGACCGGTTGTTTCACTTCTTTGCCTTAGCTTCATGCCCGCAATTCCCGAACATACCGGACAAGACGCGAGACCGGCCCCCTACGTGCCGATGAACAATTGAAACCGCCTTTTCACTGGGAGCTACTTCGATATGAGTACCTTGTTTGTTGCAATAACCGCCCTCACCGCTTTGGGAGCACCGATCCCGAGCGCTGAGGTCGTGAAACAGAACGAGACGTTTGAGCAGTTGTGGGAAACACCGTTTACGTGGCAGTACGACGTGCTGCCGGAAAAGGGTGGTGTCGAAGAGTGGCGCGTGCCTTACTCGGGATACATCTATCCGGACACCGCCGGCGGCACGCAGCGATCGCTTTCGAAGTACGATCGTGCTTTCAATGGCGGACGCGGATTGGCCACAGGCTATGAAAAGCGTGACACGTCGATGACCGAACGCCAGCCCGGCCTATTCGGCGGGCGGCTGTTTTCGCGTGAGCGGACACCAGATTGGTACGGTCACTGTAACGGATGGACTTCTGCCGCAATTCGTCATGCTGAACCTGTCGAAAGTGTGACTCGAAACGGCGTCACCTTCTCGCCTTCCGACATTAAAGGTTTGCTCGCAGAGATCTATATCTACAACCACCACGAAGTCTTGGCGGGTGCCAACGAGGGTCAAGTAAATGCTGGTGTGTTCCACGCGATCATCGCGAACTGGGTTGGACGGGGCGATCATCCGCTAGGCATGGAATCTGATCCATCCGAAGAGAAGTGGAACTATCCCGTCTACGCTTATTCAACTTCTTCGGCAGAGCATTCTCCGCGAGAAGTCGAAGTCAAGATGAACATCGCCTACGCCAAGGACAGCAATGGCGAATGGGACGAAAGCCCTCGTATTAAGCGAGTGAAGTATTTCCATTACATGTTGAACCTCGACGCCAGTGGCAAGATCGTTGGCGGCTACTTCTATCGCGACAGCAATGTCATCGACATGCTTTGGGTTCCGTTGCGACCGAAACAAGCCGGCCAGCCAGGTAACGAAGCCGGCAACCCCTACGTCAAAGTCGATGAAGTCCTCGCGATCTGGCGTGCCTCAGCGCCGGAGGAGACTCGCGAGAAGTGGCTCACGGTCGACCCCGCCGAACTAGATCGCGTTGTCGTCGTCGATGACGAAGAAACCACTCCGGTATCTGAAAACGCGACGCCTGTTGATGCAGACAAAGCGACAACAGAAGAGGATGCGGTTGAAGAAGCTACCGAGCCTGTTGCAGACGAGTCGGTAACGGAAGAGGAAACTCAGACAACCGACGAGGATACGCCAGAAGCATCCGACGCGATCACAACCGAAGAGACAACGTCGGATGTTGACAGCGGTGAGGAACTCGACGACTAGTTCGCCCAACGTGAGTCGGACATCTACAAAAACGACGAGCCGGTGCATCGCGATTTGTCTCGCTGATGCACCGGCTCTTGTTCGTTCTTGCCGACTGTAATTTCGAGCCGCGTCTCAATCAACTTGTTCGATCGAAGTGATAACAATCGCTTCGACGGGCATCTGCGGGAAATCGCCGGTGTCATGAACTTCGGCCTTGGCGATTTGGTCAATCACTTCCATGCCTTCAATGACTTCTCCGAAGACACAATACCCCGCATTCTCACTGGCCTCGTCATAGTCTAACGAAGTTGCGGCGGTCACGTTGATGAAAAACTGTGACGTCGCACTGTCTGCGTATTCCGGCGAACGAGACATCGTGAGCGTACCGCGTACATTCTTTAAACCGTTACTCGCCTCGTTGCGAATCGGTGCCCGCACTTCTTTCGCTTCGCCGTTGCTTCCGTATCCGCCCGTAACGACGTATCCGGGATCTACGTGATGAAAGATCGTGTCGGTGTAGAATCCACGATTAACGTAACTGTCCAGAAAGTTCTCGACTGTCACTGGAGCTTTCTCGGCATTCAACCGAACTCGCACATTTCCCGACGACGTTCTGATCACGACTTCGGGAAACAGATTCTTCTCTGGGACAATCGTTGCGGGAGACAGTGCGTCTGACGGGGTCGCCCTGAGCGTTGCAGCGCCGCCACCGGAAACGTCGACAGTATTCGCG
The DNA here is from genome assembly GCA_014381825.1 of Planctomycetota bacterium. GTDB lineage: Bacteria > Planctomycetota > Planctomycetia > Pirellulales > Pirellulaceae. The sequence continues at coordinate 89,265 of JACNKX010000185.1, forward strand.
GTACTGCTGGAATCGTCTGCGGGGATGCTTGCCGTTGGGGCATTTCCACCACAACCGATCGCCATCGTTGCGACGAGAAGAACTAAGAGCGAACTACAAAACTGAATCCTACGAGCTTCCATCGAAAGCGCCTCCGTGCGAATTTTACTGCCTACGATCGTCGGTAATATCAGTCCTTTGCCAAATTAATGCAACCTCGATTATCAGATCGCGAGATCGACACATCCCTTTCGCGGACCGTTTTGAGTAGAATACTGGTGATCGCTCGAATCAAATCTCCTCTTCGGCAAACGACAGTTCGTCTTATCTTATGTTTGGCCGTACCTTTAACGGACTGGTGATCGTCTTTTGGATGATCGCAATGACTTGGCTGCTCGCCGAGAAGGTGATCCCTCCGATGCTCGGCGGTGATCCACCTGATTACGCAAGTGCCCTGGAGCCGGAGGTTCGCGCGGCCTTGCCGGACGCGTGGAAGATTCGCTGGGAAGGGCGAACGGTTGGTTATTCAGCTAGTCGCGTTGAAACATGTCCCACGGGAGAATTGGACCGGCTGACATTCGTCGAATTCGAGGACTTGCCGCTCGAAGCGATACTGTCCGAAATGCTGGGCCCCGTCGCTGCCGTCGTCAAGCCGCTGCTCCAAAACAGTCGCGGTATCGATCTCGACATGGTGGTGGCTACGCGGATGACGTTCGATACAGATCGCCGTTTGTCACGTTTCGACACCAACATCGACCTGAGTGGTTTTCAGGACTTCCTAAAGCTGGAGGGCACTGTCCAGGAAGATGGCAAGCTCGAGATCGTCGCCCAGCTGTCCAGCGGCAGCTTCGGCTCGGGGCAGACATTCAAGCACTCCGTTCAACTGCCGCCTGAAGCGTTGGTTGAAGGCTCGCTCTCGCCGCGTCCCCAGTTGAAGGATCTTTACATTGGCCAGAAGTGGACGATCCCAGTGTTTCGCTCCTTTCCACCCAATAGTCCAGTTCAAATCTTGCAAGCTGAGGTCGAAAAGCATGACATCATCATGTGGGGAAGTGGAGACATAGAAACGATGCTCGTCACCTATCGAACGGAAGCAGGTTCCGGCGTTCAGGCGACTCGCGATCCGATCAGTCGCGAATGGATTCGCCCCAAAGACGGCGCAGTACTTCGACAGCAAGTTCGTTTTTCGGGGCTTGAGTTGACATTCGAACGTGAGAATGAAGGGGCAATTGACCCTCGCATCGACAAGCTCGATGAACTGCAACAGCGCCTTTGGTCAAACTGAACGCACGGCAGGATTAGCATGATCGACATCAAACAAGCAACCCGAAAGTACGGCACCAAGACGGCCGTCGATCAGCTGGATTTGCAGATTCCGCGTGGTGAGCTGTTCGCGTGCTTGGGACACAATGGCGCGGGAAAGACGACGACAATTAAGATGATGGTAGGCCTGTTGCAACCGACCGCAGGCTCCATCGAGATCGCCGGCTTTGACATCGTGACGGCAACTCGCGATGCCAGTCTGCACGTCGGATACGTCCCCGACGAACCTTATCTCTACGACAAACTTTCCGGGCGCGAGTTCCTTCAGTTCGTTGCGGATATGTACGGCCTGCCGCTCGACGTCGCGGCGGCTAATATCGAGAAGCAGATCGTCGACTTTGGGCTTGGCGGCTTCGTTGACCAACTTGCCGAAAGTTATTCGCACGGTATGAAGCAACGGCTGGTCTTCGCCTCCGCCCTGCTTCATGATCCGGAGTTGCTGATCGTTGACGAACCGATGGTCGGCCTCGACCCTCGCAGCATGCGCCTGGTCAAAGACTTGCTAAAGAAACGCGTCCGTCGTGGTGGAACGGTTTTCATGTCCACACACACGCTGGCCGTTGCGGAAGAAATCGCCGATCGAATCGGAGTAATGAGTCAGGGAAAGATTCAGTTCCTTGGCACGGTCGCAGAACTCCGTGAGCAATTGTCGAGCGATGAATCGCTTGAGCAGATGTTCCTAACACTGACGGAAGAAGAACCTGCGAATTTTGTTTCTTGATTCTTGGAATGCCGTAGGGTGCCGGCGTAAGCGGCACCATCAGGCTTCAGATTGGGTGGCGCGGCTTACGCCGACACCCTACATTCGGTTCATAGAGTGAAGCGTTATGGCAACCGCCGAAATTCAACTCGAGGCACCTTCGACCAAGAACCTGCCGACGACGGGTTCGGAATCGCGAGCGTATTGGATGCTTCGCGTCCGTCGGATGAACACGATGACCAGCCATGCATTTCGGGCTATGCGTGTGCAACTGATGTCCATCACCTTTGCAAGCGTTGTCATGTGGGTCGGGCTATACATTCTCTTTCAGCAGGGCTTCCAGTTCATTCATTCCGGATTGATTCACGACGGGATGCGAACTCAGTTTGTCCATGCAATTTTCAACGTTTTCTTCCTAGCTCTTACCGTCATGTTGATGTTCTCCTCCGCGATCATCATGTACGGAAACCTGTTCAAGACGGAGGAAGTTAAGTTTCTACTTACCACACCTTCGCGCCCCGAGCGGATTGTCGTTCACAAATTTCACGAAGCCGTGTTCTTCAGTTGTTGGGGCTTTGTGTTACTTGGCAGCCCCATGTTAATCGCCTACGGCGATACCGCACTCTCGCCATGGTACTACTATCTACTGCTCATCCCATTCATGCTTGCATTTGTTTTGATTCCCGCCGGGATCGGAGCCATCGGATGCCTTCTCGTGGTACGCCTGCTGCCGACGGTCCGGCTGCATGCGTTAGTCATTCTCGTTGGTCTCGTCATCGCGACTGGACTGTACTTCGGTTGGCATGTCTTGGCGTATCAGAATCGCGACTTGATGACGATGAATTGGTTTCAGGATGTCTTGGCACGACTGGAGTATTCCGAGCAACGTTTACTGCCGAGTTGGTGGTTGAGTACTGGCTTGCTTGAAGCGGCACATCCATCTCAGTCCACGACTGGTCGCCCGGCGTGGTTGGAAAGCTTCTACTTCCTCGCGGTACTCGCATCGAACGCGCTGCTGCTGCTGCTCGTCCTGGCAGCAGTTGCAAATCGCTGCTTCCGATCTTCGTTCAGCGAGCTACAGGGAATCACTCGAACCAAACGAAACAATCGAATCAGCTGGATCGATCGAACAGTAGCCTTCTTCTGCCGCCCACTGCCTCCGACGCTGCGGATGTTTGTTATCAAAGATCTGCGACTGTTTCGCCGCGATCCCATGCAGTGGTCTCAGTTCGCAATTTTCACGAGCTTGTTACTTCTGTATTTTTTTAACGTGCGCCGTTTCGATTATGCCGGCACCCTGGAACAATGGGTCACGGTCATCAGCTTTCTCAATGTCGCAGTCGTCGGATTGATTCTGTCGACGTTCACAACTCGATTTATCTTTCCAATGATCAGTCTCGAAGGACGCCGCTTTTGGGTACTCGGCACGGCGCCAATCAAACGCGACTTGGTGCTCTGGGGCAAGTTTTGGTTCGCATGCGTCGGAACGATACCGCCCTGCTCTATGCTCGTGTTGGCCAGTGACATCAGCTTAAAGATCGCCACACGTCTGCCGTTCGTTGCCGCCATTCATCAAGTAACATGCTGGATGCTTTGCATCGGTCTAGCCGCGATGGCGGTGGGATTCGGTGCCCGATTGCCGAACTTGCGTGAGCCCTCGCCGTCGAAAATCGCGGCGGGATTTGGCGGCACACTCAATCTTGTGTTGAGCGCCCTCTATATCATTGCGGTCGTGCTTCTGACCGCAGTTCCCTGCTTCTTCTGGACCGAGACCACTTGGTTATCGAAAATCGAACCGAATGGAAGCTTAATCTTCGGTGGCACCATCGGGCTCGGAACACCCGGCGCTGTGATCATCGGGTTCAGCCTGATGCTCGTTCTCGCCGCAACCGCGACGATTGTCCCGCTTCGCATCGGGATCAGAGCGTTTCGCCGACTGGAATTTTGAACGCACTAATATGCGATCCACTCAAGATGCGTCCAGTAGTCGAAGATCCAAGGATGCGACCAAGGATTCATGCTGGCATACGTCGCCGAAAAGATGCTGATGATAAGCGACGCAATCGCTGCGGTTCGCCAACCTCGATGCTTTGCGATCAGATCCGTCGCTGGCAACATGCAGATCAGCCACAAAGGCGTAAACCAAAACAACCATCGAAACCCACAGCTGACACCTCCGTAGTTACGGTCCTTCTCAGGACGCATGATGTAAAAAACGATGCAGACAAGCGTGAGAGCAAGGACCATCAAGGCAAACGCTTGCAGTGAACGCGGACCTCGCCGGAGCCAACACCCGATACCGACCACGCTGAGCAGCCATATCGGAGTTAGCGAAAAAACACCGTGATGTCCGAGCAACGCGTGAAAAGCGTAAACCGCGCGCGACGGTTCGCCCTTGTCGACGCCTGCCTTGTTTCCTGGCGTCCAGTAGCTTCCTTCGTACTCGTACCATGAATCCCATTCGCGGACTTCAATAAAGCCGGCCGTTCGAAGTATGGCATACCGATTCTCGGTTTCCGGGTCCCACAACATCCATCGATTATTCTTTAACGTCGGCACAAATGTTGCATTTGCGCTAATCTCGATTCCAACATCTTGCAAGCCATCCGTAACCAATGGCAAATCTATTTCAGTTACCGATAGCGAAGATTTATCGAACACCTCAGCGACGATTGGGCCGTCGGCTCGATGAGCATACGGAGGTCGAAAGCTCTGGTGTCCGACGTACGTAGATGCGAAGAACGCAATCGCCACGACAGATGCCGCAGGAACAAAGGTCGCCAACGTCTGCTTCGGAGCCTTCCACACGAATACGATCCCGTACATCGCAAATAACGCCAAAGATGGCAACTCGTTTGCGACTGCGAAGGCACTAAACAAGCCCGCCATCACGAACCAACGCACTCGCAAGTCGTCATGATGAAGGATACGTATCGCCGCATACGTTGCCAACAACACACTGATCGCGCCGGGCAAATGATTATTGAGTGTGACGGCAAACGTCGTGAGAAAGGTTCCCCACGTGGCGCACGTCATGACAAAGAGCTTGCTCCAATTGTCTGCGCCAAGCGATTCGACAATCCACGCGAGTACGACAAAGTATAGTACCATCGGCAGCACGTTGCTTAGCATGAGCATAACGCGTGCGACATAGAATGGGCCGTCCGTCAACGTGACTCCCGCAACCGATTTGATCAGCCAGTACTCTCCGGCGAGCAGCGTCGGCAGTAACGGTGGTTTGCTCGAGTAGTAGTGTTCGCGACCATCGCTGCCCTGGTGACGGACCATGTCGATCGTGTACCAGTCCGTCTTACGTCGGATGACGTCATCAATCTCGTACGTGCCATGATCAACCAGCGAACGGATCGTACACCAGCGACTGCGATCGTTGGCGCTAAGCATCGCCGTCTTACCGCTTTTCGACTCGACCGACATGATGCGACCGACCATCGTCGCTGCGGAAGTTACAATCAGCAACGTGTAAACGAAGCGCCGCAGTTGTGCCGAGGAATCGTCTTGCGCCGCGATCATGATGGCTCAGAGGTTGTCTGACGGATCGAGTAGGAAGATGACTCGCGGCCGTAAAACGCCGTCATCAGCTCAGCCAAAAAGCCAACGGACAGGAACTGTCCGCCGAGCAGCAACGCACCCATCGAATAATAAAAGATCGCTCGTTCGTGCAAGTGCAAATTATTTTCAACACCACCGTCTAATCGCGAGGCAATCCACCACACCGACAGCACCATTACGCCGAATCCGCCGAGCGTGAAGCCGATCAAGCCCAAAGTGCCGAGCAAATGCAGCGGACGGCGCCCGTATCCCGTCAGAAAGCAGACGGTGAGCAAGTCAAGGAATCCCTTAACGATTCGGGCGACGCCATACTTCGAGTGGCCAAACTGCCTGGCACGATGATTGACAACGATTTCACCGACTCGCCAGCCACGCGCCGCAGCCAACACCGGCACGAAACGATGCAGTTCGCCATACAAATGAACTTCGTCGAAAATCTCGCGACGATAGCATTTGAAGCCACAGTTGTGATCGTGCAGTCGAACTCCAGTCAAAAAACCGACAAGCCAGTTGAACACGCGCGAAGGGCCAACTTTGTGCCAGGGGTCGTGTCGCACTTGCTTCCAACCGCTGACGACATCCAGCGAGTCGGCCTCGTCCGTTCCGTTAAGCTCTTCGAGAAAGCGTGGGATCTCGTGCGGGTCGTCTTGCAGGTCGGCATCGAGCGTAAAGACGATCTCGCCGCGAGCAGATCCGAAGCCGGCGTCTAGCGCGGCTGCCTTACCGAAGTTGCGGCGAAAGCGAACTCCGCGGACGCGATCATCCTCGCCAGCAAGTCGCTCGATCTCGCTCCACGATCCGTCCGACGAGCCATCATCGACGAATACGATTTCAATCTCGTATCCGTTCTCGCGCGCGACCTCGACCAACTCGGCATGCAGCGCCGCCAAGCTTTCTTCTTCGTTGAAGACAGGAATCACCATCGATAGCATCGTTCCATTCTAGTTGGATCAATCAATTGTCTACAGGGCAGTGACGACGAGTTCCGACCGATTGAACTGGCTTGACGCACGCCTACAATGCGTTCTCCATGTCACCAAGCGGCGTCTCCTAGAATAGAAAGCTGTCAGAATGAGTAAGATTCGTTGGGGAGTTATTAGCACGGCAAAGATCGGTACCGAGAAAGTCTTGCCGGCGATGCAACAGGCCGAGTTCTGCGAGATCGCGGCCATCGCTTCGCGAAACATCGAATCAGCCCAAGCAACCGCGAATGAATTGGGGATCGCCAAAGCCTACGGATCGTATGAAGAACTGCTTGCGGATCCCGATATCGATGCGATCTACAATCCCCTTCCGAATCATCTGCACGTCTCGTGGTCGATCAAGGCACTCGAAGCCGGAAAGCATGTGCTGTGCGAGAAGCCGATCGGTCTGACGTCCGATGAAGGCCAGCAGCTCGTCGAAGCGGGCCAGCGTCACCCCAACTTGAAGCTGATGGAAGCGTTCATGTATCGCCACCATCCTCAGTGGCAACGTGCGCGACAAATCGTGCGTGAAGGCGGCATCGGACCGCTTCGCACGATCCAATCGGCATTCTCTTATTTCAACAATGACGGAGCCAACATCCGCAACATGGCCGATATCGGAGGTGGCGGAATGATGGACATCGGTTGCTATCCCATTTCGGTTTCGCGGTTCATTTTCGAAGCTGAGCCTGCGCGAGCGTTCGGGGTCGCCGAATTCGATCCGAACTTCAAGACCGATCGGCTCGCGTCCGTGATCCTCGATTTCGGGTCTGGGACATCAACCTTCACGTGCTCGACTCAGATGGTTCCCTATCAACGCGTCAACCTCTTTGGCGAAACGGGGCGAGTCGAGATTGAGATCCCGTTCAACGCGCCACCAGACCGACCATGCAAGATGTGGCACCAACGCGGAACCGAGATCGACGAGATCATCTTCGACACTTGCAACCAGTACGGAATCCAAGGCGATCTGTTCTCGCAAGCGATCTTAAACGATACGCCTGTCCCCACTCCGATCGAAGATGCGGTAGGTAACATGAAAGTGATCGAAGCCGTTTTCCGAAGCGCTGAATCGGGGGCCTGGGAAAACCTCTAGAAGGTTCGGCCAATAAACGCTGACGAAATGGCGACGGTCCGTGCTCTTACGCCAATGATGTTGGAACTACGCCCAATGTGCTCCTGAAGGGACGCAGCGTGAGGCCTTGGTGGGCGAATCACCAAGTATTCGGGCACACCTCCACAGCGTTACGTCGAAACCTCACCCAGTTGCAGGTTGAAATTCCACAACAACTCTTGTTGGTCAGTCTTTTCCGCCACCAGGTTGCCAGTTCGCACAACCGGAGGAATGCCCGACGTCGCCCTCATCGAAGGCAACCAGCGCCGAGCCAAGTGTTGAGTCCCCAACGAGCGATTCATCGTTGGCCACCCAGAGTCATAGGGGGCATACGTGCATTTATACTGCAGTTCGGCAACGCCTGTCGTAGTTTCGTGAACTGTTCTTCGCTGACCTGTGTGTCGCTGAGGTCAAGCCATTTAAGACTCTTCAGATTCGCCAGCGGAGTCAAGTCGGTGACGGGCGTGTCCCAGAGGCAAAGCTCTTGAAGGCTCTTCAGATTCGCGAGTGGGGTCAGGTCGAGGACCGGCGTGTTGCGGAGGTCAACGTATACCCCGTAATCGTAAAAGTCCCGCAGCCACTCTGCGCTTGGCGGCTTGGCATCGTAGATTGCGTAGTCGTACGACACCGAGCATCCCAGCTGCAACACCCAAGCCACCGCCTGCCGTCGATGGTTGGCTCGATTCACCTGCCAGCCAAGCCACACGCAGACGAGCGTCAGCACAACGAGCGTCAGCACAACGAGTGACGTGCGCAAACTGAAGTGCCGATAACGGCGGTGGCGTGTCTTCGGATCGCTCATGACGTGTGCCGAAGGATGGAGGTCGGAATCCAGAACGAGGTGGGCCGCAGCTGACGCAACAAGACGGCCCGTCACGGAATTCTGCGCGTCATCGGATCACAATGGGCCGTTCACCGCGATCTATGCGAATCCAGCAGGCGAATGAGAACGGTCGCCAGCCGCGGCCGACGCACTCTACCATCGACAACCTGCAGCAATGTACGGTTATGCTAGGCAAGCTTGCTTGCGACTTTGGCCAGTTGGAATGATTATCGGTGCATCGGTGTTGATTGGCAAGAAGTACGAATCAGTTCGAAATCGTCTGCCAATGGTCGTATCTCAGTTCAACACCGCCCGCGTCGTTCAATTGTGGCGTCGCGGCTCGGAGTTTCCTGGAGCCTCGAGTTGGCGAATTGGTAAACTGGCGGACATAAATGATGAGCGGAATGGAGCGAGACGGCGATGGAGGCATGGCAGCATTCGTGAGTTGCTACTGTGCATGGTGGTCATTGCATTGGCTTCAGGCTGGTTTGTTGATCGGAATCAACTTGAAGGCAAGATTCAACGCGACCAGGCCGCTTCACAATCCATCGCGAAGGAAAATGTAATTCTTCAACTCAAATTGAAGCGAGCCTTCGGCGGCACAGTGCCCATGACATCCCAACACAACCAACCAGCACCCTGGCGACCAAAGTTCTCTATCAGAACCTTAATCGTCATCGTAACTTTCGTCTGCTGCTACGCGGCGTGTTGGGGTCCCACGAAAAGTGATGGCGTCCAAGATGTGTACCGGCACGCCAATCCTGAGTTGGGAGTCTTCGACGGCTCGAACGACTGGTCGTCTACTTCGGCAGCAGTCCCGTTAGTTGTTGAGGTCGAACAATACAAAGGGCCGGACCACCGTGAATGCTACTTCTGGTTCTTTGGTTGTGTTGTGAAATTGCCTTTCGAAGGAGAAATCGACCTGCCGCCCGTTGAGGCGAGTTAGCGGGCGAAGTAAGCAGCTACTTCTTCCGTTTCAAATCCTCGCATCGCTTCAAGTCAACCGGTCTCGCGCGTGGGGATGAAGACGGAGGCGTCTGCGCCATGAATGCCGGATCTCTGCGGGAATGCGCTGCCGTGCGGCGAGGCGGTCTACGATTCTCGGAGCAGAAGCCAGAGGACAAGACCGAAAAAACCGGCAAGTACAAGGCCAATGTGTAACGTGGCAACGCCGATGGTTCCGGCCAACGGATTGCCGTCAACGATTGGCCACAGTGGATTCATATCATGGTGCATGAAGCTGTCGAGGAGAACGTGCGACACGCCGCCAATGACTCCCGCGACAAGCGATTGACTAAGCAAGCGGGGTCTCGGCGTCGATGTCACGCATTCAATCCAGCGCGAGCGTGCGGGCAGAAGACGGCACGCGAGCTGAACGACGCCAAACATCAACAAGCCAGCGAGCAGCCCCATTGCAATGCCACCAGCGTACGTATGCAAGTAGCGATGGATTGGTGGATCATTTCGGCGCAGATAGTACAAAACTTCGATGTCGATCAGGACATTCGCGAGAGCGAACGACGTGAGCCAGAAATGTCGTGGGCTGGAAGCTTTGACGAGAAGTCCCGGCCCGAGGTGAAATGGAGTGAAGGGAATCGGTCGTCCTCCGTGACCACGTGAACGAATCGCACGATGTTGCCCGCGACAACCTGTCGCACCTTATGGCTCGGCGAGGCAAGCTCATACGCGCTTTTGGTGGTACGAGCGATCGCGAGAAGTGACGCGGCTGGGGCTCGAACCCAGGACCTACGGATTAAAAGTCCGTTGCTCTACCAACTGAGCTACCGCATCGATAATTCTGGTCGTAAGTTACCAAGCCGAACGCTATCCGGAAAGGGTGCCAATCGCTGGCAGCCCGCGTACCGTTCAATCGGCGACTTATCACAATCAAGCGGAGATGGCGGCTGTTAATTCGCGGACCAGTCGCTCGGCGTCAATGGGGCGTGGGAACCAGCGGTCGACGCCCGATGGTTGGATGTCGCTGAAGGCAAAGAGCTTTAGCTTGTCGTCTCGCGATCGGTCGCGAAGTTGCGTCAAGTACTCCGAACTCGCGTCTTGAACGGCGAGCATGTCGAGGAGGACGAAGTCCGGACACGAATGAAGCGAGAGGTAGTCCAGCGCGTCGTCACGATCATCCGCCGTCGTTACTTCGAATCCATTGAGTCGCAAATAGCTTGCCAGCAATCGACTCTCGTTGGGGTCTCGATCGATCAGCAACGCGTGCGGCGCACTGGATGAGTCGGACGTCTCGTCAAGGGCCAACTTCGTATCTCGCTCTAAGCCACTGAGTTCGTTGTACACGTCAACGACCAGGCTCTGAGCCGCGATGTCGCCGTCCAAGTGTTCGTGAAGTAGGTTCAGGGCACTCGCGCATGAATCAGTCCGTGTACGAATCGACTTTGCCAATTCCGCGACCCGTTGATTTGCCTCGTGTTCACTCGGTGCAAATTCGATGCTCTTTAAGTCCGCGATTTCGTGTCGAACGACCGGCACATCGGGCGGCGCGTCGATACCGATTCGCACTGTGTTACCTTGAATGCGAACGACTTCGACCGTGATGTTCAGGGTCGGTAGCAGCAGCTTGTCGTGCTCTTTGCGCGAGAGAACTAGCATCGGCGGACCTCCATTGTCGAATGCGATTTGAACGGTCCGTGGCGATGTGGGCGCATGGCCGTCAAGAGCAAGCTGCTTTGCGGCGTCATGCCGGTCGCTGCGAATGCAGGTTGGAGATCGTTCCGATTCAGCTTGCGACTGGATTCTTTGCCAAACACGATCCTGAGGCAAGTCCAGAATCTCGGCAGAGGGCGATGCTATCGTTGCTGGTGCATGCGAATTCTCCGCGGGACTTGCTCAACCAAACAACTCCGACACAGAACGCCCCTTACCGTCTTCGGTTGCATAGAACGGTCGGCGTTCGACGTCAAACGCCGTCTGAGGGCTGATTCCCATCGCTGTAAACATCGTGGCATGAAGATCATCAACGTTGACTGGATCTTTAATCGCCAAGCAGGGACGCTCTGCGGCAGTCTCGCCATATAAGAATCCCTTTTTCATGCCGCCGCCAAACATCGCAACCGACGAGCCGCCCGTGAAATGACGGTGCAATCCGTAATGCGCCATCTCTTGTAGCTTGTCGACTTTGAAAGTTGCTTGATCCTGGGCCTTCGAGCCCGGAACGCCCTCGAGGATCATATCGCGACTGAACTCGCTGGCAATAACCACCAACGTCCGGTCGAGCATTCCGCGCGTTTCCAGATCTAGAATCAACTGTGTGATCGGACGATCGATCTCTTTGTGAAGTCGATCGACGGTGGTGTGTCCGTCTTTGTGCGTGTCCCAATGAATGAACGGAATGTACTCGGTCGTGACTTCGACAAAGCGCGCTCCGTTCTCGACAAGCCGCCGCGCGAGCAAGCAACCCCGTCCGAATCGGCCGGTGTCGTACCGGTCGTAGCTCTCCTTTGGTTCAAGTGATATGTCGAACGCTTCTCGCTCTTTCGACCCCAGCAAACGATAGGCGTTCTCCAGCGAACGTAACATCGATTCCTGCTGATAGTCAGACAAGTAATCTCGCTGCGGCGCCTTGTCCACGAGCTTGCGGAAGAACTTGTAGCGATTCTCGAACCGCCCGGGCTGCATTCCCTTCGGTGGCCGGACCGCCGCAGCAGCTTCCTCGGGATAGGGCAAGTTCATGGGACCAAACTCGCTGCCAAAGAATCCTGCCGTTGTGAACGCCTTGATCTCTTCGTTCTCGCCGACGCCTTCCAATCGTTGGCCAATATTAATGAAGGCCGGCATCACGGGATTCCGGGGACCAAGTACGCGAGCCATCCAGGCTCCGATGTGCGGACAAGCAACTGTTTGAGGCGGCACGTACCCCGTGTGCCAGTGGTACTGATGCCTGGAGTGCAGAATATGACCAAGATCCGGCAAGACATGCGAGCGGATTAGCGTTGCGCGATCCATCACCGAAGCAATGCCCTCCAATCCTTCGCTGATCTTGATGTCGTCGACCGCGGTATCAATCGCCGGGAACGTGCTGATCACCTTCTCGACCGGCAAGCCAACCTTGAACGGCTCGTAGTGCTTCGGGTCGAAATTATCCGGAGCCGCCATGCCGCCCGCCATCCAAATCAGAATGCACGCATCGGCAGTCGGTTCAGGATGCTGGGTCGCATCGGCTTCGTCCGCGCCAAGTAATCGAGGTTCGCCCGCCATCATCGCGGCCGTCGAGGCGGCGGCGAGTTTCTTTAAGAATTGCCGACGAGCCAGTTGCTCAGACATATTTCCGATGTCCACGTTTCGACTCCTATGTTTGCTAACGCTTTCTGCGTCTTACCGGACGAGTTGAAACTCGGGCAGCATGAAAACCGACCAGAGCAAGTCCTCGACGGATTGTTGCGTTGGATTCGTTCCTAAGAACTCTCGCGCGAGTCGCAGTTCTTCGGTTGTTGGTTCTCGTGAAAGGGCATAATTACACAGCCACGACATCAATGCTTCGCTTGAGTCGCCATATTCGGCCAGGCGGTTAATGGCACCTCGCTGGATCGCATCTGCAAGCGTTTGGCCGTTGGCGAGGTCGATTGCTTCGAGAGTGGTCAAATCGTTCGGGCGCGAGGTAACAATTTGATCGCGGTTCGGCCGTCCGAGTGCTCGCATCAAACGGTCGCTCTTCACCAGCGAAGCTCGAACCATCATCAACGGCGAGTCCGCCGCTGTTTTCAATAAGTTGGTGAGTTGAGCGCCAACGCGACCAGACCACACGTCGGGGTTCGTCACGGGCTCGGCGGCCTTCCAATCTTCCGGTTCTTTCTTCCACTTGCCTCTCGCGTTGAGTGTCTTCGCAGTCCATTGCCAAGATCGGTCCGACGCGATTGTTCGAGTCATATCATCGTCAAATCGCAGGCTTGCTTCAAAGATAATCCCAGCGGGATTCGGAGCTGCGCCACCATTCTTTGCCTCGATCAACAACTCGTTCTTCCCGGCACGCAGGTGCGCGAGAAGCGACACGGCTTCAACGGTTTCCCAGTTGTCGTCCGATGCGATGTGGCGACCGTTCAAATAGATCCGATAGCTGTTATCGCAGGTGATTACTCCGACTGCCCTCACCGGCAAGCTTGGCAAATCGAATTTGTGGCGCAACGTAATCGTCTCGCCAGCTGGGGCTGGTCCAGAAGCCGCGGCGTTGGACCAAATCCACAGAGCCGTCATCGCCTGAGGTGAGTGGTTGGGTTGCTGTTTGAAACGGAGTACCTGGGCATCGTACTTCGTCGGTGCTGCGTCAGTGATCTGCCACACGGTATCAACAAACTGTTCCGCAGTTAGCCGGCGAGCGAGCGGGCCGCGAAATACGAAACGGCCGGCAGCTTGCGGCTGTGCGACCGGCGGCGTCTGACTTTGGTAGATCTGTGACGTACAAATCAATTCGATCGTCTTCTTCAGATCGAAATCGTTGTCACGCAAGTGAATCGCCAGGTAGTCAAGCAGGTCGGCACTCCACGGCTCGGTATGCATTGCATCGACCGGATGTACGATCCCACGTCCCATCAGACGATGCCAGATGCGATTGACGATGGTTCGGGCAAAACGCCCGTTATCACGATGCGTGAGCAGCGCAGCGAGTTGCTTCAGCCGCTGCGGCTGGTCTGCCGTTGGCTCGACTTGGCCAAGCTCCGGGAAGATCCATGCTGGCGTCGCTGTTTTGTCCAGCGGTTTATCGCAACGATGCAGCGTCAAGGGTTCGGTCGCGTAGATTGCCGCCAAGCCATACGTCTCGTTGAGCGTCCAGCGATCGATGAAGCTGTCGTGACAGGAGGCGCACTTCATGTTGATGCCGAGGAAGGCCTGCGAGACATTTTGAGCGAACTGAATCTCTTGTCTTTGGCTCGCGCTGACGTTCCCTCGCCAACGAATCCCGCTGATGAAACCAATGGACTCAGGAGTCGGCGCAATCAACTCGCGTGTGAACTGATCGTAGGGCTTATTCTGCAACAATGCTTCGTACAACCAGCCGGTTATTTGCTGTCGACCTCCCGTGATGAAGCCGGTGCCCGTATAGTCGTTACGAAGCAAGTCGTTCCAAAATGTCAGCCAGTGTTCGGCATAGGCAACATCATTCGCCAGTAACAATCGAACAAGCTCTTCTCGCTTCGTCGGACTAGGATCGGCAATAAACTCGCGGAACGCCTCGGGCCGAGGAAGCAAGCCATTAACATCAAGCGAAACACGCCGCAGGAACGGAGCGTCCGCAATATCAGTGGGCCGAGACACTTCGTTCTTCGCGAAATAGGCGTCGATGATTCGATCGATTGGATGCTGGCGACCATCGCGCGCGACCGGCAACTCTGGCATTCGATGGGCAAGAGGCGGTTCGTAGGTCCCCTTCGTGAGCGTGAATCCGGCTTCCCACGCAACGCCACCGTCAATCCACCGCTTTAGCTTCTCAATTTGATCAGCCGGAACGGGCTCGCCTTCGGGAGGCATGCGAAGCTCCGCGTCTTTTGCCGTGATGCGGTCAAGCAATGCGCTCTCGCGGCTAGCTCCTGGCTTCACGACAACGCCATTCTCACCACCAGCGAGCAATGACTCGCGCGAATCCAGAGAGAGTCCCCCTTGCTTCTTCTCGCCTGCATGGCACTCGGCACAGTGCTGTTTCAAGATAGGAACAATGTCGTGGGCAAAGTCGATCTCGGCGCTAAGCACCGGAACAACAATCAGCGATGCAGCGACCGATAGAGACAGACGCTGGATGATTCGATTCATGAATACCTTCGCCGGGCCCGAAAGCCCGTCTTATGTAGATGGCTCTGGGGCAGCCTTGCCAAATTCGATAAACGAGAGGCCAGTATAGGCAGGTGCTAACAAGACTAAAACCACATCAGGCATTGTAGCTAAATTGAGTTGACTTTGCCGATTGAGAAAACTTTGCGGAATATTGCAAGTTTGCCGGTTGTTCCGTCGATACTTGCTCTGTCGATTGCTCCGAACTGGGGTTCGCGCCTCGTGCGTAGACGCCGCTCGGTGCTTTCGGTCAAGGGGGGAAACTAGAAGTCGTCTTGATCAGCGGTCCTCATATCGGGCCGTTGGTCAGACGTTTTTGGCCTTGACCGTACGCGTCCCGAGGACGCATCGAAAGGAAGCGGGAACCGATGACCCGGCAACTGCGAAATAAGCGGCATCTCCGAACTCAACTGGCATTAATGCTGGTTGCTCTGACTATCTTCACGGGCTGTCATCCGACACAGCCTTTCTATTTCCATGAAGATGGCGATCTGTCGCACTATCTCGATCACGCAACCGCGCTCGAAGATCCAGACAACTGGCAACCGATGCTGGAAGACGTCGAGTATGCCAAGGCTCCGATGACGATCACCAATCCCGATTTCGATGAGATGTGGGACATGTCATTGGAAGAAGTCGTTTCGATCGCGATGCAGAACAGCAAAGTGGTCCGAAACCTTGGCGGCGTGACTCCGTTTGGCTTTGCGGATGCACTGGTTGGACGAACTGGTAGTGCAGCTACGATTTACGATACCGCGATCACGGAGGTTGGCGTCGAACAAGCGCTCGCAGCCTTCGACGCTGAATTCCGGCTTCGCGGAACATCTGGAACAAATGGAATACTTAACACCACGGATCGGCCCAGCCAATTCTCTGCTGGCATCCCTGGCTTCCCGCAGTTCCAAAGGCAGACAGATGGTGGCCTTCGAGCTGACCTAACGAAGCAGACGGCAAGTGGCTCGCGGTTCACGCTTAGCAATCAGACCGACTACCGGCGAGGCAACAGCGTCACCGCAGTAACCGACGGAAGTTTTTGGACAACGGCGCTCGAGGCACGAGTCGATCATCCGTTGCTTCGCGGTTCTAACAACGGCCAATTGTACAACCCTTCGTCCGCTGCAAACGGGACGAAGATCAATCGGATTCCTGTGCTTCTCGCCCGCATTAACACCGACGTGAGTCTCGCGACGTTTGAAGCAAGCGTCCGCAATCTCGTGCTCGACATCGAGAACACTTACTGGGACCTGCACGCGGCCTACCGCAATCTCGAAACGTCGAAGATCGGTCGCGACAGTGCGCAGGTCACTTGGAACAACGTTTACGAAAAGGTCAAAGGCGGAATCGAGAATGCCCAGGCCGAAGCACAATCCCGCGAGCAGTACTTCTTCTTCCGTTCCCAGCTTGAGACCGCGTTACGAGATCTGTACAACGTCGAGAATCGCCTCCGATACTTAATGGGGATCGCAGCGACGGACGGACGCTTGGTCCGTCCAAGCGACGAGCCTACCGCCGCTCGCATCACGCACGATTGGCGGCTGATCCACACCGAAGCTCTGCTTCGCAGCCCGGAACTTCGGCAGCAAAAGTGGACGATCGAAAGCCAAGAACTTCGTTTGGCCCTGGCAAAGAACAGCCTCCTTCCGCAACTCGATGTCGGTGCGTTCTATCGATGGGTAGGTGCGGGCGACGATCTGATCAACGCAGACCGAAACGGCCTAAACTTCCCAGTCGATGGCTCGACCGCGTTCGACGAACTGACCGAAGGCAACTATCAAGAGGCGGGCCTGTTGTTCACTTTTGGTATGCCAATCGGCTTTCGATCTGAATTGGCGGGCGTTCGGGCTGCTCAGCTCGGTCTGGTTCGTTCGCAGGCTCAACTTGAAGACATGGAGCTTAATACGTCTCATCTGTTGACCACGGCAGTCCGAAATCTCGACTTCAACTATCAGTCAGCCCAAACACACTTCAATCGCTGGAAGGCTTCGCAGGCCGAGGTTGATTCGGTGGACGCGTTGTACCGTGGCGGTAAAACGACACTGGATCTTGTCCTCGACGCGCAACGTCGTCGGGCCCAAGCTCAAATCGACTACTATCGCGCTCTCAGCGAGTACAACAAGTCGATTGCCGAAGTTCACTTCCGCAAGGGATCGCTGTTGGAATACAACAACATCCATCTCGCCGAAGGACCGTGGGCTGACAAAGCTTATTGGGATGCCATGGAACACGCCCGGGAACGCGATGCGAGCTACTACTTGAACTACGGCTACACACGGCCCGGCGTCATCAGCCAAGGCCCAGTCGGTCAAGGACCAGTATCACAATATATCGGCGACATGCCGGTCGACGGGTCGAACGCTGGAGACGGCTCCGAGTTGGTTCCCACTCCGGCACCAACGCCTGCCGAGCGTCCTGAAGCCGGCGACGACGCTCCGCAAGAGCCAGGTCCCATCACGACTCGCCCCGAGGGTCCCGCATTAAACGCGCCGTTGCGAGCCGGTACGCAACGCGGATCGTTGAACGTCGCAACACACACCGGCAATTCGTTCGAGTGGGGATCGCTGGGGCTGACGCCTTCAGCCGCCACTTCGGAACCTTCCGCCGATGGCAACGCGTTGCGTCAAGCCTCCTACGGCGAGCCGCTTCGACAGTAGCAACAGACCGAGTCGGCGAAGCTGCCTCTTGTCGCCTTACAACGCAAACACTGCGTCGACATTCAAACCATTCATCAACTCAGAGCCATTCAAATCGACTGGGAGCGATTGGACACGGATAGCACGGGATACGCGGAGACAATCGGCTTACGGCTGTTCTCCGTCCGTGCTGTCCGTGTTTCCCTTTAGTCGGGCGGCGGAAATCGACTTACCACTCGCCTAAGTAGCCATCACGCTCCGAGTGATGAGCGCTGGAATCCAGTTTCGCGGCGAAGATGCCCTTTGGGAAGATGCCCTTTGGGGATTCGTTGGACCGCGACCCAAGTGCTCGTCACTCGAAGCGTGATTGGCTACAAGCACATCGCTGCCCCTACTACCGCTCTCCTCGCCGAGCTTCGTAGAATGCAGCCACAATGACAGGCTTATTCTTCACTTTTGACGGAATCGATGGCGTTGGCAAATCCACTCAGATGGAGTTGTTTTGCGAGTGGCTCCGCGACAACGGCCATGATGTCGTACAGTGTCGCGATCCGGGAGGGACGCCGCTGGGCGAGGCTCTCCGTGAGATCATTCTTCACGAGCAGGAGATGCCGCTCTGCCCGACCTCCGAGATGCTCCTCTATATGGCATCGCGTGCTCAGCTAGTGGCTGAAGTAATTGGTCCGGCGATCACGGCTGGAAAAACAGTAGTCTCGGACCGCTTCCTAGTCTCAAACGTTGCTTATCAAGGGCATGCCGGTGGTGTCGAGGTCAGTGACGTTTGGTCCGTCGGTGCGATCGCAACGAACGGCGTGCGGCCCGATCTGACTTTGATGCTCGACATGCGCGTCGAGCAAGCTGCCACGCGGCTGAATCGCGATCTGGATCGGATCGAATCGCGAGGCACGGAGTTCCTTAACCGAGTTCGCGATGGGTTCTTGCTCGAAGCAGCGAAAGCCCCCGAACGCATCGCCGTGATCGACGCGACACGCGACATCGAAAGCATTCAAGCCGACATTCGAACTCTTGCGGGACGAGTCATCGACGTGAAAGGTAGTACGCGCGCATGAGCTGGCAAGGAGTCGAAGGCCACGATGAAAACGTCGAACGATTTCGCCGAATATTGGCAAGTGGCCGACTAGCCAGCACATTCTTGTTCGTCGGACCACCAGGCGTCGGAAAGCGAACCTTCGCGTTGAAACTAGCTCAGGCGTTACTTTGCGAAGTCGTCTCGGATGTCGAGTTGAGTCCCTGTGGTTCGTGCCCTTCTTGCCAGCAAGTTGCTGCGCGATCTCATCCGGACCTGGAGCTAGTCGCCAAACCGGCGGACAGAAGTTTTATCCCCGTCGACGTCTTCATTGGTGATCGAGACCATCGCAGGCGAGTTGGCTTGTGTCATAACATCGCGCTCAAGCCATTCCTTGGTGGCCGAAAGATCGCAATCATCGACGATGCTGACTACCTGAACCAAGAAGGTGCGAACTGTTTGCTCAAGACGCTCGAGGAGCCGCCGCCCAAGTCGGTTATCATCCTGATCGCGTCCAGCGAACAGACCCAGCTTCCAACGATTCGCTCGCGTTGCCAGATCGTTCGTTTTTTCCCTTTACAGGAAGAAGTCGTGGCATCGCTGCTACGATCAAGCGGTGCGACCGAAACAGAAGCTGAAGCGAAGCAACTCGCCAGCTTAAGCCACGGAAGCCTACAACAAGCGAAGCAATTCCTCGATTCGGAACTCTGTGAATTTCGCGATGAGTTCCTCGCAAGACTAGGCCAATTGCCCGAGAAAACGGTTGCTCTGGCGACCGACGTGGGTGTCTTCGTCGATGCGGCCGGAAAGGACGCTCCGGTTCGACGAGAACGATTGAAACTCGTGATTATGATCGCCGTCGATTTCTATCGAGAACTAGTCCGTCAAGCGAGCGGTGTTGCGTCGGCGAGCGACGTCACTGTGAGCACGAGCGTCGAGACGACAATTCGTCATCGGAGCGTGGACGTCGAGGCAACTGCTTGTTGCGTCGAGCGATGTCTTGATGCACAAGCTCAAGTCGACGCAAACGCCAACCAAGCGACATTGATCGAATGCTGGATCGATGACTTGGCAAGGTTGTGCGAAGCCGCGCAGGTGTGACCCCGCTTCCACCGCTTCTATGTAACGCGGACGGACTCAGAGTTCACCTTGAAGCGTAATTATCAGCCTTCGTGATCCACCACGGTTTCGGTGTTCGCACAAATAGATTCCCTGCCAAGTCCCGAGCAACAATCGACCGTCGCAAACCGGCACCGACACCGAGCTTCCCATCATCGAAGCCTTCACGTGGGCCGGCATGTCGTCGGGACCCTCCAATGTGTGAATGTAGGGAAAGCTCTCGGGAACGATCTTGTTAACCGACATCTCCAAGTCGACGGGAACGTCAGGATCAGCGTTCTCGTTAATCGTCAACGAAGCAGATGTGTGTTGAATAAAGACGTGGAGCAAGCCCACGTTGACATTGCGCAGTTCCGGTAATGCATCAACTATTTGCGATGTGATTAGGTGGAAACCACGCGGTCGTGGGGAGAGCTCGATCGACGCTTGAAACCATCCCATTCAACGACTCACAGACCAAGGAAAAGGCTAGGTAAATTTCCTTGACATTCTGCGCCATACGGGAATAATTACAAGACATTCGCAACGGAAACCGTATTCAATGAAGTATCTGGGCCGACAAAGCATCCCACCCAGGCCCGAAATTAAGACGCCCCGCCAATTACGAATACGTGTTGATCATTCGAAGAAATAGACTGGAATCGGCGTTCGCAAACGCCGAACGAAATAAGACCATTTAGTAATCACAGATGTGAGAAGGGAAGAGGTTAGATGCACAACGTAAGCAATGTGTTCGAGGCGATTCTGAAGTACGGCCACGACGAGGATTTCGCCCCTGAGGTAAATGAAGAGTTTGAAGCGACCGACGCTCCTGCAGGCTCGGATGAGAAAATCGAGATCATGCGTCAACGCGTCGCTCTCGGCATGCCGCTTTGGCACAGTTCGGACCGCGTCGATTACAGCGGACTGACGGGTGCGGTTCGCCCACGCGAGTAAATCGCGTATACCAGATATTGAAGCAATGAACGGGGACGTCAATTCGACGTTCCCGTTTTTCTTGCTAGCATCGCATGCAATCTCTCTTCGACGTAGGTAAACGCAGTGTTGATCGCACGTGATTCGGGTGGTTTCTGAAACCTGCCGAATAAAAACTGCACTAGAGCCGCCACCCTCCTTCGGCTACCCTTCTGCCCCGGTCTTCTAGCGGAACACGGCCCGCGTTAGGCCGTTAGTTCAGCAATGTTCTGTCCGGCTGCCCAAGGAGGGGCGTTTTGCGGAACTCTTCGTTACTTGTCATCGTTGCGTTGCTCGCCGGTGGTGGCTGGTTCTTCCTTCAGAACTTCGATGTCGAAGGCCTCGATGGGGTCGAGATTAAGAAGAAGGGTGGAGCCTCGACGTTCCCCGTCAGCGTTGCCGGTCCTGAGATTCCGGCATTCCAACCGAACGATACGATCAAGATCGCTTCGTTCAACATCCAAGTCTTTGGCCAGAGCAAGCTCTCGAAGCCCAAAGCCATGGAGATCTTGGCACGCGTCATCCGGCAATTCGACATCGTCGCGATCCAAGAGATTCGTTCGCGAGATCAAGACGTCTTGCCACGCTTCATCGAGATCATCAATTCGGCCGGGCGCAGTTACGATTTCGTGATCGGCCCGCGAATCGGAGACACGAGCAGCAAGGAACAATACGCATTCATCTTTGACCGTCAGACCATCGAAGTCGATCGAACATTCTTGTACACGATCAACGACATCGACAACTTGCTACACCGGGAACCGCTCGTCGGTTGGTTTCGAACGCGTGGTCCGAAGCCTGATGAAGCCTTTACCTTCACGTTGGTCAATGTGCATACCGATCCGGACATCGTCGCGACGGAGATGTCAGTCATGGACGACGTTTATCGTGTTGTGCGAGACGACAAGCGGAACGAAGACGATGTGATCATTCTCGGCGATTTCAATGCCGATCATGCACACCTCGGTGAGCTGGGCCAAGTACCCGGCATCAGTTGGGCGATCGCCGGTATTCCAACAAACGTGCGGCGAACAAAGCAATACGATAACCTCGTATTTCACAGTCAGGCGACTCGTGAATTCGTTGGCCGCAGTGGCGTCGTCGACTTCATGCGAGATTACAATCTGAGCACAGAGGAAGCTCTTGAAGTCTCCGACCACCTTCCAGTCTGGGCCGAGTTCAGTATCTACGAAGGCGGAACTCCGGGTTATGTTGCTTCACGCCCGTCGAGATAAGTGTGACAGTTGTCACTCAATTCAACTACACCAAGCCGACTCACATCATCATCAGCAGGCCCCAAGCCGCAAATGTCTGCAACGCCATCACCGCACAAGCGACGTATGCCATCCAGCTTCCGCGAAGTCGTCCGTGCGAGGCTGCTATCTGCGGTAAGGCAATGACGCCGAATACAAACGCGACCAGCGCGAAGACGCTCCCAATCGGCGGTACGATGATCGAGGGAATGCTCAACATTGCTAGGACGAACGACGTAATGGCAAAGCCAGATTGCTTCGACCTAGATTGATTCGACAAGGAGACGCTTTGAGGCTGTCCACTCGGCGTGTGTCTTTGAGTGAGCGATTCGCGTCGTGCTTCTCGTACAGGTCGATCGAGGATGTCGAGTCTCGCGTCTTCGCTGCAGTAAGCCTCGGGCGGGTCGAGCGACCGTAGAAGCTGTAAGACACCCTCGCGAGTGATCTCCTCGCCTTGTTGGTCGAGCATTTCAAAAAGCTGATCCTCGACCGCTTGAACGATCTCTGACCTTTCGGATCGCGAGATACCGCTATCGATCAAGATGCGGTCATCGTTTGCCCGTTATTTATCGAGGGCATTACGATTCCGCTCAGCGAAGGGTGGTAGCCGCCTCTCCTCTAGTCCCTTACTAAATGCGGCTTCACGAGCGCTGTCCAAAGTGCATAACCTTCTGCACTCAAGTGAAGACCATCTTTGACAAAGAGTTCGTTTCGGGGCATTCCATCGGAACCAATCATCGGCTTGTCGATGTCCACGAACTCTAGCCGCTCGTTCTTTACGGCAACTTCCGTGATCAGTCGATTTGCTTCTCGCACTTGCTGCACCAAAGCCCATCGCTTGATGCTAGGTTTCACCGCGATGTAGACGATCTTCGTTTTGGGCAGCTTGGCGTGAATCATTCCGACGAGTTGCTTGAAGTCATTACACACTTGTTGCGGTGTTTTGTCGTGCGCGATGTCGTTGTCGCCTGCGTAAACGACAACAATGCGAGGATCATACTTAAGAATAATTCTCTCCGCGAACTCGACCGAATCCGAGACCTCCGAGCCGCCGAACCCGCGATTAATGGGCTCCAGATCTGGGAACGACTTGGCCAGATCCCACTTCCGGATGCTGGAGCTGCCTACGAAGACGATTCCATTTTTTGGTGGTGCTTGCTTGGCGTCTTGTTCCTCAAACGCTTGAATTGCCGACTCCCAGCGACTCTCTTCGGCGACAACCCTTTCAGCGTTTACAGCGACCAGCGTAACGACGGACAGCGCCACAACGGTGTAAGCAAAATGTGTGTCTGCAAAAAAACGCATTGGTAAACTCCGCGAGTGGGCATGAAACAGTCACAGAAGATCAGGCTCTTCCCAAACCGTATGGTAAGCGCCGATCTGCTCAAAGTAATCAATCATCTGCTGATAAAACAGATGCGATCCAAGGGTTGCACTATCGCCAACGACGACAAGCTTTCTCCGAGCGCGTGTGAGCGCCACGTTCATGCGTCGCACGTCGGCTAGAAATCCGATCTCAGCGCTTGCATTGGATCGGACGAGCGAAATCAAGACCGCTTCTTTCTCGCGACCCTGAAACCCATCGACCGTGTCAACCTCCAGTCGGTCGATATCCACGAGTTCTCTCAGCAATCGAACCTGGGCGGCATAGGGAGCTATTATCGCAATGTCCGCAGCGGCCAGCCCAGTATCAAGCAGCGCCTGCACCTTGCGTCGAATGAGTTCTGCCTCACCGAGGTTGCGCCGGCTCTCGCCGTCTGGCTCCAACTCCTCGTCGTAACCTGCGCCAGCTGTATCCACGAACTCGACTGGTGAAAAGGTTGCTTCCGATTGCTCGATATCGGGAAGGTCGTGCAGCAAGTGTTCGCGCACGCTTTCGTCTGCCACCAGTGATGATTCGTAAAACTGTTGCGATGAGAAGTCCATGATCTGCTCGTGCATTCGATACTGGACGGTCAAGCGATGCGACGCCTGCTCGCCGTGCAGATCCATCAGCCGCTCAAACAGACTCACCGCAAAACCTTCTTTACTCGCTTCACGCGACACGACCGTTGGCGGCAACTGGCAATGATCGCCCGCGAGAAGAACTCGCTCACAGCGCGGAAGCGGTATCCAGCACGTGGGCTCCGTCGTTTGACAGGCTTCGTCGACGACGAGCCAATCAAACGACCGGCGGCCCAGCAGTTCGCCATTTAGGCCAGTGAGTGTCGAGCAGAGGATATCGGCGCCGTCGAGGATTTGCCGAACAACCTGTCGTTCAAGTCGACGAGCATCTTCGAGCATGCTCTTGGCTTCTTCCCGCTGCGACTGTCTTTCACCAGGCACTGGCTTGGCTCTAGTGTGACGACCAGCCCGAGCAAACGCCGCATGCGCATCGCGAGTTAACTTCTTGGCGATCCGCATGTCATCGTGGTCGTCTACCATCAGGTCCAGCGTATGCGTACGCAGCTCGGGCATCACACGTGCAGGATGGCCCAATCGCACGACACTTGCGCCACAAGCCAACAGCTTCTCGAACAAGTTATCAACCGCCATGTTGCTCGGCGCACAGGCCAAGATCTTTTCGCCTCGTGCAACCGCCTGGCGAATGATCTCGACGACCGTTGTCGTCTTGCCCGTACCTGGTGGTCCATGAATCATCGCCAGATCTTCGGCGGCGAGCGAGGAACGTATCGCCTCGACCTGTGAATCGTTCATCGAGCCAGCAAAGATGGCTGGCGCGGCTTGTGGTTGAGATGCAGGCGCAGTCTCGCCGAGAAAGACGCTGCGTAACTTTGAAAGTCGGTCGGCCGTCGCGCCGCGAGCTTGCTCCATGGCGACGCGCTGTCGCTGACGCGAGATTTCGTCGCTCGATAGATCGAGTCGGTACGTTGACTTGCCTTCTTCGGCGGGTAGCAACTGCGACATGGCGACTTCGATGGTGTGGCTCGCGCGATAACTCACGACGCCTCGCCATCGCTCATCACCTTCTTGCTCGGATAACAAGACGGGCGAGCCGATGCCGAGTCGTGTCCACGGTAGCGGCTCGCGCGACTTCTTGCCGAGTGTCACTAGCACACGCCCGCCCAGGCCCGGTGCTTCGTCGCGGAGTATCAAGTTGATTAGCGTCGTACCAGCCTTCTCAGCCTGAGCTGGCGATCGGCGCCGTTGAGCCTGAAGGAGTTGCTCCGCTTCGGCATCCCCTTCCATTTCCAGCAATCGGATCATTCGCTCAAAATGATCCTCACGATTGCCCGCCGAAGGTGCTGCAGCAGGCCAGGCGCGGATGTGGCGGTTCGCCAATTCGGTCCCGTCGAGTTTCTTCGCCAATCTGGCTGCCCAAGTGTCGGGAACTTCGACCGTGGCGGTTCGCCCCTGGATACCGATCACGCCGATGCGTTGCTTATCGATCTCGCCAACTTGCGTGAGCAAACGCACGATCGTCCCTTTCGTCGTGCGCGGCGGCAAAGCATCAAGGTGAAGAAGGGCCATCAAGCAGTCGCTTTGAGGTACAATTATGTCAGCGAACGAATCGCGTGACCAAACTACAACAATCTCTTACACAGAGCTATCCGCCATGACCTCCGACCCCGACTCGCCAACCATCGTTTATAGCGCTGCGAACGCGATTGAAGCGGCAGCAATCGTTACGGCATTGGAAGCAGAAGGAATCGAAGCAACCACAACTGGGTCGTTCACTTCCGGGTTTCAAGCAGAAGCCCCTGGAGAAGTTAAAGTCGTTGTCCGGCAGTCACAAGCCGACAAGGCGCGGAGGACGCTCGATCAACTTGAGGACGAAGCGGATTCGAACGAATCGGTCGACGAGTAACCGCAAGTCAGATCGGATTGTTTCCTTCAACTCGCGCCGTGTGGCCATCACATTCGATGGCACTCCTCGTCCCCTCGCTCACCGAGTTTCCATGAACCCAATTTCCGGAACCTTCACCGGTGATACGCAATCCCGTGATCAGGTGCTCGGTTCCGGCTTCCTCGTGAACCGAGTTCCCACCGATGTTACAGCGTGACGAGTTGGCGACATCGATCCCTCGATAATGCGGGTTCAAAATCTGAGAGGCCGAAATTGCGATATTGGTCGAGTCACGAACGGTGATCGAGCCGCCGCTCTCTTTGGTTCCGAGACGACAATCATTCAGTACGTTTCCGACCAGCGAACACCCAGAGCAATTTACGAGCAAGACGCCGTCTGTCGTATCGCTGGCGTAGCTGGCCGGCCGGCTGAAGCAGCTGTTGGAACCAAAGGTAATGAACCGGCTGTTGCGGAATTCGCAATTCAGTTGCTGGCCGCCGTAGATCGTGTTGCCGGTGATGCTGATACGTGAACCGTAGTCGATGACGATGTTGCGGTCGCGGCTGCCGAGGACATTACCGGTGATCACCACCAACCGGATACCGCTCGGTGGGTCTTCTTCTTTTCCGAGAATCATTACGTTGGCACCGGGAGCGTCGAGCGTCGCTTGGATCGTGTTGCTCGCAATCGTGTACTCGCTGATGACACCTTCGGGAGCGACCAGTACGATCTCGCCGCTAAGTTCCTCGTCCAAGCCTTCGTATCCGGAGTTGTATTCGATGTCGTTCCCGGTGATCTGGATGTTGTGGACGTCACCATTGAATTGCCGAATACCGGCTCGCTTACAGTAGCTGATGTGATTAGCCGAGATAATCACTTGATGCAGATTACATTCGTCGAAGAACACGCCCGAATCGTGACAGTCGTAGATGTGAGCGGCGTTCAAGAGGAAGTTGCGATTCCGCTCGACAAGATGAATGCCATAGCGGCAACGGCGGATCAGCACATTTTGAATGGTCGCTTGCATCGTGCGACGCAGTTCAATTCCGTCGGCTGCAGGATGCTCTCCGAGAATCTCCAGCCCAGTAACGATCGGCATCCGCTCACGCTCCCAAGTGTGGGGCTTGAAGCTGGCGGGAGTAGCAGTTCCCTGATGATCTCCGATGATTGATAACGCTGGTCCAGTTCCGGTCATCACAATCCGCGCCGTCCCTTGTTCGCCTCGCACTCCCAAGTAGCCGTGTTTTCGGGAATCAAGCACGACGGGTCGCGTGATACGATACGTCCCCTTCGACAACTCCAAGACACCATCGCCGTCATCAAGGGCATGCTGCAGCGCATCCGTATCGTCGGCTTTGCCATCCCCGATCGCGCCAAAGCTTTTCGCAAAAGACATTTGTGATCCCTGTTCGCGTGACTAGCGGCTATTCGGCTGCCGCGATGAACTTACTCAGTGTTTCGACGTTCTTTACGAACGTACGCGTATCGATAACCCGGATGGTCGGGTCGTCATCACCGTAGGAATTCAGAGCGCCTGACTCGACCCAAGCCCCACGTTTATCTAACGCCTCGATTACTTGCGTCGCTTGCTTGGCCAGTGAGCCGGACATTTTGTAGGTTGGCATTGATTCACGTGGCGCCAATTCTGTCGGGTCGGTTTTCAACAGGCGTGCGTACTCAGCTTCAATAGAATCGAGCTTGGACCCAATCTTGAAGCCGTAGTGTGTGGGCAGGTCATCGTCTTCGTAAGTCAGTTCGTATTTTGTCGTGAAGTAAAGCGGACGGTTTGTCTTCAGCTCGTAAAAACGGGCAAGTCGGCCATCTGGCAATTGCGAATCGCGCAAATACTTCACTGCTGTTGGAATCGGCGCGAGGTACTTCTTGTCGCCCGTCTCACGATAGATCGACAAAAGAATTCGCAATACGCCTTGCGACTCGCCGCCGGTCACCGAAGCTGGCTCGAA
Source organism: Planctomycetota bacterium (assembly GCA_014381825.1). Classification (GTDB taxonomy): domain Bacteria; phylum Planctomycetota; class Planctomycetia; order Pirellulales; family Pirellulaceae. Next base: position 117,253 of record JACNKX010000185.1, read on the forward strand.
ACGTCTGGCCCAGGCTGGCTGCATCTTGGCGTTATATTGCTGAGCCCAAGCAGGCTGCGGTTCGGGCATCTGCGACAGTAAGATAAAGTCTCCTGCCCGCCTCGCTGCATCGCCGTAGTTCGATTCGCCGTAGATGCTTTCGGCCTCGAACATGGTGGCGATCGTATCGGCGATCGAATTGTCGTTGAAGGTGTAGTAGCTGCGATAGTCTTCTTTGGGATACTCGCGCGGCCAAGTATCGGGATAGTTCGCCTTGATCACCGGATACTGCGAGGGATCTGGCGGCTCACTAAACCGTTGTGCCCACGCACCGTTCGGGTACTGCGATTTTAAGAGACTCGACAGCGCGTACTCACACGTCTCGTGAACTCGCGCGTCCTTAAATCCCAAGGCGCGATCGACACGCATTAAATAACGCAACGCCGATTGGGTCGTGTTATCGTCGAGCGTCGTAACGTTCCTCGCTTCGGCCGATCCGCCGTCGACGCGATACGCATACTTTAGGCGGGCTTTCGGATCAAACTCGATTCGATAATCCCAACCGCCTGATCTCAGCTGGCCAC
>JACNKX010000102.1:0-85932 GCA_014381825.1 Planctomycetota bacterium
GAATTCGGGCGATTCTACCCCTTATTGCCCTGTCCAGTTATTGGGGTCCACTTCAATTAGCACGGAATTCGCCCACGCACAGCGATCTTCGGAGAGGCCGCTATTTCCCGTTAAGCCGCTTGTGGGAAATATCAAGGCTGACTTCGGCCCCGTGTTGTTCGGCGCATCGCACATCGTGGAGATCAGCATCGAGCGCAAGAACAACAAGACGCCCAAGCCAGCAACGCCAATCGCGCCAAACATCGATCAGTAAAGTGCCAGAAGGATGACGGCAGGGGATCGATGCTTCTTTGTCCACTCAAGGAATACATCGATCAATTCAGCAAGAGACTTTGTGGCAACCGACCTCCTTGGCTTCGGTTGGCCCATCAATTCATAGAAACGGGCGAATGCTTGCTTTTTGTTTGGTCCAAGATTGTGGCGTTTGCCACTTACGGTGACGAACCAACATCTTCGATCAGCTCGATACCAAGGTTTAGCTCTGCGTGCCATTGTAGAAACCCTCCAAGCGAAGTGAAAAAAACACTCGGCAAGCCTGAAGGGTTTGCTTTTAGCCTCGATCAAGTGGTGGCTTGATCGGGGCCTTTCTTATTGTACGCAGCTTGATTCTGTACCGTGGTACAGAATTGGGAGACATTGGTAGAAGGGAGCTTTTTCATAAGTCCTTACCTCGCAAAGTACACCCGACTGGGCTCGAACCAGTAACCTCCGGTTTCGTAGACCGGTGCTCTATCCAATTGAGCTACGGGTGCGTGAGGAGACCTATTCTATTTTCTTGTCGCATCGACGCAAGTAGAGGCGACCTCGCGAAATCGGCGGAGTTGATACTCCTTCTCGACGACTTAAGGCTCGATCAGTGTCAACGCGTGACGAGCGGCCGCGGCAACCCGCGAGTCTGGGTCATTTGCCAATTCGTTTAAGGGTTCGATTGCGGATACGGCGTTGAGCCCTAGTTTGCCGAGCACCGTCGCGGACCAAAGCCTTACTTCGGATTGCTCGTCTTGGAGCAATGCAGTCAGTGGCGTCACGGCTTCCTCGCCGAGCTGAACCATCGTCTCGCCAGCCGCAACTTCAATCGCGATTCGCTCGCCGATCAAGGCGGTGATTTCGCGTTCGGCACGATCACGTAGACTCGCAATCTCCAGGTCAGCTTGCATCAACTCGATTTGCAAAACGTCGAGACGCTCGGTTTGCTCGTCACCGAGAATCTGAGACTCGCGCAATTGCTTCTTGAGAGCCGCGAGATCGCCGTCGAGTTTTGCTTTGACGTCGCGGGTTTGCTCTTCACGATCGGCAGTCGGCTCCTGCACTAGCAACTCCATTGCGAAGGCGACGGAATCGTCAAGCTTCTCTTCCAAGGTGCGGCACTCGGCGTTCCGCTGTCTCAGTAACTTGCTCTTCTCCTGGAGCTGCGATGTTGTACGTTCCAGATTTGACCGTAATGTCGCGAGTCGCTCGTTGGCTGCCGCGACGGCCGTGTAGTCGTAATGAATAGCTCCAGCGTCCTGCGTGCGACTCACCGCGCTACCTTCTCTCGTCGGTTCGGCCATTTCGACAGACTGAGAGATTCTACCTTGTTGGTAGTACACGAATGCAAGACGCGCGGAGACTCCGAGAATCAACAACACGATCGCATAGGTTGCGACCACGAACAGACCACCTTGACGTCCGAACATGACCGATCTCCTCGCCACCAGCTGCGCTCGCGAAATGCGAACGCTTGCTAGAGCTTCTTTACGTAGGCGTAGTAGCCGCCGATTTCCTTGCCGTCGGCTGACATGAACCGCGAACTCAATCGCGTCACGCCTGCAGACAGTTTCAGGTTGAAGACAGCTTCTTTGTCACCAGATGCAACTGCTGTTTCCGCACTCTGGCCGCCGATGTCAATCGTCGCCTTGATTGCATGGAACGCTTTTCCCGGTCTTGCGCGATAGGCTTGCGCGCCAGGAACGTCCGCTCCCGGAGGCAATGCTGCATCGATCGCTTGGTCCGATTCTTGGGGCCAGCGACGTATTCGGATTTCGTAGCTGCCCGCTTCCACGATCTTCACATTCCAGAATCCAGTATTTGCACCACCCGACATCGCACTGCGAACAGAGGCGTGATTCCAGGGAGTGGTGCCCGTGGTAATCCAATCGTGGCAAGTTAGTGTTGCCGGATTGTCGGCTGGATGTCCGAGGTAGATTGAACAGTCTTGAGCGAACGTCGGTGTCAACTCGTCCCACCACGCATCGTAGAATGCCGTCAGACGGTGTACGACGGGCGCGTGATCGGTTGCGACGTTCTTCGTCTGCCCAGGGTCGGCCTTGATGTCATAAAGTTCTTTGCCATTGTTCAAACGCCAGCGAGTTGTCATCACGGCACTCTTACGCCATTTGATCGGGTCCTTCACTCGTTGCGAATCGGTGATGAGGATACGGTCTGGCCACGCCGCTGCTCTTCGGTTTAGTAAAGCAAATATGTTGCGGCCATCGAACTCGACGTTAGCCGGCGCGCCGACACCGCACATTTTGATCAGGGTTGGCAAAACATCGACATGCGCCGTCAACTCGGTCACATCGCGACCGCCGACGATTCCACCCTTCGGCCAGTGCATGAAAAACGGCACGCGATGTCCGCCATCGTACTCACTTCCCTTCTTGCCTCGCATTCCGGCGTTAAATACTTTGTCGCCGCTAGAACTGCCATTATCGGTCGTGAAGATGAAGATCGTATTCTCTGTCAGGCCTTCGTCGTCTAGGAATTCTCGAAGCTGCCCGACATTGTCATCAATGTTGGCGATCATCCCAAAGAAGTTCTGGACGTTGACCTTTAAGTCCTTGTAAGGGTTACTCGACTTTACCGGCGAGTGCATCGGACCGTGAGGCGCGTTGGTACTGATATAGGCGAAGAACGGTTTGTCGGCTTTCTTCTGGTTTCGAATGAAACGCTTTGCATAGTCAAACCACACGTCCGTACAAAATCCGTCGACCGCCTCGGGCTTGCCATTGTGAAAATAGCTGCCGTCGAAGTAGGCGTTATCCCAGTAATCTGGTGTCTGACCGACACCTCCACCGCCGTGTCGCATTACTTCCGTGTAACCGCGATCTTCGGGACGGTAAGGATAGTTGTCACCAAGATGCCATTTTCCGAACATCCCTGTCGCGTAGCCGCCTTCTTTGAAGACTTGTCCGATCGTGACTTCATTCTCACGGAGTAGCGACCGCCCCATGATCGTGTGCCAGACACCCGTACGGTTGGTCCAGTGCCCTGTCTGTAACGCGGCCCGCGTTGGCGAGCACGTTGGTGAAACGTGATAGTCGGTTAGCCGAACGGACTCACGGAACAGCTCGTCGATGTTTGGAGTTTTTAGTACTTCATTGCCGTGACAGCTGAGATCGCCGTAGCCTTGATCGTCCGTGATCACCAAGACGACGTTCGGTTTTTGAGCTGCCATGAGCATTGCAAAGGGTGAAACGAGCAACGCTGCCAAGAGTGTGGCGGACAAGAAAAGAGAAATAGGTCGATACATCAATTCGCTTCCTGTTGTTACGTCAGAGTGGATATTCAAAGTGCGTAAAAAGTATTGTAGCCTTGATCTACGAGCTTCAGCCACTCCTTGCCGCGTCCGCCAGCCGGTGGCGAACGCTAGCCATCGCCCGGACCGCGTTGTTACACTAAAGGACTTGGTATGCGGCTTTATCACTGCGGAGACCTCCATGACCATCGCCAACTGCCCACGCTGCTCCGACCAGGTTACCGTCCCCGCGAGCGCGAGCCCCGAAGCCACGGTACGCTGCCCTTTGTGCCAAGAAGAGTTTTTGCTCACCGAAGCGCTGGCTCAACTTCCTCCGACTTTGATCGTTGTTTCTGACGCTCACGTCCTCGAGACACCGACATCACTGACTTCGGACGAGAATGATAGACCGTGGGAAGCGTTGAACGTGGACGACGATGCTGTCGACGAAATCGTCATGGCACCGTCCGACGAGAAGGCTCCAGCCGCAGCATTTGATTTCGCGAGTGGCTCCACGACAACGAGTATTCAGTCGACGGCGGCGATTCGCTCGAGTGGTCGCTCGCGCAAACCAAAGGGAAGCCCGATCAAGTCCGTCTTGTCGATTGTTATTGGCGGCATGATGGCATTTCCGATCGCTCAACTAATCTTGTGGTATCTGCCAGGCAACCTAAAGCGAGATTTTGGGGCTGGGCCGATCGTGGCGAGATATGTTCCGGCAATCGTGCCGGCCAAGTTTCGTGGCGGCGGTGCTGACTCAGATGACGAGTCGAATCGCAACTTCAACGACACCTCGCAGGCCAGCTCGGGTTTCGACTTCGGTAATGACGATAAATTCGCCGCCGGTGGCGCGAGCGGTGGTGAAAGTACGAGTGATAACAACCAGGAAGAGAAAGTTCGCGAGAAGAAGCAGGATAGTTCCGGCAGGTTTACTGCGAGCGAGGAACCTGTTGCCGAAGAGCCGATGATCGTGGAAGACGAGGCGTCAGCTAGTGCGGACGTGTTCGGCAACTCGGTCGAAGTCCCAGGGCTCGAGCTTGGAGCGTTTCCGACGCTGGACGAACCGATTCCTTCGCCTGAACTTCCGCCAGCCATCGGGCTAGTGACGGAAGAACCTGTTTCAGAACTGCCTCCGCTCCGCGAACCTCCACCCGCGATCGACGCGCCGCTCTCGGAGGTATCGAAGCTCACGACTGGCAACATCCGAAATGCTCCGCGAGTCAGCGCCGCAGATGTCGTGGAGAACTTTCAAGCGGCGTTAAGCGGCAACTTGGCATGGGACACAGACGAAGCGAGTGCGCCGAGTGGAATCCTCAAGCGGAATTTCTATCTTTCGTTCTCGAAGCTAGGCGAGTCGTTGACGTTTGCGGATCGATCGGATGAAAAGGTGGCGACTCAGATTGACGAGACCTCGAAGTTGCTCCACGAGATCGGCAAGCAGGCGGACAAACTGGCCGTGATCAGCGGCGTCGCGAATGGTTGGATCGCCGCAGGGCTCGAGAAACGAACGACTAACGGAATCTGTGTCTACGGAATCGTGACGACGGTTGAGCCGATCGGCGAATTGTTCGAGACGACCATCCAATGCGGAGGCAAGCCGGTCGCGGTTGTGAGCACTTCCGATCCATCCGGATACTTTGCAGCCGATCGCAGCGTGCTATTATTGGGGACGATCTTGGACGAGCCAACGAACAACCTTGGTGGCTACGAGGGAAGTCAGTCGGTCGTTGTTCTCGACGGCTATCATGTGAGCGTCTCGACCGAGTAATTCAGTACAGGAGTCGCGGCAATGGATTCGCCCGATCGTCAGCCCGGAGATCACGCTCCGGATTCTACTGAAGCGTCGCCGAGCGATCGTGGTGCCGACACTCCAGAGTCTTCTCAGGTCTACCAATACTTGATGTACGGCCTTTCTTTGCCCGAACGAACGTTGCGCGCGACCTCGGCCGTCGTAGGCGGCACGTTGACCGAATCGGCAGCGTTGCTGGTGCCACAGGCGTTTCGAAGTTCCAAATCGTACGAGGTCTTCGTACAGCAGATGCTCGATCTGATGGTGCAAGATGTCGGTGGCATCGAAGATGTGAACAAAGAGAAGGCCGAAGACGACGGAGTCGAGGGCTTTGTCGCGAGAAAGGCAGTTGGCAGTTTTATCGATCTAGCGGGGATGGCGACGCTTCACCTATCGCCGTTGACGGTGTTGGCAATCGTCAGCGATGTCGCCTACGGATCGCAAACCTACCTGAAAGAGCTTAGTGCCGAGTTGAAACAGGCGGGAGTGATCGATGAGGAAACGACGATTGATCATGCCGCCGACTTACTCGAAGCGATTCGCAACACTTCGACGTCGACGGTAAGCGCGCTCGACCTGCCTCCGCTTTCGGTCGAAGGATTGAGAGAGACGATCGAACAGACGCAACGCGCCGTTCAAGGCATTGACCCGACGAGCGTTATTCCCGAAGCCGAGATGAAGCAACTGTGGAGCCAGATGCACGAGGTTGCGACGCGCGAAGACGTTGGACTGATGGAGGTCTCTAGCACGATGACGCTATTCGCGATCGGCAAAGTTGGCAGCGTGGGGCAAGGGGCGCTGTCGTCGGTCAAGGTTGCCGGCAACATGTTTGATCGTCACATCTTCGATCACTATCGCCAAGGGCTGACTGAGATTCAGGAGCAAGGTTTCTACGCGACGCTGGCGACCACAAGCCAACCGTACATCAGTGCCGTCTGGACGAACTTCTCGTCCGAGCGAGAGACGATCACCGAGGACCTCTTCTCAGGACGATTGATTGGACGCGCGTGGACGGGCGTGCGAAGCTGGCTGGGCGGCGACGCTTCGCCCAGCGATGATGCAAGTGACACAAGACGTGATCTCTAGCCTTTGCAAGCCAAAATGTGTCCGAAGTTACCAAGACATCGGGGCCTCACTCACGACGACCGAAGTCTTGGCGACTTCGGCTACAAAGATTTACTACCGAGGAGCAAGCATCATGCTGCGTTTTTCATTATCCAATTCCACGTTGCCGTCGATTGTACTCGGCGTTGTCTTTGTCACGTCGCTGATGGCTCAAGACAGCGCCGTTGTCTTGCCTGGCGCTCGTCCAACCATCGACGCCGCCATGTTCCCGTCGCTGCAAGCTGCCTTCGATGCCGTTCCTGAGAGCGGCGGGTTGGTAAAGCTGCCTGCGGGCACGTTCGAGATTACGGAGCCATTGCGAATTCACACTGAAGATACGTGCATCGAGGGATCGGGGACTGCGACTCATATCAAGAATCTCGATGAGAAAGGTCAGCCGGCCCTTCTCGTCTCGCACCTTGATTGTAAAGACGCAAGGACCGATCGCAAGCATCAGCTCTGGCGGCTTCGTCTGGCGAATCTGCGGATCACCGGCAATGAGAAGAGCGGTTCCGGAATCGAAGCCCGACAAATTAACGAGATCTTTATTGATGGCGTGACCGTCAGCGAGAATGGTGGCGACGGAATCTTTCTGAACTATTGCTATGAAGATCCTCGCATCGTCGACTGCTTGATGACTTACAACAAGCAAAGCGGCGTGAATCTTCAAGGCTGTCACGATATTGTCGTTTCGTCGTGTCAGTTCGAAGAGAATCAGGACGCGTTGCATTGCTTCGACGGTTTCAATCTTTGTATGACCGGTTGCTGCGTTGACGATCATCTTGGTGCCGGAGTTGTCATCGAGAACACTTATGGCAGCGTCCTGTCGGGCAATATGATCGAAGAGTGCAACGGCACGGCGGTCATCCTCGACCGAGACTGCTACGGAATCACGCTCAGCGCCAACGTCATTGCTCACAACGGTGGCGGCATCGATCTGCGAGACGCTCACGGCTGTGCCGTGTCGGCCAACACATTCACGATCCTAAAAACAAACGCATTAAGAATCGGTCCGGATAGTGGACGAATCACCGTTGGGGGTAATAACTTCTCGAACAGCTATACCGGCGAAGGCAAAGTCCGTCGTGGCACTGAAGATCTCGCTGCTGCGGGTCTCGTCCTCGAATCTACCGAAGATGTGGCGATAAGCGGGAATGTCTTCTCCGGCCTGACCGATAAAGCACTCACCCTGGTGGGAGAGTCGCACGGTATCGTCTTCGCAAATAATGTTCTTCGCGACGTCGACAGCGATCATCGTGTCCTAGAATCGGGAACGGTCGCGAACAACGAAGAAGGCAATTCTGGCGATTAGATTGTTGCCATGGTAATGCTGGCGTTGTGCAAGGTTCAGTAGGAGTCGTCACCCGAGTCGACCACATCAATCGCGGGCAGCTCAAGACGTTTTCGACACTCGTCGAGAATGTCCTTGGTCCGACTTGCCCCACAACGACTGACGCCCAGTTTGCGAACGGCTAGTAACGTATCGAAGTCGCGTATCCCGCCCGCAGCCTTTACTTGAACGTGGTCCGCTGCGTGTTGTCGCATGAGCCGAAGATCTTCATTCGTCGCACCGCTGCTGCCGTAGCCGGTCGAGGTCTTCACCCAGTCGGCTTTGAGTTCGCTGCAAATTTCACAGAGCTTGATCTTCTGATCGTCGTCGAGATAGCAGTTCTCGAAAATGACTTTCACTTTCTGGCCAGCCGCGTGGGCGACATCAATCACGGCCTTGATATCTTCTCGGACATAGTCCCAGTCCCCACTGAGCACCTTGGAGATATTGACAACCATGTCCAATTCCTGGCAGCCATCGGCAACTGCCTGTGCCGCTTCCGCACGCTTGATTGCTGTCGTGTGCCCACCGTGGGGGAAGCCGATCGTCGTGGAAGCTTTCACCGTACTGCCCGCAAGTAACTCGGCGCATCGTTTGAGGTAGTACGGCAAGATGCAAACGCTGGCGACGTCGTACGCCAAGGCGAGTTGAACTCCCGCTTCGAGATCATCAACGGACAGATTCGGAGGCAGTAGTGAATGGTCAACCATCTTCGCCAGGTCTTCGTATGTGTAAGTCATCGAAAGCTCCAATTCGCAAGCAGCAATCTGCCTGGGCAGAAAAATCCAATGAATGTCCACTCAAAGGCAATCGCCGGGCCTCGACACATTATTGTATTGGAAGGGAAAGCACAATTCGGCTAAACGATTGAGTGGAACTTGGAACACGGGTGGCATCGACATGCGTCGCAGCGCATGATGGCGGATTGCTAGGCGACTCTCGTGATCGTCTTCCATGAACAGCCTCCTGCAGATTCAAGAGAACTCCGCCCGATGAATAGAGTCAGCTTAGTTCCCTATCTCGTTCTTACGCTTCTCTGCAGCGTTTGCAATGCCGCTGAGCGGCCTAACCTCATCGTCATCTTCACCGACGATCACGGCTATTCAGACCTGTCGTGCCAAGGAATCCAGAGCGACTTGAAATCGCCCAACATCGACGCGTTGGCAGCGGGCGGCGTGCGAATGACCTCCGGTTATGTAACCGCGCCACAGTGTGTGCCTTCACGTGCCGGACTGTTGAGCGGGCGGAGCCAGAATCGCTTTGGTGTCGAGAGCAATGGCGAATCGCTCGACGGTTTCAATGCTCAGCAGACGATTGCCGAGCGGCTGAAGCGAGCAGGCTATGCGACGGGAATGACGGGCAAGTGGCATCTTGGTCCACAAGAACGAATCGTCACGCATGGCTTCGACGACGTGTACTACAAACACGCTAATCGCGCGGGCTGGGCGAATTTTAATCTTGATGGAACCGATCGTAAGCCAGGCCGAGAAAACTCAGCGCTGTATCACCTCGACGCCAATAGCGCCGCCGCATGTGCTTTCATCAAACGACATCGCGACGAGCCCTTCTTCTTCTACTGCGCTTACCGCGCACCGCACGTTCCTCTGGACGCTCCGCCAAAGTATCTGAATCGCTTTCCCGGCAAGATGCCGGAACGGCGTCGGCAGGCGCTCGCAATGATCTCTGCGATGGACGACGGCGTCGGGCAAATCATGAAGACCTTACGCGAGACCGACCTCGAAGAAAACACGATGGTCTTTTTCATTGGCGACAACGGCGCACCGCTTAAGATTCACAAACTCGATACGCCCGGCGGCGGTCCTGGATGGGACGGGTCGTTAAACGAACCGCTTAACGGCGAGAAGGGCATGCTCTCCGAAGGCGGAATTCGCGTTCCTTTTGTCACATATTGGAAGGGGAAGATTGCAGGCGGCCGTCAGTTTCATCACCCAGTTATTTCGCTGGACGTTGCGGCCACGGCCGTCGCTCTCGCTGGACTTCCTGAAGATCCACAACTCGATGGCGTGAATCTTGTGCCATATCTGTGTGGCGACGAGACAGTTGCTCCGCACGAAACACTGTACTGGCGATGGATTGCGCAGGCCGCAGTCCGCGAAGGCAAGTGGAAATACCTCCGAGGCGGTGCTCGCGACTATTTGTTCGATCTGGAAACGGACCGAGAAGAGAAGCGAAACTTGCTGTCACTGCATCCTGAGATCGCGGCGAAACTGCGTGCGAAGCTTACGATCTGGTCACAGGAGTTATCGCCACCGGGTATCAACACGAAGCAAATGTCGGACACATGGGAGCAATACTTCGATCATTACCTCGATGGCAAGTCGGTTCCCATTCCGCAGCCAGGACCGAGATCTAACGGTAGCTTGAACGGTTGGATATCGAGGAACAGCACGATCAAAGCCAGAACTGGCGTGTGCCAGGTGCGGCCAGACCGAAAGGCGAAGCATCCGCCGTTTATCGCCACCGCTGGACTTGATCTGCCAGCGAAAATAACCGCCGTAGTCCGTCTCAAGACCGAGAAGTCGGGAGGTGCGGGATTCGCATGGCGCGAAGTGGGTCAAAAGGACTTCGGTGCCAAACAAGTCGTCACTTTTAACTGTAGTCCATCACCCGATTGGCAAGAGTATCGTGTCAACATCTTCGCCAGCGGTGGAATTATTCACGTTCGGCTATTACTCCCCGACGAAGGTGCTGACATTGAGCTGATCGAGTTCCGAAATGCGAGCGGAAAACCGTTGAAGACTTGGCGATTTAGCACGTGATCGGGACGGCCTCGTAGGATCGCCACGCTCGCCCGTTTCTGTAGCGGTGACGGGCAGGAGTTCCCGTCCTGAAAGCGCGAAGTGATTCCTCGAGCGGTCTTTAGCCGGTTCCGTCCGCAGCTCGCTCGGGCTCCAACGGGGCGGGAGCATCGCCATTGGATGGCGGTAAGTGTTCTGCTTTGCGCGTCTCAAGTCGCGAATACTCGAACTCGGAGACGGCATTGGCCAAACGGAGCAATTCTTTTTCGGAGACTCCGGTGTGGACGGGCAAGTAAAGAATGTTCTCCATCATCTCGCGAGCTTCCGTCGCTCGAAACTCTTCGAATCCTTTTGGTGAATCGGGGATGATAAAGCTCGAGTAGCCGTTGATCGAGTCGAAGCCAAGAGTTCGCAGGTGCTTCATTAGGGCGACGGGATCGCCGACTTCGATCGGAAATATCCAATGATTATGAATCGGTGCTTTCTCGCCAGGGCGGCGGAGTGACGGCAGCACATTTTCGATCACAGTTCTCGCAGCCGCATTGCGACGGGCGATGCTGTTCGTATCAAACCGCTTCAGCCGACGTTCAAGCAACGCCAGCATGGGATAGCAAGGTTGCTGACGAAACTTCTTTACTTCATCTGCGCCACCGAAGACGCGGACTGAGTCGTTCAGCTTTTTGTCTTGCACACCAACACGGTGAGCGAGCCACATGACAAGCGTGAACAGCGCGCGAATGGAGAGCGTCTTCAACTCTGCGAAGCGAAGCAGCCACCGTAAGTAGTCCCATCGACTGTGGAGGGGCAACTCCGTTTGTAGCCGTGCAACCTCCGATCCCAACGCAGCGTCTTTGAATCGCAAGATACCGCCCATGATGGTCGAGCATGTTTTGATGGGACCGAAACTGACCATGACAGCGTCAGCGTCGGGGTGCCCCAGATAACCGTCCCCGGCGAAGGACTGGGCACAATCTTCGAACATGAAAAGATCGTGCTCCCGTGCGAACTCGACAACATCATCCATCGGCAGGCGACTGCCAAACAATTGTGCCGACAAGATTGCCTTCGTGTTGCCAGTCACAGCACGATCCAGTTCCTCGCGCTTCATCGCAAGAGTGGACATTTCCAAGTCGATGGGAACGGCGACTAGGCCGTGACGTTCGATCACGTCGAACATCGAGCGAATGTTCAACGCCGACACGAGGATCTCGCTGCCAGCTGGCAAGTTGAGTGCATCTAAGATGAGATCGAAGCCACTCCGTTCGGCGAGGCAAACCACCGTATCGGACGAGGAAGACCAGAAGTCGCCGATACGCTTATGAACTTCTTCTCGGCTCCCGGGCCAAAAGCAACGACCGATTCCAAAGAGAATGTCGGTCCAACCAATATCTAAACGCTTTCGAGGAATCATATATGAAGACTTTGGGATTTCGGAAGCAGAAGGTTCATTTGTGTCGGTAGGTCGCGTGCCACGCGATAGTTGTTTCTATGGTTGTTTACTCAAGCCGTCAAGAATCAAACCACTCGATTGGTCGTGGATCGCTGGCTTTGGCGGTCTGGCGAAACTTTGTGGCCGAATTATTTGTTCTTTCGTGCGATATACGTCGATGGCTAAATGCTTTTCGTACAGTCGTAATTGATGCACCATTGTTGTCCCACTAGCCGTCGGGCTTCCATACACGCCGGATCATGGGCCATACGAGCAACCCAACTGCACACAGGCAAAACACCAAAGAAATTGGACTCGTCACAATTGGAATATAACTGCCGCCTGAAGCTTGCAGGCCGGCACCGAGATTCTCCTCTGCGATTGGTGCGAGGATGAATCCAATCACAAATGGAGCGAGAGGGATTTTAACAGATTCCATCACGAAACCAACTGCACCAAAAGCCAACATTATCCAGACGTCAAACATTCGATTGTTTTGGGCGTAGGAACCGATGACGCAACAGACGAGAACGATTGGCACGAGATAGGCTCGTGGTGCGATCATCAGCCGTGTTAGGTAGCGAATACTGAGCAACATGAACGCGGCCATTGCAAAGTTCGCGACCAGTGTCGTCGCCATAATGGTATAGACAACCTCTGGGTTGTCGCGGAAGAGCATGGGCCCAGGCGTCAGGCCATGTAAGACGAGTGCTCCCAGCAAGATCGCATCGATAACGCTGCCGGGAATTCCCAACGCGACAAGCGGAATCAACGCGCCACCGACAGTCGCATTGTTAGCCGCTTCCGAAGCGATGATCCCTTCTTCGGAGCCTTCGCCAAATTTCTCAGGTGTTTTGGACATGCTCTTCGCGGCAGAGTAAGCGAGGACCGATCCGATATTCGCACCGACGCCAGGCAAGATGCCAACCCAAACACCAATTAGGGACGATCGAATCAGATTGAAAGCGTGAGTTGCCCAATCCTTCACACTCAACAATAAACCGCTGCTGTCGTACTTCGTTGCTTCGGCCTTCTCGTCCAGTCGAAGGATTTCACGAACCAACTGACTGACCGCGAACAAACCAATCAGAACAGGAAGCAGTTGGAAGCCCGCATCAAGTTCTCGGATTCCAAGTGTCATCCGCGGATCCCCAGTCGCCGGATGAACGCCCGGCAAACTCGCGAGGACTCCGAGCGCGCCCGATAACGCTCCGCGACTGAGTGATTTCCCGGCGACTGAAGCGATCAACATCAACGCCATAAATGTTAGCGAAAAGAAATCGAAAGGACCCAGATGCGTCGATAGATCAGCAATGGGCTTGGACAACAGAACTAAGAAGATCCACGAGATTAATCCGCCCACAAATGAACCCGCAACGCCAAGCCCTAGTGCGCGCCCCGGTTGTCCGCTGGCTGCGAGAGGATGTCCATCCAACGTCGTCATGATCGAAGCGGGAGTGCCGGGCATACGTAGCAACGTCGCGGAGATCAGTCCGCCGCTGATCGATCCAACATACATCGACACCAACAAGATCATTGCATCGGCAGGATCACTCATCGTGTAGGTCAGCGGCAACGTCAGCGCGATCAACATCGCGCCGGTCAGCCCAGGGACTGCACCGACAATCACCCCCAGCACGACGCCAATCAGCATCAAACAAAACGGCCAGGGCATCAGCAGATGCTCGAACGCGGAGGCAAGGTCAGTCATCGGTGCTCGATCAGGGCAGCACAAGAGAGAAGAACTTAGTGAAGACGATACTGAGCCCCAATGACATAACGACGGCGACCAAGACGATCGGCAACAAGTGCCGACTGCCACATCGCGTCAAGATCGCGCCAACGGACAACACGTATAGGAATGTAGCAGCGTGAAATTCTACAAACGTCGTCGCAAGCAATGTCGCATATAAAACCGTAATTGCCGTACACGCAATCGCGGCGCGAACACAGTAACTTGACCAGTCGACCCTCGCCCTTCGGGCGGCTGATTCTCGCAGTGACTTAACTCCCACGACGACGCCCAAAAATGCCGTGATAATTCCTACGAACAGAGGGACGTTTGGAAGCTCTTGGGTCTCTCGGAGAATGACACTTGATACAGCGGTTTGGCGGCGTTCAACTTCCGCTCGCATTTCCTCGCCCTGAATGAACACGGGCTCGTTGTGGATCTTCTTCATGCGAGCGATGACGTCCTCGTTCTGCATTGCCCGTTGGAGTGCATTTGCCATCACGTCAATGCGCTCCTGTGGGGTCCCCTTTGGAGCCCACCAGAATTGCATGTTGATGTGCTGCACCGGAACACCTTGCTCGAATGAGGTCGGAATTTCGGGAGCATCCTTCGCTCGCTGTTTGTCACAGTACGCAATCGCGCGAATCCCCGCTGACTGGTATCGCAAATACTCTTCCAGCGAGAAGGCGGAAACGGCGGCATGTCGCCCCAGCAACGCATTTAATCGCTTTTCACCGCCCCCCGTTTGCGTAAATCGAAACCGAGCGCCCGGCCAGTGCTGCTCCAGCATCGCTCCGACGAAATGAACCGGAGCGCCGATGTTCGCCGCAAACACGAGACGATCCGGACGACGCTTTGCATCCTCGAGAAGATCGGTCAGCGATTGATACTTGGACTTCTCGGCGACGGCAATGACGAGACCAATGCGACCCGTTCCGGCAATCGGCTCGAATGCTTCGGGACCGTAGTCCGCTTGTCCGGAATACTTGGCTGTCACGATCGCTTCGTGCAGAAGCAAAAGCGTGTATCCATCCGGTTCTGCGTTCTTCACTTGACGACTGCCGATTGTGGCACCAGCTCCTTTCACGTTGACGATCACCAATGGTTGGGGCAACATTTCGTGATCTTCAATCGCTTGCTTCAGCGCGCGAGCATAAGTATCACTGCCACCACCCGGGCCGAACGGAACGATCAGGTGAATGGGGCGATCCGGATAGTCGGCACCGACAGTGCCTGCGAACGCGATGAAACTGAAAGCCAGCAATGCGACGCGAAGACGTCGGCAGTTACGCGTTGAGGGGATAGTCAAGGAGTGGCTCGTTCGCGGTGGGGATTGGCAGGCAGCGTTCAATTCGTGAAGTCTTCCATCATAACCGATCGACACGGCGACCAAAACAAGTGGTCTCACGCAATCGAAAATGTAAGCTAGCGAAACCGAGCCAAGACTCGATTCATGAGAGGTGGGCAAAGTCGATCAAACCAAACGAGCGCTCGTCCACCTGCGGTTAGGATGATTTCGTGCTTGCCGCGACGAATTGCCCGGACCGTCTTTCGTGCGACCACGTGCGGAGACATCGCGTGACGGGTGTGAACGGTTGCGTTGCCCTCTCGATCGGTCACGTGATCGAAGAACTCGCTGGACGTTGTACTCGGACTTACGATCAGCACATCGATTCCCTCACCCGCTAGCTCGCAACGCAACGCATCGCTGAAGCCATGCATCGCAAACTTGCTCGCGCAGTATTCACTCTTGTTCGCTACGGCGCGATGCCCCAGGACCGAGCTAACGTTGACGATGATTGGGCGATTGCCCTCACGAAGAAGCGGCACGGCCAACCGAATTAGCTCGACGGGCGCAAAGAAGTTGACTTCCATCACCGTGCGGTTGCGAGCTTCGTCGGCGTTAACGAACGGTCCAAGGGCGCCGATGCCCGCATTGTTCACGACAGCGTCTAAGCCACCGAATTCCCGACTAGCAGCTTCGACGAGCGAAACTCGCGTGCGTGGATCAACGATGTCGCCGACGACCGAGACAGCATCGCCATCGAAAGATTTGATCTCCGCCAGAAGGTCGGCCAACCGCTCCGCACGACGCGCGGTGACGATTAGCTTCGCGCCCTGTTTTGCCAGCTCAATCGCGATTTGCTGTCCGATGCCGCTTGATGCACCGGTGACAATCGTTCGCAGTCCTGCGATCTTTCGGCTTGCCATCAGCTATGCGACGCCCTCGATGGCGTCCGATTTGACTTCGGTTGCGTCGCGCGTCGATTGTCCGTTTGATTCGTGAGGCCGAATCGTCGCTTCGGATTCGTTGATGCGACCGAGATACTTTTGCGGAATACGACAGTGGATGGTCACTTTCGTGTCGGTAAAGCGTTTCGACAGGACTTCACTGTGCGAAGCGACGTAGGCCATCAGTTTTCCATTCTCAACACCCGTTTCGATATCAACGTCGTGGAATGAACGACTCAAGGTATCGCTGACTGCCCACGCTAACTTGTCGAGTGCCTCTCGAGCGACCGCGCTTACCGCGATGGCATTCGGGTAGCGATGCAACACACCCTCGAGTCGGGCCGTCGAATCGAGAGCATCGACTTTGTTCAGGACGAGCAGTGTGTCTTTCTCTTCTATCCCGATCTCATGCAAGACGTCGTACACAGCGCTGATCTGATCGAATACCGCCGGACTACTGACATCGGCAATATGCAACAGCAGGTCCGCCTGACGAGCCTCTTCAAGCGTGGCTTTGAAACTCGCGATCAATCGGTGAGGCAAATCGCGAATGAAGCCGACTGTGTCGCTCAATAGCACGGGTCCCCAATGAGGAAGTTGCCAGCGGCGTGTACGGGTATCGAGCGTAGCGAATAGTTTGTCCTCTGCCAAAACGTCCGCCGTCGTCAATGCATTCATGAGGGTGCTCTTACCGGCGTTCGTATAGCCGACGAGCGAGATGGTCATGTGATCGCTGCGAGCGGCGACTTGTCGTTCCTTTCTGCGTTCGACTCGATTCAACTCGGAGCGTAAATCATGGATTCGCTTCTCGACCAACCGGCGGTCAACTTCCAGTTGCTTCTCGCCGGGGCCGCGCATACCAATGCCCATATTCAGACGCGACAGGTGAGTCCACATACGCTTTAGACGTGGGAGCGAATACTCAAGTTGAACCAACTCGACGGCGAGTCGCGACTCGTAGGTTTGCGCATGCGTCGCAAAAATGTCGAGGATAAGCTCGGTGCGATCGATGACTTTAACTTCGAGAGCCTTCTCGATGTTCCGTGTTTGAGCCGGGGTGAGATCGTTGTCGAAGATGACGACGTCGACGTCGTGCGTGTCGACCAGTAACTTCAGATCCGCCAGCTTTCCCTTGCCAACGAATGACGTAACGTCCGGTTTCTCTCGACGTTGGGTCATGCCGGCAACAACGGTCGTACCCGCCGTCGTCGCCAATCCCTCTAGCTCCTGGAGCGGATCGTCGTCGAATTGTTGGCCCGGCAGAATGACTCGAACGAGTACAGCGTTTTCGCTGGAGACTCCGGCGCTGCGTTCTTGATCGTACACGTGTTATTTGGATTCCTTGTGATGACGTGTGGCGGACGAGTCGCCAGCCAGCCCATTCAATTGTACCTTGCGATTGTGCCCGCAGAAGAACCCTGCATGGTCCGGAGGAGCGCAAGCCGCCTCTATGCAGAGACATGCGATCGCGTGAAATGGTTCGGATGACATGCTATTCGGGCTGCATCGGATTCGGTAGTAGCGACCGACACGCTTGCTGACGAGGACGCTGGATGTCGATGTCCGCGTCGCGCCCACTTCGGAGTTCCCGCTTTTGCTCGTCGCTCGCCCGACGAATCAATTGCGACTCGGTAAGCGGTGTGCCCGGGGATTTCGTTCCGCCTGCGACAACATCCGCCCAGTAGAAGATACGATCGCCGGTTCGGTGCGCTGTGAACACGCGGCAGTCGAGCCACGCTAAGCATTCGCTCAAGATTGGGCTTCCTGTTTCTGCCACAAACGTCCCGACATCGGCGAGCTTGTTGCGATCTCGACCGCTGCCAATCGCAAAGTTCCAAGCGTGATGGATCTGATTCTCGGTGATCAGATGCAAACCGAACGCACCACTGGCGTCAATCAACTCGGCGGTGAAGTGATTGGGGGCGATCCCGGCCAAAACGACTGGGTACTCGCGGTCGATCGACGCCTGGGAAACCCAAGTTGCGACGAGACCGCCCTCTCGGTTGTTGTCAGCCGCAGTAACGATCCAAACTTCTCGGTCAATGTTTCCGAAAACCCGTTCAATTTCGTCGATGCGGTTAGCCATTATTGTTTTCTCTCTCGCTGGTTCCACTTCGTTGCTGCCACCAAATGCCGCATTTATACTGGGTGCATTCGTCCTTTGTTGCATCGCGACAAATTCTTCCAAACAACCCTCAATGGAACCTATAAGTATAAATTCATGACCAATAGACAACATCGCCGCACGTTTCTGAAGGGCGTTGCGGCTGCGGCTGGTGTGCAAACGGTTTCACTGGCTCCCGTTGTCCAGTCGCTATTAGCAGCTGACTCCCAGCCAGCGTTCAAGATTTCGTTGGCCGAATGGTCGCTGCACAAAACAATTTTCGCCGAGCAGAAGACCACGGTGTGAAGAGCTTGTTGATCATGATCGATGGCGAAGGGAAGCTGGGCGATCCGAACGACGAGAAGCGGAAGACCGCGATCGAAAATCACTACAAATGGGTCGAAGCCGCGAAGTTTCTCGGCTGCCACTCGATTCGTGTGAACGCCGCCTCGTCCGGCAGTTACGAAGACCAAGTGACGCTAGCGGCCGACGGATTGCGGAGGCTCAGCGAGTTCGCAGCGCCCCACGGCCTGAATGTAATTGTCGAAAATCACGGCGGCCTTTCGTCCAACGGGAAGTGGTTGGCCAAAGTGATCACCAATGTCGAACTCGACAATTGCGGGACGCTATCAGAGTTTGGAAACTGCCACCTTGGCGGTAGTAAATGGTACGACCGCTAGCAGGGCGTCGAAGAGTTAATGCCGTTTGCGAAAGCGGTTAGCGCGAAGAGCCACGAATTCGACGCCGCTGGCAATGAAACGAAGACCGATTACGCCAAGATGATGGAGCTTGTCCTTGCTGCGGGGTATCACGGATATGTTGGCATTGAGTACGAGGGCGGAACGCTCGGGGAGTTCGAGGGGATTCGCGCGACGAAGGGATTGCTGGAGCGGATTCGCGAGAATCTTGCGTAAACTACTTTGCGATCGATTGCTTCCATAGAACTTTGACCATGACGTTGAGGCTTTTTCTTACGCGATGGGCAGCCTAATGCGAAAGTTAAAAGAAACATTTAAGTGGACACTTTGGTAGATGCAACAATCTGGCCTGCCTCTTTTTTGTGCATGCGGGGGCGTGCCTCTTTTGCGGGCATGAGTGCTTGGAAGTGACGCATGAAAATTGGATTTGCGTAAGTGCAAGCAGTGCAATGACATCCGTGCTTCTCTTGACTCGTTTGGAAGATAAGGACACGTGACCGAAGGTGTTTCCGTCCGTCATAGTCGTTCGAATCAGTAACCATCGTGGAAGGAGCCTCAGTATGTCAGAGTTTCAACAGCACCCAGCAACGCCCCAAGGTGGGACCGCAACACAGCCGCAGTCTTTTGGTGAATCGACAGTCCAGACCCCACTGCCAGGCCAAACGCCCGGACAGCCAATCACCAAGCGACAAGAAGTCTGCCGCGTTGCTGCGGAAATGTTCCGCCAGACACCTGATTGGGTAACGTTCTTCCGCGAGGTGCTGGGAGTTGAGGGGGTGGCTCGACGGGTGTTTAGTAACCCAGAGGAGATGGAAGCCTTCGAGCAAACCGTAGAATACGCCGAGATTCAAGCGATGGTCGCAAAGCTTCGCGAGCGGTCTCGATATCAGTCTGAAAGTAACGAGCCAACAAGAGTCATTACGGTTCGGCTGCCTAAGAGTTTGCATGAGTCTCTAAAGGCCGAGTCTCACCAGCGTCGAACGAGCATGAACCAGCTGTGTATTTCAAAGCTGCTGCAAATCATCGACAACGATCTTGTTCCCTCGGACTAGAACGATTGTCGGGAGTGACGGCCTGGTGAATGTGATAGCGGCCTTGCCGACCTGGGTAGGGGTCGCTTCGTGTCCTATCTCTCCGTGAAGGGCGAGCCATCACTCGCGTAATATTTTAGAAAAGCGGCCAGGGAGTGAATCTGTAAGCCGGGTTCTGTCCTCACTAGGAGGGACGGCCATTTATCTAGGATGTTGATTGCTCAACACCTCAAGCAGCCTACCCGAGAGTAGTGACGAGCCGGACAGGCTCGCTGTGGCCGAGGCCGCATTCTCTCTGCTTGGCTTTGCTCCGGGCGGGGTTTACCGAGCCAGCCAAGTCACCCTGGCTGCTGGTGCGCTCTTACCGCACCGTTTCACCCTTACCTGTGCCGCGACGGGCGAACCCATCGTGGCCATCGGCGGTTTACTTTCTGCTGCACTTTCCCTGACCTCACGGTCGGTCGGTGTTACCGACAACCCTGTCCTATGGAGCCCGGACTTTCCTCTCGACACAACCGAAGCCGCGTCCAGCGACCATCCAACTCACTCCCTAGCCGAACTTAGAATAGAGGAACATCGGCAGCGGCATAAGAAGGCTCGCCGCTCTCGAATAGTTTCCGAACCTACTCGTCGTCCTCTCCGTCGCGTTTCTCAGCTTCAGCTTTCTTTGCGGCTTCCGCTTTCTTATCAGCCGCAGCCTTCTTTTTCTCGGCTTTCTTCCTTTCAGCGATCTTGGCCTCAACTTCTTTGACGTCCGCTTCTTGGACATCGGGGTCGAGTCCGCCCTGGGCTTCCTGGACGCGACACTTGAGTTCCTCGAATTGCTCGTCGCCCGCAACTTTGACACGAACAATCTTCGTCTCCTCGACGAGGGCGGGCTTGCCAGCGACTCGGGCGAACTCTTTTCGACCGAGTAATACGTTGGACATATGACGATCGCCAACACCAACGGCCATGATGACAGCGGCGTCCGCGAGTGACTCGACAGTAGCTTCTTCGAAGGTCATTTCGATCATTGGGTCGAATCCTTAGGGCAAACGTGATGTGTCCAGACGCAGATAGGAGCATGCTGCGCCAGGTCTTGGCGGCAAGGTTTTACCGTCAAGCGGAAACTATCGTCCAAGCTCAAAGAGAATAAGCCGCGACTGAAAACCAGCTGCGGCTTGCCTGAAGTGGAGCCGAAGGGATTTGAACCCTCGACCTCTGCATTGCGAACGCAGCGCTCTCCCAGCTGAGCTACGGCCCCTAAAGGGTGAATCCACTTTCCGCCACCATCACGAAAACAACGGCAGAACAAGCGTAGCGTATTCTAATGAGGCCCTGAAACAGTGTCTAGCCGCGTGGTTCGTTATGGTTCGAGCCCAAGGCTTCGCATGTAGGCGCGCTGTTGGGAAGCTCGACCGATTGAATCGGTAATGTCGTTCCATTTGGACGCAGCGGCGCTCAGAGCGTCGGCTGGCGTTGCCTCGTTGCTCGCGACTGACTCAACCGCTCGGTCGAGCGCTGCGAGATACTTGTCTCGCCCCGGGATTCTGATCGCGTCGAGCCAAGATGCGCGATTTTGAGCGGCTTGTACAACTTCTCCGTATTCCCGGGCAGCGTCGCCAGCAAGTTCTCGATCAACCCAAGTGCTCTCCTGGCCGAGCTGTGTCGCGCGAAATAGGGTCGTGTGCGAACTGGATGAACCAATGGTCGTCCCGAGTTCATCACCTGAGATCATGAACAACATGCCGAGAGCTTGCTTCTTACGGTGAGAATTCTTCGTAACAGAACCGAGTCGCCCGTCAATGGCGATCAGCGAAACACGCGCACTCTCGTCAGTTCCTCGCTCTCCCCACGATTTCGTTCGGGAGTTATAGACTTCGGTCGAGCCCGGCAATTCACAAACACCAATCCAGTTGTCGCGCTCGGATAAAGTTAAGGGGGAAGGTACAGATGAATCGTTGCCAGCCTGACTCGGCCATGTAATCGCCATCGCGCATTCGCCGGCCAGAAACGCACGGCATGCCGATTTAGGGGTGTGCTGCGTATTCCGGTCGTTCGCAGCTGATGTCACAAGTTCTTGCAACGCACGTTCAAACGGTGGACTTGCGATTAAGGGCTCCATCGAATTGAAATCGAACAGCGTCGAGTATTGATTGCGATGTCGAGCGTAGGCTGCGGCGCGTGCGAGCAGCATCGTGCCAGCCCAAGTTGGTGCCAAGGGTTCGGCAACTCCTGACCACTCTTCGTCACTCGGTGCCGCAAGATCACCGATGGTCGAACGATCCGACAGTCGATTGACCAAAACTTGATATTCGTCCCAAGTTGCGGGCGGTTCGAGCTGTAACTTGGTGAAAATATCCTTGCGATAAAGAACGGTGAACTGCGGTGACCCAAGTGGCACGGCGTAGACCGTGTTTCCCCAGTTGATCTCATGCAGACGTATCAGCTCGAAAATACCTTGGCGGTCGAAGAGAGGGTCGGACGCATCCTCCGAGTCGATCGGTTCGATCCACTCGCGCTCGGCGAGTTCTCCGAGCAGATAGCTCGGATAAAGAACCACATCCGCGTTAAGTCGTTTCCGCTCGCCTTCGAGCAATTCGGCGGCCGTCAGTGTGATGACCTTTGTATCTCCGCCAACACGCGAGTCCCACGCGAGCTTGACCGCTTTCGCAAGCGGTTCGTCGTCAATAACGAGAACGCGCAATGGCAACTCCGGTGGCGCTGCGTTTGGCGAATCCGATTCGCCGTGGTCTCTCTTGCAGCCGCCGGCAACTACAATGATAAGGGCCAGCGACCACAATGCGAGTACCGGGAATGTTGGGCGCGACAATACATTTCGGATCGACATGCTTTACTCACAATCGAATGGAGCGATAGTCGTCCTTCGCATGGTAAGCAGCACTAACGCCTGCGGTCAATCGGCCCGTTGCGACCTTTGCGCGGCGCGAGGTACAATCGTCGCGGTCTTTTCTTTAGGAGTCAACGAATGAGTTTTTATCTCGGTGTCGACATTGGAACGTCCGGCACGAAGACGATTTTAATAGATGCAACCGGCAATATCCTCGGCGAAGCCAGTCAGGGATATCCATTACACCACCCGAAGCCGCTGTGGAGCGAACAAGATCCGGAAGATTGGTGGCAAGCGACGGTTAAGACGATTCGCGCTGCGGTAAAGCGAGCGAAGGTTAAGCCCGCGGAGGTGAAGGCGATCGGGCTCTCTGGCCAAATGCACGGTGCTGTGTTCCTGGACAAAAGTAACAAAGTCGTACGCCGCGCGCTGCTCTGGAACGACCAGCGAACAGCCGCTGAATGTGCCGAGATCGAGAAGCGCGCCGGCGGTCGCAGCAAACTGATCAAGCTGGTCGCAAATCCCGCGATGACAGGATTTACGGCTCCGAAGATCTTATGGCTTCGTAACAACGAGCCAAAGAATTTCGACAGAACAAAGAAAGTGTTGCTGCCCAAGGACGATGTTCGTCGGCGACTGACGGGCGAATTTGCAACGGAAGTGAGCGATGCGAGCGGCATGTTGTTGCTGGACGTAAAGAAACGCCATTGGTCGATGCCGCTGCTCTCTAAGCTTGAATTAGACGTCGACCTGTTTGCGAAGTGCTACGAATCGGAAGAGGTCACGGGCAATTTGACGCGTGACGCGGCGAAACTGCTTGGGCTGACAACAGATTGTGTCGTGGTCGGCGGAGCTGGCGATTGCGCCGCGAACGCGATTGGAACAGGCGTTGTAAAGAGCGGTATTCTTTCGACGTCGATCGGGACTTCAGGCGTTATGTTTGTGCATAGCGACAAAGTCGAGATCGATCCTCAAGGTCGACTGCACACGTTCTGCCATGCCGTTCGCGGCAAGTGGCACATGATGGGCGTAAGCTTAACGGCCGGCGGTGCCCTGCAGTGGTTCACCGAGCAACTCTGTGCGGAACTTGCTCGCGGCAAGACCGATCCCTATAAGGTCTTGAACCGAGAGGCCGCTGCTGTCGCTGCTGGAAGCGAGGGCCTATTCTTCCTGCCCTACCTCGCCGGCGAACGAACTCCCCACGCGGATCCCGACGCGCGTGGCTGCTTCGTAGGTCTCACGTTGAAGCACACCCGCGGGCACCTCGCGCGATCCATCATGGAAGGCGTGACCTATGCGATGCGAGACAGCCTGGCGATCATCGAAGAGATGGGAGTCCCGGTAAGACAGATTCGTGCGTCTGGTGGCGGAGCAAAGAGTGCATTGTGGCGACAGCTTCAAGCAGATCTGTTCGGCAAGAAGGTTGTTACGCTTGAGGCCGAACAAGGCCCCGCGTTTGGCGTTGCACTGCTCGCCGCGGTTGGCGCTGGCGAATACAAGAATATTGAGCAAGCGTGCGCGGCAACGATCGAACTTGCATCAGAAACCGTTGTCGACCGAAAGGTCAAGCGATCTTACGACAGCGGATTTTCGGTCTATCAAGGCTTGTACCAATCTCTAAAGAGCGATTTCAAGAAAATCAGTTCGCTTGGGTAGACCATTCCAATGTCCGTCTTGCACCTGTGTGAAGCTGATGTTGAGCGCTTGCTCGATATGCCAACGACGATCGGAGTCGTTGAGGAGTCGTTTCGTCAACTGGCCGCCGGGAAGGCGCATAATGTCCCACGCCATCGTGCTCATGCCAAGGGAATCGTTCTGCATTCGATGAACGCGGCGGCGGATTATCTCGGCCTCGTCGGTTGGAAGCAGTACACAACGACTAGCTCTTGTGCGAAGTTTCACGTTGGATTGTACGAGCAGTCGACAGGAAGCCTCGTCGCGCTACTGGAAGCGGATCGCCTAGGTCAGATGAGGACCGGCGCAGTGACAGGCATCGCTGCAAAAGTGCTGGCGAATCCAGACGCTGAGCAAGTTGGCGTGTTCGGCAGCGGCTGGCAAGCGGAAAGTCAGCTTGAAGCTGTGGCGACGACGTGTCCCGTTAAACGAGCAATCGTCTTCAGCCGAAACGCCGATCGCCGTCGTGAGTTCGCGGAGAAGATGAGTGAAAGACTTAGCCTTGAAATCGAGGCGGTTGATGAACCTCGTCGCGCGGTCGAGACGCTTCCGATCGTCATCACCGCAACCACAAGCCGAGTACCGGTTTTTCGTGGCGAGTGGCTGAGTTCCGGCACTTTGGTCTGCGCGATTGGATCGAATTGGAAGCAGAAGGCAGAGATCGATCTGACAAGTGTGCGCCGTGCCGGGCTCGTTGTTTGCGATAGCGTTGAAAGTTGTGAGCATGAGGCAGGCGACTTCAACGACGCGATTGAGGCGGGAGTTTTCTCATGGGAATCGGCCCGCAATCTTTCAGATGTATTGGTCGGAAACGCACCAGGGCGGAAAAGTCCGGACGACATTATCCTGTTCAAGTCCGTAGGCATGGCGATTGAAGATGTCGCGCTCGGCGCAAGACTTGTTGAACTGGCCGGTCAACACGGCGTTGGCTCATCGCTTGAGATATGACTTCTCGTGAGCGACGATTATTTACAGCTGCGCGTCGAATGCCGCTACGACCGGCGTCTGGAAGGGCACCGCGTGAACGACTCGGCTCTCGGCAGCCCGTTCCTCCGTCTTTCCGAGGCATGCATGCCGCAGCGCTGCATAGGACAACGGGAACGAGATGACTTGACCGAAACGCCGAAACTCGCTGGCGTCAGACTGTTTCGCGATAATGATCCGTCGAGGATCGAACGTTCGTTCCGATACATACGGAGCCAAGCTGTAGGGCGCGGCATCGCGACAGTCGATCACAACGCGGTCGGTTTGTTCCAACGCATCAAGTGGCACGGGGTCGACACGGCTAAAGGAGTTGAGTAACAAAGAGGGCAGATCGGGCATGGCGTCGGCAACTCGGGCGTAACGGATTGGAGCCTGTTGTTTTGGGGCCGCTTGAATTGAGGTGTTCCCGGTAGCCCCAGCCTGTCGCTCAAGGACTTGCTTCAAAATTGCGTCCATGCGATCAGATGTTATTGCTTCGTTTGGCTCGGGAAGCGTAACACGATCGAAGTCCTGCCAATGCCCAGTCGCCAAGTTTCCGAGCGCCAGAGCCGAATTGAGAATCTGACTGCTTGAGTGCGACTCTGGAGCTTCGGCATCAGCGAGCGCACTCCAAACCGACTCAGGTAAGCCCCATAACTCCAAAACGCGCGCCATTACCATTCCCGGGCTCAGTGGAAAACATCGTTCTTCGAGATTATCCAACGATTCGCGAGTTTCCTCACACTTGCTCAGCAATGCCTCGTACACTTGCGGGTACAGTGACGCCAGAACAACTCGTCCGAGACCGTGCATCAGCGCTGCCAACACGACGGAACCATCGTGGTCCGAGCGATCATTCTTCTCAAGTAACTCTGCCGTCGCGGAAGCCGCAATACTGCGACGCCACAACTGATCAACATCCAGCCAAGGCACGACGCGCTGAGTCAGTGAGACCTTCGCGGTGTGAGCCAAAGCTAGTTCGCCAATCTTGCGCCGACCGACGCGGACGACGGCCTCCTCTAAGGAAGTGATTCGCTCGGTCGATGCACTGTACGCTGTGCTGTTTGCAAGTCGAAGTAGTTCAACGGCCAACGACGATTCTTTCGCGATCGCCTTTTCCACTTCCTTGGCGTCATAGCGATCATCCCGAGTCGCCGTGAATACATCGAAGACCGTCGCTGAGAGAGGCAGCATTCCCGTCAAGTGCCGCAGTTTTGTGTGAAGGTCGTCCGTTGAGATGGATTGACCGTCGTGGAGCGATTCGTGCGAAGTGGGGGACACCGCTGAATGATTGTGAGATGGGCTCCATCTCTGCTGCCACTGCGTCGCTCGGACCTTTAGTTTTGCCGCCAGTAAAGTGTAATCGACTGGCTTGAAGAGGACATCTTCCACACCTTCGTCGAACAAGTGCTGTGCAAGTTTTGGTTCGCGAATGTCCGTGGCGACAACGATCAGCGGTCTAGTCGTCTGTCGCAGTAGATCGATTACCATGTGATACGGGTGACGATCCGGCAAGTGCAGTTCCGTGACGAGAATCGCGTACTCATTGGCGGCCAATCGTCGCTGCGCGTCATTATAAGTCGTTGCTTCATCGCAATGAATCCCGACAGATTCCAGACCACGCCTGCAAAGTGTCCGAAACATACTGGTATCGTCAACCAATAACGCTTTGGGAGCTGGTGTATTCATTTCGAGTCCTGCAAAGTTCAAGTTCGTCGAGGGCAGGACGGCTGTCACCAAGGAACGCCGGGGCATCGGCGAGAAGATAAGTCGGTAGACAATTCAAGTCTATGCCACCGTACTTCACAGTCAACTTAACTGTGGGTTACCACGTTCTGATTCGGAGAGTCGCTCGTCCGTCGCACTTACTCGCCAGGCTGCCACCATTCATCGAGCTGACGTCGCAAACTTGCAACATGCGTATTGTTCTCAACTCGGTCGATCACGTTATGCGTTTCGCTGGGATCTGCCACGACGTCGAACAGGGAATCCCCAACGAGGTAGTTATTCCACGCCGGTCGCTTCCCGTGATCGTGCGTGGTGATTAATTTCAGGTCGCCTTGCCTGACCCAGCGGTAGGCGACATCACTAGCGGGCCGTCCGAGTTTCGTTGCGTCGCCTGGATAGATCTCGCCGAAGATCGTGCGTTCAACATCCAGCTTCCCCGCGCCGCAGGCGCTTGGCATTAGATCGATCCCGGGCAATTCGATATCAGCATCTTCAAGGCCGCACGCTGAAAGGAGCGTCGGAACGACGTCGATGCTGCTGACCAGTTCCTTATGCGTGGAAGGCTTGGTCTGACCGTCCCAGCGGACGAGAATCGGAGTTCGAAGACCATAATCGAACGGCGCTCGCTTACTTCGTTTCGTGTGGTCCCACTCGCTGCGGCTCGCCATATACCGACTCGGGTCTGGCTCCCAGCCGTTATCGACCACAAACAGGAAGACTGTGTTTCGAGCTAGTCCGCGTTTTTCGAGGCTCTGGACGAGGTGCCCAACGGTGTCGTCAAACTGCGTGATGGCTGCGTAGTAAGGGATGCGATGTTTGGGAACGCCGGAACTCTCGTACAGGTCGAAGTACTTTTTCGGCGAGTTGTGTGGCGTGTGCGGTAAAAACGGGGCGTACCACACCAAAAACGGCGCGGCGCCACAATCGTCTATGAATTCATCGATCGGTTGCATGGTTTCGCGTCCGATCACGAGCCCGTGGTCACCGTTGCCATGGGCTACAACGTCTCCGTTGGCGAGTCTTTTGTCTCCGTACTTCCCGCCAGACGGTTCGGCGGTTGTCATGCCCTCGGTAAAACCGGCATTGTGCCAGTGACCTTCCCAGTATTTGCCCGTTTGAAAGCAGCGGTAACCGTTCGATGAAAGCAATCGCGGCAGAGTGGGGACTCGCTTAATTAAGTCCGTTGCTCGCTCGCGAAGTTTGTCGAACTCTCGCTTCCCAATTTCTGGCGACTTCGTCAACTTCGAGAAGCCGGGCGGCGGATGGTTGAAGTGAACCCCGTGCTGATGCGGGTAGAGTCCGGTTAGTAGCGTGACCAGAGAAGGGCGGCAGACGCTGCTCGGGACGTAGCCATTCACATACCGAGCCGATTGTGCGGCAAGTTGGTCCAAGTTCGGCGTTCGGACCTCGGCATTGCCCATGAATCCAAAGTCGGTGTAGGTCTGATCGTCCGAAACGATCAGCACGACGTTGGGACGACGGCTATTCTCCTGCGCGAGGCAGGAGTTCGGCGGCGAGATCGTCAGGACCAGCGCAACGAGAAGGCCGAGCAAAGTTGTCTCAATAATGCTCATAGGAATTGAAGCAACGCTTTTCAGATAGGCAACGAGTCCAGATTGTATTGATTGACCACGCGTCACGTCGCCTGCAGCCGTCACGCAAGATCGCCGGCCTGAAGATAGCAATAACTTTCGTAACGCCTTGTGTCGAGGCGGCCGTCGGCAACAGCGTCCTTGACGGCGCACTCGCTTTCGTGCGTGTGAGTGCAATCTGGGAACCGACATTGACTGACATAAGGGCGGATGTCGCGGAAGTAGCCGGCGACCTCCTCCGGGATTACGTCCCACAGTTGGAACTGACGAATTCCCGGTGTGTCAACGATGTAGCCACCGTCGCCTAGCGGTATCAGTTGGGCAGTTGTGGTCGTGTGACGACCCTTCTGGTTTTCTTCGCTGACGGCGTTCACACGTAATGCCAGCCCCGGATCGATCGCGTTTAATAGCGACGATTTGCCGACGCCACTCTGTCCGGCGACGACACTTTCCTTCCCGCGTACGAGCCGGCGGACTTGTGAAACGCCTTGGCCCGTTGTTGCTGAGATCAAGACCACTCGATAACCCATCTGCCCATAAACGCCGGCCAATGGTTGTAGGTCGGCGGCATGAACGAGATCGATCTTGTTGATGCAGATGATCGGGCGAATCCGTGCCTTCTCGGCCGTGACCAAAAAGCGATCGATCAAGTTGGGCTTCAGTGTGGGCTCGGCGGCACTGGCGATAATCAACAGTTGATCGACATTGGCCACGATCACATGCTGGCGCCCTTTGCTGGTGCGGGAGAGGATGCCGTGACGAGGTTCGATTCGCTCGATAAAGCCTTCGCCGCCGCTTTCGGGCCGGAAGATGATGTGATCGCCCGCAACGACGACATGACGCTGGTCAGTACTGAGCGACTTCAGCAAGCGTCGCGTCGCACAACGATAAACGTCGCCACTTTCTTCGGCCTGCACGTCGCTCTGAAGACCGTGGACTCGCAGGACGCGTCCGTGGAGGCAGACGGATTCATCGATATCAAGGTGAACGGCCAGACTGGCATCTTCGTGTTCGATGGCGTCGCCAATGATCGTTCGCTTGCGAGTCAGTTCGCCCTTTCCGCTGACTCGCTCACTTCGAACTGTCTCGTCGTCTTCAAACCCGTGTTCTTGAAATGCCCGTGTCAGGTCCGTGTTGCGTGTCCGCGACTCGTGCTTCTTGCGGAACTCCGTGCGGATCTTTTTCTTCGGCTTGTCGGCCATAACTGACGGGATACTCTATTCAGTCCGAGTTAGAACTTAAAGTGGATTTGTCGCGCCCGTTGGAATTGGAAGATACATGTACGGACGGTCCGATCAACTTCGCGATCGCCTCTTCCCCGAGTTCTTCCTCTTTCAGCAATCCAGCGGTCAGCTTGACGAGGTTCTCCCGCTGAGCAGTGAGCAGTTCGCTGGCTTGTGACGAAGCGTGGTGGAGGATTTTGGTGACTTCCTGATCAATCAATTCCATGGTGTGCTCGCTGAACTGCCGGTGTTGATGCATCTCGCGACCGAGGAACGGATCTTCGTCCGAAAGTTTGTAACTAACTGGCCCAAGTCGTTCACTCATCCCCCAACAAGTCACCATCCGTCGGGCCATACTGGTTGCTCGTTCGAGATCGTTCTCGGCACCGGCGGTAGTCTCGTCGTAAATCAACTTCTCCGCCGCCCGTCCTCCGAGCAAGACAATCAAATGATCTCGAAGTTCGCTTTCCGATGTACTCAACTTGTCTTCGGATGGCATTGTATGAGTCGCACCCAGCGTGCGGCCTCGCGGAATGATGGTCACTTTATGGACGCGATCAGCACCAGGCAGCAACCACGCCGCAATTGTATGTCCAGCTTCGTGATAGGCGGTCTTTTCCTTTTCCTCTTCGGTGAGTACTTCTTCGCGCTTAGCTCCCATTAAGATCTTGTCGCGAGCATGTTCGAAGTCGGACATGTCGACTTTGTTCTTCTCGTTCCGCGCTGCCCAAAGCGCCGATTCGTTGACAATGTTGCGAATGTCCGCGCCGGTCAGCCCGATTGTTCCGGAAGCCAACACGTTCAGATCGACGTCGTCCGCCAGTGGCACGTCGCGAACGTGAACTTGAAAAATCTCGACGCGTCCCTTCTGTGTGGGGCGACCAACCGTGACGTGTCGATCAAAACGACCGGGACGAAGTAACGCGGGATCGAGCACGTCCGGACGATTCGTCGCGGCCAGTACGATCACGGAGTCGGTTTGCGCAAATCCATCCATCTCACTGAGAATCTGATTCAAAGTTTGTTCGCGTTCGTCGTGACCGCCGCCCAAGCCAGCACCTCGTTGTCGGCCCACGGCGTCGATTTCGTCGATAAAGATGATGCCCGGCGCGTTGTCCTTCGCGTTGGCGAAGAGATCACGTACGCGGCTCGCTCCGACACCGACGAACATTTGAATAAACTCAGAACCGTTCACTGAATAAAAAGGAGCACCTGCCTCTCCCGCGACAGCACGCGCGAGCAACGTCTTTCCCGTTCCGGGTGGTCCCATAAGTAGGACGCCTTTGGGGACCCGGCCACCCAATCGTTGAAACTTCTCTGGCTCGCGCAGATACTCGACAATTTCGAGTAAATCATCTTTCACGCCTTCGAGTCCCGCAACATCTTTAAACAAGATGGACTGCTGCGTCGATTCGTATCGCTTCGCTGGGCTCTTACTGAACCCCGACAAGAATCCACCGCCCATCATCTGTTCCCGCGAACGCCGCATCGACACCCAAAGGAATCCGAACATCACGGCACTTAAGACTAAGGCGACGCCCCAGAAGACGAACATCGCAGTCTCGGTCGAAGGCCGCTTCTGAACTGTGTGGACACCTTTCTCTTTTAGAAGTTTATTAAGATCGGTTTGAGCTGCTTCCGTCTGCAGCAGTCGCACGCGGAAATGCTTTTCAAGTTTCTTGCGATCTTTGATGGGGTCGCCCGAGGCGTCGAACTCCGGCCCATCGGGCGGATCCTTAAATATACCGTAGGCGTCTTCCGACCCGTGAAGTTCGACGCTCTGCACGTTTCCAACTTCGATCTGGCTCAGAAAGAAGTAGTAGTCTTCGATATTCGACTGCTTGACGCTGCGCTGCGAAAACATCAGCAATCCGATGATCAGAAGCACTCCGATCAACAGCAGCGCGTTGGGGCCTCCGCGACGCGTTGCCGGTGTCTTGGGCTGAGGATCGGAGCTTGGATCTCGATTGAGCGTTGGATCCTTATCGAACTTTTCCATCAAAAAACCTTATTAGGCGACCGTAACCATCTTATCTTCTGCTGGCCGTGTGGTGAGTTCCCGCGAACAGGAGCAGTCGAACTTTTCTGCAACCAACAGGCGTGAGTGGACTTCAGGCAGTTCCTTACTTCCCGAGCGTCTGCCATCAGTATTGCCATGATGGCGAGTTAGGCTAGGGCCGACATTCTATCGAAGGATTTGTGGAAATGCGATGCGGGAGCGATACATTAGTTTCGTCTTCGGTGCCGTTTGGTCAGGAGGCGTTCGTTCTAAGATCCGGCGTTCGTCATTTCGCGTCACTTGTCCTCGAACATCACTAGACTGGTAGGCGATTTCGGCAGTACCGCCAAATAAAAAGCACCTGAATCGCTCTCGGCGACGAATGGATGTGTTACGAATGTTTTTCTCTTGACCGCCGCCCTCGGTTGGACGCGCGCCACTCGTTGCCTACCACCGAAGAAGTCCAGCCAATAGACCGTGACCGGTTCGTCGAGCTGGTTTTCAAAGACGATCTCGGCGCGAACGCTCGACTTAGTCGAACGAAGTCCAGGGATGATCGGCTGTGGATTCAGCGGAAACTGCTCGCGTAGCTTCTTGGTAAGACGTTCTACGAGCGCGAACTGAATGGGCTGATCGGCGACACTTTCGCGCTCCCCTGGATCGACTGCGTGATCGTAGAGCTCTTGTGCATAGATCTCGGCTGTTGCTCGATTGCGCCATTCGACGAAGCGATACTGATCCGTGCGCATCGCGTAACCCATATACTCAACTCCGTTTTCGCGCCGTCGAAACTGACTGAACGCGGCATCTTTCCAGGGAGCTGCATCGCCTTCGAGTAACGGTACTAGACTGCGCCCCTCGAGGCTGATCCCGACCGCATTTGGATTGTGGATCGCGGGTGGAGACGGCAATCCGGCGAGTTCGCACAGTGTCGGATAGATGTCGATTGATTCGACAAGTGCATTACACGTTCGTTCCTCGGCCACTGCCAGGGCATCGCGACTTGGGCTCCGAACGATCAGCGGCACGCGTGTATCAATCTCGTAGTTGGTTTGCTTGCACCAGCTATTGTGCTCGCCGAGCTTCCAGCCATGATCGCCCCATAACACAACGATCGTGTTATCCGCCACATCCAACTCGTCGAGTGTATCCAGCAGCCGTCCGATCTGTGCGTCGACAAAGCTGATACTGGCATAATACCCATGCTTCAATCGTCGTTGGTCAGCCTCCGGCAGCGAGCCAGAATGCGGAGAAAGTGAATCGGCAAAATCCATGTAGTCACGCAATTCGTACATGGTATTCATTGCCACTGTCGGAGCTTCATTTGGGGTGTGCGGATCAACGGCCAACGGAATTTCTTCGCGAGAGTAGAGATCCCAATACTTCTTCGGCGGTGTGAACGGTAGATGGGGACGAATGAAGCCGACGGCTAGAAAAAACGGTTGCTCATCGCCGCTCAATCGCTTGAGCGAAGCAACGGCTTGATCGGCAATCTCGCCATCTGGTCGAGCGCTGTCTGGCACGTCTTCGTCGTCGGTCGCCGGCGCACGCATCCGTTTCACGGCGGCTTCCGGCTTTCCTGCGTCGCGCATTTGTTCGCGATAGGCAGCCAGCCGCTGGCGACTTTCCTTCGACCAGGCCGATGCGTTCTCTGGCCAATGATTAGGCTCGTTCCACGATCTTGCGTCCGGCAGAGGATTGTGAAAGAGTTTGCCGAAAGCCACGCTGTAGTAGCCGTGGTTCTTAAAATGCTGTGGTAACGTCACGACGTCCGGCACGGTATCGCGAAAGTGAACTCGCAGATCCCACACCTTCACCGTATCCGGTCGTAATCCGGTCAGCATGCTTGCTCGCGACGGGTTACAGACGGCGACTTGGCAATAAGCGCGAGTGAAAGTTACGCCGCCGTTCGCCAAACGATCGATGTTCGGACTGACGATCTGTTCATTACCGTAGCATCCCAGCTCCGGACGTAAATCGTCGACCGCGATGAACAATACATTGGGGCGAACGATCTCGTCGGCTATCGCGCCGGCAGTGTCCCAGATGGCCAGCAAGATTGCGAGGGAGAGATAGACGCCGATGCCACTAGCCAACCGATCGGCGTTCGCCGTGAAAGGAGCATGTGTCATGTCAGAATAAACTCTTTCAGCGAGCGATATTGAATGTCGATGATGTGAAAGTGGCCGTGAGGCGAATAGAGTCTCGCATATCGCAGTCGCACTTTCACGACGGACGAACAAAGTGTGGTGTGGGACCGCGACGAAAAGGGACAGACACCCTGACCTTATATGTTCAAAAATGT
This sequence comes from Planctomycetota bacterium, assembly GCA_014381825.1. Lineage (GTDB taxonomy): Bacteria > Planctomycetota > Planctomycetia > Pirellulales > Pirellulaceae. The sequence continues at coordinate 34,022 of JACNKX010000102.1, forward strand.
TCTATCCAGCAACCGCACGGAGTCGGTCCCCTTGCTCGCTCCCGCATTGCCACTTCGGGCGTTGATGGGCCCTGCCAGCGAGTCAACCACGTTTGCGGCCACCGACTTGTGTTGCACGAGCGGAATCAAAGTTTGGATTCGGCGTGGGCATCTGCGCATTGACTTGCTTGCGCCACTGGTGAAGCTTGTCGCGAAGCTGACTTGCTATCTGCGGTACTGCTGCAGAAAGGTCGTGCAACTCGCCGATATCTTTCGCCAGATCGTACAGTTCGACGCGGTCGTCTTCATGAAACTCGACCAATCGCCAATTGCCCGAACGAACCGCGCTGTACGGGCTGTCGCCACCGGCATGATAATGCGGATAGTGCCAATACAGATCTCGGCCCAGCGTGGCCGAAGGATCTCGCAGCAATGGCGTGATGCTCCTGCCGTCGAGCGACGCGTTGTGGACTTCGTTGCCTCGGCTCGATGCGATTTCAAGAAACGTCGGATAGTAGTCGATCGTCATCACAGGCTCGTCGCAGACGCTGCCCGCTTCGGTAACACCGGGCCAACGAACGATCGTCGGGACGCGCACGCCACCCTCATACGCCGATCCCTTTCCTCGCCGCAGCGGAAGATTCTCCGTAAAGCCATCATGCTTTCCGTAACGCTGTGTCAGGCCACCATTGTCTGATGTAAAGACGACGAGCGTGTTGTCCGTGAGGCCATGTTGATCGAGACGTTGCAGGACACGCCCGACACTCTGATCCAAACTGGCAACCATCGCAGCGTAGGTGGGATTCTTATGAATGGCGTCGGGCCGCACCTTGTTCGTGAACGCTGCGACGAAGTCTTCGCGACCTTCAATTGGTGTGTGCGGTACGTGATACGCGAAATAGAGGAAGAACGGTTTGTCCTTCGCGCTGTCGATGAACTCGACCGCTTTGTCAGTTAGGTAATCGGTTAAATACTCACTCTTTGATTCGCCTTCTGAAATTGAGCCGGCCTTCAGCTGATAGCCCCTCATGCCTTGCGGCTTGCCGATCTCGACATCGAATCCGTGCGCCGACGGGCCGTATTCTGCTGCCCTACGACCGGCGTGATTCAGATGCCACTTGCCAATCTGCGCCGTCTTGTACCCCGCGTCGCGCAAAGCTTCTGCAATCGTCACGTAAGAGTGGTCGAGCCCTTTCGTCCAGTCAGGAATTTGCAGCTTCGCGAATGGACGGTGCTGACCTGCAATGAAATCGGTCAAGTGCAACCGCGCCGGATACATCCCGGTCATTACCGAAGCTCGCGTCGGCGAGCAGACCGTACAGGCAGAGTAGGCGTTCGTGAACTTCATGCCCGATTGAGCAAGGCGATCCAGATTGGGAGTTTCGTAGAAGTCGCTGCCAAAACAACGCAGCCCGGTCCAGCCGAGATCATCCGCGAACAGGAAGACGATGTTTGGTGGCTTTGGAGTTGAATCCGCGGATCGCGCGACGCAGTTGGAAACGACTACGAAAAAGACGAGAGTTAGGGTGACAAGTATTCGTCTGTGTCGCATGAACTGACATCCGTTGGAATGTTTGGCTAATTAGCAACTCGAAGTATAGTCCATACCCAAAATGTTATCGATCAGCTGTCGCGATCAGTTCGTAACGAGAACACATTTCAAACTCGGCATCGGGCAAGTGGCTGGGGCATCCTGCCGCAGCGATCGCGACACCTGCTGCGGCTGGAAGCCCCAGCCACAGGATCTTGAAATGCCTTCTAGGCACCACTGACGCACTTCAAATACAAAGCGACGTGTTCGTAGCGAACATTGTCCGGCAAGTCCGCAACGATCGCTCGCAGACGCTCGGAAGGGGCCAGATCCGCTAAGGGTTCGACAGCGGCGAGTTGTTCGTCGGTGAGGAACCAACGCGGCTGAACATCGAGCCCCTCATCGACGGATCGCGACAGATGACTCACGAGCGTTTCTTCGTCAACTCCACGAATGGCTAGACAATCCTTTAACGTGTACCGATCTGCGAACAGACGCCACGTCCAATAGTGGCTCGGCTTGGGACTTGTTGGAGCGTCGATACGTACTTTATGCATTGGCGCGTCGTCAACCGGCTCCACGATGTTTGGCGTGCCGACTGACTGTGCCAGTTCTACTGAAACGTCTTCTTGTACCGTCGCGACCGTCGTCGGCGCGGTGACTTCCGGAGTATCCAGCACTTCCAAAGTTTGAGGCGCGACTGTGCTTTGTGCTGACGTGTTGTCGGTTGCACGGAGTCGCTTGTTCAACTTCTTAGCTAGTTTCGCCGAGATCGCCAAGTTGACGATTGCCTGTTCGCCACGCATCACGCTTGTACCTTGCGAGGAAATCTGAATCGTCGGTCGATGCTTCTGTAGCTCCTGTTGTGATAGCAGCCGCGCTCGAATCATTGCGTCGAGCAGTTCAACAACTTCCGACTGCTTTAAGTCGTCTAGCAGTCCAAACGTACTGAGTCGATGCAGTTTCAGCTTCTTTACCTGCGCGGCACTGGAACCTCCGAGCATCTTCGCCAACAGGAGCTTGCCAACGCGGCCGTACGTTCTGGCCGCTCCGCTCAGCGAGATTTTGATGGCTTCGAGCGTACCTTCGCCAAGCTCGGATGACTCTGCCGTGTCGTGACCGGAGAACGCAGTATCGCCGTCGGGTGAACAGCGATCACAACTGCCACACGCTGCACGATCGGGATCGCCGAAATAGTCGAGGATCTCCAACTGACGGCACTGACACGTCTTGGCGTAACTGATTACACGTTCGAGTTTCGCCAATTCCGCTTGTTTGCGTCGTTCGAGTTCAGCGAAGTCGATCTCCAGTTTGTCGAACGGTGTGCTCGGCATCAGCATTCGAATTGCTCGACCCCGAAACGGCGGAACGTAGTCGAAGTCGGTGAGCTTCGCCAACTCGCGCAACGCGCGGGCAAATGCATCCTTTTCCAATTCGGCTTTCGCCAATAGTTGTTGAGGCTGGAAGTAAACCCATTCGAATCGCCGCTCACCCACTTCTCGTTCGAGCGCGCGCAAGACCTTTCGTTGCGTTTTCGCTTCGCGCGGCAGCAGTTCGACCATCGTCGGCAGATCGCTATCGAGCTTTACCGACGCCATGTTCTGTTGCGACGCGAGACGATCGATCGCGCCGCATTTCTCCAGCAATTGTTCACAAGCTCCGACGCCTTCGGCACCTGTCGACAAATCAAGGCGATCCTTCAGCTCTTGCAGCGTGATCTCGATCGGGTCTTCCTGCAGCGAACATAAGTATGAATACACCTGCCGTACCGTCTCTCGCGACGGATACCGCATGTCGATGAAGAACTCTTGGACGTAGCGATCCGAGAAGCTGAACAGCAGGGCGCACCTCGCCGGCTTCCCATCACGACCTGCGCGGCCTGCCTCTTGATAGTACGCTTCGAGAGTGCCAGGCATGTTGAAATGCACAACGAAACGCAATTCGGCCTTATCGATCCCCATGCCAAAAGCGTTTGTCGCGACGATCACGTCAATCTTGCCGCTCATGAAATGCTCTTGAACTTGTCGCCGCTGCTCAGGAGCGAGGCCAGCGTGATACAAGCCGACCTTACGCTTCGTCTCCTGCTGAAGAAACTCGACAACTTCTTCGCACTTCTTGCGAGTCGAAGCGTAGACGATCCCGGCTCCCTTCGTTTCCGAAAGGATGTCAAGCAAGGCTTTGTTCTTGTCACGAGCCCCCGACGACTCGAAGACTTCAAAACGCAAGTTCGAACGAGCGAACCCCGTGATGAAGACTTCAGATTCCCTAAGTTGAAGCTGCTTGGCGATGTCCGCGCGAACATCGGGGGTTGCCGTTGCGGTTAATGCGATCGTCGGTGGGAAGCCCAGTCGTTCGCGAAAAAGCCCTAACCGCGCGTAGTCCGGTCGAAAGTCATGTCCCCACTCGCTGATGCAGTGAGCTTCGTCGACCGCCAGCAACTCGACCGTCGTTCCGCGAAGTGCTTCTATAAATCGCGGGTTTCGGAGTCGTTCCGGTGCGATATAAACGAGATCGAACTCGCCTTCGGCCATTTGCTCGAGGCGCTCACGCTGTTCGGGCAGCGTTAACGCACTATTAATGAACGTTGCCGGGACGCCAGTCGCTCGGAGGCTGTCAACTTGGTCCTTCATCAACGCGATCAAAGGCGAAACGACGAGCGTGACTCCTTCTCGCAACACAGCGGGCAGCTGATAACAGAGGCTCTTGCCCCCGCCCGTCGGCATGATGCACAGACAGTCCTTGCCTGACAGAACGGTCTCGATGACGGCTTGCTGACCAGGCCGAAACTCGCTGAGCCCGAATCTGGCGAGCCCCTCTTTCAGGTTTTCCTGTACAGCAGTCATCCGTGGTCTTGGCCGAGTATTTCCGTTACGGTTGTGGCTCCACATTATAGGGCGGGGCCGACGCGCCTCCAACAATGGCGCAGCACGAAAAACTACCGGCGCTTCTTCGTGTAGAATAGCTGTCCCTAAAAGAGAACAATTCGAGTCGCACAACCCCTCCAATAATTTGCAATCGCTAGACGCTCATAGCGTGCCACGTGAATGAAACTCAAAGGAAACTAATGAGACAACTCGTTCGACTTTCTATTTTGCTTTTCGCAGTTGTCCAGCTCGCGAACGCCGCGGAACCAATTGAGCGTTCACCGCAACTGCCAGAAACAACGCCCTGGAATCTCGAACATCTAAGCACATCGCCGAGGTTCGCGTGGGAAGATAGTGCGAGCCCCGTTCGCTCTTTGTTTTACGATGGCGAGTCGTATCAGGGCAAACCAACTCGCGTGTTTGCGTACTACGCGACGCCCGGCACGCTTCAGGGTGATACGAGGCTGGACAAAGAGTTGCCTGCCGTCGTGTTAGTGCATGGAGGTGGTGGAACGGCCTTTCGCGAGTGGGCGGAGCTGTGGGCCAAGCGTGGCTACGCAGCGATCGCCATGGATCTCGCCGGTTACCGACCGCACGAAGATATGAACCAACACAAACGCGAGAATCGTACGCGACTTCCCGATGGCGGACCCGATCAAGGGGATAGCGAAAAGTTTGGCAGCGTCGACAAGGCGGCTGACCAGCAGTGGTCCTACCACGCAGTTGCGAACGCGATTCGCGCGCATTCGTTGATACGAAGTTTCCCTGAAGTTGATGCTGATCGAACCGCCGTGACGGGAATCAGCTGGGGCGGATATCTGACTTGCATCGTGTCGGGAATCGACAATCGCTTTAAGGCCGCTGTGCCAGTTTACGGATGTGGGTTCTTGCACGAGAACAGTGCGTGGCTGGGACGGTTGAATGGAATGTCATCGGAGCAACGTGAACGCTGGGTCTCACTGTGGGATCCGTCACAGTACTTGCCAGCCGTATCGATGCCGATCCTGTTCGTTAACGGGACGAACGACTTTGCCTATCCGCTCGACAGCTATATGAAGAGCGCGGCTGCCGTGCCAGGCATGAAGCAATTCTGTATCACTGTTAAAATGCCCCACAGCCATCCTGCCGGTTGGGCACCTCAGGAGATCGGTTTGTTTATCGACCACCACTTGCGAGGCGGCTCGGCGCTGTCGACGATCGGCTCGCCAAATATCACCGACGGGAAAGTCCGCGCGAAGCATCGAAGTGAAGTAGCTCTTATGAAGGCAGAATTGCATTTCACGACCGACACAAAACCAATCAATCAGCGTGATTGGCAGACCGTGCCCGCTTCAATCGACGGCGAAACAATCTCTGCGAATGCACCTCCCGTCGGAACAACGGTGTGGTTCCTGACAGTGACCGACGAACGCGGTGCGATTGCGAGCAGCTCAGTCCTCTTTCCATAGGCGGCTCCAACGGTAGACAGCTGATGTAGTGAATTGGCATCCGTCCGACGGTAAAAGGACTGGAAGAACGGTGGCGGGGTTCGTCTTTGCCGGGATCAAACGTATCGCGCACATGCCAGTGCAAAAGGTATGCGACGGTTACACAGATTCAACCCTCAGTAGTCTCCCACCTCTTCACCGCCCGAGGCAGTCAGCAGGGACCTTAACGTCTCGAGTGGGAGCGTATCTGAAATGAATCGGACCGAAGCGTCGCATAGACTTACCATGCGACCGCCAGGATGGCGAAAGGGATCAACTGGCTATGAACGCGCCAAAGTCCTCATCGCGCGGCCCTGTCCACGGTACAGCATTGTTCGATTCCATGAGAAGCACCGTATTGCTGGATCCATCCATGATCTCCTTGAAGGCGAGTCCTCGTTCATTGGGCCAGGTCGTCGATTCGCCGACAACCGCAACGTAGTGCGTGTAGCCGCTTGGCGTGTTCTCCTTGTCCATTGGACAGTGATACGCTTTCGGCATCTGCTCGACGAGTTGGATGTTCTTCGGGCTATTCCAGGGCTCGCCAAAATCGTATTGCTTGTACAGCTCTGTCTGTTCCAAATAGGGCAGGATCAACACGCGCCAGCTATGCGTCGGATTGCCGTATTTATCTGGCAGATAAGCAGGTGGGAAACTACCGTGCTCTTCATGGTAGTAATGCATGGCGAGCGAAAGAAGCTTCAGGTTGTTCGAGCACATCATTCGCTTCGGGGCGCAACGTCCATTGACACTGGGCATCAGCAACGCAACCGCAAGGCCTATCCCGAATACTATGCACAGATAGAAGAGAACCGTACCTCGATTCCATGCCGGGCCTTGCTCCTGTGATTGGGAATTCACCACTCGGCTTCACCTCACGCTACACACTTTCGATTGGTTCGCACAACAAGTGGACAACGCAAGTTAACAAGATCCGACATCGAGCGCTGGACGAGAGTCTGCCGAGGACGTGAGAGGCTGCGATCAGGTACCGCTCCAGAAATTGATGATCCTTTTGTGTTCTGGATAACGATGCAGGACACTTACAATCCACTCCATGGCCTAGACCTTTCTTGAGCGATGATAAACGCCACCTACCGGCCGTTCGTAGAGGTCGACAAGTCGCCGTACAAGTCCGGTCGACGTTGCTGGAAGTTGCGGCTGTTTGCCCTTGCCGCTCGAATTCGCTTCAGGTTGATTGTCGCCGTGATGTACGACTCGGTTTTATCGGGACAACGCTCGATGATGCGAGCGGGCCAATCGCCGATCATGGTCCCGCTGCCGTAGGCTTGATTGGCGGAGATCATGCCGACGTGGCTTTGAAACATGATCGATCTCATGATGAAATCTTCGACCGATCCGCCGCGACCGTTAATCCAGACCAACAACTCGGCTCCCTTCAGCGACAAAACGCGGGCAGGTTCAGGGAACCAGCCGTCGTAACAGGTCATGATGCCAACTTTGCCAAAGTCGAAATCGAACACCGGCAAGTCCTGCCCCTTCTCCATAATCCATTCGGGATCGTTCTTGATGAACCAGTCTTTGGGCTTGTCGCTCGGAGGTTTTGACCATGCGGGAGTGCCCTCGAAATGATCGACTGCGGCGTGTGTCTTGTGGTATTTTCCTGCGATCTTCCCGGAGCGATCGAAGACGAGTGCCGTGTTGGCAAATGTTTCATCGTCGTAGACTTCCCAGCAGCCCACGATCACGTAGATATTGTTTTCCGCAGCTGCGGCAGAGATTCGCTTCGTTGAGTTCCCTGGCACTGGAATGTGGCCCAAGACGTATTCGGGGAAGACGATCAGTTGGGAGCCGTCTTTGCCAGCGCGATCGATGTAGGGAATGATCGGGGCAACTGGATCGTAGCCGTCTCGCGGCGAATCCCCCTTGTCGTAACCGGAAATTTGAACGGCAGCAACTTTGACGAGATCGCGGTTCGGCAGTGCTGGTGGCTCGCCAATAGCCGTTGCGTTCAATCCAGCTGCCAATATCGCCACGAGAACGGTTAAATATGTCGATTGGCTGAACTGCATGATCGTTGCTCCGCGCGGCGGGTTTAATTCTCGATCCGATACAAGTGCGTCTTCGTGCGGACTACCAGGGCATTTTCGATGGCGCCGGGCGACGCCATACACCCGCCGTCCAGCTGATTTTCAGCCAGTATTCTAAACTCCTTCGGATCGGCGGCGATGACTCGCATCTTTCCGTCTTCAGCGACGAAGTAGATGCGTCCGTCCGATGCGATCGGCGACCCGCTGTGTGAGCTGCCCATTCGCTCGGTCCAGGATGCTTTGCCAGTTTTGATATCGACGCACGAGACGATCCCCTTGTCGTTCACCATATAGAGGTGATCGCCGATAATCAGTTGTGATGGGCGCGTGGGCGTAGAGTGTTTTGTATCCCACTCGATGTGTGTCTTCGTGACGTCGCCGCGTCCGTCGGGACGCACGGCCAACAGGCAAAGACCTCTCTGCAAATTGATGAACACCTTGCCGTGGCTGTACAATGGTCTCGCAGCTGCGTTAAATCCACCGTGATATACGGTCCACAGCAGTTCGCCGGTCAGTGGATCATACGACTCGCTGGCGACCGACGCGGGACTGAGCAGCTGCAAGCGCCCTGCATGCTCGAACACCGTCGGTGTCGAGTAGGCTTTTTTGAGATCACCGTTGTCCGTGCCGTAATCGATCGTGCGATCTGTCTTCCAAACTGTCTTGCCTGTTTTCTTATCTAGCGCGGCGATGTACTGGTAATCGGCACCGTCGAATGTCAAATAAAGCAAGTCACGAAATATGATCGGCGACGATCCGGCAGCGCGAAGATGATCGCAGGGCAAATCCTGACGTGACCATGTTATCTCGCCCGTCGCGGTATCGAGACAAGCTGTTCCCGCACTGCCGTAATGCACCCACAACCGGCCTTCCTCGATAACCGGCGTGGGACTCGCGTAGCTGTTGTAGTCGATGCAAAACATCGGCTCCGCGATTTCGAAGACAGTGACATCACGAATGATTTTGCCCGACGATCCGTCCACACAAACTGCGGAAAGCCTCTTCCCATCAGGTGTCGCATTCGTCATCCAGATCTGATCACCCCAAACGACAGGCGAAGACCATGCTTTGCCATCGATCGCCGTCTTCCAGGCAACATTCTCCGTCTCGCTCCAGTTGATCGGCAGGCTGGCACTTGCTGACTGTCCGTTTCCTCGCGATCCGCGAAACTGGTTCCAATACTCTTCACCGGTCGCGAGGGAAGCGGTTAAGACAATTAGCAGAATTGCAAAACTCTGTCGCATGAGTGGTGTCCTCTAATCGAGATTATCTAACTGCGAAAGGCACGAATTACACGAAAGGTAGATGTGATTATCCTTCGTGTAATTCGTGCCTTTCGTGGTTGTCTCTTTACGTAGTCGCTCGCAGCGCTCGGTCTCCATCGACCGCTGCCAATAAGAATAGTCCATCAGCGTTCAACTTCCCAGAGACGCGGGCCGCATTAAGCGATCCACATCTGAAGCAACGATGCCAAAAAGCGAGTCGTTCCCCACGCTATACCGAAAGCAAGTAACACGCTGACCAGCATCACAATGGCCAACTCGGCGGCCTGAAGCCTGAAGATCGTGGTGCGACTGCAGCCGAGGCGAAACATGGTGTTCATCTCGCGTTCGCGCAGCCGAAGTGATAGCAACAGCACAAGACTAACCAAGAGAAGCGTCGCCAACGCGAAGAGTAACATCCCAAGGTCAATGAGCTTGCGAGCCTGAAGAATAATCTGCATCAACTCGTCGACGACTTCCGTCGGCTTGAGTATTTGCATCGTTGCATCGGGCGAAATGTAACGACCCAACAACAATGTTTCCGACTTTTCAGAATCGGGCAGGGCAATGATCGCTGTCAGAGGGAACTTATCGGCACTGCCGTGAAAGTGAAAGGAACTGAGATTCGCGTCGGTGACTTCCGCGTGTTGCGGCAAGTTCGCCCGCGATGCCTTGTGTTGGTGGTCGCCGTCGTCGGCACTCTCGTGGCCATGCCCAATGCCTCGGATGATCCAAGTCGTCTGTAGGTCAGTGAAGATTACGTCATCGTCAGCCGTTCCCTGACGTTCCAAGATTCCGACGACACGCATGTTAAGTGGCGTAGGACCAGACAGATCAAACAAGTTTTCCGGCTCGGAAAGTAAGCGATGCCCAGGCGAAAGATCAAGCTTCCGCGCGACGTCGGCTCCAAGCACACAGTCTCCCAATCGCTGCAATGAGGCACCTTCGGCAACAGCAAGTCCGCGAAAGCGATAGTACTCAGCCGTCGTTCCAACAATGACAAAGCCTCCCGCGCTAAAGCGGGCAAACAGCGGAATCGTTTCGGCGAGCTTACTGTCACTAATGCGATCGACTTCCGCCATTGTTATCGGCTCGGGCACGTCGCCGCGAAAATGCAAGCCATGAATCGCCAATCCGAAGCGACTCCCCTTTGCACCAATGATCAAAGGGGTCAAATCCGCACGCTTGAGCGATTGTTCGTGAAACTGCTCAATCGTCCAATGTGTCGCCATAGGAAGGTAAATCGTCAGAGCGATTGCAGCGATAAGGATCCCGGTTCGTCCGCGATGAAAGGCGATGTAACGACGAGCGAGTAAGAATGTTCCGGACATTCAGCGATTCCCCGCGACCAGCGCTGACACGTCGAACTCGGCCAGATCAATCGTCCGATCGAATCGATCGAGGAGACTGTGATCGTGCGTTACGAACAGCAACGTCGCTCCTCGTTCGTCGACCTGCGATAGCAACAGATCCAGCATCGCGTTGGCAGTTTTCGAATCGAGGTTTCCGGTCGCTTCGTCAGCGAGTACGACGTCGGGGCAAGTGAGCATCGCTCGGCAGATTGCTACGCGTTGTCGCTCACCTTGTGAGAGCCTTGCAGGTCGACGATCAAGTTTGTCAGACATTCCCAACGCTTCGGCGAGGTCTCTCGCCGCTTCGGTAGCGGATGCGTCGAGTCGCATCGCTCGATTGATTAGGTAAGGCAGCAAGATGTTCTCGCGAACACTGAGGTACTCGATCAACTCCAACTCTTGGAAGACCAAGCCGATGTTGGCGATGCGAAAGCGTCGTCGATCTGCATCATTCAAGGAACTGATAATGGTATTCCCAACGCGAATCGTGCCGCCTTTGGCAACTTGAACACCCGCTACCAACATCAACAGTGTCGTCTTTCCCGATCCGCTAGGTCCGACGATCGCGATCTTTTCACCACGCGAGATTGACAACTGGGGGACGCGCAACCGGAAGCCAGCATCGCTGTACTGAAACTCAAGGTTGCTAATCTCGATCATAGCCACGGATTCTCGTCTCGAATTTGATTCGCTTCTCGCCAAGTAGTTGTAGAGCTTGCAGCTTCCACGTACCTTCGTCCAGCACGACGGACACGCGCCCACGATACTCGTTCACGCGCGTATGAACGTGTCCCCAATGCTCGACCGTTCCGGCGACTCGCCATGTGGCTTCGGTCGTTGGCGTCGTGCCAGCGGTTGGCGGTGTCACTGAGAGGATTTCAACTTTGTCGACGTGCGATAGCGCGCCACCCTGTTCGGCCATCACCAAGGAACGCTTTACACGCAGATAAAGCTCGCGGAGGAGAGCCCCTTCAACACTCGTGGCGAGCGCATCGTAGACGTCACTGTCGTCCCGAAAATCAAACGCGCCATAGATGTTCCGGAGTAGCGCCTCAAGTAGCTCGCTTGTTGCCTGGTCCGTCAGCGCGCGGGCCGTTGCTGACACTGGCGCGACTTTCGTAGCGATCAGCTTTCCCGACCACTCGAATCCAGGGCGACTCACGCGGAAGTTATGTTCTTTCGGTACTTCGTTGCCAACGAGTACGATCGAGCGGAGGTACGGTGCATGTTCGCTGAACGTTGACCACTGCATCGCGACGGTCGCGGGAGTCTCGCGGCTTGGGTAGGTCAGAATTACACCGACACGAGCCTGATGGACGCTGACCCGACGCGGCTCGGCGTTCAACGCAAAGTCATTAATGTCGAGCCCGAAGAAATTCAATCTCGTCAACTGCGCCGAAACCTTCTGTCCATTCACCGAGGCAGGATTCCGATCCTTAAAGAATCGCTCGATTCCATCACGGGCGGCCTGCTGCTCGTCGACCTCAAGAAAATCTGGATGCTTACGTTGTAGCGGAACCCATTGTTCCAAGGTCAACAGCGGAATCAGGATCTCGTGCCGCACTTCGAATCGAGTGACATATAGAAACGAATACAAGCCACCATAGGTCGCAATGCCTAGTTGTTTTTGCAATTGTTCGTCGCGTTTGCGTCGCAACTCGCGAAAGCTTGTCGGCTCGTTTGTTGGTGGGTGGTCCCAATTGAATTTTGTCGAGTGCGGCCGGTTCAGCGTCAGTTGGATCGGGCGTTCGATCAGAATTCCGTTCTGCATGACCATCAAGTCCATCAGCGCCGGCAGGACCGCATTTGGCCCTCCAAATGACTGAGTGAACGTGAAGAAGTTCTGTCGCTTATCAACGGGAAACGACAGCACATAGTTGACCGACCTTTTCATCAAATCGGTCTGCCGGACCCCTTTCTCGCCAACCTTGTCAGTTTCCAGTTCTTCCAACGTCCCGACAAGCCGTCGTCCGTCGGCGTCGAGGATCGAGAAATAATCGAGTACGAACTGTTTGTGCTTCTCGGCGGCTGCCTTTAAGTCTGTGGCTGAATAGACGTAGTTCGCATCGGATTCCAACTCGTGATACAGGACGAGATCTTCCAGCATGATTTGCACGTCGGCATGGACGTGATCCTCATGAACGTCGATCACCGTCGAGCTGAGCGAGATCGGATGGGCGCTGACGCTTTCACCCCAGATGCACGATGCGACGACGACCGCAAGACATAATCGAGATACACCGACTATCCACTTACGCCTGTTTCCAAACGGTCTAGTTTTGCAACATTGCCATTCCAATGCTTCGTCCTTCATACTTGTGCGTTGGAGAATGCTTTGAGATCCGTACGGCTGCTTGCGAGGACTTAGGGTATCTTGTCCAGCACCGCACGCGTAAACCACGCAGGCACTTCGCGTTGATGCATCACCAGACGCTCGCCGTCGGTTATCTCAGCAAGCCAGGTCTTGTCCTTGTTCTCTCCTGAATTGTCAAACAAGTAGGCACGGTTTGTAAACTTGATCGCATTCATAAGTAGCGAGAGGGAAGCATGGTATCGCGACTCGATTTTATGCACTGGAACGGAATGACCGCCAAGTATGACTCGGTTTCGGACGCGAGACACGTTAATTGCTGGATCGTCCGTCGCAATGTAATACAGATAAGTACGGAATCCAGCTGTCTGAGCCTGATCCAAGAAGTCAACTTTGGGTAATAATATACTTGACTCACCACGCGAACATGTATAAAATAGGAGTGTCCAAGAGAGATCAACGAAAAGGACACTCAAATGACTACCCCAACCAGCCTCATCGAAGCCGTCAAATTCTTCTCTGATGTAGACCGTTGTAACGAGTACATGGTTCGCATCAAGTGGCCCGATGGCAAGATCACTTGCCCGAAGTGTGGCGCATGCGGCGACCGGATCGGCAAGATCGAAACCCGCAAGATGCTCCGCTGCAAAGACTGCCGAAAGCAGTTCAGCTACAAGGTCGACACCATCTTTGAGGATAGCCCGCTTGGTCTCGACAAATGGTTCGTCGCTGTGTGGTGTATCGTCAATGCGAAGAACGGCATTTCCAGCTATGAGCTGCATCGGGCGTTAGAGGTCACTCAGAAGTCGGCGTGGTTCATGTTGCATCGAATCCGTCTCGCCATGCAAGAGGGTTCGTTTCAGAAGTTGAGCGGCGTTTGCGAGAGCGACGAAACCTTCGTAGGCGGAAAATCGAAGAACATGCACAAGGCGCAGCGGGCTCAAAAGATCACCGGGCGCGGCGCAGTCGGCAAGGCCGTTGTGCATGGCGTACTTGCACGCGGTGGCAAGGTCATTGCCGAAGTCGTCAAGAATCAGAAACGCCGTTCACTCCAACCGAAGATTCGCGCAGCAGTCGAACCGGGCTCTACCGTCTACACTGATGCGTTGAAGTCGTACGAAGGTCTCGAAGATATGTACGCTCACGAGATGATCGATCACGCCAAAGAGTACGTCCGAGGCGACTGTCACACCAACTCGATGGAAAACTTCTGGGCACTTCTCAAACGCTGCATCAACGGCACCTACATTTCAGTTATGCCTTGGCAGTTATCGAAGTACGTCGATGAGCAGGTGTTCCGATTCAACGAGCGGAAGAAAACTGACGGCGAGCGTTTCGACGAGGTAATGTCTCGCACCGTCGGGCGTCGCCTGACCTACCGAAAGCTGTGCGAAACATAACGAAAAGCCGGGCATTCGACCGGGGCCGAAGCCATCTTGATTCTTTCTCGGATAGGGCCGAGAATACGAGCAGCGCTCCACTGTCTGAATCCTCTAGCGATGGCTAGATTGCGGCTTTGCCGCTAGGCTTTGGGGCGTCTTTTCTTTTGCGCACTGCATCAAAGTCGAAGTGCCATGTAGTGAAGTGGCTGCGCCAGCTTGATCTAGTTTCTTTGAAGGTGTCCATCCTTACTCGGCCTAATAGGTGCTTCACAAGGTCGTACTTTGCCGCTCCACGCTTGGAATGCGGGTTTGCCTTCTCATTGATATCGCATCCGATAATCCCGTTAAGCACGTCTGCAATCTGGATGAAGTGGTGCCCATCGGCTGGCGCGTGTTCTACGGACACGACCGGTCGAACCTGAGACTTCGTGCGCAGCATGTAGCGGTTGTTCAATCGCGTTTTAAGTTCATCAAGAGCGAACGGCGTGTCTCGCTTGTGCCAGTAGACGTGCAGTCGATCTTGCGCGCCAAGTTCCTTAACGAAGCAATTGAAAATGAAGGTGTTTACGAACGAGTAAAACCCTCGCTCGCGATCACCGTCGTGGTAGTCCGCAAGAGAAATATGTCTCTTGTCAACGATAAGTGAGCGGTAGCGCATTCGCCGTCGCTGGCAGTTGCTGACGCTGCCGTTAACGAAGTGCTTGTAGTGCATCGCGTTGCGTGGCGTCAGCTTCGTCCAATGGAAAGTGTGTTCACTAAGAGACGCGATGTCTTTCCAGCGGGAGATATTAGCACCGATGGTGCTAGTCATCTCCTTTGTCATGAACACGCCACCCAGGACAAGGTAGCGGTTATTGCCGTCGCTGTACGCTTCGTCGCATGCGACGTGATAGATGCTCACTGCACCGATTTCCCTTTCGGACAGTGAGGCCAATGCCGTGATCGCGACAACAAATCAAGTCGTGTTGACTTTTGGTGGGTGATTCGTATGATCTGTCGATGTTCACTTGTTGACCTCGTGTCACAAAGTCGCTCCGCCTGACAGCCGCTCTCACACACCCGTCAGGGGAACAATCCATTCAAACGCCTCAGAGTACATCCTCTGGGGCGTTTGTCATTTTAGGGATTTGATGATTGAATTGTCTAGTCAAGAAATGACGTAAAGTCTTTTCGGAAAAGGATTTAAGTCGTGACAAAGAAAGCGGTTGTACCGAGGGTCAATAAATCGCGCCACGAATTCGAGGCATTACCGGAGTTCGACAAGGCCATGCGCCACCTCATCACAGTGCCGAAAGAGACGGTCGATAAGAAGATGGCCGCCGAGCAAGCAAAGAAGAAGCGGAAGAAGTGACTCGCAATCGATTCACGCCGCTTGGACAATCTGACGCGTGACCGTCTCGGCAATGGTCGATCCATCGTCCTTTCTCCGGACGTGGCAAAATGATAATGGATTCTTTGCGAGCATTGCTTCGACGACAGCTTTCCGATGGCAATACATCCAGTCGGCGCAGCAGCACATCAAACACGATGTCGTGGCACCTGCAATCTCCACTGCGCGATCGATCTGCTGAGATGATTCTCTGCTGCGATAAACTTTAGCGAGCGTGTCAAAAAACTGCCGAGAGTTTCCGTTCTGTTGGTATGTAGTTCTAACTTCCTTTGGTGAGCCGAGAAGGCGAAGGTTATCATATTGAATTCCAGCCGCTGACAGCCGGTCGATTAGTGCGCGTTTTGAGAATCCTTTCTTCCTGCTTAGCGCTAGTTCTCGAATATCGATCAAGAACTCAATGTCGAATTGCTGCAATGTCGCGATGAATTGGTCAATGTTGAATCCGTTGTATCCGATCGTGTAAAGCGTCATAGAAATCCCTTCTGTCGACAGACTTCCTTTTTCACATGATAGAGCGCCGAGATCATCCATGATCCAAAGCGGCTGTGCGCCCCAAGAATTGCAAACACCCGATTCTTCGACGAGAAGATCCGCCCTTTAACTATGTCTACGATTGCATTTAATGCCGCCTCGTCAGATCCAAGAGTTGACCGTTGCCTGAGAAATCCAACGTAGTAACTCCACGCTAGCACCTTTCCTTCGCCCTCTCTGCCGGTCGCTATTTCGCGATACTTCAGGCGAAACTGATAAGGCACGCGCTCAGCAATATCTGTTTTGTCAAACATCAAGCTGCCTTGCCTGATTTCGCTCTTTTGTTTTTCTGTCCATTCCGTCTTGTCAGGTTTCCAAAAGAATTCGAGTGGCTCAATTTCAACGAGCCCGTTGGTCAAGCCCTGCGACTCAAGATCCTGAGCGCCATGAAAGATGACAGTGCGCATCCAGTCCCATCGCTCTTTCTCGCTCTCAACCTTACCGATTACTTCAATCGGTGTTCCGTGGACATAATGCCAACTTTCTGGGCGCTGATCCTTCGTGTCGCGATATGCGCTAACGCGAATGATGTCCCAGCGACTGTATTGTTCATCTTTTTCGAGAAGCCTGAACGGTATCGGGTAAAGTCGAATGAAGTTTCCGTCATGATCGACGCCGCCCGTACAGACGGTTTCCGTGTACTTGGTGCTTACCGCTGGGTAAGTTTTGCAGTTGACAAGCAACTCGATCTGCGCTCGGCTGTCTGGAATCTCTGCCATTGTGCTGCCGCTTATACTCGACGTGAAGAAATCGACGGAGAGCAATTCAGGCACGATAGCAGAGGTAGTCATGGGCAGCAACAAATTTCAACGCACAAGATTACGGCAGATTGTACGCATCTCCAGCGGCAAGAATATACCTCTGAAAAGGGGGGCAGTACTGCTTGGTGAGCCTAGTATATTATTACCCAACTTTGCTTCCGTGAGACATCACGGTCTCGAACGTGAACGAAATGCCAAGTTGTAAAAGTCGTTGTCGAATGAACTCGACCACGGCGGAGGCGAAATAAGAATTCATCGAAACTTGGCCAAAGTCGATATGGCTTTCCCTAAATTGAAGCTTCTCAGTCGCATCGTCCAGACCGGCAGATTGGAGGACCGTCGAATTGTGAAAATATTCTCGTAAATCGTTCGGGGAAGCGGTGATTTGGTACTTTGCCAGATCCAACGACGCTTGTGCACGAATCTCCTTCTCAATGTCATCCGGATTAAGGTAGATCCCCAAAAGTTGGTCGGGCAACAGCGACTTCAGCGTACTCTTGCCAGAGCCGTTCGGGCCGGCAAACATCCTCAGCCGACGAACAGAATCGCTCACCGTAAACGAATCTCATGACCGAGGTCGATCAACGTTGGTGGGTCGGTAATCTTGACGAGCCTCGCGCGACCGTCCGGGTAGACCTCGTAAATGAAGCCGTTCTCCGATTGAAGTACGCTTTTGCCTAGTGCAAGGACATGAGATCTGGCAGCAGCAAACGCTTCACCAGAGGCGAGCGGTAGCACGCTTTCGAGCATCTCAGAGTCAAGATTGTTAGTTTCCATATTCCAATGTCTCCATAGAAATCTTACTTCGCGTCTTTCGCCAAGGCAACGCCGTTGTTGTCGGAGACAGTGCAACTCTAATGCTGCATCGGTGGTGGCACACTTTCCCCACCGTAGGGTGCATGAAATGCACCAGGCCGGGAGAAGAGCGGTGTGTTGCACACACCCTACGAGGAAACTGTACCACTGCCGCTGCATCCGTACCATTGAGTTGCGACAGTTCATTCAACCGTCACCAGCGATTCGACCCAATCGCGAAACTCCATTCCCTTGGAGCTGACATCGGATGTGATCACGTAATTGCCTGGAGCCGCGGTGACGTCGACTGCCAATGTGATCGCCCCCGATTCACTAGGCTTGAGTGTAATGTCCGATTCGCATCGGATCAGCTTAATGCCTTCGGGGAGATTTGGCTGGACGTGAAAAGCTCGTCGCTTCGGCGAATGATTCGTGATGCGAACTTCCAAGTTGAGCTTCTTACCCGACTTGGTCGCGACACCGTAGGGATAGAAGACCGCCCACTGCTCATCGACGCCATAGTTCGGGGCGTCCCAGGGAAACAGCTCCTTCAGTATTTCGACTCGTTGATCGTAGCGCCGTTCCAGGTAATCCATCTCTTCGTCGGAGAACTCGAAGACGTAAGGAATATGTTCGTTGACGAGCCAGAATGGCTCGTCCAATTGCCGCAGCTTTTGGAAGCACAAACGAAACCCGCCTTCTTTGTGAACGAGATTGCGATTCAGCACGCAGTAATCGTCGATCCCAGACGGAGCGAATGCATCGCCGATGAAGAAGACCGGGCGTTCGTTCTTTCTCCGTGCCAGCATCGCGCCGTGGTAGTGCGTTTGGCCAGGGAAGAAGTGGAACGTCAGCTCGAACTCTTCCCAATTCATCGTCTTGCCGCTCGGCAATGCCTTGATACCTTTGATCGGATTCGAAGTCATCGCCGGCATGTGATAGGCAGCCGGGTTCTTCAAGATGTCTTTGTACTCTGGAGTCGCATAGACGGGACAGTCAAACTCTTCAGCCGCGGCCTGCACCATGTCCGTATGATCATCGTGGTAGTGCGTCACAAAGATGCCATCGACTTGCGTGACCAGTCCCGTCGTCATCAGCTTCTTCACCGCGTCGATCACGCGTTGATAACCGCAATCCAGCAAAAAGCCGTGTCCGTCGTCGGAGATCAACAGGCGACTGGTCGCTTGCTCGAAGACCCAATCCGGCGCTTTCTCGTGCAGCGAGTAAGGCATCAGATCGACGACGGCACCTTTGCCGAGAACTCGCTCGCCACACATTCGCATGCGGTCTTCTTTGAAGTACCAGTGCAAAGCGTTTGTTGAAAGGTAATTGTGATAGAGGGCTTGGACGCGGTCGATCAATTTGTCGATGGACGGCTGGGGATCTCGGATGACAGGGCCTCGCGCGGGTACGATCACGTCAGGCTTAGCCGCAGATATCTTTCGAAGGCTAGTCACGAGTTGAGCCAACCGGCTGCCATAGCCGTGATAGCCGCGAATGTTGGCTTCGGGAATCGCATCTTGAAAGCTGTAAAGATCAAACAGCTGCCCGTCTCCGTAGATCAAATCACCGGTGAACGCGATCTTCTTCCCATCAACGGTAACAACATACGACACGGCGCCTCGCGTGTAGCCAGGAGTTTCGAGGACTTCGAACTTCAACCCCTGCCACTCGACGACATCGCCCTCTTTGACCCAACGGTCGACCGACATCGGTGCTCCGAGAATCTTTGTCGATTGTTGTGCATAATCGTGAAACCGATTCTCTGTAAACGCGTTCCAAAAGTCGCCTGGCTTCTCGATCAAGTCCCGTTCCTGTTCGGGCGCGACGACAGCGGCTCCGGCAGCGATCGCCGCCTGGGCCTTCCATACAACATCTCGGCGATGATGCGTCAGAAGAACCCGCTCGCAGGCAGAACCTTTCTGATCGCCGATGCCATAAATGGCGAGATGCTTCCCGTTTCTTTCGACAACCGCCGCGTTAATGGCTCCGAGCTCAAACGACACCGTTGGCGTGAGAGTCTCGGCGGCAAAAGTCGGCATCGAGAGGAGCACAATGAAGAAGAGAATAGTTCGCATCATGTGATCGAGCTTTCAAGTTGTCGCTTGCAGGATTCGCTAGAGAAGTTACCGGATACGCGAGTACGATGGTCTTCCGAGCCCGACGAGCGGCGATCGTCTACTGTTTCGACGGCCTCGGACGGCCATCGTGCAAAGAGATCCACGCGTGAGCCGCGAATCACGCCGATGACATTATGCCCGCAACAAGGGGACTTTGCCATCACGACCAACGAGTGTTGGAAAGTCGACAGAACTCGAATTAGTATGAAAAGACGCGGGATTCCGGCGGGTGGTTGAAAAAGGGTTCACGGGAGGGAACTCCTTCTCCGCGGCTGGCGTCAAACCAGCAAGTTATGACCGTCCCTGGGGCCGCAACAAGCCGAGTAAGCAAACAACCTAAGCAGCATAGGGCCAGAAAATGCTAAAGCTTCGGACGGTACCACGTGATGACGGCGGCATGGAGATTCTTCGAATCCTCGACGATTCGATTCTGGGGCGATGGACACCGGAAGATCCGCTCTCCTACGAACAGAGTATTGTATGGTTGCAATCGCTCGATGGCCTGGACTTTGTTCGCTCGGCATTTATCCGAAACGCAAAGAGCCGCCGTGGTCCGCTCGTGGTAGGCGGCACCAGCATGATTCTCGGCTATGCCAAGCTGACGGAAGACGCTCCCGTAGATCGCGAGACCGGTCGCTACACGCGTCGGCTGTTCTACTTGAAAGAAGAAGACTCGCTGCTGAACATGAACCAGTTTCCCAAGGGATCGATCGATCCGCGTTCGGTCTTGCCCGGCGTCTGTGGCGAGCCGCCTCGCGAAGAGGAAGTCGAACGAGGCTATCCGTGGTACGTCAGTCGCACGGAGCTTGGGCTTTCTAATTCGACCCAGCCGGCGAGTTGATTGATCACTGCAACGCATCAGCTGCCTCCAGCATCTTTGTCCGTTTGGGGAGCGCCGTCTGCATCGATCGGCTCGATTTTCTCTTGCAGCACTTTGATCGCGATCGTCACCACGGGATCGCGAGTGATATAGGAAGTAGCGGTGATGCGTTGGCCTGGAATTCGCGGCACGGCAATGAAGTGATCTGGCAGCAGCGAACGGCTGTTCATTCCCGGCTGTTGGAGTAGCTTCTTGAGATCTTGTTCCGTTCTCGAATACTTCCTTTCTCCGAATCCTCCGGGCTGATTTCCGTTGAATCTGATAGACTCTCGGTTGAAGCCTATCGATTGGGTCCATCGTGTCATGCGACGATCAATCCCAGCCGACGGATTCGGCCGGTGAAAACTTGCTGTCGGCAACAACAACGCGCCGACACCATCAGCAAGTTTTGTCAACTCACTCACATGCCACTCGGCGACGGGCGTGCTGACTCCGACCAAAACAGCGCGCTCGTTGTCTTGCAACGTTGCGGCGATCCAGCACGCCCCGTTCGGCATCATGTGATCGACCAATACCGCCAAGGGAATATCAGGCAATAGACTTTGGGCATCCGATTTCAATTCATGAATACCACGTGTATCGGTGAATGAACCCAACGGCACTTCGCCGAGCAACTCGTCAGCCACCATTATCGTATAGCGAACATCGCCATCCAGAGCTTGGCGGAGATCGAGTACGAGGGCCTCAAAACCGGAGGACTTAACTCGCCGAGCTGTGTCGCGCAACTCACCGACCGTGCTGCCGCGTATCGAGTCGATTCGGACATAACCGATCTTCTTCGTCGGCTCAATGTCATACAGCCAACCGTCGCTCTCGCGAACTCGCCCGACCACCGTCTCGAAAGGAACTTCGCCACGAACCAGTTCGAGAGTCCTCGCTTCCGTTTCCTTAGGCTGTCGCACTGTTAACGTCACGGCTTCGCCGTCGTTACCGCGAAGCCGTTCAATGGTGTCACTTAACTGCATTCCCTCGGTATCTGTGCCATCGATAGTGACGATGACATCGCCATCACGGCCACCAGCCCGATTCGCAGGCCCGTTGGGAAGCACCTTAAACATCGCCGGACGGCCTTCGCTTTGGCTCAGCTGAATGCCAATACCGACGTAGCGGTTGTCGCGAATCTGTTGCTGGACAACGTATTCTTCCTCGGGAACGTATCGCGGCACTTCCCTTGCACGCACGCTCCGCATGTCCATCTCAAGCAAGTTGCTTAGAAACGCTGCCTGCAACTCCTCGTCCGCCGCACCATTTCGCCGGGCGATTCCCATCATCTGTCGTAGGAACGCTGCGTACTCGGCGGGCTCCAGTTTCGAGATGCTGCGTCCCAGCGCTTCGGGTCGAAACGCACCAACATCTGCATGCGAAAACATCCCCTTGATGCCACGACGCAGCAACTCACCGCGCGTAGGCGGATCGACGTGTTTGTCAAAGACGGTATCAAGCGAAGCAATCAGCAAATCGGATACGTCTGTTCGCGTTGCAGATTGAGCTGATTTCGACTCGTCGGCAACGGAACGAGAGGTAAATGTTAGGGTAGAGCAGAGCAGGAAGATGAAAACTATACGTTGAATTAACATCAGAGATCTCCGCGAAACTATCCACGACTGCATGACAGACGAAGTATACGAAATCGCAAGTCGGAAAGGGCAAAGATTTCCAGATTCGACACATCTGAGGGATTCGCATTGTCGTGCTAGTGAGTTCTGACATCGCCTCACTTCGAGGCGGCGTTATGCGAGTAGTTCCGTCACAACATGCCCATGGACATCGGTCAAACGTCGATTGATTCCGTTGTGATAGAACGTCAACGCTTCGTGGTCGATGCCGAGCAGTTGCAGGATCGTGGCGTGGAAATCGTAGACAGTTACCGGGTTTGCCGCAACTTGATAGCCGACTTCGTCGGATTCTCCGTAGCTGGTGCCCGCGTTGACGCCGGCTCCGGCCATCCATGTGGTGAAGACGTGGGGATGATGATCGCGTCCGAGGCCTGAGCCCTTTACTTCAGTGAACGGTGTGCGCCCGAACTCGCTGGACCAAACGACCAGGGTGTCTTCGAGCAGGCCGCTGCGCTTGAGGTCCTTTAGCAGTGCGGCGCAGGGTTGGTCGAGGTGGATGCCTTGGTTATCGTGATTGCGGCGGAGGTCTTCGTGGGCGTCCCAGTTGATGCGCGGCGATCCGAGAGCGCCTCCATTGTAGATTTGGACGAACCTTACGCCGCGTTCGACCAAGCGGCGTGCCAGCAAGTAGTTTCGGGCCGACGCACCGATGACGGGATCATCCACGCCGTAGAGTTGTCGCGTTTGCTCGGTCTCGTCTGCAAAGTCGACGGCCTGCGGGATGCTGCTTTGCATTCGCGCAGCGAGTTCGTACGATCGCACTCGCGCAACTAACGCGTCGTACTCAGGATTGGATTCGGCGAATTGACGGTTGATTTCAAGCAGCGTCGCCAGACCGGCAGATCGCGACTCGGGCGATACGCTGCTTGGCGTCGCCAAATTCGAGATAGGCGAATCGCCTGATGTACGAAACGCGACTCCCTGATGTTGCGCCGGTAGGAAGCCTTGGCTCCAGTTGTTCGACGCGCCGTTGGGTAATCCGCGAGGATCAGGCAAGACGACGAACGTGGGAAGCTCCTCGTTGTCGCTGCCCAAGCCATACGACAGCCAGGCACCTAGGCTTGGAAAGCCGTTCATCGTGAACCCGGTGTTCATCTGAAAGCAGGCGGGAGTGTGTGACGAGCTCTTCGTCACCATCGAATGAACGAACGCCATGTCGTCGACGCAGCGCGACAAGTGCGGAAACAACTCGCTCACCCAGCGCGCGCATTCTCCGTGCTGAGCGAACTTGTAGTAGCTTTTCCGCAAATTCCCAGGACGTCCGAAAAACGTATCGAGCGTTCCCTTTCCGGTCAACGGCTTTCCATCCAACTTCTCCAACTCGGGCTTATGATCGAAGGTGTCAACTTGGCTCACTCCACCGGGCGAAAAGATGTGGATGACTCGGCGCGCCTTGGCTGGAAGATGAGGTGGCGTTGTGGCTGGTTGCTCGGCACGAGCGGTATCGCCATTCTGGAGCATCCAGGCCAACGCCGCACCACCTAAGCCGGTTGCCGCATTGTCGAAGAACAGGCGGCGAGTGATCGTGTCTTGCTTTGTCATCATTGCACGTACAGAAATTCACTGCTGTTGAGTAATGCCCAACATAATGTCTGGAAATCCGAAGTGGCGATTAGTTCTTGCGATAATTGCAGCTCACGTTCTTCAGGCGTTCTGCCGAGCGCGATCGACCATGCCAACTGAATTCGGCCCTCCACATCTTGCTCAGCCGAACGGCGATCATGCAACGACGATGCCGCGGCTTCGACACGCTGGGCAAGTCGTTCGGCTTGCCGTAGAGCGAACGAATCGTTCATCAACGCTAACGCTTGCAGTGGGGTCGTCGTCTCGCGACGAGTCGGAGTCATCACCGACGGTGCGGGGCAATCCAACGCGTCGAGCAAGGGATCGCGGCCAGTATTCACGTTCATGCGATAAACCGTGCGGCGGTTGTACGCCGGTTCGTCACGATCAAACAACTTGTAGAAATAAGTATTAAATCGAGTCACTTCGAATGGCTGGACGCTCGGTCCGTACATCTGTCGATTCAGTTCGCCGCTGACCGCCAGCATCGCATCTCTTACGGTCTCCGCCTCCAGACGCCGCAGTGGAAAACGCCAAAGGAATCGATTGTCGGAATCTACGGAATGGGGGTCGGCCGCTTGCTCATCGCCGCTCGCTTGATAGCTCGTCGCGCTGGACTGCATCCGATATATCGCCGAGGTAACGATCAAGCGATGAATGTGCTTCAAGCTCCAGTCGTGTTCGACCAACTCGTCAGCGAGCCAATCCAGCAATTCGGGATGCGTTGGCAAACTGCCACTCGCGCCGAAATCGCTCGGCGTATCAACCAGCCCGCGACCAAAGTGATAATGCCACAGCCGATTCACGATGACACGTGCTGTCAACGGATGGTCGGCGTCGGTCAGCCAATTGGCAAACGAGCTGCGGCGTGCGGCGTCAGAAGGATCGTCTCCGCCGACAAGATTCAGTTCCGGACTCTTGATGGCTGACAAGGCAGCAGGCCCGATTGACGGCCCTCGTTGACGAACATCGCCACGCTCGAAGAGTATGGTAGGCGGTGGCTTTCGACGAACGCCGATGAATGCTTTACGAGTCGACTCTCGCAGCTGGTTCAACTGTGCCTCGGCTTGAGCAGCGCGCTCCTTCAATCGCGCAACATGCGTCTGCAACTGCCCGAGGAGTTCGTCGCGCTGCTGCTGGTCTTTCAGACCGCTTGTTAAAGTTGGCTCTTCGATCGAGGATAGCGCCCTGACGTCTGTCGCCGCTAACGCTGCGTGCCAGACAGCAGCAAGATCCATCTGGGCGCCGGGTTGTGGCCCATTGCGAAAGCTGGGCGCGACGAAGAAGAGCAGATTCTGGACACCGCCAGTTTCTAGCGAGTCGTAAGCAACTTCCTGCTCCGCCGCTTCGCCGATCTGCCGCCCCGTGTTAGGATCGTGCAAGTAGAGTGTCATTCGACCGTTGCCAGTTTCGGGGAGCGATTCGAAGACTGCCGCGATGTCGTACCATTGGTTAACACTTACTGAGTGTTTGTGGTTCAGCGCCTGCTCTGTCTTCTGTTTACTTCCCAGTGTGACGAACTGCGGATGGGCAGCTTCCTGGTTGTCGCCATCGGCGACGAACTCCAGTCCAATCGTATCGCGATGCTCGGAGGGGCTGCTGCCAATTCGAAAGATATCGTCCACACCGTTAAAGGGTTTCGTAAAGCGAACGCGCGCGAACAGCGTCATCGAACTCTGAGTCCGAGGGAACAACTCCGATCCCGCCAAATTCGGAATGATTGCATAGCCCGCGCCACCGGCTTCGTTGCGGAGCAGCGTACCCGCTCCCGTATCTGCAATCCGCTGGTCGGAGTTCAACGCGAGAATTGGTTCATCGACCGTTTGATCGACTCGCAAAGTCCACTTGCCAGCCAAGTTGCTCTGCCCGCCCTTCAAGTCGATCGCCGATTGCTGATCACTCTCATTGGCGTTCGCCGCAAATTGCCACATCGCCACCGCGCGATTTAGCGGTGGCAAGTTCTTGTCGTCCGACAGCGATTCGATCTGTTCTTCGATCTGCTGCAAAGCTTGTTGCTCTTTGGCGACGCTCGCTTGAAGTTCTGCTTCACGTCGTTCAAACACACTGCGTTCTTCGTTCGTGAGTACAAGACTTGCAGTGCGAGGATTTCCCTCGGATTGATCGACTCCTTCAAACACTGCCTTCACTGCGTAGTAATCAGTCTGAGGAATGGGATCAAACTTGTGGTCATGACAACGGGCGCAGTTGACCGTCAATCCGAGGAAAGTTTGCGAAATCACCGATATCATTTCGTCCATCATCACTTCGCGAGCCCGTAGTCGCTCGACTTCACTGGCCGCGACGGCGGCGGCGTGATCCCACGGGCCAGCGACCAAGAAACCTGTCGCCTCGATTCCGTCATGCGTTACTGGTTCGATAACATCTCCCGCCAATTGCTCACGGACAAACAGACTGTACGGTTTGTCGGCGTTCAGACTGCGAATGACATAATCGCGATAAGGCCAAGCGTGTGGCCGTGGTGCATCTTCTTCGAAGCCGTCGCTCTCGCTGAAGCGAACGACGTCGAGCCAGTGCCTCGCCCAGCGTTCTCCGTATGCAGGCGACGCAATCAGACGGTCAACAGCTGCTTCCCACGCACTCGGCGAATCGTCGGCCAGAAACTCGGCGATGTCACCTTGTGAAGGTGGCAGACCGATCAAATCGAAAGTGACTCGACGCAGCCACGTGCGGCGGTCAGTTTCCGCAGCCGACTCGAATCCAAATTCAACATGCTTCGCGGCGATGAAAGCATCGATCGGATTACGAGTCCAATCGCGACGGGCCATCGGAAGGTCCGGCGACGGAGGGCGGTGTACTGGTCGAAGTGACCACCACTGTGGTTGCTCGATAACGACTTCTGACGGCCAAGAAGCGCCCTTGGCGATCCAGCGTCGAATCGTTTCGACGTCGGCGTCGGCCAGCGGCGGCGCGCCTTGCGGCATCTCCGCCTTGCCGTCCTCGCGAGTGATCAAGTCGAGTAGATAACTCGAATCAGGATCGCCCGCAGTAACAACTTCGCCACTTTCGCCTCCTGCTTTCAAGGCTGCCCGCGACTGGAGCGAGAACTCACCGCGACGTAGCTTGTCGTTGTGGCAACGGACGCAGTGCGATTTGAATATCGGCGCGACTTGTTGCTCGAAGAGTTCGTCTGCATTTGCCGACAGCGTGCAAAGGGAGAGAACCAGAACGAGACCGTATGCAATAATCACGTTTGCTCAGTCTTCCTTGGTCACGTCCCACGAATCGGTCCGAAATGGTGCGGCTGGCAAGCCCGCACCGTTCACGAGATTTCCATTTGGATTGTCAGCCCAATTATATCGTGCGGCGACAGGTGTTTGTACTTTCTCATTCGAGAGCACGACCATGCCTGTTGCCTTATCGATCTTCGCATCCGCCGGATAGAACTTCTGATCTTCGTCAGCGACAGCAAAGCCTCGGAGTCGCTTGCCGCCTGAGCCCTTCAAGCCGTCCGCATGGATGAAATTAACCATCATACGACCGGGCTTCTTATCGCCTGCGTCGTTCGTCGTGCCAGTTCGATATTGAAAGAAACTCATCATTGGACCTGAATAGACGATCTCTAGTTCGTAGGTCGTGCCGAGTGCCCACAGCGCGAGGCGATGGCCGACGGTTTGTTTATCTTTTGGGTGAATGTCATTTGCTTCACCGACATCAGTCGTGATCGCGATACCGGTGTTCTTCAGACGCAACGTCTTCATCTCGCTTTCGCGAACCATCACCCAGCCGGTTGTTTGAACTGGGTGCTCCACCGTCGCGTGAAAGTTCGGGAGTTGAACGGTTAAGAACTGAAAATCTCCTTGCTTCCATCGCGAACGCCAATCGGTGATCAAGGTGTTCAATTGAGTCCCGTACAAGACGCCATCTTCGATCGAGTGCGAGTTTCTCTCGCCTTGATACCATGTCGCTCCGCGAATCGCGTATGGAATCAGCGGCTGAATCATTCCGTTGAACAAGTTGGCAGGGCGGTTTTGGTTAACGCGTGGATCACCGACAAGCCGCGGCCTTCGTGGGGTCGGCTTACCTGCCGCTTTGGCCGCATCCGCGCGCTTCTTCCAACTCGCTAGTGCCTTGTCATTGGCAGCTTGCACCTTCACTGGATCATGGGCGGCGATCGTGGCATCAAATGCATTGAGCTTTGGTACGATTGTATCGACCGCTTGTTGAGCTGGCAGGCTGGTCCAAGCTGCCACGTCGGTGCCTCCCCAAGAACTGTTAATCAGCCCTATTGGTACGTTTAGATCTTGATGCAGTTTTCGACCAAAGAAGTAAGCTGTCGCGGAGAAGTCGCCCACGGTATCGGCGCTGCACACACTCCAACTGCCCGAGCAATCGTCCTGTGGCTCTGGAGTCGCATGAGCAGCGGTCTTGAAGTGGCGGATCTGTGGGAAGTTGGCATTCTGTCGCTCCTTGTCAAAGTCCTTCGCTCGACCGACGGTCATGGCCATGTTGGACTGGCCGGAACACAACCACACTTCACCCACGAGAACATCGCTGATCGTGACCTTGTTGCTCCCGCTTGCAGTGAGCGAGTGCGGCCCTCCAGCGGACAAAGCGTCGAGTGTGATCATCCACTTGCCGCTGGCATCCGCGGTTGCTTGCTTGGATTGCCCATCAATGGTCACCGTCACCGTTTCCATTGGATCAGCCCAACCCCACACCGGAACTTCACTCTCTCGCTGCAAAACCATGTGGTCGCCGAAAACTCCTGCGAGCTGCACTTCCGCCTGTAGCGAACAGCAACATGACACTGACACCATCGCGACAAGGCTGCACTTCATCCAACGGCAAGCAAGCAAGATCATTTTTGACACTCCAGCGGACGATTCGGCTAATCTTTTCTGCGGACACGTTTGAACAGACATTCTAACTCACGCCGATCGCGATGCGAGTCCCGGGAACATGTCGAACTTCGCCGCACGATTCGCATTGTTGCGAATTCGTGGGTTTTCGACGATGATCAGAGTTAGCACAGTCAGCGCGTAAAGCGCCGTCGCCCCGCTGACTTTATTCGCGTCTTCCATTGGAACGCGGTAATTCTTTCACCCGTCCACTCAAGGTTACTCTATGTTGCGTCGTCTCTTGGTACTGTTCGCCCTCGTCTGTGTGTTCGCCGCAATTGCTGAGACAAACGTTTATGCCGCCAGCGAGCAGCCGAATATCGTGTTCATCATTTCTGACGATCACGACAACGAACACCTTGGCTTCATGGGCAATCAGGACGTCCACACACCGAATCTTGATCGGCTCGCGAAGGCGGGCGCGGTTTTCACGACGGCTCATCTTCCTATGTCCCGATGCCATCCGACTCTGGCGAGTTTCCTGAGCGGTCGTTGGCCGCATCAATCGGGGATCTATTACAACTACGGAACGGCCAAGCTCTCGCCGACGAATTCGCTGCCCAGCTTGCTTCGTGACGTAGGTTACGCAACCTACGTCGAAGGCAAGTACTGGGAAGGCGAACCGCGAGAGATGGGCTTCACGCACGGTGCTGGCAAGACGGCTCAGAGGTTTGTTCGCAAGGGGCAAGATGATCTGTTTGCGTTCATCGACGAGCGAGGCGGAAAGCAACCGCTGTTCATTTGGTGGGCACCGCTGATTCCACATACGCCTCATAATCCACCGCAGAAGTACCTCGATCTGTTTGAAAAGGACAAGATCCCCGTTCCCGATTACATCTCGAATGAAAATCGCAAAGAGTTCGTGAAGAAAGAACGATTGAGTTTCGCCATGGAAGCGTGGCTCGATGATGGCGTCGGCCAGCTCGAAGGGAAGCTCCGCGAGAAGGGATTATACGACAACACGATGTTTGTCTTTGTCATCGATAACGGCTGGTGTAACGGACGTGCTTCGAAGGGTTCGCCGTTCGAGAAAGGCGTCAGGACTCCCGTCTTCTTTACGTGGCCTGGAAAGATCAAGAGCGAACAGCGCTTTGATCAGCTAACGAGCACGCTCGACATTTATCCTACGATACTGAACTACGCCAGAGCCGAGATCCCTGATACTGCCGCAGGTAATAATCTCCGACCGATCATTGACGGCAAGTCTGAAGCGAATCGCGAGCAATTGTTCGGTGCCATCTATCCGGCATTTGTCACGAAAGGTGACGAGCGGCCGGAGCGTGATGCGTATGCGATCTATGCTCGTGACGAGCAATGGAAGTGCATCTTCTACTTACAGGACGTCAGACAGAGCGGCAATCAAAAGTACTTTCGCATCCAATCAATCGTGACGGACTATCCAACGCGGAATGTGGGCGACGAAGATTTATTTGATTTGCGGGACGATCCTTACGAGTTGAAGAATCTCGCCGGTGATGCAAGGAACGCCGAGCGAATTGCTGCCATGAAAGCCGCCGCATTGGCGTGGTGGAGGGAAACGGGAGGCAAGCCCTTTGATAAGGGCTAGTTGAAGGGACGATGAATTCCAAACTATTCGCCTTCGTATTTTTAATCGGACTTGGCGCTCAGGGTGCGCAGAACGGATTTGCCGGCGTTGACTTTAACCGAGATGTAGTGCCCATCTTGTCTGACAAGTGTTTTCATTGCCACGGACCCGACAACGAGACGCGCGAAGCAGATCTTCGCCTCGACAAGCAGCAAGATGTGTTCGGCGAACGGGACGGTCGTAGAATCGTTGTACCGGGAGACAGCGAACAGAGTGCGTTAGTCCGACGTATTCGCTCGCAAGATATTGACGAGCGCATGCCGCCCGCCCATTCGACGCGTCAGCTCTCCTCTACGGAGATCGACGTACTGACGTCTTGGGTCGATGAAGGCGCGAAGTGGACGAAGCACTGGGCCTTCGAGCCGCCACAACGCAGAGACCTTCCAGCCGTTCAGGATGCTGCGTGGACGCAGAACGCGATCGATCACTTCGTCTTGAGGCGACTCGAGCAAGAAGAACTGAAGCCATCGCAGCGTGCCGACCGCGAAACCCTGATTCGCCGTGTGACGCTCGACCTTACCGGACTCCCGCCAACACCTGAGGAGATAGACGCGTTTCTCAAAGATGATTCGCCCGGCAGCTATGAGCGGCTAGTCGATCGCTTCCTCGCCTCGCCTCGCTACGGCGAACACATGGCACGACCCTGGCTCGACGCCGCACGTTATGCCGACACGGATGGGTATCAAAACGATCGCATCCGCTATATGTGGCCGTGGCGAGACTGGGTGATCATGGCAATGAACGAAGGCATGCCATTCGATCAATTTACGATTGAACAACTCGCCGGTGACATGCTGCCCGATGCGACTCTGTTTCAACAGATCGCGACCGGCTTTGGACGCAATCATCGCATTAATTCCGAAGGTGGTTCGATTCCCGAGGAATGGGCCGTCGAGTACGTCGTCGACCGGGTCGATACGTTGGGTACGGTATGGCTTGGTCTGACCCTCGGCTGTGCGCGCTGTCACGATCACAAATACGATCCGATGACGCAGCGAGACTACTACCAGCTGTTTGCGTTCTTCAACAATGTCCCAGAGTGGGGACTGGGCCCGAACAATGGAAACAGTCCACCCTTCATCGAGCTGCCCAAGTCGTGGCCACACCTGTCGGCTGTTGAGAATCGGTTAATCGTGCCAGCGCGTTACGAGTTGAATACGAAGCAGGTATCCGTCGTTCGACCCAATTCCGGTGGTCCCGAAACAGTGATGGTCATGCACGAACTGAAGGAGCCTCGCTCGACCTACTTGTTGCGGCGCGGTCAGTACAGCCAGCCAGACAAGTCGGAAGTGCTGCGACCTTCGGTGCCAACGAGTCTCGGTGACCGACACGATACTGAGCTCAAAAATAGGCTAGATTTGGCGAAGTGGCTGGTGCATCCGACGAACCCGCTTACCGCACGCGTTACCGTGAATCGATATTGGCAGATGTTCTTTGGTGCCGGGATCGTTCGAACGAGTGAGAACTTTGGTATCCAAGGCGAAGCTCCGAGCCATCCTGACTTGCTTGACCGCCTTGCGGTCGAGTTCGTTCAACTCGATTGGGATGTAAAGTCCGTCCACCGATTGATGGTGACCAGTGCGACTTATCAACAATCGTCTTCGACAAACAGCAAATTGGTCGCGCGCGATCCAGACAACCGCTTGCTAGCTCGCGGGCCACGAGTACGTTTATCCGCGCATGAAATTCGCGATCAGGCATTGGCCATAAGCGGCTTGCTCTCGGATAAAATCGGTGGTTTATCGGTGAAGCCATACATGCCGCCCGGAATTTGGCGAGCCATCTCGAACAATAAGTATGCGCAAGACAAAGGCGAAAGTCTCTATCGGCGCAGCCTCTACACTTACTGGCGACGGACGATCCCGCCTCCCACGATGATGACCTTCAACGCCGCCGAGCGAGAGGTGTGTATCGTCCGCAAGGGCCATACTAACTCCCCGCTGCAGGCCTTGACGTTGATGAACAACGTCACTTTCGTCGAGACGTCGCGGCTGATGGCCGAGCGAATTCTCTGCGAAGGTGGCGACACGCTTGATGCTCAAGTCAACTTCGGATTTCGACTTGGCATCGGGCGGTTTCCCACGAGCCGCGAGCTAGATCTTTTACGAGACGCGTATCACGAGTTCTTTTGGAAGTATGAAAACGATCGCGCAGCTGCAGCGAAATTGTTGACGGTTGGGGAATTTCCACGAGAGAAGCGTCACGACACGATTCAGCTCGCTGCGATGACAATGCTCGCCTCGACGATCATGAACCTCGATGAAGCCGTGACGAAGGAGTAAGAGACTAGCCACAAAAAACACGAAGAATCACAAAAAGTAGAGAAGGGGAGAGATATGGAGTGGGAACATATTAATCAGTTGTGTGATGTTGTTCGTG
The DNA here is from genome assembly GCA_014381825.1 of Planctomycetota bacterium. GTDB lineage: Bacteria > Planctomycetota > Planctomycetia > Pirellulales > Pirellulaceae. Next base: position 66,720 of record JACNKX010000102.1, read on the forward strand.
AGACGAGTTTTGCGATTCATACTTATCATCGGAATGGACATCTTGAGAAGATTTATGAGAACGCTTTGGCGCATCGACTGCGGAAGGCGGGTTTAGAAGTTGAGCAACAACATCCACTGAAAGTTTATGATGAAGACGGCACTATACTCGGTGACTACTTCGCCGATCTTTTTGTTGAAGGTTTGCTTATCGTAGAATTAAAGGCAGCGAAGGCCGTCTCCGACGACCACGTCGCCCAACTGCTCGGCTACCTGAGATCAGCACGTGTCGAAACTGGACTCTTAATTAACTTCGGAAGCCAAAAGCTCTTCGTAAAGAAGTATCTCATGAGCATCTAGTCATATCGTTCTCTTATTTTTGTGCCTTCTCGTGCTTTTTGTGGCCAACCATGAACAATCTAAACGCAATCAATCGTCGCCACTTCTTTGGTCGGGGCGCGACCGGTCTTGGCACAGCTGCGTTAGCATCGTTGTTGAACCCTGACCTCTTTGCGGCTCGCGAGCAATCGCGCAATGCCATAGGCGGCCTAGAGTCGATGCCACATTTCGCGGCGAAGGCCAAGCGTGTGATCTGGATGTTTCAGTCAGGTGGCCCTTCGCAGTTGGACCTCTTCGATTACAAGCCGCAACTTCAGGAGCGATTCGGACAGGAGGTACCAACATCGGTGTATCCAGCCGACCGCAAGACGACCATGACCGCTGGACAAACAAGCTTTCCCACGGCACCAAGTCGGTTGAAGTTCAAGCGGCACGGTCAGTGTGGAACGTATGTTAGCGAGGTTCTGCCAAACATCGCGAAGATCGCTGACGACATTTGCGTTGTGAAATCAATGTACACCGAAGCCATCAATCACGATCCGGCCATTACGTTCTATCAAACGGGATCACAGATTCCGGGACGGCCGAGCATCGGTGCCTGGATGACGTATGGGCTTGGTTCAGAGAATGCGAATTTGCCAGGATTCGTGGCGATGACTTCTCGCGGATCGGCGAAGGCGGGACAGCCGCTGTACGATCGACTCTGGGGAAGCGGCTTTTTGCCGGCGAAGTATCAAGGCGTGAAGTTTCGCGGGCAGGGTGATCCGGTGCTCGACATTAATAATCCGCCCGGTGTCGATTCTGAGACCCGCCGCAAGATGCTGAACGCTCTAGGAAAGCTCAACGAGCTACAGCACACTGAAGCCGGGGACCCAGAGATCCGAACGCGAATCGCTCAATATGAGCTGGCATTTCGAATGCAGACTTCCGTGCCCGAGTTGCTGGACTTGTCGGACGAACCCGAGCACATCACGAGCATGTACGGAAAGGATGCCAAGCAGCCCGGTAAGTACGCGTATAACTGCTTAATCGCACGCCGACTCGCCGAGCGTGGTGTTCGGTTCATTCAGTTGTTTCACATGGGATGGGACCAGCATGGTAACTTGCCAACTCAGATCCGCGCCCAAGGCCGAGATACCGATCAAGCAAGCGCTGCGCTGGTCAAAGATCTTAAACAGCGAGGGATGTTAGAAGATACGCTCATTGTTTGGGGCGGCGAGTTCGGACGAACCGTCTACTCGCAGGGTGGCCTAACGAACAAAAGCTACGGTCGCGATCATCATCCGAATTGCATGAGCTATTGGTTGGCGGGTGCTGGCATCAAACCTGGATTGAGCTATGGCGAGACGGACGACTACAGCGTCAATGCCGTTGTCGACCGAGTTCACGTTCACGACTTGCAGGCCACGATTCTTCACCAGATGGGCATTGATCACGAACGCCTAACTTATAAGTACCAGGGGCGACACTTCCGGCTGACGGATGTGCATGGCAAAGTTGTGCGGGATATTTTGGCGTAAGATCGGAAAGATACTGCCTTCGAAGAATTCCTATTGACGACTCTCCTACTCAAGTAGTAGAACTCTCCTACTCGATTAGGAGACGGGCTCAGGGAGGCCCAGAAAGGAGTCGCAATGGGAAAGAAGCATCATTTAGCCGAACTGCAATTGGCCATCATGCATGCCTTGTGGGAGCGAGGCGAGGCGACGGTATCCGAAGTTCGCGACTCGCTCACGCCGGAGCGGTCGCTGGCGTACACAACCGTCGGCACGATGCTGGCCAAAATGGAAGAGAAGGGGCAAGTCGTTCATCGGAGCGATGGTCGCGTGAATGTTTACCGACCACTCATTCGCCAAGACCAAGTCAGTCGGTCGATGGTCACGGATCTGGCCGATCGGCTCTTCAATGGCGACGTCACGCAAATGGTTTGCCACCTGCTGGATGGAAGCGAGGTGACACCACAAAGCCTTGCGGAACTAAAGCGACTGATCCGACAGAAGGAAAAGGAGCTTAAAGATGAGTGACTTCGCTACCTTTTCTAACACGGTCGTCACCTTTGTTGCGACATATTTCGTTCATTCGACACTACTACTTGCAATGTGTTGGTTGATACTAACGCTTGCACGTCCGAAAAGTCACTTCCTCGCTGAACGCATGTGGAAACTGGCAACGGTGTTAGGCATCTTGACGGCATTTGCCCAACTGCTCGTCGGTCCAAAGTACTTCCACGTCGCCATGCAATCGCCAGGGGAAGACGTTCGCGCGTCCGCGGCCTTGATCTCGCCTAACGAACTTGGGGATGCTACCGCGGAAAAAGTAGTATTCGGCGCGACATCGGTTTGGCATCGGCAAGAGGTGGAGACGCTGCAAGAACTCTCGGAATCAGTGATCGGGCCACGAGACGACGAAGCGCAGGTTGTTTATCTGATTGACCAACCGTTTGCGGAGAGCGAAGCGGATTCGCCTCGCTTCGAAGATCCGTTAGATACCAGCCAGCCGATCTTCGCTCCGACCGACGAACCGATTCCGAGCGCGCTCGATGCTAACTCTGCCAAGCTACCAGACGAAGCTCAGTTCGCGACGAATTCTACGCAGAAGGCCAGAACGTGGCTGCCCGTCCTTCTGCAATCCGGTGCGATCGTGTTGGTGTGTGCCTTTGTTGTTGGCGGATTGTTGCTGATTTTACAAACGACGAGACTGCGACTCCGTTTCGGGAGGGGACGAGTCTTGCGGACCGGCACGGCTCGCACCGCGCTTGATCGCTTTTTGAAGCGTCATAAGATCCGCGGGAGAATTCGTTTGCTGTCGTCCAATAAGCACTGCGAGCCGATCGCTTACGGATTGTTTCGATGGACGATCGTCTTGCCGGAGGGAACGGAGGAGCGCCTCGAGCGAACCGAGTTAAAGGCGCTGTTGGCGCATGAGGTCGCACATCTGGTGCGAGGTGATGTGCGATGGCTGTGGGTTGGCCGCGTGTTATGTACCTGCTGTGCATTTCAGCCGCTGAACTTTCTGGCTCGCCGACGTTGGCAGCAGGCAGCCGAATACTTGTGTGACGATTGGGCCATTGAACGTGGCGTTCGGTCGCTAGCGCTGGCGCGATGCTTGACGCGAGTTGCCGAATGGCGATTTGGAGCGGAGACGTCAGAAATTGGCTTGGCCGCCGGCGGCTCGAAAGCAACACTAGTCCAACGCGTCAGACGTCTGGTCGATGAACAGCCACCAAGTGACGTCTGGAAGAGCCCATGGCGTCGCAGAGCACTGACCATGGGTGCTGCCGTCGCCGTCGTCGTGCTTGTGGGATTCGCGCCGCGCGTAGCCTTGCCGCTGACTCCTGTCGGCGAACGTGCATCCGATGCGAATCTGAAATCGATCGAAGCATTGGTCGATGAGCCGACGACGAGCGATTGGCACGCACTTGAAGAAGAGCTTCTACAGCTCGAAGCGGACTTGAGCCGTGTGGAGCAGCTAAGAGACGGCACGAACGAAAGTACAGAAGTCGCCGCGAATTTTCAGAAACTACACCGACGAGCCGCTTCACTACGTGCTCGTCGCGAATACATCACATCGTTAATTAAAAAGGAGTCGCAACGATGAGAACTTTACTCCGCATCGGCGCCGCAATCGCGGTGGTCATGGCGTTAGCGGTCGCGATTGTCGTGATTGTCCTCGTTCAACGGGAGAACGTGATCGCGGCCGATCCGCGACCGTCATCTAGCTTGTACATTGAGGAAGCTCGTACAGCATTGCCGACGCCGTTCCCCACTGACGAAACACAGATTGTGTTGCGAGTCAGACTCGTAGAGATCGATCACGAGAAGCTCGCCGAGTTGGGGATCGGCTTGGGCACTTTCACGCAAGAGGAGAGCAAGTCATTACCGCACTTCGGGCAATTGGCGTCGCTTAACAGCGGCACGGCGGATCTGTTTATCAGCTCGCTCCGAGCAAACGGAGTCGCAAAGACCCTTGCCGAGCCGACAATTGTTGCGGCAGAAGGACGACCGGCATCTTTTCATAACGGAGGTGAGTTTCCAATTCTCGTGCCACAATCCGCGGGAACCACGGCGGTCGAGTTCCGCGAGTTCGGTACATCCATCGACTTCACTGCGAACAAACAGCCGAGCGGCAATCTCCGGCTAGAGATGTGCGTTACTCAGGCCGAGATTGACGCATCCCGAACTGTCACGATTGACGGAAACCAGGTGCCGGGACTGAGGACGCGGTCTATTGATACGGCGTTTGAAGTACAGCTAGGTCACACGGCGATGTTCTATGGCGAAGAGGGTGATGGTTTATTGATTATGGTCACACCAGAATTAGTCGAGCCGGCTGCGAGTACCACGCAGGTTGCCGCCGCGCCGCCTGAGCCACTCCCGACCGCACACCCTCGGCGAACTCGAACAAGGTCGTCTTCGGGCACCAATCCAGCATCCGCCGTTCGACCACTCCCATCTCCGCCGCTCCCAGCCACAGCAGAGCAGCCCTTGATCGCGATGACTGCATTGGTTTACAGGGTCGATTCAGAATCGTTACGCGAGAACGGTATTGATCTCGGTGAAGCGTTCTCGCTCCCGGCCACAAATGGGGATGGGAAGAGAACTCCTTCCGCAATCGTCGACGCCAGAAAACTCGCATCACTGACGCGGCGTCTTTCCGAAGCGACCAGTGCTGAGGTACTGTCACGCCCGCAACTGCTCGCCATGAGTGGCAATTCCGCGCGAGTGGAAGCAGGTCGCGGCGTGCGGATTCCTAGACGGAACAGCGCGCCGTCTGTATCGGACGAGGAATACGCTGTTGACATTTCTGTTGATCTTGTACCAGTCGCACTAGGCGAAGGACAGATCCGGCTCGACGCGACAGTCAAGCGTTCATTTGTCGAAGACGAGACGGCCCTCAGGTGGATAACTCTGTCTGGGAATGCCGATCTCTTCACGGGCGAGACGCTGGTGGTATACGAGGAAGGTTATGACGTCTTGCTGCTGGTCACGCCACGTTTACTTCCCTCAGAACTCGAGGGCACACCGACACCAACTCGTCAACTGCCAAGCGATTTTACTCCAGCCAAGTCGCTCCCTGGCGATAACACCTTAGGTTCCCGAGAACCCACCGAACGATCGTTAGCGGCCGCTAAGGTAGAAGCCGAAAGCAAGCTGCAGGCGCTGACGGAGCACTTTGGTCCTCAGCATCCAAATGTAGTTGAGCAGTGGGGAAAAATTGCATCGATTGCAGAGTACCGGGCGAAATTGCAAGCCAAACGAAGCGAACAGGAGCGACAGGAAGAGCGGCAACGACACCAAGAACGACGAATTCGTGCGGTCAATGAATTCGAGCAAATCAGCCAGGGCCTATTTCCCGGCATCAATGTCGATTTACGAGAGGTCGGCAGCGGCGTCGTTCTATCGGGACGCATCAACGACAAAGAGCAAGTTCGCGTGCTTGCGGCGATCGCCAAAGACTTATTTCCAAACGTCATCAATAATCTGCGAACCACTGATACATCGGCAGTCTCAATCAGCGAAGGTCTCCACGAACTTCGCGAAGACGTGCATGTGTTGCGGCGCGATGTGAGTCGGTTGATCGATATCCTCGAAGATCGCGACAGCTCGTCGCTGAAGACGGTGCCGCCGGAAGATGATCAATCTTCGAACACCTCCGCCGATGAGGATGGAATCGTATGGCAGTTGATCGGCATACGTGTCGAACAGGCGGTAGTCCAGTCGGACACGTACCGCGGTGGCCTCAAGATCGTGGAAGTGAGGCCGGAGAGTCCGGCTGCGAAAGAAGGATTCCAGCAAGGTGACATTCTCGTCGGTCTCGACAATTGGGAGACGATTAATCGCGCGAACCTGCATTTCATCGCCGGACAGATCGACGAGGGCAAACCAGAGCCGCTGAGGTTTCATGTGCTACGCGCCAGCCACACGCTCTCTGGACACATGAAGCTTGCCATACAGACGGAAGAGGCGAAGGTGTACACCATTTGGGACGTTACACTCGATGAAGTGATCTCCATTGGCTTGCAGAACTCGAAGGCGATCCGCGACCTTGGTGGCGTGACGCCGTTCGAGTTCGACGGTACGAAGACGGTGGTGCTGTCGCGTGTCAACAAGGACGTGAGCCTCGCCAATTTTGAGACAGCCGTTCGCAATTATGTAAGCGACACCGAGGGAGCTTATTGGGAGTTGTGGGCCGCACAGCGCGATCTCGATACGACGAAGCAGTCGAGAGACGCCGCGCAAGTGTTGTGGAACCAAATCAATGAACGAATGCGTGGCGGGATCGTTGATGCACAAGCCGAGGCGCAGGCTCGCGAGCAGTACTTCTACTTTCGCGCTCAACTTCAATCGGCACTCAAGGAGCTGTATTCCTGCGAAGAGAAGTTGCGTTTCCTTATCGGATTGGCAAGCTCGGATGGCAGGAAGATGCGTGCCGCTGACGAACCAACAATCGACAAGTACACATTGAATTGGGACGACGCCAAGAAGAACGCACTTTCAAACAGTGTGGCATTGCGCCGGCAGCGGCAGGTGGTGAGGCAAGCCGAGCTTGAACTAACCGGCCGTAAGAAGTCACTTCAACCGCGGGGCGACCTTGCAGGATTGTTCACGTGGAATAACGGTCTGGCCGGTGAGGGTATAACGGACGAGGATTTAGCGGCTAAGTACGGGCTCGAATTCCAGCTCCCAGCCGGATTTCGTCAAGAGGCAGCTGCAGTGAAGGACTCAGAACTGAAGGTCGCGCGAGCGAAAGCCGTGCTGGAAGAAATGGAGAAGAACGCCGTGCAGCTGTTAACTCAATCAATGCGCGACGCTGACATTTTCTACCAATCAGCTCAAACACATTTCATTCGCCGGAAAGCGGCCACAGCCGAAGTGGAATCGACAACTTCGCTATACAGGAGTGGAAAGACCACGTTGGATCTCGTTCTCGATGCGCAACGACGGCTGTCCCAGAGCAAGACCGACTACACATCAGCGCTCGCCCAGTACGTGACGGCGATCAAAGATGTCCGTTTTCTTAAGGGCACGCTGCTCGCTGAACACAAGTTAGCAATCGATATAGCCGAAGAACCGGTGCCAGCTTCCCAAGAAACCGACGCTGCGCTTGTACCGCGTTCGCCAGCCATTCCCGATCCTACCGTCAAACTTGAATCAGGAGATCGGTTGACCATCGACTCGTTGACTGACGACTCTCTCAATCGTCATGTCAGCATTCTGCCCGATGGAACGATCACCTTGCCGCTGCTAGGCCAAGTGACCGCCGCTGGGGAAACGCTGACGCGACTACAAGATGTCCTTCACGAACTCTACCGCAAGTCGTACAGCAATCCAGCGATCTCGGTGAGCTTCTACGGCACGTCTGTCCGCATTGACGATACAAACCCGAGCGACTCGGCGCTAACGCAGTTGGAAAACATTCGTGATCCAACTTCAAACTTGAAGCCCGGCGACCAGTTGCTAATGGAATCATTTGTCGATTCTATACTCAATCGCAGGCTAACGATTCTCGGCGATGGCAGCGTCACGTTGCCACTGCTTGGCCAGATTCAAGCAGCAGGGCACACTCTACAGGAACTCACCGAGCTACTTGGGGAGGCGTACAAAGACCACTACAAGCAGCCTTCACTCACACTCAGCTTCGCCGGAACGTCGCTTCCGGCGAGAAACTAGTAAGGACCACCCTGAAATTTAGCTGTAACTGAGTACTCGCGGCATATTACTTCGCTCTCTGCTTCAAAGTCGTCGACTTTTGCACCAACTCGTTTAACTTACGAAGGTCGGCGGACTGCCCGGGAGTAGGAAACTCATACGGCAACAACCACCAATCTTCGGTGAACGAAGCGGACTCGCCTGGATTCAGTCGCTCACGCGGGCCGATCGGTTCTAGCTCGACGCGTTTTTCTTCAGGATACCAAATCGAAATCGTCAGGCCTGCGACTTCGTTATAGACGCGTTCGGGATAGACCTTGTAGCGTTTGACGAACATGACATCATGCGGCATCAAGTAGCCGAACCAACCGGCGTACGAGTCCATTCCGAGCTTTGGCTCTTTCGGAACACCGGTGATCTCCAGAAACCCATTGCGTGTGCGAATGTTCGGATCCGTGGGACGCAGGTTAATGAGATTCCCCGTTTCATACATCACATAATTATTGGGGAAGCGGCTGTTAGTAGTAAGTGGAATGACACAGATTCCGTTGCCGCGAGCGAATGTCCGACTCCAGTGGCACCACTCTGTCACGCCGTCCGAGATGTTGAAAATTGTCTGCGTGCAACTGAGGTGCGAGCCTTCCTTTGCCAGGCGAAAGTCGCGAACGAGTTGCGTGCCTGTCACGGAATCTTTCTGACTCGTTAGCTTCGCTGAACGCTCGGCAGTAATCTCGCCTTGCCACTTGCCAGACCACAGCAAGTCGCGACGCGGGATGATCTTTTCCGGGCCGATGTCAAATCGCCCAGCCGACATCGAAGCACGCTCGCCCGGGACGTAATCTTTGCCCCTGTCTTCCTCTTCGAGATACAACGCGTTCTCACCAGCAAGGGCGTAGACCAGCACGCGGCCTCCCGCTTCGGCACAGAGGACGACGCGGGTAGTTTCATTCCGAAGCTCAATGCAATTCGGGTAGCCAACGTAGGTAATCGTCTCCGCGGCTTGCGACTGCTCGGCGAAGTGCATAACAAAACACAAATACGTGACGAAACTCAGTCGACTTAAAGTGGGCATTTCTGTTCGCCTGTTCCTGCGTGATCGATCCGTCAGCGACTTCGCGATTCTGCGTTTTCGTGTTCCATCGTCCAACCTGGGAGCGTTACTGATTCTTGTGGTTCGACAAGCTTGCCGTAGAGTTCGGGGCGGCGAGCTTTGAGGTACCGTTGCCCTGACGAGTGTTCGAGTTTGTCGGCAGTCAGCAAGCCAACGACAACATCGTCCTCCAGCGCGTGACTCTCGATAAGTACTTCACCGAATGGATCGAAGATCGTTGCGAGCCCCGGCTTCACCGTGTCGTAATCCCAGCCGATGGGATTCGTGAAGACGGTGTAGACTCCGTTTTCATAGGCTCTGGTGGGCAGCCATCGCTGCAGCCAGTCCCTGCCCTTCGCGCCGCGAAACTCTTGTCGCAGTCGGACTGGATCGCGGTGGCGGTTGTTCCACAACTCACGATCGACAGTGCCACGTCCTGGCATGGCCGAGGGCAGACAGCAAGTAACGTGTGGCATGAAGATGATCTCTGCTCCGAGCATCGCCGTCATGCGGACGTTCTCGGGCAAGTTGTTATCGTAACAGATCAGAAAGCCAACTTTACAGCCGAGCAGATCGATGACCTTGTACTCGTTCCCGGCGGAGAGATGGGGGTTAACGAAAGGGTGTAGCTTGCGGAACTTCGTGATGTACCCTGCGGGCCCGACCGTGGCATAGCAGTTGTAGACGTTGTCCTCAGCGTCTCGCTCGATCAACCCCGCCATTACAACGACACCAAACTCTGCGGCGATCTTTGTTAACTCCCTGATCGATGGGCCATCGGGAACAGGCTCCGCGATCTCAAGCAGTTGTTGCTTGCTAAGCGGTTGAATCCAAGAGTATCCCGGAATGCAGCCTTCGTGAAAGCTCACGACCTCTGCACCCTGCTCTACTGCTTGCCGAGCCAGATCGCGGATACGACCGAGGTTGTAAGCCGGATTGTTGTCTCGGTTCTCGAACTGTGCAGCGGCAACACGGATGTCTTTCACAATGTCTGCTCCTAACGGCGTTTGCATCGTCATTAAACCTGTACGACGGCCTTGGAAGGCCAACGTACAATAGCATCCATACCATCCACACGCAGTATACCTGTGACGTAGAGTTTCGGGACCAGTGCGCGCAGAAACAATGCGCGCAGAAACAAGGACTCTTCAACGAAATTGGACATTGCCGTGAGCGTTGCAACACTCGTCGAACCCACTTCCGGACCGTTAGCTGCCGAGCATCATCGCGAGTTGGCTCTGGCAAATGAACGCGCGAAGAAGATCCGTAAGGCAGCTGGGGTCGCAGCGTTCAACGGTTGGATGACCGGAATATTCGCCCTCACATCCGCGCCATTCGCTCCGTTCAGCATTGCCGGGTTCATGGTTACGGTCGGACTTAGCATCGTCGCATATAACGAGTTCCGGGGGCGAAAGGGTTTGCTGCGATTCGACGTTTCCGCACCGCGGTTGCTCGGTTGGAATCAAGTTGGATTCCTCGCGATGATCATCGTTTACTGCTTGTGGATGATCTTCGCAGGTCTGACCGGTGATGGGCCGTTCGCGGCAGAACTTGAAGCGAACCCTGAGTTGGGGCAAGTACTCGATGGCGTTGATGGCCTCGACTATATCTACAAGCTAATCGTACTAGCGGTGTACGGCACGGTGGCGGTCTTGAGCGCGATATTCCAAGGGTGGAACGCGTACTACTATTTCAGCCGCCGCAAGCATGTCGAGGACTATGTGAGCGAGACGCCGGATTGGGTGATCGATGTGCAGCGGGCAACGACGGCGACCTAAATCTCGTTTCGGGTGTTTCTTCGGGCTACATCTACTTGCGAGGTGCCTTGAGGTCTAGGTTCGCGTCCAAGTCTTCGATTGTGACTTTCGATTCGACGCCTTCTGTCGGGACTTCGACCTTGGCGAGCCACAGCATCGCGTTCAATACGACTTTGCGATATTGGTCGTTGGCCCAGTTGTCGTGGAAGTGGCCACCGGTGAAGCCGAAACCTCGACCGCCGTCCGGTCGTTCAACCGCCCACATCATGGCCTCAGCGCGGCCTTTTGACGCTTGAATGTGTGAGTACGGTCCCTTCGGATAGACGTAAGGGCCGTCGCGCACTACGTCAGAAGGAGCGGCGACCAGGATCGGCGTGAACTTCAAGTTCTCGATGGTCTGTGACTTGTTGCCGGATAAATCGCCGATGAATCGCATGTTGAAGTACCATTCGTCTTTAACACCGAACGGCTTGACTCCTTGGGTGATCGGATGTTCCGCGAACTGTGTGAACTTTGGTTCCCAGATCGGATTGCACGAGAACATGTTTTCGTAGTGTCCGCCGATCCAGCGTTTGAATTCGGCACCAGCTTGGTCGGCAACTACTTCGACGCCGTAGTGCATACATCCGATGCCGACGCCTCGCTTGGTCCAAGCGTCGATCATCTTCAATCTTCGTCCGTCCTCTTGCACGGCTTCGTGGCGGCCACCACCATCCATATAGAACACGACTGCGTCTGCCTCGTCGAATACCGATTCGTCCTTCGGCCAGCCGTTCAGCACGGTTGTGACGTCTAAACCCTTGGTCGCCTGAAGGCATTTATTCAACAGTTGAACACCGGCATTGAATTCGTGCATGCGAGGCGGGTGTGAGGGCTTGCCTGCCATGATCACTAGCTGCTTCGTTTTGGCGATCGCGGGTATCGCAGATACCGTGAATGCTGCGACGGCAAGGATCAACGACCGCAATATGTGACGAGTAACCACGGAAAGCCTCCGAATCGTGTGAATTCATCATTCAATGGGCAATGTGCCTCGGCGAACAATCTACCAATTCGAATTGGATATGTCTCGTGAGTTCAGGGACGGCATTTGCTCCGGCAAGTTGGAGCAATGAACACGGGCGGCGGGCAGAAACGGAGGCACTATGAAAAAAAACGCGGCAGCTTGGGAACTGTCCGCGCTTCGTAGTTGAATTTCGATAGCTCCGTCGACGACGTGATATTACCACATCCATTCGATGCTGCCGAAGCCACCGTGATAGAAGATGTTGCCGTTGTCGTTCACCGTCGACACGCGACTGGCGGTTGGCACGCCACCGGTGAAAATGTTCGGTGCGACACCGTTAAAGTTCTCTGGGGCCAGTGCAACTCCATCGAGGAAGAGGAAATTATAGCCAGCCTTTACCGACCAATGAGGCCCAAGCCGCCACATAAAGTACAAGTTTGCATCCGCGATCAACGAGATGTCATTTCGATTGTCGTTCTCAGTGAACGTCGTGCCGGCCGCCGGTACGGTTGTCGTGGCCAGAATGTTCGTGGCTTGGTTCGCGTAGTTTCCGTAGACACCTGCTTTGATGTCAGCACCGATATTGACGCCTGGCGTTAGGTTTAACCACCCGTCACCACCGATCTGAAAGCCTGTCAGACTGTTTCTAGCCCGCACATCGGTGTCACTGAGGCCGCGGCTTTGCAGGCCGGGAGTAATGAGATCGCTGTCACCTCCAAGTGTGAAGTACTCGAAATCTTCCAGCAAGTACATGTACCGAACACCTGCCAGCCATGAGTATTGCAATCGGCAGTTCGGGGCAGTAAAGCGTTTCCGTACGTTCAACTCGAAGTTGTCAATTGTTGAGGAGTAAGACAGCGATTGCTGACGCGAACGATCGGTTTCGTCGAAGCCAAACGGAGTGTTGATTGCTCCGAAGTCACTGTAGATGGAGAAGATGTCGTCTTGGAAAGTCGGAGTGCGATTGGTCGCGGACGCTGCCCAGTTAAATAGACCGAAGTAGGTGAACTCGAGCGTCGCACCCGCGAAAATCTGCTTGGCTCCGGTTAAGCGGAATCCAAGCTCCTCCTTGAAGTTCAGGTCATCCGTACTTAGAAGAATGTTGCCGAGAACACCATCGCTGGCGAAGTCGATCGTCCGCGAGGCTTGTTCGCGAGTCAGATACATGGCGTCGAGTGTGATGTCGTACCAGCGAGGTGCGCACTGGCCGCCTTCACCATAAGGCAACAACCGGTTAACAAGTCGCTCGCCCAGTCCGGCCGCACTTCGCCCCGAGCACGCAGGACAACCGTGACCACCGCATGAGGTACAACCGCCGTAGCTACCCGGCGATTCATAACCGGCCGGAATCGTCATGCCGTTTGGAGTTGGGAACGGTTGCGGTGGAGCGTAGCTCGCAGGTTGGACGCCATAGTTCGGCTGCATGCCGACACCCGGACCATACGCAGCGGGTCCATAGCCGGGAGCCATGGGCATGTTGTACATTTGCTGAGGCGCAGGGACATAACCAGCCGCAAGCGGCGTTTGGTTTGCCATGGCAGCGTTTGCGAACTGAGCCATCGCCTGGGGAGGCGGCATGATGACGCCTTGCGGAACGCTGGGGCCGGTCGGGCCACCCGCGAACGATGGTGGGCCAAGCTGACCTGGAAGTGGCATCGAACCTGCCAGTCCGGGCGGTGGTAGCTGAGCATTTGCCTGGTTGGCGATGCTCGCTACGACAATTGCCGTCAAGAGAGTCAGGACGCTCCCCCTGAGATTCTTCATCGGGATGATCTCCACCACACAAACGGGTTACGCCAACGAATGCGGGTTGTCACTCGTTAGCTCTTCCAAGTTGCTTTGCCGCCCGAGTCACTCGCCAAACGGTAATCGCTACCATCCGTACGATCAAAACAGGCAGTAAAGTCGCTGGTATTTACCTATCGGTTCGGCATAATGCGTAAAAGCAGTTCTATCCGCATTGCCGGGATACTCCACTTAATCGGCAGAGTCGCCTTCGAAATCCTGCGTTTCCGATAATTCCTCAGCTAAGATCAGCTCGACGACTCCGCATCGAAGCCAGGCTGCGGATTGTGAAGAAGATGGGCAATTCGGTCTGGCGTTGTTAGTGTCTGTGCGGATTGCGAGTTGCGCTGTTATTTGGTCGGTTCGCCAAATTCCCGACCAGCCATCGGGCCGTCTTGCAGGAACTAAAACCATTAAGTTCTTGCGAAATGTCAGGCGTCTTGCCAGAATCTACGGAAGCGCGGCCGAATTGACCAAAACAACGACGGGACGAACCTAAATGGCGAAAGTCAAACTAATCGAGTCGACCGAGAAGTTCGTGGAGGTATTGGAGCGAAGCCAATTGTTCGCCGCCAGCCAACTCGATGCGATCAAAAAGCTCGGTGAAACCGCGGAAGATCCGCTGCCCATTGCTCGTACGTTGGTGAAGAAAGGCTGGCTCACGAAGTGGCAGGCGAGCCAACTGCTATCTGGCTTCTACAATTTGACTCTCGGAAAGTACCGCCTCGCTGACCACTTGGGGAAAGGAGAACTGGGGAACGTCTATCTGGCGGAGAATCCAAAGCTAGGTCGAAAGGTCGCGTTAAAGACACTGTCGAAAAAGCACACCGATTCCCCGGATCTGGTAAAACGCTTCTTGGGCGAAGCGAGCGCGGCGGCTGCTCTAGATCATCGAAATATCGTCCACATTCATGATGTCAGCAGCGAGGGCCAGCGACACTACGTCGTGATGGAATACGTCAGCGGCAAGGATCTACAACAGCGAGTTGATGCTGATGGCCAACTTTCATTCACCGATGCTGCTAGCTTCATCAAACAAGCCGCCGAAGGATTGCAGTACGCTCACGAACAGAGCGTGATTCACCGTGACATCAAACCCGCCAACATCATGGTCGGCGATCAAGGTATCGCGAAAATCCTCGATATTGGCGTAGGACATCTCCGTCAAACCGAGAGTAACCCTTCGGACAACACGGGTGAAATGATGCTGTCGGCGATCGCGTACATGGCGCCGGAGCACGCGCGAGGCCAAGAAGTCGATGAACGCTGCGACGTCTATTCGCTGGGTGGCGTGCTGTATTTTCTGCTGACTGCCCGAGCACCGTTCTCGGCAAAGACGGATGCGGAGCGAGCGGCGATCAAAGATTCGAAACGTCCCGTCCCGATCGCGGATCTGCGAGCCGACGCGCCGTCAGATTTCGTGTCACTGTGTGAGCGAATGATGTCGCTGAAGCCCGCCGATCGTTTTGCCTCGATGGCAGATGTACTTGCCGCGCTCGCGAGCATCGACGTCCAAGCGGCGGTCGATCCTTCGAGCAGCAACGATGCCGACGTGGACGATTTGGAACCGGTTGAAGTCGACATGGACGAAACGAAGGTTGAAGCGATTGAAGAGTCGGCTGATTCGCAGGAGTCTGAGCGGGGTCCAAAGGGAGCGTCACCAGCGATCAAGATCGATCTTGGTGACTCTTCGAAGCCAGTTGCGGCTGGCGCGCCAGCGAGCTTTTCGATTAATACGAAGAAGCGAAAGAAGAAGAAACCGGCTGCAAAACCGGCCGCAGCAGCGAAAGCAGAAGCGGAAACGCCAGCCGAAGAGAAGGAGCCTGACGCCATTGCTGCGGCAGAGCCCGTAGCGACCGTTGAGGAAACTGAGCCGGTTGAGGAAACTGGGCCCGATGAAGCAACTGAGGCATCGAGCACTGCGTCTGACCAACCCACGCCGGCTAGCACCGAGGTCAAGAAGGGCCCACCGCTAGCCTTGATCATCGGCGGAGTCTGTGCCGCGGCGTTGTTGTTGGTCGTCGGAGGAGGCGTCGGCGCCATGTTGTTGTTTGGTGGCGGAGATAAGGAAGTCACTCAGGCCACAGCGGTCGCCCCCGTCAGCGCCGAGCCCGCACCTGACTCGGAAGGCGGGAGCGACGACACGACGGACCCATTCGAGAGTGAAGCTGTGAGCAGTGACGAAGCGTCGGACGAGCCTGCCGATGACGTGGCCACCGAAACTTCAACTTCCGAAGTGCCAGCGACTGTGGCTGGCGATGCGACGAAACCTAGTGACACAACTGGTGAGGTTGCCGCCGTCGAATCGACTGGTTCCGAGGAGCCGCCCGCATCCGATCCAGCGGATCCCGGCGATGCGACCTCGGCTCCCACCGCCGAATCGACGACCGAAGAGCCGATGCCGGAGCCTGCTGCTCCCGTCGAGCCACCAGCAGAGAAACCTCAACCTGAACCGAAGCCCGAGCCAAAGAAGAAGCCACCCGAGAAAAAAGCTCCGCCCAAACCGAAGACTTTTGTCTTCAAGCCTGCGGTGGATCTACCAACGCCTGAGGCGGACACACCAGAGTTGATTCTTGGCCAGGTCAACATTCGCCCGGAGGACGCCGTCTTCATCAGCTTGGATGGCGGCGATATCGCCGCCTCCGGAAGGAACGAGTTCTCGCTACAGAATGCTCAGGACGGAGTGGCTCCACGTGACTGGGAGTTCTACCTGACCGATGGGAACACGGACCCAATCGTGATCGCGACTATGTCGATGCCCGAGAAGGAGCTGAAGTTTAAGTGGACGTCCGCCGGCGTTGAAACCTCGACCGCTACGAATCTGCGGAACTGTTCGATTCGGATTACCGCAGGCCAGGACAAACCGCAAGATCTTGCGCTTCGGATACCGCAAAAGGTTGCACCGATCAGTATCAATGTCGAAAAATCCGCCACGGCAAAGCTGCCTCTCGAAGGTGCGCCCGACCGCAGTTCGCTCAAAATGGAGGTCACCGTAAAAGGGCATAAGAGTATGGTCGAGCCCGCGCAGATCGAACTTGGTAAGGGTGGCAGTGCGACTATCTTCTTTGGCGAGAACCGTGAACAAGCAGCGCTCGCGCTGAAGTTGGATGTCAGTCTAAATGCTCGGGGTGTTCAAATAAAAACCGATCCCAACTTTATCGTTCCCGGTTCAACCTCTCTCGTTCGGCTCAGCAAAGGTACCATCAAAAAATATGAATCCGCCCAAGCCGATCTAGCGGGACTTCAGAATCAGGTTTTCCAAGGCGAGAAAGCGGTCAAGGCCCCGAAACTTCCACCTCAACAAAAGCAACGTATGATGGGGGCGCTTGCTCAGATAAAGCAGCAGCTTGAATTAGTCAATAAGATCGTCGAGAAAGTGGCCCAACTGAAAACCGATATGGCGGCAGTCGGTGCCGGTGCCTCGCTCCATGTGCGGGTTTACTCTGATACGTTCGAGAAGCAGATCGATTTGATCGTGACGGACCCGAACGTTGTTCCGGTTGCTCCGTAGAGTTGAAGCCATCGTGATCGCCCCTGTTCTCAATGGGGCTTGTCGATGCTGATGTCGTTCGCTCTGATGAGCGACTGGCTCACTTCATCGCTCTCGACCGCTGATTAAAGGCTTTCATGACATTCAACGCTCCGTTTTACCGCTGGCGCCCCCACCCTTGGCACGGGCTCAGTCCCGGCGAAGACGCTCCGAATGTCGTAGAAGCTTATATCGAGATTACGCCCTTCGATTTAATTAAGTTTGAGATCGACAAGGTCACTGGGTACCTGCGAGTTGATCGCCCGCAACGCGGATCGTCGCAACCTCCAGCACTCTACGGCTTCGTTCCTCAGACCTATTGTGGGCGCCGCGTTAGTGCTCTTTCCCCGCATTCTAAACGAGGTGACGGCGATCCGCTCGACATCTGTGTGCTGACTGAGCGACCGATCGCGAGGTCCGAGATCATATTGCGAGCGAAAGTTGTCGGCGGCTTGCAAGTCGTTGATGGCGACGAAGCCGATGACAAAATCATCGCCGTGATGGCGAACGACAACATTTGGGCGCATATCGCCGAAGTTGATGAGTTGCCCCAAGCGATCGTCGAGCGACTGCATCACTATTTCGCGACGTACAAGAATATGCCTGATAAAAAAACCGTTCTCACGATCGAAGGTATGTACAGCTCGGAACACGCACGGAACGTCGTCCAGGCTTCGCTCGAAGACTACGACGATGAATACGGCCGCTAGCAACCGTATCTTCATTCACGGCTGCTGAATTCGTCTACGCCGATTCTGAACTTCCCGTTAAGCTACGCGAGTTGGATGACCAGGAAGGTTGTCATATCGTCCCGCCATGGACGCAACGCGTCGAACGCCGAAACACAGGGAGGTGTCTTGCGATGGATGCAGGCTTAGATTTGGTGACTTCGGGAATCACTGTCGCGGACATCCGGCGGAATCTGGGACCGGCTGCGTTGTATCAGGCGGCGATTATTAGCGGCGATGCTCAAGTAGTGTCGTCGGGTGCATTGTCGACACGTTCCGGCACGAAGACGGGGCGCTGCCCCAAAGACAAGCGAGTTGTCGAGCATGCTCAAAGTTCGGGAGACATTTGGTGGGGCGACGTGAATGTTGGGTTATCGGAAGCGTCGTTTCTGACGAATCGTCGGCGTGCGGTCGACTATTTGAACTCGCGTTCACACCTTTATGTCGTCGACGGCTTTGCTGGCTGGGATAAACAATATCGATTGAAGATTCGCATCGTCTGCGAGAACGCCTATCACGCGTTGTTCATGCACAACATGCTGATTCGCCCAACCGCTGCCGAGTTGGCTGAGTTCGGCGAGCCGGACTATGTGGTTTACAACGCGGGCAAGTTCGTTGCGGATCCGAACACACCCGGCATGACCTCAGAGACGAGCGTCTGTCTAAATCTCGAAGCGGGCGAGTTCGTAATTCTCGGAACGCAATATGCCGGTGAGATGAAGAAGGGCGTCTTCACAATCATGAATTACTTGATGCCGAAGAACAGTGTGCTGTCGATGCACTGCTCGGCAAACGAAGGCGACGCTGGCGACGTCTCGCTGTTCTTCGGGCTCTCGGGGACTGGCAAGACGACACTCTCGGCCGACGCACAAAGACACCTGATCGGAGACGACGAACACTGCTGGACGGATGAGGGCGTCTTCAATATCGAAGGTGGCTGTTATGCCAAGGCAATCAACTTGTCTGCCGAAAACGAACCTGAAATCTTTCAAGCCGTTCGTTTTGGATCGGTCGTCGAGAACGTCGTGTTCGACGAGCAGACGCGAGAGGTCGATTACGAAGATTCTAGTCTGACCGAGAACACGCGGATATCGTACCCGATCGAGTTCATACCCAATGCGAAAATCCCCTGCGTTGGTGGACACCCAAAGAACGTGATCTTTCTAACCTGCGACGCCTTCGGCGTGCTACCGCCTGTCAGTAAGCTGACGCCTGAACAGGCGGTGTACCACTTCATCCGCGGCTATACCGCCAAGGGCGCCGGCCCGGAGATGGGAATCACCGAACCGGGAGCCCCGTTCTCGGCCCGCTTCGGGGCGGGCTTCATGGGCTGGCACCCGAGCCAGGCCGCC
>JACNKX010000102.1:85942-116386 GCA_014381825.1 Planctomycetota bacterium
ACGGGGTTTGCGGCAAAGGGGGCGGGCCCCGAGGTGGGCGTGCCCGAGCCGCAGGCAACATTCTCGCCATGCTTTGGTGCGGCTTTCCTGGCGTGGCATCCAACGAAATATGCCGCGATGCTGTCTGACAAGATCAAGCAACACGGTTCACAAGCATGGTTGGTGAATACGGGTTGGAGCGGTGGTGGCCATGGCGTAGGGAAACGAATGGACTTGCGATACACGCGAGCGATCATCGACGCAATTCACGCTGGTGCGTTGGCGATTTCTGAAACCGCAACCGACGAAGTGTTTGGCCTCGCAGTTCCAACGTCGTGCGAAGGTGTTCCCGTCGATATGCTGTTTCCTTGTAACACGTGGAAGGATAAATCGGCTTACGAGCGATCGGCGCGCCAGCTGGCAGAGATGTTTGCGGAGAATTTCGCCAAGTACACCAAGACGCCTGCGACGATCATTCCCACGCTCTCTACTAGCCCTGTTGCACATACGTCCGGCGCGATATCGTAGGGCGATAAACCCCCAATTCACGAAATAGCGCCTAGACTTTTGTAGTCGCGGAGCGAGGAATTGGAATTCGTCAGGTTGTCCGAGGGATTGTGATGGCGACCGATAAAGTGCGGATATGGCCTGGAATGCCCTATCCACTTGGTGCGACGTGGGACGGAGCCGGCGTTAATTTTGCGATCTATTCAGAGTATGCGACAAAGATCGAACTCTGCTTGTTCGATTCTGTCCGTGCCAAAAGAGAATCGCATCGAATCCACTTGCCCGAGCGTACGGACATGGTCTGGCATGGCTATCTACCGGATGGCGTGCCAGGTCAGCTGTACGGATTTCGTGTACACGGCCCTTACGCTCCGAACGAAGGTCATCGATTCAATTCAAATAAGATCCTGCTCGATCCTTACGCCAAGTCGATCGCGCGAGATGTCAAATGGCACGACAGCATGTTCGGCTATCGCATCGGCAATTCGGCCGACGACCTATCGGTTGACGAACGTGACAATGCCGCCTTCGCGCCGCTCGCCTCGGTGGTCGACACGGCGTTCACTTGGGGTGACGATCGACCGCCACGCACACCGTGGCACGAGACGGTTATCTACGAGACGCACACGAAGGGATTCACGAAGCAACATCCTGAAGTACCGAGGCATCTCAAGGGAACTTATGCGGGCTTGGCGTCGGAACCATCGATTGCCTACTTGAAGGATTTGGGAGTGACAGCCGTCGAGTTGTTGCCGGTTCACTACCACCTAGACGACCGGCATTTGGTTGACAATGGACTGAAGAATTACTGGGGCTACAACACGCTTTCGTTCTTTGCTCCGGATCCTCGCTATGCATCCACTTCCACGTCAACGGATGCAGTTCGCGAATTCAAGCGGATGGTGCGGGGCATGCATCAAGCCGAAATCGAAGTCATTCTTGATGTGGTCTACAACCATACAGCTGAAGGCAACGAGCGGGGCCCGACGATTTCGCTACGAGGAATCGACAATGTGTCGTATTATCGGCTCACTCACGGCGACCGTCGTTACTACATGGACTACACCGGATGCGGCAACACACTCAACATGCTCTGTCCCCGAGTGCTTCAGCTGATCATGGACAGCTTGCGGTATTGGGTACTGGAGATGCATGTCGATGGTTTTCGGTTTGATCTCGCCAGTGCGTTGGCTCGTGAATTACACGCGGTCGATCGACTGGGAGCGTTCTTTGACATCATTTGCCAAGACCCCGTGCTTTCACGAGTAAAGCTCATTGCTGAACCGTGGGATCTTGGCGAAGGTGGCTATCAAGTTGGCAATTTTCCGACGGGTTGGACTGAGTGGAATGGCAAGTATCGAGACAGTGTACGAAGCTTCTGGAAGGGCGACGGTGGCGCGGCGTCGGAGTTCGCATCTCGATTGAGCGGGAGCAGCGACCTCTATGAGCACAACGGCCGTCGCCCATACGCCAGCATCAACTTCATTACGGCTCACGATGGCTTCTCGCTGAATGATCTTGTTAGTTACAACGACAAACATAACGACGCGAACAAGGAAGGTAATCAAGATGGCGAGAGTCACAATCTGAGTTGGAATTGTGGCGTCGAGGGGGCGACTAACGATGCTAAGGTGCGTTCGTTGCGAGAAAAACAAAAACGCAATTTGATGGCGACGCTGCTGCTATCGCAAGGTGTACCAATGATTTGTGCTGGTGACGAGATCAGCCGCACCCAACGAGGCAATAACAACGCCTACTGCCAAGACAATAAAGTTAGCTGGTTGAACTGGAACCTTACGGAGTCACAAGTCAAGCAATTTGACTTTGTAAAGAAGCTGATACGCATTCGCGCTGAACAGCCGGTTTTACGACGGAGGCAGTTTTTTCAGGGACGCCCGATCCGTGGTTCGGAAGTCAAAGACGTCGCGTGGCTTGAGCCGTCTGGGAGCGAGATGCCAGACGACGCCTGGGATTCCGGATACGTGCGTTGCCTGGGAATGCTGCTGGCTGGCGACCAGATCGACGAGATGGATGAGCGCGGCCAGCGCGTCGACGGCGATACGCTGCTCTTGCTCTTGAACGCTCATCACGAAGCGATTCCTTTTAAGCTGCCTCATCCAGCCAACGGTTGGTGGGATTTAGTCTTCGACACGGCGCGCGGTGACGCCGACGAAGTTTGCCATTCAGTCGGCGATATCTATGAACTCGCCGATCGTTCGATGGTGATGTTTCGCTTTTGGTATCAAGAAGATCCCGAATTGTGATGAGCGACCTCTTTCCGAGCCCATCGGACCTTCCGCAAGGCGTGTTTCAGACAAGCGATGGGGGTGCGCAGTGGCGAGTATGGGCACCTTACGCCGATGCGTTATCGCTCGTCATCTGGCGCGACGCAGACGAATGCGTGATGCCGATGAAAAACTCGGGCGATGGTTACTTCATGCAACGTGCCAGCGATGTGGGTGTTGGGTTGCGGTACGCGTATCGATTTCCTTCGGGTAACACTCGACCAGATCCTGCAACGCGGTGGCAACCGGATGGTATTCACGCTCCGTCTGCTGTGTTCTTCCCTGAACCAGAAGGGACGGATGGGCGATGGGCTGGCGTTTCGCTTCGGGATCTTGTTATCTACGAGTTGCACGTCGGAACGTTTACGAGTGAAGGCACGTTCGACGCAATCGTCCCGCGTCTTGATGACCTTGTCTCGTTGGGCGTCACAGCGATCGAGTTGATGCCGATTGCTCAGTTTCCAGGATCACGCAATTGGGGCTACGACGGTGTGCATCCCTATGCGGTTCAGAACTCCTACGGTGGGCCCCAAGGTCTGATGCGGTTCGTGAAATCTGCGCACGAAGCTGGGCTCGGAGTCATCGTCGATGTTGTCTACAACCATTTCGGACCTGAAGGAAACTACATCGGCGAGTTTGGCCCGTATTATTCCGACTGCCATCACACTCCGTGGGGTAACGCGATCAATTTCGATGGTCCCGACAGCGGTCCCGTTCGGCGATTCGTGATCGATAATGCGGTCTCTTGGGTCCGAGATTTCGGCGTGGATGGTTTGCGTCTGGATGCCGTTCAAACGATCTACGATTTGAGCGCAAAGCATTTGCTTGCCGAACTAGCGGAAGAGGTGCGAACGGTCGCGGACAAACAGAACCGTCATGTTCACGTCATTGGCGAGACGAATCAAAATGATTCGCGATTGGTTCAAACTGCCGAACGCGGTGGCTACGGGCTTGATGGCATCTGGGCCGACGACTTGCATCACAGCATCCACGCGTCGCTTACCGGTGAACGCGATGGATATTATGTTGACTTCGGCCAGCCGGAACACATCGCAAAGGCTTTCAACGATGCGTTTGTTTACGATGGACGTTACAGCCGATATCGCAGGTCGCGCCACGGAAACAACGTCGACGCGATCGGTCGCGAGAAGTTTGTCGTCTGTATTCAGAATCACGATCAAGTAGGCAATCGTCCGATGGGCGATCGCTTGTCGACAAATCTCTCTGACGAGCAGTTGCGATTGGCCGCGGCCTTGATGTTGATTTCGCCGTTTACCCCGTTGCTGTTCATGGGCGAAGAGTATGGCGAGACTGCCCCCTTTCCCTTCTTCTGCTCGTTCTTGGACGAGGCTTTGGGTTCCGCAGTTCGCCGAGGCAGACGCGCGGGTATCCTCGCATCTGGGTTTCGCATCGCCGGGAGACTACCCGACCCCTGCAGTCGCCAAACCTTCGATTCGGCAACGCTGAGTTGGCAGTGGCAGAACGCCTCGAGTCGCTTACGGCTTCGTCTTTTGTATCAACGACTGCTCGCCGCGCGTAAAGAATGGCCTGTCTTGCGAGATCGACTGCGACCAACTGCAACGGTCATCGAGTCGACCGATGAAAGTGTGGAGAGGTCCGGTATCGCGAGAATTCTGGAACTAACTTACGAGCGGTGTCCCGAATACCGTGTGATTGCCAATGTTTGTGCTAGCAGTTTTGTGATACCCCAAAAATTCAGTGAACAACGGGTGCTTTTTACCACGATGGATGCTCCCGCCGACAAGTCGTCTCTGGGCCTCGATGAATTACATCCATATGAACTCAAGGTCTTTGGTCCCCAATCCTGGGTGGAGTTACGCGAGTAGCGAGTGCCCATTAATCGAATGACTGCCAAGCCAAGCCAGAAAATCGCCAGCAGTTGCTTTGACGAATTCACGACCTGCCGTATAATCGCCGTCATAATTGGAGTGATCGAAACGAGAATTGTTGCGGTCACTCGCAGGCGACTGGCACGCATGTGGGAAACTCGGAGAGTTTGCCGCCCGCAAGCGTCGCTTAAGGATTCTAACTTTGAGAACGGAGTGACGTCGCCGTGACTGGACGGCGATTCAAATACGACTTCCACCACTTAGAGCAAAGTGACTGTCTCACTTTGCTTTGGTAGTAAGCGTTGGCAAAGGAGGCTGAGGTGTCTGTCTACACGGAGCAAAGTGAACGAGATACGGTTGATGATGTTGCCGAATCAGCGGAAGTTCGGCTGCAGCACAGCCCGTATCGCACGATTCGGAACGTGTCCTGCCGATTCGATGATGGTGTTCTCACGCTCGTTGGCCGAGTGCCAACGTTTCATCACAAGCAACTCGCGCAAACCGCGGTGGCGGGACTGAGTGGCGTGAATCAAGTGGATAACCAGATCGAAGTCAGTTAGTCACGGGGAATGCCGTAGTCGATCGCGGCTCCTCCAGCCGACCTTGCAGCGGACGGTCCCTTTTCGCTTTCTCTTGGCAAAGAAAGTTGCTCCTTTGGCGAACTTCACGGAGACATATCGTTTCCGATCGGATCGGCGCAGGGAGGGCACGTGCCAAATTCGCTCAGCCGCCTGACGAAATGAGCCGGAAGGAGTGAACAGATGGCAAAGAAAGTCTCCATCCCCAGCGCCTGGGAAGTTCCATCAGCCCTTCAGCGCCAAGTCAGCGAGATTGCCGGGAGCCAACGGGCTCTCGTCGAAGGCGGACATCTCCTAGTAATCTTGCACGAGCTGCCAACGGCGAGCGGCGGCGCGGAACGCAACATTCGCATGTTTTGGCGTACACCTGATGGTACCTGGAAGTCTGATTCGATGGGGCCAGGCATCAACTCTGTACACTCGCATCTCGTCGAGTACGCAAAACGCGTGGAACAACTGGAGCAGCAACTCGCTCGCGCGAATTCATCGGATGATTACTTTATGCTCCGGCGCGAAGCTTCGCCCATTCGTCGCGCGGCGCACAATATGTACGCGACTTTGCAGCGGGCATGCGAGGTTTGTCCAGACGATTATGAATTGGCTTCGTGTCGAAACTGGGCAGGAACGATTGAGAGAGCGCTTGAATTGGTATACGAGGAGGGACAGCATGGATTGGAATATGCGATGGCGATTCAGACCGAGGCTCAAACGCAAGCGAGCCATCGGTTGAACATGTTAGCCGCCATCTTTTTGCCCATTGCGACGGCAGCGGCTATCTTTGGGATGAATCTCAACAGTGGACTCGAGCATGCTTACGAGCCGTGGTTGTTCTGGGGAGTTCTCGTCATCGGAGTGCTAATCGGCCTCAGCGTCCAAGCGTGCATCACCGCGCGATCTCCTCGGCGTCGCCCCGGCGAGCGAACGCCATCGGACTTCAAGCCCGAGAGATATAGTTGAAGATCAATCGCCTTCTAGAGCGGTCCTCCTGTCAGTGTAGCGTTGTTTCGTCAAGAATCCCTTTGATTCAGACCGCCACAGCCGCTACACGTCCGAGCGACTCGCACTAGCAAATGCGTCGAGCGTTCTATGACGGACGTTTTAGCTCGTAACGCTTGATCTTTCGGTCCAACGTCGAACGCTCGATACCGAGGATGTCAGATGTCTTGCTCTTGTTCCAATCGGTGGACTTCAGAGTGGATTCGATATGTTTTCGTTCGATGTCGGCCAAGGACGCGGGTTCATAGATATTACGTGCAGACAGCACCATTTCGCCGGATTCGCTCGCCGTCGCCAAGTTCGTTAGCGTGAGATCTTCTGTGTCGATATAGTCGCCCTGAGCGAGGAGAACGGCGCGTTCAATGACGTTCTTGAGTTCGCGGATGTTACCTGGCCAGCGATATCGTTCCATGATCTCCATTGCGACGGGGGTGAATCCGAGCAGCTTGCGGCCAGTCTCCTCGTTGAATCGCTCAAGGAAATGACTAGCGAGCTCCAAAGTGTCTCCAGGGCGTCTTCGTAGCGGTGGGATGTTGATGTCAACGACGTGTAGCCGGAAGTACAGGTCGCGACGAAACGAGCCCTCTCCGACGGCTTTCTCGAGGTCGCGATTCGTTGCCGCGATGACACGCACATCAACTTTTATCTGTTGACTGCCGCCGACTCGTTCAAACGGATGCCCTTCCAGCACACGCAAGAATTTGCTCTGAATCGTCGGACTCATTTCGCCAATTTCGTCAAGCATCAGCGTTCCTTGATCAGCTGCCTCAAACTTGCCGACCTTTCGCTCCGTTGCGCCGGTAAACGCACCACGCTCGTGCCCGAACAACTCGCTCTCGAGCAGCGACTCCGATAACGCCGCGCAGTTCAAACAAACGAACGGCCCTTTCTTGCGCGGGCTTGAATAGTGAACCGCCCGTGCGACCAGTTCTTTGCCGACACCGCTCTCTCCTCGAATAAGCACGGTCGCGCGGCTGGGGGCAGCCCGACCGACTTCCTTCTGCACTTGCATGATCTGTGGGCTAGAGCCAACGAGTTCGCTTTCGACACCGAGTTGTTGCCTAAGCTGTCGGACTTCGGAACGCGTCTGTGTCAGATTCTCGGTCAACTCTTGCTTCGCCTCAAGATTCTTGAGCGCGAGCGCTACGTTATCGGCAACGGCTAGCGTGAATTCTAAGTCGTCCGCATCGAGAGTCTTATCGGCGGACGTGCCATACATGTGCAGTAGCCCGAACACTCGTTTGCCCTGTCGGATCGGGGCACAAATCACACTGCTGGCAACAAACAACCCTTTGCTATCTCGGATGCTGAGCGCACTGTCTCCTTCGATATTTCGAGCGAGCACCGCCTCGCCGTCTCGTAATACCATTGATGCGAGGAACTCTGATACGCGATGGTACCGCGCGTCGCCGTCAGTTCTCGATGCAACGACTTCAAGTATGTCGTGAGTTGGCGTTGCGTCATCGTTTCGCGGCCCGACAAGCATCGCTCCGGCGTCGACATTCGTCCCCTCAAAGACTCCGTCGAGTGACAAGTTCGCCACTGCGATGACGTCGGTTTGGTTTGCCAGCTCGAAGGCCAATCGGCAGAGTTTTGTCGCCGCTTGGCCCACCTTAGGTACCGACGCGACATCGACATCGAATTTTCTCTCGAGGAACTTCGTTTGATTGCGGCGATGCGTGATGTGAGTTGGTTCGAACGAATCGAGAACGTGCGAGTCACTGAGTCCAATGTAAACTGCTCCAGAAACCGTTTCGCGACCGTCCGGATTCGGTGGCTCTTCTTCGACATCGACGAACGCTTTCGACAAGTCGTGTACGAATGCCATCTGACAGTGTGCGATTCTGACCACATCACCCGGGCTGAGGGAGTGGTCACCATGGATCGCTTCACCCCGAACGATTGTGCCATTGCGACTGTCCAAGTCACGAATTGTCCACTCGCCGCTGGTCAGGAAGACCTCGGCGTGATTGCGGCTGCACCGCTCGTCTTTTACGACGATTTCGTTGGTGGATCCCCGGCCGATGGTGACAGTGCGTCCCGGAGTGAGCCGAAACACATCCGTCCACTTCGTGCCTTCGCGGATGACGAGATAGGCTAACATGGTTTGTACTATTCACCTTACATCGCGCGTCACCAGATCCGCAACTGGCCGACGCCCCCCAGTGGCGAGACGGTCTGGGCACACCTCGTTCTCAGACGGGAGCCTGGGACCGCCAAAAAGCTCTCTCTCGCGGCGAGATGATGATCTAACGCTAAATAAGAGTCTTTCTTGAAATACATCTGTACCAAGGTTATCCTAGATTGGTTGCCTTAGTATTTATGCGCAACGACTTTAGCGTCGCCGAAGCTTGGCCATGTCTCGCGGTTGGACTTAGACGGACCTGAGACTGCTTGGTGACGCTGGGGCTGCAGAAAACATAACCAGGAGTTCCGACATGTCACGTCGTGTTATGAAGTCACGTGTGTTCAAATCTCATAAGATTTGCAACATTGCCGTTACGGTCGCGTATCTAGCGAGCCTGTGCAGTCCCGCGATGGCTGGTCATCAGAACTTCCGAAATAGTTCCGTCGGTGGTGTTTCGATTGATGTCGAAGGCGTCGTTGGGCCACCCAGCGTTAGCGGTCGCAAGTTGTTCCTGGAACAACTACGCAAGGAAGTGAAGACTCCCGAAGGCGCGATCAACAAGCCAGTTGAGCTGCGCATGGTGTCATTGCGGGGCCTCGAGGCCGCTTGTGAAGACGCGTTAAAGAACAACCTCGGTCAGTTGCCGGATGAAGTAAAATTCCTCGCCGGGCTTCAGAGGATTCAATATGTGTTCGTTTATCCTGAGGAGAACGACATCGTTCTCGCCGGTCCAGGAGAAGGTTGGCGAGTCGCCGAAGATGCAACCGTCGTCGGCATTACGACAGGGCGCCCTGTTCTTCACTTGGATGACTTCCTTGTCGCGATGCGAACGGTTCACGAAGCCCGACGCGGTGGAATCAGTGTTTCGATTGATCCAACTGCCGAAGGCAACCGCAATTTGCAAGAGCTGTTCGCTTCACGTCAAGGTCGACCGCTGAATCCAACGCCTCAGTTTGAGCGTGATGTCAAACGAGCCTTTGGCCCTCAAAAGGTGACGCTCACGGGCGTTCCAGAAACGAGCCACTTCGCACGTGTTTTGGTCGCAGCCGACTATCGAATGAAGCGACTTGCGATGAACTTAGAGAAGTCGCCCGTTCGCGGGCTTGGTAGCTACCTCAACATGATCAAAGGCAGCCGGGTTGCAGGCGACGTAAATCCCCGTTGGTGGATGGCTTGTAATTACGACCCAATGGCCGCGAGTGACGACAAGCTTGCTTGGGAGCTTCGTGGTCCGGGTGTTAAGGTCATGACCGAAGATGAGTTTGTCACGGAAGATGGCAACGTTGCCGGGACTGGCCGAACTAGTGCCGCCGCCAAACGCTGGGCTGATAACATGACCGACAAGTATGAAGAGTTGTCAGCTGCCGATCCAGTTTTCGGCGAACTACGAAACTTAATGGACATGTGCGTTGTCTCCGCCTTAATCGAGAAAGAGCGACTTTGCGAAGTCGCCGGCTGCAGCTTCCCGCTGCTTACTGGTGTCTCCGCCGATTTGGCCTTGGAGAAGTGGAACGCCGCGAAGAGTATCTCGCCGGAAGTCAGCTTCCTGCGAACTCGAAACTCATGGATCGTCACGGCGTCGGGCGGTGTTCAAATTGAATCGTGGCAAGTCGCAAGTCGTGCCGACACCGATTCAAACGTCAGCATCGTTCGCAAACGAGCAACACCCAGTAGCAAGTCGCTTTGGTGGTAGGTTTTTTACGACATCTGCTCGTCTGGTAACTGGATTCGCAAGAATTCAGCAGTACGTGGTGACATTCTGAAGTTTTGCAAGTTCAGCTACGAAGCGGTCGCTCTGTGACCGGAGTGCTTCGGAGGTTGACCCATCGGACGCTCTGAGCGGCTGGTGCCGCTTGTGGGAAGTGCGCGTCAACGAGCCCTGCCTCGGCTGCTTGTGATCGGTTCGTGTTCACTGGAAGTAACGTCGACTTCAACAAGACGAGTTCTTGGGCTCGCAGTTCGCTCGCAATATAGGCTGCGATCGAATCGCTCGTTACGTCCCAACTGTGCGGTAGCTGGCAGGAGGGCGATTCCATAGCCTCCCGAGGATTGAACACGACGCTCTCGCCATTCGAAAGTTTCTCACCGACTTCGTGAAGTGAATGAAGCAAGGTCATTTCGGGTAGTAGTACGGCCAACAGCTCTGCCGATAGGCACATGGCGTCGAGCGCCAGCCGATGAGCCGTCGCATCGCCAAGCGCGAAAGTATCATCGGCTTGGCGAACGGAGTCTCCGAAACGGCCACCTCCGGCGACAAGGACGTTGACACCGGGTTGGCTGTCGATCCAACAACGCAACTTCACGGGCAAGTCCGCCAAGTCGAATAGGCTTCCGCCGACTTTGGCCACGCGCAGAAAATTGCGGCTCATATCCCCGCTGCCTCACGAGCGAGCACGGCGAGGGCGTGCGCAGGGGCGCATCGCGACGCAACTGGACCAATCTCACTTGCCAGGGAAAGCTGTTGCCAAGGTACGTCCGTTCGCTCGAGTGCGGTCTTCGTCGCGAACGCGCCGTGTCCCGACAGAATCACCTGCGTCGGCTCGAACGAATAGGCTGATGTGACCTGTTGAATGCTGTTCAGTATCGTTAGCATAAACGCGTCGGCCACCGCTTCCGCGGCGAGTATGGCATCGCGGTGATTGAAGTCGTCACTGTCTGCACAAATCATTCTCGCGAGACGCGCCCGTGCGGCCGCTTTTGTTGTTGCTCTTCCGTCGGCGGTCGAATGATTCATCGGCTGCTCGGATAGTCGGTCCAGCAACGTGTACACGTCGCGTGTCGTCGCAAATAACTCGCGAGCGATGGGGCAACGTTGTTCACGATAGGGCAACTCTGAAACGAGCGCACAGACCGGCGTACGCTCGACGCCGGCGTAAATGAGTTCACCGCGAAGCAGTCGACTGGTGTCTGATCGATTCGTCGTGATGGGCTCGCCGTTTATCATCGGGATCACGTCACACGTCGTCGAGCCAACATCGATCAATAAACTCGGCTGCCCAATCGTAAATCTCCCCGCAAATCGCGCTAATGCGTGCCAATTTGCTGCTGCAACGAATGCGGGACGACTCTTGGCAACCTGCAGCGTAACCAGTGATCCGTCGTTGAGGTACACGCGCGTGTGCCTCCCATCAGCCGCCTGTTCCAGAGCATCGAGAATGAAAGCTACTCCCGCCGCTTTGCTGTCGAAACAGTCGGCCAACTCGCCCGTCATTGTCACTGCCAAATGATCACAACGTGGTGCCTGCGCAATTAAGGTTCGCAATTCTTGGGTCAGATGATTTGGCTCACGCCACAACTCAAATGGAAACGACTCGGCATGTCCAAGCCCGTCAGCCAATTTCAGGTTGGCACCGCCGATGTCTAACGCTAACCATTCCATGCTTGTTGCTCGCTCTCATTTCACGGGTGGATAATCGTGCCATCCGCTGAGAATTCTACCGGGCCAGCGTCGAAGCTTAAATCGGGTGTCTTACCTTCCGCCAGTTCGATTATCGCCGCGGCAAGATTCCCACGTGCAAGTTGGCGGAGCCCCACGTACGAGGTTGTGAGCCTCGGATTGAGTTCAATCACGGTATCGGAATCAGGCGATGCACCAAGGATCATGTCGACTCCCACGTAGCCTAAGCAGTTTGGCAACGTTCGGACTACTTTCAAAGCGAGCTGTTCGGCACGACTTCGTAAGGGCTCGTCGAGTGGAACCTTGCCCCCAACGTATTGAAACGAGCCATCTTCGGCCAACTGTTGGCTGCAGGCAGGCAAAACGAGGCGTGAATCTGAACCGGAAACTACCGCAACACTCGCGGCAGTGCCTTGCTGAAATTCCTCAAGTCGAAAGCTTCCCTCTGGAATGCCAGTTGATGACTCCCGACGCTCAATTCGATGAACTCCTTGCGATCCAGCTCCGTCATCGGGCTTAAGCACTGCTGGAAAACGTAGCGTCTTTGGAATCTCGCAGCCAGCGTTATAGCGATATCCAGCAGGCGTCCGAATTCCGTGAATGGATAAGTGTGCGATGGTACTCTCTTTGGATGTCCCCAAGCCCACGATTCGAGAATTAGGGCCAAGCAATCGGCCACCAAGTTCCTCTATGCGACGCACTCGATTGAGAAGGATCTTTTCGAACTCAGGAGCGATGACGATCGTCCAGTCGGCATTGGTTGCGAGCATGTCGAAGTGCGAAGCCTCGTCTTGCGAGTTCGTGATCGAGACGCTTGAAAGGCCGGGCGGATCGGTTATTGAGAGACGCACATCGCGCATTGCGACAACTTCCGTCTCTGGAATCTCGGCGAGATCTTCCGCAAGGCTTGCGAACATCGCTGCCCCTTCGCGCAGCAGTGATCCCGAGGGGACTTCGTGTGGAGCGACCGCAAGCATTCCACCGCTGGTGATGAACTCGTAGAGAAAGATTCGCATGGTAAAGCCAAGAGAGCAGCGAATCGAGGCAGTTAGAAGATGCCTAGCTGATCACGAGCATCATCTGTCATGCAGTCGGGCGTCCATGGTGGATCGAGAATGATCTTTACTTCGACTTCGCCAACGTCTTCGATCGCACTGACAACCTGCTTGCTCTGTGCGATCAGCTGAGGCCCCGCTGGACACATGGGACTCGTCAGCGTCATGTCGATCTTGATGTCCTTCTTTTCTTCCTCGGCATCGTCAATCGTAACTTCATAAACTAAGCCCAGGTCAACAATATTGACGAATAACTCCGGGTCGATCACCTTTTTTAGTTCTTCCCGAATCAGATCTTCGCTAACAGCCATGGCAGTTCTCCTGACTTAGTCTTCGGTGATGCGAATGAAGACGTTGTCTCCTTCGAGCTTGACTTCGTGGACGACGGTTGCTTCGGTCGCTGGCATCGTGAGCGCCGCTCCGTCGTGGACATCGAATTTGGCACCGTGACGCGGACACGCCAGTTCGTGGCCACACAGTTCACCTTCGCCAAGTGGACCGCCGTCGTGAGTGCAAACATCATCGATACAGAAGTACTGACCGTTGATATGCAATAGCACGACCAGACGATCGTCAACTTCTAGCATTAACTTACCAGGGTCGGCCAAATCCGACACCTTTGCAGCTTCGACGAACTCAGACATGGCTTATTCGTACTCGCGGACGCGGCGGGCAATGGCGAGACCGAGCGCCTCTCGGACACTTTCAATTGAGATGCGATCGAAGACCTTCTGAAAGAAGCCTGTCACGATCATTTGAATCGCTTCTTTTCGGGTGTAACCTCGACACTGAGCGTAGAAGATTAGCTCGTCGTCCACGCGTCCGGATGTCGAACCGTGCGTGCAGCGGACGTCGTCGGCTTCGATTTCCAACCCTGGAATTGAATCCGCGCGGGCGGCAGCTGATAGCAACAAGTTGTCGTTTCGCTGGTATCCGTCAGTTCGCTGGGCAATCGGATCAACTTTAATCATGCCCCGCCAGACGGTTCGCGATTTGTCCTGCAGCCCAGCTTTGTAAAGAAAGTCGCTGCGGCAGTTCGGCGCTTCGTGATGCTGGAGCGTGTGATAGGAAAGGTGCTGTTTGCCCTCGGTGAACATCACGCCATTGACCTGGCAGTTCGCACCTTCGCCGATCAAGCCCACATGTTGATTCACTTTCGCTACTTTTGCACCCATCGCAGCGATCGTCCACTGCAACGAGGCGTCTCGATCAACAACTGCCTTTTGGTGAGCGAAGTGCCAAACATTGCTACCCCAGTTTTGCAGATTGACGTAGCGCAGATGAGCTCCGGGATTCAACACCAGCTCGATCGCACCGCAGTGAAGTCCGCCTCCGTCAAC
The DNA here is from genome assembly GCA_014381825.1 of Planctomycetota bacterium. Taxonomy (GTDB): domain Bacteria; phylum Planctomycetota; class Planctomycetia; order Pirellulales; family Pirellulaceae. Next base: position 100,058 of record JACNKX010000102.1, read on the forward strand.
ATCTTCGCTGGCCGTTTCAGAAAGCATAGTCGCTTCCGCGCCGTCTTCCAGGATCACCAACGTATGGCCAAAATCTGCACTCCCATTCGACAACGTCGACAGAGCGTGGAATGGTTCGTCGACGACGATCCCTCGCGGGATATACAGAATTGTTCCACCGGTCATAAACGCCGTGTGCAATGCTGCGAACTTGTCGTAATTCGGATTGACAGCGCGTCGCAGCAGATACGGCTGTATCAGATCGCCGTGTGATCGAATGACATCGCCAAAGCTTCCAAAGACAACACCTTTCTCAGCCCACTTGTCTTTGAGAAACGAATCGACCTTTCGGCCGTCGAAGGAGGTACAGCCGCCACCCAGTTCAACGCCGTCTCGCATTAGTGCAGTGGCGGTGGCTTCGGACGTGAGCGGCTCGAGCGCCAGCGAATAGCGATCGAGCTTGAACTGACGGATGTCCGTTCGAATCCACTCTTCGTCGTTTCGGGCGGGCCAGGGCAGTTCACTGAATTTCTTCCAAGCCGCATTTCGCAAATCAGAGAGCCACTGAGGTTCCTCGCGACCCGCAGCGAATGCTTCAAAACCGTCCTCGGTGAAGCTGAGTGAAGTCGTTGTTTCCATCATCGAGTAATTAAACCGCGTCGGCAAAGGTAAATGTAGTGTTTCGGGTTACAGTCGGGTCTAGACGTTAGCGGGAAAATTGCGCCGCCGCACGACCGTTCTGCGCCTTGAAATACGTTCGGCTGCTTAGCCGACTGATCCTTCCATCTGAAGTTGAATCAGACGATTCATCTCGACGGCGTATTCCATCGGGAGTTCTTTTACGAGTGGTTCGATGAAGCCGCTGACGATCATCGTACTAGCCTCAGCTTCCGTCAGGCCGCGGCTGGTCAGGTAGAACAATTGTTCTTCGCCGATTCTTGAAACGCTAGCCTCGTGGCCGATCGAAACATCTTGTTCCGCGACCTCGATGTAAGGGTAAGTATCACTGCGGCTTTCCGGATCGAGGATCAACGCATCGCAGACGACGTTGCATTTCGTGTTCGTCGCGCCTTTCTCGACGCGAACCAAGCCGCGATAGCTGCTTCGTCCACCGTTCTTGGAAATTGACTTCGAGATAATCTGGCCCGTCGTGTTCGGTGCACAATGCACGAGCTTCGCGCCCGCATCCTGATGCTGCTTCGCACCAGAGAAAGCGATCGACAGAATCTCGCCATGAGCCCCCGGTTCCATCATATAGACGGCCGGGTACTTCATCGTCAGCCGGCTGCCGAGGTTGCCATCAACCCACTCCATCGTTGCGTCTTGATAGGCCATCGCTCGTTTAGTGACGAGGTTGTAAATGTTGTTGGCCCAGTTTTGTATCGTTGTATAGCGGCAGCGTGAGTCCTTCTTGCAGATGACTTCAACGACCGCGGAGTGCAAGCTCTCGGTGGTATACATCGGAGCCGTGCAGCCTTCGACGTAATGCACTTCAGCGCCTTCATCGACGATGATCAATGTTCGCTCGAACTGACCCATGTTTTCCGCATTGATGCGGAAGTAAGCCTGAAGCGGGAACTCGATCTTGACGCCCTTGGGCACGTAGATGAACGATCCACCTGACCAAACCGCCGAATTCAACGCTGCAAACTTATTGTCTTCGGGCGGGATGATCTTGCCGAAGTACTCACGCAGCAATTCAGGATGTTCCTTAACGGCTGTGTCGGTATCCGTGAAGAGGACTCCCTGTTTCCCGAGATCTTCTGCGAGCGAACCATAAACGACTTCGCTCTCGAATTGCGCTTTGACGCCGGCGAGGTATTTTCGTTCGGCTTCTGGAATCCCCAGCTTTTCGAATGTGTCTTTGATCTCCTCTGGCACATCGTCCCAAGTCTTACCCTGGTGATCGGCCGGCTTGAGATAGTAGTAGATGTCTTGGAAATTCAAGTCGAGAGCGCCGCCCCATTTCGGCATTGGTTTCGACTCGAAGATCTCGAAGCTCCTCAATCGAAAATCACGCATCCAATCGGGCTCGCCCTTCATCTCCGAAATCTGAGCGACGATCTCACGCGAGATTCCCTTTTCGGCTCTAAAGACGCCTTCCGTCACCGTGCGAAAATCGTACTTATTGATATCGCCGACCTGATCTGGAGCCGCTTGTGTGATGTCCGTTGCCATTTCGATTACCTTGTTATATTGAACATCGACTTGATCGCCGATGCGCTAGCCGACTGGTTGAGCGTCTTCTTTTTCGAGCATCGCCTGATTCTGCGCGTCAGCTTCCGGATAAGCTTTCCGGATGCGATCGTAACCCTCGCTGTGCAATTCGTTCGCCAACTCGATTCCGCCCGTCTCGACCAACCGACCACCAAGCATGACATGCGTAAACTCTGGCGGATTGTGGACGAGCAGCTTGTCGTGATGCGTGATGATTAACAGTCCCATTTTCTCGCGTCCGATCTCGGCGATACTCTCGCTTGCCAACCTCACTGCGTCCGCATCCAAGCCACTGTCGGTTTCATCCAAGATCGCGAATTTAGGCTGCAGCATCGCCAGCTGTAAGATCTCGGCTCGCTTCATCTCGCCACCCGAGAAGCCATCGTTGACGTATCGACGAGCGAACTCGACATCCATCTGCAACTGTTCCATGTTTCCCTTGAGTTCCTTGCGGAAGTCTCGCATCGGAATCAGCTCTTCGCCTTCCTTACGATCAGGACGACGAACATTAGTCGTGGCGTGGCGCAGGAAGTCGGCAAGTTTGACGCCTGGGATCGCGATTGGACGTTGGAACGCCAGGAACATGCCTGCCCGCGCTCGCTGGTCAGGCGACATCTCGACGAGATCTTCGCCGTTCAGCTCAATCGATCCTTCCGTCACTTCATAGTTCGGATGTCCCATGATCGCTAAGCCGAGCGTACTCTTGCCCGAACCGTTTGGTCCCATCATGGCGTGTGTTTCGCCACGGTTCATCGTCAGGGTCACACCGCGCAGAATCGGTTTGCCTTCGACCGATACGTGCAAATCGCGAATTACTAAAGTGTCAATCATGTCGTTTGTCGATTTAATCCCAATTACTTACAGAACGGTTTCGCTAGTTCGGCGGCTGCCTGTGCTAGCCGGTAATCTTCTGGTGGTCAAACAGCGGGTCCCCATCAGCCGGAGCATCCACGTAGCCCGAGTGATGTGGCAACGGCAGTTCATCGTCAACTTTTATTCCTTGTTGCAATAGCTTGGCGTTATCCGCCTTTCGCTTCGCAATTCTGTGCCCCTTAATCTTGTCTTGAATTCGCATCAAGCCTTCCAGCAAGGCTTCCGGACGCGGAGGGCAACCGGGCACATAAACGTCGACTGGCACGACGAGGTCGACACCTTTGACTACGTGATAGCCCCACTTGAAGTAAGGACCGCCACCAACGGTGCAAGCGCCCATCGCGATCACAAACTTCGGTTCAGGCATCATGTTGTAAAGGCGCCGGACGCGACTCGCCATTTTGTATGTCACGGTGCCAGCCACGATCATCAAGTCGGCTTGCCGTGGTGTCGCACGAAACGCACCCGCGCCGAAGCGATCCAGATCATAGCGGCTCGCACCAGTCGCCATCATCTCGATAGCACAACAGGCGAGACCGAAAGTCATTGGCCAAACACTCGATTGACGAGCCCAGTTAACGGCTTGCTCGACGGTTGTCGTGATTACGTTTTCCTCAAACCGTCCTTCGATCCAAGGTTGTGTCATAATTCGTTCCCTGAAATAACAGTTTCACGCCAGTTGAAAGTCCGTAATCCACCCACAGTAACTGGCTTACGGCTGGTCAGCTAGTACCCTCTGTTCGAAGTTCAAACGTACAACACGACTCGCCATCGAGCCGACATTGTCCCAGAGTAATCTGCTCTCCCAGTAACTGCGAAAAGAGAATCTTCTCCATTGAACAGATCGTGCGATCTTGCTCGGCCAACTCCGGGTACGGACACGCCAACGCGGTCAAAATGGGCAGCTTGTCGTCCTCGCGAGTTACGGTAAAAGGAATCTTCCTTTCACCAAAAAGCGAGGCCAACGACTCCATTTTCTCTTCAATCGTATTTCCAACGATCTGTTCCGAATAGGCTTCCGCCAGGCGACTTGCCAAACGCTGAAGCAGTCCCCGCCGGACATCCGGATCCTCGATGGCACGTATTTCCTGCCACAACGCAATCGCGAGATCACCGAAGTTGGAGCCCGCCTTGCGACGACCCTTCGTCGTCAGGCGATACTGATGGCTGGGCCGTCCTCGGCCAGCGCGAGTCGTCTCTCGATCAATGTAACCCTGAGCCATTAAACGAGTAAGGCGCTGGCGAACCGCGGTCGCGGTAACCTGCATCGCAGTCGCAAGCTCGGAGATGCCGAGTGATTCAGCCTTACGAAGCAAGTCAAGAATTGCGATGTCCGAGGGAATAATGTCGTCTGTCACGATTCGCACCAATGTGATTGTTGAGATCTATCATGCAACTATACGTATTTATCACAATATTGACAACTAGATGTTTGATAAATAGCTGCCATATAAAGTGTTATGTTCGTAAAGCGTTGACATTACATCGGTTATCAACTAGAAGTTGTCCGAAAAATGTTGTTGCATGTAACGTCTCGGCGAACTCCTCGCTTCGAATTAAGAAACATTCCAGTTTTGCGATCCGCCGATGGATGCTGCGTTATTATGTCGGTCTGTCTGAGTCTGAAAGGGAAGTCGCTATGGGTCATCGAATCACCAACGGTCTGACGAGATACGACTCAGGGAGTTGTTCTTACGTCTTGATCGCTTCGCTGCTTCTCGCGTTGTTTGCATCTCCGACAAGCGTCTTCTCGCAAACTGTGCGGGACGCGACTCGCGTCGAGTTGGACGAGGCGGCTCCAGCTCCGACGGCAGTGCAGCGAGTTGATGGAGCGTTCGCGATGGCCGTTGACGGCATGGCGACCGTTCTTTTTGCGAGGTTATTCGAGCACGAGCAAACCTATATCCAATTCGACGAGTACCAAGACTACGTCCGACCTCGTGGGGCGAATGAATCGTTCAAGCTTGTCGCTTCGGATGGCAGTCTGTCGGAAAACGAGACGTTGGATGAGAAGGAAGTCTTGCGTCGCGATGTGCTAGGCGAACTTGCTCACGGTCAGAGCGGCGCTATTCGCGAAGGAAAGCTCAGCGGTCGCGAGGTCGAGTATGTGACCGTTCAGGGAAGGCAAAGTAAGTACGTATTGCACGATGGAACATTCCATAAGCAACTTCCGCTTCGCGAGAAACTCAGCGATACCGATGTGTTAACGAACGAGCAAGTGGTGGCCCTGGCACAACAGGGTCTCTTGAAGTTAAACGATGATCCTAGCGTCGGCGAACCGGCTTATATCTTAACAGCCAGCGCCGGCGGTGCGCCAATCGTTGTGCTCTGGCTATCTCTCGGTGCAATCTTCTTCACCATTTACATGGGGTTCTTTAACATCCGGGGATTCCGCCACGCGATCGACGTGGTGCGTGGGAAATACGACAACCCCGACGAGCCCGGCGAAGTGACCCACTTTCAAGCTCTTGCGTCGGCGCTATCAGCGACGGTCGGCTTGGGCAATATCGCAGGCGTTACGATCGCGATGACGGCAGGTGGACCGGGAGCCTTCTTTTGGATGTTGGCGTGTGGTTTCTTCGGTATGTCGAGTAAGTTCGTCGAATGCACGTTGGGTCAGAAGTATCGCCAGGTCAAACCTGATGGGACCATTCTCGGCGGTCCGATGCAGTATCTGGATGTGGGACTTCGGGGCCTAGGGCTTGGCCCGATCGGCAAGGTGTTGGCGATCGTTTTTGCCGTCATGTGCATTCTTGCCAGCTTTGGCGGCGGCAATATGTTTCAGGCCAACCAATCGGGTCAGCAGATGCTCGCGATGATCCAGCTGGACGACTATGCCACGCTCGAACGCCTGGGTGAAGATATCAAGATTGCCGCCGCAGCGGACGACATTGATCGCCTCGAGCAATTGCAGGGCGAAAAGGCAGTATTGCAAGATGAAATGGCAGAATTAGGGCCCGTGTTCCTACCGGTCTTCGGTGTGTTTTTGGCGGCGATGGTTGCCGTCGTGATCATTGGCGGGATCAAACGTATTGGTGCCGCAGCTTCGAAGATCGTTCCGACGATGTGTCTCGTGTATATCATCGCCTGCGTGTGGATCATTCTGACTCATATCACCGACGTCCCGAGCCTTGTTGCGCAAATCTTCACCGAAGCATTTAATCCAGAAGCGTTTGGTGGCGGAATGCTGGGTGTACTTGTCATCGGTGTGCAACGAGCCGCATTCAGCAACGAGGCCGGTGTTGGTAGCGCTGCGATCGCCCATAGTGCGGCGAAAACCGAGGAGCCGATTCGTGAAGGTGCGGTCGCTTTGATGGGGCCGTTCATCGATACGATCGTCGTGTGTTCAATGACGGCGCTCGTCATCTTGATAACCGGAGCCTGGAACAACGAGACCTGGATCGTCGAGCAAGGTCGCCAGGGCACGCCGCTTACTTCCAAGGCTTTCGCGCAAGAGATTTGGTTCTTCCCCTATATCTTAAGCATCGCAGTCGTCCTGTTTGCGTACTCGACGATGATTTCGTGGAGCTATTACGGGGAACGCTGTTGGGAACGGCTGTTTGGTCCACGTAGTACCGTCGTCTACAAAATCATCTACGTGACGGCAGTCTTCGTCGGATCGATTGCGAATCTTGGAGCTGTCCTCGATTTCTCGGACATGATGATTCTGTCGATGGCGTTCCCGAATATCTTCGGAGTCGTACTCTTGTGTCCGCAGGTGCGCCGCGACTTGATCGATTACTGGCGGCGCTATCGAGCCGGCGAGTTCAAGACGTTTAATTGAGTGCAGCTCGTTGAAGTTTCAGTCGCGCGGGAAATGATCACGAACGCTGGCGTGAAACTCATCCGTCGTACTGACGTTTGCAACGTGCCTTCGGAAGTGCCTTGCTCCGGATTTCCCTTGGGCATAGCAACACGCGTATTTTCGCATTAAGAGCGTCCCCTTCTCGACTCCGAATCGATCAACGACCAGATCGTAGTGTTGGAGCATGCAATCGCGTTGCTCGTCGATGGTTGGTTCGGGAGGCACGTCTTCGCCTCGTAGTGCCGCCGCCGCTTGTTGGAACAGCCACGGGCGACCGAGGCAGGCGCGGGCGATCATGACGCCATCGACCTGGTAGCGACGAAATGCTTCCACGACTTTCTCCGCCGAATCGAGATCGCCGTTTCCTATCAGCGGTATGTGCCGCAGATGGTCCTTGATCTCGGCGATGCGATTCCAGTCGGCGCTGCCCTTAAAAAAGTCTTGGGCCGTCCGGCCATGCACTGTCAGCGCGGCCGCTCCAGCTCCTTCGACAACTTGCGCCACGTCAATCGCATTGATTTGGTCACGCGTACAGCCGAGCCGTATCTTGGCGGTCACCGGAGTTGGTCGACAAGCCTCGACCACGCGTTCAATGATCTCACCCATGCGATCGGGAAAGCCAAGTAAGTAAGAGCCGCTATGCGCCTTTTGAGTTACCTGTCGCACAGGACAGCCGAAGTTGATATCGACGATGCTGACTTGATACTCATGAGCTAATCGATGCCCGACCTTGGCGAGCATCTCGGGGTCGTTGTCCCAAATCTGTACGGCCAGCGGCCTCGGTTCGTCCTTGACGCCCCATAACCGCTCGGGGTGCTCCGCCTTCATTTCGTCCATCCAGACAAACCCACGAGCGTTCACCATTTCCGTCGCCTGCAAACCAGCTCCTCCATAGCCTCGAACGATTTGCCGAAACGCAAAATTCGTGAAGCCGGCCATGGGAGCCTGCAAAATCGGCGGATCGACAACGATCGGTCCGATCTTCAACGGCTTAATGTCCGGCTTTGTCGCCGGCGCGTTCATGGGAGTCGCAGTGCTCATCCTTGCATCTTGCTCGAATCGCACCGATGCGCCAAGCGGCGAAGCGACAGACGCCGTTTGGCCTACGCTATGGGTGATCGATCGTGACGCGTTTCAAGATCGATCGCAATCCGGGCGTGATGACCGATCCTTCCGGTCGCGCTGCGCCCTGCGGGTCGGCGGTTGGTCGCAACGGCAGCGAGCCGTCAGCCTCGCCAGACTCGCGAATCGGTACCTCGGCGGAAGCAGGCCGTACGTTCGCATCGGCCAACATTGTCGGCAACGCTGCGACTTCACGACGAATTAGCGTCCCGAGGAGTGATTCCGGTGGGATACCTGGGCCGACGACCGCAAACGAGTATTCGGCAATCTGTTCGTTGTAACTCAATACCGCGGACAGCAAGTCGCGGCGAGTACGACTTAATTGCGTCAATGAATCGAGAACGTGGCTCATACCGGCGGTGCCGGTCTCATACGCTTCCGCGAGTTCCGAGGCGGCGCGCTCGCCGGCCGCGACGGCTTCGGCGCGACGCTCAATAACGTCAAGCTGGTACGGCAAACGCCGATCGATTCGCTTTAACGGCGTTGGGGCAGGGTGATTCGCGAACAATGTCTCAAGGTGTGTGCGATAGGGACCTACGAAGGGGTGGTCCACGGGGCGCGGAAGCTCTGTCGAATCAAGGCGACCGATGTCCGACAAACTTTCCTGTAGTTCCAACACTTTCAATGCCGTCGTTGCTTGTCTCGCTCGAGCTTGCGTCACTTCGACAGTCAGTAAGGACTCTTCGATTTGCGATTGTGGACGAGCCAACTCCGACAAATAACGGGCTTCGTGTTTCGCGAAGTTCTGCTCGGCGATCGCCAGAGACAGTTGCCAGTATCTTTGCACCGCTCGCTGTCGTGACGCGTTGTCTCCGATCCGGCGCAGCAAGTCGACGAGCGCGATATCAGTGCCTTCATCAATCCCCATCGCGATTGCACCGTCCAAGATCATCGCCGCCAACGCTTCCGAATTGGCTGAATGAATTGGTACTACGGGAGCTTCAGCCCGAGCTCGCATTGCGACCGGTCGAGATTCCTGAGGCGCCACCCAATTCTGGCTGGGCCGCAACTGGGCCGGCGCCTCGGTCTCTTGAGTCGTGGGACGATCAGGGGCCTGATCGCTGAATCGAAACGATCCACCCCTTTCAGCGCTGCTCGGTTCGACATCAATCGGTGCTGGCGGAGCCGGTGATACGGGTCGGCCAGGATCAAACTGGGACGGTTGGATTTGGGCGATCGTCAAATAGGCGACCGAAAGGAGGAATGTGTTCATCGCTACATCCATGCGTTGTGAGGGAACATCGCGAAGTGGAGTAACGTGGCATTTTCGGCGAATCAGGTCAATCCGAAAGATGGCGATGTCGAAACTCTTGTTGAAGTGGTCCCCAGAAACTGGACCACGAACGTGGTTCGATAAGGGGTCAAACTCCGGTTGTTTGTGGATATGCCGCTCTATGCCTCGGGAATCTTAGTCTGCTCAGACGCCTCTTGCTCGGGGCCCTCATCGGTCTTTCCGGCCAATCCAATGAGCTGGTCGAATTCGTCATTGGCTTCACTGGCCTGCGCGAACTCAAGGAACTCCTCTTCCGCGCGCTTCGTGTCCAAGCCGGCCATCTCGCGGCTCATGCGAGCTTCAGCGCTCGCCTTGCCTCGCAACTCGCGAAGCTCACGAAGTTCTTCTGACGTGCGGTCTTCCGACAGGCCGGTCATGATGTCGGCAATTTGCTTCTCTTCCGTCGCCGAGAGGACTGACGCAACTGCCTCTTGCTTTTCCTCGCCGAGCTTCTCCAAGTCGCGCATCTGCGATTGAATGTTGGTTTTGTGACCTGCGACGTTCTTGATCAGTTCTTCGATATCGTTTTCTAACTCAGCGACTCGCTTCTCCTTTTCTGCCAGTGTCGAGGTGAAGTCCTTGTAGGCTGATTGGCACTTCCGATACTCAGCATCCGCTTTCGTGGCGGCGACGTCGCCGTTGTGCTGTTGGGCAACTTTGCGTGCCTTGGCTGCGGCGCCCGACTTGAGTTTCTCGAGCTTCTCAATTTCTTCCGTGAGCTTTTTGACCTTTTGCTTCTTCGTCTCTTCCTGTGCGATCATCGCCGCAATCGCATCTTTGTATTGATTGATGCGGCTACGCTTCTCGTCAATGATGCGGTCATAGTTGGCTGACATGACGCCCGGGTTCATCCGCAACGTTTCGCTCGCCTTGTCGATGCGAAACGTGACTAGATAAAAGACGGCTTGAACGTATTTACCCATGGCTTTGAACATCATCTAGCTCCGGATCAGTTTGCGTTATTCAAATTCACTAATATCGTAATCGGACGATTTTCCAAGTGCCTCCACTCGTTCATCCACGCGACGGGCGGCTTGCATTGTTTGATCTAATTCCTTTCGCAACTTGGCGAGTTCCGTCTCACTCTCCTGCGCGCGGAACGAATGGAATTGCTCGATGGTTCTGCTCAGATGTTCGACAGACGTCTGAACTTCTTCAACGAAGTGCTCACGCGACTCAAGCATGTCGCGCCTCGCTTCACCCGACATTTGATTCGCGGTATCCCACAGATGATACGATTGTTCAAGGTGTTTAACAGCTGCTCGGAACAAGTTCTCAACATCTCCAAGTACCGTTCGAGTCGATCGCGGTACTTTTCCTTGCTCGAGGTCGGATTGGAAATCTTGATATAGCTCGCGTAAGTGTCGCAAAGAGGTCTGGGTCCGAGGGTCACGATCACCTCGCAGTCGCGCTTCGAGTGAGTCCAGGCCCGCCTCTTGCTCGCTCCGACGCTCTTCGTTCAAGCAAGCAAAAACGTTTGCCGTGATCTTTTTCAAGCCGAATGTCAGGCGATGTGCCATCATTCCCAAGCCACCAACGATTCCAGCAAGCCCAGCAAGGTTCAGGACGAGACTGCCGCCGAACACCCATGACAAAGCGATCGCGCCAAGACCTCCCACGATGGGCAGCACCGAAGAAGGCGACGCGAATACCTTTCGCAGGACTTTCTTTCTCAGTTCATCCATACTGCGGCAGCAACACTTTCGTTCACGAAATCTCTTGTCGCTCAAATTCGCGAATTTCTCTTTCCCAGTCCTCGCGAGTCGCATTTGCCGCATCAGCATCTGGCAACAAGGATCTCCGTGTGCAATTCAACAACGCTTGAAGCGTCTGATAACGACGCGTTAGGCCGATCGCTGGCGGAATGATGTCGCGAACAATGTTAAGCACGGAATCGTGATCGGTCGGCATTTGGGCTTTGATCTGCGAGCGAAGTGCTGCGTAGGCTGCGGCTGAGTAATCATGGGCGAGGACGATGTCGTCTAGTTGTTCGATCAAAGCGTCGTGATCTTCATTGCTCAACGTCGTTGACTTGAGAACCCACTTGATAAACGCGCGGCGATCATCGTCACGAGGATCGAGAACAGGGATGATCAAGTCACCGACACGCCCCGGGCGCCGGATGTCTGGCGAGAGCAGGTGGATGCGCGCGGTCATCAGTAACCAAATAACGCGGCCCCGCAAACGCGGATCGCTCATCATCGCTTGGATCTTTCCGGTAAGCCGACGCTCCGTTGCGTGAGCCGCCGCGTCCACGCGACCGAATTGCGTATCGGCTTCGTCGACGAAGATGACAACTTTCTCCAAAGCTTCCAACACTCGCCGCAATCGTTCGAAGATAACGTCTGTTTGGCCGAACCACTGGCTGCGGATGCTCTTCAACACGAGTACGGGAACATCGATCTCCGCTGCAACCGCCTCGAAGATAAATGTCTTGCCGCCACCGATCGGCCCGGCAACGGCTGCGCCCGGCAAAGCTTGTTCGCCCTTGGCCTTGAAGCGTGGGATCAGTTCACGCTGCAAGAACTCTTTCAGCCGTGAAAACCCAACAACATTCTCTAAGCGATGCTCCGGCTTCTTGAACTCGATAACATCCTCGCCAAGTTGCGCCTGAATGAACTCTTCGACCTTCCCGACGACTTGATTGGGCGTCAGCGGCTCGCCTGCGTACGCCGAGCCCGCCAGCAACTGGCGAATCGCATGGTTTGATAGCCCGGCACAAAATTCCGCCAGTTCTTGCGACGTCGCCCACAGTTGTGGTTTGCGGTCGGATGTCTCGACGAAGTTGTCGATGTAGTGTTTCCGATCTGTCGTTGTTGGCGACGGGACGTCAACGGAGAGCACTTGTGGGAGTTTCGCGACTCGCGGATGGATCAGGCTTCGCGACTCGGCGACCAAGCAAACCGAGTCGCCTCCGCCGACAAAAGCTGGATCGCCGAACCAGTCTTGGACGATGCTGATGCGTCGCATTTGCCGATCGTTCAGCGACGAGATGTCTCCGTTTCCTGCCGGCAGCAGCATGTCGGCCGCTTCGATAATGATTAGCAAATTCGATCGCAAAACGGCGCGCGAACAAATCGTCAGTTGCCGTAAGAACTCCAAAGCCTGTGTCGGGTTTCCGATCGCGGCTCGAACGTAGTGATCGAACTCTGCTCGAAGTTGCTCCGCCTGTGACTCGGTGCGGCTCATGTCGCGGATCGTCAGCGTATCGGCATCGACACCCGTCTTCCATCGAATCCAAGCGTCCGCCAACTCGCGGTGATCTTCAGACGACAATCGGATCGGGCCGTTCAACTCATACACGAGTTGGATCACGCCGCCCGCGCTCGCCTTCTTGCAAACGAATGGAATCAGCGGAACATAGTTCTCGCCTTCCCAGAAGAGGTCGTAGATGTTTCCACAGAGAATCACGCTGCGCGATTGGCCGGAATTCAAAATGCGAGCGAAGCGCGTGAAGAACTCGTAGGTGTGGCTCATCCGATTCGTCTCTAATGTTTTGAGAAAACGCTCAACTCGCCTGGTGCGACAACGATTATCAAGCACGATCGAATGACCGTCAATTCGCCGCATTGACGCAACTACTGCCTCGTTGCGGATTTGGAGGGCAGTCGCCATACTGAGGAGCTTGCATTTAGGGCCCCGTCCCAAGCGGGATTCTCACTCTTGAACCCCACCAAAGAATAAGTAAGCGATAATGAAAGCGATTGCCGTCTATCCAGGTAAGCCCGAAAGCGTTCATCTCGAAGACATTCCAAAGCCTTCGCTCGCTGACGTGGCGGATGGCAAGGGAGTGCTCGTTCGCGTACTGAAGGTCGGTGTCGATGCCACTGATCGAGAAATTAACGACGCGTTATACGGAAACTCGCCACCTGGTTATGAGTACTTAGTCTTGGGACACGAATCGTTCGGAGTCGTCGAAGAAGTTGGCCCGAACGTGCGCAACGTGAAGCCTGGCGACTATGTCACGGCGACCGTGCGACGCCCCGGCGGATCGATCTACGATCAGATCGGTACGTACGATATGACGAGCGAAGAGACGTACTACGAGCGCGGTATCAATCTCCTCCACGGTTACTTGACGGAGTACTTCGTTGACTCCGACGAGTACATCGTGAAGGTCCCACCTGGTCTGAAGCATTTGCACGTTCTGATGGAGCCGATGAGCTGCGCCGCCAAGGCGGTTCACCAAGCCTACGAAGTACAACGCCGGATGAAGGTGTGGCGTCCGAGGACGGCGTATGTCTTAGGTGCGGGGCAGATTGGCTTGCTTGCGACGCTGCTTCTGAAATTGCGCGGCCTCGATGTATATACGCTTGCTCGGTCTCAGGCACCGACGCAAAACTCGAAGATCGTTGAAGGGATGGAGGCGACTTACGTTAGTACGACCGACACTCCTATTGAACGTTTGATCGCAAAGACCGGAAAAGCTGACCTGATCGTCGATGCAACTGGCTCCAGCGCGATGGCGTTTAGCGCGATGCAAGCACTTGGCCACAACGGCGTCTTGGTCTGGACAAGCATCACGGGCGGGAAGCAAAACGTGGAAGTCCCCTCCGACCAAATTAACATTGATTGGGTACTCGGAAACAAGTTGTTACTTGGTTCGGTGAATGCGAATCGTGAACATTTCGAATCGGGGATCAAAGATCTCGCGCTCGGCGAAGTGATGTTTCCGGACGTCATCAGCAAGATTTTGACCAATCCCGTCAATGGACTCGATGACTATGCAGAGATGATGCGATTGCTGGTTGAAGAGAAGACAGCGCTAAAGGTATACGTGAATGTTGCAGACGAGTAGCACATGAAATTTCACGCCACAACGATACTGACCGTCCGACGAAACGGCAAAGTTGCCATGGGCGGCGACGGTCAAGTTACGCTCGGATCGGCCATCATGAAGGCCGACGCGATGAAGATCCGCTGGCTGATGGACGGCAAGGTGCTGTGTGGATTTGCAGGAGCCAGCGCCGATGCATTCGCGTTGATGGAGCGATTCGAGGAGAAGCTGAAGGACTATCCTTCGAATGTCCCACGCGCTGCAACTGAATTGGCAAAAGAGTGGCGAACGGACCGTGCTCTGCGAAGACTCGAGGCCTTGATGTCGGTTGCCGATGCGAAGGGCACGTTGCTGATTAGCGGCACCGGCGACGTCATTAGTCCGACCGATGGAGTCGTGGGTATCGGCTCGGGCGGAAACTATGCCATCGCGGCTGCCAGAGGCTTGCTTCAGCATTCCGACCTAGAAGCTGAAGAGATCGTCAGAGCAGCTCTCGGGATCGCGGCAGATATCGACATCTATACAAATACAAATATCGTCGTGGAGGTACTGGAGTGCTCGAATTGATCCTAGGTAAAAGTGAGACGAAGGACCAACCGAAGCAGCTAACGCCTCGCGAGATCGTCGAACAACTCGACCGCCATATCGTCGGCCAATCGGATGCGAAGCGCGCGGTGGCTGTGGCCATTCGCAATCGCTGGCGACGTCAACAGTTGCCCGAAGAGATGCGACAAGAAGTTTCGCCAAAGAACATTCTAATGATCGGGCCGACAGGCGTTGGCAAGACGGAAATCGCTCGTCGATTGGCCAAGCTAACGGGTGCTCCGTTTGTTAAAGTCGAAGCCACCAAGTACACCGAGGTCGGTTACTACGGGCGCGATGTCGAAAGCATGGTTCGCGAACTGGTCGAGAACGCGATCGCGCTCGTGCGAGAAAGCGAACGAAAAAACGTCGAGGAAGAAGCGAAGCAGCGTGTTGAAGAACGGTTGCTCGACATGCTGTGTCCGCAGCCAATTGCCTATGACGAGGATGAAGATGGCGAGGATGCGGAGCTGCGCTATCAGCGTACTCGCGACAAGATGCGAGCAATGCTCGTCGGCGGCGAATTGGAGCAACGACACGTCGAACTGTCGATCGAACAAAAAGCGACTCCTGTGTTGATGGGCCAAATGGGCATGGAGCACATGGAAGTCGAGATCCAATCGATGTTCGAGAAGATCATGCCGAAGCACACTTCGCGGCGTGATCTCACGGTGGCCGAGGCTCGAACGGTACTCTTCGAACAAGAATGCGAAGCGTTGCTCGACCCGGAGAAGATCAATGCGTCGGCGGTCGAATTGGCCGAGAACCTGGGCATCATCTTCGTTGACGAGATCGACAAGGTAGTCGCCAGCGATGGTAAGAATGCAGATGTCTCTCGCCAGGGAGTTCAACGTGATTTGTTGCCAATCGTCGAAGGCACGACGATTCAAACGCGTTACGGCTATATTCGAACGGATCACGTGCTGTTCGTTGCTGCTGGCGCCTTTCATCGCGCAAAGCCCAGCGAGCTGATGCCCGAGCTACAGGGTCGGTTTCCGATTCGAGTCGAGCTGACGGATCTTACGAAAGACGACTTCATTCGCATCCTTACTGAGCCAAAATGCTCGCTCACGAAGCAATACGCCGCCCTGATGGGGACCGAGGAAATTACCGTCACGTTTACCGACGACGCGGTTGATGCTCTGGCTTCGTACGCGTATCAAGTCAACCAGTCGACGCAGAACATCGGTGCTCGCCGTCTCTACACGATTATGGAGCGGTTACTTGAAGAGTTGAGCTTCGAAGCGCCCGACATGAAAATGGGCAAGGTCGAAGTCAACGCTGCGTATGTGACCGACCGGCTCAAAGATGTCGCTGACAATGAAGATCTCAGCAAGTATATTCTCTAGAATCTGCGTCAATCGCATCGCTCACACACTTCCCGTCTTTGTTGTCTTGCTTGCGAACGCCACGCGAGTCAGGTAGCATGCTTTCCGCTGGCAGCGACCGTGTCTCGCGTTGACGTCGCCGTCAAGTTGTTCAGTCTTTCAATAAACATGGCTTGAGTAAACGCAGATGCTCGTTGCTTGTCCGAGCTGCGAATCCG
Organism: Planctomycetota bacterium; assembly: GCA_014381825.1. Taxonomy (GTDB): domain Bacteria; phylum Planctomycetota; class Planctomycetia; order Pirellulales; family Pirellulaceae. The sequence continues at coordinate 116,232 of JACNKX010000102.1, forward strand.
AGGGCCATGCATCTGAGTCAACAGCATCGGGGTAGGGTCTCGTCTTGATGGAAAGCCGGTTAACGAGCCCCGACCCCGTTTCTTCGCGTTTCTTCGCTCGCGAGCTGTCACTGGCTGATCAGGCCAACGGTAGAACCACTTCCAATCAGCGTTCC
>JACNKX010000082.1 GCA_014381825.1 Planctomycetota bacterium
CGTTGCTGCTGCTCGTTGGAGAGTCAGGGCACGACCAGCGCATTACGCAGCTAATCGCGGCGGTGGCCAACGACACGAAAGCGACTTCGTCAGACCTAAACGTCATCTGGGTAACAAGCAATCCATTGCCGCCAGCGGCCCAACGCGTGTGCATGAGCGGAACGGTTTGTGTTGCACGTTACTTCGATTGCGAATTATTCTTGCAGGAACTCTACTATCGCTCGGCGACCGCATTCCCCGCAACTACCAATACATATGCGGCGTTGCCGCCGTATCCGCCGGCAAGAATCGACGGCGACGTCATTGAGCTTAGTCAAAAGAAGACAGCATCGTTGCCGATCAACGTCGCATATCTCTCTCAAGATAATGACCCAAGCGTTGAGTTGTCGCGCATCGCGGCGTCGTTCAATCCGTCCTGCAAGCGTGTCTGGATGGATTGCGATGCGGTGACATCTGGTGAGGAACTGTTTGAGAATATGGCTTGGCAGTTGCGACGCTACGACCCTGAGTTGTTGCCGGCCTTGCTTGTTAGTGTTGCCAAAACCCGATGGCCGACGGATCGGGACATCTGTGTCGAACTGTTGAAACGGGCTACGAAACGCGATGACTATTTATTTGTTGTCAACTCTCTCGAAACCGAAGCCACCTCCAACGCTTCTGCGCCCGAACGAAACGGTGCCATGGAGTTTGTCGATGTTGTACAAAAGCTAGTCCACGATGACGACGGATTGCTGAATGATTCGCAGATACTGCTCGGGATCATCAACGGTGACACGTCTCGTCGAGCTGAAAAGAGAACGGAGATTACGGCCCATGCCGAAATCTGGGACCAACCAGCAAGAACTGATTCTTCTATCCTCTTGGAGAAGGTCAGTTGTCTCGTCGACGCGCGACGACGTGAAAAGTGTGCGGCCTCCATACGAGCCTTGGAGCAGGAAGAACCGGACTTACAGTCGGTCGAAGGGGTCGGCAAATTGCTCACAATTCTGTGGCCGTACTTGAATAGTAAACAAACGGCCATCCTCATCTTGATTGGCGCATTCCGACGTTTTCCAAACATTTTATTGATTCGCAATCGAGTTGCCGGGCTTTGGACGATGCTTCGTGAGGCGCACCTCGGGGAACTGGGGGTGTTAGAGATGCTCTCGGACCATTCGGCCTACCGTCGCTACGATCGATTTGTACACACCCTTTCAATGCCCAGTGGCTGGCAACAATCGAAGGAGATCGACGAGCAGCTAGACGCGCTTGTCGCGGCTGGCATCCTCGTGCGACATGAGGGTGGCTACATGCGGATGCCGCAAGCGATCAAGAACTGGGTCAACGAAAAATTGTTCAAAGACGCAGGCGATGGACTCGCCAACCTTCATGATCTCATTGCCAGCGCCTACTACGACTATTCGTTTCTGCAGTCGAGTGATATCAAAATATTCTTTGAGTACGTCTATCATCGTGTCGAGTCAGCTCGATATACGATTTCCGCGACGACGATGCAACGATTGCAAGTATTGGTGCCGTGTCTCCGTCAAATCCGTGACCTTGCCTTGACACAAGGACATGGTGCCAAGCTGGCGAGAATCCTGCGCCAAGTGCGTACTAGTGATGTCCCGGCGATTGCGGATTCGTTGGACGCGTCGATCGCGCCACCCGAGGGTGAACAGCTTGAGGCGATTACGGCGGGCCTGGAGGAGATCGAAGCGGAAGTCTACCTCAAACGGATGGACTTCGGGGCAGCAATTGCCATCCGCCAAACGCGTCTCTTGCGAGTGGCCGCTGCCTTGAGCGACTCGCCGGGAAAGTCATGGATTGAGACGATCGCAACCAGCGAACCAACTCGTTCCGTCGACTCTGAGGGACAAGCGTTGTCGACTTGGCTACCAAAACTGCTGAAGGAACGCCCGCGAGAGGCGACGGCGTTACTTCAGAACATTTACGAGTTCGCACTTGCTCAAAGTGGCCTGAGACAGTTCAAAATCGCTGAACGACTCTTTTGCGAATTAGCGGATGTCTGCTCGAGTATTGCATGGGATCATTCATCCAATCGTCACGGTGGACGAGAACCAATCGCAAGGCTCGCGATCCAGGCTGAACATCGAAAGATGGCATTGCATTTGGAGCAAGTCTCCATATGGAAGTTCGATGCCGGAGCCCAGCTTAGCATTAGCGAGGCATGTCATGCGTTCGAGCGTGCTGAACAATGGCTCTTGCAGTACTACACCAATTATGTCGCAGAATCGGAACTAGGCAGCAATGCAGAAAACTCGTTTTACGTTCTCTACAAATGCTTCTTGAACAGCCTCCGATGCCGCGTCGCATGTCTGCGTGCAATACGAAGATGCAGCAACCTTGGTCCCGCTACGAGAGCAGAAGGCCAGGAAGCAGCGCTGCGGGAATTTCGGCTCGCCCGGGGGTTCCTTGATCTTGCTTATGCCTTGGCTCAGCGCAAAGAGTGTACTGCTCAAACGCGAAGCGCGCGTACCATATGCCGGATCATCGAAGCTGAAATGCTAATTCTCTACTCAGATGTCATTGTTCAACGCGAACGCGGCTACAATAAGGCGCGTCGAATTCTCGAGAATGCGGAAAAGTTGCTTGAATCGGCCGCCGACTCGCTCGGCAGCGGCAACCGGCACCTTGGCTGGTGGACGTGGTTGTTGCTCCTACGTGCCCAGCTACAGCATGAGTTGCTCGCCCTCGCACTTACGGACGTGACGATGTGGTCTGAAGCAAGTCTAAGGACCCTGTTCCAAAATGGCTTGGATGCCGTTAGCGCAGGGCTCGTGACAACGGCCGAAGATGACGTGAGACGCCAAAGCTTTCAGGTACTTTGGTGGCAATTCTTCGCTTGTCACCATGTCCAAGTCCGTTCGCAGCGTCCCCGCTCCAAGGGGCGATCCATCCAAGAACGATGGAAGCAATTGAACGACGCATCAGGGCTCACATGGTATTGTGACGCTGTCGAGTCGCGAGGCATTTTAGACGCGTTCGTCGAGCAACTTGAGTGGGAGATGCCAGACGAACCACTGTTGCGGCGGAGTTGGCTGATCCAATGTGAGAAGTCCGCGATCGATCGCCTAGGAATTCAACTCTTCCTCATGACTGGACATAATGCGTAAACAGCGACTGGTCTAAACGAAGCTCGAAAGGCAGGTGGCTCGTTCCGCTTGTAGCGGCACTTGCTGGACACCCCCGAAGTCATGAGGAATGCTGCTCGATGGCAATGTCGATGATATGTCGTATTCGGAGGATGCTGTCGTGAACGTCAAAGATGTGGTCAGAGCCTTCTAGTTCGAGCGCAACGACACCGGAAAACGGAAGCCCGATACCAGAGTTTTGCCAATGTTTATGCGCGCCTTCTTTCCATTCGATAGCTCGCCGAACGAGTCGCGCTAAAAACGGTTGATAGCCGCAGTCTCGTGACTCAATATCGGTCCAAGTGCCAACCGCTTGATCGTGTGTATGCATTCCAGGGTGATCGGAAATGTGTGCGTGAAGAATTCTTGGGACGAGATTCGGCTCCTCGCCATTTCCGTCCAAGTCAGTGGCATCAACATTCGCGATCCTCATGTGCGCTATGTCGAGATTGAATCCAACTCGATTCCTGAGGCATTCATATTCATCCATGTTATCAATCATCGTAATCAGCTTACGCATGGGATCGATCCCGTTCAGGATGTACGTTTCACCAGGTTCCATTTCCAACGCCAAGCCGAACGACTGATCGATCTCCTGAACAACGAACTTGAGCGATTCGCACAATCGCGTCAGTTTGTCGTTTACATGAAACTCGCGAATCGTATCTTCTTGCCGCGGTTTTTTGTCACCTGGCATACACGGGTCGAGGAGTGTTCCTGCCACGATCTCGACGATCGGCAGCGGCATTCGCTGAGGCGATTCTCGATGCAATCGCAATGCGAGTGTAACGCAGTTCTTCAAAGCGTCGACGGCGGTGTCTCTGTCGTCATCGCAGTAACTGGATATCGCGGGAAAGTACGTGGCCAGCGCCGGCACCGTGAGTTGGAGTTGCCCAATCGCCTCGGTGTCTGACAGCCAATTATAAATCTCATTGCCACCATCGTCACCCGCGATGATGGAAGCCGCCGTGAAGGCCGAATTGCCGTTGGAGTAGACTTCTCGTAGGTCAGCGTCTCGCAACAACAATAAATCAAAATCGGTGATTTCACAACTGAGTTGTTGAACCTGTTTGACCAAGTCTACAACCGGCAGATCGCTGGAACTGGTCATGACGCCGGGGCGCAGCAGTCGCTGCATAATCTATTCTCCGAATACGGAAACTATGAGATAGGGCCAATAGAAATTGGATCCGAACTGCCATCACCGGACCAAAGTAACACTTCGTTGGTTGTCGGATGAAGAGCAATCCGAGTACACCACGATGGGGCGACCGCCTCTGCTTCGGTGTTTGCGCTCACCGGGAAGACCCACCCCACTTGCAACTGGTCACCAGCATAACCACCGACAAACCAGAATTGGCTATGTATGGGAACTTTTGCATCGAACCAGTGGCGAAACGCTTCACAGTCTTGGGTATTGAACAAACGTGCCAAACTGCCCCGCGCAGTTAATCGGATTTGCAACCGACGATCCTTATCACCGAGGCAATACAAATTGAAGCTATTTCGGTCGCTTTCGCGATTAGCGTCCAATCGTGTTCCTGCAATTGGGCGAAACCAGCGAATGCATTGACTGAGATGAACTCGAATAGAGTTTTCAGCAACCGCAATTGCTAACCCAAAATCAGCGAGATGATGAAACGCCTCCGACGCGCTAAAACAATGGTCAACAGACCGTAGCATAAACGGCTCACTACCGGGATCGTGAACGATGAAGTCTTCAATTTCGCCTGTCGTAGATGACCTGCGATAACCAACTATGGTTACCGCGTGCGCGGAATCTCCCGTAATTCGCTCGTCCGCATACCAATGTCGGGGATCTACGATGAGCAACACCGGAAACCTAGCATTCACGTATGCCTCGATCATTCGAACCTGCAATCTCTTCGAATGGCGAGTGCCGAGGTCGAGGTGGTGAATGCTCGGACTGGAATTGCATTCTCTCAAGACAGCGGCCATCTCTCTTGCATTTAATCCGTCAACCTTAAACGTCCGAAGAGGAACGCCAGATTGATGTGGGTCCGTGGCGCTTTTCGTTGCCCTTGCGGCAAGGTAAGTTAGCGTGAACGACCCTTTCAGTTGCGCTCTTCGATCTGACAACATCCCCAACGCCATGATTATGCAAGCCTGAGCACACTTTGCTCCGGCGATATCGCTACGGTCCTGCATGCTATAGACAGTACTGCGGAATGAATGGGCCCCGAACAACGGTGCGTAATCCCCTGTAATGACAAAAGCGTTGGGGTCTTCCCGCATGTAACCCGGTTCTACGAGCAATCCCATCGCCAACGGGGACACTGAAAAATGCTTCCGTAAATCGACGAATCCAACGTACTGCCCTAGCTCGTCGCCATCAACGAGGGAACAACAATCGGTATCGGACGAACTAACTTCGCGATTCCCTCGTTCGAGCATCTCAAACAAATGTTTCCGAACCGCGAGGCGATGGATATCAAGGCGATGAAACTGCTGCTCCGAGCGGACGATCAAAGACGAACTCATCTCTGAATACGTGACTTTTAGCGACTCGGAATAGGCTCCACGCAACGGCGTTGCCAATCTCGCGTTGCCGCTTATCTCCCGCTGTCTGAGCTGGTTGCACCAATCGAACCGGTCACATTCTTTATTGCTTCCCGCGACACGCCACTTCTGTTGATTCGAACACGGAAACTCATACCCTGAAAAGACGAGATTGCGACGTGGCGTTACTTTGCGGAAGATCTTATCGAAACGCATATTCTGCCTGCTTCGTGGTGAGTTACTGATACAACTGCCGAGCCCAAGCGAAGTGGTTCTATCAAGGGAGCTGCCGATTCTAGCAACCGCAATACATGCTGTGAATCACCGACTCAATCGAACGTGCTGTATCGACGTCACGGTCGCCGATCGTGTGCTATTCTATTGATGAGTTCAGGATTACCGCATTTTTGCTACTGGGCAGCAGGAACAAGCGGCTTCTACGTCGAAGGTGCGAGGGCAAGAAATTATGTATTCTGGTACGTACACAGTTCTCTTGGTCGATGATGACGAGAATCTTCTGTTGGGCTTGAAGCGACGTTTAAAATCGAAAATCTGCAAGATCATTACGGCTGTGTCCGCCGCAGAAGCCATCGGTCACCTTCAGAGCTACGATATCGACCTAGTCTTGTGCGACTACAAGATGCCGGGGACGAACGGTATGGAGCTGCTAGAGATTCTCAAATCCACGTATCCGGACGTCCTGCGGATGATGCTGTCTGGATGCATTGGGTCCGACAATGCTTGGAAAGTCGTCGAAGAGATTGGCGTGTCTCACTTCTTCTCAAAGCCGTCTGACGCCAGCAAGATCGCCCAAGTGATCGATCTTGCGATTGAGAAAAAGGCTAATGTCTCTGTTTCGGTGTAGCGGTCGCGTGTCTGAAGTGATTACTCCTTCCGGTTACACGGTTTTCGGCACCGCCGTTCGCGGCTACATTTTCCGCTGCTCAACGGATGTAATTTGAGTCGAGCAGTTCGTTCGGATATCCTGGGAGCTGGCCATGATGCCACTTCCTCCGAACCTTATACCGACTCGAAAGCAATTCAATGAGATGGCCGAAACTTGGGCTAGTACTCAGTCTCTTGTGCTTGCTGTCTGTCTTGACGCTCCATGCGAGCGAGATCGATTACGTCGGCGATGTTAAACCGATCTTTGCACAGCACTGTGTCAAGTGTCATAACACGAAGACGCAAGAGTCGGGATTGCGGCTCGATCTCGGCGGCGGAGCGTTGCGAGGTGGCGATGGCGGACCGGTAGTTGTTGCTGGCGATGCGGCGAAGAGCCGGCTGTTGGCGATCATCAAAGGCGCGGATGATGATGTTGGCGTGATGCCGCCGGAGGGCGAACCATTAAGCTCGGACGAGATTGCGAGGATCGAAGCTTGGGTCGCTGGTGGAGCGAAAGTACCGCAAGAAGAGATGCGATTGGATGTCGAGTCGGATCACTGGGCGTTTCAGAAGCCAACGCGTCACACTTTGCCTAATACAAAGCACTCGACATCTGCTCAGAACGCGATCGATCACTTCGTTCGCGCGCGACTTGATTCCGACAGTATCGCTCCGTCCGCCGAGGCCGATCGTGCGACGTTGATTCGCCGCATGAGCCTTGATCTGCTCGGTATCCCTCCGACGATGGCTCAAGTTGAAGCGTTCGTCAACGACGCAAGGCCCGATGCCTACGAGCGGGTAGTTGATCAATTGCTTTCGTCGCCTGCTTACGGAGAGCGTTGGGGTCGGCACTGGCTGGACTTGGCGCGATACGCGGATAGCAACGGCTTCACACGCGACTTCGGTCGAGAGATTTGGAAATATCGCGAGTGGGTAATCGCCGCAGTGAATTCGGGCATGCCGTTCGATCAGTTTACGATTGAGCAATTTGCTGGCGACATGTTGCCCGAGCCGACGCTTGATCAATTGGTCGCGACAGGCTTTCATCGCAACACGCTGATCAACGAAGAAGGTGGCACGGATCAGGAGCAATTTCGAGTCGATGCGGTGGCGGATCGAGTGGCGACGACGGGCGTTGTTTATCTCGGCTTGACGCTTGGTTGTGCGCGTTGCCATCAACACAAGTTCGATCCGATCAGCCAGCGCGAGTATTATCAGATCTTTGCTTTTCTGAACAATTGCGACGAGCCAAACGTTGACACACCTTCGCCGTGGGAGATTGAGCAAGGGGTTGTCGATCGTCGAGACGGCATCCGCGATCAGATTCAAGGGAAGGAAGACGCACTTGCGGCGAAGGCCGAAGAGTTCACGAAGAGGCAACTCGAATGGGAGCCGACGATCGAGCCCGAGTTTTACAGAACCTTGCCTGGCCCAACTCAAGCAGCTCTCGGCAAAGCGATCGACCAGCGAGACGATATCGAGAAGAAGTTGATCGTCGAATTGTTCAAGACGACCGATGTGGCTCGGGAAGCGTTTCCACTGGTTAAAGAGATTGCCGACCTTCGCGCGATCGAGCCGGCGATTCCGACGTCGATGATTCTGCGTAGGCGGCAGGAGCCTCGAGAAACTCGCATTCACCGCCGAGGAAATTTTCTCGATCAAGGCGGACGTGTCGAGCCACTGGTGCCAAGCGTGTTGCATCCGCTTCGTAGCCGGACTCGCAAGAGTTCGGAATCCGGTCTTGAGACTTCCGCTACTGCTACGCGACTCGACTTTGCTCGCTGGTTAGTTGATGCCGACAATCCACTCACACCTCGCGTGATCATGAATCGCTATTGGCAACGTTTCTTCGGTCGTGGGATTGTCGAAACGGAGAACGACTTTGGTATCCAAGGAATACGGCCGACGCATCCGCAGTTGCTTGATTGGCTGGCCGTCGAGTTCGTCGATTCTGGCTGGAATGTCAAAGCGATGCATCGATTGATTGTGACGTCGGCGACCTATCGACAAGCATCGCATCATCGCAGCGAACTTGCCGAGGTCGATTCCTTCAATAAGCTGCTGGCACGTCAATCGCGAGTGCGGCTGGACGCCGAGATCATTCGTGACAACGCGCTTGCGGTCGGCGGATTGCTCAGTCACAAGATCGGTGGTCCCAGCGTCCATCCGCCGCAGCCCGAGGGCATCTACCTGTTCACTCAAGATCCGAAACCATGGAACACTGATACGAGTGAAGATCGCTACCGACGCGGCATGTACACCTACTTCTGGCGATCCAGCCCCTATCCATCACTGATCGCCTTCGACGCGCCGGACTCCAATGTAACTTGTACTCGCCGAGTTCGATCGAACACGCCGCTCCAATCTCTAACGCTGGCAAATGATATTCAATTCATTGAGTGTGCTCGTGCGCTGGCTCGTGAAGTACTCAGCCATCACGAGCAAGCTGAAGCATCTCAAGCCAAACTCATGTTTCGCCGTTGCTTCGCTCGCGAGCCGAATGATTCGGAACAGTCGCGACTCAAAACATTGATCGATGCGCAGCGCAAGGCGTACGAAGACGCTCCCGACTCGGCCACCGCTTTGATCGGGGCAGAGAAACCTGGGACGCACGATGTCGAACTCGCCGCTTGGACTGCCGCCGCCAGAGTATTAATGAACCTCGACGAGTTCATTACGAGGGAGTGATGCCAGATAACTGGATTCGCAATACTTCAGCCGTTCGCAAAACGTCTGAAGTATTGCAACTTTAGCTAGGAATTGAATTTTCCCATAACTCGAAACGCTGCAAAATGAATCTCGAACAAAGCAACCTTTTGCAAACAACACGTCGCCACTTCTTTCGCGACTGTCGAGTTGGATTGGGTGCGATGGCACTTGGTTCGATGGCACTGGGTTCGATGATGGATCGTGGCGGTGCGTTCGCTGCTGAGCCAACAGCGGATGCGACGAACCCGCTTGCAGCAAAGCCGCCTCACTTTGCGCCGCGAGCGAAGAACGTCATCTTTTTGTTCATGGCAGGCGGACCGAGCCAGTTGGAGCTGTTTGATCCGAAGCCGAAGCTGCAACAACTCGAAGGCCAAGTCATCCCTGAGTCGTACGTCGAGAACCAGCGATTTGCGTTTCTGAAGAAGGACGCGAAGCTGCTTGGCACAAGACGCAAGTTCGCCCAGCACGGCGAGAGCGGACAAACGGTCTCCGAATGCTTACCTCACATCGCATCGATCTCCGATGACATTGCGATCGTTCGCTCGATGTCGACGGACGTGTTTAATCATGGCCCTGCCAAGTTTTTTATGAACACCGGCTTTAACCGGTTCGGACGTCCGAGCATGGGGGCTTGGATCACCTACGGAATTGGTAGTGAGGCGAGCGACTTGCCAGGCTTCGTTGTCTTGCAATCAGGACCTCGCGGCCCGCGAGGCGGTTCGCCGAATTGGGGAAGCGGCTTCTTGCCGACGACTTATCAGGGCGTGCCATTTCGTGGCAAAGGTGCTCCGATCCTCAACCTTGACAATCCAGCGGGGATCGATGCAGCACGACAAGGCGACTTCATACAAGCCGTCAATGATTTCAATCGACTGCGACTGGCCGACACGAACGATCCAGAGATTGCGACACGAATCGCGGCCTACGAGATGGCTTATCGGATGCAATCGAGTGCTCCCGAGTTGATGGATATTACGGACGAGACGCAGGAGACGATCGACCTTTATGGCGCTGATCCGGCGAAGCCTTCGTTCGCGAATAATTGCTTGTTGGCTCGCCGTTTGGTTCAGCGTGGTACTCGGTTCGTGCAGCTGTATCACACGGATTGGGATCATCACGGCAATCCAGATACGGAATTGAAAGGGACGCTGGACAAAGTTTGCACAGAAATTGATCAACCCGCCGCCGCTTTAGTGAAAGACCTGAAGCGGCTAGGTATGCTAGACGATACGATCGTCGTTTGGGGAGGCGAGTTTGGGCGGACGCCGCAAGGCGAGCCGCGTGACTTCCTTGGTCGCGATCATCATATCGAGGCGTTTTCAATGTGGTTGGCTGGCGGAGGCGTGAAGCCTGGAGTTACGATCGGCAAGACCGACGATCTTGGATATTTTCCGGTCGAAGATCGCGTACATGTTCACGATTTACATGCGACGATTTTGCACCTGATGGGACTCGATCATTTGAAACTGACGTATCGCTTCCAAGGACGGGACTTTCGGCTGACGGATGTGGCGGGCGAAGTTATACAGAAACTGCTTGCTTGAACTCCAGCGGACTAAGGACTGCACCTATGCGTACCAACATATTCATTGTTGTCATCGTCATGCTAACCACATACGTGGCGTCGGGCGACAAGAAGGAGAAGCAGCGCAAGTCGGAGCAACTGCAGTTGCCGGCACCCACCGGAAAAATGATCGTCGCGAAGAACTCCAAGCTCGAACTACTTTTTTCTCGCAAGGCGAAGATCGAAGGTGGCCTAACAGAAGGGCCGGCTGTCGCGCCTGACGGCAGCATCTATTTCTCTGACATTCCGATGGGTAGCGACAAAGGGATGATCATGCGATTCGATCCCAGGTCGAAGAAGACAAAACCGTTCACGAAAGATAGCTACAAATCGAATGGTCTAATCTTCGACTCAAAGGGATTTCTACTGTCCTGCGAGGGTGCCGATGATGGTGGACGCGGTATCGCTCGGTGGAATGTTGAAACAGGCGAGCGGACGACGATCGTCGATCGGTATCGCGGGATGAAGTTCAACGCGCCCAACGACATCTGTCTCGACAAGTTTGGTCGGATCTACTTTACCGACCCGCGCTATGTTGGCGATGAACCGCGAGAACTGCCCTCTCGAGCTGTCTACCGAGTCGAAACCGATGGGTCCGTAGATATTGTGACCGAGAATGTTCACAAACCAAACGGGATCGCGATCAGCCCGGATGCGACAACGCTCTACCTCGCCGAACACGACAACGGAACTGATAAAATCGATCCCGATGCTCCTGCTCCGAAGCAAGGTGCGATGCGGATCTATGCGTTCAATCTCGACGACAAAGGCACCGTTCGAGATCGCCGCACGATCGTTGAATTCGGCGAGAAGAAAGGCTGCGATGGGATGTGTGTTGATACGAAAGGCAACATCTATTTGACCGTTCGTGATGCCTGCCGTCCCGGCGTGCTGATTGTGAACCCCAGGGGAAAAGAGGTCGGATTCATTCCAACCGGTGCGGCGGACCAGGAGCAAGCGACGGCAACCGGCTTGCCCAGCAATGTCGAGTTCGGAATCGGTAAAGACTCGAATACGCTTTACGTCACGGTTGATACAAGCCTCTATCGCATCCGATTGAAGTCACAAGGATTCCATGTTCAGTATTCCAACTGAGCAGGCGAGCGGGAAAGGGGACAGGCACCAAGCCTCGTTCGGCTCGTTCCGGACGCTAAGCATTGCGTTGGGCATGGAGCCGGTCCCCTTTGTGCGACTCGCGTTTCGTGATTGAGGAGCTTACCCGCTTGTCCACCACTGAATCTTCTTCACATTCGCACGACGCCCGCTTCATGACGACTCGATGGAGTGTCGTGTTGGCCGCCGGTCATCAATCCTCGCCTCACGCCAAGAGAGCTCTTGAATCACTGTGCCAAGCTTATTGGTATCCGTTGTACGCCTTCGTGCGACGGAGGGGCAAGCAACCGGAGACTGCTCGCGATTTGACGCAAGAGTTCTTTGCGACACTACTGGAAAAAGACTACTTGAACTCGGCGGACCGAGAGCGAGGCCGATTTCGGACCTTCTTACTAACGGTCTTCAAACGCTTCCTCGCGAACGAGCATCAGCGCGAGCAGGCTCAAAAACGTGGAGGCGGATACAGCGTTGTCTCGATCGATGTCGATGATGGCGAACGACGCTTGAGCTTAGAACCGTCACACCACTGGACGCCCGAGGATGAGTTTGAACGAAGATGGGCCGTCACGCTATTGGAGCAAGTATTAGGGTGTCTGCAAGCTGACTACGAATCGAAAGGCAAAGGCCCACTGTTTGATCGGCTGAAGCCGTTTCTGACGGTGGAAGATGATACAGAATCGTACGAGAAGATTGCGGCCGACTTTGAGATGACGGTTGGTGCGATCAAAGTTGCCGTCCACCGACTTCGGCAGCGATACCGCGACCTGATCCGCGAGGAAGTGGCTAGTACGGTTGCAAACGAAGACGATGCTGACGACGAGCTGGGACAGCTCTTGGCAGCGATTCGCGGCAGGCAATGAGTAGTTTGAGTAGCATGCGGGAAACGCACCGGATGAAAAGAAACCGAAAATTCTCTGTCTGCCTGTAACCACGATCGATTTTCTCGTAAGTAAGGGTGAAATCAGAGCGTTATTGGAGTTCACCCGATGTCGATGAATTGTTGCCCGAAGTGCCAGGCCGAACTGGCCGCCGATGCCCCGCTAGGACTTTGTCCGGCCTGTTTGTTAGAGCAAGCCGTGCTTAAGCCGGAAACTCTGCCCGAACCAGGGGAGACTTCGGCTCAAGCAGGTCGCTTCGTTCCGCCCACGATCGAAGACCTGAATGCCAAGTTCCCTCAACTGGATGTCCAGGAATTGCTTGGGCAAGGCGGAATGGGCGCCGTCTATAAAGCGCGCCAGCGGCTGCTTGATCGAATTGTTGCCTTGAAGATCCTGCCACCGGAGATCAATAGCGATCCGGCATTCGCCGTACGATTCACACGCGAGGCACAAGCCTTGGCGAAGCTGACGCACCCCAACATCGTGACGGTGTTTGAATTCGGCGAGTCCGACGGACTGTACTACCTGTTGATGGAGTTCGTCGATGGCGTTGATTTGAGAGAATCGATCCAGACCGAATCGCTCACTCCTTCTTCCGCGCTGGCCGTGATCTCACAGATCTGCGAAGCACTGCAATACGCACACGATGAAGGCGTCGTTCATCGAGACATCAAGCCCGAGAATGTATTGCTCGACAAACGAGGTCGCGTGAAGATCGCCGACTTCGGACTCGCAAAGCTCCTCGGCCTGTCGCCCATTGAAGTCACGTTGACCGCGACACACCAAGTCATGGGAACGCTCCACTATATGGCTCCGGAACAATTGGAACGGCCATTCGAAGTCGATCACCGCGCCGATATCTATTCACTTGGTGTTGTGTTTTACGAGTTGTTAACTGGCGAGTTGCCGCTTGGGCGTTTCAAACTTCCGTCCGAGAAACGCGAACTCGACGTGCGGCTTGACGACGTCGTCCTCAAGACTCTGGAGCGTGAACCGACGCAGCGTTATCAACATGTCAGCGAGGTGAAGACGGAAGTCGATCACATCTCGTCGAGCGATTTAGTTTCTCCGGTCACCAAGCCGTCGCCGGTAGGCCTTCGCAGCGAGCGATTGCCAACAGTACCGTTCGCGCTGAGTAAACATGGTATGACACTCGCAGATGGCGTCATGCGATTGGACCATGATCGTATCGTCTTAGAGTTTGAAATGTCGGATCGAGTCGCAGCGCACCCGTTCGGCAGCGGCTTTAAGGCGGGTCTGCATGAAGTCGCGATTGGGCTCGATGAGATCGCTGCCATTCGTCTTGAGGCGAGATGGTTCTCGGGAACGCTCGTCATTCAGACTGACTCGGTGCGAGTTGTTGCGGGTGTGCCCGGTGCCGACCGCGGGCGCGCCTCGTTGGATATCGCTTCGAACGATATCGAGACGGCAGACGCGTTCGTGCGAGGCGTTGGACAACGGATCACCGGCGGAGCGACTGCCCTTGGTCAAGCGGATAAGCCGCCATCGCGCACATTATTCCATCCAGGAAGGTTTGGCATGGGGCTCGTGATGATCGTCCTTGGTATCGCGATGTTTGTCTTGGGTTTTATGAAAGGCAATCAGGGCTACCTTTGGACTGGCATCGGTATCGCAATTGGAGGCGGTAGTGTGGGTGCTGCTGGGTTTATGCGGCGGAAGGAGGGTGAGCAACTGCCGCGGATAGTTGGCCCGCAGGCCAACTTGATCGCTATGGCGATCGTATTCATTCTTCTCGGCGCGGCGTTACTGATCACAGGCATGGTGATCAATGAAAAGAATTTTGTATGGATCGGATTTGGCTTGGTGATGGGCGGTGGAGGCATTTGGTGCGGTGCTTGGGATGAAGAGAAGGTCGAGGACGATTCCAACGACGCGTCACCCGCTGAACCGTTGCCTGGCAAGCCTCCGAAGCCTGACGTTGAAACACTTGAAGAATCGAATTGGGAAGCCTCAAATCTAAAGATCCCCGCGATCGGATTATGCGTTGCTGGGGCAATCGATAGTTTGGCCTTGCTCGTGATCGTTGGGCTCGCGGTTTATGTTTCGACTCAGCCCGCGGACAGATTCGGAATTCCAGGCTTGATGGAGCTCTTGATGATTAGCAGCGGGACGATCTTCGGGATCGGGCGACTCGTTGGCGGGATAAGTATGATCAGTCGCCGATCCTATGCGATATCGATCGCCGGTGCGATTTGCGGCTTGGTGCCTTGCGGCGTTGCAGGCATCCTTGGGTTGCCGTTCGGGATTTGGTCATTAATCGTATTGAACACGCCAGAGGCTCGCCGCGAATTTGAAGTTGCCGCGGAATTGCGGGAGCAGCAGGCATTCGAGCGAGAAGAATATTAGAATAGTCTGCGACCATACGTCGCACCTAGGGTTACCTTCTCGAGTCGGAGCCACTCATGAACACGCTGATTCTTCAAGCCGCCCTGACCGGGCTGCTGGTCTTTGGGCAAGCGGATGAAAAACTCTTCGTCGCATCGCCGCTCACTATGCCCAAGGAGTTCACGCCGGGGATCGAAGGACCGGCTTGTGATCGCGATGGCAACGTGCTTGCCGTAAACTTTGCAAAGCAGGGAACGATCGGGCGAGTTACTCCCGGCGGGAAGGCCGAGGTGTTTGTCCAACTGCCTGGCACAAGTATCGGTAACGGAATTCGGTTCGATCGGCATGGTGCGATGTATATCGCCGACTACGTCAATCACAACGTATTGCGAGTTGATCCTAAGACGAAGGAGCTAACGACGTTCGCGCACCACGACGACATGAATCAGCCAAACGACTTAGCCATCGGCCCCGAAGGGACTTTGTATGCAAGTGACCCGAACTGGGAAAACGGAACGGGACAACTTTGGCGAATCGATCGTGATGGATCGGTGACGAAGCTGGCGAGTAACTTGGGCACGACGAACGGTATCGAAGTCAGTCCCGATGGCCAGACGTTGTACGTGAATGAAAGTAAGCAGCGGAACGTGTGGGCGTTTAAGATTACCGCGGACAAGAAGCTGCAAGGCAAACGATTGCTAAAGCAGTTCGACGATCACGGCTTCGACGGAATGCGTTGTGATGTCGACGGCAATCTGTACATCACACGTTACGGCAAAGGTACGGTCGTAAAGCTCTCGCCAGACGGCAAGGTTCTTCAAGAGATCGGCGTTCTCGGACCACGACCAAGCAACATCTGCTTCGGCGGCCCAGACGGTCGCACGGCCTACGTCACCGAAGTCGAACACACACGTCTCGTCCAATTCCGCGTCGATCGACCAGGACTCGCGTGGCAGCGATGGCACGAAAGCGACTGAACGGAAGTTTGTGGGAGCGCTAACGGGTTGTGTGGCCGACGCCGCCCCTGATCGAAACGAGAAACGCTGGCCAGCCAAAGGATTATACAACCAGAGCCCGCGTTGAATGAAGAAGGAAGGCGTTTGCGGCATGGATGCCGCAACTCAGCGGCCACACATTGTTGGACGGCTGATTGTCAACGACGACACCTGCCCGAAATCGTGCGCCGATAATCAGTTGTTGACATTGGAATCATTGCCCGATTGCGTGGTTGAGTCATCTGTTAGTTGCCGCCGTCCGAAGACGGCATAGACGCGCTGTAATGCCAGCACGGTGATGAAGACCGATGCCGCAGCCAGTGAAATGTAGACCGCACGTTGTTGCGTTGTAAGCGCGGCGATAAGAGCAAATACTGCTGTGAGTGCGGGAATTCCAATACCCACGGCGCTCCATAATTTGGACGGTTTCTGTGGTTCATTCATCGGTTGTCTCTGATACAGACTCGGTCCGTCCAACGTATGCTACCAACGACAACCTGTCGCAATGTACGGCGAAGCTAGGTAAGCTGGATTGCGACTTCGGTCGGACTGCAGGATTATGGACGAAGGCGCGCAGATTGGCAACGAATTGTTGACCATCGCCTCGGGCTACGGACAGTTAGGATGAGCCAAACGGGTCGGCGAACGGATCAACCGGACTTTCTGCACCGCCAGCAGCTGGTGCCCCCGTGCCAAATGGGTCAGGCGTTGCTGCGGGAGCTGGTTCGTCTGCTGGGGCAGGTTCGTCCTCGGCCGCTGTGTCTTTCTCTTTTTCGGGTCTCTCCTCGAGGCCGCCAGCTCGAATTGTGGGCCATTCCGCTCCGACTTCACGCAGACACTGGATCATGCCCGTCGATGAACCGAGAAAGATTCGATCAGTCTGATAGTTCACCATCCGGATGTCGAGCTGGTCCGTCGACAACATGCCTAGCCGTCCGCCCGTTTTCAAATCAAAGATGATCAGACGACCTGTATCGCCGAGACAATACAGCCGATTTTTGCTGGCCGTGACGACTTCTCGTACACGGGGTGCCCACCACTGTTCGAATCCCGTTTCGGTTGACAGCCGGAAAAGATTGTCGTCATCGGTTACAACGAACAACGCGTCTTCGACAGCAACGGCCGGCTTGCTAATTGGCTCGCCAGTCGAGAATCGCCATAACAAACTGCCGCTTGATTCGTGAATGCAGTAGACATAGCCATCGGTCGACACGACGGCGATGCGACTCGGGGGCAACGGCGTCGGACGAGCGACAATCGGTCGACTTGTTTCGAGTCGATAACGGATCCCCGTTAGATTCGCTTCGGCGACATAAAGGTCTCCCTGGTCCGTTGGCCAAGCGACACCGGTTCCTGCGACGGCTGGTTGCACGACCGCGCGACCACGGGATTGGAAAACCCACGGCGGTTGTCGACCATCGGATGTTGAATAGGCTTCGATCGTTCCTCCGATCATCGGGACGAAGACCAGTTCATCGGATACGGCTGGTCCAGCGCCAGGAGCGCCTCGCGTCTGTCGACGCCACGCGATGCTGCCAGTTGCTTGATCGAGAACATAGAGGTTCGTTCCGTTGACAATCGCTACGAAGTCGTCATTCGATCCCGGCGCATCGGTTGGGAAGCGCGCGCTGCCAACGAGCCTCGACCAGCGTGTTCGACCAGTCTCGCCATCGATCGCTTGAACGACTCCGGAATCAGACACGACATAGATCGTTATCTCAGGGAGGACTTGCGTCTTGATTTCGGCATCGATCCCCGATCGAGTGAGTTGTTGGACGAGTCGGTTCGCTTGCTTTTCGGCGCCTTCCTTGCCAAGCGGTACGCCGAATCGATCGAGATCTCGATCCGTGATGACCGTGCGACCGCGCGCTGAAAGGACTTCGTGTACCGTGTATCCGTGCTTCGAGCTAACATGTTGCCGGACGTGTGCGATGCGTCCGCGGGCACGATCGAACTGAACTCGAGTAAACCATATTCGCTCCAATCCAAATCGATTGGCTTCCGTTGGCGAAATCAAGGAACTCCCTCGCTGCGCCGTGACCGGCGATACGATAGTTCCGAGAACGAAGCAAAATCCCAACAGCAGGCAGCGCTGAAGCATAGTGGTACCCGGTAGCATAGTGTCACCCGACAGATCGTGTGGCAAAGAGAAGTAGACGTATTTATCCATGATAGTCTCGGATTCGGCAAGATACACAAAAAAACGGGCGTCACCGAGCGCCGATCCAATGGCAGGGCGAAACTCGCTTGAGAAGCGGTACTTAGGGATTGCTTGCTTGCTACGACAGCCACGACGTTCAACGATCGCGTCTCTTCGAACTCGTTTCCAGCGAACTGTTTGCGAGTCGTGGACACCGCCTGGACCATCTGAAACGCTCCGCCTACCATGATCCTTCACAGATGAACGCATATATGGATGTCGATGGAGCGTTGGTATGGGAGAACGCGGGCTCAGCCCTGACGAAGCGGAAGCCGTGGAGAAGATCCTCGGCCATCTGAACTTCTCGTCAGGTTCGCTAGATCCGCGGCTCCATGCGAATCTTAATCAGCTTTGGCAGTCCAAGGCCGTCACCGACTCGACCGAGCCGCCCTGGCAGGCGGTGGGCAAATTGCTGCAAGCCGAACTCGATCGTCTTTCCGGCGAATCGGCGGCATTGCAAGATGCGACCCAAGCAGCAGCCGTGCTCGACTTGGCCTGGAACCAGACGCTGCCCGGTTACTTCGAGTATCACCGTGAACTGCTGTTCCACCAAACCGCAGATCGACTTTACAACGCGTTCTTCGTCGGTCGCGTCTGCGAAGCGGTGCTCACTCAGGGAGAACCTTGGACCGAAACGAAACGCGTCAAGGACGCCGCGATCAATCAGCTGAACGACTATCTCGGCTATCGCCCCGTGGCTGTCCTCGAAGCGAAGAAGATCGAGCCGTACTCGAGTGAACGCTTGCGACCGATTCCGCTTTTGGTGCGAGATGCTGGAGTTGCCGTCGGACCTTACGAAGAAGTCGTCTCTCGCGCAATCGATCTATTAAAGCAAACTGACGAAGACATCTTGCGGACAGCTTATTTCGATCCCGATGCGCTCGACGAACTGGCGATCGATCCACGCGCTTACGACTTTGATCATCCAGTCAACAAACGACCGAACTATCACTTTGGGCACTGGGATCCGCATCACATCGACGGCCAGGGGAGATACACTCGTTTTGTTATCCAACAAGTTACGTTGGACGCGCTCATGCAGCGACTCGATTCCGATGAGGCTTCGCCAGACGAATTGATGGTCGAAGCAGCGGCCGTGCTCGCCGGGATTGTTCTGATGGGTGCGGGGATCAGTGGAGCTGGACCGGATACGCATGATTCGACAACGACGCTGAGTACTCTCTTGCCGCAAATTGCTGGCTATCGCGACGCGTTCTACGAGCGTTTGCTGAGCCGGATCCCTGGCACTCACGGTGAACGACTCGTTGGCGAAGCCGCCGAGCGCCGTCAGCCTTTCGGCTCGGCCCGACAACACTTGAACGCTCAGCTCGCGCGGCGCAGGGCAGCGCAGCTCGAACACGTTCAGCTGGCCAAGATATTCGCGCGGGTTGGCTACCCCGATGCCGCCAAACAAGAAGCGAACGTTGTTCCAACGCCTTCGGCTCGGATGCTCTGTCGCATCGATTGTCGTATCACCGCCACACAAGCCGCGATTCTGCGAAGGGACCCTGAGCGAGCCGTCACATTATTGAGTGAGGCCGTCGACATCCTGCATCGTGGCATCGAGTGTGGTGCCTTGGTCGATCCGTGGAATATTCTTGGCTTTGATGCACAGTTCAGTCTCTTTCCGGCAACGGAAAACAGCGTCCATGATCACCGCATCGACGAACTGATCCTGTTGATGGAAGAGATCTTCGGGTTGTACTCGCGCGCGTGGGCCGAGACAGCTGGCGGCGACGACGCGGAGTTGGTCGAACGAATTGCTGCCGACTTTCGGAATCTCGCCAATTGGTGGCGACAATTTGCGGCTCACGAAGTTTCCAACGTAGAAGCGATCGATTCATACGACGCCTACAACGCTGCCGAGCATGTTGCGCGCGCGTTGAAGTTGTGGCACGAGGGCGGTGCTGCTGCAGGCGACATCGGTTTCTGGGCACCACACGCTCAGATGTTCGACTCGGCGCAGGCCTATGGACTGGTGATCGAAGCGCTGCTCGATCAATCCGATCATGTGGCGGCGCTTGGTTTGCTGATCCATTGGCTCGGTGAAGCCGAGCGAGTTCCGCTGGAGCAAAGCGATAGCTCGTTCTACCGGCTTTCTGAACGGTGGTTGCTGGACGTCCGACGATCCGAGTTGTCGGGCGATGCCGAATCACTCGTCGATGACAATCCAGGGGTGACGGGCGAGACGTGGCAGCTGATTCGGAAGTTTTTTGACTACGTCGAAGCGAATGCCGAAGTGTATTGGGAAACACCAATGTTCGAATTGGCGAGCAGCGGAAACGGGGCTGCAGCGGACGATCCCGAGCTTGACGATCCCTTTGCCAACGACGAGACCGATGACGAAGGGGACATCTTTGGTGCGGCTTATGAAAACGTGGTGTTTCACGACAGTGCGAACGATGGGATTGAAGGTGAGATCTTCGACACGAGTGATGCGACGGAGGACGAACTCGTTAGCGAATCGCAACGCGTGACCGACCGCCTTTCGTTTATGAGCACGCTCGCCAGGCTCTGGAAGAATGCTGGGCTGAGTCGTTTGCACGAATCGTGTGACGACGAGATGCTTGAAGAGCGCCGCAACGCAATGCGACATTGGATCGAGAAGCTCGAACGCAATCGCTCCGAGTTGATGGAGCTGGTCGAACAAGTTCGCAGCTACCGCATTCCGACACCGCAGGGCGACCACGACTCGATGCTCGCCTATGATCGGCGTCGAATGTACAAAGAGGGGCTGCTTGATCGGATCATTGCGAGCTCGACGGAAACGGCCGACGCAGTGCGACTCCTCCGATCTGCGATCGTTGCCGAAGCAGGCGATGACGCGTCCGTTGATGCCAGTGACACGCCGCGCGAAGAGAGTTTAACAATCCAAGCCGTCGCCGCAATTTTGCGACGAGACAGTACCGGGGCAAGACGCCTCGCGGGCGAGTTAATTGACGAATTGGCGGATCTCCCGTTGCTCTACGTGCCGTTGGCCAAGGGAGGCGACGCCCGCGAGATCGTTGCCGCAAGAATTCGCCAGCGAAGCATTCAAGATCTGCTCCTATGTTTGCCGCGAATCGGACTGTATGTCGAGACTTATCGGCTCATTGAAACGGCCCGCGAGATGGAGAGGATGCATCCAGTCGGTGCCGGAGCGGTGACGGAATTCGACGAGTTGTTTAAAATCGGCTACAAGTCGTTGGTGCAATCGTTGGTCGTATCCGCCGAAGAGTGGGAAGAAGAGGAGGAATCGGAACAGCAACCGCCGAACTTGACCGATTCCCCTTTGGTGGCGTGTCTAGAACAGCTCACAGAAGCTGCGTTGCATAGCTGGTTGGCTCACAGCCAGACGCTACGTTTGTCTGTCCTTGAGAAAGTGAGCGACAAGCGTTCGTGGAGCAAGTTAGTCGAGTTCATCGAAACGTACGGCGACGAGTTGTTTACGCAACGCTTCCTCAATCTCGGCAACGTTCGAGCGATCTTGCATCAAGGTGCTGATACTTGGCTCACGCAAATCGAAGAGGAAGGTGGCGGCAAGTTCGAGTGTCGTTTGGTCGACGAACTCGACGATAAGATCACGCGACAGGACACTGTCTATCGTTTGACGTTGGTGCTAGAAGCGATCATCGAGAATTATGCCGAATATCGTGACTATAACAGTACGACGACACAGTCCGATCGAGGCGACTTGCTTTATACGCTGTTGGACTTCTTGCGATTGCAGACAAAGTACGATCGCGTTTGCTGGAACCTAAAGCCGGTCGTCCTCGCACACGAAATCCTAGTTCGGCGTGGTTGTAAGCGGGCGGCGCAATTGTGGCGACGTGCATTGCGCGAGCGTATCGATACCGAAGCGGATAAGTTCGTCGAGCGGCTGGACAAGCTGCAAAAACAATATGCGATGCAAATGCCATCGATCGCTGATCGAATCAACGAGCGATTTATGCGACCGTTGGTGATCGATCGACTGTGTTCGCTGGTTCAGCCTGCGGTGGCCGAGGCAAAACGCGATGGTCCGCGCCCGACGTTTCGTATGTTACAGTACGAGACCGAGTTCTTGACTCGCGAACCGAGTGGCGTTGGGTTCGATCTGCCACCATGGCTCGCGTCGTTGGAAGAGGAAGTGCAGCGTGTCTCGCAGCCGCCGCATGAACGCGACGATTACGACGAACTCGAACTCGCCGTGCCGCTGCAACGATTAACCTATGAAGAGGCGATTGAACGCCTCGACGAATGGACTGACGAGTAACAAGGCACGAGTCGCCCCATGGCCATTTCTGGAATTCAAGCGTTCCTCGAGATCCTGGCGGACTTCGATGTTCGGTACATCTTCGGCAATCCAGGGACGAGTGAGCTGCCGTTAAACGATGCGCTCGTCGATGACGATCGTTTTCAGTACATTCTCGGCCTGCAAGAAGTTCCGGTCATGGCGATGGCCGACGGGTTCTCGATGGCGTCGCGGAAGTTGGGAGTCGTGAGCCTTCACATCAGTTGTGGTTTGGGCAACGCGATGGGGATGCTCTACAACGCGTTTCGTGAAGGCACACCGCTGCTGGTTACCGCCGGTCAACAGGATCGACGTTTGCGATTCGAAGAGCCGATTCTCGGCGGCGACATGGTTTCCGTCGCACGTCCGTGGACGAAGTGGTCGGTCGAAGTGAATCGCGTCGAGGATTTGCCGGTCGCATTGCGACGTGCGGCGCAAACTGCATTAACACCGCCAACTGGTCCGGTCTTTCTGTCGATCCCAATGGACGTGCAAATGGAGATCAGCGACGCGCTCGATCTGAGCCCAATCCAATTGCCCGACCCTCATGTCCGACCGCCCAAGGAAGCATTGCGACGGGCTGCCGAAGTCCTACTCGCTGCCAGCAACCCAGGCATCTTGGCCGGTAGTCGGGTGACCGAGCGAAACGCGATGCGAGAACTCGTTGCAGTCGCCGAGTCGCTCGGCGCTCCGGTGATGACCGAATCGGGAACGACCCATGGCCGACTGGCGTTCCCCGCCGATCATCCTTTGAACGGACAAGGATTGCCGCTTTGGTCTCCGGAAGTGCGGGAGCGATTGAAGGAGTTTGACGTCTTGCTGGTCGTTGGCATGGACCTGTTGCGTCAATACGTTCATCACGAGCCATCGCGAGCGATCCCCGAGCATATTCGTCTCGTCCACATCGATGAAGATCCGTGGCAGCTCGGAAAGAACTATCCCGTCGAAGTCGGTGTGATTGGTCACACGAAGGTCGTGCTGGATGAGCTGAACGACGAACTGAGTAAATCGATTACGACTGAGCAGGAGGCGGAAGTTCGCGAACGAGCTGCAAAGCATGTCGCCATTCACGACGCCGCACGCGACGCGTTGCGAGAGCAGATTGAATCGCAACGTGAGCTTCGCCCGCTAACTCCGCTGGGCCTGATGGGAGCGTTGTCGCGCTCGCTACCGGACGATGTGGCGGTGATCGAAGAGGCCGTGACGACAACGAATACGACCTTCGAGCGTCTTGGCGTCCTCAAGAATACGACGGGCTACTTCGGGCATCGTGGTTGGGGATTGGGCTGGGGGCTTGGATGCACCCTTGGCGCAAAGCTTGCGTGGCCCGATCGACCAGTCCTCGGTTTGCTAGGCGAAGGGGCGGCGATGTACGGCATCCAAGGTCTTTGGTCGGCGGCGCGCTACAACATCCCGGTCACCTTCGTCATTTGCAACAACGCTTGCTATCAGATTTTGAAGATCGGAGCCAAAGGAATACAGCTGCCACATGCGATCGAAGGTCGCTACGAAGGGCTCGACATTCGTGGTCCAGAGATCGACTACGTGTCGCTCGCGAAGTCTCTGGGCGTCGAAGCACATCGTGTGGATGATCCCGACGAACTGAGCGAGCGTGTCGGCGAGTCGTTGCGCGAACAGAAGCTTCAGCTGTTCGATGTGCCGATCGCACGCGAGACACCGGGCAAATTGAACTACGGCTAGTGCGGGTCGCACGGACGTGAGGACGGCTCTATCTCTTCGTTCGCGGCGTTGTTCTGTGAAGCCTCTTCAGTCCGCTAACAAATGGAGAGCCATCGATGAAGAAGCGTAGCTGCGCTTCTTGTGCGGAGCTAACGCCAATTCGCGCCGAATTAGTAATGTGAAATCTTTGTCTTCGACGCGAGCTGTCGTGCGCGATCCAAAGCCTTGTGCTGCACGTCATGTTCCAGCCATCGAGGTTTCGGTCGACCGCGAGCGCTTCGCACAGCCGGGCTGGACCGCGACAAAGGTCAAGCAACTTGTCAATGCCGCGTCGCTTCCGCATGATCTCGATACCAACCATCGGTTCGAGCGCGCGAATTAAGACAGCGGAGGCGCAGCCTCGCTGTTGTGTCACCGCGTTCATGCAGTATCTCGCGTGGATCGGATAAACATATGCGAGACCAGGAGGTCCGAACATCGCTGCGTTCTTCTTCGTGCGACCGCGAAAAGAGTGCGATGCCGAATCGCCCGAGGCGAGATAAGCTTCTGTTTCCACAATGCGTCCGATGCATATTCCGTCACGCGAGCGCCGAACAAGGAGCTTACCGAGCAGTTGGCGCGCGACGAGAGCTACGTCTCGATCGTAGAAGGCTTGCGGTATTACTTCTCCGGACGCCGACTCATCTGCCGTGATGCGTTCAGCCACTTTCAGGCCTTGATACCGAAGCCAAACGCTGTTCCCGTAATCAGCAACACGATGGATCCGCCGATCGACATCGTGACTAACGGACCGATCGCTTCAGCAGGAGCAAGCATAATCGGGCCAACGAACGTTCCGATGATCCCGCCGCAAAGGACACCCCACCCGACGCCTCGTAAAGGGCGATAGTGATAGAGCCCAATGACGCCGCCAAGTAGTCCCACAAGAATCGCACCAATGATGCTCGCAGCAGCGACTTGCCCGAGTGTCAATGTTCTTGCGACGACCGCATGTGCGACGGGCGAGAGCAATGCGGAGACGACTGCGCAGGCCGCCAGCAGCACGAACAACGCGCTGAGAGGATACCCGGATTGGACGCTTCGATCACTCGTATTCATGATTCCGTTTATCACACGACCCGCTCGGCAATGCAAGAGTAGGCTTGAGAATTGCAATGCTCACGACAATACTTCGCGGATCACCCGTCCATGTACATCCGTCAAGCTCACATCGCGACCACCGAAACGGAACGTTAGCGTCTCGTGGTCAAGTCCGAGTTGATGCAAGATCGTTGCGTGAATGTCGTGGATCATGAGCGGGTTGTCGACAACAGAATTGCCAAAGTCGTCCGTCGCGCCAAACGCCACGCCGCCCCGAAAGCCGCCACCTGCCATGAAGATCGAGTAACCGTTCACATGATGGTCGCGTCCGCAAGTGGCGCTGATGGTGGGCGTGTGCGGAGTACGCCCCATCTCGCCCGCCCAGACGACAATCGTCTCGTCGAGTAGGCCTCGCTGCTTGAGATCCTTGATCAAGGCGGCGACTGCTTGATCGGTAATCATTGCGTTCTCTTCGTGATACTGTTTAATGTTCCCGTGCTGATCCCACGGCGAGTTGTTGGGATGTGTCAAAGGGCAAGTGATCTCTACGAACCGAACACCCGCCTCGACCAACCGCCTGGCGCGAAGGCATTGCAAGCTGTAGTAGCGTTTGTGTTCGTTTTCCGAATCTACTCCGTACAGCTTTCGCGTCGCTTCGGTTTCATGGCTGATGTCCGCGACATTTGGAATCTCGCTCTGCATGCGAAATGCCGTTTCATAGTTCCCGATGGCGGCTTCGATCGCCTGTTGATCGGCGGAGAGCGCAGCAAACTGTCGATCTTGTTCACGAAGAAGATCGAGTTTCCGGCGTTGGATCGCGAGGCTATCGCTGGGCACGATGTTGTCGACGGGAGTGCCTTTCGCCCGAAGTAGCGTCGCCGAGTGAGTTGCTGGAAGAAACGCACTGCCAAAATTCTCGTAACCGCCGTTGGGAATCCAATCGTTATTCAGCAGAACGTATCCCGGCAAGGAATCGTTTTCCGTTCCTAGGCCGTACGACGCCCACGAACCGAGGCTCGGTGCGCGACCTGTCACGCGACCCGTGTGCAGTAGCAAGGCTTGTTGTCCATGCAGCGGTTGTTCGCCGACCAACGAGCGGACGACACATAAGTCATCCGCAAGATCGGCAGCGTGCGGCAGCAGATCGCTCACCCACAAACCGCTTTGTCCGCGCTGACGGAACTTCCAGGGACTGCCTAACCACACCCGACTAGCATTGCTCTGGGAACGCTTGGATACGGCGTCGTTTCCGATTTTCTCGCCCTCATGCTTCGCGAGCATCGGCTTGTAGTCAAACGTATCAACGTGACTTGGGCCTCCGTCCATGAAGCAGAAGATCACATGTTTTGCTTTGGCCGCGAAATGCGGCATGTCGGTGCCAGCTGCTTCGCTCCGTCGTGCCGCCAGTCCAGCAAAAGCAAGCATGCCGAAACCGTTCGACGCGGAGTGCAAGAACTCGCGGCGCGTACGTGGTCGTAGCGAGGTCCCCGGTGAGTGACTGTTCGGACATTGCATGATTTGCGTAGCTTACTGCGTGTAGAGGAATTCCTTCAAGTTGAAGATCGTGTGGGCGACGTCCTTCCACACTACAACGCTACTCATCTGCTCTGGGGGAGCTACCTTACGTAGCGTAGCAAGATTGTCGACCATTATCGACCAACGAGCGACTTCGGCTTCCGTAGGCGCGCGGCTGAGTGCGAGTTCACACATGACCTTGACGCGATCGTTCGGGGTCTGGTGATCAAGTTCTATCAGCCGATTGGCCCAATGTTCCGCTTGCTGCTCGACGAATGGATCGTTTAGCAACGCCAGCGATTGTGCCGGTGTATTCGTCACGTCGCGTTTGCCAGTCGGGATCTTTGGCTCTGGTTGATTGAACAGCGCCAGCAATCGAGGAGGTTCCATGATCGTGATCTTGGTATAGATCGAACGCCGACCGTTTCCATCCAATGGACCCGAGAAGAGACGTTTCTGTGGGTCCTCGTTTGCCCGCGCGGGGTTGATCGGCGATCCGAATAGCTGCGGATCGAGTCGTCCTGAAACGGCGAGAATCGCATCACGCATCGACTCGGCTTCCAATCTTCTCAGCGGAAAGTGATGGAGCAGCCGATTATTGGGGTCGAGTTGACGAGCCCCGGCGTCGACAGTCCCCGATTGTTGAAACGTTTCAGAGAGCACGATCGCCCGAATCAGCTTCTTCGTCGACCAACCATCTTCGATGAATTGCGACGCCAAATGATCCAGTAGTCTGGGGTGCGATGGCTGCTCGCCGAGATGACCAAAGTCACTGGGCGTCGAAACGATCCCGATGCCAAATACCCAATGCCAGATGCGATTCACGAACACTCGCGCCGTTAATGGATTCTCTGGACTGGCAACGAACTCGGCCAACTCACGCCGACCACTTCTCGGCGACACGAATCCCTTTTGCGAACCGGTTATCGCTTGTACAAAGCCACGCGGAACGGCGTCTCCAAGCTGATCGTAATCGCCGCGAACATTCAACCGGTAATCGTACCCGTCTTCGACGTCCGCCATGCCATTCACCGTGCAAGGTGTTGCAAGAAGCTGCTCGGTGTTTCGGTACTCCGCGACGAGACGAGCGATCGGCGACTCGTCGTCTTCGTCCGTTTCGTTATCAAGAATCTTACTTTTGATCAGCCAGTTGAGAAGCTTAACGTCTTCGGTGGAGAGTGCATCATTCTTCCAATGTTCAACAGTGCTCGCGAACCAGGACGCATATCGATTCGCCGCGAGCTTCAAAGTGTCGGGAGCATCGCCAGCAAATAGAGAAGCGAACGCTGGCAACTCGTCTTTGGGCGTGAACGGAGCGTCATGCGTTACAACTCGCGTGATACCAAACCAACTTCGAGGATCGGCTTCTTGTTCCGTCGTTGTCGGTCCACCGAGCCCGACGCGTGGCGGGAAGTTTGGGTTACTTGTCTTCGTGGCAAACTCGATGAAGAGCCGACTGTCCCGCTTGGAAGGAACCGTCGAAAGGAGCTCCCACTTTGGCGACTCGTGTTTCAGGTAAACTTGCTTCTCGGTGAGGAAAGCGTTGTCGTACACGGTTCGCCGTGCAGCGAAGTCGCCGCCGCAGCACTCGAAGCTAATATGCCCATGTGTGAACGTATTTAAATGCGGTGTTCTTACGACGCCGTTCAATCGAGGTGATAACGAATTTGTAAACAGCCCACCGGGCAAGATATTTCTTACAATGGCAGCACTGTCGAGTGCGATGACGAAATCTCCGCTTCGAACTAGCTCCCACGCACCGACGCCATCGACGGACCAGCCGTCGGGAAAGCCATTTTCAAAGTCTACTATCAATTTGAAGTGAGTCTTATTCTCGGCGGCTCGTTTGTCGCGCTCGCTGGCATATAGTTTTGCGACGTCGGACCACGCGTCTGCAATCTCGGCTTTTGGAACAGTCGCGGTCGCGATACGACTCCACG
Organism: Planctomycetota bacterium; assembly: GCA_014381825.1. Classification (GTDB taxonomy): domain Bacteria; phylum Planctomycetota; class Planctomycetia; order Pirellulales; family Pirellulaceae. The sequence goes on from JACNKX010000082.1 coordinate 28,812, forward strand.
CGTACAGCGGATGCTCGAGTGGCAGGGACGATTCGCTCTTCTTGCTCGCCATCGATTCAGCGACGAGCTTGCTAAGCGTATCTGCAAGTGATTCGTCGAGTTGTTTTGCTATTTGCTCCGACCATTTCGTGCCCAGGCTGACTCGTAGCTGGCCTTTTATGTCTTTCAGCGATTGGATGACGTCGGCGTTTCGCTCGGGTAAGTCGATCGTATTAGTCACCCAGCGAGAACTCATGAACGAACCGGCGAGCGCATAGTATTCCCGCTGCGAGATGGCATCGAGCTTGTGATCATGGCACCGCGCGCAGGCAATCGTCATAGCCTGAAAGGCCTTCGAGAACGCGTCGATTTTGTTGTCGACCATCTCCTGATGAATGCCGTTGAACTCCGAGCTGTCACCGTGCCGATTCTCGCCCATTTGGAATAACATTGGGCCGATAAGCGACTCGTTGATTTGGTCGCTTGTGTTCACTCGGGGCGTTGCGAGCAGATCCCCGGCAATCTGCTCACGCACAAGTTGATCGAACGGCACGTCTCCGTTGAACGCGCGAATCAAGTAGTCTCGATATCTCCAAGCGCCTTTGGCAGGAATGTCCCATTCGTATCCGTAGGTGTCGGTATAGCGAACCACATCCATCCAGTGTCGTGCCCAGTGTTCCCCGAAGTGAGGCGAATCGAGCAAGCGGTCCACCAAGGCTGCGTATGCATTTGGCGAGTCGTCCGCAACAAACGCCATGATCTGTTCGCGCGTTGGAGGCAGTCCCGTCAGGGTGAACGAGAGGCGTCGCAGCAAGATGTGCTTGTCGGCCCTTGACGTCGGTCGCAGGCTACTCGCTTCTAGTCGTTCCAAGATGAAGCGATCGATTGTTTGATCGGACCAGCGTGAATCGTTGACAGCGGGAACCGGGTGACGAACGAGTGGTTGCAAACTCCACCACTTCAGGCGTTTCTGAAACTGTGCCTCCCACAATTCATTCGCGACCGTGCCAGGATCAGGCGGCGTATCACGCGGATCGGGCGCACCGATTTCGATCCATTTCACAAAGTCCGAGATTACCGAATCAGGAAGTTTCTCTTTCGGTGGCATCTCGAACGACTCGTGACGAATCGCGCTGATCAACAAGCTGTCTGCGACTTTACTTGGCACAACCGCCGGTCCCGACTCGCCTCCCTTTCGAATCGCGTCGCGACTGTCCAGACGCAACCCACCTTTCGGGACTGCCGCTGCATGGGAATGGCACTCATAACAGTGGCGGACCAATATCGGACGGATGCGGGTCTCGAAGAACGCTGTCGAAGTTGTGTCCTCGCTGTGACACCTCGGTGTGACGAAGAGGGAGATTGCGGCGACCGCTATCGCAATTCGGATTGGGAGCGGAAAGAGATGGCCACGCATTGATATTGTGCTCGTTAGCGAGTAATTGACTCATCGCTATGTTACCTCACTGAACTAACAGAATCGATCCGAAACGCTTATATCGATTGCGTGGTTTCCGATCGTATTCTCAGATAGCAGTCACCCACGGCGGGGAGCCATCGCGCCCCTTGTAACCCATTTGGGTCCCAGTAGAATCGTTGAACGCCTAACGCTCTGCATGGAAAGCTTTCGGGGCGACATATCGTGCATGGCCGTTGAGGACACGTGAGCCCCTGCACTTGCCGCAGAGTGGGAGACCAAGATGCCGGTGATGGATTGGTTTAGTGCGCGCGTGTTCAATTTGGTTCACGGCAACAATCTCGTCTATAACACGTGTTGGGAAGACCCTCGACTCGATCGAGTTGCCTTGAAACTCACGCCTGATGATAACGTCTTGGTGATCACTTCCGCCGGTTGCAATGCTCTCGACTACGCGCTCGCGAGCCCCCATCATGTCTATGCAGTGGATATGAACCCGCGACAGAACGCGCTGCTCGAACTGAAGATTGCCGGGATTAAGAATCTCGATTACGAAGACTTCTTTGGTATGTTCGGGCGCGGTCGATTGCCTGGGGGCAGGGCCGTTTATCAAGAGAAGCTTCGTCCGTCATTGTCACCTTGGTCTCAAAACTACTGGGACCGCTACATCAAGTTCTTCGATAACAAGCGGCGTTCGTTTTACTTTCGTGGGACTTCCGGTTCGTTCGCGCGAGCGATTAACGCGTACGTTGATCGCGTCGTACGTGTTCGTCCACAGATCAATGCTTTACTCAACGCGAGCAGCGTCGCAGAGCAAAGTGAGATCTACTACGACGAGCTGCACGAGCGGTTCTGGTCACGACCGATGCGTTTCGCCATGAACCGTGATACCACTCTGTCGATGGTCGGCGTTCCGAAGGCCCAGCGGCGACAAGTCGAGACCCAATACGAAGGCGGCATCGTCAAGTTCGTGCAAGATTGCGTCGAGACCGTCTTCGCGAAGTTGCCGATTTCGGACAACTATTTCTGGCGGGTCTACCTGACTGGCGAGTATGCTCCCGATTGTTGCCCTGAGTACCTCACGACCGACGGATTTGAGCGACTCAGGGGTGGTTTGGTCGACGGCATCACGGTGCATACGAATTCTGTCCAAGGCTTCCTCGAACAACATGATGGCACGATCTCGCGCTACGTGTTGCTGGATCATATGGATTGGCTGTCAGACAAGTTCTTCCCGCTGTTGGAATTGGAGTGGCAGGCGATCTTAGACCGCGCCGCCGAGGGGTCGCGTATCTTGTGGCGTAGTGGCGGACTCAAAACCGAGTTCATCGAGCGCGTACAGGTGACCAAAGATGGCCAACTGCGTCCGCTTCCGGAACTGCTCACGTATCACGAAGAACTTGCGGACGAATTGCACGAGAAAGATCGTGTACACACATACGGTCGCTTCTATATCGCTGACCTTGCCGTCTGAGTGCTATGGGTTTCCTATCTGACTTGAAGATCCTCTACCACCTCACACTCAAGCCAGTGCGCGGTAAGGATCACGCCGCGCGAATGGAGAGTTTCTACGCTGGGCAAGCCGACGCGTATGACAACTTTCGCAAGCGGTTGCTTCAGGGGCGGCAGGAGTTGTGGGACACGATCGAATCGCCCAGTGACGCCGTTTGGGTCGACATGGGCGGCGGAACGGGCGCGAATCTAGATTACTTCGGCGATCGAATTGAACGATTGAAAAAGGTTTACGTCGTGGACCTGTCGCCGTCGCTGCTAGATGTGGCACAGAAACGCGTCGACGAAAGAGGCTGGAAGAACATCGAGCCGATCGAAGCTGATGCAACCACCTTCCAACCGCCAGAGTCTCCTGTCGATGTTGTCACGTTTTCATATTCGTTGACGATGATTCCTGATTGGTTTGCCGCGATCGATAATGCCATCGCGATGCTCAAGCCAGGCGGTCGGATCGGCGTCGTTGATTTCTACGTTTCTCGTAAGCATCCGGCAGACGGGCTAAAGCGGCACCGTTGGTTCACGCGAAGTTTTTGGCCCGTGTGGTTTGCCAGCGATAACGTCTTTCCGTCGACGGATCATGTGCCATATCTACACAAGCACTTTGATCCCATTCACTTTGAGGAGCATCGCGCCAAGGTGCCCTACATTCCGCTGATCCGCACGCCGTATTATACGTTCGTAGGTCGCAAACGCGGATAGTTACAAGCCAACGATCTCCGCGTCGCTGATCTCTTCGACGCTCGCATCGCCATAGGATGCCGTCAGCGTGGTCAGCCCGATACTCAACGTGTCCCCAGGCTTAAGAACTGCCTCCGAGACGATCGCGTCGTTCAACAGGGTGCCATGCTTGGAGCCAAGATCCTGAACGACCAGCGTGCCATCTTGAGATTCGATCGAACAGTGCCGTCGGCTAGCCCAGCGATCATCCAGCGTTACGTCAGCATCCTCGCTGCGTCCGATGACCAACGGAAACTGATCAAAGAAGATTTCTTCGGGTTGCTGTGACGAACGACGAACCGAGAGCTTCACATTCATGAGAGTTGTTGACTCGTGAATTGGACGGGTGGGGGGCGGAACGGTGGGCAAATACGCAGGGAACAACTCCGCCAAGTCATACCCATCTAGGTGGCTCTCTCTGTGCAACTAGTCTAGCCGCCAGCCTAACACCTCGTCAACAAGGAAGCCGGCTCGATACAAACCCCCTCAATGGACTGAGTTCAGCACGTCGGTCTCAGCCATAGTTGCGGTTACAGAAGCGAGTCGAGCTCGTCCACGAGCGATCCGAAGTGCGAGAGCGCCGTGTCGACCGGTTCAGGACTCTCCATGTTAACGCCCGCGTCACGAAGCAAGTCGAGCGGGAACTTGGAGCATCCGCCTTTGAGGAAGCTCATATAGTCGTTCAATTCTGCGTCTCCGCCCTCGACAACTCGTTTACTCAGCGCAATCGCCGCGGACAAGCCAGTGGCGTACTTATAGACGTAGAACGCTCGGTAAAAGTGCGGGATCCGCATACATTCGAGTGACAGTTCATCATCGATCGCAAAGTTAGGACCAAAATATGCTTCGAGCAGCTTGCGATAAGTGTCCTTGAACGACTGGACGGTCAGCGGCTCCCCGGCTTCTGCCATCTCGTGCGTGATCTTCTCAAACTCGGCGAACATTGTTTGGCGTACGATTGTTCCGCGAATTCCGTCGATTTCACGGTTGATTAAATACGCACGTTCCTTGTCGTCGCGAGCCCCCGCCATAAGACGTCGGCTGAGTAGTTGTTCGTTGAACGTGCTGGCAACTTCAGCGACGAAAATCGTGTAGTTGTAGTACTCGAACGACTGGTGCTTGGCCGAATAATGCGAGTGCATCGAATGGCCCGCTTCGTGGGTCAGTGTGAAAATGTCATCAAGCACCTCAGGCTTGTAATTCATGAGGATGTACGGATCGCCGTCATAAGTTCCGCAGCTAAAGGCTCCGCTCTGTTTGCCTTGATTCGGATAGCGATCTGACCATCGACCATTGAGTCCCTTTTCTAACACACCACAATACTCGTTCCCGAGCGGTGCGAGTGATTTCATGACGATCTTGACGGCTTGTTTCCACGTGTGTTTGACACTCAGGTCGCTGAGAATTGGAACGTAAGTGTCGTATTGATGAATATCGCGCAGCTTCATCTTGCGGCGACGAACGTCGTAGTAGTGATGAACTGCCGGTAAGTGGTTTCGCACCGAGGCGATAAGGTTGTCGTAGACGGATTGCGGCACGTCGTCTTCGTACAGAGCGGAGGCCAACGCGCCATCATAGCCGCGCGCTCGCGCGTAGTAGATATCCTTTTGTATTGAGCCGGAAAGCGTTGCGGCCAGTGTGTTCTCGTGCCCGGTGAACTGTTCGTAGTACTGGTGGAAGGCTGCCTTTCGGACAGTTCGCTTCGGCGAAATCATCAGTTGACCGAGTGTCGAATTGCTCAACTCGATCTGTTCGCCGTGCTCGTCCTTCACGTTGCCAAACTTCAGATCCGCATCAAGCAGCTGGCGGAACGCTTTGCTCGCGGCTTGGGCCATCTCGCCCTGCATCGCGAGTAGCTGTTCTTCCTTTTTGCTGAGCGTGTGTTTCTTGAATCGAAGTAACCGCTCGAGCGAAAGACGATAATGCTTCAACTCTTTGCTCGCCAAGAACTCGTCGAGCTTTCGTTTCGGGATAGCTAAAATCTCGGGGCGAATGAAACTCGCGGCCTCGCCTGCTCGAACGGCAACATTCTGGAAGCGGCCCATCATACGTTGATAGTTGCTGTTCGTTTGATCTTCGGTCGTCTTCAGAAACGCATACGTTCCAAGCCGTTCGGCCATTCGATCGAGATCGCTGTCGAACTTCAAACAGGACGCCAACGATTTTGCGCTGTCACCAAGATTGCCTCGATGCTTCTCGAACTTCGGTATCTGCTTCTCGAACTTCTTAAACCCCACTTCCCATTTGGCATCACTGGTGAACAAGCTGGATAGATCCCAAGTATCGTCCACCTTGACGGTGTCGCGAGGGGGAAGACGTTTGACTTTAGACATGTCCGATTCCTTTCTGACGAGGCGCGGCTCGAGTCGAGCGCGACCAAACTAGATGTATGCTGCCGAGGCGTGCGCTACCAACGAAGCAACGTCGTACCCCACGTCAAACCAGCACCAAAGCCGCACATCAACACGAGATCACCTCGGTTAATTCGGTCTTGCTGGTGGGCTTCGGCAAGAGCCAGCGGGATACTGCCGGCTGAAGTATTGCCGTACTGCTCGACGTTGACAACGGCTTTAGCGGGGTCGATTCCAAGTTCGTCAATGACGGCATCGATGATACGAATGTTGGCTTGATGTAGAACGAGGGTGTCGACCTCTTCGATCGACTTGCCGGCGTGGTTCAATGTCTCGCGAAGTACGTCGCTGACGGTACGAATCGCCCACTTGAATACAGGACGCCCATCCATGTGCAAGAATTGTCGGTTGGCTTCAATGGCACAAGCGTTCGGCGGCTCCTCCGTTCCACCGGCTGGAACGCATAAAAGTCCAGCACCTTCGCCATCGGCTCCCATCATGTACGACAGCAGCCCTTGCTCGTCTGAGCCCGCGCCGAGCAAGACGGCACCGGCACCATCACCGAACAATGGGTAAGTCTTCTTGTCCGCGGGGTTCACGATCCGAGACATAAGATCCGCACCGATTACCAACACTCGCTCGCTGTGGCCCGTTTTGACAAACTGAGCACCAGTTGCCAACGCATAAATGAAGCCTGAACATGCTGCATTCAAATCGACGGCCGGAGCGCTGGATCCCAGCTTCTGCTGTAGAATACATGCGGTAGCTGGCATCGGGCGATCGGGTGTTACCGTCCCGACCAAAATCAAATCGACGTCATCGATCGAGACGTCTGCCTCTTCGAGGCATTGAACGGCGGCGTGGAATGCCAAGTCGCTTGTTACCTCGTCGGGCAAAGCGTGGCGTCGCTCGTGGATTCCAGTCCGCTGAAGAATCCACTCAGCGTCGAATCCCAATTCGGAGAGGTCTTCGTTACGGACGACGTTTGCCGGAGCGAAGGCTCCCGTGCCCAACACCTGAACGCCGGTCAAAGTATGAAAGCGGTGGCGGCTCGTTTTGTCTCGGGTGGATCGCGTTGGTTCGATCGTTGTCGACATGATTCTTGGATCGCCTGTTTCGAGTCTCGATTCGTGTCCGCTCCCAAGGAACGTCGATCCGTCACCGTCCGCCACGAACCCGCCGCAGCTCAGCCAATCGATCCATCTGGGAACTCTAACTACTGCTAATCGGCTTGCCGCCACCTGAATGGTGACCTAACCACTTGAAGCCAGAAGAGTTCCTGCAACCAGACCATGCAGATTAAGGGTTTCGAGGTGGCCCGGCAAGTCATCGTCGATCCAGGTATCAGGAGATTCCTGACAAAAATGCATATTATGCCCCCAATGAGAGGGTGTCGAGATCGCCTACTGTTCCGTAGATTGGGAGGATCGTTTCAGGGCAAAGATCCCCAGGGGCACGACAATTATCCCGCCAGTGTTTTACTCCCAGAGTAAAGGAAAGTTTTAACGAGCATGTGTATACTCGCTATTCAATACCAGCCTGAAACAGACACCCCCGTTTTGGTGGCTGCCAACCGTGAAGAAGCCTATGATCGGGCGGCCCTTCAGCCCTCGATCCAATCAGGCAAGCCACGTATTTTGTGCGGAATCGATCAGCGATCCGGCGGAACTTGGCTCGGCGTCAACCAGCACGGACTTTTTGTGGCTGCATGTAACCGTTTGAAGTTCAATAAGCCAGTGAATCCGCCGTCGCGAGGCATTTTGTGCCGTGAGCTTCTGCGTTCGGGATCCGCCCGGCGAGCGGTTGATTTGGCGTTAGACGAGATTTCAACTGCTAAATATAGCGGTGTGAACTTCGTGATCGCTGATGCCGAAAGCGCATGGGTGGTACATGGCGGAGACGACTACGAAGCCGTTGCCTTGGAAGAGGGATTGAGCATCATCGCGAATCGGGATGTAAACGATCCGCGCGACGAGCGAGTCAAGCTTGCTCAACGATTGCTAACGCTTCAAACGCTCGATTCGCCAGTCAAGTTTCTGGCTGTTGCCAGTAAAGTCTTCGCGCGGCCTGCCTCGGCGCCAGATCGCCCGAGCATGGTCCTTCGAGGCCCCGAACACGGTACTGTCAGCTCGACGCTGCTGGCCTTGGGAAAGAAGCCGCGAGATGCCATTTATCAGTACGCGGACGGAGCTCCTGATCAGGCCAAGTACGAGGATTACTCGCCATTACTGCGGGATATCCTCAGCCGCGGTCTGCGAGAAGCACGCACAAAGGCGGAATCGCAAGCGTAAGACGATGTTAAGATCTATAAAAAGGCGAGCCATGTGCTCGCCTTTTTTGTGACAACAACTATGCAGCACGGCGATACAGCCGAGCGTTCACCAATTTGCCACAATCTTCAAGAGAAGCTGTCTTGCGTAAGCAATAGGCAATCTGCTGGGCTTTGTCGCGCGGGATGTTCATGGTTTCCGCGAGGTGTCCGGTGTGAAACGGATCAGGCAGGTCAGTTGGGATCAATTTCAAGAGATCACGGCGCGTCTGAAAGCGATGAATTTCGTGAAGCTTGATCAGCTTCTGATCATCGACCACATGGTCGTTCATGCGGCGATAACGCCGCCTCCCGTGCCCTGGATATCGCCACTCTTCAATGTCGACCAGCGGAACTTCAAGCGTCAGGTTGGGATGCGGATAGACTCGAGTGAAATAGACTAGTTCATCAAAAAGATCGAGTATCGAGCCTCGCTTCGGGCTGAGTCGTCGAGCAACGACGCAACCGCCTTGTGATTTTAGTTTCACCAATCGTTTGCGAACTACAATCGGCTTAACGACCAGCACTCGGTGATCGGTCGTCAAATCCGCGACCTTGTCTCGAATCGCCGCTAGAGATCCATGTTGGATCTCGATCAGCTCCCCGTCACAAACGACATCGATTCGATATCTCCCCAGCTTATGCTCGACTTCTGCGCCGCTGTCGGCGTAGAGTTGTTTGAGCTGTTTGTGAAGCGAGCTTTCCATCGACCAAACTGGCAAAAAGAGAAGATACTTCTCTTCGTATCGGTTGCGTAAAGCCTCCGACTTGGGGATGTTGCTCAAAAATGCGGCGCTCCCGACACTTTACGGCGTTCGGCAATGTCTCTAGTAGCGGCGGGAGCCCGTAAAAACCTAGAATGCCAAGCGTTGGCACCCACCTCTGGAGGCGGACGGGTACGCTGGATTCTGATGCCACTGCAAACATCCTGCGTTACACGGAATAAATAGTAGGAACTCGAATGGCTGGACTCAGAAGAGAGCGTCTTGAGAAGTTCGTGAAATGGACTTCCGAACATATCGCGGGCGATGAAAAGGGCGAGTCGCAGATCTTTCTGGATCAACTCTTTCAGGGGTTTGGTCATGGCGGCGTGAAAGAAGCCGGTGCGACACTCGAAATGCGCATCAAAAAGACCGACGCTAAGGGGACCGCCTTCGCCGATCTCGTCTGGAAGCCAGTCGTACTGATCGAGATGAAGAAGCGCGGCGTTGATCTTTCGAAGCATTATCGCCAAGCGTTTGACTACTGGGTACGTCTCGTTCCTGGCCGCCCCCGCTATGTGGTGCTGTGTAACTTCGACGAGTTTTGGGTCTACGATTTCGAGACCCAGATGGATTCGCCGGTCGACGTGTTGAAGATCGACGAGTTGCCGAGCCGAGAAGGACCACTCGCGTTCCTCTTTCCGACGCCCGAAAAGCCGGTGTTCAAGAACGATCACGAAGCGGTTACACGCGACGCCGCTGATCGGCTTGCCACCTGTTTCAATAAACTAGTCATTCGCGGTGTCGATCGTGGATTGGCGCAGCGTTTCATCTTGCAGTCACTGGTCGCACTGTTCGCGGAAGATATCGGACTGCTTGAAAAGTACATGTTTACTCGGTTGCTCGACGAGTGTGACGAGCCACAGAAGAGCTACGACTTGCTTGGCCAACTGTTCACGGAGATGAATACGCCGGGCAAGACGGTTGGTGGGCGGTTGAAGGGCGTCGACTACTTCAATGGCGGCTTGTTCGCCGAGCCATCGCGAATCGAGCTCTATCCAGACGAGATCGTTCAGTTGCGGAAGGCGGCCGAGGCGAATTGGTCGAATGTTCGTCCCGAAATCTTCGGAACGTTGTTCGAACACTCAGTCGACCAGGACGAACGGAGTGCTTATGGACAACACTTTACCCACCCAGTCGACATCATGAAGATCGTGGGGCCAACGATCGTGCGACCGTGGCGCGAGTTGATCGAAAACGCCACTTCGATCAAGCGGCTGTTGGAATTGCGGAAGCGGCTGACCGAGTTGACGGTACTCGATCCAGCCTGCGGCAGCGGCAACTTCCTGTACATCGCCTATCGCGAGATGAAGCGACTCGAAGCGCGAATCTTCGAGCGGATCAACGAGCTTTCCACGCGCAAAGAAGAGCAGCGGATGATCGGCTTCGTCACCGCCAATCAGTTCTACGGCATTGACATCAACCCGCTCGGCATCGAACTGGCGAAGGTGACGATGATGATCGCTCGCAAGCTGGCGATTGACGAGTTGAAGATCCCCGAACGGGCCCTGCCGCTGGACAACCTAAACAGCAACTTCATTGCTGGCGACGCGCTAATTCGCTCCGAACTGATGGGTCTGTCCGAGGACCGACGCAACTGGCGGCGTCCGCTGCCCGACGACGAGGGCAAGCCGGTGCCGATCAAGTGGCCAAAGGCCGACGTGATCATCGGCAATCCGCCGTTCAACGGTGCGAAGAAGCTGAAACCCGATCTTGGTCCCGATTACGTCAATGCGATTCGTGCGGCCTATCCCAAAGTCCCTGGCATGGCCGATTACTGCGTCCTGTGGTTCCGCAAGTCGCACGATCATTTGCCCGAGTGTACCGCCACCGATCCGATCGCCGGTCGCGCGGGTCTCGTCGGCACACAGAACATCCGCAACAACAAGTCCCGCGTCGGCGGCCTCGACCACATCGCGGCCAGCGGCACCATCATCGAAGCCGTCGACAACCAGCCCTGGTCCGGCGAAGCCAATGTTCATGTGTCGATTCCGAATTGGGTCAAGCACGAGCCGGTTGACGAGAGTCTTACGCAACGCGAGCAGGCGGTTGTGCGGAAGCAGTTGTTGATTCCTGACAATCGGCGGATGTGGTTCAAGGTCGATCCAGAGCCGGGGAAGAAGAAGATCCGGAAGAAGGGAAGTGGGCCAGCGTCGAAGGAGTATGAGTTGGCGTTTCGTGACAGCGCTTTCATCAATCCCGCACTTTCAGATTCGACAGACGTCACGGGCGCTCAGGCGCTTGGTTGCAACACCGATCCGCAGCGTTGCTTCAACGGACAGATGCTTGGTCACGACGGGTTTCTTTTGACGGAAAGGCAGCGGGATGAGTTGATCAGGAAGGACGTGTCATCGGCGACGGTCACGTTCCCCTACTTAAACGGACTGGAAGTATTGACTCGCGGTCGTCCTGATCGATACGTACTCGACTTCGAGCAAATGGATCAGTTCGAGGCAGCGAGCTTTCCAGCAGCGTTTGAGTGGGTTCGATCGAACGTCCTGCCGGATCGGGAACGCAAGGCGCAAGAAGGAATCGACCGCGACGGGAAGGTACGACCCCACCACAAGCAGTTTTTAGCAAGATGGTGGCAATTATCGTTCGGGCGGCCTGAGATGCTGTCGGTGATCAAACCACTGCCTCGTTATTTGTCATGCGCGTATGTAACGAAACGGCCGATCTTCATGTTCATTTCGTCATCGATACGCCCAAGTAATCTGATCGAAGTCTTCGGCTTCCCGGATGATTACAGCTTTGGCATTCTTCAGTCTCACGTCCATTGGCTTTGGTTCGTTACGAAGTGTGGAAAGCTAAAGTCCGACTTTCGCTACAGTGCTGAATCGGTCTACGACACCTTCCCGTGGCCTCAATCACCGAGCGTGGAACAGATCGACGCGGTGGCCGAGGCGGGGCGTGAGGTGAGGCGGGTGCGCGGCGAGGCTTTGGAGAAGATCAAGGGCGGATTGCGAGCGGTGTATCGCACGCTGGAGTTACCCGGCAAGAACCCGCTCAAAGATGCCCACGCCGCGCTCGACAAGGCGGTACTTGACGCTTATGGTTTTTCACCGAAGAAGGACTTGCTCGCTCAACTGCTCGAACTGAACCTAGATGTCGCGGCTCGAAGCGATGTCGAACAAGCAGTAACACCGCCGGGAATTCCCGAGATATATCCAGATCCATCTGAACTGATTACGGACGACTGCATTCGCCCTGCAAACGACGAGTAGCTGAATCACGTTGTTAAGAACGTGAAGAAACGGTGTGCCACGTTTGCCTTGCGAGTTTCCAGTTCCATCTAACCATGACCAAGTCTCAACTAGAAACTCCAACTCCCGTCTTTCGGCAGTACTTCGTCGATGAAGCAGGCGACGCGACATTGTTCAAGCGTCGAGGCAAAGTCATCGTCGGTAATGATGGATGTTCGAAGTTCTTCGTTCTGGGATTTGCCGATGTTGCAGACCCTATTTCTGTCGCCGCAGATCTTGACTCGTTGCGACAAGACTTGCTTGCCGATCCCTATTTCAAAGATGTCCCGTCATTCGATATCTCCAACCGCAAGACTGCAATCACGTTCCACGCAAAAGACGATTTACCGGAAGTTCGGCGTGAAGTGTTTCGCGTGTTACTTAATCACGACATTCGACTCTATGCAGTGGTACGCGATAAACGCGTCATCGTCGATAAAGTCCTGAACCGACAGCAAGAACGGCCAACCTACCGCTATCATCCCAATCAGCTTTACGATCGGTGTGTAAGTCGGCTGTTTCGTGACCATTTGCATAAGGACGATGGATATACAATACAGTTCGCCAAGCGTGGCAGTTCTGACCGCACCGAAGCATTGGAGAACGCGTTAGAGACAGCGCGGCGAAATCTACGCTCCAAATGGGGAATCACGTCGGCTGCGCCGATCGAGATCAAAGCAGCACACTCAAAAGACGTGACCTGCCTGCAAGTGATCGACTATTACTTGTGGGCGATTCAAAGGTTGTACGAGCGAAACGAAGACCGATTCTTGTCGCTCGTGTGGCCACAGGCAGGAGTGATCTACGATGTCGATGACACTCGCGAAGCAGAATACGGGGTCTACTACAGCCAGAAGAATCCGCTGACGGTCGCTTCGCGCGCATAAAAAAGCCAGCGGATATAGGGACCACCCGAAGGTATCCACACGGCATGGAGCCGAATTTCATCCACCAGCGTGTTTAATTGTAGAACTCGAACAAGTCTGATGCAACGTTGAACGACGCGACTGAACCGTTTGGCTTCGGGAAGTCACAATTTACTCCGGCTCAATCCCAAAGTCACGAATGGTCAGTAGCGAGCGGAGCGGATAACCGCGTTCGGCGAAGATCTCGGAGGCTCCAGCGAGCCGGTCGACAATGGAGATAACACCCGTAACTTTCAAACCAGCCGCTTCTGCCTTTTCGATCGCCTTGAGCGAACTACCACCTGTCGTCGTTGTATCTTCCACGATCACGACGGAATCACCAGTTTTAACGGGGCCCTCGACATCGCGCCCCGTGCCGTGCTCCTTTGACTCCTTTCGGACAATGAAACCGTTTACCGGCTTACCCTGTTGCCCCGCAACTGTGATCACGGCGGCGGTGATAGGATCCGCACCGATCGCCATTCCACCGACAGCATCGGGTAAGTCATCTCCAAGTAACTCAAGAATCCCTTCGGCAATCAAGTTAGCGCCGCGTGGATGCAGCGTCACTTTGCGGCAATCGAGATAGAACGAAGCCTTCTTGCCGGATGCCAGTGTGAAATCACCGAACTTGAGCGCAAACTCTTTGATTAGATCAATCAGCGCCAGCTTGTTGTACACAGTGGCCTCCCGCAAAAATCACTTTGAATTACCATCAACATTATCGAGCCGTTGATACCACGAGGTCGTTGATTATTGAAGGGCCCCGCCGTGAGAATCCTCCAAACAGCCAGCAAATGGCCAAGCGTTGACCAGCCAGTCAAGTGAACGAGCTAGTGCTTCGGGCCCTTCGGCTTGGGTTTCTCGAAGATCTTTTGAAGCGTCGCCTCGGCGGCAGAGACGGAGCTTTCCGCTGTAAACGTTGGCGGGGGTGGCAGCTTTCCGGGTGGTTTCTTCGGCGGCAGTTTCTTGCGCATTGCGGCTAGTTTGTCTTCTTCCTCGGGCTCGGCGGGTTCATCGTCGCTTGACTTGTTCGGATCAAGATGAAACTGACGCAACTCGGGATCGGACAAACGAACGGCGCGTTCTTCCTCATCCGCTTGGGCGAGCATGTCACTGACAAAGTCATCGACTGGGTCGGACTTTGTGTTGTCGTTGGAACGTTCGATCACGACTTCGAACTCGAGACGACCGACTCGGAATTGGTCGCCGGATTGGACGAGCCGCTCCGTATCGATCCGGTGGTCGTTTAAGAATGTGCCGGACTCGCTCTCCAGGTCGCGCAATCGGACGTCGCCGTTACGCACGGTTATCTCGCAGTGATGGGGGCTAATGACGCTGCTCGGACATCGCATGTGACAATCGCTGGCCGTTCCGATGACGAACCGAGACTTTGAGATCGCAACTTCGAACCCAGCACTCTCGCCACTCTTGCCCTTCAATTTACCTTGCACGACTCTCAGTTTTACATTCATCTCTCGACCTCGCTCTCAGACCGTCGGTCGGAACGCCTCCTCACGTCGTTTAGCAGATTCCACTATCAGGACCAATTCTCGGACTTCGTGCAACGACAATCGCTGATCAAGTTCAACAACGAGCGCTGGAATCATCATGGACTCGTGACGGCAAAGCGACAAGATGGTGCGACGGTATCTGCCGACACCACGTTGTCGAATGACATCGCCATGCAGGACCGTTGGGAGAATTATACCGTCGCCATGCGAGCGAAGCTACTTCGCAACTGTCTCATAGCCGGGTGCTGCAAAGAAGGATGCGACTTCTTTACCGTCTTCCGCGTTCCAGATGTGTATACTCCCGTCAAATCCGCCGGATGCGACACGCTTCGTTCCGGCGTGATATGCCACCGACAATGCCCAATCCTGATGGCCGGCGAAAGCGCGAAGCTGTTTCTGCGTCTTGGCCTCAAATTGACGAACGGTCTTATCAGCAGATGATGCGAACAGAAATTCGCCGCTGAGCGGCAACTTGAACACTTCGCCACCGAATCCTACGTCTGCCGTCTTCTTTGCGTCGGCGATTTGCCAGCGGTGAATCTTGTTATCCGTGCCAGCAGAAAAGACATCTTTGTTCTCGGGATGGAACGCAACTCCCTTGACTGCGTTGCCATGTCCTGAGTAGGTCACCAACAGTTCCCCTGTCTTTGCGTCGAAAATCTTGGCGGTCTTATCTCGACTGCCCGATGCCAGCTTGGTGCCATCGGCATTCCAGGCGAGCGCCATCACCCAGTCTGAATGACTTGTAATGGACAGCTGCTCCTTACCGCTAGGCATCTCGAACACTCGGATGGTTCCGTCGGCAGCACCTACGGCCAGGCGATCACCTTGCAGGCTGAAAGCAACATCTAGCACCTCGTCCGAGGTCGTGCCAAGTACATTCACAACTTCGCCGTTTGCCATGTCGAACACTCGCGTCTCGCCCAATCGTCCTGGGGCACCGCAACCGACGGCTAGCAGCTTTCCATCAGGGCTAAGCGACAGCGCACGCGTCCTTTGGCCTACGTTCTTGATGCGTCGAATCAACTTGCCATCAACGGGATTCCAAACCGTCAATTCGTGATAGCCGCCCGCGATGACCTCATTGCCATCGGGGCTGAAAGTGACGGCGGCAACGGGCATCGCATAACGATACGCCGCTGGCGGTTCGGGGTGAGTTGGAGCGGGGACGATCGTGATCAGGTCGGCGGTCGGGTCTTCGCCATCGAACTTCGCACCTTCTTCGATCCAACGCTTGAAGAGTGCGAGTTGTTCGGCGGGTATTGCGTCCGCTTCCGCCGGCATCCGCTCGTCTGCATCATCGGACGCCATCCGGCGAAACGCTTCGCTCAAGTCGAGATCGTTGCCAACAAACCCAGGCGAACCGGAATCGCCTTCCTTCGTCACTCTTTCGAACGAGTCAACGCGTAAGCCACCTTCCGCCTTTTTCGGCCCGTGACAGGCAAGACATTGGTCGAGCAAGATCGGAGCCAAGTCCTTGCGAAAACTGACGGGCTCTTCTGCAAGCGAGGTAAGCGCGAAAGAGAAAGCGAGCGCAAGGGAGAGAAGCGAAGTTGTGCGATGCATGATGAATCTCACGTTCATTGGAAGCTCGTTTAACGGTAAGCCGAAGGCGACGGTGTTGTAGCGAGACGCGGTCGCCTTCGGCTTACCGTTAAACGATCAAATTATCTCTAGTGTTGGAATAAAAACTCGTTCGTGTTCAACAGTGCCCAACATACATCTTCAAGGGCTTCGATCCGTCGTGAACCGGGAGCTTGCTTCAGTTTTTGAAGTTCGGCGATCTGTGTCGTGGAATCAGCGACCATCTTCTTTGCCGCTTCGTCCAACGCGTTCGTGACTTCTTCGACCGTCACCGTTAACGATGGGCCAAGTTTCGCGACAAGGTACTTTTGAACTTCGTTGCGTTTGCCGGCTTCCGTTGCGAGAGCCGCCTTCGCATCCACACGAATGGCGTCCGGGATGGTTTGCAACTTGGCATCAAACAACTTGACCTCGAAGGTCTTTCGCATGTCGGCCACCGCTTTGTTCATCGCCGCAATCTTTACGTCGGTCTCGGTATTATGCGCGGCGATTTGCACATCTTTCGACGAGATGTGTTTCATCGTTGCAGCGAGTTCCTTCTCGGTAGGGGGTCGATTTACCGCCGCCAAGTGCAACTCGGAGATAATCTCTTGATCGGCCTTCTTCTGATTAAGCAATTGACGGAAGCGATTGTTTCCGTCTCGCAATTTGTTGTAGATCAACGGTCCGTTAAAGAATTGGATCGCCATGCCTAGATTCGATTCACTTGAGCGTTCACACTGACACACGGTTTGCCGCTCAGGCTGGCCAAAGATTTTTAAGAACTCATGTTTCACGAGGTCGGGGGCGGGCAGTTGCGTGGCCTTGGTTGTTAGCGGAAGCGAGCCAAATTTTTCTGGAACGGAGGTGACGTGACAGATGGCGTCGAGCAATTGCTCGGCACTCAGCAGTCGCGGCTGATAATGAGAGAAATACTTTGTATCGTCCTTGTTAAAGTCGTTTGGCTCGAAAGACGACTGGTAAGTGCGGCTGTTCAGAATCGTGCGAATGACGTGCTTTCGATCAAACCCACTCTTTACGAAGTCTGCCGATAACGACTCTAGCAGCGCAGCATTGGAAGGCGGATTGGAATCGCGAAAGTCATCCGGTGGATCGACAATTCCGCGACCAAGCAAGTGACTCCAAATTCGATTCGCTTCGATCTTGGCAAAGAATGGGTTGTCGGGTCGTGTTAGCCAGTCGGCGAATATTTCTCGCCGATCGTCGACTTCTGCTTGCTCCACGTCTCCATCGCCGGGTAACCAAGGCTTCATCTGCTTGCCGGTTCGTGGTTGTGTCACTTCGCCTTTACTCGAAACCCAAATGAAGGTTTCGTCAGGCTTTGGCGTCTTCTTTCGCTGGACGCGATTGAAGAACGCAGCCATGCCGTAATAGTTGTCTTGCGTCCAACGCTCGAACGGATGGTTATGGCACTTGGCACATTGAAGTCGCGCGCCAAGGAAGACTTGCGAGATTGTTTCCACGCAATCGTTCGTATCGGCGGCCGTCCGATAAAAGTTGGCTGGCGGGTTCAGATGACTGCTGCCACGAGCCGTAAGCAACTCGCGAGCAAATTTGTCGTATGGCAAGTTTGCGGCAATCGCTCGTTCGACCCACCGGTGATACTTATACACGCCGTCGCCACCGACTTGTTTGCTGGTCAAACGGAGCAAATCACCCCATTTCAATGTCCAGAATTTCGCGAACTCGGGACGCTCCAAAAGTTGATTGATCAGCTGGGATCTCTTATCGGAAGCGGCGTCCGTGGAGAACTTCTGGACTTCATCGACCGTTGGAAGAATACCGATCACGTCGAGGTAGACGCGGCGAATAAACTCGTCGTCTGTGCATACGTTTGACGGCAGGAATTTCAGCTGTTGCAGTTTCGCATCAACGGCTTCGTCTATGTAGTTGTTCGTCGGCGGGTTGGTCCAGGCGAAGCCCTCGATATCACGCACGAAGGTGACGAAGGACGATTCGATAAACTCCTTGTAGCGGACGATGATCGCCGCTTCGCCTCGGTCTTTGCCGACGACCAGGCCCGCTTCGGTGACGGAAGCTACGGCTTCATCGGAACTGGTATAGACGGCAAGCTCGGTCACATCTCGAACCGATCCGTCAGTGTAGTGAGCGAGAATGCTTAACTGTTGCGTATGCGCGGGACGCTTCAGCAGCCGCCCCGACGGAGGGTAGACCTCCAATTTGACAACGCGGGCTTGCTCGGGCGGATCCAGCTTGCAACCTTCTGCGATCCAATCGTGAATGACTTTATACGCGGGGTCGCTCGCGCGGACTTTGAGTCCACCGCCGTGCGGCACCTTCATCAACGGCTTGAGCAACAACAAACTTTCTGCTGGGTCGAGCGCATTGGTGCGGCGCCCGAAGTCTTCGTGGATCAACGTGAGCTTGTCGAGTTCCGGATCGAAGGCGCGGAGCGAAAGTCGGAAGCCGCCTTTACCACTTGGCGAGCCGTGACAGGCGCCAGCATTGCAGCCTTGTTTGGACAACGCGGCCAGAGTTCCATACTCGAACGACACGGTTTGTGGTGTTCCCTGATTGGCAACTTGGACAGCAATCGATGCCTCTTTGCCACCGACGCTTACTTTCAGGTCCGCAGAGCCATCAGCTTTTGGCCGCACGACCGAGCCGGCGAGCGTGAAGATCTCTGCGTTACTCGAAGCAAACTCGGCTGCGCGAGTGAGATCTTGCAAGCTCCCGTCAGCGTAGTATCCCGTGACAACGAGCTGCATCTGTTCACGGACACCGGCCAGCTTGACAGCAGGCGGAAACACTTCGATCCGCTGTGGCTCACCAACACGGATGGCCTCCAACTTGAAGTCGTCGGCGCGTGTTAGTCCGATGGCTGCGGCAAATGCCACTACCACGAAAGCTCCGGTGCGAATTCCCTGCACAGCCATCTTCATCATTCATCTCCTTGAGGAGTTCAATCCGTCGTACGATGCGTTTACATGCATGTGACAAGTCGCCAGCAGTTCTGCTCGCGACCGATGCTTATGGTTTCTTTTCTTCAGCAGCGGCCGCTGGTGCTGCCGCCGCAGTCTTGATTTCGATGGGAACCTCGTTCACAGCCAGAATTCCTTGACCTTTGAACTCGCCATAGCTGAGGATTTTGATCATGTGCGTTCCGTCTGCAGCGTCTTTGGGACCGGTGAGGGTTACGGTGTACGTGTCTTTGTCGGCTTTGACGGCCGAGGAGAATCCAGGAGGAAGGTTCTCGACCATGACGGTGATCGCGGCCTTGAACTCGGCATTCGTGCGTTCCAAGGTCAACGCGAGCGGAGCTTGGCCGGTCTCCTTGTTGAAGGCCGCTGCGGGCGTCCCAGGCTTGACCGCGAAGAACGGATCGAGATTGCTGCCTATGACGACCGAAAGCAACCCGTTCATCCACTGTGGCGGGAATGTAAGCTGAGGTCGTTTCGCTCGTAGCGTAACAATTGTTTCTGCGATTGCTGTTTGCGGACGAGCATTTACCGTTGCCGTTCCAATAAGTCGAATCGGTGCCAAGTTGCCGGCCGTTGCTCCCTCGGGGACCTTGATAAACAGGCGATGTTCCTTTGCTTTCGCTGGGATCGTCGGATTGAGCATCTGCAGCCCGCCCGCGTTATTCTCGAGTGCCAAATTGACGGTACCATCGTATCCACTGCGATTGCATTGAACGACTAAGGCCAGTGCTCCATTGTTTGCCGGGGCATTGAACTGAAGCTTTGTATCTTTGTCGTTCTTGACGGCCAAGCTAAAGCCGGGTGTCGGCTCAATCTCAACGCGGTACGCGTGGTCCGGGCCGCCGCGACGAAGAAGATCCTCGACCATCAGGCTGTACATGCCGTCGGCTGGGAATTTAAGATTCAAAGTCCATTCCGCCGCGTCGTTGACTGCAGTCTCGGCAAGCTGCTTGTCTGCGGCGTCGAACAGCCGCATGTACAGCAAGCTTGGTGAGCCGAGGCTTCGTGACACCGCTCGGAACGAGAGCGACTGGTCCTTCATTGCAGCGAACGTGTAGTAATCTCGATCGCGTACAGAATGAAAGTGTCCGTTCACCGCGGCAGGGATTGTGACGGGGGTCGATACCTTGGAAGAATCGTTGGGTTCAGCTTCTATCGCCTCAGGCAACGTGCTTGCAACGAGTGTGGCTAAACCGGACGAGTTGCCGGACGGAAATTTGGCACCAATAGAAACTCGCCCGCTGGCAACCGCGTCTGGTATTCGGAGTACGACTGGCGTCGCGCCATCGCTGGCCGACCCGGCGAAGTGGAACTGAGCCGTCGAGCCCAGTCGACCACCGAGTGGGTAGGGGACCGAGACGAGCGGAAAGTCGCCAATCCGCATTCGATATCGACCGCCACCACGATACTGGTTGTCATGTAGTTCGACGACGTAGTCGCCGTCAGCGGGAAGCGTTAACGAAAAGCGAGCATCGGCACCAGAACTTTCATCGTCATCCACAAGTAGCAACTCGCCGCCATCCGGGCGGAGCAGGCGGACAACCGAATCCACTGGAGTTCCAACACGTGCTGCAACGACTTCAAGCGAGACTCTTTGGTCCTTCTTACCCGTGAACTTGTAAAAATCAAAATTCGTGCCATCCGCCGTTCCGTCGATCGCAGCGGGAATCGTCACGGCCTGTGCTTGATCGATCGCGTGGTTCTTTCCGTTATCCGCGACGCTAGGCAAGTCGTCGACCATCACGAGTGCTACGTCCGACACGCCGGTGGGCGAGCCGACGATCAACCCTCCGATTCCAACTGGCACGGCAGCGTCAATGGTCACTTTGCAAACGCGCGTCGTCTGGTCTTTTGCATCCGCAGCACCTGGGACAAGTTCCACCTTTGCCGGAAAGCTGGTCCAGACTTGCAACGGATCATCCAGCTTTGTGCCGTGTAATGTCAGCTCAATCGTCTGCCCGGGTTGAACGGCACTTGGTGAGGTAAACGATACCGCTGGCTGTGCAAGCAATTGTTGTGCAAACAACGAAAGGACAATCGCACACAGGGGAAAGGTAAGGCGTCTCATAAAAGCTGGCCTCGTAGGTGGGCTGGGTTTCAGCGGTAAGCTGGTGTATCCGGGAATGTACGGGGCGGGACTATTATTGTGAACGACACGGCAACACAAGTCAACAATTGAGGTCTAACCGAGGGACTAGAAGATGATTCCGGCGACCGCGCGGTCTACGATCGCTAGACGTCTTCTACGCTATATTGTCAGCCTGACGTTGGTGCCGCGAACCGCAGCGCTGTAGAAATTACTCTTGTCTCGCGCCATTTAGTCAGGATTGCACATCGAATCGGTGACACTCTGCTCGCCGGCTCTGCCTTGGCACACAGCCCCCGCTCTCCCGCGTTAGAATGGGAATTGAGGCGGCGAGAAGCGTCGCCCACCGCTCCGCAACTCATCCCGGCACTCTAGGCAAACAGATCTCGCAGGACGCTTCCAGTGGGGATGATTCGATGTGGGCGATCGAAGCGATCGTAAAGTTGGCGCCGGTGGTCGATGCCGAGTTGATGATAGATTGTTGCGATGATGTCGGCGGGAATCGTCGGACGATCAGCGGGGAACGCCCCCCGGCTGTCGCTGGCACCATACACCAGGCCGGGCAGGATGCCACCACCAGCCAACATGACTGAATAGCAGTAGTTCCAGTGATCGCGACCGGCGTTATTGGCATTAATCTTCGGCGTCCGGCCGAAATCGCCGAGTACGGCGACCAACGTGCGATCGAGCATGCCTCGCTCGCTTAGATCGCTCAGTAGCGCACTACTCGCTGCGTCAAACTGAGGCAGGAGAGTGTCTTTAAGCTTGGCAAAGTTGCCGCTGTGGGTGTCCCAGGTGGCGTTCGCGTCAGGCGCCCACGAGACGGTAACGACGCGTGTGCCAGCTTCGATCATTCGTCTTGCCAGCAGAACGCTCTGGCCATAAATATTGCGTCCGTAAGCGTCGCGAATCGTTTCGGGTTCTTGTTCGATCCGGAACGCCGCTTGCGTACTCTTCGACGTCAGTATGTCAGCGGCTTGCTGCTGGAATCGGTTCATCGCTCGCAGCGGAGCCGCCGACTCGCCGCGTAAATTGACATTGAGGTTCGACAGCAGCGCGCTGCGGTTGGCCATGCGTGCTGCCGGGACGTCTTGTTGTAGTGTGAACTCGGGAACCGAGAAATCAGCGGCATTAGGGTCCTTCAAAATCCAAAGTGGATCGTAACCGCGACCAAGCCAGCCGCCGAAGAAACCCGGCTGCGGCGGGCCGGTCGCGCCTTCGAGTGTTTGGTATGGCATCGTCACGTGCGGCGCGACTTCCGGCGGCGTTGGCCGAAGCAGCGCGGCGAGCGCACCCGGACTCGGATTGTCCGTTGGCTTAAAGCCGCCACCTTGTTCGCCGCGGTCGTGGCCTGTCATTGAGACATAGACGGCTGCGGCATGCGAGTTGTTGACGCTGTGATGCATCGAGCGGACCAGCGTGCAGCGATGCATCTGCCGAGCCAATTTCGGAAGATGCTCCGAGACTTGAACACCTGGTAGCGACGAATCGATCGGCTTGAACTCGCCTCGGCTCTCACTCGGACCGTCGGGCTTCATATCCCACATGTCCAAGTGACTGGGACCGCCGTTCAGGAAAATGATAATTAGCGAATCGGCACGAGGCGGTGGCGCTCCGGGAGTACGCTCAGCGGCTAGCAACTTCGGCAGCGACAATCCCATCGCGCCTGCCGTCCCGAGTTGAAGCAATCGGCGGCGGGAGAAATCGCGTGGATAACTCGGTCTTTCTGAAGCCATATTCGAGGCTCTGATGTCCATGGTTTTACCAAAGGCCCATGGTTCTACGAGAGGCCCAGGGTCTTACGAGAGGCATCGTAGCCATTTGTCCCAAAGGTCGCCAGCAACTCATGCTTGATTGTTGAAACACAATGGGCGAATGTGCTTGCCTCTGCGGCGTTCTGGACAATTGACGAAACGGAATCACATAAACAACCTTATTTTACCTATAATACCATTTAACGATCCATGCGAGCCGGTAATCAGCCTATGTCGAAGAACAACGGGCCGAGTCACACTGAGAACAAATCCTCTGGAAAACTGAGGATCGGTGACCATTGGAATGCGATCAGTATCATTGCCCTCTCGCAGTCAAACCCCCTGAAGGCGGTAGCTGAATTCGTCGAGAACAGCATCGATGCCGAGGCCCAAACGATCACGATCATACGCGGTCGAGAGAAAGGTCAGCCTTATCTTCGCATTCTGGACGATGGCAACGGTGTGCCGACCGATGAGCAAGGAATTCCCGATTTCAAGTACGTCGCAACCCACATCTGCGATTCGATCAAACGCGAGATGAAGGCGCGGGGCGAGAAAGGTCTGCAAGGCGAATTTGGTATTGGCTTGTTGAGCTTTTGGACGGTCGGTGAGCAACTTAGCATGGTTTCGACTGGCAAGGATGGCAAGTCGTACGAGATGCGGATGTCGAAAGGTGATCCCGGCTATCAAGTTGCACCGCGCCGGACATTGGTTTCGGATCGCGGAACGCAGCTAACCATCAAGCCGCTCTTGCCAGGAATTCGGCACTTCACGGGAGAGAAGTTGCAGTGGTACTTAGCTTCCGAGTTGCGGGATCGCATTCGCAACTCGGGCGTCGAGATCCGAATCATCGACCGCCAGGCTCGCGCCGAGTATCTCGTTGAACCACAAGCCTTCTCCGGTCGGCAACTTCCTCATTTGCCAACTCCGACAACCCAGCACGGAGATATCTACGTCGAGCTGTACTTAGGCGAGCCGAGCCCTGAGAACCACGTGGGTCTGTACCGATCTGGCACACGAGTTATCGAGCGGTTAACGAATATCGAAGGGATGGCGAAGCCGCCTTGGTCGTCGGGTTATTTGCAAGGAGTGGTTGACGCGCCGTTTCTGCATCTCACGCCTGGCACGCGACTCGGAGTGATCCAGGATGAAGCTTATGTCGAGTTCTTGCAAGCGCTCGCTCCGCTTGAAGCTGCGTTGGACGAAATCATTGCCGAGCAGAAGCAGGCGGAACAAGACGAAGTGAATCGCGACACGCTGCGTTCGATTCAGCGTGCATTCAAAGAAGCCATGCTTGCGCTGCCCGAGGAAGAGTACGATTGGTTCGAAGTCTACGGCGTCGCCAATCGCGGTGGCAAACATCCCAAACGACCTGGAACTCCGCTTACCGACTCGGCGGCCAACCAGAGACCCAACGAAGCTCTCCAACAAAAGGCGTTCTTTGAACACGCCGGGCCGTTGAACAGTGTTCGCGTCTCGCCATCGACTTGCGTCGTTCCGGTTCGCCAGCAGAAGACATTTCGTGCCATTCCACGTGATCGCGCGGGCCGATTGGTTGAAGACGGCTTGCGTTTTCAGTGGGAGGTCGCCGAGGGCCGAGCGACACTTGAGAACGAAGACAAGGAGATCGTAACGCTCACCACTTCGGAAGATCCTGAACTTGTCAGGCTCCGTCTGACAGTTGGCCAAGACCGAGCCGAGTATACGGCCGAAGCGCTGATCACCGTGACCGATTCGTTGTTGCCAGAGAAACCGAAGTCGAGCGACCAGCGCGGTTTGCCAGACTACACGTTTGAGAAAGCTCCCGGCGAGTTGTGGCGATCCCGGCTCGACACGGACAACAATCTAGTCATCGTCAACAACGGGCACCGCGACTTTGTTTACGCTTCACGACAGAAGACATTGAAACTTCGCTACGTCTGCCGCTTGTTTGCGAAGGAGCTAGTCTTCCACAACTTCCCCGGCTACAGCCCCGAACAGCTTCTCGAACGAATGATCGAGCTGTCGCTGTACACGGAAGAAAATTTGCGTTGAGTGATCGAAGGTGGTGGGATGCTCGACCGTCTTAAGTCGAGGCATCGATCTTCCCCGACGCCACGTCGAGTCGTACACTAATCTCTTAAACGATTCGCTACGTTTGGTCGTTTGTGTCAGCGGTGTTCACTTCTCATTTCTGAAACCTGCGACCCTTAACGGATGAGTAGCGTTTGACGACATGCGATCTGCTGGAGCATCTATGCTGAAACTGCGTGAGGCGATCGAGGCAGCGGTTATCAGACGTCCGGCGTTGTTTCGCTGGAGTTTGGCGATGTCGAAGGAAGACTCGTTACTTCGGCAGGGCCGGAAGCGGGCAGAGCTGGCAGCACGCCGTGCTTGGCAAACTGTACCTGCCTATCGTGACTTCCTCGCAGCGAACGGCGTAGCTTCTGCAAATGTGCCGTTTGAACAACTTCCGCTGATGAGCAAAGACTCATACATTCGTGCCTATTCGACAGACCAGCGGTGTGTTGGAGGCAGCTTTTTGAAGCGGGGCGTTGCTATCGATGAATCTTCGGGATCAACCGGTACGCCTTACAATTGGGTGCGGGGCAGCGCCGAGCGTATGAAGATGCGAAATGAAATGAGCTGCATGATCGAATGGATTCTTGGGCCGCAACCGCTGATCGCCATCAACGGCTTCAGCATGGGTGCGTGGGCGACGGGTATTAATGTTGGCGAAGCGTTGGAGCAACACAGCGTTGTCAAATCGACTGGTCCCGACCTTGAGAAAATTCTCCACACCATTGAATTCTTTGGTTCCGATCCTGGTTATATCCTTTGCGGATACCCGCCGTTCTTGAAGTTGCTGCTCGATACCATGCGGCAACGCGGCTTTACCATCGACGACTATGTATTGCATGGTATGGTCGGCGGCGAGGGAATGAGTGAGGAGTTTCGTCGCTACCTACTGACGAACGGATTCCAGTCGTGTTACAGCGGTTATGGTGCATCGGATTTGGAGATGAGCATCGCGTTCGAGACTCCCGAGTCGATCGCTATCCGGGGCCTCCTGTTGGATGATCGTACGCTGCGTGAGGATCTGCTCGATGGAGATCATCGCATCCCTATGGTATTTCAATACAATCCGCTCAATTGCCACATCGAAGTGACGGACGAAGGCGACTTGGTCGCGACGCTGAACTACAGTCAAACGATCTCGCCTCGTGTGCGCTACAATCTCGGCGACGAAGCCAGAGTCGTCCGTCGAATTGACCTGTTGAAGATCATTGGCAAGCATGACCACACCGTCGACGTATCCGCAGACCGCCGCATGCCGCTACCGTACTTGTTGTTGTTTGGACGACGCGATCACACAGTCAGCGTGATGGGAGCGAATATCTATCCCGAAGACATAGAACACGCCCTGTACCAAGACGCTGAGATTGTTACGGGATACACGTCGTTTCAGATCCAGATTGTTGATGGCGACGGCGGGATCGTTCATCCTCGATTGGCAATCGAATGGGTCGATGAAAGCGTTCCTGAAGTTGATCGGGACGCTTTGGCTAGACGCATTGAAGAGCGTTTGTGTGAACTCAATGCGGATTTCAAGAACGCTTGGGACGAGTATTCGGACGCTCTGCGATTCGAGGTCGAACTGCACGCGCGAGGCCAAGGGCCATTCGCAAAGCGTGACGGCCGGATCAAGAACCGCTACATTTCTAAGGGCGAAGCGTAATGCGATTGAAGCGTTGGCAAATAATCGGATTGTTCGTCTTCGGAGCGATCGCCTTGATCGGGACTGGCGCGTACCGCTACTTTTTTCACGATCCGTTGCCGGAAGTTTCAGCGGCAGCGGGTGAAGACTTCTTCTTTCATCGAGACTTGGGCGCTCGTTACCAAACGGGCCTGCCTTATCCGCTGGCTCTCGCCGCCTTGGAACGCTATCCGGAAGAGTTGGGCGGTGATCGAGAGACGTTCTGCGAGAAGTTCGGAGTGTTGCAGTGGCCAGATGATTCGAGCAAGCTGCCCGTTGGATTCGTGCTGCGATACGATCGGCTAACGGGCGTCGATCTACTAATGTCAAATTGTTCGTTGTGCCATTCGGCCATGGTCGATGGCCAGATCGTCCCTGGGCTCGGCAATAGAAACATTCGACTCGAAGCCTTGAATCGTTCCATCATGAATATCGCTTCGAAGGAAGATTTCACGGCACAGAATCTTCTGCCCTTAGCGAAGGAGGTCGCACAGCGGCGTGGCTTGGCGTGGGGAATCGGAACGCCGGCAGCGATCAGGAAAGCCATCGAAGTGTTGCGCGAGCAAGCTCATACTGACAAGACAGCAACGTGGGGTGGCATCAGTGGCCTTGATAGCGGACCTGGGCGAAACACACCTGTTGAATTCGGCAAGTCCCGGTCTCACGTTACCGTTGGTGCACCGTACGGATATACAAAGATCCCGACGATCTGGGTGTATGGCCTCCGCGAGACATTCGCTTGCGATGGTTCGATTGAAGGTGATCGGGCAATCGCATTGGCTGCGGTCGAGTTCAACAAAGGCATGACTCCTGCCGAGATCCTGCACCGAATGCCGGAGTGGGAAAGCATCTATGCCTATCTCCGAGAAATAAAGGCTCCAGCCTACCCCAACGAGATCGATCAAAACTTGGCGCAGCATGGTGCCGAGATCTTTTCGTCAAACTGCTCCGAATGTCACGGCGAGTACGAAGGCGACATCGTGTATTCCGAGTCGGTAATCCCACTCGACGAGATCGGAACAGATCCAGACCGGATACTCGCGATGTCCGACGCGCTGGTGAGTGCGCGCCGTGACGGTCCACTAGCCGAATTAATGCAAGTCAAACGGACTGAAGGTTACGTGCCACCGCCTCTGTTGGGAATTTGGTGTCGCGGTCCATATCTCCACAACGGATCTGTCCCAACGCTGGAAGATATGTTGCGCGATCCGTCAGAGCGACCTACGGAGTATTTTGTAGGTGGCGATACGGCTTATGATTTACAACGCGTCGGGATCGCGTACGAAGAAGGGCTTATCGGTGACCGTCGCATCGGCAGGCGATTCAGCGAATCTCAGTATCGTTTTGCGACGACCGACGACGGAAGCAGCAATCAAGGTCATGAATTCGGAACCGATTTGTCGTCGGGCGATAAAGCTGCGCTGTTGGAATATTTGAAAACGCTTTAAGTACAACTCACTTATGGCTGTGCAAGTTTTATCTGTCACAAGTCGTGCCACAAAACGCATGTTTGTCGACGTTGCCGCAGCGGTTCAACCAAGCGAATCGGCATGGGTCCGACCGCTGAACACGATTGTGTCGGCGCACCTCGACCAAAAGAACAACCCGTTCTATCAACACGGACGCGGTCGGGCTTTCGTTGCCCTCTCGAACGGCGAACCCGTTGGTCGCATCCTTGCTCACATCTCGAACCGGCAACAACGGTTGCTTGGGCAGCGAGTCGGTTGCTTCGGCCTGTTCGAGACGATCGACGATCGCGATGTGTCGCAAGCCTTGCTCGTTGCCGCTGAAAGGTATCTCACATCGAATGGCTGTACTGATATGGCCGGGCCGTTCAACATCACGGCTGCCCAAGAGATGGGCATCGTCGTCCGTGGATTCGAGAACTCGCCCAACATCGACATGGTGCAGAATCCAGCGTGGTACGACCGACTGCTACGAGATTGTGGAATGAAGCCGTGCCTTCGCATGAAGACCTGGCGAACCGATGACGTGTCGGACATCGATCCCGCCGCCTTGATGAATGAACACCGCCGCGCCGGATTGACGGCTCACGGCGTGTCCGTAAGAACGATGAACTGGCGACAACGGCATCACGATATGGAAGCGATTCGGGAACTGGTGAACTGTGCGTTCCTTGGTAACTGGGGATTCGTTCCGATCGACCGCGCGGAATGGATCGCTCAACTCGGTCCGCTGATTCCGTTGCTCGATCCCAGTCTAATTCAGATCGCTGAAGTCGCGGGCGTTCCCGTCGGAGTGACGTTCGCTGTTCCCGACTACAACCTCGTATTGCAAAGCACCGATGGTCGCCTGCTGCATCCAGCCATGCTACGACTGATGAGCCGCCGACCGTTACGTGACGCAGCTGTAATCCTTTTCGCACTGCGGAAATCCTATCAAGGGTTGGGAATCAGCCGCCGGTTAAACCAAGAGTTGATTTGCAACATGCAAAGACGCGGCTACAAAGGACTTTCCTGCACTTGGATTGCGGACGCGAACAAGGCCAGCGAAGCGCAAGTCGCTGGGTGGGGAGCAGCACCGCTACACAACCTAGCAATGTACCACCGCTCGCTTGGAGGTGCTTTGTGACCGAGCGAACATTTAGTCTTGAGCTTGATGCCGTTAAAGCTCACTTGTTGGACAGCGCATCTCGCGCGCCATCCGCGCATAACACGCAGCCGTGGCTGCTGAGCTTCGGCGAGTCTTACGTTGATATATCGTTCAGCGAAGCACGCCGAATTCCAGCGATTGATCCGACTGACATTGACCTAAAACACGCACTAGGAGTTGTGCTGGAGAATATGCTTCTCACGCTTTCGCGGCTAGGTTTGCAAGGAGAATACGAGATCGCGGACGAATGGTTGCCGCAGCGGACTGTTGTCTCCTTGTGTTGGCGGAATCTTGACGGCGAACCAAACAGAGATTTGATTCAACTAGAACGCGCGATCCCAATTCGGACGACTTCACGTTTGCCCTACCGCCTCCAACCAATTGACGAATGTTTGCGTGACCAAATGCAGGAAATGGCGCAATCGAGATGCGAGTTGCATGTGCTTTCCGATCAACAACAGATCGACCAAGTACGGAAATTGACTGTGCAAGCGAATGCCAAGCAATTGGCCTGTCCGCCGGTAGCTGCGGAACTCTACGCATGGCTCCGTTATTCGCCACGAGATATACGGTGGTTTCGCGACGGATTGAATGCGGATTGCATGGCCTTGAAGCGTTGGGAATCGAGACTTGCAACTGTGTTGACTCATCCCAAAGTCCTGCTCGCCGGCAAATGGTTTGGTCTGCCGAAGTTGCTGTGTTCAAGCGTTGACCAACAAGCCCCGCCGACGCCAACACTCTGCCTGCTTACAACCAATCGCAGCAAGCTCGCTGATCGCATCGAAGCAGGCCGTATCTTACAGCGACTTTGGCTAACCGCAGCAACGCAACAATACTTTACGCACCCGCTCAGTGCCGCGATTGAAACACCGGGGCTTCGTGAACAGGTACTCGACGCATTTGATCTGAGCCACGATGTAGCCCATGTCAACCTGTTTCGGCTCGGTCGATCTGCAACACCGGCTCGAAGCGCTCGGCTTCCGGTTGACGAGTTGCTAACAGTGCCGTCTTAAGTCCGATCAAACGACGTGTCCGATGACCGTGTTTTCATCGGTGTCGTCAAAGTCATCTTCATCGTCTTCCATGTAGATGGCGTCATCTGGGATGAACGCTGTTGGCGGAAGTCCAAAACTGTGAGCATACGCCACCGCCGATTCGACCAACTTACGAACGTAGCTGGCCGCGACTTCGTCGTACTCGCTGCGATCCAGCAGGCGTTGCAGTAGTTCTTCGCGATAAGACATCTTCGAGCGAATATCGGCGATAACGTCTTTTACACCCAAACAATAAATGTCAACGAAAGAGACCGCACAAGCCACTTGGCCGTTCCGTAACTCGCGGCTCAACAAGACGTTGCCGATACCTTCGTCCCAAACTGTTTCGCTAACCAAACAATCCAGAACAGGAGCGTTTGCAACGCGAGCAAACTCGGTCGCCATACCGCCTTGCTTTTGCCGTGCCAATCCTTTGTGTACGGCTTTTCACTTTGCTGTCTTTCGGGCGAGCTTCTTTTGGCGTCGCTGATCTTTGGTGGGCATAGTACGATCACCTCCTTGCGCGTAACAGAATTGACTCCGTGGTTTGGTACGCAATTCTAAAGCAGACGGATCGCTAGCATCAACAGAGGAATCGGCTAGTATTTGGCCGGATCAGAACAACCGGTTATATCCATTCAACGCTGCGACTCGATAAGCCTCGGCCATCGTCGGATAGTTGAACGTCGTATTGATGAAGTAGTGCAGCGAGTTAGCTTCGCCCTTTTGTGCCATGATCGCCTGTCCGATGTGGATGATCTCCGAAGCGTTGGCACCAAAACAATGCAGGCCGAGAATCGCGAGCGTCTCGCGATGGAACAGGATCTTTAGCATGCCGACTGTTTGGCCCGTGATCTGAGCCCGTGCGATACTTTTGAAGTGCGCGTGCCCGACTTCGTACGGGACGTTTCCGGCTGTCAACTCCCGCTCCGTCAAGCCAATCGAACTTATCTCCGGGCTGGTGTAGATTCCCGTCGGAACGAGAGCGGCTTGCATCCCCAGATCGTTTTCGCCGGTGATATGGCTGGCCGCTGTGCGACCCTGCATGTACGAAGCGCTTGCCAGTGACGGAAAGCCGACAACGTCACCGACCGCATAGATATTGGGAACCGCAGTCTGAAACGACTCGTTGACGGTGATTTGACCACGCCGATTCGACTCGAGGCCGGCTTCTTCAAGACCGAGTTCCGAGTTGCCTTGTCGACCGTTGGCCCAGAGCAGGATATCGGTCTTCAGTTTCTTGCCGCTATTCAAATGCAACACGACGCCTTCATCTTGCCCTTCAATCCGCTCGTAGGTTTCGCCATGACGGATTAGCACGCCCTGATCGCGCAAGTGATAACTGAGCGCATCGATGATCTCGTTATCCAGAAACTCTAGTAGCTTCTCTCGCGTGTTGACAAGATTGACTTTGTTGCCGAGGTTCCGAAAGATCGAGGCGTACTCCGAACCGATTACACCGGCCCCATAGATAGTGATCGATCGTGGGGTGAAAGATAGATCGAGAATCGTATCGCTATCAAAGATTCGGGGATGCGTGAAGTCAACATCCGTCGGGCGAAACGGGCGCGATCCAGTGGCGATGACGATGTTCGGCGCAGTCAGTTTTCGACCGTCGACATCGATCGTATTCGCGTCGACAAATCGCGCGTTGCCGCGAAAAAGTGGAACATCATTGCGGTCATAGAAAGTTCGACGCATCTCAACTTGACGCGAGATAACATTGGTGGCAGTGCTGCGCAACTGTGGAAATGTCGGAGAATGCTTGTCAGTTCCTCGCAGCAGTGGGTCGCTCCAAGATTCAGTTAGCTTGAAGATCGCGTGTCGCAGCGCTTTGCTGGGGATCGTTCCATGGTGCGTGCAATTTCCGCCGACGCGTTCTAGTCGGTCGACGGCGGCAATACGCTTCCCCTGTTTAACGGCTTGCATCGCCGCCCCTTCGCCGCCTGGTCCTGTGCCGATGACGAGGACATCGAAGTCGTATGGTGATGCTGCCACGATCAGTTCCTCACGCTCGGTTGTATTGCAAGCAAACTCTGCCTGCCAGCTACCGACAGCGGAGATCGGCTAGTTGCAATGACTGAAACACGATGTTTCGAACAACAAGTCCGTGCCGTCGCCGCGCCATCGGGGTGGGGATTACGATAGCTTCTTCGCACTACTTGTGGAAATAGCAGACCATCGACGCGATCTTGACCGCCAACGGACGTGGTGCCTACAACCTCGACCCTCCGAACTGGACATGCGCTAGAGAAGTCGTATGCGAAACACGACGATTGGATGCCATTTTGGCTCGCGAGCTTGCAGCTTGGCTGGCGTGGAGGGTACGTTTTTTTGCTCCACGAAACGCCTCCTAGTTACGTGTATTTCGCGCACTCCCCGTGGGTTGTTGCGCCAATCTGCTCTAGCGAATGGTAACGGAAGACCAATCGTTTCGCTTCGTCCCCACCTAGGCCCGTACCCCATCGCCGTCGCGAAGATCAGATGCGAGACCAGCCAGCTATTGCGACTTTTTTGCATCAGGGCGATAGCCTGGACCGGGCTTGTGTCGCGATTGCTTCTTTTTGTCTTTCTTCTTCTGTCCACCAGGAATCGTGTGGACGTACTCGCCACGGAAACGCTTGTTGGCGTCCTTGCGGCGTTTAATGAGCGCCTCTTTCGGTGGCTGGGCAGGGATCAGGCTATCGCATCCGTTGCCGATCAAGTCTGTTCGCTTCGCTTGTTCAAGTGCCTTGCGAACTTCAAAGTAGTTCTCTGGCTTGAAGAATTGCATCAGAGCCCGCTGCAGCTTGCGATCGCGAAGATGCTTCGCAATGTAAACGGGCTTCTTGGTGAACGGGTCGATTCCCGTGTAGTACATCGTCGTGGCAACGTCCATCGGCGCGGGAATGAAGTCCTGGACTTGATCTGGTTGGTAGCCAGTTCGCTTCAGCATCACCGCCAAATGAATCATGGCGTCCAAATCGCTGCCTGGATGACTCGCAATAAAGTACGGCACAATGTGTTGCTTCTTGCCGGCTTTCTTCGATTCCTTCTTAAAGACGTCCGTAAACTTCTCGAAGTCGTCGCCAGAAGGTTTCCGCATCAGATTAAGTACGTTGGGGTCGGTATGCTCAGGGGCTACTTTGAGTAAACCGCCAACGTGATGTTTCGTCAGGTCTCGCATATACTCTGGCGATCGCCGAGCCAGATCCATCCGAATGCCGCTTGCGACGAGCACCTTCTTAATGCCGGGCGTCTCGCGAGCGTCTTTCATCAGTTTAACGAGCGGGCCGTGATCCGTGCCGAGCAACTTGCAGATCGTTGGGTGGACACAAGACTGCCGCCGACAAACGGCTTCAACTTCTGGCTTGGAGCAGGTCATCTGATACATGTTGGCGGTCGGTCCGCCGATGTCGCTGATCGTTCCTTTGAACTTCGGGTCGGCCGCCATCTGATTGATCTCGCCAACGATCGAATCATGGCTGCGCGATTGAATGATGCGACCTTGATGGGCCGTGATCGAACAGAACGTACAACCACCAAAGCAACCTCGCATGATCGTGACGGAATCTTTGATCATGCCGAACGCGGGGATCGGATCTTTATAGCTCGGGTGCGGCTGCCGCGTGTATGGCAAGCCGTAAATGCGGTCCATGGCGACTTCTGAAATCGGGAATCGCGGCGGATTGCAAACGATCGCTTGCCGGTCGTGATACTGAACGAGCCGCTTGGCGTTATACGGATTCGTCTCGTTGTGCATCATCTTCGTCGCCTCGGCGAAAGCGACCTTATCCGCCACGACTTCTTCGTGGCTAGGCAGTGTCAGTGCATCTTCGGGCGGAGTTTCCGAAGCTCCCATGGCGTAGGCGATCCCTCGCATTTCGCGAAGATCTTTCACGGACCCGCCCGCCGCCAAACGCCGTGCCATCTCCAAGATCACGTCTTCGCCCATGCCGAAGACAACGAGATCGGCCTTCGAATCCAACAAGATCGAACGCTTGACCTTATCGGACCAGTAATCGTAATGAGCCAGACGGCGGAGGGACGCTTCAACTCCACCCGCAATCACGGGCACGCCCTTGTACGCTTGACGGGCTCGCTGACAGTACGCCAGCGTCGCACGATCCGGTCGCATGCCGATTCGACCACCCGGCGAGTAGGCATCGTCGTTGCGCACCTTCCTGTTTGCCGTATAGTGATTGATCATCGAATCCATATTGCCGGCACTGATCGCATAGAACAGTCGCGGTTTGCCGAAGCGCTGCCAATCATCGACTTGATGCCAATCCGGCTGCGAAACGATGCCGATTCGGAAACCAGCTGCCTCCAGCACTCGTCCCAAAATCGCCATCGCAAAACTCGGATGATCGATGTACGCATCACCCGTCACGAACACGATATCCACTTCGTCCCAACCGCGCTCTTCCATCTCGCGCCGCGACATGGGCAACGCCTTGCGATGGGCAACGTCGGGAAAATCGGTCCCCAGTTGCGCAAGCGGATCGCTGGCGGTGGGTTCTGTCAGAATCGGGAGTTGAAGCATTACGAAGACCTTGGACGACGTGCGGAACCCGTGGAGTATAAGCACCACAAGGCGAATGGCCTATGGTTTAGCCGCCTGATTGCGTGGTTCACGGCGATTTGTGGCCGTTGACGCAGGCGCAACCGGTTCAATTTCTCATCCCGTCGCGGTGGTGAGAACTCATCGGAGCTATCGCGGCGGATCTGGACTCTTGCCGACCTCCGGATACCAGGACTTCAGCGGAGCAAGTTCGGCCTTCATCCGCTCGTTCGGATCGACGAAGTTTACTTCTCGCGGTCCAACGAGCGCCACAAGCTCTCGGATGTCGAAAGCTTCCAGCAATCCAAAGCAGAAGAACTCCGGCTTCTGATTGATGCCGTAGTTTTTCTCGACCACTTCCTTGAGCGTGGCAAGCGAGCCACTTAGCTCCACGCGATCGATCGCTGTCGTTTCCAAATCGGCGGCGATCACCGCAGCCAAACTCATCCGCTCGCCGACGGCCACAATCTGGAGATCGACGTCAGGATGTTGCTGCTTGCCCCATCGTGCGATTGCTGCGAGTTGACTGGCTTGAATTCCGACAGATCGTTCACCGACCGCGGTCACCATTAACGCGAACAGAAAATCGCGCCGCGGAATCTTCGACTCGCCAATGTAGAACGGATCAACCGCAAGGACCCGGTGGCCTTCGTCGAGCAGTCGTTGCACCGTCTCCGACGCGGATGCTCGTCCGTCGTCTGCAACGACAATCGACGTCATCGTTGGCACGGTCAAACCTCTTGTTAGCTCGACTGCCGGAACGGTCCACTCTTTGTCGATGCTCATTTTCCACAGTTTTCCGGTGACGTCACCGATAGGAATCGCCGGCAACTCGTTCGTTTTCACTTCGTAGTCGTGAGCGCTAACGATCGCTGCCAATCGCTCGCGAGAGGAAGCGACCCACTCAGCGTCTTCCTCGGCTGGCAACCTTTCGCGAGGCAAGTCTTTAATGAGATCCAATGCGAGTGTGTTGAAGTCGGCGTTGTCCGCCGGGAGCGGAACATGGAGTTCTCCGTTTGTCTTTAACTCGTCGTCGCTGGCGATCTCCTCTCCGTCGAACGAAGCGTCACCATCGTAGAATTGTTTACCAAGCATTCGGTAGAGCGCTTGTCGGTTATCCTGTTCAAAGTTGTGATTGCCTGGATCGTGGTTCACGTGCGAAGACAGACGATCGAGTTGGTTGTAGAGTCGAAAAGCAGGGGTTGCGGCATCGACCAGCGGTTGCAAAGAGTGTCCAGATGCGAAGCAACAATTATCCTCGACATTGAAGGTCAGTAGTGTCGCACGTGGAGCCATCATCGCCGTGAGATGTGAATAATCAGCCACTGTCGCCATGTCGCACGGAGTCTGTTCCGAATCGCCAAGGTCAGAATGATTGTGAATTCGCGTGATGTAGCTGGAATAGCCTGCGACAGGATTTGTCAGCGTGACGCGAGTATCGAGAGAACTAATGAAAATCGTCTGCCAGCCGCCCCCTGAAAGCCCCGCTACGGCGACTCGTTCGGGATCGGCATGCTCGTGGCTTAGCAACACATCGAGTCCTCGCTCCATCGTGAGATAGAAGGGCGCGATTCCGCCCGTTCCACACAAATCAAGTTGATTCATGCGATAGTGTCCGAAGCCCTCGGTACGTAGCTGCCCCATGCCGAGCCATTCGACATTCAAAGCGATCATGCCGCGTTTGGCTTGGTTAATGCAGCGGATTTGCTTGTACTTGGCTGCCTTCCCGTCCGGTCGATCATGGCCGTTGACGTTCATGATGACGGGAACTTGTCCGCATAGCTCCACCGGTTCGTAAAGCAACGCTGGCACCCACAATCCGGGTAGAATCTGATACCGCAGCTTTTTGATTTTGTACCCTGGACCGCCATCAATTTCGTCGAGCCACTCGACTTGCTGCGGAGCCTGCCGCCAATCAGCCGCGGCGCCACGGAAGATCACTTTCTCGAACATGTCCGTTCGCCATGTGTTAGCGAGTTGCTGCCATTCGTCCAACGATTCGACTTTAGGCACTTTGGGCACGCGTGCTTCGCAGAACATCTCGACCTGAGCTTGCGGCACTAGCGGGTCGATCAGCGGGAACTTCAACAACGACTCGATGGCTTCGCGATCCTCGGCAAAAGTCGAACTGGTCGGGAGCAAGCAAGTGAAGAGTACAACAACAAGGGAGAGCGCTTGATACATGGGATGATTTCCGGGGAGAGCATTGGAGGTGTCACGTTGCATGATAGTGCCCTGTTTTACTCATCGCACGCGATTCTCGCGCGCCGCTTCCTTGAATTCTCTATTGCGGACCCTGCTTTCCGTAACGCGATCTCAGATGCTCGACTAACGCTACCGCCATATCAAGTCGCTGATTCGCGCGGCTCTTGTCCGCCGAAGCCGGGCACGTCACTTCTTCAACTGCCATGAGCGCCTCCATAGAACGAAAGCCAGTCCGCCACTTCCCGAAGATCGACTTGAGTACTAAGCACCTAGGTTGCGAAGCTTCGATATGCCGTAAGAGTTGGCAGGTTCGCTCGTGATACACGATCAAAACATCGTTTGGTCGCAGGAAGCGATTCCACCGCTCGCGGAACTCGTCCTGCGGTACGGCTGTATCGAAGTCGACAGAGGAGAGCCGCATGTGTTTCAGTGCGGCGACTGAAAGTGGCTGTTGCTGGCGGAGGCTACAAGAGAATCGTTCGGTCGTACCCAAGCGCTGCGCGACCCAGTTCACAGGCGACGGTGTGGTGGTGTTTTGACCGGGCTGGCCCGGAGTCGCTTCACCATAAGCCACGATCAAACGGTCGGAGTCCTCTAATAATGCTTGCGGCAGATGCCAGGGCCGGGATTGTCGCTTCTTGTTCTGCCGCCATGAAACATGACTGCCCGCGTGTGCCAGCTGGTTCTCGACCATCTTGTTGAACGCGGCCAACAGTTGGTCCAGGCCAATCGTGTCGGGCTCCAAGGCTCGCAATGCGGCGACGGTGGCTTCCAAGGTCGAGAGGCTCTGTGCGTCGGGTTCGCGTCGAATTCGGTATTGCCCGGGAGAAGAAGGATCCAGCCGGTAGCATGGCAAGTCGCGAAGTTGCGGGACATCGCGCACGATCGTCTTTGCCTGATGCCACGTGCCATCAATGATGACCAACTGCTCCGGTCGGTCGGCGACGGGCAACTCGTTCAGCGTTGCAGCGTTTGCGCCGGGATACAGCAGTCCGGCGTTAGCGCGGATAGGAAGTTGGTGTGTTCCAAAACGTCGATTGTGATCAACAATCAGCTGACAGTGGTGCAGCGCCTTTCGCACGATCCGGGCCGTATTGAAGGCATGAAAGCGTTCGCCGACATGCTGTAAAATCAGGATGTCCGTACGATTGTCGATCTGCGGGATCGCTTCGCAAAAGCAAAGCGACAGCGGACGAAAGCATTGATAACAACGCTGCCTCACCTGAGAATCCGATACTCTGGTTAGTTGCATGATGGTTGAAGCCACCTAGTCTAAGCTGCCAGCTTGGAACTCCTGTAGTAGGGTGGGCCGTGCCCACCGGAAACGCGCGTGTCATTGCCGGGCCCAGTCCGCTCTGCATTAGCGTGCAACTTGCTAAGATGTTGCTTCACTAAGGCACATCTTCTATGAATCCACATCAATCGCCGTTCCGATACGCGCTGTTCATGTTCTCCCTTGTGTTCGCGGGCGAAGCAATCTTCGGGTTGCCATTTTTGGTCGCACGCGTGTTTCGTCCGACCTTACTCGAAGTATTTCAGATTACCAACACGGAGCTGGGAATCGCTTTCTCTTGGTACGGCGTCGTCGCGATGGCATCGTATTTTCCGGGAGGTCCGATAGCCGATCGCTTCTCTGCGCGCCGACTGATGGTCGTCGCGTTACTCGTTTCAGGTGCTGGTGGCGTTTACTACGCGAGTATTCCGTCGATCGGTGGTTTGAAGCTGTTGTTCGCGTTCTGGGGCCTCACCACGATTCTGTTGTTCTGGGCCGCGCTGATCCGAGCGACCAAGGAATGGGGTGGCGCACACGGGCAGGGCCGAGCGTTCGGGATTCTCGATGGGGGGCGAGGCTTGTTCGCTGCTGTGTTGGCAACGGTGACTGGCTTAGCCTTCGCTTCGTTGCTGCCGATTGACGTCGAGTCGGCGACGCTCGCTCAGAAAACCGTTGCCCTCCAACGAGTTATCTGGATCTTTACCGGGATGACTGCATTTGCGGCTATTCTCGTTTGGTGTTTCGTGCCAGAGCATGGCGACCGAAAGCTCGCCGAATATAAATCGACCGCGAGTAACAAACTTTCGATCCATGCGATCAGGCCTGTCTTACGAAATCCAGCTGTGTGGTTACAGGGCGTAATCGTCGTCTGTGCCTACACCGGCTACAAAGGGGCAGACGATTTCGGGTTGTTCGCAAAAGATGCGTTTGGATTCAACGATGTCCAAGCCGCACATATCAGTACGCTATCGTTTTGGGTTCGGCCTATCGCGGCGGTTGGAGTCGGGTTACTAAGCGATCGCATCAGTGCCTCACGCGCGGTCCTGCTTTGTTTCGGGGCGCTGTTCGTTGGTGATCTAATCGTTTCCGTTGGCCTGATTTCGCCATCCGCACCCTGGACGCTGTATATGGCGATTGCAGGAACGAGCGCCGCAGTATTCGGTCTGCGCGGTGTCTATTTCGCTTTGTTCAACGACGCTCGTGTGCCACCCGCACTGATTGGCACGGCGGCAGGTCTGGTTTCGGTGATCGGCTACACTCCGGACATCTTTATGGGACCCTTGATGGGGATATTGACGGACAACAATCCGGGCGCGATCGGGCATCAATACTTGTTCGGAGCATTAGCCGGGTTCGCAGCGATCGGATTTGTTGCAACGCTTCTGTTTCAACGCATCGCATCGCGGCATCGGTCACCTTAATGCCGAATCACAACCAGGTTCGTACATGTCGCATGGACGAGGCAGACGTTGCAGAGTCCTCAACTCGCATATCTACGATCCAACAACATGGCCCCTGGGCATTCTCGTCGAGCGGCTGGACCCTATAATGAGAGGAAAATCACTTCTCTTTTTTAACTTCCATCTAACCAGCGCACGAATCTATGCCGCGACCATTCTCGTCTGTTCAAGCTGCCGTTGATGCGATTGCTCGCGGCGAAGTTGTGATCGTTGTCGACGATGAAGATCGCGAGAACGAAGGCGATTTCATTTGTGCTGCCGAGAAGGCCACCGCCGAAAACATCAACTTCATTCTCGATGGTCGCGGTCAGTTGTGTGCTCCGATTCTGCCAGATGTTTGTCGGCGGCTAGAGTTAACTCCGATCGTCGAGGCGAATAACGCTCCGCTCCGTACGGCGTTTATGACCCCGATTGATCATGTCACCGCGAAGACAGGGATTACGGCGGAGGAACGAGCGCTCGCCGTTCGCACGCTCGCCGATCCGGAGGCGAAGGTAAGCGACTTTGTTCGACCAGGACACATCTATCCATTGTTGGCGAAGGAAGGTGGTGTTTTGCGGCGTGCGGGGCACACGGAAGCGACCGTCGACCTGTGCCGGATGGCAGGCCTCGCACCAGCGGGTGTGTTGAGCGAGATCCTCGACCAGCGGGGCGAGCGGGCGACACGAGAGCAACTGCTAGAGTTAGCGGAGAAGCACGATCTAGAGATCATTACTATTGAGCAATTGATCGCACATCGCCGAGTCAGTGAGAAACTCGTGTCGCGCGTTGCCGAAGCCGACTTGCCAACGAAGTACGGTAAGTTTCGCGTTATTGCTTATGAAGTGAAGTACGAAGAACAGACGCCAATGGCGATCACTTGTGGTGACCTCTCGAACGTTGCTGCACCGTTAGTCCGCCTGCACTCGAGTTGCTTTACGGGCGACCTGATCGATTCGCTTCGTTGTGACTGTGGTGATCAGTTAAAGATGGCACTCGAGAAGATTCAAAGCGACGGAGCTGGCGCGTTGATCTACTTGCCGCAAGAAGGTCGCGGCATCGGACTGGCGGAAAAGCTCAAGGCATAT
Organism: Planctomycetota bacterium; assembly: GCA_014381825.1. Classification (GTDB taxonomy): domain Bacteria; phylum Planctomycetota; class Planctomycetia; order Pirellulales; family Pirellulaceae. The sequence continues at coordinate 69,815 of JACNKX010000082.1, forward strand.
GCGTTGCAAGATGAAGGGCTCGATACGGTCGAGGCGAATTTGGCACTTGGTCACAAAGCAGATATCCGAGACTACGGAATCGGGATTCAGATCCTCAAAGATCTTGGTATGAGCAAAGTGCGTTTGCTAACCAACAACCCCAAGAAAACGGATGCCTTTATCTACGGTGGTTTTAGCCTAGAAGTCGTCGACCAAGTTCCGATTCTCTCGCCAGTGAACAAGCACAACGCCCGCTACATTGCGACGAAGCGAGACAAGATGGGGCATCAGATTCCAGCTGAGGAATGATGCTGCACGTTAGCGACATCACGAAGCGCGTGCTCACACCGCGTTCATGACGTCAAATCGTTCTTGCAACGACTCGACGTTCATCTCTTCTTCGCGCAGCGCTTCCATGGCTTTGACGGCGGCAACCGCGGCCTGGATCGTCGTGATGCACGGAACGCCATGTTGGACGGCGGCGGCGCGAATGCGACCCTCATCCGTTCGGGCACCCTTGCCGTTTGGGGTGTTGATGATCAACGCGACTTCTTCGTTCTTGAGATGGTCGATTAGATTGGGATGGCCTTCGGCGATCTTTTTTACGCGTTGTACAGGAATGCCCTCCTCTTCTAAACGCTTCGCCGTTCCTGCGGTCGCCAGCAACTGGAATCCCAAGGCCGACAGTTGTCTGGCCAAGTCGCCAATTTGATCTTTGTGCCGTGCCGAGACGCTGACGAAGATGTTTCCCGACTCGGGCAAGACCACACCGCTTGCGAGCTGCGCCTTGGCGAACGCAATAGAGAAGCGCTCGCTGACACCCATCACTTCGCCCGTGCTGCGCATCTCGGGACCGAGAACGATGTCGACTCCAACGAACTTGCGGAACGGGAAGACGCTCTCTTTGATCGAGACGTGAGCTGGGATCGGTTCGCTCGTGACTTCCAATTCGGCAAGCGTCATTCCGGCCATAACCTTGGCGGCAATCTTGGCGACAGGAACGCCAGTTGCTTTTGCCACGAACGGAACTGTTCGGCTCGCGCGCGGATTGACTTCCAAGACATACACGTTGGGTCGACCCTCTTCTTGCTTCACGGCGAACTGGATGTTCATTAGGCCGATGACATTTAACCGCTTGGCCAAGGCGTGCGTCGCCTCGCGGATTTCCTGGATGACTGGACCAGGCAAGCTGTAAGGCGGAATCGAACAGGCCGAATCTCCCGAGTGAACTCCCGCTTCTTCGATGTGCTCCATAATGCCCATCACGACAACATCTTGACCGTCGCTAATTGCATCGACATCGACCTCGGTGGCGTCTTCCAGGAAGCGATCGATTAGCACCGGCTGGCCTTGCGCGGCGATAAACGCTTCGGCTACGTAGCGTTCGAATTGCTGGTCGTCGTAACAGATCTCCATCGCTCGACCACCAAGCACGAAACTCGGTCGAACGAGGGCGGGGTAACCGATCTTCTCCGCTTCGACGCGAGCCTGATTTAGATTGCGAGCGATTCCATTTGCGGGCTGCTTCAGACCCAACTGTCCCAACAATCGCTGGAACTTTTCGCGGTCTTCGGCATCTTCGATCGTGTCGACGCTAGTCCCAATGATCGGAACGCCAGCGGTCTCCAACGCCCGCGCAAGGTTCAGCGGCGTCTGGCCACCGAACTGAACGATCACACCGTCTGGTTGCATTCGATCATAGATATTCAGAACGTCTTCCGTTGTCAGCGGCTCGAAGAAGAGCAGGTCGCTCGTGTCATAGTCGGTACTGACGGTCTCGGGATTCGAGTTGACCATGATCGACTCGATCCCCAACTCGCGAAGCGCGTAACTCGCGTGACAGCAGCAATAATCGAACTCGATGCCTTGCCCGATACGATTCGGCCCGCCGCCCAGGATCATGATCCGACGTTTTCCGCCCTTTGGCGGCGTTTCGTCTTCGTCTTCGTAGGTCGAGTAGTAATAAGGCGTATGGGCTTCGAACTCAGCAGCGCAAGTGTCGACCGACTTGAACGTCGGGATGATGCCACGTGACTTTCGTTGCTCGCGGATCTCTATCTCATTCGCGTTCCAAATCGTTGCTAACTGTCGATCTGAAAACCCGAATCGTTTCGCTTTGCGAAGCACGCTGTCATCGACTTGCGAGATGCCCTCAAACTGCCGGAGTTCCTCTTCCATCTCGACAATCTCACACAGATGGTCCAAGAACCACGGATCAATCGCCGTCAAGTCGAAGATTTCGCCTGCCGTCATTCCACTCTTTAACGCGTACCGAAGATACCAGACTCGATCGGCATTCGGAGTCGCGAGCTTCGCACGTATCTCGTCGCGGCTGGGTTGTTCGCTAGTGCCCCAAAGATCTTTGCCATCGCAGCCGAAACCAAAGCTGCCGACTTCAAGACCACGTAGTGCTTTCTGGAACGACTCATTGAACGTGCGACCGATCGCCATCGTCTCGCCAACGCTCTTCATCTGAGTCATCAAAGTTGCATCGGCCTCGGGGAATTTCTCGAAGGCGAAGCGAGGGATCTTCGTGACAACGTAGTCGATCGTTGGTTCGAAGCAAGCCAGCGTCTCACGAGTAATATCGTTGGGCAACTCGTGCAAGCGATATCCCACGGCCAGCTTAGCCGCGATCTTGGCGATCGGAAATCCAGTTGCCTTCGACGCGAGCGCACTCGAACGGCTCACGCGAGGATTCATCTCGATGACGATCATGCGACCGTCTTTCGGATCGATCGCGAACTGGATGTTCGAGCCACCCGTCTCGACCCCGATCTCGCGGATTACGGCCAAACTCGCGTCGCGCATCCGCTGGTATTCTTTGTCCGTCAACGTCTGAGCCGGTGCGACCGTGATCGAATCGCCCGTGTGAATGCCCATCGGATCAAAGTTCTCGATGGAGCAGATAATCACGACGTTGTCATCCAAGTCGCGCATAACCTCCATCTCGTACTCTTTCCAACCGATCACCGACTCTTCGATTAATACTTCAGTGACAGGTGACTGGTCGAGTCCTCGACGCACGAGCACATCAAACTCGTCGCGATTATAAGCGATCGCCGAGCCGCTGCCGCCCATCGTAAAGCTCGGACGAACGACGCAGGGGCAACCGATATCTTCCAAGACGCGACGGGCCTCTTCGATCGTGCGAACCGTCTCCCCGCGACAGACCGATAGTCCGATTTTGGCCATCGCCTGCTTAAACTGCTCGCGTTCTTCTGCCTTGGCGATCACTTGGGCGTTTGCCCCGATCATCTCGCAATCGTACTTTTCCAGGACGCCATGCTCGTCCAACTCCATCGCCAGGTTCAACGCCGTCTGACCACCCAGCGTTGGCAACAACGCATCGGGCCGCTCTTTCGCGATGATCTTCTCAAGGATTCTCCATTCGAGCGGCTCGATATAGGTTTGATCAGCCGTACCAGGATCGGTCATGATCGTCGCTGGATTCGAGTTCACCAGAACGACTTCGTAGCCTTCCTCGCGCAACGCCTTGCAAGCCTGAGTCCCGGAGTAATCGAACTCGCAAGCTTGGCCGATGATGATCGGACCCGAGCCAATTAGCAGTATTTTCTTGATGTCTGTACGGCGTGGCACTAGTTGCGGGTCCCTTGAATGTCGCTTTTCGGCCCGCAAAAAGACGTGTCGTTCGCGGAGCGAACAACGACTATCTGTCGTCGTCAGCGCGGTGTGTAAAACCCTTTGAAGTTAACAGCGGCTCTTGCCTGCATCAAGGCCCAAGACAACACTCGGGACAAAGGCCCCCGAGCGATCACTTCTTGCAGCCCGGCGCACGGGATAGGAGATACTTCTCGACGGGAATGCCGCCTAATAAGTGATCCTGAATGATCTGTTCCAACACATCCGGCGTACAGCTCCCGTACCAACAGTTATCCGGCATCACGACCGCGATCGGACCGCCGATGCAGATGTCGAGGCAGTACGACTTCGAGCGAAAGACTCCACCGCGTTTGTCGAGCTTCAACTCCTTCAATCGTTGCTTAAGGAATTGCCATGAGTCCCGCATCTGTTTGCGGCTCGCACATTTGGCCGTGCCGCGGTCGTAACAGAGAAGAATGTGTCGCGTGGCGGACGCGCAGCCTTCCTTTCGGACTTTGCGCCGCGCAGCAGTTAGCTTCTTGGCTCGCTGATCGTGGCGCTTCGCGTTCATGAAAGACTCCGCAACTCGGACAATTCCAGCATACTTGCGGAACACGCGATCGGCTATGGACTCGAACAGGCTTCAAGCGACGGCGTATTGATTGGCCAGTCGATATTCAGGGCGAGATGAAAGGTAGGATTGGACACGCCGCGTGTCTTCTGCCGCAGACGCGATGAACGAAACGGCTTCGCTCAACCGCTCGTCAGGCTCCGCACAACTGAGTCGCAAGAATCCCGCGCCCGCTTCACCAAAGCACTCGCCACCCAAACAGGCCACGCCGCGGTTGTCGTCGGCTCCTTCGAGCAGGTACATCGCGAGTCCGTGCGACGTGATGCCGAGCCGATTGCAGACTGCGGCAACCTTAGGAAATGCGTAGAAGCTTCCGCCTGGCATCAGACAAGAGATTCCTTCAACTTGATTCAACTCGTCCACCAACCGACGGACCTTGCGACCGAACTCGCCCATTTGGCGATCCCGCTCGTCACACGCTTCGCGCATCGCGGCCGCTCCGGCCAATTGCGTGAAGGGCGGCACACACGAGAGTGCTGTGTTGGTCAGCTTGCCAAGCATTTCGATCGTCTTTGCATTGCTGACAGCAAATCCCAAACGCCAGCCACTCATGCTGAATGACTTGCTAAATGTATAAGCGGCGACCGTCTGCTCGATCATTCCTGGCTGGGCCAGCAACGAGTGATGGCGTCCGTTCCAGACCATCCGGTCATACGGCTCGTCGCTAAACACAGCGACGTCTCGACCACGTAGCACTTCGGCGAGTTCTTCTAAATCTTCTAGCAACGTGATCCCGCCCGTTGGATTGTGCGGCGAGTTTAGGAAGATTGCTTTCGGGCTCGGGTCTTCCGCGAGGAACGTTCGCACATCGTCCATGTTTGGTCGAAAGTCATGTGCGTGCTTTAGAGCCGATAGGACAATTCGCCCTCCGCGCCTAGCGATGTTTGGCGGATAGGTTGGGAAATGCGGGCTGAAAACCAAAACACCATCGCCCGGATTGAGAAACGCTTCGCAGAACAATTGCTCAAAGTTCTTTGCGCCTGGTCCAGCAACGATATTCTCGGCGGCGACGGATAAGTCGTACTCACGGTTCACGTATTCCGCAGCGGCTTCCCGAAACTCAGGGATTCCAATCGACGGTCCGTAGTGTGTGCGACCGTCACGAATCGCTTGAATGCCAGCTTCGACCGCTACTTCTGGCGTTGAAAACGGACTATCGCCGATCTCCAACTCGATGACATCTTTCCCATCCGCAATTAAACGTTTGGCGGCGGCAAGAACCGTAAAGGCCGTTTCCGCTTTGACGGATGTGGCGAAGTTACTGAAGGAAGCAGACATAACATTTCACTTTGCAGTTACCGCAACGCGGTTGCATTCCAAAGCCCAGGGTCGTGGCGCAGCCGCGCACCCGGAGTTCAGTTAGCACGGAACAAATCATTACGCTGAAGGCGTTGCACAAAGGGCGAACTGGCGAATTTGTAAAACGCCTTCAGCGTAAGTGGTGGATCGGTTCACTAACCCAGGGTGCGCGGCTGCGCCACGACCCTGGGCTGCGATGTAAAACGCCTTCGGCGTATATCTGTGTAACATTTGAACTCAGTTCGACCGTTATTCAGGAATAAACGACATTAAACACCGCCGTTCAATTTCCAAGCCGATCTCCAACAGGAATCGGATATCCACGTAGAAACTCGTCGATCGCCATGACTCGTTTACCAGCAGGTTGAATTTTTAGCAAAGACAGTACTCCCTCCCCTGTAACAACGTCGAGGCTGGTGCCGTCGGAAACGAGAATACTTCCGGGCTCAGCTCCCTTCGGTGCAGCGTCATTGGAGATAGCGATTTCATCAAACAACAAACGCAGCTTCTGTCCGTTCGGGCGATCCCATTGAGTGAACGTGCCTGGCCAAGGTTTCAAGGCACGGAACTGGTTAAAAATGCGGCTCGCCGAAAGAGTCCAGTCAACCGCGCCATCCGACTTCTTCAATCGCGGTGCGCGACAAGCGAGAGCCTGGTCTTGCTGCGTTCCGATCGGCGAGATGCGATCCCAGTCGGCGAGCATCTTGATCGCTTCGTGAACAGGATCGACACCGAGCAGCGCGAGTCGCGGTTCCAGCTCTTCCGTTGTTTCGCGCTCGCCAATTGGTGTCGTTCGCATTGTGAGCGTTGGCCCACCATCCAGCTTTGGCGTCATGTGAATGACGGTGATGCCAGTCTGTTGGTCGCCGTTTAAGATCGCCCAATGAACCGGCGCGGCGCCGCGGTACTTGGGTAACAGAGAACCATGAAGATTGATGCCACCAAGTGGCGGAATGCCCAATGCTTCCGGGGAAAGAATCTGACCGTAGTCGCACACGACGTACAGATCTGGACGTAGCGACGCCAGCTGTGTCCGAGCAGCCTCGGAATTCACGTCTTCAGGACTGAGGACCTCGATTCTTTGAGCTTGGGCAACGTCGCGCATGGGACTCGGCGGCGTCTTGCTTCGCGAACGCGCGGGCGGCGTTGGACGAGTAACGAGTACAACCACGTCGTGCTCCGACTCCAACAGCGATTCGAATGTCGGAACTGCGAACGGTCCCGTGCCCATCATGATGATCTGCATCAGCAATACTTCTCTTCCCACTCGTTCAACCGAGCAGCAATCGCGGCATTGTCGGGAATCCCACCTGTTTCACGCCGGCTGTTGAATTCGGTCTCGAACATGTCGAGTTCACCTTCAATCTCAACTTTCGCCGATTCTGTCATGCGGTCGATGAACAAGACGCCATCCAAATGGTCCGTTTCGTGCTGAACGACGCGTCCAAACAATCCGTCAATGTCTGCGTTGATTTCCTCGCCTTGCAGATTGTACGCGTTGACTCGAACTTTCTTCGGGCGGACGACGTTTCCGTAGAGGGCGGGCAGGCTCAGACAGCCTTCTTCGTTCTCCTCGGTCCCTTTCGGCATGCTGACGATCGGATTGATGAAGACCATCTCATCGCCCTTCTCCGGATCAGCCTCCAAGTTGGCAACGAACAGCCGAATTGGCAAATCCACTTGATTTGCGGCTAAGCCGACCCCATTCGCTTCGTACATCAGCTCGAACATCTCGCGCACGAGGTCACGCAACTCGGCATCGACGCGCTTAATTGGCTTCGATTTATGCCTTAGCGTAGGATGGGGATAAGTGATGATTTCCAAGGTGCGATCTCCGACATATAGATAATTTCGTGATTATACGTGCCGCTTGGGGAGCCACAAACCAGGGGATTCGCCCTCTCGTCACGCTAGCGGTTCACGTTGACGCAGCGAAGTGCCGCTCCTAGAATCCCTCACGGTTTGCTCCTAATCCCTTGTCTCAGCAGAGCTTTCGCATGTTTGGCCTGACGCTTGTCGGCAGTCAGTACGAGGCTGTACCGAGCGATTATCGAGTCGCTCGTCGCGTGCCTGCGTGGCTGATGTCGGTTGCGTTACACACATGCTTGCTCGTCCTTGCTGCTCTGCTAGTTCGTTCGCCGACAAAAGGACCAAGCGTCGAAGCTGATCGAACAGCGGGCATTGCGCTGGTCCAGAGAACACAATCCGAGACGACTTACTTCACGGAAGAGGATGTTGCGTCGACATCATCTGCCGTCGCAACATCAGCAACGGATTCATCGAGTCAGCCAAGCCCGCTTGCCGAGCTTCCCATCGCACTGGCGATACAACTTCCTTCCTCCGCGGAAATATCGTCCAGTACAGGTCTCGGGCAAGTTCTACCTGGAGCAATCGGATTTACGACCGGCAGCGAAGGTGCTCGTGGCCTACCCGGCGGACAAGCTCGCACGCAGGTATTCGGAGCCGAGGGAACAGGTAACAAGTTCGTTTATGTGTTCGATCGTTCGGCGAGCATGGACGGATTTCAAGGCCGACCGATGGCAGCGGCCAAATCACAGCTGACCGCCAGCCTCGAAGACCTGGAGAGCGTGCATCAGTTTCAGATCGTGTTCTACAACGAGAAGCCAGCCGTCTTTCACCCCGATCGATCTCGACCACCGAGCATCCTGTTTGCCAGTGACGAAAACAAGCGACTCGCCACAAGCTTTGTCAAACGCATGACAGCGATTGGGGGAACCAGACACATCGACGCACTCAACCTGGCCTTGGGTATGAGTCCCGATGTTGTCTTCTTTCTGACTGATGCTGCCGAACCACAATTAACGCCCGCCGAGTTAGCTCAGATTCGCCGGCGCAATCGTTCGGAGGCGACGATCAACTCCATCGAATTCGGTTCCGGCCCGCGCCCGCGCAGCGAGAATTTTCTGATGCGACTGGCAAGACAGAATCGCGGAAAGCATGTCTATGTTGACGTCTCGAAGCTGCCGTAATATCGGACAGCGATCGCATCTGACCGTGAAGCGGTCACAGCAATTAGCCGGTGGTGAGCGCATCGCCACCACCGGAAAACATGGCGCATTCCGTACGCATCCCGAAGGGATGCCAGCAACAGACGTGCTGGCATTCCTTCGGGATGCAGGATCGTTCGTGGACGTGAACCGGTGGTGGCGCTGCGCTTACCACCGGCTAATTGCTCAAATCCCTTCGGGATTGTGTGTTATGTGGCTTGGCATCTTGGTTATCCAAGGAAGTACCTTGCTGGCAAACGACGCCGTAGTAGTCAAGTCGGCATCGACTACCCGTCGAATCACTGGAAATGTCATTGACTACACGGGCGAGAACATTCTGATTCGACACGCCAGCGGACGCGAGGAGAAGATTCCATCCGAGAACGTCATATCGATCGAAGGTGATTGGAAGGCCAGCCACCAAGCGGCGAACACGCTTTTCGCCGAGGGATCTTTCGAGGCGGCAGAAGCGAAATATCGAGAAGCGCTGCGCGACGAACAGCGCCGATGGGTGCAGCGTCGCGTATTGTCACAGCTAACGTGGTGTTACCGCTACCTGGGGCAAACAGATCAGGCAGTGAAAGCGTTCCTGCCACTCTATCGTGATGATCCCAAGACACCCTACTTCACGGCGATTCCATTGACATGGACGACTGGGCAAGTGGATCTTGATTTAGAGCGTCGAGCCGCCTCCTGGATGCAAGATGAAGACTCATCCGCTTCACGACTGATCGGCGCAAGTTGGTCGTTATCGTCCTCGCGGCGGGCGGATGCGATCAGAGTGCTGCGAAAGTTCGTGAGCGATTCCGATCTTCGAATCGTCTACTTGGCAGAGGCTCAATTGTGGAGGACACAAGTGGCTACGACGCAACCGGAAGAGATGAGCCACTGGCAGGAGCGGATTGACCGGATGCCGTCGAGCATTCGCGGAGGACCGCATTACGTACTCGGTTTGGCTCAGAGTCGTCATGCATTGCATGATAAAGCAACGATCAGCTTCATGCGGACCGCGATACTCTATTCATTCGAACGAGATTTGGTGCCCGATTCGCTGTTGGCGGCAGCGCGAGAACTCGAAACAATGGACCGGACAACCGAAGCGACCAGCTTGTATCGCGAGATTCTGACAAAGTATGAAACCCATCGAGTCGCAGCCGAAGCTGAGAGTCGACTCAATCGGCTCGCGTCCGAGAGGTGAGCAGCAAATGCCGGTCCGTGAAAGAAGCGTGCCAGCCTCAGCCGCACCAGAACTTAAAAGGAGGGAACGTTGCGACAGATCCTGATCAAATCATCGACTGCGATGTCGATCTTGTGCGTGGCTACGACGGTATTGGCACAAGGAACATCATCCGCCGAGTCGGAATCTGCGCCACAAGGCTTCTTCAGCATCATCTTCTCCGGCGGAATCGTTGGACTGCTGATTGTCCTGTTGTTGTTCGCCCTTTCGCTAACAGCGGCGTATCTTGTCTTCGAGCACATTATGACCCTTCGTCGCACGGAGATCATGCCGGAAGGCCTCGGCGACCAGGTACGCGAATCGCTATCTGCCGGACGAGTTGCCGAAGCCGATCAAGCATGTCGCCAGCAGCCCAGCTTCTTATCGTTTGTGCTGCTGAATGGGCTGGCCGAATTGGATGGTGGATGGACAGCGGTTGAGAAAGCTTTGGAGGATGCGACCGCCGAACAATCGGCAAGGTTGTTTCGCAAGATCGAGTACCTGTCCGTCATTGGCAACATCGCACCGATGGTTGGTCTGCTCGGCACGGTCACGGGCATGATCTTCGCGTTTCAGCAAGTTGCGAGTACGCAAGGTTCTGCGGGTGCTGCGGATCTGGCAGAAGGCATCTATCAAGCGCTTGTCACCACGGTTGGCGGCCTGATCGTGGCGATCCCGTGCCTTGGCGCGTTCGCTGTGTTTCGCAATCGAGTCGATCAACTGGTCGCCGAAGCCGCCTACACCGCTCAGCACGCATTCGCGCCGCTCAAACGACGAAGGGGCGCGAAACAAAAGCCGCAAGCCGCCGCACCGCCTCCGCCACCGTCTGACGGAGGTCCGTGATGCGAGTTCCAAATTTCCTGCGCAGCGGCGAAGTCGGCTTCAATATGACGCCGATGATAGACGTTGTCTTCTTGTTGATTATCTTCTTTCTCGTGTCGAGTCATCTTGCCAAGCAAGAGGCTCAAATGGACTTGCCTCTGCCGGTTGCCGACAGCGGCGAGGAATCAAATGACGAACTCACTCGGCTGACGCTGAATGTCACAGAAGATGGTTCGATGCTGCTCGCTGGTCGACGTCTCGATCGAGACGAGCTGAAGCAGCGACTAAACGACGCGCGCGACGAACACGGCAAAGACGTCGAGATTCGCATCCGAGGTGATCGAAACGTCCCCTATTCGGCGGTATCGCCGATCATGCTCTCGTGTGCTCGCACCGGCATCTGGAAAGTGACTTTCGGGGTTTATCGCAGCGAGGACGTTCGCTGATGCACCGACCATCGATCTTCACAGACCGGCGTGAGCCTCTCGATGTCAAAATGACACCGATGATTGATGTCGTGTTCTTGTTGCTGATCTTCTTTGTGTGGACTGCGAGCTTTCAGATTGTCGAGCACATCCTGCCGAGCAGCGTGTCGGAGATCAGCGGGAACGATTCGATCAGCCCGAATGAGCCGCCGCCTCCGGAAGCAGATTTTCACAACGTCGTTGTGCGAATACTGTGGGCCGAGGGGCGTGTCAGCTGGCGGGTTGGAGAAGAGTCGCTCGGTGACCTCACTGGAGTCGAGGCAAAGCTTGCTCGAATTTTCCAGGCAAACGCCGAAGCACCCGTAATCATTGCCCCGGACAACGCGACACCGCTCGGCGACGTGATCGATGTCTACGATCTTTCCCGCCGAGTCGGTTTTGACGAAGTACAGTTCGCCGCTTCGGAGGATGCGTGAGGTGAGTGGATACAAAGGAGCCATCACGCTCCGCCGTGATGATCGCAGGACGCAAAGGTCTGTCCTGGGGCGGACGCTAGATCTTCTCGCCAGCTCAACTCAATTGGGCTCGTCACGGCGGAGTGTGACGGCTACTTTCTTAGCGATCACGCTGTCTTTAACGCCTTGTCTGTTTGGGAATGACGACACTGGCTTCGTCTCCGGCCTGCGCGAACGACGGCTCTTCACGTTGGCCGAGACTTACTGCAATGAACGCCTGGGCAATTCGCAGCTTACTCCGATTGATCATGTAGAGCTCGCGGTGGAACTAATGAGAACCTATGCCGAGCATGCTCTGAACTCACGGGGCACGCAGCGCGATGCGCTCTGGCGGCAGGCTCGCGAAGTCGCAGCGGACTTCAAGGATGATAACGAACGCCCGCGAGCCGTTTTAGTTCGAGTCCAAGACGCACTTACGTTGCTTGCTCGAGGTGAACTCGCGCGGATGGAATCCGAAGTCGCCGCGAATCCAGACGAATCGCTGACGTTGGCCCGCGACATACTACGCGAGGCTGGGGCTTCGCTCACCGCGATCGATCGCGAACTTTCCGAAACGATTCCGGCCCGACAACGCAACCCGCTTCGACCTAACGAACTGTCCGCTGAAGAATTGACATCACTTCAGAATCATGTGCGATATCAACAGGCGCGGTCATTCAAGAATCAAGGGTTGTGTTTTCCAGCCACTAGCAGTGACCGAACGGCATCGTTAACTGCAGCCATCGATCAGCTTCAACAACCATTGCTGCAACTCGCGCCAGGCCAATCACTTTACGTTGATTTGCGCTTGGAGCAGATTGCGTGTTTGCGTTTGCTAGGCGATACGGATGGTGCAGCAGGATACTTAAAGACGTTGAGCTCCGACGAGTTGTCACCTCAGGAGCAGTTGCAGGTGCGGGCCGAGCGAATCCGCTGGAGCTTGGCGCGCAATGAAGCCACGGATGCATTGAAAGTCGTCGGAGAAGGACGCAAAATTGCGAGCGTGACATCGGCGGAACTCGACTTCTCGTTTCTAGAAACTTATGTCAGCTTGTGGAAGTCAGCCGCCGACCGGCGCGATCCGGATGAAACCGAGCGTTGGCGTGACAAGTCGATCTCAACGGCCACATTTGTTGAACAAGAGCACGGGCGGTACTGGGCTCGGCGGGCTGAGATTCTGCTGATCCGGATCGGTGCTGGCAGCGGCGACGGCAGCGTGGAGATCTTGCGGCGAACAGCAGATGACTTGTATCGCAAAGGGAATCTGGCGGACGCCGTCGCGGCTTACGACAAGGCAGCTGCAGCAGCGATCAAGGCGGAAGATGCGGATCAAAGATTTGCCCTCTCCTACAAAGCCGCGCTGGTCTTACAGCAACAAAAACGACATGCCGAAGCAGCGACTCGATTTCAAAATATTGCTCATTCTCAAAAGACGCATCCGTATGCCGCAAACTCGCATCTCCTTGCGATCGCTAACACCCGACAAGCATCCGCTGCTGACGGAAAGTGGCTCGATTCGTATTCAGAACTACTACGAGAGCATCTTGCCAACTGGCCGAGTAGCGAGACCGCGAGTACTGCCGCGTATTGGCTTGGCGAATTCGAAGCGGCTCATCACCGTTGGAGTAACGCGATCGACGCTTTCTCATTGGTGAACGCAAACTCCGAGCAATTCCCTAATGCTGTCAAGGAATTAGGCACATGTTGGTTGAACCGGTTTGAGGAACTTCGCAGGGCGGACCAACCGCTCCAGGAAGAATTGCTGCGAACCGAAGGTGTTTTGAGGGCGGTCATTCTCGGCGCTGACGATCAGATTCCGGCCGAATGGAGTTCGGTCGCGCGCGAAGCGGTCAGTGCCCTGGCGGCGATTCAGTTGCAATATGGAGACCGTGACCTTCCTGGCGTCGAAGGCTTACTGAAAGCTGCACTAGCCGGTGTGCCAGAGCCAACCGATAAATGGCGAGTTGCGGCGGATTCGCTGCTCGTCGGAATCATCGCGCGGCAGCCGGGTCGGGAAGTTGATGCGAGAGAGATGCTGAAGCAAGTCGGCGCAGCATCGACAGATCAATTGTTCGAACTGTTTCAGCAGATCACAAAGATTACGGAAGTTGCAAGCGGTTCCGCTCTAACGGATCTGGCAGAACTCGTCGTTGATATTGCCGAACGGCTTGATTCAAAGCGAGGAGAGTTGGACGCGGCTCAGAATCTATCGATTGATCGAAGGCTCGCCCAAGCTCTAGCTGCGACAGGCGACGTCGCTGCCGCACATGAGCGTTTCGTACAACTCGCCAACGAGCATACTAGTAACGCTTCGATTCAAGAGGACTATGGCCGATTCCTGCTTGATCGCGAGGACAAAGAGTCCTGGCAACAAGCACTCGACCAATGGCGACGCGTCGCGTCGCGTACTCGCCCCAGAACAGCCCGCTGGTTTCATGCCAAATACTCCGTCGCCCTCGCTCAGTACAAACTGAACGACAAAGAAGGGGCTGCGAAATTGATTCGATACCTGCAAGCGACGGAAGATCTTAAGCAGAGCGGACTCGAAGAAGAATTTGACCAGTTGCTCGTACGGTGCAAGAACGAATCGTGACGTGCATCTCAGCTATCGCTGGTGGACATTGCGAGTTTGTTCGGTGAGAATCTAGTAGGACGTTCCCGAGAGTTCCGACGAGGCATTATCGTGACCACAATCATTAATGATCACATCCTTGAAGAACGATTGATTGCGCAACGTCAGCAAGCGGGCTTGGATAAACTCGATGAAGTTTGGGGCGGAGTGTACGTCATGTCACCGATGGCTAACAACGAACATCAACGAGTGGTAAGCGACCTGACAACGATCTTGAATATTGTCCTTGGATGGTCCGGTCTCGGAAGAATCTTTCCTGGTGTCAATGTTAGCGATCAAGAAGATGACTGGAAGAACAACTATCGATGTCCCGATGTGGCGGTCTACTTGAAAGACACTCAAGCAGAAGATCGGGGCGCATACTGGTACGGCGGTCCTGACTTCGCGGTTGAAGTTGTGAGTCCTCAAGACCGGACGACCGACAAGCTGCCTTTTTACGGCCAAGTTGGAACACGGGAGTTGTTGGTGGTTGACCGTGATCCTTGGGCGCTAAGTTTATACCGACTCCGCGATGAAATCCTTCAACCCTTCGCCACGTCTGAGCTAGACGGTTCAACAACGATTGTGAGTGAGGTGGTTCCGCTTGACTTTAACATGCTCGCTCACGAATCCCGGCCAGTGATCGAAGTGAATCATCACGACCGCCACCAGCGTTGGATTATTGACCCGACTGCTGACTAACGGGTCTCAAAATTGCTCGTAATACTCTTCAGACGCCGGATACCTCTGACTACGACGGAGGCCGAGGTGGCAAGTCTTCAAGATGCTCCACGAGCGTAGAGTATGAATTTAGTGTCGCGTCGAGCGATTGCTGCAGCCGCTGAATGTCGGAACTTTGCAAGTTAGCTGCGTTTAAGATTGGCAGCATCCACGCTTTCATCAGTTCAAACTGGTGTTGCAACACGCCAACGACTTGCTTGGGCAAGCGATATTGGACGATGATGCGGCGTGTTTCGGCAGACAAATCATCGGAACTGCCGCTCTTCTGCAACTGCTTCAGCAGCGGTTCGAGTATTTCCGCGGAGAGCGGAGATGATTCGCTCGGCGATTGTGCAAGATGGTCGACGCCGCTGCTGAGCGTCGTGCCAAGTGAGCTCATGCCGTCGTTGAGCGATTGTAATTCTTCGATGACACGGGTGACTTGTTGCTGGGCAGCAGCGGATTCTTCATCCGGCGCAGCCAATTGACCAACGCCATCATCCAGCGCTCGCCGGATGGAATGCAAGCCATCGCCGAGCGATCCAAGTTGGACCAGCACTTGAGCGACTTCGCTTCCGGAGTCGACTCCGCGTAGCTTCACGTTCTGTGCAAACGTTCGCTTGATGTCGTCCCAGCGATTCGCCTCCTCTTTTGTGATGATTCCCATTAGCTCCTTGAACTTGAGCATATTCGCTTCTTGATCCGAGGTCAGCGTTTGAGCATCGTTTTCGTAGCTCGATAAGATCAGCGTCTGTAGCTCGTCATCGTTCATGATCGCGACAACCTTCTCGGCGATCCGGTTCATATTGCGGTAGGACCCTTGCAACTTGAACGGCGGCTCAGTGCGATAGTCGTCTGCCTGTCCCGCCGAACGGATGTACTCGCGATTCACCGCCAACACGATATCGCGGACTCGCATCAGCTTCTTCATGACGGCAACCATCTCGTTCAACTCTTCCAATGAGTAGTTGCCTTCGAGATCGACGTCATCGTGACCGTCGTACTGCGCCAGCCGCATCACTTCGTAAACGTCGGCTTGCGAGCGGCTGGCAAGTTTGTTGAGGATCGGGTTCGACGTGAGCGAGTTCTCTAGATAACTCATCTCGAACACGTCGGCGCTGTCACCAATGATCTCGCCGAGGTTATAGACATCGGCTCGGTTTGCGAGCATGTCCGGAATCTGAAACTTCTCACCGCTCTCCGTATACGGGTTGCCTGCCATCACGACCGTGACGGTACGGCCTCGCAGATCGTATGTACGCGTGTGGCCTTTGTAGACGCCCTCGATTTTTCGCTGCGCGTCGCACAGTGAAATGAATTTCTGCAGAAGCTCGGGGTTACAGTGCTGGATATCGTCCAAATAGATCATCACATTATCGCCCATCTCCAACGCGAGATTCAATTTCTCGACTTCCTCGCGGGCAGCGGCGTTTGTCGCTTCGGTCGGATCGAGCGAAGTGACCTGATGGCCGATCGCTGGCCCATTGATCTTCATGAAGATGACGCCAAGGCGATTGGCGAGATATTCCATCAAAGTTGTCTTGCCGTACCCAGGCGGAGAAACTAGCAGCAACAGCCCCATCAAGTCGGTTCGTTTCTGTTCACCGACCACGCCGATTTGCTTCGCAAGGTTGTCGCCTATCAGCGGCAGATAGACAGAATCGATCAGCTTGTTCCGAACGAACGATGTCAGCACTCGAGGGCGGAACTCCTCCAGTCGCATCTCGTCGCGTGCGGCGTCAACAATCTCTTTCTTCAATTCGACGTAGCGTTGATACCTTGGCACAACATCGCGATCGTATTGATTGAGCTTTCGAGTAAAGCGATTGAAGTGCAAATGGTAGCGGCGTTCAATGATTACCGAGTGGGAACCAGACATTTCCGTCAGCTCGTCCGTCACATGCCCATCGACAATCCGAGATCGATTGAGCTTTCCAGCAACGAGTAACGACGCGACTTCATCGATATAGTCACGCTGTTCATCCATGTTGGCATCAGGCTGGCTCTCAACAAACGCCCGCATCCAATCACGTGCGAGTACCAAACAGCCAGCAGGATCATGTTTCAGCTTCTGGAGTGTCTCGGCGAACTTGTCGGCGTAGCCACTCGCGGACAAATGCGAACGAAACGCGTCGTGCATCTCGCTTGCGATGCGGCTGACCTCGAAGTCATTGCCATAAGCCAATTCGTGGAATAAGTACTCCGCTGCGTCCTCGACCAGAGTTGCCGCAAAGAGTTCAGTGTCGTCGGCGAACGTGTGCAGCATCGTCGCTAAATTGCCAATGTAATGTTGTTGTTGCCCTGTGTTCGGGAATAAGGATCCGATCACACCGCAACCGTGCAGCTTGGCGGCCATCAGCGTCTTTTGCTTGCGATCAACGAAGTGGCTCCAGAATACTCGCGCCATGGCACGCGCTTGCGTGTGGAATCGCAGCAATCCGATGCTGGCTTGCATTGTTGCCAGAGCCTGCGCGATTTTCGCCGCGTCATGATCGTGAACGCCCTTCGAGTACGCTTCCGCGTAACGAGGTCCCATGAAGCGACGGACATAGTCGTGCAACTCGCCCTCTTCCGCGCGAGCTAGCCACTCGATCGACATTGCTGGATCATCGTTGACGCACGACTCAGGATCGGTCGCAGCACGGAAAATGCAATGCGCGAGATACTCGCCGCGGTAGACCCCTGGATTTTCAGAGACAACTTCCTGACGCCATACGTCGGAGAGATCGTTGAGTTCCGTGTCTTCGATTGGCTCGAAGAAACTGGTTCCTGTCAGATGCAACATCAACTGGTCATCGCGAAAGACCGTCGTCAGATCAAGCTGCTGAACATTGACAGCGAACTTGTGACTGCCGAACTGAATGACGTTCTTTCCATCGACGTAAAGCTCGTCTCGATCCTTCAGCTGGCGAACGGCGTCTTCGCGGATGGTCTTTAGTTGGCTGTGGATGTCGCCGACTTTGACACTATCATCCAGCTCTTCCAATTGATCGACAATGTCGCGGATCTTCTCGATCATCAAGTCCGCGGCGAAGTATCCGTGGATGTCGCTGACAGTTTCAAGATTATCGACGCGGTTTTTGATCCCTTTCAAGATCCGCTCGGCCGCGCTCATCAGCGTGTTCGATCGCTGATTGCGGGCTTCGACGAGAGCTAAACGTCGGTTTTCGAACGCGTTATAGATCTCTTCGCGTTTCTCCGTCAGTTGCAGGATGAACTCGTCGAATTCGGCGAAGCGGCCTTCCAACTCTTCGAGCTGGATCATGACCTTGGTCAGATACTCTTCGCACTTCTGAGGCGTATCGCAAATGTCGAGATAATTGACAACGCCTTGATTCAGCAGCTTTAGCTGCGAGTTGAATTCTGCGACGCCTTCGACCGAAGCCAGCTCTTTCATCTTTCGCTTCAACGATGCTCGCGCCTGATTCACGACACCGAAGATCGAAGAGATGTTGTCGACGATCGTGGTCCGCTGGGTTGCATCGTCGATCTTCAAGTTGCTGACAATCTCGATCAGCATCTCCAATTCGCTCGCGTTCGCCGCGATTTGTTCTTGCAGTTCTTTCGCTTCGCTGGCCTTGGTCAGCCCGTCGATCTTTGCGGTTTCCGCAGCGACATGATCGGCGTAGGGTTGCAGAGAATCAGCTTGGAGTAGGAAGTCGACACAGCGATGCGACAATCGCTCGGTATGTTCGCTGACCTCCGCTTCAAGCTGATCGACGGAGGCACTGTCGATGTAGCGAAGATCTCGCAGCGAGATGATGTCGCCACGAACGCGACGCAAGGATGCCAGCGACTCGACGAACTCGTTGATGTGAACAAAGCGTCGATGATGGACGGCGCCAAGCACTTCTTTCGTTTGAGTGCTTACCTGCTTGGTCTGTTCCGCTGTGTTTCGTTTTGCGCGAACGACCTTCTCGAATTCGTCGATCGCCGACGCAGCCGTCGCTTTAATCGCGGTCAACGGCTCCTTCAGCTGGAACGTCTCGTCGCTCGCGAGCCAAAAATAGCTGTCCAAAACGTCGGTTGTCTTCTTAACGATGTCGATGTAAAGACTTGCGTAAACATCTTCACGATTGATCAACGTGAGAGTCTCGTGACACTCGGCCATGCCGCGAACGATGTCACGGTTACCGATCTTTGCGAGAAAGGAATCTGATTGCGTGTGCGGCAGATGGTCTTCGCCAACGTACGGCGTCTGCCAGATCTGAATTCCGTGATGCTTTTGAGCTTCGTCTTGCGATTGGAAACAGATCATCTCGCCGGTATCAAAGATCGTGAATCCGTGGCAGATGACGGGTGTATCGACGCGCTGCTCGATCAAGTGATAGGGCAGCAAGATATACGTGCCGGTGTCGCGGTTGTAGAAGATATAGAGGAAGTCTTCTCCGTTTGGCGCGGCAACTCGCCGCTCGAACATCATCTGCGTCAGATCATTCCCGAATGTCTTTGCCTCGCCCGTTTGCAGGTAATAACCGTTCGAGAAGATGAGCCCTTGGTCATCAGGCAACAACACACAAGCGTCGGCGATCGCATCGAGCCGCTCGGCCCGATTGGTCTTCTCGTTGTAGGCGATGTGGCGATAGTCCTTCTCCTGATAAGGGCGGATCTTCAGCAGGATGATGTTGCCGACAATCGCGTACAGCACCTCGGCGTCGTCGAGCGTCTGATCGGGATTTTCGACCGGTTCCGCATAGATGCCTTCGCCACTGTCTGTGTTGTTCTCGATCTTAACCGTCAGATCACCGCCAACGGTCTCGACGAAGACCCGGTCCTCGACCGAAATGTGTGGATGCACTCCGAAGTGATGCATGTCACGTGTCGTGCGAATCCAGTCGAACTGATGTTGTGGCGGAAAGCGGACTTCGTGATCGCTGCGGTTGTCGATGTAATGCAATTCGTCGCCGGCCATGGCCCACTTGAAGCTCTTGATATCGCTCGGCGATTTGCCGACGCGAAACACCATATAGAGGTGTGGGCCGCGCGTCATGAACTTGGCAAAGACCGCTTGCTTGTAGTAGCGATAGACTTCGGCAAAGTCGCGCTGAAACTTCTCGTCCTGGATCAGTGTTAGTGGCTGCTTATGGAAGCTACCGTCTGAGAATTCGTAGACGGAGAAAACGTCTCGGAGATTCGTTTCGGTCTTCAAGCCAAAGTGGACGTTGTAGCCGAACAGCAGATTGCGGCCGACGACGATCATGTCGCGCGGCACGCAGTTGTGTTCGGTCGTGATCCGAGCCGTCTCGATCAATTCGGTCTCGATCGCCCCGAACACGCTCCGTCGTGCGTCGTTGAGCTGCGCCAACCGCGAGCGCATGTCTTTCCCATGCGAGACCAATCGATTACGAATGATCTCGTACGTGCCGCCTTCTAACTCAACCTGCGGCTCGGGGTTAGGAATTTGATCAGACGTGTCGGACATGCGGGAGTGTCAATCGTGCGATTCGGGTATGCGGGGCGATCAATTGGGAAAGAGAGTTGCTGGGGAGCGTGTTGGTCCGGTCTGCAAGTCGGGTTGCTGGCATCCCGGCGGGATGCCAGCGCCGCCCCGTCGATCGGCGTCATTCCAAATACTTCGGGTCATATTCAACTCCTGCTCGTTCTAACATTCCAATCAACTCCTCTTGGAACGATCGTTTCCGAGGATGTTCCGGCTGATTGGCGATGTACTTCTTGACCTCATCCCTTGCCGTTGGGCTGACCGAAAACGCTCCATAACCTTCCTGCCACGCGAAGTCCGCTTGACCGATTTCCTCGTGAACCCATATCGACGACGTTTTCTTTAGCTCACGCATGAAATCAGACAAGCGATGGGTCGCCCGCATACCCACGAGAAGATGTACGTGATCGGTTACACCGCCGACACCTTGTGGGACTCCACCGAGGCCTTTGACAGTGCCACCGAGGTATTCGTGCAGACGTTCTTGCCATGATTCTTTGATCGTGCGTTTGCGGTTCTTGGTGCTGAAGACGATGTGGTAGTGGAGGCTTGTGAATGTTGACATCTGTCGGTTCGCTTCGCTGGCATCCCTTCGGGATGCATTTCATGTTGCGTTCTTGATCCGGTGGTGGCGCTTTGCTTACCACCGGCTACCGGCTGTGACCGCTTCGCGGTCGAAAGTAATCGCTACGTACCCACGTGTCGCGTTCGAGATTAGACCTCCGAAGTCTCCCCGTCTTCAGACGCCACACCTGCACTATCAAGCTTGAGCGTGTTCACTCGCTCATCAACCAAGCCCGCTTGCGACGCAAGGCTAAGTAACCGCCCAAGCTCATTGCGGATCCCATCGCTGCCAGCTAGGCCGATCATCTTGCCGATCAGCGCGGCGATCGACAGGTCCTTGATGTCGTCCGTGCTCAAGTTCAGCTCACTGACTAACGATTGAAGGCGATCACGAAAGTACTCGGGATTGCCATTGAAGAAAGTGTTCTTCACATCGGACAGGTGCTGGCTGTTGTCAACGAAGCGATCAATAACCTTGCCGCCCTTCACCGATTGAATGACACGATCGAAGAACTCGCTCTCGCCACCGACGATGTCGATGCGAGCCGACTTCATCGCTTCGCCGACGATGTGCGATTGAGCTTCCGCAATCGGAACTTGAGCTTGAATCGCGGCGATTTCAATATCCTTGTCCTTGTCCAATCGCAGCTTGAACTCTTCATGTTCCTTGCCGACGCTGTCGAACAACTTCATCGCTTCGGCCTTCTCTTCGATACCCTTCGCTTCGCTCGAATATTGCAAGTGCAGGACGGTCGCTTCGGCAGTTCCTTCCTTCTCGATGGCAACGGCTTTGGCTTCCTGGCCCTTGGCTTCTGCGACCATCTTCCTTTGGACGACGGTGGCTTCCGCCGTGCCGTGCTTCTCGACGGCCTCGGCGTTGGCGATCATGACTTGAGCGTCAGCTAATCCAACCGCTGCCTGATCGGCGGTCTTTGCCTCGGCCAACATCTTCGTAGCCTGCATTTCCTTTTCGGAAGAAGCTCGAGTTGCCTCTGCCTCGATCACGGCTTTCTCGGCCAGCAATTCAGAGGCCGACTTCGCCGCTTCGGCCGCTTTGACTTCCTTGACCAACGCCTGTTGAGCTGCTTCTTCGGCAGCCGTCACGGTGACCTTCTTTTGTCGGTCGGCACCAGCAAAAGCTTCGGTATCTTTGATCCGCTCTTGCTCTTCGACCACGGCTCGCTCGACGACCACTCGCTCGCGAATCACTTCTTGAATGTTGCGGCGTTCGACTTCGATCGCTTTATCCTTTTCAACATCAGCGACACCGACCACTCGCTCGCGTTCGGTCAGCTCAAGCATTCGATCTCGCTCGACGCGTTCGATCTCGACCGCGTCGGTTCGCTCTTTGTTACGTTGAGCAACGATGATCTGACGATCGCGGTTCTCTTCAGCGACGCGTATCTCTTCTTCCGTGCGAATTCGAGCAGATTCTGATTTCAAGCGTTCTTCTTCTTGAACTTTTTCGGCTTGGGCTCGCTCGCGTGCAGTTATCTCCGCAATTTCGCGTCGTTGCTGTTCCTCGGCTTCAGCTTGTTGCTTATCAAGTTCCAGGATCGCCTCGCGAGCCTCGACGTCTTGCTTCCTGATCGTCTTTTCCTTCTCACGGCTGATATCGTTGGAGATAATGTGTTCTTGAGCCGTTAGGTCGGTGATCTTCTTGATACCTTCGGCGTCCATAATGTTCCGCGGGTCCAGCTTGTCGACCGGCGTCTGCTCCAGGTAATCGATCGCACAGTCATCGAGAACGTAACCGTTCAAGTCCGTACCGATGACATTCAAGATCTCTAGCTTGAACTTGTCGCGTTCCACGAACAGCTCGACCAAGTCAAACTGCTTGCCGACGGTTTTCAACGCTTCGGAGAACTTCGCGTCAAACAACTCGATCAGCGCGTCACGCGCCGAGGCTCGCTTGCATCCCAACGATTGAGCGACCTGCAAGATATCGTCGCGCGTATTGTTAACGCGGACGAAGAACGCGACTTCAATATCCGCGCGGATATTGTCTTTGCAAATCAAACCGGCCTCGCCGCTTCGATGGATCTCGATGCGTTTTACCGACAAGTCCATTTGGTCAACGCGATGCAGCACGGGAATGACGAAGATGCCGGTTCCAGTCGCCGCGCACAATCCGCCTTTACCCGAGCGAACGAGCGCCTCTTCCGGCCCGACCTTGCGATAGAACTGCGAGAAGACGAACAGCGCGGCGATGATAAACGCAATCAAGCCGACTAGTGCGAGTCCACCGATCATCAAAGGTTCCATTGGTTATCCCTCACAATTCTTTCTGATTAAGTCGTTCAACGGTGTAGATATGGGCGGTCGGATCGTAGTCAACAATTCGGACTTGTTCATCTTTGGCCAAGACCGTTTGTGCCGAGCGAACGTTCAGCAGCAACGGCGAGGCTGCCCCCGTGAAGCGTGCTTGGCCGCCGCGCGGAGTTACTTCTGCCGTGGTGACAGTGCCGACTCGGTCAATTAAGTCCTCTGCTTGCTCGGCTTCAACAGGTTCAAATCTTCCTCGTAGAGGTTGCGTCAGTAGTTTCGTCGGGAGCAGGGCAACAGCACCGTTTCGCACGACTATGGTAATGATGGCGAGTACAGCCGTTGTTTCTTCTGGCGACTGCCACAGCATCGAAATCGTCCAATAGGCAATGGCAAAGACGCTCCCCCATATATTAATTGGAAGCTCGCCGATATTCAGGAAACGAAGCGTAATCGCTCCGGCGCTCATCACGGTGTCGAATGTTGAATCCGCATCGAAATCGCCGTCGAAGTCAAAATCAAAGTCGAGAAGATCGAGCCCCAATCCGCCAACGACCGCGACGAACCAATACAACGCGACGACGAGCAACAGAATCGTTGCTGGCATAACCGTCGGGCTGAACGCCGCGTTGATCAATTCGTTCATCTGTGGCCTATGACTAGGAATGACTGAAGCTCGCGTCCGACACCGGTCGCGCAGTTAATCCGATCTTGAGTATTGACTGAAGAGATTTCGAGCATTCTCGCAACGCGTATCACTATAGTTCGTGACGCCGTGCGATGCACGAATCGCAGGATAGATGAGTCCTGAATTATCCGGGTATTCGTCGCGTGGTCGCGAATGTTGGAAAGAACGGGCCGCGGATTTCAGTATTGCAGGCCCAAGCCCCTTCTCGGTGAACCAGGCGCTTCGTAAACTGTCATCCCTTAAGGCAATGCTACCGATGGCTACACGATGGTCGAAAACGCACCGGTCCGGACGTTGAAGCACGGTCGGATCACAATCGAAGGCTACTCGCGCGCCGCCGTGCAAACATACTGGCGAATTCCAGAGTTTAAGCTCGGCTTCGATCTCGGTGCGCAACCGTGGGACTTTATGGGGACATCGACTTGGTTTGTGTCGCACACGCATCTCGATCACATCGCCGCGCTGCCAGTCTATGTGGCTCGGCGCCGCATGATGAAGATGGAACCGCCGACGATCTATCTGCCGGATCATGCGGTCGATACGGTCGACCGGCTCTTGCAAGTCTATCGTCAGCTGGATCGAGGCCGCTTGCCGTGCGAGTTGATTCCTGTGAAAGCAGGCGACGAGATTGAGTTGTCGCGCGAGTTGGTGGTGACCGCCTCGGCGACTCGCCACACGATTCCTGCGCTCGGTTATATCGTGTGGGAACGTAAGCAGAAGCTGAAGCCGGAATATGCGGATCTACGAGGCGACCAGATTCGCGACTTGAAGCTTTCAGGCATCGAGATCTCGAATGAAATACGCGTGCCCGAGTTAGCGTATCTGGGCGACAGCGCTCCAGCCGGTCTCGACAACTGTCCCGAGATGTACGAGGCCCGCGTGCTGATCAGCGAAATGACGTTTGCTGCGCCCGACCATCGGAAAGACAAAATCCACAAGCATGGACACATGCATCTCGATGACTACATCGAGCGGAAGGATCGCTTTAAGAACGAGCGAGTGATCGTCGGTCACTTCAGCACACGCTACAACAGTGGCCAGATCCGCAGCCATGTTTCGAAAGCCCTGCCGGACATGCTCGGTGGCCGGTTATACTTGTGGCTGTGACCACGAACTCTCGTTTCGCACCGCCACGCGCGGCGTACATCCACGTTCCGTTCTGTCGCCACCGCTGTGGCTATTGCAACTTTACGCTGATCGCGGGTCGCGATGACTTGGTCGATTCGTACTTACAGGCGATTACACGCGAGCTTTCATGGCTCGAGACGCCGCGCGAAGTCGACACGCTGTTTATCGGTGGCGGCACTCCGACACATCTTACTTGTGAGCAACTGCAGCAACTTTGCGCGACGATCACCGAGTGGTTCCCGCTCGCAGATGGGCATGAGGCGAGCGTCGAGGCGAATCCGCTCGATCTGACCATCGAAAAAGTCGATCTGCTTGCGTCGTATGGTCTTAACCGCATTAGTCTGGGGGCCCAGTCGTTCTCTGCATCCAAGTTAGCATTGCTCGAACGGGACCATCGCCGTGAACAAATTGTTTCCGCCTTTGAAGCCGCCCGTGAAACGATGCAGAGTGTATCGCTCGATTTGATATTCGGCGTGCCGGATGAGACGCTAGACAATTGGGAGATCGACTTGAAGCTTGCGTTGGGTCTTTCCCCCGATCACGTCTCGACCTACGGGCTGATGTTCGAGCGTGGCACGAGTTTTTGGTCGCGACTGATGAAAGAAGATCTCACTCAGGTCGCTGAAGAAGTCGAGCGGCAAATGTATTTGGCGGCGATTCACCGTCTGACGCAAGCCGACTTTGAGCAATACGAAGTGTCAAACTTCGCTCGACCGGGGCATCGGTGTCGGCACAACGAAGTGTATTGGGCTGGCGAGACTTACTTTGCTGCGGGGCCAGGAGCGGCAAGGTACATCGACGGGCGGAGAGAAACGAACCACCGCAGTACGACAACTTACTTAAATCGAGTGCTAGCCAACCAATCACCGGTCGCTGAGTCAGAGACGCTTGATGCCGAAGACTCCGCACGCGAGCGACTTGTGTTTGGGCTTCGCCGCCTTGAAGGAGTTGATCGCGGAGGTTTCGCGACCGCAACAGGCTTCGAGATTGACCAGCTTGTTGGAAAGCCGCTGTCAAAATTCGCTCATGCCAAATTACTGGAAGACGACGGATCTCGTATTCGAATGACGCAAGAAGGACTACTCGTCAGCGACTCGATTTGGCCTGAGTTTTTGCGGCGCTGATGACGAGAATTCGCGACTTACTGGGTGAAGCGGGCCGAGCGAATTTGGAACGGTAACGACAGCGAGATGCCCTGGGCGGGCCGAATGCTCGCTGGAGTCTCAGGCTCGAATTCGATTTCTCTTGGCGTATCGGGAAGCAACTCGGGCGTCGGCGCTTCATTTGGTGCGACCGTTGACTCACCGGCATCGTAGTAAGGAACGTCCGTAAACTTGTTGCCACACGAGGTACAACCTCCTCCTCCGCATGAGCTGCAGCCACCACTCCGGCAAGAAGAACACCCTTTGCCTCCACACGACGAGCAGCCTTTGCCGTGAGCATGGCCGCCGTGCTGTCCAGTAAGCGTCCACCAAAGCTTCTGTCGGAACTTCGGTTCGCAGCAACGGTCGCCAACGAAGTCGCCGCAGTCGTCACAAGGGTCGCATTGATCTGGAGGATCGCTTAACCAAGGTCCCCAGTAGATCTCGCCGCATCCGGATGAACATCGCAATTGATGCCCGATATATGAAGCTGGCGTATGGCCTTCACACGTTCCACCGCAGGTACCGCAAGTCTGGCACGATCCGTAGACAGGATCCCAACCGCCCGCGTGGCCTAGCGGTTCGTAAGGCACTTCTAGCGTAGCACATCCGACGAAAGAACTAATCGATAGCAATACTGCAGCGGCTAATGCGGTACGATTCATCTGACTTCCTTGTCTTATTCTGTTGCGCCGAAGGCGTTAGCGTCGAGTTGCTTGTGCTATACCCGCGGCTTGCGCCGTCGGCTCACGCGTGGCTGGTTCAGGTTATCGTCCGAAAACTCTTCCGAATCGAGAAAATCGCCGCAATCGGAGAAGTTTACCAGCGCTGCCCCGACGCAGCGGATGAATGCGTCGCTAGCAGCCGCTCTCCGTTGCCACATACCTCGCTCGTTGCTACAGTTCTCCGACGCTAAATCCATAACCGCGTACGTCTGCTGAGAGGCCTCCATGAAGACGCTCAAGCAATTGATTGTGATCGGCATATTCGCGGCGCTGATCGTTGGTGCCGTATCCGTCATGGGCCTTTACAATCCGGCTCGCAAGAAGTTGATCGGCCAGTGGGATGTGAGCTTCGAGATGACGCAAACCGACTTGCGTCAGATGGGAGTTACCAACAACCCGCTGGCAACTGCAGCCGCGCAAACACTCGTCAACACGATCCAGGCGTCCATGCAAGTCGAGTTTCGTGATGATGATACCGCGAGTCTGGGAGTGACGACGTTTGGCTTCCTAGCGGGTGACTCCGGCACATGGAAAGTCCTTGCCAAAGACGGTGAACAGGTTACGATTGCGATCAAGTTCTCGGAGGATGAAGCCGCGAAAGAATGGACAGTTCGCTTTCTCGACGATGATACGTTTCAAATGGTATCGCCCAAGGATTCGCGTTTCCCGGTTGGACAGATCGTTGTCTTTCGACGCGTTACTGGCGAGACTTCGTAGTCGCTTATAGCGCTCCGACAAAACGTTCTGTTCGCGGAGCGAACAACGACAATGGGTCGCCTGATGGAGTTTTGGCGCTGAGCCGTTAGAATGACTGCCGCATTCTGGTATCTCGCTCCCGTCTTGGAGTCTCCGTCGTGGCCGTTCCTGCGACTCGTGGCATTACGCTTGACGAACTGGTCGCATTAAACGACGAGATGATTGCACTCGTTCGAGCGGGCGTGCCACTTGAACGCGGACTCCGATCAATCGGTGCCGATTTGCCAGGCCGCCTGGGCCGGTTGGCGGAATCGCTCGGGCGGCGATTGGAATCGGGCGAGAGCCTGGCTGATACCCTCGACGACTCAACGGACGGCTTTCCTCGCGTGTATCGTGCCGTCGTCGCCGCGGGGATTCGATCAGGCAAACTCTCGTCGGCGCTGGAAGGCGTTTCAAGTGCCGCTCGCCGCGCCGCAGAACTTCGGCGGGTCATGATCGTGTCGCTGATCTATCCGATCATTGTGTTATTCATCGCAACCAACCTGCTCTATTTCACGGCATACAAGACCGCCCCGGTCGTCATGCAAGTTCATGAATTGCTCGGTGTCGATCGACCTTGGTGGTACGATTGGGTCCTGTATTTGGGGCAGTATGGTGGCGAACTTCTTGCTGGCTTTTGGTTGATGACTACCATTTTTGGCGGTTTGTGGCTGTATCGTTCCAGTCGTGCTGCATCGATTTCCGACCGTGGCGTTCGCGGTTTGCCGACCGTGGCTCGTGTTCTTCACGTCGGTCGTATGGCGACGTTTGCTGATGTGCTGGCGATGATGGTCGAGCAGCGAGTGCCCTTGGACGAAGCGGTTGTACTCGCGGCGGAGGCGAGTGGCGATCGAATCTTGATGAATTCGAGCATCATCATCGCCACGAGGATTCGAGGCGGAGAACGGTCGGCTCCTTTGCCCAAGGGGTTTCCGCCGTTGCTTGGCTGGCTCATCAACACCGGCACGCAACGCGAGCCGTTGGCGAAGAGCCTTCGTCAGACGGCCGACTCGTACCGGCGCCGCGCACTGAATATGGGCAACTGGCTGACGATTTATCTGCCGATCATTTTGTCAGCGGGAGTGGGTGGCACGATCGCCGCGTTGTACGTCTTTATCGTTATGGCACCGTTTTACAACCTGCTCTTCAAGCTGAGCCTGCCGTAATATGAAGCAGTTTCGCTACATCGCCGAAGACGCAGCAGGCACTCGCCACAAGGGTGAAGTGTCGGCAGCCAACGACGACGCAGCTCGGCAGCAACTCCGTGAACGCGGATTGAACCTCGTCGAATTGACTGCAGTGAGCGATGACCGCGAGGCACCGGCTCCCAAGCTTTCGCAACGAGAATCGGAAGACGTCCTTGTTGCGATCGCCGAGTTAAGCAACTCGGAGTTGCCGCTCGCCGAAGGATTACGAGCGGCGGGCGATGATACTCCCAGTCGCCGTGTGGCGAAGGCGCTAAGACAGATCGCGGGCGATGTCGAGCAAGGGTACGCCTTGGACAGTGTCATGAGCGAACGCGGCAAATTCCTTGCGCCACACGTCCGTGGGCTAGTCGCTGCTGCGTCGCGAACTCAACGCCTTGGAGTCGCATTAGATGATTTAGTCGAACATCACCGCGCGACGCGCGAAGTGTGGGGGAAGGTACTCGGTGCGATCGCGTATCCAATGTTGGTACTCGGCATGACACTGTTCGTTTTGGCGTTTCTGCCGATCTTCATCGTCCCTCAGTTCAAGCAAATGTTCGTGGAATTCGAGCTGGAGCTTCCGGCGATCACCAAAGCCGTGATCGGGGTCAGCGACGCAATTCTGTGGCTTACCGAAGGCCCCGGCCTATGGATCGTAGCGGTGTTTTGCACTGTGCTGGTCACGTTTGCGGTTCTTGCGTGCTTCGGCATCGGCACGCCCATGACGCATCGATTCACGACGACGATGCCGTTGGTCGGTCCAATTTGGCAATGGAGTGGAACGGCAGCGTTCACTCGGTTACTGGCGACAATGCTGGAGTACGACGTTCCGCTTCCTGATGCTTTACTGCTTGCGCGTGATGGCGTCCGCGATCCTGATGTTCGGGAGGTCGCGGGGTCGTTTGCAAGCGGAGTCGAAAGCGGCAAGACGCTTTCGGATTTATTGACCGAGTCGAATCGTTTGCCGGCTAGCATCACTCCGTTCATCCGTTGGGGTGAACGAACAGGTAAGCTGCCGGATGCGTTACGGGCGGTCACGGACATGCTGCTGCTACGCGTGCAAATGAGAACAGTGCTGCTGCGTTCGATTGCGCCGCCGGTTGTGTTCATTTTGGTCGGAATCTTAGTGGGCTTCATGGTCATTTCGTTGTTCATGCCCTTGGTCAGTCTCATCACAGGGCTCACCTGATACGTCGATGGAAGTATTTGGATCAATTCATCTGTTCGTGCTGATATGGATCGGAGTGGCCGTTCTGTGGTCGCTGCGATTGGCGTATCGAAACCGCGGGTCGGGCGCGGATGATTCGCTCCGGTTGATTTTGACGACGGCGGGTTGGATCTTGATCCTGGCCGGTATTCTTGGAACGGCGATGCAGGCGTTCCTCTATGGCGCGCCACTTCCGTGGATCGTGATCCTCGCCATTGTCATGATGGCAGTGGGTCGGTACCGGGGTGCCGAAAATCGGACGCTCTTGTGGTGCTTGGCGGCTGCCGCCGAACGCGGCATCCCGTTGGAACAAGCTGCGCGAGCCTACTCAATGGAACGCAGCGATGAACTCGGTATTCGAGCGGCTCGACTTGCGGAGCTACTTGAGGGAGGCACACCACTCTCGCTGGCGCTTGCCGAAACACGTATACATCTGCCGCTCGACACGCTGGTCGCCGTCAGGATTGGAATCGAGACGGGCGATCTGGGGACGGCGCTCGCGAAAGTCAGCAAGTACGACGACGACGCCGACTCGCTGCTGCGTTCGATCTTCGAGAAGGTGTTTTATCTCGGTGTGGTGGCCAACGTGCTGGTCGGCATGCTGACGTTCATTATGTTGAAGATTGTTCCGGTCTTTGCACAGATGTTCGAGGAGTTTGGGCTCGAGCTGCCGGTGGCGACTCAGCTTCTCGTTGCGATCTCTGAGTACACTTTGAATTATTGGTTTATCGCGATGCCCGTTCTGATCTGGCTGCCGGCGTTTCTCGGCGTTGGACTACTTCATTACATTGGGTGGCTACCTCGTAACTTGCCGTTGATTAACTGGTTTGTGCTGCGATTGGACGGGGGAATCGTCATGCGTTGTTTGGCTCTTTCGGTAAGCCAACAGCGTCCGCTCCCGGAAATGATTTGGCTGCTGGCCAAGTTGTATCCGAAATCGAGCGTAAGAATGCGACTGACGCGCGCCGGCAACGCGTTGAACAATGGCGAGCATTGGTGCGAAGCTTTGCGAAAGGCTAGGCTAATACGATCGTCAGATGCAGCCGTTCTGACCGCCGCAGAGCGTGCCGGGAATGTGGAATGGGCGTTAGAAGAGATGGCGGACAGCAGCATCCGCCGTCTGGCGTATCGCCTGCGCGTGGCCTTGAACGTTCTGTTTCCTGCCGTGTTATTTGTGTTTGGCATGATCATTGCCTTCGTCGTGGTCAGTCTATTCATGCCGCTCGTCTCGTTGATTCAAGGACTGTCCTGATGTTAGTTGATCGATTCACCAACCAGGAATCTTTGACGAATCGCCGTCGCGGATCGATGTTCATCGAAACGGCAATTGGAATTGCGTTGGCAGTTGTCGTGATGATCGCCGTCGCTCAATTGGTGGCGCTGGTCGCGAGGCAACGCCGCGAAGTGTCGCAGACTCGTTCGGCAAACCAAGAAGTCGCGAACGTGATGGAACGCGTAATGGTTCTACCCTGGGACGAGTTGACAACCGAAACGACGGCACGATTCGAGCTGCCCGACGAATCAGCGGTAGGCCTTGACGATCCGCAGTTATCAATCACGGTGACGGACGCGGAGGGGCCGCCCTCAAGCAAAACGATTGAGGTCGCTTTGGCTTGGCGAGACCAAGCTGATCGACTGGTTGATCCCGTCCGACTCGTCGCTTGGCGACATCAATTTTCGGCAGGGGAATAGTAAACGATGAAACCAAGGCAACTACTGAATCAAAGCCGATTCCGCGACGCACGTCGAACGGGCTTTACGCTCGTCGAGCTACTAGTCGTGCTTACGGTCTTCACGTTTCTGCTGGCGTCCGTCGCGTTGGCGATCGGAACACTGTTTCGAGCGCAAGGGGAATTGCAGAACGAGTTGGCACAAGCCACTGTCGCCTCGCGAATCGCTGCACAACTGCGCGCCGACGCGCACTTTGCCACGTCAGCCGAGATGATTGAAGAAGGCGACGTAGACATCGTGCGACTCGTTCTTCCGAATGCCACCAAAGTCGATTACGCGACGCATCCGCGAAGAATCATTCGCACTGTCACGACGAGCGAATCCGAGACCCATCGAGAAGTCTTCTCGATGTTGGAAGGAACAACAACGTCCTGGGACATCTCAACGGAGACCCCAGTCTTCATTACGATGACGATGTCATATCGTTCTCCCGAGTTGCGAGAAGGCGTCGCGCGTCCGAGACAAAGTCGAGTTGAAGCAAGCGTCGGCTTTCACGCGGGAGGTGCGAAATGAAGCGATCTCGCTCTGGTGTCGTTCTGGTTGCTGTGCTCGTCGCGTTGCTCGTCGTGATGTTGATCAGCGGCGCGATCGTAAAAGGACTCGTCGTCCAACATCGAGTTGCCCAAGCTGAGCAACAGCGGGTGCAAGCGTTCTGGTTTGCCGAGTCAGCGGTGCAACGCGCGCAGGCACAGCTTCAGGCGAATGCCGACTACGATGGAGAGACATGGGGCATCGAGTTGGCGCGGATCGGCACACAGTCTGGCCAAGCCGTGATCCGTATTGAACAGATCGAAAATGAACCAAGTAAGCGAAACATCGTTGTCCAGGCTCGATGGCCGAACGATCCAATCGATGGCGTTTTGGAGGAGCGATCCTTCATCGTTGAACTTGAGAGTGCGGTGAACGACTCATGAGTCGATACGTACCAGCAGGCTTCACGCTTACCGAGTTGCTCGTTGTGGTCTTCATCATTGGAGTCTTGTTCTGGATGCTGCTTCCAGGGATTCAATCGGCGCGTGAAGGCGCGCGTCGGGCTCAATGTGCAAACAATCTCATCCAGCTGATTATCGCGGTTCAGAACTATGAAGATGCGATCAAGGCCTACCCACCGGGGACGATCAATGACCAAGGGCCAATCGCTAACCTGCCTCAAGGCTATCATCACAATTGGATTGGACAAGTATTACCTTTTGTTGAACTCCAGAATGCGTATTGGCATATAGATCGGACGGTTAGTGTTTACCACGTCAACAACAAACTGATTCGTCTCCATCCCGTTCCTGGAATTCTCGAATGCCCATCGTCTGCGGGATGGCAGGGATTGTCGACGAACTACGGAGCGGTCCATCATGACCTCGAAACGCCCATCGATATCGATAATCATGGTGTGTTTTACTTGAACAGCGATGTCCGTCGGCTCGATGTTTCGGATGGCTTGGCGAGCACCTTGTTCCTCGGTGAAAAGTTGGCGTTGGCAGGCGACCTCGGCTGGTTATCGGGAACTCGGGCAACGCTTCGAAATACCGGCACGCCTGTCAATTCGGTGAATAGGTGGGCGAGAAGGCGCGGTGCGAACAACTCGGGATGGGGCTCTGAACCCGTCGACAGCCAAGGATTTGTCCTCATCGACACGGCTCCCAAAGGCGAAGCTTCAGAAGATGAAATTCAGCAGACGCAAGAGCAACTAACTGCTGGTTGGACAGTTGTAAACGGTCTCCCTACGAACCCTACTGCCGTTGGCGGCTTCGAGAGCGATCACATCGGCGGTGTCAACTTTGCATTCGGCGGCGGCAGTATTCGATTCATCAAAGACACAATCGACATGCAAGTCTATCAACAGCTTGGCCATCGAGCCGATGGACAGTTGCTGTCCGAGGAATTCTAACCATGCAGACAACACTGAAATATCTTATCGTTACAGGAACCGATCACCCTCAGGACCGACCTAGGAGTGTCGTCATGAATCAACAGACTAAACCGTGCCGCCGCGCGATACGAGGCTTCACGCTTGTGGAGTTGCTCGTAGTAATCGCCATCATCGGAATTCTGGTTGCGTTGCTGTTGCCTGCTGTTCAGGCTGCTCGCGAAGCGGCCCGTCGAGCGCAATGTACGAATAACCTCGTGCAGCTGGCCATTGCCATCCACAACTATGAAGCGGCGAACCGTGTCTATCCGCCGGGAACGGTCGAGCCATCGGGGCCAATCCAAAACGTCGCGCAAGGCTACCACCATAACTGGATTGGGCAGCTGCTGCCGTACATCGAACGCCGCACGGCTTATGACCATGTCGACCGCGCGGTCGGTGTTTACGATCCGGCCAACGCGCCGGTGCGAGATCTAAATATCAGTGGTTTGCTTTGCCCATCGTCGTGGTCTGCCAGTGCGGGCTACAGCAGCTATGCTGCCGTTCATCATGATGTCGAGGCACCAATCGACGTCGATAATCATGGAGTGTTCTTTCTGAACAGTGCGGTTCGCTACACCGACGTGTCGGACGGCGCATCGCAAACGTTATTCCTTGGCGAGAAGCTGATAACAGCGGGAGACCTGGGCTGGATGTCAGGGACTCGCGCCACGCTGCGAAACACGGGCACACCCATCAACGCGGTACACGCCGTTCGGCGAGCTGTCGGCGGAATGAATGTCCCGCCGAGCCAAAATGTTGGGAATAACTTCTATGGGGCGGAAGGTATCGACTCGTTGGAAACGACGTCCGAGGCGCCAGCGAATGACGACGAGCCGACCGAAGCGGCGGACACAGACTCGAATGACACGGTTTCCTCGGATGAACAGCCCGTCATCATCAATGGTCGTCCTACCGTTCCGACAGCCGTCGGCGGCCTTTCCAGCGATCATCCGGGAGGCGCGAACTTTGCGTTCGGTGATGGCAGCATCCGTTACATCACCGATACGATCAACGAGCAAGTATTCCAGCAGCTTGGTCATCGCTCGGACGGACGATTGCTTGACGAAAGGTATTGAGCGCTCGATGGTGTCAGGAATGAAACCAATGTTTAGACATCGCTGCTGCCGCTTTCGCCACCCAAGACGCGGCTACACCTTTGCCGAGATCTTGGTGGTGATCGCAATCATCGGGATTCTTGTTGCCTTGCTTCTTCCCGCTGTGCAAGCGGCGCGCGAGGCAGCGCGACGTGCGACTTGTGCAAAACACCTTGAACAGTTGATCATCGCCGTTCACAACTACGAGATGCTGCATCAAGTCTATCCGCCTGGCACGATCAACCAGACGGGGCCGATCAAGACATTGCCACAGGGCTACCATCACAACTGGCTGATTCAGCTGCTTCCTTACATAGAGCAAAAGAACACGCATGCACACATCGACTCGCTCGTCGGTGTTTACGATCCGAACAACATGCCCGTTCGACGCGTCGATATCCAGATATTCCGTTGTCCCTCAATGCCCGGCAGCGGTCGCGCGTATAGTGATTATGCTGGTGTCCACAACGACGTCGAAGCACCGATCGATGTCACGAACAACGGTACTTTCTTTCTGAATAGCCGTGTCAGTTACTTTGATCTCAAGGATGGCAGTTCGAATACCTTGTTCGTCGGCGAAAAGGATACTTACGCCGGCGATCTCGGTTGGATGTCTGGAACACGTGCGACGCTCCGTAATACGGGAGTTCCCATCAATTCGTCGCAGGGAAAGAACTGGCGGACGCGACGTTACTTCTCGCGGCCAACTGGCTATCCACCTGGGTTAGAGATCGACGATCTTCCGGTCGAAGCTATGATGACCGACGAAGATACATTAGCGACGCTGTTCGGTGACACGGATGATCCGTTTGCGTCCAATAACTACCGCAACAATGGCGGATACGGTTGGGGGTCATCCGAAGACGAGGCAGAAGAGGAAGTGCTTCCCGAGTTCAAGCTTCCAGAGGATGTCACTCTCGCCGTTGGTGGGTTTGGCAGCCAGCATCCTGGCGGCGCGCAGTTCGCCGTTGGAGATGGCAGTGTCCGATTCTGCGCGGAGACCATTGATGTCATCACCTACATGCAGCTTGGTCATCGCGCGGATCGCCAGCTGAATGGCGACGACTGGTAACCGCATTGCATTTACGTTGTCCAGTCGCCGAAGATGTCGTTGATTGCGTCGTCTAATTCGTTGGTCTTGGAATCTTCCTTCCTGGCGGATTGATCGGCGGCGAGATGCGCGATCGCATCATCGATTTCGGCGGCGACAAACTCGGCAGCCGCAACTGGCAGAGCGATCTTCGCCGGCAATCGACGATGGCGCTGAGAAGGTTGATCCAGCAACGAAGCGACTCGCTCCGATGCACCGTTCAACCAACTGCCAACTCGCTGGAAGATCGTCGACTTGGCCGCATGATCTTCTTGGACGGTGCCGGCAGCTTCGCGCGTCGTCGCCATGAAGGCAGGAGTTATCACGTTCGCAGCGTCGAGCGGCTGGCTTGCTGGTGATGTCTCCGTTGCCCCGACAAACGAGAATTGCGTCGCTTCCCCCTCGCCCTCTGAACTGGGGTTATTCAACTGGTTGATTACCCGAAGGACATCGCCGGGTGCCACAAACCCGTCACCGTCGACATCCAAGTAAACGTTCGGAGGCAAATACTGCGAGCTGCTTGGAAGCGAGTCCGGCAGGCTTCCCGATCCATGCTGATTCAAAGCGTTGATAATTAGCAACGCATCCAACGGCGAAACTTGGCCATCGTTGTTAACGTCATGCTTATTCGTCGCATTTTGATAGGAAACGACATCCGTCCCGCCGCCTGTATCACCTCCACCGGCATCCCCACCACCACCAACGGTCAACGATACCGGAGGGTCGAAGTTGCCGAACACAGGAAATTCCGTCTTATCGCCGAACTCGAAGGATTCATCGTTGCCAAGCGGAGTCGGCGCAAATGGTTCGAAGATTGCAGAAGGGACGGCGCCGGAGCGATCGGAGATCAACAAGCGGAAGTCCGCCGGTTGCACAGGTTCCGGCTGTGTTTGCGACGTCGGAACGGCGGAGAACACGCCGAAGTCGTCGATGCCATCAAGGTTCCAGTCACCAGCCACGGGTCGTTCCGTCTCGCCTGGCAATCCAAACACGACGACGTCGTCTCGCTGACCGTCGCGATCCACGTCGAAGTTCCATTGATTGTTCAACGCGTCGAAGATCGCCAAGTCGTCGTTTCCATCACCGTTGAAGTCGGCAACGATCGGTCGGAAGATCGGCGCGAGGTCTACTTCGGTCGGCGGCTCCAGGGGATTGATTGGGAACTCTTGCCGGGCGGCGATCAACGCTGGAATCTCAGGATAGGTGGACTGGTCCAACACGATGACGGTGTCGTTGCCATCGAGTTCGTTGTTGCCGTTAGTGTCGAGGATCCACCGCAGTTCATAAGATCTCGTTGGGCGAGTATCGTTTGGAAGTGGTGCACCTATGGTCGATCTGATCGCTAACAACCCGATCTCGTCGCCAGAATGACCCACGTTGAAATCGCCCGCCACGGGCTGGCCAGGAACTTGGAACTCGGCCGTCGGCACTGAAACCAAGTCCGCTGCGCCGTCATGGTCGAAGTCAAGCAGGAAGCGGTATTGTGGATTCGTCTGACCCGGTTGCGTCGCTTCGGTCTGGCCATAGACGCCGACCTTGTCGAAGCCAGATGCGGCCATCGTCATCGTGGCGGTGTTGAAGTTGCCAGTGAAGTATTGGTCGGTGTCTGTTCCGATCTGATAGATGAAGTCGCGGTTTGCCGCGTCGCTGTTGTCCGAATCGAACATGCCGTTGCTGTTCGCATCCACTTGCACGGCACCGCCCGTAGCTGTCCCGATTTCAGGTCGGCTATCGACCGTAAAGCGAGCCGAGAACGACGTACCAGGAACTCCGTCACCACTGGCAAATTGTGGATCGCCTTGCGGTTCCGTCGCGTTGGATTCGCCATCAAGTGCATTGCCTGCGGAATCTTGCACGGCGTCGCTAACGGTCAATGTAAATCGATCGTCCGGCAAAGGCTGCGCAAATGTAAGCCTGATCGTTCCGGTTGCCGACTGGCCATCGGCAGCAGCGACTGGTGTGAAACTAATCGAAGCGATCGGAATCGCACCGCTGTTATCGCCGATCAGCGAATAGTGACCGGCGTTGGCGATCAGCCCGTTGTCGAACGCATCATAAAGGAAGTTCGCGTCGACGTTGCTGCGAGCAGCAAGATCTTCAACGCTCAATACTAGTGAGTTGACGGCCGGAGTTGGTCCGTCCATTGGATCAGGATCGAACAGACTGAAGGAATTTCCTTGCGTGTTGATATCGACGCCGGTGATCCGCGGACCTTGCGTATCGACGAAGATGATCAGCCCTTCTGGAGCCGTCACCGTGCCTGCTGGATCTTCGGCAGTGACGAGCAAGCGGCGCACGCCGTCAAGGGAGAAGTATTCCGGATCGTTCAGGTCGACGGTCGATGTCAATTGCCACTGGCTGATCGGATTCTGGCTAGAACCGCTCGTCGTTGCGGTCGTCGTACCGATTAAGACATCGCCAGCGTCGACGATGCCGTCAGCGTTCTGGTCGACGTAAACACGAACGATCGAGTCGGATTCGACTTGTCCAAAGAAGCTTGGCGTGGTGTCGCTGGTAACGCGATCATGGGATGAAGCAACAACACCTGTCACGCCCGTATCGCCGTCACTTGGATCGATCCCGTCGTTCGCCACACTTGGATCGCCGAACGAAATGTTTGGTGCGGAAGTATCGACCAAAATCTCCAGCGACTGGCTGCGAGGGCCGAAGCCGGCTTGTTGTGGAGTCGCCGGATCAATCATTTCGACGCGAGCCGAGAGGAAATGTGTACCTTCGGATAACGCTGTTGGGAAGGTAAACGTGTAGAGTCCGTCGGTTCCTGTTTCTGTCGCGAAGCCGACCGGTGTTTGAGGAGCGGTCGCGGATTGATTAGGCGTTGGGCCTTCGTCAAAGATCGCGATGCGGAAGCCGGCCTGCGGGGTCGTTTGGAACGGAATTGGAATGAGTTGATCGACCGGAGTCGTCACGGTGTCGTTGCCGGGAACGTCGAATCGGAACACACCGTCATCCAATCGGAAGAAGATCGTCGGCGTGCCGTCGCGCGTAACATTGTCGGTCTGTGTACGACCATCATCGCTGTTCGACCCAGCACCGACTGGCGTGTCTTGCAGTTCGATATCAAATGGCGTAGGCGGTGCTTCGTTAATGACGGTGATCGAGTAGCTGTTGATCACGTCCACCGTACGCCCAGCGACGCGAAGGAAGTACGTTTGGCCATCGACTGCCGGAATGCGAATGCGTTCGTCTTCTTCGAAGGCATCGCCATCGGTGTCCAGCTCGTGAGCACCATCGTTATCGCCAAACGTGCCATTGCCTGCGATCAGCGTGCCGTCGATGTCGTACAGCTCGATATCGAGATTTCCGTCACCCGGCAGCCCTGGTCGAGTTCCAATCAACGCAATCTCTTCAAAGAGAACTTGAACGTCGATTGTTCCGGTCGTGACTGCCTCGATGCGATACCAATCGGAGTCACCGGGGATGTCAAAGCCATCACCGAACGGATTGACTAAGCCGGCGGGATCGATCGTCGGGTCAACATTGACCGTTTCGTTGGCACCTAGCAGCGTCGCGGTAAAGCGATCTTCATTCGACTCGAACGGATCGTGCTTGAACACGACCAATCGAGCCGCGTCGCCGCTGCCTGCGTTCAGAGCGGCACCGTTCTCGTCGACCAGTTGAAGGCGTTCGATACCTGTGAATACGTGCTCCAGTGGCTCGATATTAGCGGGCCCGATCGTCACACGTCCTTCGCTGTCGAGGACACCCTTGCGATAAAGTGTGAGATCGTCTGTGCCGTCGTCGACGATGATCAATTGATCGCCGATACCCGTCGAACTGCCACCTGCAACCGCGATCTGCAGGCTCCGTCCTGCGTCGTCGAACAGTTGATCGGCCAGCAACACTCGAACCAAATCGTCGCCACCCAAAGCGTCAACGCTTGCCTGCTCGACAGAACCGCTGACGAGCGTATCGGTTTCCGTAACGCCGTTCACGGTATGAACCAGCTGCGCGTCAGTTGGTTGACGAACGTCGATGATGTCACGCGCGGAAGTGCCCTCGATCAAGATCGTATCGAAGCCGTCCATGCCGTCAATCGTGTCGTTGCCAGTGCCACCGATCATCAAGTCTTCACCGATGCCGCCTCGTAGATCGTCTTCGCCGCTAAGACCGAACAGTTGATCCGCCCCATCGCCGCCTTCCAGGATTTGGCTTGAAGCGTCGCCCGTCAGAACGTCGTTGCCGACGTTTCCGCGAAGATTTCCGAAGCCTGTAATCGTGTCATGGCCTTGGCCGCCATCGATCACAACATCGTCGACGCTGAACGAACCACTCAGATCCGCGACATCGATCGTGTCGTCGCCGCCGTTACTATTGAACGTGAGGGAGTCTTCGTTGGCTGCGCCTCCGGTGATGTTGATGTCGTACGCAAGTCCGCCCACATTGATCGCGGCTCCGCCTGTGATCGCGACCGTATCAGCCGTCGATCGTCCGTTTAGTTTCACCTCATCTGGCTCGTTGTCACTTAGCCCAAGGCCAAGATTGAGGATTTCGACTTCGGTTTGCGAGAGATCGTTCACAACGAACATATCTGCGCCGGCGAGATCCGTCACATTAGTTCCGAACGCGGTGGAGATGTTTAGATCGACCTGCTCGATGCCCGCCGCATCCACGCCTTCGCTGGCAGCGCCGGAGACGCGATCGAGTTGCAGGCGCGCGACGCTGGCCGAGAGCGTGAACTCGTCTGGCACGTTACCACCGGACAACTGCAATACATCTAATCCGTCTTCGCCTTCGACCACATCGCTCCCGTCACCTGGATTCCAGACCATCAGATCGCTGCCTGCACCACCGAAGACTCGGTCCGCGCCAAAGCCACCGAGAATAACGTCGTTGCCATCGCCTGCTCGCAACAGATCCGCGTCACCCATTCCGAAGAGTTGGTCATCGCCTGGGCCTCCGTCGATCGTAT
This sequence comes from Planctomycetota bacterium, assembly GCA_014381825.1. GTDB lineage: Bacteria > Planctomycetota > Planctomycetia > Pirellulales > Pirellulaceae. The sequence goes on from JACNKX010000082.1 coordinate 110,455, forward strand.
CGGGACCAGAACCGCCACGAAGGACATCGTCGCCTTCACCGCCGACGGTCGTGCCTCCGGTCGAGAGCGAAAGGTCTACGTTGTCGTCACCCGCACCAACTTCGACTCGTAGTGGCTCGTCAAAGGAAGTTAACGTAACGTCGTCCGCGCCATCGAATGTTTGAATTGTGACTAGGTCGAGTTGGCCCGGTGTGAACTCGATCGTTCCGGTACGTGTTCCTTGTGAGACGGTGACGGAATCGGTCGTCGAAGTGACCTCGTCAGCTGCGTTCGTTCCGAGCAGCACCACTCGATCGACTTCGCTAAGATCAGCGACAACGCCGTACGTCGTGGCAACGACCAATCGCGTTAGATCGACGGTTAGTGTGTCATTACCAGAGGCGTTCGCCATGTCGACAGTTAACGTATCGAAGCTGCCGATCGCCTCGACTGGAATCTGCGAGTCGCCGACAACGCGATCGCCCAACTGGCCTCGAACCAGCTGCAACTGATCATCGGTCGTGGTGCCTTCGACGGTCAATACGTCCTCAACGCCATTGCCGATTACGGTGACGGCTTCGAGAGCTGTGTAGTCGATTTGCAATGGAGTTGCCACGGTCTTCGTGACTCTACCCGAGCCGAGGATGTCATGGGTGACCCTGAAAGTTTCGATAACGCCATCACTTGCGCTCACGTTCAAGACATCTTGCCCAGCATCGTTACCTTCAAGATTGATGTTTGCAAAGGCGGTTGTCGTTGCAATTGTGAACGCGTCATCACCGGCCACGCCAAGCAGCGTTAGCGATTCGATGTTGGTCGTAAAGACGTCGAGGAAGCCAGTAAGTCCGACTCGATTTCCAATACCGCCAGCCTCGACAGCGAACTCATCGTCATTCGATGTACCCGGTTGCACCAATCGGTCAATTGCATTCGCCGCCCCACCATCAACATTCAGTGTCGCGCCGAGGCCAACATTCCGATACTCAACCGCCAAGAGGCTGTTCACACGGAAGTTTCCTTTATCCGCGGCAACTCCGACTGTACGCACGATCGTATCCGCAGTGCCCGCACCGGTGCCGTCGCCAACGATTGTCAGCGTGTCGTTGCCACTCACACCGTCGTAAGACAAGTGTTCAATACCGCCAGGCGAAGTCGCCAGCGAGCTGAGCGTGATTGTCGAGTCGTTTGTCGCTTCGTCGATGACGATCAGTGCGGTGTCAGCTCCCGTGGGCCGGATTTGGACGGAATCAGTTCCTGGAGTCTGCAACGTGACAGAATCGTCGCCAGGTCCACCAGTGATAGTGAGATCGACGAACCATTCGGCTTGATTCGGGGCTGGCGTACGAACCGTGAGGGCGTCGTTACCGCCGAGGGCATTCAGGGTGAACGTCGGCGTGTTTGTGAATAAAATCGAGAGATCATCGAGTCCGTTGTTGACTTCAACGGTGAAATCTTGAATGCCATTAGTTCCAGCGTGTGTCGAATTATCACGTGCGATGATCGAAATGGCATCATCGCCGTTCGACGCGTTCACCGTCGCTCCGCCCGGCGTGTTTAACGCACCCAGTGACTCCATGCGATCGAAGTTCACTGGCTGACTTCCACCAACCTCGAACGTGCCTTCGTCGTTCTGCGGGCCTAGATTGATGACGACCGTCGTGCCCGACGTTACGTTCAAGGTATCGCCAGGTGTCGAACCAATCGGATCGCCCCCGTCGACGAAGATCGTCGGTGTATTGACATCCGCGGTTACGTTAAAGATATCGTCGCCTGCGTTTCCGAACAGCGACAATGAATCGATGTTGCTCGCCGTATAGTTCACAGCTTTCAACGCCGCGCCCGCGGTGACTTGGACGACTGCCGCAGTCACGGTGACGGTCTCGGAAGCCGAACTCAGCTGAACTTCCAAAGCGTCGTCACCGCCTCCAAGTGCGTTGATTGTCAACGACCCAGTGTTCGTGGTCGTCACGACTGGACGAATGCCCTCGGCTTGTACCGTCGCGACATTCGCGGCGATTGGGCTCACAATGAACGAGTCCGCACTTGTGGTTCCGTCGACGACGAGGTTGTTTGCGCCGGCATTCAGCGAGACGGCTTCGATTCCTGGCAGTGACACAACGCCGGAACTCAGATTGCCACCGGAAACCGTCGCGGTTGGCCCACCGAGAACCAAAGTTGCGTCGTCGGTCGCGTTCAGCACGACTCGATCGGCGTCAACGGCTGGATCACCGCCGGAAAGTGTGATGTTTCGATATGGCTGCTCGGCGTTGACCGTGAACTGATCGTTTCCGCTATGCCCTTCAATCGTCAGGTCTTGCACGCCCGGTGTCGCGATGACGAGTTGACTGTTAAACGCAAGTGAACCAGTCGTCGTGGCCAGATCGAAAATGTCGTCGCCTGAATCGCCGGCCAGCGTTAGCGAGTCGACTCGCGATCCACTGGCATCTGTCAAGCTTACCGACGCGCCCGCTCCAAGATTAATGAATCCGATTGGCAGGGCGCTGCCGACCATCACTTCAGCGGCGTCAATCGCAGCACCACGGAGATACCTAACAGCATCAGAGCCCGAAAGTGTCTCAACAGTAAGGCGATCGTTCCCTGCTTCGCCATCGTAAACGAACTTACTGATCTCATTAATCGTGATTGAACTATCGTCCGTCGATTCATCGATTACGAGGGATCCGCTGTCGGGTGTCGCGCCGGGACGATAGATCGCGGTGTCTTGTCCAGGCGTCTCGACGGCTAATCGGTCGCCATCCGATGGCGTGCCGCCGTTGACTGTGAGGTCGACGTTCCATTCAGCATCGTTCGGCGCAGGTGTCTGAACAGTGATCTCGTCACTACCGCCTAGAGCGTTCACGATCAGCGATGGCGTATCGCGGAACAATGCTTCAAAGCCCGCGTTCACCGTAACGGTAAAGTCTTGCTGGCCGTCCGTTCCTGCGTGCGTGCTGCTGTCGCGAGCGATCACAGTAATCACATCCGCGTCGTTGCCAGCCGCGACCGTTGCACCGCTCGTCACCGAGAACGCGCCGAGCGCCTCGATCTGGTTAAAGCTGACGAGTTTCGTTGTTCCGACCTTGACGCTGCCTTCGTCGTTCTCCGGCCCGGTGTTCAGCGTTACCGATTGTCCGCTGGCTTGGATGTTCAGCGTGTCACCGGGAGTCGCCCCGATCGGATCGCCCCCGTCGACTCGAATGACTGGCGTGTTCGCATCCGGAGTCACTTCGATCGTGTCGTTACCAGTTCCGGCTTCGACAACGATGGACTCGATGTTCGCGAATGCGTAAGCGATCGATTTACGACCGTTCAGGCTGATCGCACTCGAAGTGACAGCAATCGCGTCGTCTTCGCTCGTGGTATGAACGATGATCTCGTCGCTGCCACCGTTTGACTCGCGGATGTTCAAGGTGCCGGAGTTGTTAGTGCTCACGATGGGAGCCACACCGTTCATTACGATGTCGGTCGTATTTGCGCCGGTCGGAGTAACATCAAATGTGTCGGCGTTGGATGTTCCGTCAACGTCAATCGTGCCGACTGCCGCATCAAGGGCGATTGCGCTAAGGTCGCCGTACACGATCGTCGCAAATCCTGCTTCCACGAAGGAAGACGAGCCAAGGTCGATAGCGATCGCAGCACCTTGTCCTGTGTAGTCGGCGGTGTCAGTGTTCGATCCGGCTCCCACAATTTGGACTGTTTCACTCGCAGCGAGATTATGTGTTATCGAAAGCTGACGATTCAGTTGAACCGTTGTGCCTGTTACATCGAACAAGTCGTTCAGCGACGTACCTTCAATTCGCAAGACGTCTGTCGTACCAAGGCTGTTCGCTGTCAGCGATCCGATAGTGCCAAGGTTTGTGAAGTCAATCGGCAGCGATGTATCCGTGGCAAACCGACCTGCATCAACGGCTTGACCGACCGTGTAGGTATTGGTTCCGTTAAATGCAACTGCTAGATCATCGTCGCCGTCTTCGCCGTCGTACACCAATTCGCTAATGCCATTGATCGTGATTGTCGTGTCGTTCGTCGCCTCGTCGATCAGTAAAGTTCCGTCGTCGGGCGAAGATGCGCTGGGCGTATACAAGATGCTGTCATGTCCTGGTGTTTCGACGACCAAACGATCGCCGTCGGATGGCGTGCCACCGATTACGATGACATCGACATCCCACTCGGTATCGTTGGGGGCTGGTGTGCGTAGCGTAATCTCGTCGCGACCGCCCAGTGCATCTACGTTCAACGAAGGCGTATCAACAAATAGCACTTCGATACCATTGTTGACCGAAACGGTGAAATCTCGCTCGCCGTCCGTGCCCGCATGGCTGGTGTCATCGCGAGCGATGACTGTGATCGAGTCAGTGTCGTTGGTACCGCTGATATTAGCACCACCGGTGACAGTGAACGCGCCGATAGCTTCGATGTGATCGTAGCTTACTGGTGAGTTCGCCCCCGCAACGAGGCTGCCTTCGTCGACCTCGGGGCCCGTATTAAAGGTCACCGCCGCACCACCGGCCAGCAGATTCAGTTGGTCACCATTTGTTCCGCCACCAATCGGATCACCACCTTCGATATGGATCGGAGGCGTGTTGGCGTCTGGCGTTACCGCGAAGGTGTCGTCACCTGACAGACCATCGATGACCAACGACTCGATGTTCGAAGTGTCGTAGGCGACTGCCTTCAGAGTACCGACGTTGACGTCTGTCGAATCGATTTGAATCGAGTCGTCCGCGTTTGTTCCAACGACAGTAAGTGAGTCGCTACCGCCGTTGTTGTCGCGGATTGTCACCGTGCCCATACCGCTGGTTGTAACAGCAGGAGCTTCGCCGAGGAGTTGGATCTCCACGGAAGCGGTAGTTAGCGGAGTTACGAGGAAGTCATCCGGGCCAACCGTTCCGTCAAGGTTAAAGTTCGCCGCGGCATGATTTACGGTAATCGCCTCGATGCTGGAGTAGACAACCACTTCAAGCAAAGACTCAGAAATCGAGTGTGCCCCTAAGTCTTGTGTAACTGCGGCACCTTGACCATGGAAAGTCAGGCTATCGCTTCCGGTACTTGGATCGCCTGCGTGAAGGTTAAAGGTGGCGGTGCCAGGTGTGAGGTCGAAGGAGTCGTTGCCGTCGAGGCTTTCGAGGGTGATCGTTTCGAGGCTGGTTAGGCTCAACGTCGCGCGACCGGTTAGGACCACGCTGGTCGAGGAGACAGTGAACGTGTTGTCGTCGTTGGTGCCGTGAGCCAAGAGGCTGTCGCCGGTTGTGTTCCCGCTCAGGATGATCGTGTCACCCGAGGCGAGACCCGTGTATCGAACTTCCAAGGCGTCGGCTTCCAACGCTCCTTCGTCGGTGATGGCACTGGGTGTATGGACGAAGGTGGAAGCTTCGGTCAGCGATAAGCTGGTTCCGGCGTGTAGCAACAAAGATTCCGTGTTGATGAAGTCCAAGTTACCCGTCAAGACACTCGTGATCCGACCCGCAGCGACGTCCACGCTCGGCGTGGTGCCACTGCCGATGAGCGTGTCCTCGCCCTTGTTACCATCGAAGCGAACGGTTTCGCTAGCCGTGATGCGAACGACGGCCGATAGGCCCGTCACTTCGACCGTGCCAGCAATCTCTTCGGTGCTGACGGTATCGCCCGCGCTCGTACCGTCGACTTCGACGATATCTGCATCGTCACCTGCAGCGATATTCACCAGCGTGACGCTGGTTGCACTGAGATCATTGACGGTGACCGTGTCTGTTTCCGCCAGCGTGTTCAGGTCGATCTGGCTGACGCGGGCCGTGCTGATCGTGTCGGCGCCGTCTGTTACGTCGGCTCGTAAGCCGTTCGCCGTCAGAGTGACTACGTCGGCATTCGCCGTGAAGGTCGCCTGCAGCACGTTCGCGCCGCTTCCCCCTTCGACCGTGTCGCTGCCGTGGCCAGCGGTCCAGACGAAGGTG